>NZ_JAQQKX010000001.1 GCF_028550415.1 Asticcacaulis aquaticus
CATCATGACCTATACCGTTTCGCCTTCATCGACGCGCCGTCAGTGGCTTGGGGGAGCCGCTGCTGTAATGGGGGGCGTGATGGGGGCGGGGCTGGCCGCTACCTCTCAGGCGGCCAGCCCGTCTTCGCCCTATCCCACCGCGAAAGCGGAGGAGATTGTCCGGCGCATCAAACAGCCCGCTATCCCAAAGCGGGACTTTCGCGTCGCCGACTATGGCGGGCGTGGTGACGGTAAAACCGACAACAGCCAGCCGATCGCCAAAGCTATTGCCGTTGCGGTCAAGGCGGGGGGCGGTCGCGTCGTGCTGCCCAGCGGCGTCTGTCTGACCGGGCCGATCCGTCTGCGGTCAAAGGTCGAACTGCACGTCCCAAAGGGGACGCGGCTTAAATTCATCCCCGAACCGGCGCGTTATCTTCCCGTGGTGCCGACGCGCTGGGAAGGCGTCGAGCTGATGGGCTATCATCCCCTGGTCTATGCCTATGGTGAGCACGATATCGCCGTAACAGGTGGCGGCATCCTCGACGGTTCGGCGGATGACAAGACCTGGTGGCCGTGGAAAGGCCCATGGGCCGATGGCAAGTTCAGCGATACGCCGATAGCGGAGCGTCAGGCGGGTGATCGCACCAGACTGTTCGACATGGCCGAACGCGGCGTGCCCGTGGTCGAGCGGGTTTTCGGCGAAGGCAGCCGCCTGCGCCCGCCGTTCTTTCAGCCATATCTGTGTAAAAACGTGCTGTTCGAAGGGGTTACGGTCGTTTCTTCACCTTTCTGGCTGCTGCACCCGGTCCTGTGCGATAGCGTCACGTTCCGGGGCGTGACCTGTGACAGTCACGGACCGAACAATGACGGCTGCGACCCGGAATCCTGCACCGATGTGCTGATCGACAACTGCACGTTCAATACCGGCGATGACTGCATCGCCATCAAGGCTGGGCGAAATGCCGATGGCCGCCGCGTGGCGAAACCGTGCGAAAACCTCGTCATCCGCAACTGCCTGATGAAAGACGGCCATGTCGGCGTCGCCATCGGCAGCGAGATGACCGGCGGGGTGCGCAACGTCTATGTGCAGGACTGCACGATGGACAGTCCGCACCTGTCGCAGGCGCTGGGCATCAAGACTAACGGCTATCGCGGCGGCGTGGTCGAGGATATTCACATGACCCGCATCAAGGTAGGACGGGTCGACAAGACCTTCCTGCAAATCTGGCTCTATTACGAAGAGGGCGAGGGCGGGGCGTTCGTTCCATCGGTACGTCGCATCACGCTCAGCGAGTCGCGGGTGGTGTCGACGCGTCGCGTGCTGGTGATACGGGGACGACCCGACAGTCCGGTGACGGGCCTCACCCTTAGTCACCTTGTCGTCGGCGAGGAACAACAGCCGTCCGTGGTCATCGACGCCAGAGATGTGGCGCTGGACCACGTGACGATTGCGGGCAAGGCGTGGACCGCTGCCGATGTTGCCAGACTTCCGGGCCTTGATAGCGTCACCTGCGACAAATGGGCCATGTGTCGGTAAGCGGTTCAGATTGCCCAGCCCGTGCCTTCGGCGGGGCCGTCCATCGGGCGCAGGGTCTTCATCATGAAAATGACGTCGATCCACCGGTCGAACTTGTAACCGGCCCTGGGCAGGGTGCCGGTATGTTCGAACCCCAGCGTCTCGTGCAGGCGGATCGAGCCGGTATTGGCGGCATCGCCGATCACGGCATAGATGGCGTAGAAACCGCCCTCGGTACAGGCGGTGATCAGGGCCGACAGCAGCGCCTTGCCGACGCCCGCACCCTTGTGGTCGGGATGGACGTAGATGCTGTCCTCGACGCCGTAGCGATAGGCGACGCGCTGACGGAACGGCGAGGCATAGGCAAAGCCGATGATGTTGTCGCCCTCGACCGCCACCAGATAGGGCAGGTTCATCGCGGTGATTTCCTGCCACCGGGCCTGCAAGGCGGAGGCTGTCGGCGGCACTTCGTCGAAGGTGCCGGTGCCGTGGAGCACGCCGTCGCGATAGATGTCGGCAATGGCGGTGAAATCGGCCGGTTCGGCAGGGCGGATAAGCATATCGGAACTCTGTAAAATCGCCTCCCCATCGCGGCGCGGCGCGATGGGGAGGCGGGGTGGTGTTAAGCCGGTTTCGTCCAGCCCTTGTCCAGCGCCCAGATGGCGAAGGCGTAGTTCAGCGCGGTTTCCTTCAGGCGGTCGAAGCGGCCCGAGGCGCCGCCGTGACCGGCTTCCATATTGATCTTGAGCAGGATCGGCGAGCCCGACGTCGTGTATTCGCGCAGCTTCGACGCCCACTTCATCGGCTCCCAGTAGGTGACGCGCGGATCAGACAGGCCGCCCGTCGCCAGCACCGGCGGATAGGCCTGCTTCGTCACATTGTCATAGGGCGAGTAGGAGGCGATATAGTCGTAGGCCGCCTTGTCCTCGATCGGGTTGCCCCATTCCGGCCATTCCGGCGGGGTCAGCGGCAGGGAGGTATCGCTCATGGTGTTGAGCACGTCGACAAACGGCACCTGACCGATGACGCCGCCCCACAGGTCCGGACGCAGATTGGCGATGGCCCCCATCAGCATCCCGCCGGCGGAACCGCCCTGCGCCACGATGCGGCCCTTTGCGCCGTAACCGTTGGCGATCAGATGCTCGGCCGAGGCGATGAAGTCGGTAAAGGTGTTCTTTTTCTTGAACTTGCGCCCGTCAAGGAACCAGCCATAGCCTTTTTCGGTGCCGCCGCGGATGTGGGCGATGGCATAGATCCAGCCGCGATTGACCAGGCTGAGGGTCGAAACCGAGAAGGTCGGGTCCATCGCATAGCCATAGGAGCCGTAGCCATAGAGCAGCAGCGGCGCGGAACCGTCCAGTTTGGTGTCCTTTTTCATCAGCACGGTCACTGGCACTTCGGCACCATCCGGAGCCTTGGCATAGAGGCGCCTGGCGACATAGTCGGTGGGGGTGTGGCCCGACGGCACGACCTGAGTCTTGCGCAGGACGCGCTTCTGGGTCTGCATGTCGTAGTCGAAGGTCTGGGCCGGGGTCGTTGGCGAGGTGTAGGTGTAACGCATCACCGTCGTGTCGTATTCCAGCGAGCCGCCGAGGCCGAGCGCATAGGCTTCTTCCTTCACGGCGATTTCGTGCTCGCTGAGGTCGGCCTTCTTGGTGATGACGATGCGCGAATTGGCGTTCTCGCGTTCGGTGCGCACCATAAAGCCTTTGAACAGGCCGAAACCGGTGACGTAGATACCCGGACGGTGGGCGATCCACGGCTTCCAGGTTACGCGCGACGGCACGGGATAGGTCGAGGTCATGATCTTGAAATCGACCGCCTCATCGGCATTGGTCAGGATGACGAAGCGGTCGTCCCAGTGGTCGAGGCTGTACTGGACGCCGGTCTTTCGCGTTTCGACCATGATCGGCGCGGTCGCCGGGGCATGGGCCGGGATCAGCTGATATTCGCTGGTTTCGTGGTCGTTGCTGGTGATGAGGATATAGGCCTCGTCCGAGGTCAGGCCGACCCCCATGAAGAAGCCCGGGTCCTTTTCTTCATAGACCAGCACGTCCTCGCCGCCCCGGGCCGGACGGCGGAAAAGTTTCGACGGGCGGCCGTTGTCGTCACGCAGGGTCCAGAAGATATGCTGTGAATCCGGGGTGAAGAGGAAATCACCCGTGGCGCTTTCGACCGGCGTGCCAAGAATTTTTCCTGTAGCGAGGTCCTTCACATGGATTTTATATACCTCTGACCCTTGCGTGTCCTCGGCCCAGGCATAGAGCTTGTGATCCGGGCTGTGGGTCGTGGTCGCCGTCGCGTAATACTCCTGACCCTTGGCCGCGGCGTCCTCGTCGAGCAGGATCTGCTCGCCCGCCGGGATGCCCTTGAACGGCACGGTTTCGGTGCTGATTTTCGCCTTGCCGCGCGGCTTGCGGGCATTGATCGGGTGCTGGCCGCCGACATTGTAGCGGACATAGTATTCCCAGCCGCCGTCGGGCGCGGGCACGGAGCTGTCGTCTTCCTTGATGCGGCCCTTGATTTCCTCGAAGATCGTCGTCTGCAGGCCTTCGGTCGGTTTGAGCAGCGCCGTCGTGTAGGCGTTTTCCTTGATCAACTGGTCCTTGACGTCGGCCTTGATCGCCGCCGGGTCACGCAGCACCGCCTGCCAGTTGTCGTCCTTCATCCAGAAATAGTCGTCGACGCGCGTTACGCCCAGTTGTTCGACGGTGTGCGGGATCTTGGCGGGGGTAGGCGCGGGGGTCTTCGACATCAGGCTCTCTTGGGCAAAAGCAGAAAAAGGTGTGGCCGCCCATATCGTGGCATTTAGGCCCGCATTCAGCGCAATCGATGCGCCAAGGCTATAGTTGAGAAAATTTCGGCGATTAAGGCGGCTTTTCATAGGGACGACACCTTTGACAAATTGCGTACATGACGCAAGGATGAAGATAATTGACAGTGATACGATCCCCGTTCCATCGTCAACTGACCAAACCTTCATGTCGGGCATAGTTTCGGCCACTTTCGCAGGTAAAGGATGACGATGGACGCAGACCTGACCCTGACCCTGATCGAGGCGACCGTGCAGATCGATCAGCCGGTAAACGACCAGAAGCGCATGGTGGGCACGGGGTTTCTCGTCTCCGTCCCGCGCGAAGGTGCCGCGCCCGAAGTGGTGCTGGTCACCGCCGCCCACGTCTTCGAGCGTATGCCCGCCAATGAGGTGCGCATCGGCTGGCGCGTCAAGGCACCCAATGGCGGCTGGCAATACAGCCCCTCGCGCATCGCCATCCGCAACGACAAGGGCCCTCTGTGGACCCAGAATCCGAAGCAGGACGTGGCGGTCATCCCCGTCACCGTGCCGCCGTCCTACAAGGACAAGGCTATTCCGCTGGAGTGGCTGGCCAACGAGAAGACCTTCGATCAAATGCATGTCGGGCCGGGCGACGAGATGATGACGCTGGGTTATCCGCACGGCTATTCGGCCAATACGATCGGCTTCCCCATTTTGCGCGCCGGGCGGCTGGCGTCGTATCCGTTAGGGCCGGCGACCAGCTTCCCGACGTTTCTGATCGACCTGACGGCCATCCCCGGCAATTCCGGCGGCCCGGTGTTCATGACCGAAAAGGCCAGCCGCGCGCCGGACACCGAAATGCCGCCGGTGACCCTGATTTCGGGCATCCTCACCAAGCAGGTCGAGGTTGACGGTCAGCGGCTGGAGCTGGCGCTGGTCACCCACGCCATCTTCGTGCGTCAGACGATCGAGCAGCTTTACGCCACTCGGGGGCAGGGGACCGGCGTCAAGATCGGCATTACCCTGACCACGCCACCCGCGCCGGTCAAGCCGCCGGAACCGACGCCCAAACCCCCCGCCAAGGACGCTTCGGTCGAGAAGAAAAAGCGCTCGCCCGTCGTGACGGGACGCTTCGCCAAGGCCAATAATCCGACGCAGTAATCAGAGCGCTTCGGGTGTCAGGCCATCCAGTACGGCGACGCCCGATCGGATGGAGGTCAGGTGCGCGTCGGCATGCGGCAGGACGTGCGCGGCGTAGAGCTGCCACAATCCGATACGGCCTTTCAGCCACGCCGCGTCACCGTCGCCCGCATCGATGCGCGTCTGTGCCGCCATTGCGCCCTTGAGCAGGACATAGCCACCGATCACATCACCGGCCAGTTTCAGATAGGCCGTAGCCCCTGCGGCCACATCGCCGGGCGCGGTTGGTTTTTGCTTTATCAACCATTGCGTTGCGTCTTCGAACGCGCTCAGACCCGCCGCCAGGGCGCGCAATGACGTGTAAAAACCTTCGGGGAAGCGGTTGTTTTTGATAAAGCTTTCGATGTCGCGGATCAGCTCGAACGCCGCCGTGCCGTCGTCGCCCAGCTTGCGCCCGACAAGGTCACCGGCCTGAATACCGTTGGTGCCCTCATAGATCGGGGCGATGCGGGCGTCGCGATAGTGCTGGGCGGCGCCGGTCTCTTCGATAAAGCCCATGCCGCCGTGAACCTGCACGCCGCTGGAGGCGACCTCGACCCCGATATCGGTCGACCACGCCTTGGCGATGGGGACCAGAAAATCCTCGCGCCGTTTGAGGCGACCGTCGTCTTCGCCCAGCCTTTGTTCGTCGGCGGCGATGGCCGTCAGCAGGCAGATACCGCGTGCGGCCTCGATCTTCGCCTTGGACAGGCCGAGCATCAGACGCACATCGGGGTGGTTGAAGATCGGTGCTTTCGCTTCACCGGTCAGGATCGATTTGCCCTGTTTGCGCTCCAGCGCATAGGCCAGCGCCTGCTGATAGGCGCGCTCGGCGATGCCGACGCCCTGAATCCCGACGGCGAGGCGCGCGGCGTTCATCATGGTGAACATGGCCATCAGGCCCTGATGCGGCGCGCCGACAAGCTCGGCATAGGCGCCCTCGAACGCCATGACGCAGGTGGGCGAAGCGTGGATGCCGAGTTTGTGCTCCAGACCGACGCAGTGGGCGCTGTTGCGAGCTCCTAAGGTGCCGTCTTCACCAACCAGATATTTCGGACATAGAAACAAGGAGATGCCGCGGGTGCCTGCGGGGGCGTCGGGCAGGCGTGCCAGCACCAGATGCAGGATATTGTCGCGGGTTTCGTGATCGCCCCAGGTGATGAAGATTTTCTGGCCGGTGATGCGATAACCGTCGCCGTCCGGCACGGCCTGGGTCGTCAACAGCGCCAGATCGGACCCGGCCTGCGGTTCGGTCAGGTTCATGGTGCCCGACCATTCCCCGGCGACCAGTTTGGGCAGATACAGGGCTTTCTGCCGGTCGGTGCCGTGGTGGTTCAGCGCCTCGATCGCCCCCTGCGACAGGGTGGGATAGAGCGCGAAGGCCATATTGGCGGCGTGGAACATCTCATAGGCGGCCATTTCCAGCGCCTTGGGCAGGCCCTGACCGCCATGGGCGGGATCGGCCCCCAGCCCGGACCAGCCGCCGTCGGCAAAGGCCGCGACCGCGTCCTTGAAGCCGCTGGCGACGATGACCTGTCCGTTTTCCAGCTGCGCACCTTCGGCGTCGCCGACGCGGTTCAGCGGCGCGAGGATATCGCTCGCCAGATCGCCCGCGGCCTCCAGCACCGCATCGAGGATATCGGCGTCGAAATCGGGAAAGGCGGGGCTTTGATACAACCGCTCTATCCCCGTCACCGCCGAAAGGCTGAAGGCAAGGTCTTTGAGCGGGGCGCGGAAAGTCATCGAAGCGGTTCCTCTTATGGTCTGGTTTTGTGATGACGCATGACGTGGCGGCAGGGAAACTCACACTTCCGTGAAGTGCCGCAAGGGAAAATGAATGGCGGCGCAAGGGATTGCGCGCCATTGTGAGGATGATATTTAAAATGTAATAAATAAAGTTACATATTGGCGTTGCTTTTGCGCCGCTGCGTTATCATAGTTGGTCAATCTCGAAACGTGAGTCGAACCATGACGCCTACCACCTATCATCGCGCCTCGCGCTACCTGCACTGGGCGATGGCCGCCCTGATCTTTTATATGGTGTTTCTCGGCTGGACGCTGGAGGACAAGGACGGGGGCCTGTTCTCGCGTTATCAGATGCACAAGTCGGTGGGGTTCCTCATTCTGGCCCTGACCGTGGTGCGTATCGGGTTACGGCTGGCCTATAAGGCACCGCCGGAAATCGAGGGACCGAAATGGCAGATGGCCGCGGCGCGCTTGGTGCATATCGGGTTCTACGTCCTGATGATCGGCCTGCCGCTGACGGGGTGGGCGCTGGTCTCGACCGCCAAGGTGCCGGTGCCGACCCTGTGGTTCGGTGTGGTGCCCATTCCGCACCTGCCGTTGAGCCACGATCTGAACGACGTGTTCCATAATCTGCATGGTCTGTTCGCCAAGCTGATCTTCTATGTCTTGATCCCGCTGCACGTCGGCGCGGCGATTATGCACCATTTCATCCACAGGGACGATACGGTGACGCGTATGCTGCCGGGGCTGGACCCGAAGCCTGCGATCCTCAAAAGCGCGCTCAACTATCGCTGGCTGTTGCCTCTGGTAATCGTGATCGGCGCCTTTGTCGGTGCGACCTTCCTGATGCGCGGTGCGAAGCCGGTGGCCGCTCCCGTGGTGGCGGAAGCCGAACAATCACCCGACTCGTCCACAGAAGCCTCCGCAGAGATATCCCCTGAATCCGTGGTGGTTGCCGACGATGCGTCCACAAGTGCGTCACAGGCCGCGAGCGAAGAATCCACAGCCTTGCCCACATGGGTTGTGAACAAGTCGGCCTCCTATATCCGCTTTGCCACGACCTTCAACGGCGAAGGTATCAGGGGCGGATTCGGCGCCTACACCGCCGACATCGTCTTCGATCCGCAGCAGCTGGATAAGTCCTCGGCCACCGTCGTGATCGATCTGGCCTCGGTCAATAGCGGCGATGCCATGCGCGACGACAGCCTGACCGGTGCCGACTTCTTCGGTGTGGCGCAACACCCGAAGGCGACCTTCAAAAGCACGACCTTCACCAAAACCGGCCCGGATAAATATCTGGCCAAGGGTAAGCTCACCCTGCACGGTCAGACGAAGCCGTTCAACCTGCCGTTCACGCTGAAAATCACCGGCGATACGGCGTTGATGACGGCGACGGCCCGGCTGAACCGGCTCGATTTCGGCGTCGGTTCGGGCGAGTGGGCGGCGACGGATGCGGTCCCGGCAGAGGTGTCGCTCGATCTGAAGGTCTCAGCCAAAGCGAAATGAAGGGCTTGTCGCGCGCATATTCCGGCGTTACAGCCGCGGCATGACGACCATAGCCGACGCCATTGCCGCTCTTGAAACCGGCGAGTTGATCCACCTGCCGACCGAGACCGTCTATGGTCTGGGCGCCCGGGCGGACGCCCCGGCAGCGGTAGCCAAGGTCTTCGAGGCCAAGGGCCGTCCGAAGTTCAACCCGTTGATCGTCCACGTAGCGTCGCTTGAGGCCGCCGAATTGATCGGGATATTCGACGACCGCGCGCGCGCGCTGGCGCGGGCCTTCTGGCCCGGGCCGCTGACTCTCGTTGTGCCGGTCAGGGATACCGCGAAGGTCTGCGATCTGGCGCGCGCCGGGCTCGACAGCGTGGCGATCCGCGTGCCCGCACATCCGGTGGCTCTGGCGATTTTGCAAGGGTTTGGCGGCGGCGTGGTCGCCCCCTCGGCCAATCGGTCGGGCCGCCCCAGCCCGACGCGCTTTCAGGATGCGGTATCGGAAACCGGGCCGTCGGTGGCGGCGTCGGTCGACGGCGGGGATTGTCAGGTGGGACTGGAATCGACGGTCGTCAGCGTTTTGAACGATGTGCGTTATCTGCGTCCGGGCGCTATTACCCGCGCGCAGATCGAAGCCATTGCGGGGGCTCTGGCCGAAGACGCCAGCGAAGGTCACCGCTCGCCGGGCCGCTTGTCGCTCCACTATGCCCCGGACGCACCGGTTGAAATCAATATTGATAATCCGCCAATGGATTGCGTTTATCTGGCGTTTGGCGATACGGATTTTACGGGTCCGGTGCTGAACCTCAGCCCGACGCGCGATCTGTCGGAGGCGGCGGCCAATCTGTTCACCTGTCTGCGCAAGGCCGATGCGTTAAAGCCTGCGCGCATCTGCGTGGCACCGATTCCGGCGGACGGTCTGGGCGAGGCGATCAACGACCGCCTTAAGCGCGCGGCGGGGTTTGTGGGTTAAACCAGTGGGTGCCGTCGTGAGAACGTCCATTCGACGTCCGACGACGCTTCCGGCACGAAACGATAGCCTTCGTAATCGAAGCCCTTGGCCGCTTCCGGATCGGTGATGCGGTGGTCGATGACGTAGCGCGCCATCAGTCCGCGCGCCTTCTTGGCGAAGAAGGAGATCATCGAGGTCTTGCCGTCCTTGATTTCAAGGAACTTCACATTGACCACTTTCGGTTTCAGCGCCCGGGTCAGAGCCGCGCGGGCATATTCCTGACTGGCCAGATTGAGCACGGTCGTCGTCTCAACTGATTTGGCGTCGGCATTGATTTCCTTGGCGATTCTGTCGCCCCAAAACGCGTAAAGCGTACCGCCTTTGCTCGTTTCCAGCGAGGTGCCCATCTCCAGTCGGTAGGGCCTGATCAAGTCGAGCGGCCGCAGCAGACCATAAAGCCCCGACAGAATGCGCACATGATCCTGGGCGAAGGCCAGCCCGTCGGCATCGAGGTCACGGGCGCGCAACCCCGTATAGACGTCGCCGTCGAACATCATGGCGGCGGGCAGGGCGGCCTGATCGGCAAAGCCCTTGTACCGCGCGTGATTCATCTCGGCCAGCTTGTCCGAAATGTCCATCAGCCGTTTAAGGTCGGCGGGTGTCTGTTTCTTCATCACCTTGAGCAGGGACTGCGTATCGCGCGTGAAGCGCGGCTCGCTGGTCGCCTGCGCGGGTGTGAAGGGCGTCTCGTCGAGCGATTTGGCGGGGGACAACAGGATGATCATGCCCCGACTTCTAAAGCCGAACGCCTGAGTCGTCACGGGCAAATATAGGCGTAACCGGTTTCGTATTTTACAAAACGTTGTCCATCTTTATGTCTTTTTTATTTTTTAGTTTACGTCTGCGCAACCTATTCGGGTTTAGTCTTTCGCACTTGCAATGTGGGGAGACGCATGACCTTAGGAACCGTTCTTGTGCTCGAAGACAGTCGCGTTCAGGCGCAGCTGATCTCGAAGATGCTGGAGCGGCTCAACTGGTCGACCGTCATCTGTTTCGATTACAAATCGACCTATGCGGCCCTGCGAACCCATAAGGTCGACCTGCTGCTGCTTGACGTCTATGTCGAAGGCGGCAACACCATCCTGCATCTGCCCGAAATTCGCGAAATGGCGAAGGGTGTGCCGATCGCCATCATGTCGGCGGGCGGTCAGGGGGGCGGCGGTCTGGCCAAGACGCTCAACATGGCGCGTCAGGCTCAGGCCGATTTCGTCGTGCCGAAGCCCTTTGCGCCTCAGGATATCTCGGCCATTCTCGACGCGGCGTGGAACATGCGCCGTTCGCCGGTGCAGGCGAAACATATCCTCGTGGTCGATGACTGCCGGGTGGTGCGGACTCTGGCCTGTAGGGCGCTCATCGAAAAGGGGTATCGCCTCTCCGAAGCCCGCTCCATGGAAGAGGCCTTCGATCGCGTCGATATCGCCCACGTCGATGTGGTGATCACCGATATCTTCATGCCCGGCATGGGTGGCATCGAGGGCATCCAGATCATCCGCGCCACCTGGCCTCAGGTGGCGGTCATCGCCATGTCGGCCGGCACGGATAACGGCGTCGATTTCAGCCAGGTGCTTTCGGCGGCGAAATATATGGGCGCCACCGCCCAATTACCGAAGCCCTTTACCGCAGGCGATCTGACCCTGCTGGTCGAGGCCGTGCTCAGCGAACAGTTCCTCGCCGCCTGAATTCCTCGCAACCTGAGTTTAACCTGTCGCGGTCTTTGCATTGCGCTGCAATATTTCCCGTTAAGGTATTGGTAACATGGCACGTTTTTGACTCTTTAAGTAATTTTGTTATATAACAGAATCGTGACGCGCATTCATATACTGTACTCCGGGTATCTATATTCGGAATTGAATGCGGTTATACGGTAAAGGCGTAAGGGTAAACATAAGAAGACTATATTAGCGTAACCGTGTCTTTGGGAGCCGCGAATGAGCGGGGGTGAAACCAATCTGGGGAGTGTGCTGGTCCTCGACAGTGACCGCGATCAGGCACGTCAGGTCGCCCGCCTGCTGGGCCAGCAGAAATGGACATCCGTCCTTAGTTTCAGCCAGGACATGGCGCTGCGGAGCCTCAAGCACAATCGTTTCCATCTGCTGCTGGTCGATGCCTATGCCGACAACCAGAATATGGTCAGCCAGATCGATTTCCTAAAATCGCAGATGAAGGACACGCCGCTGGCCGTCATGGGGCACGTCTGGGGCGGCAAGAAAGGGACGACGATCCTCGATCAGGCCAAGGCCGCCGGTGCGGACTTTCTGCTGGCCAAGCCGATCCATCCCGACCGTTTGAAAACCATGCTGGCGGAAACACATCGCTATCACCGCGAACGCCGGACCGAGGTCCATGTGATGGTCGTCGATCCCGATGTGCAGCTGCGCACGTTCATCGGCATGACCCTGCAACAGGTCGGCTATAAGGTGTCGGTCGCCGACAATATGGAAGACGTCTTCTTCGACCATAATCTGGGGATGATCGACATCGTGCTGACGGCGATCCTGATCCCCGGCATCGGCGGCGTCGAGGGGATCGCGCAGATAAAAAAGGACCATCCGCACGTCCGTCTGGCGGCCATGTCGGAAGGCATCAACGACAAGATCGGCGCCATGCACGTTCTGGCGGCGGCGCGCGAAGCAGGGGCCGAAGAGCTTCTGCCCAAGCCCTTCGTCATGCCGGAATTGCTGAGTCTGATCGGGCGGCTGTCACGCGACAAGATTCAGGCCCGCGCTGCCGAGGCCGCCGCGACGCCGCAACCGGCCAAATAACTAACGAGCTTTTTCGCAGAACGAGGCTTCGGACCCGCTGGTGCCGATAAAGCTGAGGGTCGGTTTGTTGTTGGTGTCGCGATAAACGGTCTTGAAACCGTCCGGCATGACGTTTTTCAGATAACCGGTCAGGGTCACGGCCTTTGTCTTCGGATCGACGCTGAACGTACCCATGCTGCCGTCGGAGGCGCGGTACTTGCCCGGCGCGGTGACGGTGAAGTTGAGCAGCATACGGGGCGAACTATAGGCCCAGCATTCGTAATCGCCCTTGGGCATGGTGGCGGCCGCCACAGGCGCGGGTTTGGGCTTAGGTGTCTGAGCCGCGGCGGGCAGGGCCAGACCGGCGGCAACGATGGCGAGGACGGTAATGCGGTGCATGTGATATCTCCCTGACTGATGCGCAGATTACATTGTTATTTTAATGCGGCAACTTACAATGGTCAGGCGTGCTCGCGCACATATTTGTGATATAAATAGATTTGACACTTGGGGTTGAATTTTGTCTCTTCAAATTCGCGATCTGCGGGAAAGCAGGCGCGTTCAATCAGAGAGGAAAATTGATGATCCCCAAGGCTTTGAAAAAGGCTGCGCTGACGGCTGTGTCGCTCTGTGCCCTGCTGGCGGCGACCAATGCCCATGCCTATACGTGGCAGGACTACGATAACAAGCTGGCCGAATTCTTCGTCAAGAACAGCGAGTGCGAAGCGATCGACGATCAACGCACCCTGTCCATGTCAGACCCTTATTACTGGGGGCCCAGCTATGAGGAACTCACAACGCAGTACGATCAGTGTCAGACTGAACTGTGGGGCATTTACGAAGAGATGATCGTTATTTCCACCCATATCAATATACACGGTGAAACCTGATCAAAGTCTCGGGTGTGCGTGCCTGACACGCGCACCTTTATGCCGATTTTAAAACAGGAGGTGCGGGTTCATGATGCGCCCGCCCTCAAATAGCGAAGCGGTAGGGCAGATAAAAACGAAGCGCCTATCCGATTTTAAAACAGGACATGCGGGTTCATGATGCGCTTCGGATCGAGCGCCAGACGCACCGCCCGCATGGCCGCCACCGCGACCGGGTCTTTATAGAGCAGGGCTTCCTGCGTCTTCATGCGCCCCAGGCCGTGCTCGGCGGAAATCGAGCCCTCGTACTGATGAACCAGATCGTGGACGACCTTGGCCCCGTCGTCGCGCAGGGCGTTGAATTCAGCCGGGTCCATGCCTTCGGGCAGAATGACGTTGAAGTGGACATTACCGTCGCCGACGTGGCCGAAGGTCACCACACGTGCCCCCGGCAGGAAGGCCAGCACGGCCTCGGTGCCCTTGATGATGTAATCCGCCATCTGCGACAGCGGCACCGACACGTCGTGCTTCCACGCCGCGCCTTCGACCTTTTCGGCGGCGGAGTGTTCTTCGCGCAGACGCCAGAAGGCCTCGGCCTGGGTTTCGTTCTGCGCGATCGCCGCGTCGAGGATCAGCTCCTCTTCAAACGCCGCGCCCAGCAGACGCTCCATCGACGATTCCGCACCTTCCGGATCGCCGGAAGCGACTTCGATCAGGGCGTACCACGGATACTCCGTCTCCAGAGGTTCGCGCGTATCGGGGATGTTTTTCAGTACCAGCGACAGGCCGTAGCGGCCCATCAGTTCGAACGCCTCGACCTGACCGCCGGTTTCCTGCTTGGCGCGGGCCAGCAGGTCGATGGCATGCTGCGCCGTCTCGAACGCCACGATAGCGACGCTGCGCGAATTCATGACAGGGAACAGCTTGAGCGACGCGGCGGTGATGATGCCCAGCGTGCCTTCGGCGCCGATGAACATCTGCTTGAGGTCGTAACCGGTATTGTCCTTGCGCAAGCGCTTCAGGCCATTGAAAATCTCACCGTTCGGCAGGACGACCTCAAGGCCCGAGACGAGGTCGCGTGTCACGCCGTAACGTAGGACCGCCGTGCCCCCGGCATTGGTCGAGATCACGCCGCCGACCGTCGCCGTGCCTTCGGCGGCCAGCGACAGCGGGAAGTGACGGTTGGCCTTTTCGGCGATCTGCTGGGCTTCGAGCAGGGTGATCCCGGCCTCAAGCACCATGGTGTCGTCGGTGGGCGCGACGTCGCGGATCTGACGCATGCGCTCTAATGAGACGAGGATCTCACCGAACGGGATCTGCCCGCCGACCAGGCCGGTATTACCGCCCTGAGGCGTGATGGCGACGCCGTTGTCGTAGCAGAGCTTCACCACTTGCGACAGTTCTTCGGTCGTCTTCGGCAGGACGAGGAGAGGGGTGTGGCCCTTCCATTTGCCGCGCCACTCGGTCAGTTTGGCCGTCACGCGGATATCGTCGTCGGACCATCCGGCCTCGCCGACAATGGCCTTGATCTGCGCGACGATTTCAGGCGCGACGGGCGGGCATTCGGCAAAAGCGGTCATGGTGCTGGTATCCGTTGGGTAAACCGTGGTGTACTCCGAATGACACTTGTCATTCGGCAAGGGCGACCGCCCGCCGCCACTTATGTGGCGAGCCATGCGGCGTTTGAGCTATATAAAACGCGGTTTAACCGGAGATTCCATAAGTGCAAGCGCAAACTCACCGCCCGATCCCTGCCATTGGCGTTGTTTGCTGGCGCGATAATGAAGTTTTGCTAATCCGCCGCGGGCGTGAACCGCGCAAGGGCCACTGGTCGATCCCCGGCGGCAAGGTCGATCGCTTCGAGCCGATGGAGGCCACGGCTCTGCGCGAACTGCACGAAGAGACCGGTATAGAGGCCGAACTGGGGCCGCTGATCGGCGTCTATGAAATCATCGAACACCCGACCGAGGCCTATCCCGATGGCTTTCATCTGGTGCTGATCGACTATCTGGCGGAATGGCAATCGGGGGAACCGGTGGCCGGGGACGATGCTGAGGAGGCGGTCTTCGTGCCCTATGCACAGGCTTTGGAGCGTTTGCTGGAGCCGGACCTCAAGGAAGTTCTGATGCGGGCTTACAAATTGCGTTATACATAAAAGTGTTGTCCGGTTTCTGTGGCCAAACGGTATAAATCCGATAAGATATCTCTCAGGTAGAAACTTGAGGGGAACGCTATGTTTTTCGGTATATTCACGGTCATCGGCCTGGTGCTTCTGTTTGTGGTGGTGTCGTCGATCGTCAAGATCGTGCCGCAGGGCCGGGAGTTCACGGTCGAAAATTTCGGCCGTTATACGCGGACGCTGAAACCCGGCATTTCGTTCCTGACGCCGTTCATCGAGTCGGTCGGCAAGCGCGTCAACATGATGGAACAGGTGTTCGACGTGCCGCAGCAGGACGTCATCACCAAGGACAACGTCAATGTTCGCGTCGATGGCATTGTCTTTATTCAGGTTATGGATGCGGCAGCCGCAGCTTACCGCGTCGACAATCTCAATGGCGCCATCACGCAGCTGGCCATGACCAATCTGCGGACCGTGGTCGGTTCGATGGAACTGGACGAGGTGCTGTCGCAGCGCGATTCGATCAATACGCGCCTGTTGACCGTCATCGATCACGCGACCTCGCCGTGGGGCGTCAAGGTGACCCGCATCGAAATCAAGGACCTCAAGCCGCCGCACGACATCACCGACGCCATGGCGCGTCAGATGAAGGCTGAACGCGAGCGCCGCGCTTTGATCATCGAGGCCGATGGCGAGCGTCAGGCAGCGATTGCCCGCGCCGAGGGCCAGAAGCAGGCCACCGTGCTGGAGGCCGAGGGCCGCCGCGAAGCCGCCTTCAGGGACGCCGAAGCGCGCGAACGCGCCGCCGAGGCCGAAGCCAAGGCGACGGAACTGGTGTCGGACGCCATCGCGTCTGGCGACACCAAGGCCATCAACTATTTCGTGGCGCAGAAATATGTCGAGGCCTTCGGCAAGTTCGCTCAGTCGAACAACACCAAGACCCTGATCCTGCCCGCCGATCTGGCGTCGCTGGCCGGGACCGTCGGCGGTGTGGCCGAACTGATCAAGTCGGTCAGCGCGACCGACGGCGCGGCCCCCGTTGCGCGTAAGAAAGAAGGCTGAGGATGGAGTTGCTGTTTGCCCCGACCGTCGGGTTTCAGGCCTTCTGGATATGGCTGGCTATCGGCGGCGTCATCTTGGGCATCGAAGCGCTGGTCGGGACGCAATGGCTGCTGTGGCCAGCCACGGGCGCAGGGATCGTCGCCGTCCTGACCCTGACCGGCCTGCCGGTCAATCTGCTCGTGCAGATCGTGATTTTCTGCGTCCTGACGACCGCCATGACGCTCCTGTCGCGCAAATTCATGAAACCGGTCGAGGTTGTGGTCGATATCAACGATCCCAACGGGCGGCTGATCGGCAAGGAAGCTTTGGTTATCGAGGCCTTCGATGATCGTGACGGCAGTCTCAGCACGGGTCGCGTCATTTACGAAGGCGTTGAATGGCCGGCGGTCTATGAACGGGGCGGGGCGACACGGCCGATCCTGCCCGCGGAAAAGGTCGAGATACTCAAGGTCGCCGAAGGCAAGCTGATCGTCAAACCGGCCTAAGACACTTGTGATGAATTGACTTACGCTGGGTCAATTGACGTTTCATCGTGGAAAATAAATCCGAGGAAACGTCATGCCCGACCCGTCGATCAGTTCTGCCGAATGGCAAATCCGCAAAGACCTTGCTGCCCTGTACAGGCTCGTGGCGCTGTTTGGGTGGGACGACACCATCTTCACCCACATCTCGGCCCGTGTAGCGGCGAAGGACTCGCTGACCGAGGCGGGCGCCTCCGAAGTCGATCATTTTCTGATCAATCCCTATGGCGTGTTCTTCGAAGAAATGACGGCTTCGGCCCTGATCAAGGTCGATCTCGACGGCAATATGGTCGGTCAATCCGAAGGATTCGTGAATCCGGCAGGCTTCACGATCCACAGCGCGCTGCATGCCGCCTGTCGCGACGCACACTTTGTCATCCATCTGCATACCGACGCCATGACCGGTGTGTCGGCGCAAAAGGAAGGGCTGCTGCCGCTGACGCAGAATGCCCTGTTGCTGGGGCCGCATCTGGCCTATCACGACTACGAAGGCGTGGCGCTGGACCACGACGAGCGGCAGCGCATCGTCGATGACCTCGGCGACAAAAAGATCATGCTCCTGCGCAATCACGGCGCTCTGGCCTATGGTTCGAGCGCCGGTGAGGCCTTTACCCTGATCTATTTCCTCGAACAGGCCTGCCGTCAGCAGATCGCGGCGCTCAGTGCCGGCCGCGACGGCGTGCTGTTTGCCACGCCCGACGTGCAGGACAAGGTGGCGCCGCTGGGTGGAGGCGTCGGTTTCGTCTCTGGCCTTCTGTGGCCGGGTTTGCTACGAAGGTTGCAACGTCAATGGCCGGGCTGGGATAGCTGAGCGAATGAAGCTGTGGGGGCGGGGACTAATTCTCGGATTATGGTTGATGCCCGTGGTGGCCTCGGCCAGCGCCTGGCTGCCCGATCCCGGCGCGACGGAGCTGATCGTCAAGGCGGAAACGGTCTCGGCGGATCGCGGGTTCAACGCGGCGGGCGACAAGGCCATTCCGCTCGCGAGTTGGGAAGAAAAGCGCCTGACCGTCTATGCGGATCACGGGATCAACGACCTGTTCAGCGTATTCGGGAAGCTCAATCTTCAGGATATTCAAACCGCTACGGATGATTTCTCAGGTCTGGGCTCGGTCGAGATCGGCGTCAAGACGGCGCTTTACCGCGACGACCACAGCGTGGTCAGCGCCAGTGTCTCGGTTGATGGTTTCGGGGAAGGCCGCCGTGCCGATTTCGACGAAACGGGCAATGACGACCCGGATATCGAGGCGCGCCTCTATGGCGGGTACGGGTTCACGGTCGGTAGTAAACCGGCCTTTATCGATGCCCAGATCGCCCGCCGGGTCCGCGGTGGCATGGATGCCGACCAATGGCGCGTCGATGTAACCGCAGGCCTGACTCCGTCGCCGAAATGGCTGGTGCTGGGGCAGGTCTATGTCGGTCAGACCGACAAGAGACAAGGTTTTCAGGCCAGATGGACGCATGGCGAGATCAGCGCCGTGCGCTTTTTCGACGACAAGCAGACGCTGGGCGTTCAGGTCGGTTACCGGCAGACCCTGTCGGGCGAGAATGTGCCGGAAACGAAGACCATCACAGTTGGTTTGTGGAAAAGGTTTTGAAGGGCCGAAGGGCCATAGGCCCTTCACCCGTCACTTGGAGAACGTGACACCGGCGGAGTCATCTGCTCCAAGTTATGGGGTTTGGGGCCAACTGGCCCCAAGACCTTAAAGCGCTTCGGCCAACCTGAGAAAATCCGCCGGGCTGATATTTTCCGCCCGCAAAGTCGGCTCGATCCCAACCTTAGCCAGCAGCGTCTCGCCGCCCAGACCTTTCAACGAGGCCCGCAGCATCTTGCGGCGCTGACCGAAGGCGGCGGCGGTGATGGTTTCGAGGTTTTTAATGATCTTCCTGTCCGGGCGCTCAGCCTTGGGCACCAGACGCACCACGGCGCTGTCGACCTTGGGCGGCGGCGTAAAGGCGCGGGCGGGCAGGTCCATGATCTTGTCACAGTCGCACAGGACCTGCGAAATGACGCTCAGACGACCGTAATCGTCGTCGCCGACGGGGGCCACGACGCGCAGCGCCACTTCCAACTGGAACATCAGGGTCAGGGACTTCGGCTGCCACGGCCCGGTCAGCCACTTGATCAGTAGCGGCGTGCCGACATTATAGGGCAGGTTCGACACCAGATGCGCTTCGGGCGGCAGACCGTATTCGGCCAGAAGTGCGGCTTCATCGACCTTGAGCGCATCGTTTTCGACCACGCCGAAACGCCCGGGATAAGCCGCGTCCAATTCGGCCAGAAGCTCGATAAACCGGGAGTCTTTTTCCACGGCCAACACGTATTTGGCCTCGGATTCGAGCAGGGCGCGCGTCAGGCCGCCGGGGCCGGGACCGACCTCGATCACCGTGTCGCCATCGAACGGACCGCCCAAACGCACGATCTTGCGCGTCACGTTGAGGTCGAGCAGGAAGTGCTGACCGAAGCTTTTCTTCGCCATCAGGCCATGCGCCTCAAGGCTTTCACGCAGGGTGGGGAGAGTGCTCATTTTTCTTTGTCGCGCATTTGATTCCAAAAACCGCTACACACTTTTTGGAATGCGCTCGCGATTCAGACTTATCTGGTGGGCGGCCTCGATGGCGTTGATCAGGCTGTCGGCGCGGGCGATGCCCTGACCGGCGATGCCGAAACCCGTGCCGTGATCGGGTGAGGTGCGCACGATGGGGAGGCCCAGCGTTATATTGACACCGCCCCAGAAGTCCAGCGTCTTGAGCGGGATCAGCCCCTGATCGTGATAGAGGCACAGCGCGGCGTCGTAGGTGGCGCGGGCCTCTTCGTGGAACAGGGTATCGGCGGGGAAAGGCCCTTTGATGTCAACGCTTTCGTTTTGCAATCTATTCACAAGTGGTTGCAAAAGCTCGATTTCTTCGCGTCCGATGGTGCCGTCTTCGCCCGCGTGAGGGTTGAGACCGGCCAGAACCAGCCGGGGGTGGGTAATGCCGAAGTCGCGGATCAAGGCCTCGTGCGTGACATGCGCCAGATCATGGATGATCTGCGCCGACAGGTGCGTCTTGACCTCGGAGAGGGGGATATGGATCGTCGCCAGCACCACGCGCAAATCCTTGGCGGCCAGCATCATCACCGGACCGCGCGTACCGTCATAGGGCGTAGCGGCGGTCAGATCGCCCAGATATTCGGTATGGCCGGGAAAGCCGAACCCGGTGGCATAGAGCACGGACTTGGCGATGGGCGCGGTGATCAGGGCGCGGGCCTGTCCCGACAGGCACAGATCGACGCCGGTCCTGATCCAGTCGACGGTATGCGGGGCATGGGCCGGGTCGGGCTGCCCGGTAACCACCGGGGCGGTCAGGGGGTGATCCAGCACGGGTAAGGCGTCGGCGAAGGCTCCGGCAATGTCACGGGCATCACGAACCTTTGCGACCGACCCTAAAGTTTCCAGAAGCGCGGCATCGCCGATCATGCCGAAGGCCAGTTCCGGACGATGCCGCAGGGCCTGCCACGCCTTGTGGACCAGTTCCGGGCCGGTGCCGCACGGATCGCCCAGACTGATGACAAGCGGCGTCAATTACCGCGTTTCGATCGTCGCTGCGGCACGGATGTCGCGCAGGTAGCGGCGACCCAGCATCGACACCTTTTCCTGGGTCAGGCGGTTTTCGATCTGATCGCGCGACGGCGCGTTGTCACCGGCCAGGGTCTTGTCGCAGACATAGAGCACATTGGTGTTCATGGCGTTGGACATCGGCGCCGTGGTCTGTCCGGTCTTGAGCGGCTTGAGCGCGGCGGCATATTCCGGCGTCAGGTCGCTGAGCGGCGTGACGCCAAGGTCGGTCACGGTCACCGATCCATTGCCCTTTTCGGTACCCAGCGCCTCGCAGGTCGGGTACTTGGCGCGGAAATCGGCGAGGGCCTTGGTGGCGCCCGCCCCGGCGTTGAGCGGGATGGCGGCCTGTTTCAGACGCATCTGAGTGTCGGAATTGCCAGCGGTCTTTTCGCGCAGATAATAGATATAGACGCCGTTTTCGGTGACGATCGGACGGGTCATCTGGCCCGAGTCCATGGTTTGCAGGGTCGCCTCGATCTTCGGGTCGATCGTGCCCGACACCAGCCACCCGGCGTCGCCGCCATTGGCCGCCGAAGGCGCGTTGGAAAACTGACGGGCAACCGACTGGAAGGGGGCGACGCCCTGAGCGATCTGGTCGAACAGTTGCTGGGCCCCGGCCTCGGCTTCCTTCTGACCGCCGGCGACCTGAGGATCGATCATGATTTCGGCGACGAGGTATTGCGGCTTCTGGCTGTCTTCGGTCAGCTTGCCCATATAGGAATCGACCTGTTCCTTGCCGACGCGGGCCTTCTGGCGGAAGCGGCCATTGACCAGGTTGCCCCACGCGATTTCGGCCTTGATCTGGTTGCGCAGCGTCTGGGGTTCGACCCCGGCGCGCTTCAGTTCGGCGAACAATTGCTCGGTCGTCAGGCCCGACTGCTGGGCCATCGACGCGATTTCCTCGTCGATTTCAGCGTCCGTGATCTTCAGTTCGTAATGATCGGCTTCGAGCAGTTGCAGGTTCTCGTCGATCAGGGTCCGCAACGCCTGTTGCTGGAAGGCGGCATAGTTCTGCTGGGTAATCTGTACGCCCGACGTGATGATCAGCAGCAGCATCCGCTGCTTGAGGTCGTAGGACGAGATCAGCTTGTCGTTGACGGTGGCCACGACACCTTCGCCCAAAGGCTTGGTCTGGGCATGGGACTGAACCGGCAGGGCCAGACAAAGACAGGCGCCCAGCAGGAACGCGGAGCGACGAAGGGAAGCGGAGGTCGTGACGGTCATTTCGGTGCTTATAAGTCTTTTGGTCTGGTGAATGGCGGCCGCGCCGGAAGGGAACATCTATAGCCCATGCGAGCCCTAGCGTATATTAACAAAATCATCGTCCGATGGCGCTAATGTGGCAAGGCTTATCCGGATTGAAATGGATTCGCTGCCTTTGCCGTTCTCGCTGAGCAGGGCGGTTTCATCGCGTTGATAGACCAGTTCGAAGCGTGCGCAATCATCCTTGTAGATCAGAGCCGCTTCGCTGCGCAGCCAGGCCTGGGCCCTGATATTGCGCGCAAATTGCGCTGATACGCCCCAGCGGGCGTTGAAGAAGTGCTGCCCGAAAAATTGCAGGTCTTCGTAACGTTTACCGTCGTCGTAGAAGACGGGGCCGGTCGTAGTCGCGCGCTGGCCGGCTTCGGTATTGTCAATCTGATAACGGATCGTCGCCTGACTGGAGGCAGTCATCACGCTGAAACCCGTTTCGCCACGGCGTATATTGCCGCCGCTGTCGAGTCGATGACGCGTATAGCCGCGGAAGCCCTTGCCGGTATCGAATTCGGCCTGAACCACCCAGTCCGACTTTTTGCCCGCCAAACCCGACGGATCATAGGTGTAGGTCGTGCCCGCAAGCGTACGGTAATAGGACAGTTCCGGTTCGTCGCGGAACGAGCGCCCGACAAGAGTCGACAGCTTGAAGCCGTTGTCGAAATTGAACTGCGTCTTGAGGCCGAGGTTCAGGCGTTTGCCACCTTCATACAGATCGAAACCGGGTGACTTGTTAGCCTTGAACAGGGTCGAGTCGTCGAATTCGAAAGCCGTGGAATCTTCGTTAGTCAGGTAGAATTCAGATTCGGAGCGCGGCGACACCGCGATCTGGGCGATCGGTTCGATGACGGTCGTCAGGCCAGCAAATTTGCGGATCAGCGGATAGCTGAAATCGATTCCCGCTGTGCTCAGGCTGCGTGCGATCTTGTGCGAATCATCCGTGGCGGGATTATTGTCGAAATCCTTGATCCGGTACTGATCGTGGCGGCCTTCGACGAAGGGGGCGATCCTGAGCCCGATCGGTGTGAACAGCTCCCGCCGCCACGACAGACCCAGCGTGGCGCGCGCCGAGTCGACGGGGCCGGTCGCATTAACGGCGATATCGCTGGCCGGTGTGGTCTTGCGGATAACGGAAACGCCCGACGCCGAGACCGTCAGGCGGCCACCCAGAATATCCTGTTTGGGCGACCAGAAGGCTTCGATCAGAGGCGCGACGACCGGGAGGGTTTCGTCACGGGGGGCCAGATATTGTATCGAGGACTGGTCATCGATGATCCGTGTATTCGAACTGCCGATCTGCAGGCTCTGGAAGGCGACCAGCGATACATTGAAATAGGCGGTGTCGGTCTGGCGAATCAGATTGGCCTGATTGATCAGGTGACGCGACCCACCATGATATTCACCGGCTTGCGGGAAGCCGTCGTCGATCTTGTAACGTTCGAACAGATTGGCCAGGGGCGTGCCGTCCTCGGCCTTGTCGAAGACACGCTGAAGGGTGAAGTTCCAGCGCCAGTCCGGATTGATGTCGAAGTTACCATCGGCCAGGATATATCCGCGGCCCTGCTTGCTGTCCCACTTGTTCCCCTCATTATCGAAGAACGATTCGTAGGTATATCCGGCGCGGGCGTGGAAATCACCGGAATAGAAGCGCCGATTGACCTCGAAATTGAGCAGCGGATTGACCTTGGACGACAGTTTCGGACTGAAAATGATGTCGGTATAGGGCGACACGGCCCACAGATAAGGCGTTTCCAGAGACACGCCGCGTCGCTGCGAATAGCCGGCCTTTGGCATCAGGAAGCCCGAGGCGCGTTTGGCGCTGGGGTCGGCGTGCCAAAGGATCGGCAAGTAAAATATGGGGATGCCACGCGCCTTGAACACCGCATTACGATAGATCACGACGCGGCGTGCCCGGTCTTGTGTGATGCTGGTGGCCTGAATGTGCCAGGTCGGCTCCTGAGTGACGTTGTTTTTCACGCACAGTTCGCACGGTGTGAAAATGACTTCGCTCAGGCGATTGGTATCGACATCCACCCGCTCGACCTTGTTGGCGAACAGTTTGGTGCCTTCGGTATCGATCGAGGCGATGCGGTCGCCGGTGCCGGACGACTGCCCGTCATCGATTTCCAGACGGTCGGCGTACTGAACGGAGCCATCCGGATTGATCGTCCGCGTATTGCCGGTGGCAATGGTCTTGCCGGTCGTCTGATCGTACCAGACCTGATCGGCGCGGATCAGCCGGCCTTCCCAGCGCATTTCGACATTGCCGCGGGCGACGACGATATTGTTCTCGGGCGAGGTGACTTCGTCGGCGGTGATATAGGCACCTTCCTTGCCCAGGCCGTCGTCTTCCAGCGGCGCTTCGGTCTTGACCACGACAGGGTTGCGCGACGGATTGACGTCCAATTCGGGGGCAGGGTCCCCCACGGGATCCTTTGCCTGAGCCAGGGCGGGCAGGGCGACCTGCTCGACGGTGAGCGGCGTCAGGTCGTCGGCAACGGGCTTGACCACGGCCAGTGAACGGCGGGTCGTCAGCGGCGCGTCTTCCTCAACAAGGGGGGGCACAATAAGGGGGGCGGGAGCCGCCGTCGGGACGGGCGCCGCGACGGGCTTCGCTCTGGGTTTCGGCGTCCGAAGCGGGGCGGGCGTCGGCGTGTCGATGACCCTGGCGGTTACGTCTGACGACGCCTCGGGTGTGGCGGATACGGGTTCCGGCGCGGGCAGGGCGTCGGACACGCTCCCGCCGTCGTCGAAGTCGCTGAAAAAGCGGATGCCGCGCCCGGTATCGTCCAGATCCTCGTGCAGGTCGACGACGCGCGCCGACGCTTCGCCACCGATGGCGCCGGCGGCCAGAAGGCTAAGGAAACCCACGCTCAGCTTGAGGGAACTTTTTCTCATCTTCGCGGACCCGTTGGTTGACACGCTTGAAACGAAGGGCCCCGAAGGACCGGAATTATGCCGTGACGGCGGACGCTATACACATTCGGGACGATTCCGAAGCTCGCTCCCTTACCCGTCTTCGGTATAGACAAGCAAGGTCATCGCCGCCAGAAGCGACACGGCGGGCGTGGCCCAGCCGGCCAGAAAGATCGGAATGACCTCGGCCTTACCCATAGAACCGCACAATTGGTTAAGGAAAAATATGATGAAACCAAGGCCGACGCCGGAAAGGGTCAGCCGCGCCAGGCCGCCAATGCGCATCAGGCGTAGCGAGAAGGCGGCCCCCAGCGCCGTCATGCCCGCGAACATCAGTGGCGTGGCCAGAAGCTGATGCAGGCGCAATATATAGGAAGCGGCGGAAAAGCCTGAAGTTTCGATCTGAAAGATCGTGGCGGGCAGTTCCCAGAAATTGGTCGATTGCGGTGCCGCGTACTTGTCGAAGGCACGGCGGGCATCGAGATTGGAATCGATCGACAACTGATTGAAATATTGCGCCGGTTCACCGGGTTTGGCTTCGCGGGCGTTCTTCAGCAGCCAGTTACGCGTCTTGAGCACGGCTTCCTTGGCATCGATTCGCCCCTCGAAGGTCGGCGTGCCGTCCTTGGCCAGGGTGTAGGTCCAGAAGGTGGCGTCCAGAAGCGTGCCGCGCGCATCCTGCGTCCGGGCATGGATGACGGTCTGCTTGCTGACCTCGCCCTGACGCAGGAAGATGTCCGTCCGCTTGACCCGCGTGTCAGATTGTTCCAGCCCGCTGTTGAACTGGTCGTAGCGGTCGGAGAGGACCGTGGCGATGGGGTTGAGCACCGTAATCGTCAAGACACCGATGATCGCCGCCATGCCGGTAGCGGGCAGGATGAAGCGCCAGGCCGAGACGCCCGCCGCGCGCATGGCGATAAGCTCCGAGCGCCGGTTCAGGCCGACGAAGGCCGACAGGGTGCCGAACAGGAAGGCGAAGGGCAGCAGAACCAGAATGATATTGGGGGATTTCAGCAGCAGCAGGCCGATGATCTGGAAGCTGTTGAGATCGGCGCGTTGCCCCAGCGACTTCGAGATTTCGACATAGTCGATCAGGAAGATGATGCTGGCGATCACGACCAGCCCGGTCAGGGTGCCCATCAGACAGCGCAGCAGGACATAGGTTTCCAGACGCCGGTTGCGCCAGGGGTTCAGGAAGCTGAGCAGGGTCAGAAGGGGTTGGAGGCGGTTCATGCGGCGGCCCTCCCGGCACCGGAGGTAAGGGCTTCGAAGTGACGCGCCTTACCGCGCGTGGCGGACCGGTCGTTACGGCCGATGGTCCGCATGCAGACATATATCAGGCCCAGCGGAACGACATATTGCAGAAAATTGGCTTCCGGGGCCCCAGCGCAGGCGGCTTCGACGGCAAAGCCTAAAATACGGATACCCGCCGCGATGAACGAGACCATGGCGATGCGGCGCGTATAGCCGTGACGGCTGAAGGCGCCGCCCAATACGCCGACCACCGCCAGAAGCGAAAAGCCGAGATTGTAGAGCGGACCCGAAATCCGCGCATGGCCTTCGGCCACAAGCTTTTTCCAGTTATGGTTTTCCCACCCCATGGCGCGGTTGGGGAAGAAGAGCTCGTGCGGGAATCGGTCGGAATCCTTGAAATGCAAATAGCTGTCGGAAACGACATATTGCGAAATATCGAAGGAATATTCGTTGAAGGTCAGGTGGTTCAGAACGCCCTGCGGCGACACTTGCTGGGTCGAGCCGTTGCGCAGGATCAGGACCTGACCGCCGCTTTCGGGGTTCACCACGCGGCCTTCGCGCGCTGAATAGGTGCGGTCGAGGCCGTTCGGGCCCGGGGTGCGGATGAATATCTGCCGCAGCAGGCCGTTCTGGTCGATACGCTGTACGTAGATGGTCATGCCGGACAGGGTGGTCGAAAAGTCGCCTTCGCGCACGGCGGCGGCAATGACGTCGGTCTTGATCTTGAACAGCTCGGTCCGCATGATCCGTGAGGCGGCGGGCTGCACGAACAGCGACATGACCAGCCCCAGAAGCGTGATGCAGACGCCGAAGCGTACGACCGGCGAGGCGATGCGCCACAGGCTCATGCCGTTGGCGTAGCAGGCGACGATTTCGTGATCGTTATGCAGACGGTTGAGCGCGACCAGCGTGCCGATGAAGATGGCCAGCGGAAAGATAAGCCCGGCCAGTTGCGGCAAGGCCAGGAAGGTGACCTTGAAAAAGGTGGCGGCGCTCTGGCCACGCTCGACGATGATGTCGAACTGCGTCAGGGACTGCGACAGGATGGCGATCGCCGTCAGAGCGAGAATCGCGCCGATAATCGGGACGCGCATCTGCTTTGAAATATAGGATTCTATGGTGCGCATAAAATATTCAGGCCGGACTATGGGGCAAAAGTAGATCGCCCAAAAAGACGAGGTTTGGGGCGGGCGCAAACAATCCTCCTTTTTTGGCCTTATCCGTCCTCAATAGCAAGCGGCCAATGTGCGCAGGTGCAAAAATAATCCCCCATAAAGCGAGGCTGAGGGTGAACCTGTGCGTGACGCCGTTCGGATGTGTGATGTGCTTGCCACGGCGGTCGGAAAAGTGCTTTAACGCAGGCTTGGAATCTCAGGTCGCCCGATAATGTCTGCCCGTGAAGGCGAGACCGGCGGTTTGAAACTTAGGAGTTGTCCATGCTTATTCAATTTTCCGCTACGATTGCCGCCGACTCGGCCCTGGCCGTGCTGGTCGGCGATGACCTCGTCTTAAGCGACGGTGCAAAGGCGCTGGAGGCCGCCAGCGGCGGCTACCTGACGGGCGCGCTGAAAAAGGCCGGGTTTACGGGCGCGAAGGGCAAGGTGCAGGTGTTGTCGGCCCTGCCGTCGCAGAGCTATGTATCGCTGATCGCGGTCGGCGCCGCGGCGTTTTCGGAGCTGAACGGGCTGGCGCTCGAATCGGTGGCGGGCAGCCTGTTTCACGCCGTCAAATCGGCGGGCATTGCCGATGTCAGCCTCGACCTGACCGGTTTTTCGGCAGAGCAGGCGGCCACGGCGGCCTTCGCCTTGACGCTGGCCTCGTTCCGTTTTGACAAATATTTCGGTCAGGCCAAGCGCGACAAGGGCCCGACGCTGAAATCCGTTACCATCGTCACCGCCGATGTCGCCGCCGCCGAAGCCGCCTTTGTGCCGCTGAAAGGCATTGCCGATGGCGTGCTGCTGGCGCGTAATCTGGTGTCGGAACCGGCCAACGTCCTCTATCCGCAATCCTATGCCGATATCCTCAAGGGCTACGAGTCGCTGGGCCTCAAGGTCGAGGTGCTGGGCGAAAAGGAAATGACCGATCTGGGGATGCACTCTCTGCTCGGCGTCGGTCTGGGGTCGTCGAAAGAATCCAAGCTGGTCATTCTGCAATGGAACGGCGCGGGCGACGCCCAGCCTGTGGCCTTTGTCGGTAAGGGCGTGACGTTTGACACCGGCGGCATCTCGATTAAGCCCGCCGAGGGCATGGAAGACATGAAGTGGGACATGGGCGGTTCGGCCGCCGTGTCGGGCACCATGGTCGCCCTGGCCAGCCGCAAGGCCAGGGTCAATGCGGTGGGTATCGTCGGTCTGGTCGAAAACATGCCGGACGGTAACGCCCAGCGTCCGGGCGACGTGGTCACCGCCATGTCGGGCACGACGATCGAGGTCATCAATACCGACGCCGAAGGTCGCCTCGTGCTGGCCGACGCCCTGTGGTACTGTCAGGATCGTTTCAAGCCGCAGTTCATGATCGATCTGGCGACCCTGACCGGGGCTATGATCATCGCGCTCGGCACCGACTATGCGGGTGTGTTCTCGAACAATGACGATCTGGCCGGCAAGCTTGCCGACGCGTCGAAGTCGGTGGGCGAGAATACGTGGCGCATGCCGCTGCCGCCGCAGTACGAAAAGCAGATCGACTCGAAAATCGCCGACATTCGCAATATCGGTGGCCGTCCGGGCGGTTCGATCACGGCGGCCCTGTTCCTGCAACGCTTCGTCAACAATGTGCCGTGGGCGCATATCGACATCGCGCCGACGGCCTGGACCAACGAGCAGCGCGTCACGACCGTACCCGAAGGCGGCACGGGCTTCGGGGTGCGGACGCTGGATGCCCTGGTAAAGGCCTATTACGAAGCGTAATTTATACTCCCCCGGCGTGCCGGGGGAGGTGGCGCGCCTAAGCGAAAGCGAAGGCGTGACGGAGGGGGCCCGGAAAGTTGAAACGGTTATGATTTTGGAGTCTACACGAGCCCCCACCACCGCATCTAGCTTGCTTTGCAAGCGTCGTGCGGTCCCCCTCCCCAGTGAACTGGGGAGGTAAAGTTTGGAATGACCCAAGTCTGGTTTTACCATCTGGAACGCACGCCGCTGAAAGCCGCCTTGCCCGACCTGTTGGACAAGACGCTGCAAAAGGGCTGGCGCGCCTATGTGCTGGGGGAAGGGGAGGCGCTGGCCGATCTCGACCAACACCTGTGGGCATGGCGCGAGGAGACGTTTCTGGCGCACGGACTGGAGAGCGAACCCCACGCCGAGCGTCAGCCGGTGCTCTTGGGCGCTTCGGGCGAGCGCGCCAATGCAGCAGAGGTTCTATTCTCGGTCAGCGCCATGAATTTGCCCGATCTGTCGGTGTATCAACGCTGCCTGATCCTGTTCGAAGGTCAGGACGAGGCGCACTTAAGCTGGGCGCGGGCGCAGTGGAAAACGCTCAAGGCGGCTTCTGCCGATCTCGCCTACTGGAAGCAGAACGACAACGGCCGCTGGGAACGCATGTAATGATGAAAAAATCGCTCGCTCTACTGTCTTTGCTGGCTTTAGCGGCCTGTTCGACAACGCCGCCGCCACCGGCGCCGACGCCGCAACCGATCGCGCGCCCGACACCGCAAAAGCCGCCGGAGTTCAAGCCGGTCGATGCGGATCGTTGCGAAGCCAAGGCGCTGCAATATCTGGTGGGTAAGCCGCGGACTGAAATTCCCGTGCCGCTGGAACCGTCCAAGCGTCGCGTTCTGTGCTCGACCTGTGCGGCGACGATGGACTTCAATCCCGAACGCCAGACGATCATTTTTGATACCGATAGCGGGATCATCAAATCGGTCAATTGCGGGTAACTTATCCTCGTCCGTGAAATGTGCGCGCATCATAGGCGCATGTCACAGGTCGACCGCACAAAGGAACAGTTCACCCCCGAAGAGCGTCGGGCGCGGTTGCGCGCCTTCGCCGACCGGATGCTGACCTGTGCGGAAAAGCTGCCCGATCCGGACACCTTGCTTGACATCGAACGAGCGGTGCGCGTCGGGGATCGCATCGAACGCCTCTATGCCCGTGTTGATGCGTCGGCGGCCAAGGCCGCGAAAGCGAAGCTTGAGGTCTATCAGCACAGCGACGCCCTGCAACGGGCGAAAGACGACGCCGTGCGTCAAGCCGAACACATTGCCCTGTGCAAGCGTCGCGAAAAGATGCGCGACGACGAGATGCTACGCAACGAGCCCAAACTGGCGCGCAAGCTGATCGAGCAACGCACCGGCAGACCGCTTGAGGATTATCTGGCGATGAGACGGGCGGAGGCGAATGTCTCAATGACTGAAGATGGACCTTTGACTTCCCCTCTCCCTGAGGGAGAGGGTGACCCGTAGGATCGGGTGAGGGGGGAATGCCTCAACCGAGCGCGGTGATACTTTTCCCCCTCACCCTGCGCTGACGCGCTGTCCCATCGCTGGCGAAAGCTATACTTTCGCTGGCGCTATACCCTCAGGGAGTGGGAAGAGATCAAAGACCCGCTTCGGTTTTGGCCGTTTCATATACCTCGGCGGCGTCCATCCAGTCGGCTTCCATCTTTACCAGATCAGCCTCAAGCTTCGCCTTTTCCTTGCCCCGTGCCACCGCGCCATTGGGGTCTTTGACGTAGATATTGGCGTCGCCCAGTTTCAGATCAAGCAGCTTGATCTTGTTGCCGAGCGCCTCGATCTGACGCTCAAGGTCATCAGCCTTTTTCTTCAGCGGGGCGATGGCGTTGCGCGCCGCCGCCGCGGCCTTACGCGCATCCTTGGAATTGACACTGGCCGGCTTGTCCTTCGCCGCCGCCTGCGCTTCCTCGCGCGTGGCGGTCTTGGCGCGTTCGATGACCAGCTTGGCGTAGTCGTCCATCGTGCCGGTGAAGGTCTTCACCGTACCCTGATCGACCAGCCACAGCTTATCGGCCACCAGTTCGACCAGCGACCGGTCGTGGGTGATGATCAGCACCGCACCCTCAAAATCGTTCAGCGCATCGAGCAAAGCGCGGCGCGAGTCGATATCGAGGTGGTTGGTCGGCTCATCGAGGATGAGCAGGTGCGGGCCGTCCATCGCCACCATGTTGAGCAGCAGGCGCGCGCGTTCGCCACCCGACAGGTCCTTGACCTTGGTCTCGACCTTTTCGACCGTCATGCCGAAGCTGCCCAGACGGGCGCGGCGCTTGGATTCGGTGTCGTCGGGACGGGCGCGGCGCATCATCTCCAGCGGCGTGTCCTCCGGATCCATGGCCTCGATCTGATGCTGATGGAACCAGGCGACCTGCATCCGGCGGTCGCGCCATTGGGTGCCGTGACTTTCGGTCAGGGCGCCGGCCAGCAGCTTGGCGAAGGTTGATTTACCGGCGCCGTTGACGCCCAAAACCCCAATCCGATCATCGGGATCGAGGCGGATATTGATGTGCCGGAGGATGACCGTGTCGCCATAACCGACGCTGGCGTCGTCCAGGCGCAGGATCGGCGGGGCCAGTTCTTTTTCCGGCGACGGCAGGCGAAACGGTGCGACGCGGTCCTGAATATTGGCGGCGATGGGCGGCAGCTTTTCCAGCTTCTTCATGCGCGACTGGGCCTGCGAGGCCTTCGACGCCTTGGCGCGGAAGCGGTCGACGAAGGCCTGCAGGTGGGCGCGTTCGGCCTCCTGCTTGGCGGCATTGGCAGCATTGAGGCGGGCCTTTTCGGCGCGCATCCGCTCGAAATTGTCGTAGTTGCCGGTATAGAGGTCGAGCCTTTGCCCAACGACGTGGACGATGGCATCGACGGACTCGTTGAGCAGGTCACGGTCGTGCGAGATCATCAGGGCGGCATTGGGATAGCGCTTGAGTTTGGACTCCAGCCACAGCGCGCCTTCGAGGTCGAGATAGTTGGTCGGTTCGTCCAGCAGCAGCAGGTCGGGCTCAGCCAGCAGCGCCCCGGCCAAGGCCGCGCGCATCCGCCAGCCACCGGAGAAGTCGGAAATGGGTCGCGTCAGGTCGGCGGTCGAAAAGCCGAGGCCGCTCAGGATTTCGGCGGCACGCGACGGGGCGCGGTCGGCCCCGATAGCGTAGAGGTCGTTATGGATTTCCGCCTGCTGCATGGGATCGGCGGTCTCCAGCGCTTTGAGCAGATTGGCGCGGCGGGTGTCGATTTCCAGCACGGCGTCGATCAGGTGCTGCGGTGAAGCGGCGATTTCCTGATCAACGGAGGCGACGCGCCACGATTTCGGGGTGGTGATTTCACCGCCGCCGGGCTGAGATTTGCCGAGGATCAGGCCGAACAGGGTCGATTTGCCGACGCCGTTGAGACCGACCAGACCGGCCTTGGTCCCCGGCGGCAGGCTGAGGGTGGCTCCGTCGAAAAAGCGGCGGCCATAGGCGTCATAGGTCAGGTTGGTGATCTGTAGCATTTCGGTCGTAAAAAACAGGTTGGCGGATGCGCTGGGCCTCGCTATAAGCCGCCCAACCTTAAACGCAAAGACAAATCAGGAATTCCTTATGTCCCGTACCTTCTCGATCCTTAAGCCCGACGCCACCCGCCGCAACCTGACCGGCGCGGTCAATGCCGTGATCGAAGCCGCTGGTCTGCGCATCGTCGCCCAGAAGCGCGTTCACTTCACCAAGGCTCAGGCCGAGCGTTTCTACGGCGTGCACTCGGCGCGTCCGTTCTTCGGCGAGCTGGTCGAGCAAATGACCGCTGCCCCGGTTGTGGTTCAGGTTCTGGAAGCCGATGACGCGGTCGTCAAGTATCGCGAAGTCCTGGGCGCCACCAACCCGGAACAAGCCGCCGAAGGCACCGTCCGCAAGCTGTTCGCCCTGTCGATCGGTGAAAACACCGCGCACGGTTCGGACTCGGATGAAAACGCCGCGATCGAAATCGCGCAGTTCTTCTCGGAAGCTGAAATCGTCGGCTAATGAGTTATGGGGCGTGGGGTCCTTGGACCCCACAAACCTTGCTTGCTTCCACTAAAAAACCCTCCCGAAATTCGGGAGGGTTTTTTAGTGGAAAGAGGGAAGACTTGGGGCCAGAGGCCCCAAACCCCATAACTATTTACCCGTCAATTCCTTCACCAGCGCCGTCCGGCCATAGACCTTATCCAGCGCCTCAAGGATCGCCACGCTCGATACCGTCACCGTGCGGTTCAGCGTCCCATCGTAGTAGTAGCTGCCGCCGAGGCTGTGGATATTGCCGTCGAACGCCGCGCCGACCACTTCACCTCTGGCATTGATCACCGGCGAACCGGAATTGCCGCCGATGATGTCATTGGTCGAGGAGAAGTTGTACACCACCTTCGGATCGATCTTCGCCTGCGCCGCCGCGAACTTCGGCGACAGCTCGAACGGATCATTGCCCGTCGCACGGTCATACAGCCCCGCAAAGGTCGTGAACGGCGCCACCTTGACGCCGCGGTAGTCCCAACCCGTCACCTTGCCGTAGGACAGGCGCAGGCTGAAGGTCGCGTCCGGATAGGTCGAGGTGCCATAGGCCTTGAAGCGGATCTTGGCGATCTTTTCCGCCGCGATACGCGTCGGGCCAGTGACTTTGGTCTCGTATTCCTTGCGCAGCTTGAGCGCTTCGTCGTCCAGCTTGAGCGCATACTGGATCATCGGGTCGTCCGACGCCTGAATAGCTGCCCAGCCGCCGTCCCACAGGGCCTTGCGCACTTTCGGATCGGCCAGCTTGGTACCGTCGACCAGACGCTTCGACAGGCCCTCCGGCGACTCCTTGCCTAGCATCAGCTTGGTGATGGGGGAATCGGCGGTCATATATTCCCGCGTCTTCAGCATATAGAACTCCAGACGGAGCTGTTCGTGCGCCGGGTGGATCTGCGAGCCGTCGATCAGGCGCTTTTCCGTCAGCGGCAGGCGGCTATCGGCAAATTCCGGCAGACGCTCCGCCGACGGCTTGCTGCGTTCCTTGGCGGCGCGGACCAGCGTGCGGGCATAGGAGAACAGGTTCGACGAGGTCAGCGACGATTCGAGGAAGTAGTTCGGCAGGTAAAGCTCGCGCGCCGTCGTCTGGATGGCGGCGATATCGGCCCACGGATCGCCGTAAGCGGCCTTATCCTCGGTCGACATACCGGCCTTAAGCTTAGCCTCTTCGTCGCGCTTGGCATTCATGACCTTGGGGTCTTGCAGCGCCAGTTGCTGGCCGTAGCCGACCTTGAAGCCGTTCTCCAGGCTGTTGAGCGGGTTGGTCGTGATGCGCTTGTTGTCGGCGGATTGCTCGCTGAACTGGATCAGGCGGCCACGCAGTTCCGAACGCATCAGTTGCTGCGTCGGGGTCGATACGTCGCGCAGGGTCTCCAGTTGTGACACGGTCAGGAGGCGGTTGGTCGTCCCCGGATTACCCGCAACGAAGACCAGTTCGTTTTCCTTGGGGGCCTGCGTCGCGAACTTCATATAGGTCGGCGTCTTGACCGGCTTACCGTTCTCATAAAGGCGCAGGAAACCGGAATCGAGGTTGAAGCGCGGGAAGTTGAAATTGTCCGGATCGCCGCCGAAGAAACCGGCCTTGAACTCCGGATAGAAGACCAGACGCACGTCGGTGTAGCGGCGGTACTTATAGAGCTTGTACTGGCCGCCCTGATAGAAGCCGATGACCTGACAGCGGATCGTCTTGTCGTCGCCGCAGCCAGCCTTTTCCAGTTCGCCGGATTTGGCTTCCTGCGCCTTGACGAAATCGGCGCCTGTCAGGCCCTTGGTCGCGGCATTGATATCCGCGGTGACGTCGGTGATGGTCAGCAGGATTTCGGCGGTCTGACCCGGGCAGGTCTTTTCCTCTTCGCGCGTCGTGGTGAAGAAGCCATCATTGACGTAGTCGTTCTGCGCGGAGGCGAGATTCTGGGCGCAGGAAATGACGCAGTGGGCGTTGGTCAGGACGAGGCCGTCGGGCGACACGACCGAGGCCGAGCAGCCGGAAATGCGCACGGCGGCCATCTGCACCTTGTCGAACCACGCCTTGTTCAGGTCGACGCCGTAGGTTTCCTTAACCTTGGCGGTCGGGAAGTTGTCGAAGGTCCACATGCCTTCGTCGGCAGAGGCTGCGGGGGCGAGAACAGCCGACAGCGCAAAAGCGGCACCGTAAGCGAGGAACGATTTCAAGGACATGAGGCACCCTGTGTGTAAAACTGTAACAGGGGGCGGACCTTACACCGGTCACGTCGTTGCGCAAGAAACGTTCTCTATGTGCAGATTACTTTTTTGTTAGAATTTGGCGCACCGTGGCCGCGTAAAGCTTGTGCTCTTCCTTCAGCACGCGGGCGGCGAGGGCGTCGGGCGTATCCCCGTCGAGGATCGGCACGCGGGCCTGAGCGATGACGTCGCCGTCGTCGACGCCGGGACTGACCCAGTGGATGCTGCAACCGCCCTCGGCATCCCCGGCCTCGATGGCGCGCTCATGCGTATGCAGGCCTTTGTATTTCGGCAGGAGGGACGGGTGGATGTTGATCATCTTACCCGACCACTGCTCGACCAGCCACGGCGTCAGGATGCGCATATATCCGGCGAGGCAGATGAATTCGATACCGCGCGCGCGCAGTTCGGCGTCGATGGCGCGTTCGTGCGCTTCGCGGTCTTTGCCGTAGGTTTTGTGATCGACGGCGAGGGTGTCGATCCCCTGCGACGCCGCCCATTCCAGACCGGCAGCCGTCGGATCATTGGATACGACGAGCGCGAAGTCGGCCGGGAAATCGGCGGCTTTCGAGGCCTCGACAAGGGCCACCATGTTGGAGCCACGCCCGGAAATGAAGATGGCGGTTTTGGTTTTGGGGGAGGTCATATCCGCGTCTTACCCCCTCTCCCTTGAGGGAGAGGGCTGGGGTGAGGGGGGAATGGTGACGGAGAGTCTGCTGTAGCAGTTCCCCCTCACCCTAACCCTCTCCCTCAGGGAGAGGGGATTGATGATCAGGCCGCGACCAGCTGGCCGCAGATAAAGGCGTCTTCGCCCGCGTTCAGCAAGGCCGCCAGCACCGCGTCGGCATTGTCCGGCTTCACATACAGCACAAAACCGACGCCGCAGTTGAAGGTCCGCAGCATCTCGTGCTTGTCGATATTGCCGGTTTCCATCAGCCACTGGAACACCGGTGGGAAGGCCCAGCCGTCAAAGTCGAATTCGGCCTTGAGGCCTTCGGCAATGGCGCGGCCCGGATTTTCGATCAGCCCCCCGCCGGTGATGTGCGCGCCACCGGTGACGAGGCCCGCCTTCATCAGCGGCAGGACGGTCTTGATATAGATCCGGGTCGGCTCCAGCAGGGCCTGAGCCAGCGACTTTTCCGGCGCGAAGGGCGCGTCGTCGGCCCAGCTGAGGCCCGAGCGTTCGACCACCTTGCGGATCAGCGAATAGCCGTTGGAGTGCGGACCGGACGAGCCGAGCGCGATGATCACGTCGCCCGCCGCCTGCGCATCCAGCACCGGCAGGACCTTGTCGCGGTTGACGGCCCCGACGCTGAACCCGGCCAGGTCGTAGTCGTCCTTTTCGTACATGCCCGGCATTTCTGCCGTTTCGCCGCCGACCAGCGCGCAGCCCGCGCGCTTGCAGCCTTCGGCGATCCCGGCGACGACGCGGCGGGCGGTGTCGATATCGAGCTTCGAGGTGGCATAATAGTCGAGGAACATCAGCGGTTCCGCACCCTGCGCCAGCAGGTCGTTGACGCACATGGCGACCAGGTCGATCCCGACGCTGTCGTGACGATTGGTGTCGATGGCGATGCGCAGTTTTGTGCCGACACCGTCGGTCGTGGTGACGATCAGCGGATCGTCATAGCCCGCGGCCTTGAGGTCGAACAAAGCACCGAACCCACCAAGGGAGGCTTCCGCGCCCGGACGGCGGGTGGCCTTGGCCAGCGGCTTGATCGCGTCGACAAGGGCTTCGCCGGCGTCGATATCCACGCCCGATTGCGCATAGGTAAGGCCGGGAGCTTTGGATTCGGTCATAAAAACTAACCTTTAGTGTTCGGTGAGGGCTGATTTGCGCGCTCTATAACGCCCTTGACGCTTTTCGTCCCGCAAAAACTTGCTATAGCTAGGGATGAAGCGTGAAAAAGCGGATTCTATTTGCTTTTTTATGTTGTCCTCGCCCGGCCCGAACCGGACCTCAATCGTTTTCACGACAAAGTATTTTTGATGCCCACCATCACCACGACCGCCGCCCTTGTCGAGTTTTGCCAGAAGATCGCGTCTGCGCCCTTCATCACCGTCGATACGGAGTTCATGCGCGAAACGACCTACTGGCCCAAGCTGTGCCTGATTCAGGCTGCCAGCGAGGAGCACGCGGCGATCATCGATCCGCTGGCGCCGGAACTGGATATGAAACCGTTCCTCGACCTGCTGGCGAACGAGGCGATCCTCAAGGTGTTCCACGCCTGCCGTCAGGACGTCGAAATCTTCAACAATCTCGGGACCATGCCCAGCCCGGTGTTCGATACGCAGGTCGCGGCCATGGCGGCGGGCTTCGGCGATCAGGTCGCCTATGATTCGCTGGTCCGTCAGGTGATCAAGGTCGATATCGACAAGGGGTCGCGCTTCACCGACTGGTCGCGCCGGCCTTTGTCGGATCAGCAGTTGCAATATGCCCTGGGTGACGTGACCTATCTGGCCAAGGTCTATCCGAAGCTGGTCGAAAAGCTGAAAGCGCAGCATCGCTACGACTGGGTTGCTGCGGAAATGGCCGACCTGACCGATCCGAAGCTCTACAACACCAATCCGGACGATTCGTGGCGTCGCCTGCGCCCGCGCAAGCACTCGGCCAAATATATGGCGGTGTTCAAGGAGGTCGCGGCCTGGCGCGAACGCGTCGCGCAGGAGCGCGATCAACCGCGCGGACGTATCCTGAAGGACGAAGGCGTGGACGAGATCGCCACGCAACTGCCGACCGATCCGGCGGCGTTCGATCGTCTGCGTTCGACGCCCAAGGGGTTTGGCGCGTCGAAGTTCGGTCTGGAACTGTGCGACGTGATTAAGACGGCGCTGGCGGACCCTGAGAAATACGCGCCGAAGGTCGAGAAATCGGCCCCGCCGGTGCAGGTGCCGGCCTCCGTCGTCGAACTGCTCAAGGTCCTGTTGCGCGTCAAATGCGAGGACGAGGGGGTCGCCCCGAAGCTGATCGCCTCGGTCGCTGATCTGGAAAAGATCGCGCTGGATGACGGCGCAGATGTCCCCGCCCTCGAAGGCTGGCGTAGAAAGGTCTTCGGCGACGATGCGCTGAAGCTGAAAAAGGGCGAACTGGCGCTGGTGCTCAACGGCACCAAGGTCGAGGTGGTGGAACTGGATTAACCGTCTCCCTCCTCCCTACGCAGTGGGGAGGTGGCAGCGAGCGTAGCGACGCTGACGGAGGGGGCGGCAAAGCCGCTAACTAAGTTCCGGCGCGTACAATCGTTCGGGGGCATCCCCCTCCGTCATTTGCTGCGCAAATGCCACCTCCCCATCTTCGCCCAAGGGCTCGATAGGGAGGAGGGAGACTTAATAACTACCCATCTTCAGGTTCAGCTTCATAGCGCCCGCCAAGGCCTTGGCGCGTTTTTTCGTCTGTTCACCGAGCAGCAAATCTTCCCAGCCGCTTTTCGCTTCAAGGATAAGGTTGCGCTCGTTCTGGAACAGGTGCGCGTTCTCCAGCAGCACCGCCGACTTGGCCGACAGGTCGCAGCCCAGACGTAGAGCCAGACCCAGTTGCGTGGCGCGTTGCAAGCCTTCGTCGCCGAGGATGCGGCTGATCAGGACGGGCTCCTTGGTGTAGGCGTCGCCCGAATAGCGGGTGAACATCGTACAGGCGAGGAAGACGCGTTCCTGATGGTTCTGACCGGGGATCGGCGCGCGCAGGACCTGATCGCAGACCAGATCGGCGCGATGATCCGGGTGCAGCACCGCACCCATGTCGGACAGTTTCGACGCCGCGCGGACCAGACGCGGATCGGGCCGGTCGTACGACGCATCGAGTGAGTTGTAGAAGTCGTGAATCCATTTCGACAGGGCCGGACCGATGTCCTGACTGATCCCCTGACGGCAGCCCAGGGCCGCGCAGCCTTCGATCAGCGGATCGCGTGTCTGAATGTCCTTCGGCAGATGGTCGTACAGCAGACCTTCGCGCAGGCCATTGGCTGAGAAATTGATCGTCTCGAAGCCGAAGGTCTCGATCAGGGCCTGAAGGACCAGCGCCGCATAGGACAGGTTTTCCATACGGCGCTTGGTGACGCCGCGGATTTTCTCCAGGGATGAGGTCGACTGAGTGGCGATCAGGCGGCAGATATTGAGGGCTTCGCGGGCGGGCAGTTCGAATTGCTGAACGATCTGAAGCGGGTAGTTGGCCTTCTGCATCCAGATGATGGCCAGATTCCGCCACGCGCCACCGACGGCGTGAAAGGTTTTAAAATGAAAGCGATCCTTGTGCGGTTCCAGAACCTCGCGGATCTGCTGCAGGGTGCGTTCGATATTGAGCGGGGCAGGGGCACCCAAGGCAAAGGGCCCCAGCGGCAGGGTGATGCCCTTGAAGGCATCTTCCCCTTGCAGGTCGATCAGCTCCAGGCTCGACCCGCCGAGGTCGCCGACCACGCCGGTCGCATCGTCATGGCCGCACAGGACGCCCAGAGCCGAGAAATAGGCCTCTTCGGCACCGCTCAGTACACGGACGGTAAAGCCCGTCTGTTCACGGATCATGTCGGTCAGGGCCGGGCCGTCGGCGGCTTCGCGCGCGGCGGCGGTGGCGACGACGTGGATTTCGCTTAAGGTGTAGGAATCGACGATGGCCCGGAACCGTTTCAACGCGATCAGGGTGTCGCGGCAACCGGTCGGGTTTAGGCGGCCCGTATTGAACAGGTCCTTGCCGAGACCGGCCAGCACCTTCTCGTTATAGACCGGCCAGATCGAGCGGCCTTCGATGCGGTAGATGACCAGACGCACCGAGTTCGACCCGATGTCGATCACCGCCGTATAGTAGCTGGACGGCAGGGGCGAGGCGGCGGGAGTTGTATGAGGCAAGAGGTTACTTTCGGGCACCGACATGATCGAACGCTTGGGGCAGGTCCTTGACGCCGCGACCTCTACCCGACAGCGACGGGTTTGTCATGAAATATTGGTGGGCCGAGAACGGTTTGTCGAGGCCCGAGACGTCGAGGCGCTGATAGGTGCCGTCGGCGGCCAGATGCCACGATTGCGCCTCGTCATTGAAGTTGGCGACCATGATCTGATCCAGCACCTGACGGTGGGTGGTCGGGTTATCGACCGGGATCAGGACCTCGACGCGGCGGTCGAGATTGCGGTTCATCCAATCGGCCGACGAGACGAAGACGCGAGCGTGATCAGACGGTAACGGATGGCCGTTGGCGAAACAGACGATGCGGGTATGTTCAAGGAAGCGGCCGACGATCGACTTGACGCGGATATTGTCGGAATAGCCGGGGACGCCGGGGCGCAGGCAGCAGATGCCGCGGATGACCATGTCGATCTTCACCCCGGCCTGAGACGCCTGATAGAGCTTGCGGATGATGACCGGATCGACCAGCGAGTTCATCTTGGCCCAGATCTGCGCGGGCTTGCCGGCGCGGGCATTGCTGATCTCCTGATCGATCAGGTAGAGCAGGCCCTGTTTCAGGGTGACCGGCGAGAAATACAGCTTTTCCATCACGTCCGGACGGGCATAGCCGGTGATGAAGTTGAACACGCGCATGGCGTCGCGGCCCAGCGCCGGGTCGGCGGTGAACAGCGAGAGGTCGGTATAGACCTTGGCCGTGACCGGGTGGTAGTTGCCGGTGCCGAAGTGGCAATAGGTGCGCAAGGCTTCGCCTTCCTTGCGCGCCACGACCGACAGCTTGGCGTGAGTCTTGTACTCGACGAAGCCATAGACGACGTGGACCCCGGCGCGTTCCATGGCGCGGGCCCAGCGGAGGTTCGCTTCCTCGTCGAAACGGGCCTTGATCTCGACCAGGGCCGTGACGTTCTTACCCTGCTCGGCGGCCTCGATCAGGGCCGCGACGATCGGCGAGTCCTTCGAGGTGCGGTAGAGCGTCTGCTTGATGGCGATGACGTTCGGGTCGCGCGCCGCCTGACGCAGGAACTGAACGACCGCGTCGAAGCTCTCGAACGGATGGTGGACGAGGATGTCCTTTTCACGGATGGCTGAGAAGATGTCTCCGGCATTGTCGCGGATGCGCTCGGGGAAGCGTGGCTCGTAAGGCTTGAACTTCAGATCGTTGCGGTCGGGCGGGATCAGCTGCGACAGTTCGGACATCCCCAGAATGCCGTTGACCACGGTGACGTCCTGCGGCTTGGCATGGAGCTGTTCGGTGATGAATTCGCGCAGGTCTTCGGGCATGGTGGCGCCGAACTTGACGCGCACGACCGAGCCCAGGCGGCGTTGTTTCAGCAGGGCCTCGAACTCGCGCACAAGGTCTTCGGCCTCTTCCTCGATTTCGATGTCGGAGTCGCGGATGATGCGGAATACGCCCTTACCCAATATGTCGAAGCCGGGGAAGATCTGGTCGATGAACAGGACGACCATGCCTTCGAGGGTAACGTATTTGCGCTTGGTGTTCTGACCGCGCGAGGCCGTGCCGATCTCCCAGAAGCGGCGCACACCGGTCGGGATCGGCACCAGCGCGTACATGACCTTGGAGTCCGAGCGCCGCTGAAGCTTGAGCGCGATGGAAAAGCCGAGGTTCGGGATGAACGGAAAGGGGTGGGCCGGATCGACCGCCATCGGCGTCAGGGCCGGAAAAAGCTGTTCGTTGAAGCGCTTTTCCAGCCACGCCTTGTCGGTCTTGGTGACCTCCTTGTGGTCGAGCAGGACCAGTCCGTTATCAGCCAGTTCGTCCTTGAGCCGCGACCAGATGTTCTGCTGCTTGCCCATCAACGACGAGGCGACCTTGTTGACGGCCTCAAGTTGCTCCGCGGGGGTGTGGCCGTCCTCAGACAGGACGCGGACGCCTTCGCGGACCTGCCCCTGTAAGCCCGCGACGCGGACCATGTAGAATTCATCGAGATTGTTGGCCGAGATCGACAGGAAGCGCAGGCGTTCCAGCAGGGGATGGCGCGGGTTTTCAGCCTCTTCGATCACTCGCTTGTTAAACGCAAGCCATGACAGTTCGCGATTGATATAGAGCGCATCGCCCAGGGGCTCGTCGGAATTCAGGTCCACGCCCTGTTGCTCGCCATCAACGGCCTCCGGCAGCGTGTCCAGAGGGCGGATGATGTCGTTGACGGTCTCGGAGGCGGGCATCGCGGGTCAGAATCCTTTCAGTTTAAGCATCTGAAGCGGTTACTAAATCCCATCCTCATCGCTCAACCAAGACAAATTTTCGTATTTGTCTATAAAATCACGGGCCAGAACGCGGGTGAAGGCACGGCCATTGGCATAGTCCTCGATTCCCGTGACAATTTTTTGCGCATGGGCAAAAGAACGTTCCATCCGTCGGCTGAGATATTCCAGCACGTCGTCGGACGGGGTGATGACGCGCGTTTCGAACAGCTTTTTCAGCACCTGTTTGAGGAGCGCGTCGTCGGGTTCGGGCATGTCAACGACGCGCATGGCTTTGAGTCGCGACTCGAAATCGGGAACGCTGATGCGCCATTGGGCGGGGTGTCGACGCGACAACAGTAGCAGACGGCCATTAGCTGAGGTGGTCAGGTTGAACAGGTGAAAGAGCGTTTCCTGATCGAAGGCGTCGGCGTCATCGACCACGACGAACGCACCGGAAGGTGGTAGCGTCTGACCGTGTTCAAGCCAGACCGCCGCGTGGGTTTCCGCGAACAGATGCCCGGCGTGGGTCTTGCCGGAGCCTTCGGGGCCGGTCAGGACCAGACACGGATTGAGCCAGGCTTGCGGCGTCATCAAAAGGCTGTGCAGGTCGTCATTGGCTTCCGACACGACGAAGTCTTTCGCTTTGAGGCGATCGGGCAAGGACAGGTCGAGGTGAAGCTGATGCGACATTCACCATAATCTAGGCGGCGTGGTCTAAGAGATCAATGCGCGGCCCACAGACAGCTTGGGGCGCTTCGGGGGATGGTTCTGGGGACTAAACCTTCAACCCGAATTCCGTGACGATCCAGTCGTACAGGTCGGGCTGCTTTTCGCGAACATTGGCGCGCAAAAACGGCGGCCGCGCGGCCTGTCCCCACAGGACGACGCTGGCGGTCATGGCGAAGAATTCGGACGGATTCGTCAGAACATAGGCCTTGGGCGGATAGAGATTTTGCGCCTTGGCCGCCTCATAAAAGCGTTTAACCTCAGCGTTTTCCTTGCCGTTCTTCAGGCGCGTGAAGTGATAGACGTGCAGCAACTCATGCAGCAGTACCGGATTTTCCGCAGGCATGATCTCCGGCTTGAGGAACAGCTTGCGCGGTCCGGCGCGGCCGGGCTGGTTCAGCGACGGATCGAGGATGAGGGCCTGATCGCGGAAGAAGGTCTTGATCGCGGGCGTGATGTTGAGGCTTTCGACAAGGTCGATCTGGGCGCGCAGACTGATCAGGATATCCCCGCCAAGCGCGTCTTTCAGTAAACTGTCGTCGATGCGCCAGCCGCGATAGTCCGGCACAGCGGCGTTCGCGACGACAGGCAACAGCAGGGGCAGGGCGAGCATCAGGCGGCGCGTCGGCATTATAAACTCTGGGAAAAACTCAGGTCAGAACACCAGCTTAATCCCGTTTTCCGGCCACGCAAAGCGTCTTAAATCTTGACATTCGGGACGGGTCATGCGCCCTACGGGCCAAACGTTTTTCGAGCCGGATTCAGAGACTCTTTATGCATATCTATCGTTCCCATACCTGTGGCGCCCTCCGTTCGACCGATGCCGGTACGAGCGTTCGCCTGTCGGGCTGGATTCACCGCAAGCGCGACCACGGCGGCCTGTTGTTCATCGACCTGCGCGACCATTACGGCCTGACGCAGCTGGTGTTCAATCCGGACAGCGCGGGCTTTGCCAAGGTCGAGCGCCTGCGCGCCGAGAGCGTCATCTGCGTCGATGGTAAGGTCGTGGCGCGCGATGCGGCGACCGTCAACGCCAACCTGCCGACCGGCGATGTCGAAGTCGTCGTGGCCGATGTCGAGGTTCTGTCGGAAGCCGCCGAACTGCCGCTGCCGGTGTTCGGTGAGCCGGAATATCCCGAAGAAATCCGTCTGAAGAACCGCTTCCTCGACCTGCGCCGCGAAACCCTGCACAAGAACATCGTGCTGCGCTCGCGCGTCATTCAGTCGATCCGCAACCGCATGGTGGCTCAAGGTTTCCTTGAGTATCAGACGCCGATCCTGACGGCCTCGTCGCCGGAAGGCGCGCGCGACTTCCTTGTGCCGTCGCGCATGCACCCCGGCAAGTTCTATGCACTTCCGCAAGCGCCGCAGCAGTTCAAGCAATTGCTGATGGTGTCGGGCTTCGACCGTTACTTCCAGATCGCGCCGTGTTTCCGTGACGAAGACCTGCGCGCCGACCGCTCGCTGGAGTTCTACCAGCTCGATATCGAGATGAGCTTCGTGACGCAGGAAGACGTGTTCGCGGCCATCGAGCCGGTCATGCACGGCCTGTTCACCGAATTCGGCGAAGGCAAGCGCGTCTCCAACTATCCGTTCCAGCGTATTCCGTACAAGGAATCGATCGCCAAATACGGCTCGGACAAGCCGGACCTGCGCAACCCGATCGAGATGCAGGACGTGTCCACGCACTTCGCCGGTTCGGGCTTTAAAGTTTTCGCCTCGATCCTTGAGAATGACGGCACCGCCGTATGGGCCATTCCGGCCAAGACCGGCGGCTCGCGCGCCTTCTGCGACAAGATGAATTCCTGGGCGCAGGGCGAAGGCCAAAAAGGCCTCGGCTATATCTTCTGGCGCACGCCGGAAGGGGCCACGGAAGGTCTTGAGGCCGCCGGTCCGATCGCCAAGAACATCGGCGACGAACGCACCGAAGCCCTGCGTCAGCAACTGGGTCTCGAAGCGGGCGACGCGGCCTTCTTCGTGGCCGGCAAGGTCGACGACTTCGTGAAGTTCGCCGGACTGGCGCGCACCAAGGTCGGGACCGACCTCGGTCTGGTCGACGAAGATCAGTTCCGCTTCTGCTGGATCGTCGATTTCCCGATGTTCGAATGGAACGACGACGAGAAGAAGATCGACTTCTCGCACAACCCGTTCTCGATGCCGCAGGGCGAGATGGACGCGCTGCTCACCAAGGACCCGCGTGACATTCTGGCCTATCAGTACGACATCGTCTGCAACGGCTACGAGCTGTGCTCCGGCGCGATCCGGAACCACAAGCAGGAGATCATGCTCAAGGCGTTCGAAATCGCCGGGTACGGTCAGGACGTGGTCGAGGATCAGTTCGGCGGTATGCTCAACGCGTTCAAATACGGCGCGCCGCCGCACGGTGGTCTGGCGCCGGGTATCGACCGCATCGTCATGCTGCTGGCCGGTCAGACGGCTATCCGCGAAGTCATCGCCTTCCCGCTGAACCAGCAGGGTCAGGACGTGATGATGAGCGCGCCGTCGGACGCCACGGACAAGCAGTTGAAGGAACTGTCGATCCGCACGGCGCTGCCGATCAAGGTCTCTTAATTTATGGGGTTTGGGGCCTATGGCCCCAAGTCTTCTATATTCAAAAGAAAAGCCTCCCGGAAAATCCGGGAGGCTTTTCTTTTGAAAGTAAAAGGTTCGTGGGGTCACGGACCCCACACCCCATAACCTAGCAGATCGGGATGCGGATGCCCTTCGGCGCGACGGTCGATTTATCGCCGCAGGCCTGATCCATCATGGCTTGGGTGATGCCACGCGCGCTGCGCATCTCGGCACCCGAGAAATTGACGCCGCTCAGATTGGCGCCGGCGAAGTTGGCGCCTTCCAGATAGGCCCCGACGAAGGTCGCATTGGTCAGGTTGGCACGGCCGAAATTGGCATTGCCGAACAGCGAGCCGAAACCGTTCAGGTCGCGCAGGTCGCCACCGGAAAAGTTGGTGCCGTTGAACACGCCGCTCGACAGATCGGCCTGACGCAGACGCGCTCCGGCGAAGTTCTTGCCTTTCAGCGTCTTGTTCGAGAAATCGGCCTGGAACAGGTTGCAGCCGGGGCAGGACGCGCCGGAACCCGCCTTGTTGATCTGGGCCGGGTTTTGCGCCGCCGCGGGCAGGGCGATCAGCGAGGCCGCGACAAGGGCGAAAGCGATGCGTTTCATGATGGGACACCTCAGATTGTTTGACCGAACCTAAGCAAGATCGGTGCCTAAACCCTTAATCACTGCGCTTCTGAAGACGGCCCGGACGTGTCGTCGGTCTTTTTCTTGGCAAAGGGTACGACCACCAGATTGTCCGGCTGACCGCGCATGAACCCTTTCGAGATCAGGTGCGAAGCCGCAATGCCTTCGTTTTCGCTCTGAAGCTGACCCAGATTCTGACCAAGTCCGTGGCCCTGACCCAGACCGTCGGCATTCAGCGCGTCCGGATCGGCGTTCGACAGGTCGTCGCGGTTGAGATACGAAATGGCCAGTTCGCGGAAGATGTAGTCGAGGATCGAGGTCGCCGACTTGATCGAATCGTTGCCGCTGACCGGACCGGCGGGCTCGAAGCGCGTGAAGACGAAGGCGTCGACGAACTCGTCCAGAGGCACGCCGTATTGCAGGCCGATCGACACCGAAATGGCGAAATTGTTCATCAGCGACCGAAAGGCCGCGCCTTCCTTGTGCATATCGATGAAGATTTCGCCCAGAGCGCCGTCTTCGTATTCGCCGGTATGGATATAGACCTTGTGGCCGCCGACGCTGGCCTTCTGGATATAGCCCTTGCGGCGATCGGGCAGCTTCTGGCGCGAGCGCTCGCGCTCGATGATCTTCTCGATGACCTTTTGCACCGTAGGGGCCTCGCGCGGCGATTCCACCGGACGACGGGCCTCTTCGTATTCGGGGATGTCGAGCGTCAGGCTCTGAGGCGCGGCGCGGCGGTTCAGACCGATGGCGCGCAGCCCGTTACCGGCCATCTTGGCCATGATCTTCAGGGCTTCGGGGGCGGCCTGATCCCAGTCGAGACTGACCGGGGCGACCGACGGCGCCGAGGCAAAGGCTTCGAGCCTCTGCCGCAGGGCCATCCGGGTTTTCAGGTTGGCCAAAGTCAGGCGCGCACGCGTCGCCTCATCGAGGTCGCCGCAACCGCTCAGGTCGGCATGGCCGAACACATAGGCCTGCGCCGCCGCGATATCGCCGTCCGAAAAGCCCATAACGCTCAGCAGGTTGAAGGTCGGCGCGTTCAGGTCGTCGTCGCTGAGGCCCCAGACGTCCTTGATGAAATCGGCATCGAGGACGGACGCCGAAAAAACGTCTTCCAGACGGGTGGCGGTAATCAGGGCCGTTTCGAGATGGCTGACCTCGAAATCGCTCAATCCCTTGGCTTTCAAGGCCTGCGCATGGATATGCGGCGCGTCGTGCAAGGTCCGCGCGCCCAGCAGATGGCGACGCACGATGTCGATTTCACCGGCTTTCAGAGAGGCATGGACGGCCGGATGCAGAATGTCCACCGGGGTGCCGTCCTCGGTTTCCAGATAACCGGTCAGGCGCGCCAATGGCGTGTCACCGAGCGTCACACCCAGCCGCAGCGACAGGTCGGCGTCCTCGAAGAGGGCCGTCGTCTGCACATTGCGCAGGCCGGTCGTCTTGGCGGCCCTGAGCGCATCCTGCAACGCCGTCAGGCTGTGAGCCTTGAGATCGGCCGCTTTCAACGGGCTCAGGCGGTAGAGCGTCTGGCTGAGGTGGGAGACGAGGGCGTCTTTGTCGGCGGCAAAGCCTTCGAACGCGCCGAGCGTCCGTGCCAGTTGCGCCGAGGTCAGCCGGCTTTGGGCGTCGAGCAGCGCCATGAGCGAGGCGGCGACATCGAGGCCCTCGTCGGCAACGAAGCCCTTAGCCGTCAGCAGTTCCGACAGGCCGGCCACAGTCAGGCCCAGCGGACGCAGACGGCGCAGACGCTCGTCGGCTTCGGGGGTGGCGGCATAGGCGATGGCGGTTTCGATATCGAGCGCCACCGTCCACAGGGCGGTGCAGGCGGTGAAGCCTTCGACATCGAAGCCGTTGCCGGTCTGAAAAGCCCAGGCATTGATCGCGGCGCGCGGCGCGATGAAGGCGTTATCCAGCGCCTCGGCGTCAGCCGGATCGAAGGCGATCCACAGGCGGCCGCTTTCCAGCATGGTCTGCGCCGCCAGCCGTCCGGACGGGTCGCCGGCGGCGATCAGATCGCGCGCGGCGGTGATGATCTTCGCACCGGACAAGGGGGCGTCGGCGTGTACCACCTGACGCGACCAGTCGGGCAGGGCGCTGTCCTCGGTCAGGTTCTGGCTCGACTGGATGGCCAGACGGATCAGGGCATCGGACGCGCCCAGCCGACGCGCTTTCAGCGCGGCGCGAGCCAGAGCCGGATTGGCCTGAAGGCTGGCGCGGTGTTCGCCTTCGGTGCGCGCGATGGCGGCGGAAATGTCCGACAGGGCGGCATGAAGCTGATCGCGGGTCGAGCGGGCGATTTCTTCGGAGCGGGCGGCGACCAGCAGGTCCTGAAGCTCACGCGTACAGGCATAGTCTTCCAGCGCGGCATAGCGCGGTTCCGGCGCGTCCGGCAGGCGATCGCCCGCCAGCGGATGGCGGCGGTGGCCGTCCTTGAGCGACAGGGCCGGAGCGGCCAGACCGCCAAGGAGGGTTACCGTCAATTCGCGCTGAAACTCATAGGCTTGCGGGACGTCGCTGAAATAGCCGAGCGCGTGGCCCCAGTTCATCAGGCGCGACGCATAGGCGGAAATCGCACCATTCAGAGCCTCATCTGCGGGAACCGGCGCCAGCGTCATCTGCGGCAGGTCGTGCGGCGTCGCGTCGGCCCAGTCAAGCCACGCCTCGGCCTGCGCGCTGGTCCAGTCGCGCGGACACACGGTTTCCACCACGCGTGATCCGCGTTCGACTTCGCGAACCTCCAATACCACCGCGTGGTCCGGATATTCGCTGAAACGCAAGCTGGGCAGGGCAGATTCGGTGCGCATGAGGTGACCCTCGGACAAGGAAGCCCTCATCGCCCTTTTGGCGCGAGGTTCTGGGGATAAAGTCTAGGCCAGTTTTAACCATTCGGCAATAAATCTGGGGGATCGGGCGCAAATCGTCCACAATATGTTGATGTAGGGCGACATCCATCGGATTCTTTGTCGAACGCCCGTCTCGCCGCTTTACCTGATGCGTCCTGAGCCGTATAAAGCAGAGGATTGTTATCGCGGGAGATTCCGGTCTTCCGCCGTTTACGGATTGGGTAAGACCTTGCTGGATAAAGCCTTCTTGTGGTGGAGCGGTGCGACGCTCGGGACGCTGTTCACCATCGGCCGCACGTCGAAGCTCGTCGGGACCGACGAATTCGGTAACAAATATTACGAAGCGCGCACCACCAAGGAAAGCTACGGCGACAAGAAGCGCCGCTATGTGATCTATAACGGCTATGCCGACGCCTCGAAGATTCCGCCCGACTGGCACGGCTGGATGCACTATATCTACGACGAAACCCCGACCAACGCGCCCCTGCCGAAGAAGGCGTGGGAAAAGCCGCACCTGCCGAACCTGTCCGGTACGCCGTTCGCGCAGTTCCCGCAGGGTTCGCTGAATGCCGAGGGCGAGCGTCAGCAATCGCGCAGCGGCGACTACGAAGCCTGGAAGCCGTAATGAAACGTCCCGGTGGCATGGTCAAGGCGGTGCTGGTCATGGCGGGGATTGCCGCCATCGGCCTGCCGCTCTATGCCCAGAATATCCCGCCGGACGAAGAGGCCCCCAGCCGTCGCGACCGCAATCGCGCGCAGGACAATGCCGATTACGATCCCGAGCCCTATTATATCGACGGGGTCGAATACAAACCCTACAATCCGAACGGATCGAAGGCGCAGAAGGCGGCCAATAGTCAGGCCGCGCCGAAGCCCAATCCGGCGGGCAATACGCAAAATCCCGTTCAGGCGGTCGGTGCTGGCACCCCTGTGGTCAATGCGCCCGGCAATAATAATGCGTCGTCATCCTCGTCCGGCACGGTCTTTGTCGATGCGTCGGGCAAGGTGGTCGGCGGCACCTCGGCCTCGTCATCGAGCCAGTCCGCTTCCGAAGCCGTTGCTGCCTATGCGCCGGAAAAGCGCATCCGTTACGGCGCGGCGGTCCTGACGGTGCTGGACAAGGTAACGACCGAGACGATCCGTTTCGAAGCGCCGGTCGGCAAGCCTTTGCGCTACAAGGGCATGGTTTATACGGTGAAAGCCTGCGAGAGCTCGGCGGCCGATGAGCCGATGGGGGATACGGTTGCCTATCTGGAGGTGCGCACCTCACCGCAACCGGCGGCCAATGGGACGGTGGCCAAGCCCAAGGACATTTTCAAGGGCTGGACCTATGGCTCGACGCCGGGCCTGAACCCGATGGAGCATCCGGTTTACGACGTCTGGGTCACGACCTGCAGAACGCCCTTGCCGGTGGCGGTCGCCGCCAAGTCGTAGAAGTCGCCTTCGACCGTCAGGGCATCGGCCAGTTTCAGCTTATAATCGTCGCGCGGAATCTCGATGACGCCGAACTGTCTCAGGTGGTCGGTGAGGAACTGGCAATCGAGCAGTTTGTATCCCCCGGCTTTTAGTCGCGCCACCAGATGGACCAGCGCGATTTTCGACGCGTCCGTGGCGCGCGACACCATGCTTTCGCCGAAAAACGCCCCGCCGATAGCGACGCCATAAAGGCCGCCGACCAGCCGGTCGCCGTCCCAGACCTCCACACTGTGGGCCAGTCCGCGCGCGAACAGGGCCTCATAAAGGTCCTGAATGGCGTGGGAAATCCACGTGCTGTCACGGTCGGCAGCGCTTTCGGCGCACAGTTCGATGACGCGGTTGAAGGCCGTATCGACGCGGACGGTGAAGCCGGTGTTGCGCACGGTTCGGGCCAGCCGCGACGACAGGTGAAAGCCGTCCAAGGGCAGGATACCGCGCATCGGTGGATCGACGAGGAACAGATATTCGTCATCGCGCGCATCCGACATGGGAAACACGCCGGAACGGTAGCACGATATCAAGTCATCAAGGGTGAAATCTGCCAAACCTCAATCCTTTGGGGTGATATCAGTTCTAAGATGAGAAATGGCTGTATCGAAATGACTGCGAGAAAAACGGAAAGGGCCGAAAGCGTCGTAATTTCGATTTTTGCGAAAGGGCTGTCGAAATGCCGACCAAACAACGGTTGCGTTTTCTATGAACGCAGTGGCTTTTAATGGCCAGCATCCGGTTTCACCACATTCACAGGCCAGAATATCTATATCGTTTCCGAGAGGTTTGAAATCAATCTCTCTAATGTGGCCATATCCCCCCGCCGGATCGGTATAGTTGTTTGCGTGTTCAAAAGCAGTGATGAGGTCTGCGAGGCAGACCCCATCTATAACCGGCATTATCCAAACACTATTGTCGTCGGATTGAACTTCAAACGATAAGACATTCATGGACAAGCATCGGGTCCAGGGTGCTAAGCACCCTGGGCCTTGATCCAGTTTTCCAGCCAGTGGATATTGTAATCCCCCGACTGGATGTCCTTTTCGTTCAGCAGATCGAGGAACAGCGGAATGGTCGTGTCGATCCCCGCCACCACGGTTTCCTGCAGGGCGCGCTTGAGACGCGCCAGAGCTTCCGGACGATCGCGACCGTGGACGATCAGCTTGCCGATCATCGAGTCGTAATAGGGCGGGATGGCATAGCCGTTATAGACCGCCGAATCCATGCGCACACCCAGACCCCCGGGGGTATGGAAGTCGGTCACCGTGCCGGGCGACGGCACGAAGGTGCGCGCGTTTTCGGCATTGATGCGGACTTCGATCGAGTGGCCTTTCAGGTCGATATCGGCCTGAGTGAACGACAACGGCAAACCGGCGGCGATGCGGATCTGTTCGCGAACCAGATCGATGCCGGTGACGTATTCGGTGACCGGGTGTTCGACCTGAAGGCGGGTGTTCATCTCGATGAAGAAGAACTCACCGTCTTCGTACAGGAACTCGATGGTGCCGACGCCCAGATAGCCGATGGCCTTGATGGCGTTGACGACGATCATGCCGATCTTGTCACGGGCGGCGGCATCGATGACCGGAGACGGGGCTTCTTCGAGCACTTTCTGGTGGCGGCGTTGCAGCGAGCAGTCGCGTTCACCGAGGTGTACGACGTTGCCGTGGTTGTCGGCGATGACCTGAATCTCGATATGGCGCGGACGCTGGAGGTAACGCTCCATATAGACCGTGCCGTCACCGAAGGCGGCGGCGGCTTCGGTCTGGGCGGCCATGACCTGTTCGGGCAGGGATTCGGCGTCCTTGGCGACCTTCATGCCGCGTCCGCCACCGCCAGCAGCGGCCTTGATGATCAGCGGGAAGCCGATGGACTTGGCCGCTTCGATGGCATCCTCAACGGTCGCCACGCCGCCGTCCGAGCCCGGAACGACGGGGATGCCGGAGTCCTTGGCGGCCTGTTTGGCGGTGATCTTGTCGCCCATCAGGCGGATATGATCGGGCTTGGGGCCGATGAAGCTCATGCCGTGCGCACCGACGATTTCGGCGAAGCGGGCGTTTTCCGACAGAAAGCCGTAGCCGGGGTGAACGGCCTGAGCGCCCGTAATTTCCGCCGCGGCGATGATCGACGGGATATTCAGGTACGACTTGCTGGCCGAGGGCGGGCCGATGCAGACGCTTTCATCCGCCAGGTGGACGTGCATGGCGTTGGCGTCGGCGGTCGAATGGACGGCGACGGTGGCGATTCCCATCTCCTTGCAGGCGCGAATGACGCGCAAGGCGATTTCGCCACGGTTGGCGATCAGGATCTTGTCGAACATCTTGTCCATGACCTAGTCGATCACCACGAGGCCTTCGCCGAATTCGACCGGCTTGCCATCGGCGACGAGGACTTCCGACACCGTGCCGTCCTTGGGCGAGGGAATCGGGTTCATGGTCTTCATGGCTTCGATGATCAGCAGGGTCTGACCCGCCTTGACCTTGTCGCCGACCTTGATGAAGTTGGCCGCACCCGGCTGCGGGGCCAGATAGACCGTGCCGACCATCGGCGAGGCGACGGCGTCCTTGGCGGCGGCTTTTGGCGCTTCGGCGGCGGGGGCTGCTGCGGGAGCAACCGGTGCCGGGGCAGGGGCAACTGCCACGGGGGCCGGAGCGGCGGCATAGGCGACGGCGGGCGCGGCGGTCAGCTGACGGGCGACGCGGATTTTCAGATCACCTTGCTCGACCTCGATCTCGGTCAGTTCGGTTTCCTTAAGGATATCGGCCAGTTTGCGGACCAGACGAGGGTCGATAGGATCAACCGGTTTTTGAGATGACATGCGCTTACCTTATTCAGTGTACGGTCTATTGGACCTTTGTTTCGACGCGCATTTGATTCCGAAAACCGCTTCACACTTTTCGGAATGCGCTTGGGACTATTGCTCTATGAGGCGCAGGGCCGCGTCAATAGCCAGTTCATAACCAATCGCCCCCATACCGGCAATAACCGCCTTGGCCGCCAGAGACACGTAGGAGTGATGGCGGAACGGTTCGCGGGCGTGCGGGTTCGACAGATGGCATTCGATGATCGGCTGCTTAAGGGCTTTCAGGGCGTCGAGCAACGCCACCGAAGTATGCCCGTAACCGGCCGGATTGATGATCAGCACCGAGGCCGCTTCGCGCGCCTCCTGCACCCAGTCGATCAGTTCGCCTTCGTGATTCGTCTGGCGAAAGACGACGGCAACGTTTTTGACCTGGGCCAGCGCCTCGCACGTCGCCTTGATGTCTTCAAGGCGGGTATATCCATAAATTTCCGGTTCCCGCACCCCAAGAAGGTTGAGGTTGGGGCCGTTAAGGACATATATGGGTTTCGACATGCAGGCCTTATCCAGTGGATGCGGTCTTGTATCGCCTGTTGCGGCGGCTCACAAGAAAAAGCGGACTGACGCGCTCTGAAATGACCGAAAAATGACCAAAATCCTGTTGAATGGCACCGAATCCGACGTCGCGGCGGCCAATGTGCTGGCCCTTGTCGAAGGTCTGGGAATCGATCCGCGCAAGGTTGCCGTCGAACGCAACCTCGAAATCGTGCCGAAATCGGCCTATCTGAACACCCCGCTTGAGGACGGCGATCGTCTGGAGATCGTCCATTTCGTCGGCGGGGGAAACTGAGAAGAGTGAATATTATGACTGATAGTTGGACCGTTGCCGGACGCACCTTCAATTCCCGCCTGATCGTCGGCACGGGCAAGTACAAGGACTACGAACAGAACGCCGCCGCGGCGCGGGCGTCGGGCGCGGAAATCGTCACCGTGGCCGTGCGCCGCGTCAACCTGACCGACCCGAACCAGCCGATGCTGATGGACTATGTAAAGCAGGACGAATTCACCTACCTGCCCAATACGGCGGGCTGCTTTACCGGCGAAGACGCCGTGCGGACCCTGCGTCTGGCGCGCGAGGCGGGCGGCTGGAACCTCGTCAAGCTGGAGGTGCTGTCGGACCCCAAGACGCTCTATCCCGACATGGAAGAGACGCTGCGGTCGCTGAAACTGCTGGTCAAGGACGGCTTCGACGTCATGGTCTATTGTTCGGATGACCCGGTTTATGCCAAGAAGCTGGAAGAGGCGGGGGCCTGCGCCATCATGCCGCTGGGCGCGCCGATCGGATCGGGCCTCGGCATCCAGAACAAGGTGACGCTGCGCATCATCATCGAAAACGCCAAGGTGCCGGTGCTGGTCGATGCGGGCGTCGGCACGGCCTCGGACGCGGCGGCGGGTATGGAACTGGGCTGCGACGCGATCCTGATGAACAGCGCCATCGCCGAAGCGAAAGACCCGGTGCGCATGGCGGTGGCCATGAAGCATGCCGTCATCGCCGGTCGCGAAGCCTATCTGGCGGGACGGATGCCGAAGAAGCTCTATGCCGATCCGTCCTCGCCGCTCGCGGGGCTTATTTAAGTTTCGTACGTTCGGCGGCGACCAGAGTCTTGACCTGATTCAGGTCGGCGCCGTTGACCAGCACCCCGCCAATGATGAAGTTCGGCGTCGCCTGAATACCAAGACTCTGACCCAGTTTCAGGGTCTCGTCGATCTTGGCCTGAACGGCAGGGGTCTGAGCTTTGGCGCGAATGTCCGCCGGGTTGACGCCCGCCGCCGTCAGGACCTGATCGACATCGGCGTCGGTCTTGAGATCGCCGGCATAGAGCGCGTGGTGTACGGCCTCATAGTGGCCGGTATCGCGCGCCGCCAGAGCCAGACCGGCCAGAAAGCGCGACTGATCCGGACGGATGACCGGATACTCCTTCACCACCACGCGGACGTCGGGGTTTTCCTTGAGAAAGGCCTCGATCTGCGGCGCGGCAGCCTTGCAGTAGCCGCACAGATAATCCTGAAACTCGACGATGGTGATCGCCGCTTTCGGATTGCCCAGTACAGGATCGTCGACGGCGATCAGCGCGCCTTCATTGGCCTTGATCGCGGTCTCGACCGATTGCCGCAGTTCGGCATCCTGCTTGGCCTGCAGGGCGCGGCTGCCCTCCATCAGGGCTTCGGGTCGCGACAGGATGCCGCCGCGCACGATCAGACCCTGAATATTGGGCAGGACATAGGGGGCCAGCGCCAGTACGAAAGCCCCGGTCGCCAGAGCCAGAGTCAGGTTCGACTTGCTCAGCAGCGGTTCGGATTTCGCGGGCGGGGTGGTCGGTTCAGTATCAGACATAATGACTCATTTAGCGGCGCTTGGTGCGCGTTTCATTTTCGACCGGATCGATGCCCATCAGCGACGAGCTGATCAGGACGATGTCGCGGGCGCGGCGGTATTCGATGGAGTCCTGAGGCAGGTTCTTCTGCGACCAGACGGCGAAGGTGCGCGCTTGTTCCATATTGCCGTTGTAGAACTGTTCCTCGGCCGAAGCCAGTCGCGCTTCGCCGGGCATTTTCAAGCCGTCATAGGCCTGAGCCAGCAGGTTCCAGGCAAAGCTGTTGTCGGGTTCGTATTTCAGCGACAGCTTGAGATGATCGACGCCTTTGCGCAGGTTGGTCTCGTCGCCCATGGCCACCAGAGCCTGCCCCAGATTGACCTGCAGCAGAGGGGCTTCGGGCATGAGGGCGACGGATTTTTCGTGCGCCGGAATGGCCAAAGCCGCCTGACCGGTTTCGAAATAGATCTGGCCTTTCAATTCCCATAAATAGGGATTGTCGGGGTTGTCGGCGATCATCCGGTCCAGTTCGGTCATCGCCTTCTTGACCTCGGTCTCCTTGTACCACGCGATGACGCGGGCATAGCGCGCCGGATAGGAGGTGTCGCTTTCCGGATAGCGCTGGAACACCTTCATCGGCGGGTCGAGGAAGCCCGAGAGCTTGGCCTTGACGATATTGAACTGGGCGACGACTTCGGGCGGGTCTTCGGCATTATAGTGTGGCTGGGCGGCGGCGACCTTGCGCAGGACGGCGACGCGATCGCGCGACAGGGGATGGGTGCGGAAATACTGATACCGCTCGGCGTTGGAGAAGGTCTCGTAGTTGCGCAGCTTGTCGAAAAACTCGACCATGCCCTTGCCCGACATGCCCGCGCGCTCCAGCGCCTTGACCCCGGCCAGATCGGCGGCGGCCTCCTGCGTTTGCATATAGCGCAAGGCCCCCAGCGTACCGAATGTTGAGGACGAGGCCATCAGGCCGATACCCGCATCACCAGCCCCGGCCAGAATGGCGATGACGCCCAGCCCCATGGAAATGATCGCCGGTGCCTTGGCCGCCTGATAGATTTCGTCGGACCGCACGGTGTGTCCCGCGCTTTGGTGCCCGGCTTCGTGCGCGATGACGCCGAAGAGTTCGTTGGGTGTGTCCGCTTCGCCGATCATGCCGGTGTTCAGGCCGATGATCTGGCGCGAGGTGGCGAAGGCGTTGATCGACTGATCGGCAATAAGCAGGAAATGCACGTGATCGGGATCGAGGCCCGAGGCTTCGAGGATGACGCGCGATTCCTTCTTGAGGAACAGCTCGATCTCGGTGTCGCGGATGATTGCCTGAGCATTGGCCTTTGGCGCCAGCCCGATGGTCGCCAGCGCCATCATCGACGCCGCCACGACGGGCTTCATCCACGATTGTGCCTGCGTTTTCCAGTCCATGCCGCTGCCTTTTAGCTTTCGTGCCGTTTTTATGGTGGCCAAGAGTGACAAATCTAAGGCTTTCCGACAACAAAGAAAAACCCGCAGGGAACGATCCCTGCGGGTTTGATGTCAACGATATCGCCTACCGGCGCCACCAGCCGCGTTTCGGCTTCTCCGGCGGTGCAACGATCTCGGTCGGATCGGCCTCGACGGCAACTGTTTCCGGTTCGAAGCTGCCCGTCAGCGGGATGGGGTCAGGCTCAGGCGCGACCGGTTCGATGACCTCAGGCACCGCCGTCTCAACGACTTCGGCGACCGGGGGTTCAGGGGCCTTAATGGCGGCGTCAACCGGCGCTTCCACAGTCGTCGTTTCGACCTCGACGACCGGTTCGTCGACCTTCTTCTTGCGCGAGCGCGTCTTGCGGACGGGCTTTACCTCTTCGACCGGAGCCGCCTCGACAGGGGCTTCCACGGCCACCTCTGCGACCGGTTCGCTCACGGCCTCGACCGGCGCTTCGACCGTTTCGGCGACGACGTCAGGGGCCGCTTCGGCGGTCTTGCGACGGCGCGGCGGGCGCTTGCCCTTCGGTGCGGGCTGAGACTGGAGTTCGTCAGGCACCAGCGAGGTCGGGGCCTGAGTGGCGGCCCCCAGCACCGAAGCGGCTTCGGTGACGGTCTCGGCGGTGGCTTCGACGGTCTCCGTCGGCAGTTCGATTATCGTGAAGCCGTCCGGGGTTTCGCCCGGGGCCGGGGCACGCTTGCCCTGGCTTTCATCGAACGGATCGATCCATACATAGGGTTCTTCCAGCGACGGCGTACGGGCGCGGACCCACGAATAGGGCTCGCGCGGCTTGGCTTCGAAACCGGCGCGACGACCGCCGCGGCGACCGCGACGACGACGACGGCCATTGCGGTCGCCATTCTCTTCGCTTTCGTCGTCGCTCTCGGCGGTTTCGCCTTCGGCGGCCACCGGTTCGGCGTCTTCGGACTCGTTGCGGGCATCGCTGTCCGGACGACCGCCCCGACGGCGGCGACGGCGGCGGCCACGCCTGTCTTCGCGTTCATTCTCACGGTCGCCCGAGTCACGTTCGGTGCGCTCGGTGGCGGAATCGTCGTCGCTGTCTTCGCGTTCGATGTCTTCGGCGTCGGAGACGATGACGTCGTCGTCCTCGTCCTCGGCTTCGTCGTATTCGGGATCGGGGCCCAGATCGATCGGTTCCGGACGCGGCGGCGGTGTGAACTCGACCTCGTCGGCGTGGACCGTGCGGGTGATTTCAAACTCGGCGTGGGTGAAGTCGGCGTCGATCTCGACATTGACCTTGAGGCCCCATTCCGTGCGCAGCTTGGCCAGATGGCCCTGCTTTTCATTGAGAATGTACAGCGCCACGGCCTGTGGCAGCTTGATGGTGATCGCTCCGGCGCCATTCGTCATGGCTTCGAGATCGACCGCGCGCAGCGCCGACAGGGCCGAGGAATCGACCGAACGGACGCGGCCCTGACCTTCGCAGTGCGGGCAGACCGTGGTCGTGCCCTCCAAGAAGCCGGTGCGGCGGCGCTGACGGCTGATTTCCATCAGGCCGAAGCCGGAAATCTTGCCCATCTGGATGCGAGCGCGATCTTCGCTCAGGGCGTCTTTCAGCTTCTTTTCGACGGCGCGGTTGTTCTTGCCTTCATCCATGTCGATGAAGTCGATGACCACAAGGCCCGCCAGATCGCGCAGACGCATCTGGCGCGCGGCTTCTTCGGCGGCTTCGAGGTTCGTCTTGAGGGCGGTCGCCTCGATATTGCGTTCCTTGGTCGACTTGCCGGAGTTGACGTCGATGGCGACCAGGGCCTCGGTCTGGTTGATGACCAGATAACCGCCCGAACGGAGCGGTACGACCGGGGAATAGATCTTGTTCAGGATATCGTCGATCCCGTGGCGCGCGAACAGCGGCATGCCGCCGTTGTAAAGCTGAATCTTCTTGGCCTGGGACGGCATAATCATGCGCATGAAGTCCTTGGCCGAGCGATAGCCCTCGACCCCTTCAACCGTCACCCCGTCGAAATCCTTGTCGAACAGGTCGCGGATGGCGCGCTTGACGAGGTCTTCTTCTTCGTAGATCAGCGCCGGAGCGTTCGATTTCAGCGTCGTTTCGCGGATATTTTCCCACACGCGCAGCAGATAATCATAGTCGCGCTTGATCTCGTTCTTGGTGCGCTTGGCGCCCGCCGTGCGCACGATCAGGCCCATGCCCTGCGGCACGTCGAGGCTTTGTGCCACGGCCTTGAGGCGCTTGCGATCGGCGCCATTGGTGATCTTGCGGCTGATGCCGCCGCCGCGCGCCGTGTTCGGCATCAGGACGCAGTAGCGCCCGGCCAGCGACAGATAGGTGGTCAGGGCCGCACCCTTGTTGCCGCGCTCTTCCTTGACGACCTGAACCAGCAGAATCTGGCGGCGCTTGATGACTTCCTGAATCTTGTAGCGCTTGATCAGGTGGGCGCGCAGGCGGCGCTCCTCGTCCGGCAGGTCGTCGCCGTCGTCTTCGTGCGCTTCGTCGTCCTCGCTGTCGCCGTTATTGGCGGCCGCTTGCGCCGCCAGTTCGGCCATCAGCTTCTCGCGGTCGGCGACCGGGATCTGGTAATAGTCGGGATGGATTTCGTTGAACGCCAGAAAGCCATGCCGGTTGCCGCCGTATTCGACGAAGGCGGCCTGAAGGCTGGGTTCTACGCGGGTGACCTTGGCGAGATAGATATTGCCCCGAAGCTGTTTCCGGGCGTGGCTTTCAAAGTCGAATTCCTCAACCTTTGAGCCGTTGAGCACGACGACACGGGTTTCTTCCGTGTGGGTCGCGTCGATTAACATTGTCTTGGACATTAACGCAGTCTCCGCAACGCCCAGGCCGTCGCAACCGCAAAAGCCGTGGCTTTCCGGGCGGGGTGAGAGGACGTTGCTGTAAGGGTGAAAGGCGTGCGCTTACGGCCCGACCGCCGCGTGATTCGCGCGGGGCTGCAAAATTGCGGGGCATATCAAGAGCGGCACAGCCCATAGGGTGTAGTTTAAACCTTAAACGCTTTGCCGGCGCATCCTGCCCCAACGGAGCGGGGACGGGCCGGTGAAATCTTTTATCGAATGGCTCACGGTCCTATACCTGGGGGGACCGTTTCGCCGCTGCAAGGTCGGTATGTTTCCCATCAGGTGGAAATCAACGCGGCCCTGAAATCTGTTCGGGATCGGTGCTTGTGACTGCGGGCAGCGTTGACACGCCACGGGCAAAGCGCCGGAAACGCCTTCGAAAACCGGCAAGCAAGACATTGCTTTTTGCCTGACCTCCGAAGAGCGCGTCGAATATGCAACATCACCGCGCAAAAGAAAAGATGTCAATTATTTTTGTCTGTTAACGGTATAGCTACCCGCGTCGTGTATCACTGGGGACATAAAAGAAATTATAGGGCGCACTGTCCAGAACGGAACCCGCGCCGTGTGGTGGAGCTACTGAATGATCCGACGTGTATGGCGTTTTGTCGGCGATGGTAAGATTGTGCTGGCCTCTCTTCTGGCCGGTTTCATTCTTGTCGGCGCAACCGATATTACCCCCGTTGAAGCTGCCAATAAGGGTGATGTCGTCAAGGTACGCCTTGGCGGAACCCAAAGCCAGACCCGTCTCGTCATCGATCTCGGTTCGTCGGTCAGGGGCGAACTCCTCAGCCGCGATACCGACTACGACAAGGCCGTTCTGGGCCTCAGCGGCGTCAGTGTCAATGACGCCCTGAGCGGGCAGGGGCAGGGCCTCATCCGCAGCTGGAAGCTCGACACCACCGCCGGCATGACCCGCCTGCGCCTCGATTTCAACGGCGATGCGAAGGTGGCGAAGCGCTTCCTGCTGCCGCCCTCGGATGGCATCAGCACCTATCGCTACGTCGTCGATGTCGTATCGGTCGCGCCGCAGAACACGACCGTCAAGCCTCAGCCGATCGAAAAGGCGGTCCCGCCTTTGGCGCCTGCCCGCACCGAACTGGTCGCCGAGCAACCGCGCCGCACCAAGAAGGTCATCGTCATCGATGCCGGTCACGGCGGCCACGACCCGGGGGCCAAGGGCGCCAATTCGTGGGAAAAGGACGTCAATCTGGCCGCCGCCAGGGCGCTGAAGACGAAACTTGAAGCCACGGGTCGCTATAAGGTCATCATGACGCGCGATACCGATGCCTATGTTGACAAGGTCGCCCGCGTCCGGATCGCCCGCAGCGCCAATGCCGACCTGTTCATCTCGCTGCATTCGGACTCCGGTCCCGACGCCAATGTCCGCGGCGCCTCGATCTATACCCTGTCGGATTCCGGCACCGAGCGCGCGGCGAAAAACGCCATGAACCGTGGCGACTGGTCGCTGGCGGTGCAGTCGCCGGACAAGATCGTCGGCCGGATTCTGGTCGATCTGACCCAGCGCGCCACCAAGAACCGCTCGGCCACCTTTGCCGAACTGATGCTCGACAATCTTGATGGCACGACGCCGCTGCTGAAATCGAGCCACCGTCAGGCCGGGTTCGTGGTTCTGCTGGCTGCCGACGTCCCCGCCGTGCTGCTGGAGATGGGTTTCATCACCAATGCCGAAGACGAGCGCCTGCTCAATGATTCGGGTCAGCGCGGCCGCATGATGGGGCAGGTGGTCAAGGCGATCGATCAGTATTTCGCCAATGACGTCCGCTATGCCTCGTTTGCGATGATGCCTTAGGCGCAAACGCCAAGTCTTTGATTTTATAAAAGCCCTGCCGTTCGCGGTGGGGCTTCTTATTGTGTGACGTCTCCGATAAGTCGCAATTTGATTTAATACGGTAAGGAGGGCTTTGCGGGCCGCTTTGCGTTTGATAAACAGGAATGAATTACAGGCTGGCGATGTGTATGCGCCAGAGCGATATGTCGAAAAGTGTAAGCGGTTTTCGACGACAATATCGCGACAAAACAAAAATTTAGAGCGGAATGACGATTCTATTTAATGTCATTCTGCTCTAGTGACGGAGGTGTTGGGTGAAGTCCACGGAGCGTTGGTTTGCTATGGCGGGCGTGGTCATGATGACCGCCGTGGCGATCGCGGGCTTTGCCATCGCCATCTATGCCGCGTGGCTGTTCCACGACCTGCCCGACGGCAATGAGATCGTGGACTATCGTCCGCCGACCTCGACCCGGGTCTTCGCGTGGGATGGCACCCTGATCGGCGAATTCGCCAAGGAACGCCGCGTCTTCATCCCCTATAACCGCATCCCCGACCGTCTGGGCAAGGCCTTCCTCGCCGCCGAAGATCGCAACTTCTTCAACCATTCCGGCGTCGATGTCGGCGGCCTGTCGCGGGCCATGATGAAGAACGTCGTCAATTTCGTGCAGGGTCGCCGCCTCGAAGGCGGTTCGACCATTACGCAACAGGTGGCGAAAAACGTCCTGCTGACCAATGAGCGGACCCTGGGGCGCAAGCTCAAGGAATTCATTCTGGCCCGGCGGCTGGAAACCTCGCTGAGTAAGGAACAGATTCTCGAACTGTATCTGAACGATATCTATCTTGGCTATCGTTCGAACGGCATCGGCACGGCGGCCTATAACTATTTCGGCAAGTCGGTCGATCAGCTGACCCTCGCTGAAATGGCCTATCTGGCGGCCCTGCCCAAGGGCCCGAACCAGTACCATCCGACCCGTTACAAGGAACGCGCCATCGAGCGCCGGAACTGGATTCTGGGTGAAATGGCCAAGGTCGGCTGGGTCACCCCCGCCGAGGCCGAGGCCGCCATGAAGGAAGACCTTGTCGTGCAGGCCGCGCCGCAGCGCGCCAAGTACCGCGACGCCGACTTCTTCGTGGCCGAGGTCGAAAGCCGCGCCAAGAACCTGTTCGGCGACGACATCTATTCGTCCGGCTATTATCTCAAGACGACGCTGGACCCCAAGCTGCAGACCGCCGCGCGCATCGCCCTGATGGACGGGCTTGAACTTTACGACCGCCGTCACGGCTGGCGCGGGGCGTGGGGCAATATCCCCCTGACCGAAGGCTGGCAGGATGACGCCGTGCAGGCGGAAAATCACCTGCCCGAACGCAAGCGCGCGCCGTTCGAGCGCCCCGACTGGCAGATCGCCATCGTCGAGCGCGCCTCGGGTGCCATTCGTCTGGCCGAAAGCACGACCAATGAAAACCGTGGTCAGATTCGCGGCGCCGATGTCGCCTGGACGGCGGGCAATCTGAAAGCCGGGGATCTGGTCTATGTGTCGCGCGACGCGACCGGAACTTACCACCTGCATCAGGTGCCGGCGGTCAATGGCGCGCTGGTGGCGGTCGATCCGTGGACCGGGCGCGTGGTGGCCATGGTCGGCGGCTATTCCTATTCGCTGTCGAAATTCAACCGCGCCACCCAGGCAAAGCGCCAGCCGGGCTCGGCGATCAAGCCGTTCATCTACGCCACGGCGCTGGAGGCCGATTTCACCCCGGCCTCGATCGTCATGGACAGCCCGATCACCTTCCGCGGCGCCAATGGCGAATCGTGGTCGCCGAAGAACTATTCGCGCACCTATTACGGGCCGCAGACCCTGCGCAAAGGGCTGGAGCTGTCGCGTAACGCCATGACCGTGCGTCTGGCGGACAAGGTTGGCATGAAGACGGTGGCCGCCAAGGTCGTGCAATACGGCGCGGTGGACAAGATGGAGCCCTATCTGTCCAACGCGCTCGGTTCGACCGAAACCACGCCCTATCAGCTGACCGCCGCCTATTCGGCCTTCGTCAATGGCGGCCGCCGCATCAAGCCGCACCTGATCGAGATGGTGCAGGACTATCAGGGCAAGGTCATCTACCGCGCCGATCAGCGCAACTGCCCCAATGCCTGCAAGCGCGCCTTCGACGGCACCGAATCGCCGCGTCTGACGCCGGACGGTCAGCCGGTGATGGACCCGATCGTCGCCTATCAGATCAACTCTTATCTTCAGGGTGTCGTTCAGCGCGGTACGGCGGTCAAGGCGCAGGTTCTGGGCCGCCCTGTCGGCGGCAAGACCGGTACGACCAACGAATATCGCAGCGCCTGGTTCGTGGGCTTCACGCCCGATCTGGTGGTCGGTGTCTTCGTCGGCTACGACGACAACCGTTCGCTGGGGGATTCCGAAACCGGTGGTTCGTCGGCCCTGCCGATCTTCGTCGATTTCATGATGAGCGCTAACAAGAACAAGCCGGTCAAGGAGTTCCGCAAGCCGAAGGACGCCGTCTTCGTCTCGATCCGCGGCCACGAAGAGGCCTTCCGTCCGGGCACCGAGCCCAAGCCGGTCGAGCGCGTCCCGGGCGAGGTCGACGGGCCCAAGCCCTATAATGAGGTGTGGCGCGACGGCCTGACCGGGCAACCGGCCGACGAAGTGCCCGTACAAAAGCAGCCGACGGAACAGCCGAAAAAGAAAAAGTACGTCGACGAGATCGAGGAAGAAGTTCTCTATTAATCCCGATTTTATTTGCCAAGCCTATGTGGCGGGTCTATCCCGCTCGGCTACTGTTTTTACCGCAAGGACATGATTATGCGACTGGATGTTGAGGCTTCGGCCCGAGACATCGAGCAATCCATCGGATTGCTCAGGAGGCGTCTTTGACTGGGATGTCGCGCTTAGACGTCTCGACGAACTGAACGCGCGGGTCGAGGACCCGACGCTGTGGGACAAGCCCGAAGAAGCGCAGGCCGTGATGCGCGAACGCACCAAGCTGGCCAATGGCGTCGAGGCTGTCAATTCCCTGACTCGGGAACTGAAAGACGCGCTCGACTACGCCGAACTGGCCGACATGGAAGGCGACGAAGACCTGCTCGAAGAGGCGAGGGCCCTGCTGAAAGGCCTCAAGGAGCGCGGGGCGCGCGCCGAGCTTGAAGCCCTGTTGTCCGGCGAAGCCGACGGCAACGACGCCTATCTGGAAATCAATTCCGGCGCGGGCGGTACCGAGTCGTGCGACTGGGCCGGTATCCTGCTGCGCATGTATACGCGCTGGGCGACCCAGCACGGCATGACGGTGTCGCTTGAGGAAGAAACGCCGGGCGAACAGGCGGGCATCAAGTCGGCGACCCTGACCATCAAGGGCCCGAACGCCTATGGCTGGCTGAAGACCGAGGCCGGGGTTCACCGTCTGGTGCGCATCTCGCCGTTCGATTCCAGCGCTCGCCGCCATACCTCGTTCGCCTCGGTGTGGGTCTATCCGGTCGTCGACGACACCATTGTCATCGAAATCAACCCCGCCGACGTGCGCACCGACACCTATCGTGCGTCGGGCGCGGGCGGTCAACACATCAACAAGACTGACTCGGCGGTGCGCCTGACGCACATCCCGACCGGTATTGCCGTGGCCTGTCAGGCCGGGCGGTCTCAGCACGCCAACCGCGACGAAGCCTGGAAGATGCTGCGCGCGCGTCTGTATGAGGTCGAACTGCAAAAACGCGAAGCCGCGCAACAGGCGCTCGAAGACCAAAAGACCGATATCGGCTGGGGGCATCAGATCCGCTCCTACGTCCTGCAACCCTATCAGATGGTCAAGGACCTGCGCACGGACGTGGAAACCTCGGACAGTCAGGGGGTTCTGGACGGCGATCTCGACCCGTTCATGGCGGCGTCCCTGGCCCAGCGGGTCGGCGCGACGCGCGACGCGGTGGAAGGTTAAAAGAAAAACCGGAGGTCATTAGCCTCCGGTTTTTCATAAGGCACTGCCCGTTCGGGCGGTGTCGGATTGACAATCCGGCGTTACCGGCGCATAGGCCGTTCGTCAAAGGCGTGAACGCTTACCGCCCGCCTTCGGCCCCCGAATATTGCCATTTGACCGTCAATCTGTGGCGGTTTGAATAGAGGGGCCTGACCATGAGTCTGTTTATAATCGATGTCGAAGCGGACGGACCTTGTCCGGGTCTGTTTTCGATGATTTCGCTCGGCTGCGTCCGCTTGGACCGGGAATTGAAAACGGTGTTCAAGGCGCAATTTGCGCCCATATCCGAAAAATGGGTGCCGGGCGCTCTGGCGGTATCCCATATCTCACGCGAACAGCATCTCGCTTATCCCGCCCCCGAAAAGGGAATGCGGGTTTTCGGTCAGTTCCTCGAAACGACATCGGTGGGGCGTCCGATCTTCGTATCCGATAATCCGGCTTTCGACTGGCAGTGGGTAAATTACTATTTCCACGCCTTCTGCGGCGAAAACCCGTTCGGTCATTCGGCGCGACGGATCGGCGATCTTTATGCCGGACTGGAAAAGGATTTTTCGGCGGCCTCACGCTGGAAAGCGTTGCGTAAGACGAAGCACACGCATGATCCGCTCGATGACGCCATGGGCAATGCCGAAGCCTTGATCGCCATATCCGACAGATTTGGATTGAAGCTGCCGGGTCTTGCCCGTACCGGCTGAGGGCTACATCTCCGGCTTTGCTTTGCGTTTGCGGCGCGGCATGATCTGCTTGCCGAAGTGGCGGCTATAGACCTGGGTGAACTCCGCGCCGAAGAAGAAAATCTGCGTCGAATAATAGATCCACACCAGAACGACGATCAGTGAGCCCGCCGCGCCATAGGCCGAGGACAGGGCGCTTTGTCCCAGATAGAGCCCGATCAGCTGCTTGCCGATGGAAAACAGGACGGCGGTGATCGCCGCGCCGACCCAGACATCGCGCCACGCAATATGCACGTCGGGCAGGATCTTGAACGTCATGGCGAACAGGAAGGTGACCACGCCGAACGAAATGACGAAGTTGACGGCCCCCATGAAGAAGCCGGGCAGAAGGCTGGACATAAATGCGCTGAGCGCCGCCAGCGCCGCCGATATGACCAGCGAGACGAGCAGCAGGAAGCCAATGCCGACAACGAGCGCGAAGGACAGCAGGCGTTTCTTGACGAACCATTTCCAGTCGGCATTGACGTCGCTTTCGACATTCCATACCGCGTTCATGGCGTCCTGAAGCTGGGCGAAGAAGCCGGTGGCCGACACGACTAGCGTGATAATCCCGATAAGGGTGGCAATGATGCCCTGCTGCGGATTGGCGGCCCCGGCGAGGATTGCCTGAATGCCCGCCGCGCCGACATCGCCGACCAGATTGCGCAGTTCGGCGAACAGATAGCCGTTGACGGCATCGCGCCCGAAGGCCAGTCCTGCGACCCCCGTCACGATCAGCAGCAGAGGCCCGATGGACAGGATGCTGTAGAAGGCGAGCGCCGCCCCCAGTCGCGGAGCCTTGTCGTCGTTCCACTCCTGAAACGCTTCCATCAGCATTTGCAGCAGCAGTTTTCCCGTCAAGGGCGGGCGAGGGCGCGTATCTGAGTCGGTGGTGGCTGTCGTCATAATCGTAATGACCCAACAAAAAGCCGGAAAAGGTCAATACCTTTCCCGGCTTTTTTCTTTGTCGCGATATTATAGCCAAAAACCGCTTACACTTTTTGGCATATCGCTCGCCTCAATCCGGCATCGCCCGTTTATTACTTCAGATCAGAGAGGGCGTTCAGATCGTAGCTGTTCATGCCGGTGTCGCTGCTGCTGAAGCTGTGCGACGTATTGGCGACCGGCGCGACGACGGGGGCGATGACCGGCGCTTCGACGCGACGGGTTTGCAGGCAACGGCCCTGGAAATAGGCGCCGACATCGATCGACAGCGCTTCGTGGCTGATATCGCCTTCGACATAGGCCGAGGACAAAAGCTTCACCGACTTGCCGCTGATGGCGCCCAGAACGCGGCCGCGAACCTCGACGGTTTCGGCCTCGACATCGCCTTCGATATTGCCGGCTTCACCGACGATCAGGTGGGCGACCTTGACATTGCCACGGACATTGCCGTCGATCTGCAAATCGGCGGTGCCGGTGATGTTGCCATCGATATTGAGATGTGCGGCCAGCAGCGACGGTGCGCCACGCGCCGCCACCGGAACAGGCGCGACCGGAGCCACCGGCGCGCCAGGCTTTTTCATATTGACCGTCGACATGTCGAGCGGCGGCGGCACATTGGCCTTCGGCGGCTCAGGCGTATGACGAACGGGTTTGCTAGTTTTGTTGAACATAGTCTCCAGCCTTTACGAAGCGCGCGGGATTTTGAGGACGACCGTTGATCCACACCTCGTAATGAAGGTGAACCCCCGTAGAGCGACCCGTAGAGCCCATGGCACCGACCCGCTGACCGACACCGACGCGCTGGCCGGGCTTCACCGAGAAGGACTGCATATGGGCGTAACGGGTCTTGAAACCGTTACCGTGATCTATTTCGACACAGTTCCCGTACCCATTTCGAACACCGGCGAACGCAACAATGCCGGGGGCCGTGGCATGGATAGGGGTCAGGAACGGACCTGCAAAATCAAGGCCAAAGTGGTTCTTGGGGCGGCGGGTAAACGGATCGAAGCGCACGCCGAAGCCGGACGTCATGCGCGTGTCGTAGGTGGGGCGGGCGAAGGGCATCCCCTTGACCGAGCGTTCCAGGCCGCGCATGTCCGACAGGTTCAGCGCCGCATTGCGGATGCGTTCGGCAAAGCCCTGATCGACATTGAGAAACGCCGCCAGTTCCTTGGAATCCTTGGACTCCAGCAGCGGACCGCCGGTGCCGCCGCCCGCATAGGCGCCGGGGTTGAGCCCGGCCAGACGGAAGGCCAGACGCAGACGCTCGGCGCGCGACTTGGCGAAGGTTTCGGCCTTGGAGACCATGCGCTCCTGCTCGGCGCGCACGGCATAGACGCGTTCGACCGGCGGCAGGGTTTCGTCGATGCGGCCCGGTGCCAGCGCCGTAGCTGCGCCCGGAACGCCTTTGAAATCTTTCAGAATTTGCACCAGGGCGCCGTGGCGTTTCTCCACCGTTTGCGCCAGTTGTTCCAGCGAGCCGGACGAAGCCTCGTTCTGCTGCATCAGGACGTCGAGACGCGCCTGACGGTCGGCGACCCAGCGCTCGGACTGGGCCTTCATCATCATGATCTGCTTGTCGGGGCCGTTGCCGCTGGAAATGGCCATGAAGATGACCGCGCCGGTGCTCATGGCCAGCCAGGTCAGGCCGACGGTGGCCAGTACGGCCAGACCGAACTGCTTGCCCGTGCTGAGAATATAGCCTTGTGTTTCGCCGCCGGAACGAATGAACAGGTGGCGCTCCGGAAACGTTTGTTCCAGTGCATCCCGAACGCGTTGAAAGCTTTTCTTACGCATCACACACCCTACCCCAAGGAGTTTCTTAATTATGACTTAACCAAAACGGATTTGGCAAGCGCTAATCGATTCGCCGGTGCGTGCAGCGCAGCGAAAATAAGGGCGGTCATAAAAAACAACAGGTTGAGCATCATTTCCATCGTCCGACCGTCCCATTTTGAGTGATATGGGCGCTGCATTTCAAGAACGATGCCGCGTAACGCGGTTATGGTTATATTGGCTAAGTCAAGTATTTTGTATCAGGCGTAGAGTATCGAGCACCGCCTGCACGTGGCCCTTGAGGCGCACCTTGCGCCATTCGGCCCGCACCTGTCCCTGCGGATCGATGAGGAAGGTCGAACGATCGGTGCCCATATAGGCCCGCCCGTACAGGCTTTTTTCGCCCCACGACCCAAAGGCGGCGATAGTGGTGGTGCTTTCATCCGACAGCAGCGGCATGGTCAGGCTGTGCTTGGCGCGGAACCGGGCATGGCTTTTCAGATCGTCCTTGGACAGGCCGATGACGGTGGCCCCAAGCGCCGCGAAATCGGGTGCGGCGGCGGTAAAGTCGAGCGCTTCCTGCGTGCAGGTCGGCGTATTGTCGGTGGGGTAGAGGAACAGCACGACCCATTTGCCGGCTAAGTCCTTGAGGCTCAACGACTTGCCTTCATCCGACGGCAGGGCGAAGTCCGGTGCCGGATAGGGCTTGAATTCGGTCGCCGGGGTCGTTTTTTTTGCCATGACAATGCCTTCGGTTAAGCTTATGGGAAGAGAAGATACCAAAATATCGTCCGACAGTATGGCCGTCTCATTCCGGGTTTCGTGAATAGGTTAATTGATAAGATAAGACAACACTGGCGGCTCAGTCTGACGGGACTGATCCTGTTGATGGTTGCCTGCTTTTTTATCAATCTGGCACAGGCCCCGATCCGCATAGACGGGTTGAAATTCCTCATTCTTCAGCGCCTGGAGCGCACGGTGCCGGGCGCGAAGGCCAGTCTGGGACATCTCGACCTCGTCTGGTTTCACGATACCAACGCCCTGGGCCTGCGTTTCGAGGAGATGCGGCTGCAGGACGGGCAGGGGCGGGTCATCGCCTCGGCGGGCGAAATGGAGGCGGCGCTGGCCATCGACAGTCTGCTGGGGCTGCATCTGGCGCCGGCGCGTCTGACGGCGGCGGATTTCTTCGTCGCTTTGTCGGTATCGGCCAACGGGCGGTATGAGCTGGGCTACGACGCCAAGGGCGATCCGACGGCCTTTGCCATCGACAAGGCGTTCCGCGACCTGACCGGACCGGAAAAGCTGGGCCGTCCGATCAGCTTCACCCGGCAGTTTTCGCTGAAAGACGGCACGATTGCCTTTCGTCAGGTCGGCACCGATCTGAAATGGCGCGCGCAGGTGGCCCATATCGATTTTTCCAAGCGTAAGACCCGGATCAAGACCGATATCGGCGTGGCCATCGTCAGTGAGGGGCAGACTTCTTACCTGACCGCGCATGCCGACGCCGAAACCGATCTCAAGACCGCGTCGCTCAACGCCCAGATCCGCGACCTGATTCCATCGAAAGTGTTCCCGTCGGTCGGGGCGACGCGCGCTCTGTCGCATTTTCGCGCTGCCGTGAACGGTCGCGGCAGCCTGAGCTATTCGGCTAAGAACGGCCTTGAAAACGCCTTTGCCGATATTGCCGCCGGTCAGGGCAGCTACGCCTTCGGCAAGGCCGAGCAGGGCTTCGATGCCCTGAGCCTCAAGGCCGACTATGCGCCGAAGATCAAGACGATGCAGTTCAAGAGCTTCCGTCTCAAGTCGCGGTTCCTCGATACCGATCTTTTCGGCAAGGTCCGCATTACGCCCGAAGACGAGGCAACCGGGCAAAAAATGGCGGTGGAATTCGATTTCACCGGGCCGCGCGTGACCGGGCAACTGGCGGACGACTTCCCGGCGCAGACCCTGACCGATGTGCATTTCATCGGTGCCTATACACCGGACGATCGCCGGCTGGACATTAAATCCGGCAAGGGCTTGCTGGGCGGATCGTCGCCCCTGACGACGAAGGGCAAGGTCTATACCGACGAAAAGGGTCAATTGGGCGCCGACCTGACGGCGCAGGTCAAGGGCGTCTTCACCAAGGAACAGGTCTTTGCCTTCTGGCCGGAAAAGATGACGCCGGTGACGCGGAGCGACCTCATCCGGCGCATCAAGGGCGGCGTCTATTCCAACGCCGATTTCGTGCTCAAGGCCCCACCGGGCCACCTCAAATCCGACGCGCTGGAAAACGAAGATTTACGCCTGACCTTCGATTTCCGCGATATGGCGCTGAATTTCCACGACAAGCTTCAGGATGCGACGGGTCTGCACGGCAACGGTTTGCTGCTCGGCAGCCGTTTCGACCTGTTCCTCAAGGGCGGTCAACTGGTCGAGGTGCCGATCACCGGTGGCGGCGTCTCGGTACCGAGTTTCAAGAAGGCCGACAAGACCGACACCCATATCTGGCTGACGGCCTTGTCCGGTGCGGCGCAACTGATCGAAGCCATCGACCCGCTCACGGGGGGCAATCTCGGTAAGGAGGGCCTGACGCGCGAACGGTTGTCGGGGGAGGCCGAAACGCGGCTCGATATCAAATTTGCGACCTTTGCCCCCCTGACGCTGAAAAATCTCGACCTGCGCTTTACCGGCAGGATACGCAATGCCGGGCTGAAACAGGCGGCGCTGGGCTGGAATATTACCGAGGGCGACCTGACCGTGACCGGCGACTATCTGGCCGACCATCTGGAGGTGCGCGGCCCGGCAAAGCTTGGGCCCTATGCCGGGGAGATCGGCTATACGACCCAATTCGAGCCGAAAATGCAGTATGTCGATTTTACCGGCAGCTTCAATGCGCGGCAGTTCGGCGGTTCGCCGACGAAACGCGTGGCGCTCAAAGGCAAGATGGAAATTTTCAACAATGTCGGCAAGGGCGAGATCGAGTCGGATATCTTCAACGGCACAGTTAACTGGGACGGCACCGAGGAGCGACCGACCCATGTGACCCTCACCGGCAATACCCTGAGTGCGGGGATGAAGGGGCAGGGCCTGCCGATCTTTGCGCGCTTCAAGCCGGAAATCCCGACTGTGATCCGGCTGATCCGGGCAGGGGATATCTGGACCGGCGATCTGGAGGCCGAGGGATTTTCCGGCGATCTCGGCTATATCGACAGCGATCACCCGCGCCTGGTCTATAAGGCGACGATCACGCCCGAACGGGCGCAGTTGCTGGGTATGGGGGCCTTGCCCTATTTCAATCAGGCTAGAAAACTGAGCGTCGATATCGGGCTGGATGCACAGTCGCGTGAGGCCCGTATCCGGCTGGATGACATCGATTCCGTACTCGACTGGACCGACGAGGGCGACAAGCCGCCGCTGCGGACCCTGACGACCAGCCTGACGCCGGAGCAGATGTACGCCATGGGCCTGCCGCGCGGCTGGTTCACACCGACTCAGACCATTCCCGTATCGGCCAAGTGGGAGCAGGATGCGCAGGGCATCAAGGGCGAGGTCTTGCTGGGAACGCAGCCGGTGGCGTTCGACCTGCCCGATACCGAAGGCGTCGATTTTACCTCAGGATCGCCGTGGATGAAGATCTATGGCGACCTCGATGAGCCGTTTCTGAAGCGGTTAGGCTATCTCAACCACAGTCTGGACCTGAAAGGGCAGATCGGCTTCACCCTAAGCCTGTTCCAGACCGAAAACCGCGCCCCCGATGCCATCGCGCCGGGCGAGATTTCAGCCGCCGTGCTGAACCTCGATGCGACGCAGACCCAGCTTCAACTGGCGCGCAGCGAGTGGGTCAAGCCGGTGGGCGAAGCGGCCACGCTGGCGCTCAGTTTCGATGACCGCGGCGAGGCCGGCGGGATGAATATATCCCGTATCCATGGCGAAGGTGCCCGGATCGCCGTCGAAGGCCGCGCTTCGATGCTGAAAGACGGGACGTTCGACTATGCGGATTTCTCACGCATCTATCTTAAGGACTTCGCCAACCTGTCGCTGAAATTCTACGAACTGGATCATCCGTCGACGCGGATCGTCTCGGTCAAGGGCAAGCAACTGGATATCCGTCCGTGGTTCAATCCGCCAAAGCCGAAGACCGTGACCGTCAATCGCGGTGTCGTGCCGGTCGACGGGCCGGAACCCCCTGTGGCCTATCGCGAACCGCAAGGCCTGCCGCAGCGGCCTCTGCGCGTCCTGATCGATGTCGCGGCGTTGCGGGCCTCGGACACCGGCGTATTTAGCGATGTCGAACTGAACGTCGAATGGGACGGCCGCAATCGCATCAAGGGCGAGGGCTCGGCCCTGACCGGCGAAGGCTCGCTGGTGACGCTCGATTTCGACCCCGAAGACGACCATACGGAGTTCACCTTCGAGGCCGACAATATGGGCGATCTGGTCCGCACGGCCATCGGCGACAAGCGCCTGACGGGTGGGACAGCGGTCGTCGAAGGCAAATACCGCGACGGTCAGGTCGATGCGACGCTCAAGGGCGAAAACATCCGCGTCAGCCAGATTCCGGCCCTCGGTCAGGTTCTGACTCTGGCGTCGCTGCAAGGTCTTTCCGACACCCTGTCGGGGGCCGGGATCACCTTCAAGGACTATGAGTTCCCCATTCGTTACCGCAATAAATATCTCTTCGTCCGCAACGGCTGGGCCAAGGGCGAGGCCCTGCGGATCAATGTCTGGGGTTCGTCGGATTTCGAACGACAATCGCTCGATTATCAGGGCACGATCATCCCCGCCTACGGCGTCAATGCGGCCTTTGCCGGGGTGCCGCTGGTTGGTGATGTGATCACGTCGAAATCGGGCGAAGGCGTGCTGGGGCTGAAATACAAGCTGAAGGGCCGCTTTGAGACGCCACAGGCTCAGATCGACCCGCTGTCTCTGGTCCTGCCGGGCTTCCTGCGGCGGCTGCTGGACGAGGATCGTGTCGATCCGCTGCCAGCGATTGAGTTGAGCGAAAAGAAGAAGAAAGATTAGAAGGGGGCAAGCCCCCTTCACCCATCACTTGGAGCAGAGAAAAAGGCCAGTGCTTTATGCACCGGCCTTTAATTTTGCTCCCAGCTATGGGGTTTGGGGCCTGCGGCCCCATGACCTTAAACCGGCTTCACCAGAACGATCTTCTTCTTGCCTTGCGACAGCTTGATCACGCCATCCGCATTCAGATCGCCCAGCGTCACGTTTTGATTACCGTCGGTGATCGCCGCGTCGTTGACCCGCAGACCCCCGCCTTGCGCCAGACGACGGGCTTCGCCGTTTGAACTGGTCAGGCCGATCTTCGTCGCCAGAGCCGCCAGCATGATCCCGGCCTCAAGCTCAGCGCGCGCCAACTCGACGGTCGGCAGGTCGGCGGATAGAACGCCTTGTTCGAAGGCCTTCTGCGCCGTGTCGCGGGCGGTTGCAGCGGCGGCTTCGCCGTGGACCATGCGCGTGGCGGCATCGGCGAGGATCTTCTTGGCCTCGTTGATCTCGGCCCCTTGCAGGGCTTCGAGACGCGCGATCTCGTCGAGCGGCAGATCGGTGAACAGGCGCATGAACTTGCCGACATCGGCGTCTTCGGCGTTGCGCCAGTATTGCCAGTAGTCGTAGGGGCTGAGGGCGTCGGCATTGAGCCACACCGCGCCGCCAACCGTCTTGCCCATCTTGGCGCCCGAAGCCGTCGTCAAAAGCGGCGTCGTCAGGCCGAACGCCGCCTTCTGGTTCAGGCGGCGGGTCAGTTCGACGCCGTTGACGATATTGCCCCACTGATCCGAACCACCCATTTGCAGGACGCAGTTATAGGTATTGTTCAGTTCGCGGAAATCGACGGCCTGCATGAGCATGTAGTTGAACTCAAGGAAGGTCATCGGCTGCTCACGCTCAAGGCGCAGCTTCACCGAATCGAAGGTCAGCATGCGGTTGATGGTGAAATGCGTGCCGAAGGTGCGCAGGAATTCGATATAGCCAAAGCTCGACAGCCAGTCGTCATTATTGACCATGATAGCATCGGTCGCGCCATCCCCAAAGGTCAGGAAGTTGGTGAAGACCGACTTGATGCCGTCCATGTTCGACTGAATCTGGGCGTCGGTGAGCAGCGGGCGCTGGGTGTCCTTGAAGGTCGGGTCGCCGACCTTGGTCGTGCCGCCGCCCATCAGGACGATCGGCTTGTTGCCCGTTTTTTGCAGCCAATAGAGCATCATGATCTGCACCAGGTGGCCGGCGTGCAGCGACGACGCCGTAGCGTCATAGCCGATATAGCCCGTGATCGGTCCGGCAGAAGCCAGCGTATCGAGGGCTTCCGCGTCCGTGCACTGGTGGATGAACCCGCGCTGTCGAAGGACGTTGAGGAAATCGGATTTGAAGGTGGTCATGATCTCTAACAATCTGTTGGTTTTACGCACCGTTTGGTGCGACAGTGCCTTTACCACGCACCACTTGCTTTGCCATAGGTATATTGCATGAAAATCATCGGCTTCATGACCGGAACGTCTCTGGACGGCATCGATATGGCGGTGCTGGACACGGACGGCGAGGCGCAACTGAGCTTCGGTGCCTATGCCGAAAAGCCGATGCGGGTCGAGGTGCGTGCCGTGCTGGAAGCCGCAACCAAAGCGGCCTTGCAATGGCCGCGCGGCGAGACCGAGCCTGAGATTTTTACCGAGGCGCGCCGGGTGATTGCCGATTTCCATCTTTCGGCGCTGGATGAATTCGTGCGCGAAAACGATCTGAATCTACAGGATTTCGATGCGTTGGGCGTGCATGGGCAAACCGTCCTGCACGAACGCCCCAAGGCGGGCATCAAGGGCCGCACGGTGCAACTGTTCGACGGGCAATATTTCGCCGACCGGACCGGCATGCCGGTCGTCTGCGACTTCCGTCAGGCCGATATCGAGGCGGGCGGTGAGGCGGCGCCGCTGGCCCCGGTCTATCATCGCGCGCTGGCGCTGGCATCAGGGATGGATCTGCCGGTCGTGGTCGTCAATCTGGGCGGCGTGGCCAATATCACCGTCGTGCGTGAGGACGGCCTGACGGCACTTGATACCGGCCCGGCCAGCGGTCTGATGGATCAGTGGATACGCCAGCATACCGGGGCCTTGTTCGACGAAAACGGCGCGGTGGCGGCGAAGGGGGGGCCGGATATGGACGTGGTGACGCAGTACCTGTCGCATCCCTATTTTCAGGCCAACGCACCGAAGTCGCTCGATCGTTACGACTTCACGCTGGAGCCGGTTGCCTCTCTCGGTCTTGAGGACGGCATGGCGACTCTGATGGCGTTCACGGTCGAGAGCCTGCGCCATGAGATCGAGCGCGCCGGGATCAAACCGAACGCCATCGTGCTGTGTGGGGGCGGGCGCAATAATCTGCATATGGTCAGTCGCTTACGGGCACGACTTGCCGATCTGGCCGAAGTGAAAATCGCCGAGGACATGGGCTGGCGCGGTGGCGCGATCGAAGCCGAGGCCTTTGCCTACATGGCGGCGCGGTCGCTGCGCGGCTTGCCGATTTCATTCCCCGGCACGACGGGCGTCAAAGCGCCGCTGACCGGGGGTGTCGTTCATCAGCCACGCAGGGCATCGCAAGAGTCAGCGGCATGAAACCGGTAGTGCTGACTCTTATGCTGGTGGGGCTGGGTGCCTGTTCGGCATCCGAACAGGCTACGGATGCACAGAATTCGGCTTCATCCTTCGTTTCTGAAACGGCGACCTCATCTACGGATGAAGTGGTGCATGTTTCGATACCTGAGGCGTTTCAAGGTCGGTGGGACGCCAAGGCGGCAAAATGCCGCTCCGGCGACAGCGACATGGCGCTATCCATATTGGCCACGCAGATGGATTTTTGGGAAAGCCGCGCAACGGTCAGCCATGTTAAAATAGTCGGCCCTTCTGAGGTGTCTGTGGACGCCGATTTCCAGGGCGAAGGCGAGGCATGGAGGCGTAGTTTGCGCCTTAAATTGAGCGCGGATGGCCAATATCTTACTATAGACGGTGACGAAGGCGGTGCGCGGAAACGCTGCCTGTGACTTAAGTCCTCTGGCTCAGTCCTCCGGCGTCGCGCCTGACGGTTTGCTCGCCACATCGCCGCGTTCGATGCGGATTAGTTCCAGCACGCTGACGATCTGCCTGGACCGCCAATGACTGAGGAAGTAACCCGCCGGGGCCGCCGTCAGGATGCAGACCCACTGGATAATGGTTGTGGTGTGTTCGCGGAAGTAGGATGACAGGGTATCCCCGGCGATTTCTGCCAGCACCGCGATAATCGATAGAGGGATGGTCAGATAGCCGATGATCACGGCCTTCAGGATCTGCTCCTGACGCTTTTCATTGAGCGCGGCCATGTCGGCGACCGCGGCAAAGGTCGCGCTATCGACACCCGAAAGCAATTCGAACGCCTTGCGCGTCGAGCCATTGCGCCGAAGACCGCTCAGGAAATCGACACCCATCATGGTCCACGCCCCCGGCGTCACGAACGCCGAGGGGATAAGGCTCCAGCCGGGAAACAGCGGCGTCAGCCGCTGCCACAAGGCCCAGACGGGCGTTTCGAAAACAGGGTCCTTGGGTTTGGCGGGCATGGAAAGCGCGGAACTATTCCAGTTCGCCGGCCAGACGGCGATCGAGATAGCCGCCGACGCGCTGCTCGACTTCGCTCAGTTGATCGGTCCAGAAGTGACCGGCACCTTCGACGACTTCGTGGGCGATGGTGATACCCTTTTGTGTGCGCAGCTTGGCGACGACGCGCTCGACTTCCGACGGCGGCACGACCGGATCGGCCGCGCCGTTGAGGAACATGCCGGACGCCGGGCAAGGGGCCAGGAAGCTGAAATCATAGGCGTTGGCGGGCGGCGACACCGAGACGAAGCCATCGGTTTCCGGACGACGCATCAGAAGCTGCATGCCGATATAGGCGCCGAAATTGTAGCCTGCGACCCAGAATTGCGACGCGGTCGGGTTTTTGGCCTGAAGCCAGTCGAGCGCCGTAGCGGCGTCGGCCAGCTCACCAATGCCCGAATCGAATTCGCCCTGCGACTTGCCCACGCCACGGAAATTGAAACGCAGGACCGAAAAGCCGCGCGTCATGAACAGGTGGAACAGTTGCACCGTCACCGGATTGTTCATGTGGCCGCCCGCCTTGGGGTGCGGATGCAGGATCAGGGCGATGGGAGCGTTTTCCGTTTTGCCGGCGGTATATCGGGCCTCAATTCGTCCGGCGGCGCCGGCGAGGATAACTTCAGGCATATAGAACCCTTGCTCAGTAACAAAAAGTGTCATGGTGCGGGGCATAATTCTTGACTATATTAGTCGGAATTACTAAGTCCGCTGCAAACGGGCTTTCCGCTGTAAGGCAAGCCGTTTAGCACACTCTTTTCGCTTTGCGCAGGTTTTTCGTCAGAGACGCCGTCATGAGATTATCGACCAAGGGACGCTATGCCGTAATGGCTATGACCGACCTCGCCTTGAATGCGCAGGGTAAGCCTATCTCCCTGTCCGAAATCTCGGATCGTCAGCAGATTTCCCTGTCGTACCTTGAGCAACTGTTCGCGCGTCTGCGGAAGGCGGGCCTTGTCAAAAGCGCACGCGGGCCCGGCGGCGGCTATTCGCTGGCGCGCAAGGCCGACGACCTGTTCGTGTCCGAAATCGTGCTGGCCGTCGATGAGCCGATCAAGGCGACGCGTTGCGCCCTGACGTCGAACAAGCTGGGGGCCAATAAGCGGCAATCCAAGGAAAGCGCGGCGCGTGAAATCGGCTGCATGCCGGGCGGTCAGCGCTGCCTGACGCATAATCTGTGGGAAGATCTGGGCTTCGCCATCCACGATTACCTGTCGACCGTGTCGCTGAGCGACGTGATCCATAAGCGCACGCGCAAGCGCGTGACGATTGAAAACCGTGTGGCGCACGATCCGTTGCGGGAACTGGCCATATGAGTCGTGCCCCCATCTATCTCGATCATGCCGCCACCTCGCCGATCCGGCCCGAGGTGCGCGACGCCATGATCGCGGCGTGGGATATCGGCGCCAATGCATCTTCGGTCCATGCGCTGGGGCGCAAGGCCAAGCTTTTGTTGGAAGAGGCGCGCGACACGGTGCTGGGGCTGGTCAACGGTGTCGGTCCGGCGCGTCTGGTCTTTACCTCCGGCGGCACCGAGGCCAATCAACTGGCTCTGGCGCAGGCGCGCGGATTCGACCGGATCATCGTCAGTGCCGGTGAGCACGACAGCCTGCACAAGGCGGCAGAATCGTACGGTTTGCCCGTGGCTTATGTGCCATTATTGAGGTCGGGACTTATCGATCTGGCGGCACTTGATCAATTGTTGATCGGTCGTCCGTTCGTGGCCGTCATGCTGGTCAATAACGAGACCGGCGTCATCAAGCCCATTCGCTCTATCGCCGAGAAGGTTCATGCGGCTGGCGGCTGGCTGCACGTTGATGCGGTTCAGGCGGCGGGCAAGATCGATATCGACATCGAAGCGCTGGGGGCCGACAGCCTGTCGCTGGCGGCGCACAAGATCGGTGGCCCGCAAGGCGTCGGGGCGCTGGTCTATAGTGCCGACCGCGACCTCAAAGCGGCAGTACCGGGTGGCGGGCAGGAGTTCGGCCACCGTGCGGGCACCGAAAATATCGCCGGTATCTCCGGTTTTGCCGCCGCTGTACGCGTGATATCCGCGCCCGATACCGAAGCACAAATCGCGACCGAAGCGGCGTTGAAGGCTTTGGGGGCGACCATCGTCGGCGAGGACGCCCCACGTGCACCGGGTATCACCTGTTTCACGGTGCCTGACTGGACCGCGCAGCTTCAGCTTATTCACATGGATATGGCGGGCATTTGTGTCTCGTCGGGATCGGCCTGTTCGTCGGGCAAGGTCAAGTCGAGCCGGGTGCTGGAGGCCATGGGCCTGAACGATGTGGCCGATAAGGCCTTGCGCGTCTCGTCCGGGTGGAATACGACCCCCGTCGACTGGCAGGAATTTTTGGATATCTGGTCAAAGGGTTATGAGAAGTTTCTCGCCCGCCAAACCAGCAGAGTAAAGGAAAGCGCCTGATGGCCGCGGTCAAGGAAACGATCGAAACCGTTCAAAAGCTTGAAACCTATGAGCACGGCTTCGTCTCGGACATCGAGATGGAATACGCGCCCAAGGGGCTGAGCGCCGATATCGTGCGCTTCATTTCGGCCAAGAAGAACGAGCCGGAATGGATGCTGGAATACCGTCTGGCCGCCTTCGAGCGCTGGCAGTCGATGGACGAACCCGACTGGGCCAAGGTCGAGTATCAGAAGGTCGATTATCAGGACCTCTATTACTACGCCGCGCCGAAGCCCAAGGCCAAGCTGAATAGCCTCGACGAGGTCGATCCGGAACTGCTGGCCGTCTATGCCAAGCTGGGCATACCGCTGAAGGAGCAGGAAGTGCTGGCAGGCGTCGCCAGTGCGCCGAAATATGCGGTGGATGCCGTGTTCGATTCGGTGTCGGTCGTGACGACCTTCAAGGACGAACTGAAAAAGTCCGGCGTCATTTTCTGCGCCATTTCCGAGGCCTTGCGCGAATATCCTGATCTGGTGCGTCAATATCTGGGCTCGGTCGTGCCGGTGTCGGACAACTATTTCGCCGCGCTCAATGCCGCCGTGTTTTCGGACGGCTCATTCGTCTACGTGCCGCCGGGCGTGCGCTGCCCGATGGAACTGTCGACCTATTTCCGCATCAATGCCGAAAATACGGGGCAGTTCGAGCGCACCCTGATCATCGCCGATAAGGGCGCCTACGTTTCCTATCTCGAAGGCTGTACGGCGCCGATGCGCGACGAGAACCAGCTTCACGCCGCCGTGGTCGAACTGGTGGCGCTGGACGACGCCGAGATCAAATATTCGACGGTGCAGAACTGGTATCCCGGCGACGCCGAAGGCAAGGGCGGCATCTATAATTTCGTGACCAAGCGCGCCGATTGCCGCGGCGCACGATCAAAGGTGTCGTGGACCCAGGTTGAGACCGGTTCGGCCGTGACGTGGAAATACCCGTCGTGCATCCTGCGCGGGGATGAGAGCGTCGGCGAGTTCTATTCCATCGCCGTCACCAACGGCATGCAGCAGGCCGATACCGGCACCAAGATGATCCATCTGGGCAAAAATACCCGCTCGCGCATCATTTCCAAGGGCGTGTCGGCGGGCAAGTCGTCCAATACCTATCGCGGTCTGGTCTCGGCCCACGCCAAGGCCGGCGGGTCGCGCAACTTCACCCAGTGCGACAGCCTGCTGATCGGGAAGACCTGCGCGGCACATACGGTGCCTTATGTGGAGTCCGACACGGCGACGGCGCAATTCGAGCACGAGGCGACGACGACGCGCCTCAGCGAGGATCAACTGTTCTACGCCATGCAGCGCGGCCTGTCGCAGGAAGAGGCCGTGGCCCTGCTGGTCAACGGCTTCGTGCGCGACGTCCTGCAGGAACTGCCGATGGAATTCGCCGTCGAGGCCCAGAAACTGGTCGCTATCAGCCTTGAAGGCTCGGTCGGCTAAATAAGAGAATAATGACAATGCTTTCTATCGAAAACCTCACCGTCTTCGTCGACACCAAGACCATCCTCAAGGGCCTGAACCTGAATGTTCCGGCGGGCGAAGTGCACGCCATCATGGGCCCCAACGGCGCGGGTAAATCGACGCTCGGTTATACGCTGGCCGGTCGCCCGAATTACGAGGTCGCCCAAGGCGCGGTCGATTTCAACGGCGAAGACCTGCTGGAAATGGAGGTGCATGAACGCGCCGCCGCCGGTCTTTACCTGTCGTTCCAGTATCCGCTGGAAATTCCCGGCGTCCCGGCCCTGACCTTCATCCGCACGGCGCTCAATGCCCAGCGCAAGCTGCGTGGCGAAGACGAAATGAGCGCACCGGAGTTCCTCAAAACGACGCGCGAACTGGCCAAGACGCTGAAAATCGACATGGATATGCTGAAGCGTCCGCTCAATGTCGGTTTCTCCGGCGGCGAAAAGAAGCGCATGGAAGTGCTACAAATGGCGCTGCTCAAGCCGAAGTTCCTGATCCTCGACGAGACGGATTCCGGCCTCGATATCGACGCGCTCAAGGTCGTGTCGGACGGCGTCAATGCCCTGCGCGCGCCGGATCGCGGCATGCTGGTCATTACCCACTATCAGCGCCTGCTTGATCATATCAAGCCGGACCGCATCCATATTCTTGTCGACGGTAAGATCGTCCATTCCGGCGGCCCGGAGCTGGCGCTGGAACTGGAAGCGCACGGTTACGACCGTTACCTCGGTGAGGCCGCGTAATGGCCTTCGACCTGACCCCGCTCGACCTGTTCGATCCGTCGTCCTACCCGACGCGGCGGAATGAAGAGTGGAAATACAGCGACCTCGCGCGCGTGCTGCGCGAGGTGCCGTCGCGCGCGGTCCTGACGCATCTGCAAGCGGCAACCGGCGATTTCGGTGGCTTCTACTGGCATTGTGCCGGTGACGGGCAACTAGGTGACTTGCAAGCGGCTGTGGCCAAGGCGAATGGTCGTCTTTATCTCGACCTGAGCGATGTCGGTGCAGAGGGCGTGGTCGCTGGCTACCAAGGTGAAGGCCGCATCACGCTGGGCGTGGGCGAACACCTGATCCTGCTCGAAGACTATAGCGGCGCGCTCGACTATGCTGCCAACACGACCCTGCATTTTGAACTGGCCAAAGGCGCATCTCTGACTCGCGTGGTCATCCTTGATGAGCCGGAAGGCGCTGTGTCGGTGCGTCGTTCGACCGTCAAGACCGCGCCGGGCAGCGCGTTCAAGCAATATGTCTTCTCAACCGGTGCCAAGTTTCAGCGTTTCGAGACCCATGTTGAACACGCCGGGCATGGCGCGCACGTCGAAATGCACGGCGCTTATCTGCTGAAAGACACGGCGCATTTCGACTACACGACGCGTGTCAACCATGCCGAGATCGACGGTACGACCGAGCAACTGATCAAGGGCCTCGTCAAGGACCGCGCTACGGCAGTGTTTCAGGGCCGGATCTATGTCGAAAAGGGCGCTGACGGTACCGATGCCCGGATGCGCCATCAGGCCCTGATGCTCAATGACGGGGCGCACGTCCGCGCCAAGCCAGAGCTTGAAATCTATGCTGACGACGTACAATGCGCCCACGGCAATACGATAGGCGCTCTGGACGAGGCGGCGCTGTTCTTCTGCCAGTCGCGCGGTATGCCCGAAGACACCGCGCGCGCTATGCTGATGCAGGCCTTCGTCGTGCCGGTCGCTGAACAGATCGAGGACGAGGCTTTGCGCGAGATGGTTCTCAACTGGATTGAAGACAAGGCGGGAGGGTTCTATGCCCTTTGACGTCGACGCCGTCCGTCGCGATTTTCCGATCCTCAGCCGCGAAATCAACGGCAAGCCGCTGATCTATCTCGATTCCGGCGCTTCGGCACAGAAGCCGAAGGCCGTGATCGACGCCATGAGCCATCACATGGCGCAGTCCTACGCCAATGTGCACCGGGGCCTGCACCGGCTGGCCAATGAGGTCACCGATGCGTTCGAGGCGGGGCGTGAGACGGTCGCGAAATTCATCAACGCCGCCCGTCCGGAAGAGGTGATCTTCACCAAGTCGGCCACCGAGTCGATGAACCTCGTGGCGCAGACCTGGGGGCAGCAAAACCTCAAGGCCGGTGATGAAATCCTCATCAGTGAGTTGGAGCATCACGCCAATATCGTGCCGTGGCACATGCTGGCCGTGCGCACGGGCGCGGTGCTGAAATGGGTACCGATCCTTGATGACGGCAGCCTCGATATGGCGGCATTTGATCAATTGTTGACCGAGCGCGTCAAGCTGGTCGCCATCGCCCATATGTCGAACGTGCTGGGGACGATCAACCCCGTGCAGGTCATCGTCCAGAAGGCCCATGCGGTCGGTGCGAAGGTGCTGATCGACGGCTGTCAGGGTGTGGTTCACCTGCCGGTGGACGTACAGGCGCTGGGTTGCGACTTCTATGCCTTCTCGGCCCATAAGCTGTATGGGCCGACCGGTCTGGGCGTCCTGTGGGGCCGCTACGACCTCTTGGAGGCCATGCCCCCGTGGCAGGGCGGCGGCGAGATGATTGCCCACGTCAGCAAGGAACGGATTACTTATGCCGAACCGCCGCACCGCTTCGAAGCGGGCACACCGGCGATCCTTGAGGTCATCGGTCTGAAGGCCGCCATCGACTGGTTGTCGCAATGGGACCGTGAGGCCGCTGTGGCGCACGAAATGGCGCTCTATGAACGCGCCCATGCCGGACTGAAAAAGATCAATTCCGTGCGCATCCACGGCGAAGCGGCGGAAAAAGGTTCGATCCTGACCTTTTCTTTGGGCTCGGCCCACGCTCACGATGTTGCGCAAATCCTCGACCGCTACAATATAGCGGTGAGGGCGGGGACGCACTGCGCCGAACCGCTGATGACGCGTCTGGGCGTGACCTCGACCGTGCGCGCCTCGATCGCCATTTACAATACCGAAGCCGAAATCGACGCGCTGATCGCGGCGGTCGAAAAGGCCCAATCCTTCTTTGAGTAACCCCATGTCCCAGCACGAGATCATTTCCCTGACCGGCGAAGAGCCGCAAGCTGAACTCTTTTCGGCGGAGGAAACGGTGGCCGTTGAGCCGTTGCCGCAGGAAGAACTCGATCGTCTGACCGACGAACTGATCGCGGCATTCAAAACGGTGTTCGATCCGGAAATTCCGGTCGATATCTATGAACTGGGGCTGATCTACCGCGTCGATGTAAACGACAACCGCGAAGTCGTGGTCGATATGACCCTGACGGCGCCGGGCTGTCCGGTGGCCGGCGAAATGCCGGGTTGGGTGCAGAACGCCGTCATGGGCGTGCGTGGCGTTGCCGATTGCACGGTCAATCTGGTGTTTGAGCCGCCGTGGGAGTCGTCGAAGATGAGCGACGAAGCCAAGCTGCAACTGAATATGTTTTAAGGGCACGATCATGGAACCGACCGTCACCGTTCGTCCCCGCCGTCCGCGTCCGGCCGTTGTGTCTCTGACCGAGGCGGCTGCCGCACAGGTCAAATCGATCATGTCGCGGGCCGAGAAGCCCTATGTCGGCCTGCGCGTTGGCGTTAAGGCCGGAGGCTGTGCCGGTCAGGAATATGTGTTGTCCTATGCCGAAAGCATCGACCCGCTGGACGAAGTGGTCAAGGACAAGGACGTCACCATTCTGATCGAACCCAAGGCGGTGCTGTATCTGGTCGGTACAATCATCGACTTCGAGACGACCAAACTGGCCTCGAAATTCGTCTTCAATAACCCGAACGAGACCGACGCCTGTGGCTGTGGTGAGAGTGTTACCATCGTGCCGGTTAAGGACTAAGCGGCAGGCACCATATCCAGCCAGTCGAGCGCCTCATCGAGGCTCTCAAACGTCTGGATAAAGGCCTTTGGGAACATGTCTTCCATGCTGCCCAGACGCGGCTTGTCGAACGGATCGGTCGAGATCAGGGCCAGACGTTTGCGCGGCGGGGGCGGTGAGCCCGCCATATCCGCCAGATATTTCCCGGCCCGCAGCAGGTCGGTGACTTCGACATAACCGTCGGCCGATCGCATATCCATAATGCGATCATAGAGCCAGGGATGACCGATAGTGCCGTAAAATTCGATCAGCGCATCTATGAAGGCGGTGCTTTCATACCGTCCCCGCACGGTGATGATCAGGCGTTGCTTTTCGGGGTCAATCTGGTGGCTGATGCGGAAGGTCGTCGGCATGGTGTGTACTCGTAGCGTGGTCAGGCCAAACTACGCGGCAGGCCTTAAGAAAGGCCTGCCAGAATCCGTTTTTTGAATATTATTCAACGCTTTGCGCAAGCGTGTCAGCGGATTTTGGACGCCTTGTCGCCCGTTCAGGTGTCTCATCGACAAGGACCGAGGGTTGAATGGGTAAGCCCGTACCTTCGGCAATAAGAGCCTGACTGGCATCCTCGATCCGCGCTTGCAGAGTGGCCATGAAGGCGTGTTTGTCGAGCCCAACCGGAATGGGTTCGAGAAATTGCAGGACCGCCGTGCCGGGCGTCTTTTTGTAGTGTGTTTCCTGCCAGAACAGGCCGAGATTGGTCGCCACCGGCACGACGGGCCGCTGAAAATTCTTGTACATGTGCCAGACGCCGGACCGGTAGCGGCGATAGGTGCCTGGCGCGTTCAGGTGGCCTTCGGGGTAGATCAAGATATGGCGACCGTCGCGCGCGGCTTCGGCGGAGCGCTGGCTGAGGTTCTTGCGCGCTTCGTGCCCGCCGCAATTATTGACGACGATGGCCCCCAGCTTGCGCAGCAGCGTCCCCATCAGGGGATATTTCTCCAGATGATCGCCGGTGACGAAGGCCAGATCGGCAAATTGAGCATAGATGCTGAATCCGTCACCCCACGACTGGTGTTTGGCGGCGAAAATCACCGGTTCGTCCGGCACGTTTTCGCGACCGCGTACTTCCAGCCTTATGCCGGCGACGGCATCCATCGCCCACACCATGCGCCGCGTATAGCGCTGGATGATCCACAGGACCGGTTTGCGCCCCGGCAGAAGCGACAGGACAAGCGCGGCAAGGCTGTAAAAAATCGAAAACAGCCAGTAAACGACGGCGAATGCGAAAGAGCGCATAAGGGAACCTGCAACGAAAAAGGCAGGGCAAAACAGCCCCGCCTTTATAGTGGCATAAATTTGAACAATGTTCAAATTATTTATTTAGGCGGCATTGACGCCTTTACGCGTCGAAGCGGCGCAGGTGACCATGTTGCGGCCATTGTTCTTGGACTGATAGAGGGCCTTGTCGGCTCGGTCGAGCAGGTCGAAGGCGTCTTCGCCGAACTCGCGCTGGGCAATACCGGCCGAGATGGTGACGGTGCCGAGGTCTTCGTTGGTCGAGCGGCGCTTGAGCACGCGCGAGGCAATTTCCTGACGCGCCTCATTGAGCAGGCGCTCGACCGAAGCCATCGACTCGTTCGGGAAGATCATGCCGAATTCTTCGCCGCCGTAACGGGCGGCGAGGCGCGGCGGGCGGCCCATGCGCGACAGGACCGAGGCGACGTAACGCAGAACCTGATCGCCGGTCTGATGGCCCCAGGTGTCGTTGAAGCGCTTGAAGTGGTCGATATCCAGAACGGCCAGAGTCACGACATTGCCGTCGTCGCCTTCGCAATGCTTATCCAGCGTTTCGTCGAAGGATTTGCGGTTGGCCAGGTTGGTCAGGGCGTCGGTCATCGCTTCCATGCGCACCTGATCCAGATGCTTGCGCAGACGAGCGACCTCACGCGACGATTCGCTCAGGCGGGTTTCAAGCTGGCCGTGCTGATCGATGACCTTGTTGGTGGCCGTGGTCAGGGTATCGACCAGAGACCGCAGGCGAGCGGCGTCGACATCGGCCATCGAGTCCTTGGCGCCGAGCAGGGTCTGATTGTAAACCTTCTGCGCTTTCTGGGCTTCGGTAATGACGTCGGTCACCGAAGCCAGTTCGCGCGTCAGCTTGAGGCCTGCGTCGCGGACCTCGTCGTTGAGTTTCATGCGCGTGATGAATTTCGACGCGAGGCTTTCCGAAATTTCTTCGGTGATCTTTTCACCGGAACCAATCAGGCGGCGGATTTCCTGCGCCAGAGCCGATTCTGGATCACCTGCGACATAGAGCCAGATCTCATAGTTGAGGGGCGTCGGCCACACGTCGTGCAGTTCCATCATGCGGATGGCTTCCTGCGCGAGGGTATAGGCGTTGGGGCTGCGTACGCTGACTTCTATGTCGTTATTCATAGGCTTCCTCATGTCACACTGATTCGTGGTGACCCGGTCAGCCTATGCCAATTTCTCTGACAGCCGGTTAACGCCGTCATTTATTTTTATTTTATTTCTCAGTTGCGGTAGGCGCTGCGCAACAGGAAGGCCGGAACATGGGCACCAAAGCCCGTGCCCTCTATGTCCTTATCGGTTGAATATTCAGGCTTTTTGGCTGATTTTTTTAAAGATTCAATAGGGGTTTCATCGACCGGTGGGGCCGACTTCACACCGCCGCGACGACGCGATTTTTTTTCAGGTTTGACAACCTCCGCTATGGCCGCGGCCGTGGAATTATCAACTTCAGGTATGGATTCGCTGACCTCAACCGGTGAAGCTGCGGGTGCGACAGGCTCCATCGATACGCCTTCGGACACCTTGACCGGGCGCGAGCGGCCCCGCGGAGAGCGTTCGCGGCCCTTACGTTCCGGGCGCTCGGGGCGGGCGTCTTCCAGGCCGGTCCAGTCGACCTCAAGCTCAAGCGGGTTAGGCTCTTTCTTGATGAGTTTCAGAACCTTGTCGTAGTTCTTCTCGTCCGACGGCGACAGGATGAGGTAGGCTTCGCCGGTGCGCCCGGCACGACCGGTACGTCCGATGCGGTGGACATAGTCGTCGGCGTGGATGGGGACGTCGAAGTTGAAGACATGGCCGACATTGGGAATATCGAGGCCGCGGGCGGCCACGTCAGACGCAACCAGAAGCTTCAAATCGCCCTTGCGGAAGGCATCGAGCGTCTTCATACGCAGGCTCTGATCGAGGTCGCCGTGGATCGGCGCGGCATTGAAGCCGTGCACCGACAGCGACTTGGCGACGATATCGACGTCGCTTTTGCGATTGCAGAAGACGATGCCGTTGGTGATCTCGAGCTGGCCGATCAGGGTCCGCAGCGCCATGCGCTTGGCCTTGGCCATGGTTTTCGAGTCTTTCGACGGCACCTTATAGACGTATTGCGTGATGTTTTCGTTGGTCGAGGCCGGGCGTGACACCTCGATACGGACCGGGTTCTTCAGGAACTGCTCGGTCAGGCGCGTGATTTCCGGGGGCATGGTCGCCGAGAAGAACAGGGTCTGACGCGACGGCGGCGTCAGCTTGAAGATGCGCTCGATGTCCGGAATGAAGCCCATGTCGAGCATCCGGTCGGCTTCGTCGATGACCATCAGTTGCACGCCGTTGAGCATGACCTTAGAGCGCTCGAACAGGTCGAGCAGGCGACCCGGCGTGGCGATCAGGACGTCGACGCCCTTGTCCAGCTTGGCGACCTGATCCGACATCGACACGCCGCCAATGAGCAGGGCCCAGTTCAGCTTGCAATATTTGGCGTATTTCTCGAAGGCTTCGGCGACCTGATCGGCCAGTTCGCGGGTCGGCGCCAGCACAATGGCGCGCGGCATCCGGGCGCGCGAGCGGCCCGAGGCCAGCTTTTCGATCATCGGCAGGGTGAAGGCGGCGGTCTTGCCCGTCCCCGTCTGCGCAATCCCCAGCACGTCCAGCCCGACAAGGGCGATGGGGATGGCCTGCTCCTGAATCGCGGTCGGCGTGTCGTAGCCGGTATCGGCGACGGCTTTGAGGATTTCAGGGCTGAGGCCTAGATCGGTAAACTTGGTCATTAAGCTTTTTGAACGGGTTGACGGAAAAGAAATGGCCTGTGCGCATGCGCGAATTCAGCGCAAATCCGCGCCGTGAAAGGCTTTGCGCTTCTAGTACCAGATTTTACATAAAAAGACAGAAGTTTATTGCACCCGCTCGGGCCCGGTCAGACATCCAGGTCTTCGGTGACGAATTCGGCGTTTTGCTGGATATATTTGAAACGCAATTCGGGTTTGCGGCCCATCAGGGTTTCAACCAGATCCTCGATTTCCGACTCGTTTTCCGGCAAAGTGACCCGTGCCAGGGTCCGCGTCTTCGGGTCCATGGTGGTTTCCTTCAATTGCGCCGGCATCATTTCGCCGAGGCCTTTGAAGCGACCGATTTCGGGCTTCTTGCCCTTGAATTCGGTCTCCAGCAGTTCGAGGCGATGGGCGTCGTCCTTGGCGTACATGGTCTTGGCACCGTGGCTGATGCGGTAGAGCGGCGGCATGGCCAGGTACAGATTGCCGTTGCGCACCATGCCCGGCATGCTGCGGTAGAAATAGGTGATCAGCAACGAGGCGATGTGCGCGCCATCGACGTCGGCGTCGGTCATGATGACGATGCGTTCATAGCGCAGGTCGTCCTCCTTGAACCGCGCACCGGGCTGTACGCCGAGCGCCAGACCGAGGTCTGACAACTCCTGATTGGACTTGGCCTTGTCGGCGGTGGCCGAGGCGATGTTGAGGATCTTGCCGCGCAGGGGCAGGATGGCCTGGGTATTGCGGTTACGTGCCTGTTTGGCCGAACCGCCGGCCGAGTCGCCTTCGACGATGAACAGTTCGGTACCGTGGGCGTCCTGACGGGCGCAGTCGGCCAGCTTGCCCGGCAGGCGCAGCTTCCGCGTCGCCGAGGCACGCTGGACTTCCTTGTCCTTGCGTTTTTTCAGACGTTCTTCGGCGCGTTCGACGACGAATTGCAGCAGCTTGTCGGCCTGTTTGGGCGACGAGATCAGCCAGTGATCGAACGGGTCGGCGAGGGCCTTTTCGACCAGTTTCTGCGCGTCCGACGACGACAGGCGGTCCTTGGTCTGGCCCTGAAACTCCGGGTTCTTGATAAAGACCGAGATGACCACACCGGCCTGAGCGACCACGTCTTCGGCCGTGATGACCGCGCCGCGCTTGTCGCCGGTCATTTCGGCATAGGATTTCAGCGAACGGGTGAGGGCGGCGCGAAGCCCGGCTTCGTGCGTGCCGCCGTCGGGGGTCGGGATGGTGTTACAATAGGACTGCGTAAAGCCGTCGAACTCGCCGAAACCGGCGCCGGACCACGTGACCGCCCATTCGACCGCCCCGGCCTCGCCTTTACGCTCGACGCGCCCGGAGAAGATGTCGGTGACGGTTTCGGTTTCCTGAACGCGTTCCGCCAGATAGTCGGCCAGACCATTGGGGAAATAGAACTTGTCTTCGGTCGGCGTGTGGTCGGTGATGTGGTTGGCCGCGCACTTCCAGTGGATCTGGACGCCGCGGAATAGGTAGGCCTTGGCCTTGGCCATGCGGTACAGGCGCGCCGGTTTGAAATGCGCGCCGACGCCGAAGATTTCCGGATCGGGCAGGAAGCGTTCACGCGTACCGCGCTTCTTCGACGGCCCGATCTGCTGGATAGGGCCGAGGCTCAGGCCCTTGGAGAAGTTCTGCTGCCATTCGAAGCCGTCGCGCCAGACCGTCACTTCGAGGTGTTCGGACAGGGCATTGACGACCGACACGCCGACGCCGTGCAGACCGCCGGACGTCTCATAGGCCTTGCCCGAGAACTTGCCGCCGGAGTGCAGAACGGTCATGACGACTTCGAGTGCCGACTTGCCGGGATATTTCGGGTGCGGATCGACCGGAATGCCGCGACCGTCGTCGCGCACCGACAGATAGCCGTCCGTATCCAACTCGACCCAGATCGCCTTGGCATGCCCTGCCACGGCTTCGTCCATGGCGTTGTCGAGCACTTCGGCAAAGAGGTGGTGCAGGGCTTTTTCGTCCGTCCCGCCGATATACATGCCCGGACGTTTGCGCACCGGTTCCAGGCCTTCCAGAACCTCGATGGCCGATGCGCCATAGCCTTCGGCGGTCATGGCCGAGGGCTCGACCGCTGACGGCTTGGGTGCGGGCGCTGCGGGCGTGGCGCGTGCCGCAGGCCCCGTGTCCTTAGCGGTTTCAGAGCCCGTCGCATTGCCAGTCTCGGGGGATGGTTTGGGCGTTTCGCCGCCGAACAGGGAAGGTTGGGGAGTCGGGTTGGACATGGCATTCACTGTGAACTGATTCGTGGCCGGGACGCAGGGCGTACTATGGCACGGAGAGAACAAGCCATAAACAAAAAGGCCGCAAACCCCAAGGGGCTTGCGGCCGATTTCTGTGGCTTACGCCGTAAGGAAGCTTAGAAAGCCGCCTTGATGGTCAGAGCGATCTGCTCTTTCATCGGGTTGCGAGCGATGCTCTTGCCCAGGTCGTGATCGCCGGTGTCCGAGTAACGGGCGTCGATCGAGAGGTTTTCGGTCAGGGCGTAGGTGGCACCGAGGTTCCAGGTGGTATATTCACCGGCGGCGGCTTCGTACTTGCCCATGGCGCCCGAAACCGACCACTTGTCGGCGATCGGATAGGCGGCGTTCAGTTCGTAGTAGGGGTTTTCCAGCGTTTCCCAATCCGTGTAGATGGTGGCGCCGATGGTGCCCTTGCCGAGCGGGTGCGAGAAGCCAGCCTTCAGTTCACCGAAGTTCAGGCCGTCTTCGTCCGGATAGGAGTAATAGACCGCGCCGAAATCGAACGACCAGTTGCCCACGGTCGGCTTCACGCCGGCGTAGAGGTCGACTTCGAGCGAAGCGTCGCTGCCGAAGTCAACGTTCGAACCCCAGGCGCCAGCGTAGAAGGTGCCGTTGGTGTAGTCGATGCCGCCTTGGACAGCAGCTTCCTTGTTCGACTGAGAAACGCCGCGCCAGATGTAGTTGTTCGTGGCGGCGATGTTGTAGCTCAGGGCGCCTTCGGCCGAAGCGGCACCGGCAACGAGGGCGCTGGTGGCGACAGCGGCGGCGAGGAGGAATTTCTTCATGATCTGTATCCTGTTTATGATTCGGATTATTCTTGGGTCTTACCTGTCGCCCGACACGATCAGTTTAAGGCTGCGTCAGGTGATATGCGGCATAACTTGCAAATCGACGTTGAATTTAGCAATTTTTTTGCTCAGTGCCAGTCCCCGCCGAACGTTTCAGTGCCTTTGATGTAAAATTGTCACTTTTGCGCGATGTGTCGATTTTGAAACGTAATCTAATTTAGGCACCTGATTCGATTAAGATTTTCATAACCTTTAAATGACGCCCCTTTCGGGACCACGTGGCGAGGCCGAGACCTGTGTCAGGTGGGTGCGTATCTTCGGACACTGATCACTTGAAAGGGGAATAATGAAAAAAGCCGCCCGCTGTCGCGGACGGCTTTCGGGCCTTTTTAAAGACGATTCGTCTTAGAAGGCAGCCTTGAGGGTGACGACGAAGCGCTCGTCCATGCCCTTGATGCTTTCGCTGGTGTCGTGGTAGCGCAGGTCCACCGAGAACTTGTCGGTCAGGGCCACGGAGCCGCCGACGTTCCACGTATCGTACTCACCACCGAAGGCGAACTTCTGCGTACCGATGGCGCCCGACAGCGAGACCTTTTCGGTGATCGGATAGGCGGCGTTCACTTCGGCATAGTAGGTGTCGAAGGTGTCGTCGGTGTTGGTGTAGTAGGTGGCGCCGATCGAGCCTGCGCCCAGCGGATAGCTGACGGCGGCCTTGAGTTCGGTGACGTTCAGGTCGTCTTCCTGCGGATAGGCGTAGTAGAGCACGCCGAAGTCGAAGCTGGCCTTGCCAGCGGTCGGCTTGATACCGGCGTACAGGTCGACTTCGTAGTCGGCCTTCGTGCCGAAATCGACGTTCGACGCCCAGGTACCCGCGTAGAAGATGCCGTTGGTGTAGTCGATGCCGCCCTGAATGGCCGGGCTTTCGTCGGTTTGGGTGATGCCGCGGAACACATAGTCGCTGGTCACAGCGATATTGTAGCTGACCGCGCCTTCAGCCGAAGCGGCGCCGGCGACCAGCAGAGCAGAAACCGCAACGGCGGCCGTCAAAAACTTTTTCATAATCACTTCCTCAGATTGGGGCTTATTTTGTGTTGCCGGGTCTGAACGTTTCCGTGTTAAGCGCGGCCTGTATGAACTTTTTATGATACCGCAAGGTCAACATACAGAGATTGAATCGTAAGCCAATAGTGTGACGATCAAACACATTAACTGTGTTATAATTACACTGAATGTGTCGCGAATATGGATTAATATCTTGTAATGTATAAAAAATAAGGCGCCCGTTTCCGGGCGCCTTATCGTTTTTGTGCAACAGTTTCTGTTGTGACTTAGTGATGGACTTCGTCGTGAAGCGCCGAGTCGAGGCCCAGTTCTTCATCGGCTTCCGAAACACGCAGGCCCGTCGTGAACTTGCAGATGATCAGAATGATGAAGGTGCCGACGGCCGACCAGGCGATGGTGAACAGCAGGCCATAGAGCTGCGTCATCACGTTGGCGCCTTCCGACAGGCTGTTGATCGCCGGATCGGCGAAGACGCCGGTCAGGATCGCGCCGAGGAAACCACCCGCACCGTGGATGCCGAAGGCGTCCAGCGAGTCGTCGTAGCCCAGCAGCTTCTTCACCCACGAGGCGAAGATGTAGCAGAACGGACCGGCCAGCAGGCCGATGATCAGGGCGCCCGTCGGGTTGACGAAACCGGCAGCCGGCGTGATGGCCACGAGGCCAGCCACGATACCCGACAGGATGCCGAGCAGCGACGGCTTGCGACGGATGGTCCATTCAACCAGCTTCCACGACAGACCGGCAGCCAGAGCGGCCAGCAGCGTGTTGAGCAGGGCAGCGGCACCGATACCGTCCGGAGCCCAGGCCGAGCCGGCGTTGAAGCCGATCCAGCCCACGAACAGCAGCGAGCAGCCGATCATGACGAAGATCAGGTTGTTCGGGGCCATTTCTTCGGTGCCGTAACCCTTACGACGGCCGAGGAAGATAGCCGCAACTAGACCCGCGACACCCGAGTTGACGTGAACGACCGCGCCACCGGCGAAGTCCAGCACGCCCATGCCGCCCATATAGCCGCCGCCCCAGACCTGGTGACAGATCGGCGCATAGACGAAGACCGACCACAGGGCCATGAACAGGATCAGGCCCGAGAGCTTGATACGTTCGGCGAAGGCACCGGTGATGAGGGCCGGGGTGATGATCGCGAAGGTCATCTGATAGGAAATCCACAGCATTTCAGGCAGGCCGGGGGCCAGGCTGAAGGCCGTTTCCTTGGTGACGCCCTTCAGCAGGAAGGTGTCGAAGCCGCCGATGAACTTGTTGACGGTTTCGCCCGGAACGCCGAACAGATCGCTGCCGACGCCGAAGGAGATCGAATAGCCGACCACGTACCACAGCAGACCGGCGACGCACGAAACGGCGACCGACTGAGTGACGGTGGCGATGACGTTCTTCTTACGCACCATACCGCCGTAGAACAGGGCCAGACCCGGAAGGGTCATCATCAGAACCAGGGCGGTGGAGAGGAAGACGAAGGACGAGGCCGCGCCGTCGAGTTCGAGCGGTGCCTGGTGAGCCAGCAGCTTGGGCGCTTCGGCTTCAGCCGCTTCGACCGGGGTAGGGGCTTCGGAGGCGGCGACCGATTCGGACGCGGCGGCCTCAGCCGTGACAGCCGCCGCATGGGCGACAGTGACGACCGGGGCGGTCATCAGAAGAGCGGCAGCCGCGGCGGCCACTCGGGTAAGTTTGATCCACGTTTTCAAGTTATCCCCCTTGGATAAGCGGATATTGCACACGCGAAGAGTGCCGCTATTAGATTGTTTCGCAAAGAGTTTTATTGCGCTAATACAGGCGCGAAAGGCCACCCGGGCCCCATTGCGTCATTTATGTGTCTAAATGCGCGTCTCAGGCGCGCAAACCCAATGAATCAAACCGGTATCAATGGATACCAATTTAATATCATTTGAAACTAAAAAAGTTTACCCTACGTAATTATTTAACCGGTCAAGTGAGGCCAGGATGAAAATGAAACAAGCCGCCCCGGTTAAGGAGCGGCTTGTTCTTTTTATTCAGGTGGTTAGCCTAATTTCCGGCTTAGCACTTGTAGTAGAGTTCGAATTCGACCGGGTGCGGACGCAGTTCGAGCATCATAACTTCTTCCATCTTCAGATCGATGTAGGAGTCGATGAAGTCGTCGTCGAACACGCCGCCCTTCTTGAGGAAGGCGCGGTCCTTGTCGAGGTTTTCCAGAGCTTCACGGAGCGAACCGCAGACTTCCGGCACCAGCTTACGCTCTTCGGGCGGCAGGTGGTAGAGATCCTTGTCGGCGGGGCCGCCCGGATCCATGCGGTTTTCGATACCGTCGAGACCGGCCATCAGCAGGGCGGTGAAGGTCAGGTACGGGTTGCCCATCGGGTCCGGGAAACGGGCTTCGATGCGCTTGCCCTTCGGCGAGGAGACCCACGGAATACGGATCGAGGCCGAACGGTTGCGGGCCGAATAGGCCAGCTTCACCGGAGCTTCGTAGCCGGGAACCAGGCGCTTGTAGGAGTTGGTCGTCGAGTTGGCGAAGGCGTTGATGGCCTTGGCGTGCTTGATGATGCCGCCGATGAACCACAGGCACATGTCGGACAGACCGGCATACTTGTCGCCGGCGAACAGCGGCTTGCCGCTCTTCCAGATCGACATGTGGACGTGCATGCCCGAACCGTTGTCGCCGAACATCGGCTTGGCCATGAAGGTCGCCGTCTTACCGTAGGCGTGGGCGACGTTCTGGACGACGTACTTGTAGAGCTGAAGGCGGTCGGCCATGGTCAGCATGTCCGAGAACTTCAGGCCGAGTTCGTGCTGGGCCGGCGCCACTTCGTGGTGGTGCTTTTCCGGCTCCATGCCGAGTTCACCCATGACGGCGAGCATTTCGCCGCGCAGGTCCTGGCACGAATCGACCGGGTTGACGGGGAAGTAGCCACCCTTAGGGCCAGGGCGGTGACCCATATTGCCTTCAGGATAGACCTTGGCCGAATTGTGCGGGAATTCCGACGAGTCGAAGGTGAAGCCCATGTCGTTGGGCTGGATCGACCAGCGCACGTCGTCGAACAGGAAGAATTCGGCTTCGGGGCCGAAATAGACGGTGTCGCCGATACCGGCCGATTGCGTATAGGCCAGGGCCTTCTTGGCGATCGAGCGCGGGTCGCGGTTATAGGGTTCGTTGGTGTCGGGGTTCACGACGTCGCAGAACAGGAACAGGGTCGTCTGCTGATAGAAGGGGTCGATATAGGCCGTCTTCAGATCGGGACGCAGCTTCATGTCGGATTCGTTGATGGCCTTCCAGCCAGCAATGGACGATCCGTCGAACATGGTGCCGTCGGTCAGAAACTCCTCGTCGACCAGATCGATGTCGAAGGTCACGTGCTGCATCTTGCCGCGCACGTCGGTGAAACGGACGTCTACGTACTTGACGTCTTTTTCTTTGATAAGCTTGAGGATGTCATCTGCTGTCATTTTTTGACGCCTTGGTTCCTGGGTAAGGGTAGTGAGAAATCAGACGGCCTGCGGGCCCGACTCCCCGGTGCGGATGCGAACGACATCGAGGATATCGCTCACAAAAATTTTGCCGTCGCCGATCTTGCCGGTACGGGCCGCGGTCTGGATCGCTTCCAGAGCAGCCGGGGCGAGGTCGTCGGCGACAACGAGTTCAATTTTGATCTTCGGGAGAAAATCAACGACATATTCCGCACCGCGGTACAGTTCGGAATGTCCTTTCTGGCGGCCATAACCTTTGGCTTCCAGAACGGTCATCCCTTGCACGCCGATTTCCTGAAGGGCTTCCTTCACTTCATCGAGCTTGAAGGGCTTGATAACAGCTTCGATCTTTTTCATGAGCTATCCTGATCGCACGACCGTCATCCGAAAATCTTGTGCATTGCGCGAGAATGCAAGCCAGATTCGGGGGTGACGGCTCACTTGACTGTAAAGATTTATTACTTTGCGTGAACGCTTGTAGGCCCTGCCTTTAGACCTAGACGCCGTCAAATTCAAAAAGAAAATGCGGCCAGAAGAGGATTTTAAGCCAGAAAAAGAAGAATCTCATTCAAAGGCTTACGGCAAATTCGCCGAATCGGCGAAAACTAATTTCCGCTGAAATTAGATTGTCTCGGTTCCACGGTAAAGAGCAAAAATGACGGCGTTATGACAATCCCTTTTGCGCGTGCGAAGCTTTGGGCTGCGCGGACGGATTAGTCGTGGAAAAAAGGCGCCCGGGTCGCTTGCGACTTGACCCCGGTGGGGGATTGCCGGTAGGGCTGGCGGCGTTGCGGTCGTGGCGGAACTGGTAGACGCACTGGGTTTAGGTTCCAGCGCCGCGAGGCGTGGAGGTTCGAGTCCTCTCGACCGCACCAGCATTCAAAGGACGGAACGTTGCGAAAGCCGTTCCGTCCTTTTTGTTTTTGGCCACCCTGTTCGCTTTTTGCGCGTTCTGATACGGTTCGGGGAAAGCGGAGGCCACATGTCCACATACATAGCGCTGTTGCGGGGGATCAATGTCGGCGGCAACAACAAGCTGCCGATGAAGGACTGGCGCGGGATCATGGATGGGCTCGGTTATGCGAAGGTCCGGACCTATATTCAGAGCGGCAACGCGCTGTTCGAGTCCGATCGCCCGGCATCGGATATCGCTACCGCCATGACGGAGGCTATCGGAGAGGCTTTCGGATTTCGACCGTCCTGCATCGTCCTGACCCTGGATCAGGTAAAAGCGGCTTTGGCGGCCTGTCCGTTCAGGCCCGAAGGCGAAAACGCGCACAAGCTGGTGCATGTGTTTTTCCTCAACGGGTCGGTGAAAGCCTATGATCCCGACGGGCTGAAGGGTCTGGCGACGCAGGATGAGGCGTTCCACATGGATGAGGATGTGTTCTATCTCTATACGCCGCAGGGGTTCGGCGTGTCGAAAGTCGCCGAAAAGCTGGGCAAGTATCTGAAAGGCGATATGACCGCGCGGAATTTGCGTACGGTCGAGACGCTGATAGATATGGCTGGCGAATAATGCTTTTAATTTGAAATCAAAATTTTAATTTCAAATTAAAAGTGAAAATTTCACCTATGACGTCAGATAGTTGAGGCTGAATTCGACCGTAGGGTGAAACGCATTCGGGCGACGTTCGAACAGGGCCAGGCTGAGGAGCTGGTTCCAGTTGGCGGCCCGCGTCAGGCCCTTGACGAACAGTCTGCGGTCCAGATGGAAGATCATGTCCATGCCGGGCACGACGTGGTCGGCGAAGCGATAGCCTCCGCAAGGCACGCTGCTTATATGGCCTTTATCGTCGACGCTTAGTCGATCATAGAGGACGAAGGCGACGCTTTGCGCGATCGTCACCTTATCCTCGGTCATCTTGCGGCTGTAATTCGCATAGGCGCGGGCAAACAGGTCGTCCAGTTCGCGGTCGCTGATCCCGCTGTCATCGAAGGAATCGTGCGTATAGGTGTCCGCTGCATGGGTGCGGACGGCGGTGTCGCGGTCGACTTGGCCGGGAGAAAGCGCCGGACTAATGCTCAGCCGGTCGAGATTGAGCGTTTGCCCGCCTTCGAGGGCGAAGGCCTGAGCGCGGTCGTTCAGCGTCGATTTCAACGTCGCGAAATCCGGCTGAGCGATCCAGCGGTTGAGCGGCGCGAAGCGGCCGGGAATGATATAGGTGCCGCCCGCCGGGAAATAGGTGCGTGGCTGTAGGATATCGATGATCGCCGAGAACTTGTCCAGCGAGCGCGTGATGACGGCAGCTTGCTCAGCGTCGCGGTCGCAGGCGATGAAGCTTTGCGGGTAGGGGCTGGCGGCGCCGGTCGCCAGACAGACGCAATCCAGGTCGCCAAAGGTTGCCGTGATGAAGGCTTTTACAGCTGTGTAATTGGCCAGCGACAGCGGGTTATCAACCTGATTGAAAAAGGTCTGGCCGTCGGCGTGGACGATGATCGAGGTGTCGAGGTCGTAGTCGATCTCATCGTCCAAAGCCGCATTATTGCTCGTCATTTGCGGCACGATGGCAAATTGCAAGTTTTTGAATATCGTGACGTGAAGGGCGGGGACTTCGATCACCGTTTCGACGCCCAGCGCCTTGATACGCTTGAGCAGGGTCTTGTTTTGGAAGTCTTTTATGATGAAGGGTTTGTCGACGAGGCCCGCCGCGCGTAACAATGCCGGGTCGAAATGATCGGCGTGAAGGTGCGAGATATAGACCGCATCGCAATCCACCATGAAGGCGTACAGCACCTCTGGATCGAATTCGGGAAAGCTGCGCCAGCCGCCTTCGTTGGCGGTTCCGGCCCACGGATCGCAGAGTAGCTTCGTGCCACCGCCTTCGATCATCAGGAACGAATTGTTGAGGTGGGTGATCTTCATGCCGGTTTGCGCCCGATCGCGAACAACGAGGTCGAGCGGCCTTTCAGCCATGAAGGCGCCAGCCGGTTATCGCCGCGGAACGGCAGCAGATAACGCGCTTTCCAGAAGCGGTTCGCCCCCTGATAATACCAGTCCGGCTTACAGCGCAGGCCCGGAAACACGGCGACGCCCTCAAGGCCGGTCAGGCTCATGACCTTGGCCAGGCTGTGCGGGGTGTAGGGCTTCACATGGGTCGGATCGTTATAAAAATTCTTGAAATCCATCTGGAAGTTGGGTGTCGACAGGATGACGCCGCCCCCGGGACGGACCACGCGCATTGCCTCCGACAGGAACAGCGACGGGTCGCGCAGATGTTCGATCACGGCCAGCGATACGAACAGATCGACACTGGCGTCCGGCACAGGCAGACGCCCGGTCTCGAAATCGAGATCGCCGATGTCGAGACCCAGATAGTCGAATCCCCTTTGCTGCACGGCGGGCGCAATATAACGGTCGCCGCACCCGGCATCGATCAGCGCGCCCAGCTTCGGCTGCATAACCTCAGCATATCCCGCCAGACGCGCCAGTATATCGAAGGTCAGGACCTCGCGTTCGCCCTGCGCTACGCGATGCGGCGCGGCGGTGCCGCCCAAGCCAGCGTTCCGGTCGTGGAAATACTGCGTTTTGAGGCTGTCCGTTGTTTCGCTCATAGGATGAATTAGCGACGATTCTGGGGGGCGAACAAGGCGCGCTCTTGCCAAGCCCCGCGTCTCAGGTAGTGTCGGGGGTAACTGAATTCCGACGGAGCACCCCGTGAAAAACAAATTCGCCCTGTTCATCATCGCCGCCATGGTTCTCGGTGTGGCGACGGGATGGGCCTGCAACCAGTATCTGACGCCCGAACAACTGCCGCAGGCGATTGCCGGATTCAGCCTGCTGACCAAGATTTTCTTGTTGCTGATCAAGATGATCATCGCGCCTCTGGTGCTGTTCACCCTGATCGCCGGGATCGGCCATATGGAAGACGCCGCCGCCGTCGGTCGCGTCGGCGGCAAGGCCTTGGGCTGGTTTATCGGGGCATCGATCGTGTCGCTGCTGCTCGGCATCGTCATGGTCGAATGGCTGCAACCGGGCGCGGGCATGAACCTTCAGGCGGCCGGAGAGGCGATCAAGGCGCCCACCACCGACGGGTTCACGCTGGAAGGCTTCATCACCCACATGATTCCGTCGTCGATCATCGACGCGATGGCCAAGAACGAAATCCTTCAGATCGTCGTCTTCTCGGTCTTCGTCGGTACGGCGGTGGCCATGCTGGACGACAAGGCGCCTCAGGTCATGCAACTGGCCGAACAGGCCGCCTCGATCATGCTCAAGGTCACCGAACTAGTCATGAAGTTCGCGCCGTTCGCCATCTTCGGCTCGCTGGCCGCCACCGTCGCCAAGCAGGGTCTGCCTATTCTGGTGACCTACGCCAAGTTCATCGGCGGCTTCTATTCGGCCCTGGGCGTGCTGTGGGTCGTGCTGATCGTGGCGGGGCTGGGCTTTGTCGGTGGACGTATTTTCCGTATTCTGGGGGCCGCGCGCGAACCGGCCCTGCTGGCCTTCTCGACGGCCTCGTCCGAAGCGGCCTATCCGAAATTGCTCGAAGGATTGCCCAAGACCGGCGTATCGCGCAAGATCGTGTCGTTCGTCCTGCCGCTGGGCTATTCGTTCAACCTCGACGGCTCGATGATCTACTGCACCTTTGCGACCCTGTTTATCGCGCAGGCGCATGGCGTCGACTTCACCACCACGCAGCTTGTCATGATGCTGTTCCTGCTGCTGGTGACGTCAAAGGGGATTGCCGGGGTGCCGCGCGCTTCGCTGGTCGTGATCATGGCGACCCTCAGCTATTTCGGTCTGCCGGATGAATGGATCGCCATCGTTCTGGGGGTCGATCACCTGCTCGACATGGGCCGGTCGGCTACCAATGTGGTCGGCAATACGGTGGCGTCTGCGGTCGTGGCCAAGTGGGAAGGGCAACTGACGGACCCGGAGGCGGAGTCTCAACCCGTAAAGGGATAAAAGCCGCTTTCATCCCCGCTCAGGGCCGTCTTCAGGGCGGCCCTGAGTTCGTCGGCACGGTCGTTGAAGCGACTTTTATGGCCATACATGGCGAGCAAAAAGATGAGCAGAGTGGCGACAATTGAAAAAGCCACGCCCGTCAGACTTCTGGCCATCAAGGCACCTCCGCCGAAGAAAATGGCGACGAAGAAGCTCGACAGTGCGGAAACGATGGCGTTGCCTCGCCGGCTGACGATGAGGCCCGTAACGCGCGTACCGACCTCGCAGGCGTCGAATTTCAGATAGAGCAGGGGCGGCTGCATATCCTCTGTAGAGAAGGCACCCCTGAGTTGTAATCGCGCTTCCGAATCCGAGAGCGTCCCCCTGAACAGGCCGATGTCCTGATCGAAGGGGGTATAATGCGGGCGAGGGTCCGTCGCGCGACGCAGGCGGCGTCCGGCTTCGGCGGGCAGGAGGTCCATCTCCCACTCGAAACGCTGACGCGGCAACAGAAAATTGGAAAGCGCGCTGGACTCTGACATGACGGCAATCTAACCGATTGTCTCAACAGATCAAACGGGGCGTCTATTCCGCAGGCAGAGACGAGGCCTCAGGTGTTTTGCGTCCGCGTATAAGCTTCCACGCGCGCTGACACGGCAGGACCATATGCGTCCACAGGCTGGCCGAGGTCGTCAGTTCGTCCTTGTGGCCATGTTCGTCGAACAGACCCAGAGTCAGGGTTTCGCCCTTTTTCGGAATATACAGCGTCCCGAAGGCCCAGTCCCACACCGACAGGCAGAAGCCGAGATTCTTGTCGAAATGGCGCGGATCGGTCGAGTGATGGATATGGTGATGGGCCGGTGACTGAAAGATATAGCCCCAGATACCCGTGGCGGTCAGGTTCACGTGGCTGTGGCGCAGGTGCAGATAGGTGGCGACGAAGGCGAACAGGATCAGGCTGGGGTTCCAGAAGGCCGACAGTTCGATATCCGGCCCGAAGCCCCACTGCACGATGGCTAGCGCGATGGAACTGACCACGCCCATCACGACCGGCACGATGACATATTCGACGGGGTGCTGACGCCATTCGGTCAGAGGTGTCATGACCTCGGCGCTGTGGTGGACCTTGTGGAACTCCCACAGCCAGTCGATCCGATGCAGCATATAGTGCGACAGCCAGTAACCCAACTCCAGCGCCAGATAAAGAAAGGCCGGAACGGCGACGATGGCCCAGCCGGGCAGGGGGGCGTGCGGTGCGCCCGAACCGATGACCGGTGCCGCCATAGCCAGCAAGCCCGCGCTGAGGCCTTTCATGCCGCCGAGCAGAATCACCGCCTGACCGGCCAGATAGAGGCTGGAATAGAGATACATTTTCAAGTCGAGGCGCGTCGAGGGATGGCGCATCAGGCGCTTCGGAAAGAGATAGCGCCACAGGCCTTTCAGGCTCGTCTTGCGGCGACGGCGTGACGTCAGATAAAAGACGGCGGCCACGATCAGCGCCCCCAGATAGCTGATCCACACGGTCTGCTGCTGGATGTCGAACAGGCGCGTTATCGGTGCCAGAAGAATATCGATCAGGGTTTCCACCGCGTTTTGCGGCGCGTGCACAGGCTGCATGGGCGTCTTTGCTATCGGAATCGTGAGGCGGGTCGAGCGCACATTATCCGGCCAGGGTTAAGAATTAGGCTTTGCGTTCACCGTGGAATAGGTTTGCCCCGCTTTTATCGTTGACCTTATCCCCGCTCATGCCATAAGAGCGCATCTTTGAATTTGCCGCCCGCAATCAGTGCGCGCGGTGCTTTTCTCTAACGCGATCTGGTGATCGAACGCGACGTTCGGGCGCACCCAACGCACAAGGTAAAATAGATCGATGCAAGTCGTTGAAAAACTGAATGAAGGTCTCTCGCGCGTCTATGAAGTGACGGTGGCCAAGGACGTCCTGGCTTCCAAACTCGACGCCAAGATCAAGGAAATCGCCCCCAAGATGCAGATCAAGGGCTTCCGTCCCGGCAAGGTGCCGACGGCCCACGTCCGCAAGCTGTACGGCAAGGACCTGATGAGCGAAATCCTTCAGGAGCAGCTTAACGAGACCTCGGCGGCTGCCCTTGAGCAGAACAAGGTGCGTCCGGCCAGCCAGCCGGAACTGACCCCCGTCGGCGACATCGAAGCCGTCATCAACGGTCAGGCCGATCTGGCCTACGAAATCTCGGTCGAGCAGATGCCCGACTTCGAGCCGGTCGATCCGACGACGCTCGAACTGTCGCGTCCGGTCTATGAGCCGACCGAAGAGGAAGTCGAGGAGCAACTCCAGAACATCCTCAAGCAAACCAAGCAGTACGACACCAAGGGCGGCAAGGCCCCCAAGGCCGCCGATGGCGACAAGCTGAAGATCGATTTCGTCGGCAAGATCGACGGCGAAGTCTTCGAAGGCGGCTCGATGGAAGGTGCCGAGCTGGTTATCGGCTCGAACCAGTTCATCCCCGGCTTCGAAGAGCAGCTGATCGGCGCCAAGAAGGGCGAAGAGCGCGTTCTGAACGTGACCTTCCCGGCCGATTACGGTGCGGCGAACCTGGCCGGCAAGGCTGCCACCTTCGAGACGACCGTTCACGAAATCTCGGCGCCCAAGGATGCCGTGGCCGACGACGAATGGGCCAAGGGTCTGGGCCTCGAAGGCCTTGACGCCCTTAAGGGTCTGCTCAAGGGCCAGCTTCAGCAGCAGTATTCGACCGCCGCCCGCTTCAAGATGAAGCGCGCCCTGCTCGACATCCTTGATGAAAAGCACGCATTCGACCTGCCGAAGAAGATGCTCGACGCCGAATTCCAGGGCATCTGGCAACAGGTCGAGCAGGACAAGGCCGCCGGTCAGCTGTCGGAAGAAGACGCCGGCAAGTCCGAGCAGGAGCTGAAGGACGAGTACATGAAGATCGCCGAGCGCCGCGTGCGCCTGGGCCTCGTGCTCGCCGAAATCGGCACCAAGAACAACGTGCAGGTCTCCGAGCAGGAAGTGGCTCAGGCCATCGCTCAGGAAGCCCGCAACTTCCCGGGTCAGGAGCGTCAGGTGTTCGACTTCTACCGTCAGAACCCCGCCGCTGCCGCTCAGATCCGCGCGCCGATCTACGAAGAAAAGGTCGTCGACCACATCTTCGCCAACGCCAAGGTCAGCGAAACGCCGATCTCGAAGGAAGACCTGCTGGCTGAAGACGAAGCCTAGGCAGGGGCACGGCCCCTGCACCCGTTCTTTGGAGCGGATGGTTGGGCCAGTTATAATCTAAAATTATAGGGTGCAGGGAACCGCGTTCCCTGCATCTTTTTTTGTTATAATGCGTTCAGTTTATTGGGGTGGAAAATGAGGACCTATACAGCTTTATTGGCTGCCATCTTTACTCTGGCCTGTGGTCATACTTCCGCAGCCGAGAGTGACGACAAAGAACGTCATGCGCTTGCTGCCAGATACGCGGAATCCATAAATTTAAAGGCGGGGGTTGAAGAACATCTGACTTTGATGCTGGGACTGTCGTGGTCGTCGGTAGACGCAAACACGCCTGAATTCAGGCAAGGTGACGGACCTGCCGTGGTCGAAGCTGTGGCAAAAGAGATAAACCACGAATACACACAAAAAATTCTCACGAAAATGATCGATGAACTTGCGGATCTGTATTCAGTTGAAGAGTTGACGGCCCTGCTGACGTTCTCCGAATCTGCCGAAGGTCGATCTGTGCTGAAAAAGTCGAAGGCTCGATCGGAGAGAGAGGGGAATGCCCTGCAAATTTCTTTCGATTATGTGGGTGATATTCAGCGCGAAGCCTGCAAACGCCTTAAGTGCAAAACCAAATAGTTTGACCTTGAAAATCCCCGACGAAGGGGCCAAGTTGCAGAAGACGGGCCAAGCGCACACCTTCGGTTAAGATTCTTACCCTTAGATGCCTTCCCATAACCAATAACGCTTTAGGGACTACCATGCGCGATCCAGTCGAAAATCTGACCAGCTACCTCATCCCGACGGTCATCGAGCAGTCGAGCCGCGGTGAGCGTGCCTATGACATCTATTCCCGGATGCTGAAAGAGCGCATCATCTTCCTCACCGGCCCGTTCGAGGACGGTATGGCGACGTCGATCTGCGCCCAGCTTCTGTTCCTCGAATCGGAAAACCCGAAGAAGGAAATCTCGATGTATATCAACAGCCCCGGCGGTCAGGTGACCTCGGCGCTGGCGATTTACGACACCATGCAATATATCAAGTCGCCGGTGACGACCGTGTGTATGGGTATGGCGGCTTCGGCCGGTTCGCTTATCCTGCAAGCGGGTGAAGCTGGTCAGCGTATCTCGCTGCCGAACTCGAAGATTATGGTTCACCAGCCGTCGGGTGGTGCGCGCGGCATGGCCTCGGACATCGAAATCCAGGCCGAAGACATCCGCAAGACCAAGAAGCTGCTCAACGAAATCTACGTCAAGCACACCGGTCAGCCTTACGAAGTGATCGAGCGTACGCTCGACCGCGACCGTTACATGACGGCGGCGGAAGCCAAGGACTTCGGCCTGATCGACCACGTTTATGAGAAGCGTGCCGATCCGGTCAGCAACGCCTAGTAAGCGACAGAAGGCCTAGGGCTTTTTGACGAACACCCTGTAGTGACCATTCCGGGCGGCTTTGATCATGTCAAAGTCGCCCGACGTGTCTCCATAGGCCGAATCCAGGTCGAGATCGTTGCCATAGACGGCGCGCAGGCGGTTCATCTTTTCGTCGCCGCGGCAGTTGGGACCGTCGAGGTCCGGCATCAGGCGGTCTTCGGCATCGAAGGCCAGACGTGTACCGATGGTGCGATCGGCGCCCAGCATCTGACCGAACTGCCCGACCAGCATTTCCGGTGACGCCGTGACGATGACTCGCAGGGTGTCGGCGGTTTTCACGCTTTCCCACGTTTGCATCGCGTCGGGACGGAACAGTTTGCGACCCGTTTCCTGTGCGAAGGTGACGAACTTGGCTTCAAGGTTGGTGCGCGAAATCCGCCCCAGCAGGTTGAACAACAGGTGCGATTTCAACGCGCCGCGATCCCGGGTCTTAAGATATCCGGCCAGCATGTAGGGTTTGAAGGCTAACGTCGAGGCCACCTTCGCATGACCGCATTCCCACAGCAGGAAGGCGGTAAAGCTGTCCGTATAGGTCAGGGTGCCGTCGAAATCGAAGGCGTGGATGGCGGGCTGAGTCATGGGCGTCAATGTGGCTTTAAAAACGCAAGTGTCCACCCATATAGAGTCGGGTCCAAGGAAAAAAGCCCTTTTGAAGTCAGGACAACCGCGAGGGGAGGTTGAGGCACGGTCTAATCTGTGCATAGATGCCCTGAACGACCGGGGCGCGCCCCAAATTGGCACCGAAATGACCTTTTCTTAAGGTTCAAAGGTGCATAGTATCGGTATGAAAGCGTCTGGAATTTCCTCCGTAAGGAGAGAGAACGACGCGTGCGAAGGTGAGAAGCGCTTATGACGAAAGCCGCCAGTGGCGATAGCAAAAGTACCCTGTACTGCTCTTTCTGCGGAAAGAGCCAGCACGAGGTGCGTAAACTCATTGCCGGTCCGACCGTCTTCATCTGCGATGAATGCGTCGAACTGTGTATGGATATCATTCGCGAAGAGCACAAGATCGCCTTTGTGAAGTCCAAGGACGGCGTTCCGACCCCTAAGGAAATCCGCGAAGTTCTCGACGATTATGTCATCGGTCAATCGCAGGCCAAGAAGGTCCTGTCGGTGGCGGTGCACAACCACTACAAGCGCCTGAACCACGCTGCCAAGGGCAATGACGTGGAACTGGCCAAGTCGAACATCATGCTGATCGGGCCGACCGGTTCGGGTAAGACCCTGCTGGCGCAGACTCTGGCGCGCATCATCGACGTACCGTTCACCATGGCCGACGCCACGACGCTGACCGAAGCCGGTTATGTCGGTGAAGACGTCGAAAACATCATTCTGAAGCTGCTTCAGGCCGCCGATTACAATGTCGAACGTGCCCAGCGCGGCATCGTCTATATCGACGAAGTCGACAAGATTTCGCGCAAGTCGGACAACCCTTCGATCACCCGCGACGTGTCGGGCGAAGGCGTTCAGCAGGCGCTGCTGAAAATCATGGAAGGCACGGTCGCCTCGGTGCCGCCGCAAGGTGGCCGCAAGCACCCGCAGCAGGAATTCCTGCAAGTGGACACGACCAACATCCTGTTCATTTGCGGCGGCGCGTTCGCCGGTCTCGAGAAGATCATTTCGGGCCGCGGCAAGGGTACCTCGATCGGCTTCGGCGCCACGGTTAAGGATCCGGAAGAGCGTCGTCTCGGCGAAGTGCTGCACCAGGTCGAACCCGATGACCTGATGAAGTTCGGCCTGATTCCGGAATTCATCGGCCGTCTGCCGGTTCTGGCGACGCTGGAAGACCTTGACGAGGCGACCCTCGTCAAGATCCTGACCGAGCCGAAGAACGCCCTGATCAAGCAATATGCCCGTCTGTTCGAGATGGAAAACGTGACCCTGACCTTCACGGAAGAGGCGCTGTTCGCCGTCGCCAAGAAGGCCATCGTTCGCAAGACCGGCGCGCGCGGTTTGCGCTCGATCCTCGAAGGCATCCTGCTCGACACCATGTACGAACTGCCCAATATGCAGGGCGTCGAAGAAGTGGTGATCAATGGCGAAGTCGTCGAAGAGCGGGCTCAGCCGTTGTTGATCTACGCCGAAAAACGCGGCGGCGGCGCAGCTTAAATTGAAATAAAATGACCTTAATAGCCTGTTTGTAACAGGCTATTTTTTTAACATGATGTATTTATCAGTAAAGCCAGATTTGCCTACTGTAGAAGATGTATTGCCTTATCTTCGGCAGATACACAGTAATGCCCGATATTCAAATTTTGGGCCGCTTTCGACGGAACTGGAAGCGGGGTTACTAAGCGCTTTTGGATCTGCTGATACAGCAGAGCGGTGTGTATGTGTAAGCAATGCGACCTCAGGGCTGACGGCGGCTCTTCTCGCAGCGGGAGTGAATGGAAAGGTTGCCGTTCCGGCTTTTACATTTCCGGCTTCCTTAGGAGCCGTTTGCTCGGCCGGTGCCACGCCGGTTATATTTGACGTCTCTATTGATAAGTGGGCATTTGACGAAATTATTATAGAAGATATATTAAAGTCTGAAAATATATCGGCAGTAATGATTGTTGAAGCGTTTGGAATACTAACAAATATTGAGAATTTAATCAGAATGTGCTTGAGTCACGGTGTAAAGGTCATCATAGACTCAGCGGCGGGTTTAGGAGTTAGGCGAACGGGCAGGGTCGTCCATCCCGATGTCTTCGAAATTTTTTCTATGCACGCAACAAAACCTTTGGGGATTGGTGAAGGTGGGTGTGTATTTATGCACAATTCACGAGTATCTAATTTTCGTGCCGCAATTAACTTTGCGCTACCTGTCCACCAAGACCATACGGTGTACTGGGGATTCAATGGAAAAATGTCTGAATACCACGCAGCAGTTGGTCTGGCTCAACTTCGTCGAAGACATGTCTTACTGCAACAAAGGCAAGGTGTTGTGACGCGCTATATAGAACAAATTAAATTGTTGGATGGTTTGATATTTTCGAGAGAGGTTGCAGCCTCACCTTGGCAATTCTTCCCTATACGACTGCCCGATGAGCAAACTACAGAAAGCTTCGTAGACCTGGCAGCTCAAAAAGGCGTGGAAATTAGAAGATATTATAGGCCAAGTCTGGCCTCCATGTACCAAAATTTTGCACACAATTCCTGTCTTTCTTCTGAACAGTTGTCGAAGACAATGTGTGCCCTTCCTGTGCGGTCAGGGAATGCAATTGCTGAAATGGATGAAATTATTGATGCAGTTTTAGACAGCCTTAAAGGTGCTATGAATTATGCGTGAAAATTTAATACCGAAATTGGAGTTCCGCATTCCCATATCTCCGACGCCAGGATTCTTTAAACAAGTTGAGTTGTTTAATTATTGTCTGAGGCAATTAGGCGGGGCGTATGAAGAGTGTCTGTTGACGGTCGTGGTGGGAGACGAATGCAACATAGATTGGGTAAAGTCTGAGAATCCCTGGAGCCGGAATTTCAACATCTCGTGGCAGGCTGTGCCTGTAGACATTTTTAGAGAATTTGGAATACACGGTACTGCGAATTGGCGTTTGTGTATTCCTTCCAGCGCCGATATAATAATTTTGTCGGATGCTGATACTATTTTGACAAAAGATATAGATCCTTTGTTTTCTGTTCTTTGCCGTGATGATCCAGTTATAATTGGACACATGGCCCATTTTCCTCCGCCGATCAGCATAGCGCCTTCTGATGGTTATGAACGCGGAGGTAAATATTTTTGGTCAGATATTTTTGATAGATTTGATATTGAATGGCCAAGTGTTCTGCATAATTACTCTATGACGAATGCTGAATCATCTGTGCCGGCGTATTTTAATCTCGGATTTGTAGGACTTAATGCAAGCGCGTTGTCATCCATTGGTAAGCACGTGCTGGATTATGAGCGACGTTTTAAGGAAATTTGCGATAGCCATATGAGGTGTCAGATTATACTTACACTGATGTCGTATAAATTGGGTTTTAATATAGGTGTTTTGCCTGCACAATATAATGCTGCCAATGACCCTGAACATATACGATTAAATTACATATCGGAAGACGATATTCGGGTTATGCATTATTTGCGCGAATCGGAATTCCGCCGGAGTACTTTTTTGACACCAAATGAAATAATTGGATTTTTAGATTCTAAATTGGAGCTTCCCTGTAACAAACTTCTTCAAAAAATAGTTAAGAATTTTTACATTAAAAATGGGAAAATTTAATGCCGGGATGCAATTCTGATTTTTTTTCACAAGAAGAAGTGGATAGAATGCAATTTGGATGTATAGGTGATGAAGTTCTTATACATAAGACTTGTATTATTGTTGACACGAGAAAAATTTTTTTAGGAAATAGGGTTCGTATAGACGCAAATTGTTTGTTGTCAGTTGGGTCTTCTTTGTTGATTGGAAATAATGTTCACCTCGCTGCGCAGACAATTGTATCCGGTCATGCAGACATAACTATTGAAGAGTATGCCGGATGCTCCTTCGGCGTAAAAATTTTATCATCTTCCGATGATTTTTCTGGAAATTACATGACTAACCCTACTGTGCGTTCGGAATATACGAACGTACATTCTTCGGCGGTCCGCGTAAGTCGTCACGCTATTATCGGCGCAGGCAGCGTCGTTTTGCCAGGTGTTACAATCGGTGAGGGGGGCGCCATTGGAAGCCAGTCACTGGTTAATTCTGACACGGAAGCGTGGTCCATATACGCCGGTGTGCCCGTAAAGCGACTACGCGCTCGCAGTCGGGAATTGCTGGATAGGGAGCATCTCTATAAATCAACATTGTCTAAAAATTGACTGACCTCTTTGACTTGAAAAATAGCGTTAAAAACCCAAATAAACATGATGATTTAGTCGACGATAGCTTATTGCAAGCATGTTCGAATAATTTGGTCTATCGTTGATGGAATCGCTGACGCGGCGAACCGCTAAAAGGTGCCAGGAATTGTTACAGGCCATGTGTTAATACGGCCTGCTGTCCGGCTCAGGAGTTGAGTGAATGTTTGATGTTTTGACCATACCCGTATTGCCTTTGAGGGATATCGTGGTGTTCCCGCACATGGTCGTGCCGCTATTCGTCGGGCGTGAGAAATCCGTTCAGGCGCTCGATGAGGTAATGAAGGGCGACAAGCAGATACTGCTCGCCACACAAAAGAATTCCGGCGACGACGATCCGGATGCCGAGGGCATCTATGAGACCGGCGTGCTGGCCAATGTCCTACAACTGCTGAAACTGCCCGACGGCACGGTCAAGGTGCTGGTCGAGGGCCGTACGCGCGCCCAGATCAAGCGCTTCACCGATCGTCAGGACTATTACGAAGCCGAGGCCGTGGCGCTGGAGCCCGCCTTCACGCCGGGGCCGGACCTCGAAGCGCTGGTCCGCGCCGTGACCGAGCAGTTCGAAAACTATATCAAGCTCAACAAGAAGATCCCGCCGGAAGCCTTGCAGGCGCTGGCCGAGGTCAACGAAGCCGATATTCTGGCCGACTCGATTGCTGCGCATCTGGTCATCAAAATCGCCGATAAACAGGAGCTTCTGGAGCAGCTTGCGGTCAGCAAGCGACTTGAGAAAATCTACGCCCTGATGGAAGGTGAGATCAGCGTTCTTCAGGTCGAGAAGAAGATCCGCTCGCGCGTCAAGCGCCAGATGGAGAAGACCCAGCGCGAATATTATCTGAATGAGCAGATGAAGGCCATTCAGCGCGAGCTGGGCGAGCAGGACGATACCAAGGACGAGATCGTCGAGCTTGAGAAAAAGATCAAGGCGACGAAACTCAGCAAGGAAGCCCGCACCAAGGCGATGTCGGAGTTGAACAAGCTGCGCAACATGTCGCCGATGTCGGCGGAATCGACCGTGGTGCGCAACTATCTCGACTGGCTGCTGGCTATCCCCTGGGGCGTCAGCAAGCCCAAGGCCATCGACCTGAGCAAGGCCGAAGACACGCTGGACGCCGATCACTATGGCCTGGAAAAGGTCAAGGATCGCATCCTTGAGCATCTGGCCGTGCAGGCGCGCATGGGTACGCTGAAAGGGCCGATCCTGTGCCTTGTCGGGCCGCCGGGCGTCGGCAAGACCTCGCTGGGCAAGTCGATCGCCAAGGCGACGGGCCGGGAATTCGTGCGCATCAGCTTGGGCGGCGTGCGTGACGAGTCGGAAATCCGCGGTCACCGCCGGACCTATATCGGCTCCATGCCGGGCAAGATCATCCAGAACATGAAGAAGGTCAAATCGACCAATGCCTTCTTCCTACTCGATGAAATCGACAAGATGGGTGCCGACTGGCGCGGCGATCCGGCCTCGGCCCTGCTCGAAGTGCTCGATCCGGCGCAGAACTCGACCTTTGCCGACCACTATCTGGAGGTCGATTATGATCTGTCGAAGATCATGTTCGTCACCACGGCCAACAGCCTGAACATGCCTCAGCCGCTGCTCGACCGGATGGAGATTATCCGCATCCCCGGCTATACCGAGGATGAGAAGGTTGAGATCGCCAAGCGTCACATCCTGCCGGTTCTGGCCAAGGATCACGGCCTGTCCGACGCCGAGTGGATCGTGCCGGAAGCCGCCATCCGCGACCTTATCCGCTACTATACCCGTGAGGCGGGCGTGCGGTCGCTTGAGCGCGAACTGGGTAATCTGGCGCGCAAGACGATCCGCGATCTGGCCAAGGAAAAGGTCAAGTCGATCACCATCGACGATGAACGTCTGGCCAAATACGCCGGCGTCAAAAAGTTCCACTACGGAGAAACCGACGAGGTCGATCAGGTCGGCATCGTCACGGGCCTCGCCTGGACGGAATTCGGCGGCGACATCCTGACCATCGAAGCCATCAAGATGCCCGGCAAGGGCAATATGAAGGTGACCGGCAACCTCAAGGACGTCATGAAGGAATCCGTCTCGGCGGCCAATTCCTACGTGAAGGCGTTGGCGCCGAAGTTCGGCATCCTGCCGCCGGTCTTCGACCGCACCGACGTCCACGTCCACGTGCCGGAGGGGGCGACGCCCAAGGACGGCCCGTCGGCAGGGGTGGCCATGGTCACGGCCATGGTCTCGGTTCTGACCGGTATTCCTGTGCGTAAGGATATCGCCATGACGGGTGAGATTACCCTGCGCGGTCGGGTTCTGCCGATCGGTGGCCTTAAGGAAAAGCTTCTGGCGGCCCTGCGGTCCGGCATCAAGACGGTACTTATTCCGAAGGAAAACGAAAAGGATCTCGCCGACCTGCCGGAAAACGTAAAGGCCGGCCTGGAGATCATTCCCGTTGGACACGTGGAAGAGGTGCTCAGGCATGCCCTGACCCGTCCGCTTGAGTCTGTCGAGTGGGTAGAGCCGGTGATTTCGGCGACCGCAGTGCCGGTTGTCGAGGATAGCGATGGGCTCACGGCCCATTAAAGTACAAGGATTTGCTGCGGTTTGCAGTGCAACCGCAGCGTATCCAAATGCAATGGAGCGGAATTCGGGCGTCTAAGGCGCTCAAATTTCGCTCTTTTTTGTGTAAACCCTTAAAAAACTTCGGTTTGCAGTGCAAAAAGTACGATTTCGCTTTTGACGTAAGCCTAAAATTGTAGTCTCTATCGGGTCCACCCGCCGACGACTCAGGTGAGTCCGGTTGACCGGTTTACAAGCAGATGCCCGTTTCCGCGGGCTGGGAGAGAGATTATGACGACGAAAGCTGAACTCGTGGCCGCCATCGCCGAGCAGGCGGGTCTGACCAAGGAACAAGCCAAGAAGGCCGTCGACGCCTTCACCGACAGCGTGGTTGATGCCCTGAAAAAGGGTGAAGAAGTCCGCCTCGTCGGCTTCGGCACCTTCCTGGCCGTCAAGCGCGAAGCTGGCACCGCCCGCAACCCGCGCACCGGCGAAACCGTTGCCCGTCCGGCTTCGGTCACCGCGCGCTTCCGCGTCGGCGAAGGCCTGAAGTCGGCCCTGAACGGCTAATTCAGCACAGGTTTATTGCGGAAAACGATCCGCGAGACTTGACTTAGAGTCCGGAGGTTGGCATTGACCGGCCTCCGGATTTTTATTGCCGGACTTGGTCCTTGGATCAGGGCGATTAGCTCAGCTGGCAGAGCGGCTCGTTTACACCGAGTAGGTCGGCGGTTCGATCCCGTCATCGCCCACCAAATTCTTGAATTAAATCAAGTATTTGCCGAAAATCGACAGAATGGCCCGCCTTGTGCCACCGGATTGTGCCACCAAACGGCCTCCCAACAGTCGTTTTACCCTGTAGAATCAGACACTAAACACCCAACAGCCTGTGCCACCGGACTGTGCCACCAAAGTGCGCAGACAAGGGCTTCCAGACTGTTTGGCCATCGTCGGCCCTCAGCATCTTCAAAAACGACGGGGAAACCATCCATCTACGGTTCGTCGAGCCCGTCCGGGATGGTCGAAACAGATCGCCCCGGAAATGACCGGCGCATATCATTAGGACAAAAGCATGGGATGTTCGTCAGAGGTCGATCCTTCTATGTTCGATGGAAAATCCCCTCACGCCTTCAACCCATTGTCGGGCATTCGCACTTCGTCAGATCGTTGAAGACAGGACGGCGGGCCGATGCTGAGGCCGTGGATTTTGGCTTGTTCCTTTAGGTAGGTGCTTCACCTATAAGACGCGACAGGGCTTGTCAGGATCACATATATCAAATAATCATGATGTATGGATAAGAATCAATCAATCGCGGCCTTCGGGGCGCTCAGTCAGGAAACGCGTCTGGATGTCATACGCCTGCTCATACGGGCGGGCACAGAGGGCATGGCCGCAGGCGAGATCGGTGATCACCTTGGTGTAAGGCAGAACACCATGTCGGCCAACCTGTCGGTGCTGGCGCACGCTGGGCTGATCAAGTTCGTCCGAGAGGGGCGCAGCATCCGCTACTTCGCGGACTTCGACGGCATCAAGGGCTTGCTTACCTTCCTGCTCCGCGATTGCTGCGGCGGCAGGGCCGACCTGTGCCAGCCGCTATTGGATGAGATCGCCTGTGGCTGTTGAGACCTATAGCTTTGGTCGCAAACTGTTCGCGGAGGGGCTGGGCACCAGCTTGCTGCTGGCCACGGTCGTCGGGTCGGGCATCATGGCCCAGTCGCTATCAGGCGGTAATGTCGCCATCGCCCTGCTGTGTAATGCTATCGCTACAGGGGCAATCCTTGTCGTTCTGATCACCTTGCTTGGCCCGATTTCTGGCGCGCATTTCAACCCTGTTGTAACGCTCGTCTTCGCCCTGCGGCGAGAAATCTCTGCGCAGGCGTCTTTGGGGTATATCGGCGCACAGGTCTTAGCAGCGGCGCTTGGCGTCTGGCTGGCGCATATGATGTTTGGTGAGGACATCGTTCAGGTATCGGAGAAGGTGAGAACGGGTGCCCCACAGTGGCTCTCGGAAGGTATCGCCACCTTCGGCTTGGTCATAACCATCCTCGGCACGGTCAGATTCAGAGACAGCTTCGTTCCTGTGGCGGTCGGCCTCTACATCGTTGCCGCCTATTGGTTCACGGCGTCGACCTCGTTTGCCAACCCAGCTGTTACCCTTGCTCGAAGCCTATCCGACACCTTTGCGGGCATTCGCCCCCATGATGCGCCAGCGTTCGTGGCGGCGCAGATAGGTGGCGCGTTGGTCGCTTACGCCGTCTGTGCGTGGTTTCTGAAATCGAGAGAAGAACAATGTCTGTAACGATCTATCATAACCCTGACTGCGGGACGTCTCGCAATGTGCTGGCCCTTCTCGAAGCGGCGGGTTTTACGCCTGTGGTCGTCGAGTATCTACAGACGGGCTGGCAGCGGGAGCAGCTTGTCAGTCTGTTGGTGGCGGCAGGACTTACACCACGCACAGCCCTACGGGAAAGCAAGTCCCCCGCAAAGGAAATGGGCCTGCTCGATCTTGCCGTCAGCGATGAACGCCTATTGTTGGCAATGTTGGAATATCCTGTGCTGGTGAATCGTCCCATTGTCGTAACCGACAAGGGAACCAAGCTTTGCCGACCAAGCGAGACGGTCCTCGACCTGATCGAGCGTTTTCCTGCGGGGCCGTTCTACAAAGAAGACGGCGAGCTTCTGATCGATGCGAACGGCAACCGAGTAGGTTAATTCGTTGCCTTTTCCGCGTTGCGCTTGACGTTCTCGGCGGGCGGCTGGTCGCCCAGCTTGTCTGCTGCCTTGTCGACGCCCTGCGGTAGGGCCTCAATGGCGTCGGCGGCGCGTTCGGATCCCGAACGGTTATCCTGCATCATATAGACCGCTATGACCGCCAGAACGGCGATGAGCGCGACGCCCAGGATGATCGCCAGATTGTTGGAGCCGCCTTGACTTTGTTGTGCTGTGGCCATGGTAGGAATCCTTGTGGTTAAAAACACGATCCTAGCCCCTGGGCTGCAAAGCCTCAGTCGTCATGTGCCTCTGTAAGATAAACCGCGCAAAAAAAACGCCGCCCGGAGGGGGCGGCGTTTTTGACCCGAGGTACCGGGATCAGAACTGGAAGCGCGCGCGCAGCGACAGCGACACGTTCTCGTAAGCGTCCTGCTTCTCGTACTCGCCTTCGATGCCGAAATAGCTGTATTCGTTCGAGGCGGCGATGCGCAGACCGGCCACGGGGCCGCCGCCTTCGACGGTGCCACCGTGCAGGGTGAACGGCGTCTGGGTGCCGTAACGGGCGACGGTATCGCCGATTTCAACCGAGAAGTTGTTGCGGTAGCCGACCCACAGTTCCGGGCGGAAGAGGGCGTTCTTGTCCGAGCGGCCGATATTCAGGATCGCCGAACCGCTGAGGATGTGGCTGGTGCGTTCCTCGACAGACAGGTCAAAGGCGACGTCGCCGCCGGTTTCGGTGTGGGCGTCTTCCTTGAGGCCGTAGTAGTCGGCGCTGAGGAGCGGCGTGAGGCTCAGCCAGCCAGCTTCGAACCCGTAGGAGGCGCCGACGCTGCCCGAATAGCTGACGCCATTCCAGGTCGCCTCGTTACGGGAAATGAAGGTGCCTTCCAGAATCTGGCGGGTCGATTCGAGCTTGGTATAACCGGCACCGGCGCGGACCCAGCTCTTCAGCCCCGAACCCGTATCCAGACGCCAGTAGACGCCGAGGCTGAGGTCGGTGGCGGTCATGTCCTCTTCGGGCGAGGCAAAGGTGTCGGAAGGCGAGGCCGCGGTATAGCCCAGATAGAGGCCCGCCGCCTGAGTGGAGGTCAGGCCGCGCTCGACGCCGCCCGCAAAGGCAAAGCCGCGCGCGTCGAAGCCGGTGACTTCGGCGCGGTCGCGGGTAACCTGATAGCCATATTCCTGCAGCCAGTACTGGTTTTCGCCGGTCGGCGGGATGACTGACTGGCTGGCCAGGGTGCGGCTCAGGGCGTCATTGCCCTTGGCCAGGCTGAGGAGGGTTTCACCGGAATAGTCGGGCAGGAAGGAGAGGTAGGCCTTCTCGAATCCGGTTGCCGTGATCGGGTCGAGCAGGGCGTTGGTGGCTCCCGTGGACCCCTGGGCGGCGGTCATGATCGCATCGAAGGCGGCGAATTCGTTCGCCGTCAGGGTGGTTTCGCTCTGGGTCCGCAGACGGACGTCGGCGAACAGGCTGGTCTTGGCCGTGTCGGTCGACAAGGCCGCCTTGTACAGATACGGGATATTGGCGTCGAGGCTGGCCGTGTCGAGCGTGCCCAGCGTGATGCTGGAAGCGGTCAGCAGGGTGTAGCGCGTCGGTGCCTTGACGATCTTGGACATACCGATCTGCACCTTGGCGCCGGTTTCGAAGACCGCGGGCCCGGCGGAGACGAGCAGTGCCGTGCCCGGGGCGGTCGTATCCGGAATGAAGCGCAGCGTACCGTCCTTGCGAACGTTCAACTGGCTCAGGTTCAGTCGGGAACCGAGCGCCAGATTAAGGCTGCCGTTGACGATATCGAGATTGACCGTGCCACTGCCGGTCATCTTACCGGCGACAATGGCCTTGGTATTGATGGTCAGGCTGTTGGCACCACCCCCGAAATCGATATTGCCGAGGATAAAGCCGCCATTGATATTCAGGACATCCGCGCCGGAGCCCAGCAGGATGTCACCCGTAATGAACGGCGCGGCGACCGTATCGTCGTCCGGCTTGAGGTCGGTCTGGGTCAGGGTCAGGCCCAGCGTATTGCCGCGGGTATCGATGGCCACGGCGCGATTGGTCGAGGTATCGATCACGCCGTCTCCGTCATCGTCGGTGGCGGTGAGCGAGGCCGAGATGTTCCCGGTATTGGTCACCCGCGCCAGCAGGTTCGACGCGTCGAAAATCGCCGTGGCGTTGGATTTGGACCCTATGCCCGCGGCCTGAACCGAACCGGCGATATTGAGTTCGGGCACATTGGCTCCGGTCCCGATATAGATGCCGTAGGCCGTCTGGTTGGTCTTGGAGGCCGCGGTACCCTTCACGAGACCTGAGACGTTGAACTTCGCGGCCTGAGTGCCCGACAGCAGGCTGACGGCGCGGTTTTCTGCCAGATAAGAAGACGAGGAGACCGATCCTGCGATCAGAATGCCGTTTTCGAACAGGACCGTACGACCGAGGCCGCCGGTTTCGATTGCCTTGGCGGCGATGCCGTCCAGCACGCCAGCCGACGTCACCGAACCCCGGACGACGAGGCCGAACTTCTGATCCTTGTACAGATCCGTCGCGGTCGAGGCGATGTTGATGGCGTTAAGCGTGATATCCTGCGTCGCCGACCCGATCCTGAGCGCGGCGGCACCACCGAACTGGCTCAGGGAGGCCGCACCGTCGAGCGTATCGTCGATGCCGTTGCCGTCTTCGTCATTGTTCGGCGTGGTGACGGTCGCGGCATCCGTATTGGTGATGGCGGACTGGATCAGAAGGCCCTGGGTGATGTTCGAGGCGATATTGATCAGAGGCCCGGCCTGAAGCTTGTCTTCGGCTTGCAGCTTGTCCAGCGTCGCCTGATCCGGGATGGATGTGAGACGGTAACCGCTGCCGGCGATCGTGCCGTCGATGATCACGGCGCCGTTGACGCCCCCGGTGAGGTTCAGGGCCGTGGCGCCTTCGCCCAGCACGCCGACCGAACCCCCGATGATCAGACGACCGGTAACCGCATTCTCGAACGAGAAGCCGCGGGCATTGTTGCCGACGACGGTCAGACTGCCCTTGTGGGTCAGGTTACCGGTGAGGGCGTTTTCAAAGCGGACCCCATAAGAATTATTACCCTCGACCAGAATGACACTGCCGGTCGTCGTCGTGGTGGCGGCCAGGAAGTCGATATTACCGACATAGGGCGTGGTGCCGGCCGAACGGAAGGCATAACGGCCCGTGCCGGTGGCGAAAGCGCCGTCGGTGATTCCGTCCACTGGGCTGTCGGTATCGGTGGGCGTATAGTCGTCGGTGACGGTAATCTTGCCGGAGACCGACACGCTGCCGGTGCGACCGCCGTCGACATAGATGGCGGTCGCATTATCGCCGGACGCCGACATGTCGATGGCACCGGCCATGGTCAGCTTGTTATTGGAATCGATCGTCACCGCACGGGCGTTGGCGTCCTTGAGCGTAATCGTGCCGGCCGAGGTAATATTGATATCGTCGGCCGTCCCGCCGGTGCCGATGGTGGCCGTGCGTACCGGCGTCGTGGTCGCGGTCGTGATGCTGGTTTCGGCCTGAGCCTGCGCCCCGAGGGCGACGGCCATGACGAGGCCGAGGGCAGTGGCGTTAAACAGATGAGATTTGCGCATAGGTTCGCTTTCGCTCGTCGTTTGAAATTTTCAGACAGACCATCCGGCGCCAAAATCAGACGCCGCACCTGCCCCCATAATAAATAACGCGGCAAAGCTCTGGGGTTCGCCCCAAAGGTCGTCACGTGTCCGTGGCGACTTTTCCGGATGAATATGGGCGATTCTATGTCACATCCGACATGCGGCCGCCCAAAACGCTCGTCCTTACCCTGCCAATATTTCAGGACAGACTTACACGCAAACGCACGACCTTGCCTATGGCAAAGTTAACGCAGATGACGAAATTCAGAGAGAAAAGAGGGAAATGCGAGGCCACCTGAAGAGCGTATCATTCAAGTGGCGCGAGTGACGGGGCTCGAACCCGCGACCTTCGGCGTGACAGGCCGACACTCTAACCAACTGAGCTACACCCGCATTCCATAATGATTATCAAGTTTTGCGAGGCCACCTGAGGACTGGACGTCTCTGCAAGTGGCGCGAGTGACGGGGCTCGAACCCGCGACCTTCGGCGTGACAGGCCGACACTCTAACCAACTGAGCTACACCCGCAAACTTGAATTTTTCCTCTGCAGCAAAGCGTTTAAGGCGCTTCGTGAAGAGGTGGGCTTGATAGTGCGGGGCAGGGGCGGGTGTCAAGCGTGATGTTTCTAAAAAACGTCAAAAACCGATTTGCCTGTGGACGAGCGGGAATGATTTGCGAGTGCTTCGCAATTGCTATAATTTCTGATACAATTTTATCATTTCCCACGTTTTCTTTGTTTCTAGTGTTTGAAGCTTGGCCCGAGGTGGTCTAATAGGCACTCATTGAGTCTGCCGTCCGCTTTGCCCTTCGCGGTGCAATATGGCGTATGGCGCGTACTAAAAGTGAGGTCGCACCCGTGGAAGCCCTGCTTATAAAATATCTGCCGATCATCATATTCTTCGGCATCGCACTCGTTCTGGGCCTCGGCTTCATCGTCGCCGCGCTGGTTCTGGCCCCCAAGGCGCCTGACACCGAAAAGCTGTCGGCCTATGAGTGCGGTTTCAACGCCTTCGACAGCGCCCGTCAGAAATTCGACGTACGATTCTACCTCGTCTCGATCCTGTTCATCATCTTCGATCTCGAAGTGGCGTTCCTCTTCCCGTGGGCGGTGTCGATGTTCGACCTGCCGCAGGCGGGGATGCAGTTCGCCTTCTGGTCGATGATGGTCTTCCTCGGCGTCCTGACCGTAGGCTTTATATATGAGTGGAACAAAGGAGCCCTGGAATGGGAATAATTCTTCCTGGCCAGACGGACGTAACGGCTTACGGCCAAGCGGGCCGCAGCACCGTCGAAGGGTACGACCCCAAAGTCCACGACAAGTTTTTCGAAGCCGTCTCCACCGAACTGAACGACAAGGGTTTTCTCGTCGCTTCGGCTGATGACGTCATCACTTGGGCGCGCACCGGCTCGCTGATGTGGATGACCTTCGGTCTGGCCTGTTGCGCTGTCGAAATGATGCAGGCCTCGATGCCGCGCTACGATATGGAGCGCTTCGGCATGGCCCCGCGCGCCTCACCGCGCCAGTCGGACCTGATGATCGTCGCCGGCACCCTGACCAACAAGATGGCGCCGGCTTTGCGCAAGGTCTATGACCAGATGCCGGACCCGCGCTACGTCCTGTCGATGGGGTCGTGCGCCAATGGCGGCGGCTATTATCACTATAGCTACAGCGTCGTGCGCGGTTGCGACCGCGTCGTGCCGGTCGATGTCTATGTGCCGGGCTGCCCGCCGTCGGCCGAGGCCCTGTTGTACGGTCTGCTTCAGCTTCAGAAGAAGATCCGCCGCAACGGCACGATCCGTCGCTAAGGGAGTTTCAGAATGTCCGAAGAAAAACTCCTCAAGATTGCCGAGCAGGCGAAGTCCGATTTCAAGGAAGGCCTCATTGAGACCATCTTTGCGTTTGGTGAACTGACGCTGGTCGTTGAGCGTGAGCGCATTGTCGAGGTGCTGACCAAGCTGCGCGCCGAGCCCTATCGCTTCCATCAGCTGATCGACCTGTGCGGTGCCGACTATCCCAAGCGGGCCCGTCGCTTCGATGTCGTCTATCACCTGCTGTCGCTGACCCAGAATGTGCGCCTGCGCGTCAAGGTCATGACCGACGAAGTGGTGCCGGTGCCCACCGTGCGCGACGTCTATCCGAACGCTGACTGGTACGAGCGCGAAGCCTTCGACATGTACGGCATGCTGTTTTCGGGCCAGCCCGATCTGCGCCGCATCCTGACGGACTATGGCTTCGAAGGCCATCCGCTGCGCAAGGACTTCCCGATGACCGGCCATGTCGAGGTCCGTTATGACGAAGAACAAAAACGCGTCGTTTATGAACCGGTGAAGCTGACGCAGGAATACCGTCGTTTCGATTTCCTCTCGCCGTGGGAAGGCGCGCAATACGTGCTGCCGGGCGATGAAAAGGCGAAGGCATAGTATCATGGCTGATGAACTGAAAAACCCGATGGCCTCCTTTGTCGATGCGAAGACCGGTGCCGTATTCGACGATGTCGAGGCGCGCTCCAGCTTCGATGACCGCAAATTCACCATCAATTTCGGCCCGCAGCACCCGGCGGCGCACGGCGTTCTGCGTCTGGTGCTCGACCTCGACGGCGAAATCGTCGAGCGCGTTGATCCGCATATCGGCCTGCTGCATCGCGGTACCGAAAAGCTGATGGAATACCGCACCTATCTGCAGAACACGCCCTATTTCGACCGCCTCGACTACGTGGCGCCGATGAATCAGGAGCACGCTTTCTGTCTGGCGATCGAGCGTCTGCTCGGTCTCGAAGTGCCCAAGCGCGCCCAGCTGATCCGCGTCCTGTTCTCGGAAGTCGGTCGCATCCTGTCGCACCTGCTCAACATCACGACCCAGGCCATGGACGTCGGCGCGCTGACGCCGCCGCTGTGGGGCTTCGAAGAGCGCGAAAAACTGATGGTGTTTTATGAACGCGCCTGCGGGGCGCGTCTGCACGCCAACTATTTCCGTCCGGGCGGCGTCCATCAGGACCTGACGCCGGAACTGATCGAAGACATGATCACCTGGTGCAAGGAATTCCCGCGCGCCCTGGCTGACATCGAATCGCTCGTTACGGAAAACCGCATCTTCAAGCAGCGCAACGTCGATATCGGCCTTGTGACCAAGCAGCAGGCCTATGACTGGGGCTTCACCGGCGTCATGATTCGCGGGTCGGGCGTGCCTTGGGATCTGCGCAAGTCGCAGCCTTACGAGTGCTACGACGAGCTCGATTTCGAGATCGTTCTGGGCAAGAACGGCGACTGCTGGGACCGTTACCTGTGCCGCGTCGAGGAAATGCGCATCGCCGCCGACCTCATGCTGCAGTGCCTTGAAAAGCTGAAAGTCACGCCGGGCGAAGTGCTGGCCGCCGACCACAAGGTCACGCCGCCGCGCCGCGCCGAGATGAAGAACTCGATGGAAGCGCTGATCCATCACTTCAAGCTCTATACCGAAGGCTTCAAGACGCCGCCGGGCGAGGTCTATGCCGCCGTCGAAGCACCGAAGGGCGAATTCGGCGTCTATCTGGTCTCGGACGGCACCAACAAGCCCTACCGCTGCAAGATCCGCGCGCCGGGCTTTGCCCACCTGCAGGCGATGGACTGGATGAACCGCGGCCACATGCTGGCTGATGTCTCGGCGATCCTCGGCTCGCTCGACATCGTGTTCGGCGAGGTCGATCGATGAACCCCGACTTCCCGCACGATGCGGCGCATCTGGCGCCCTATATGATGGTGGTGATGCCGCTGATCGTCGGTTCGACGATTATCGCCGCCATCATTCTCGTGCGCTGGCTGATGAGCAAGTCGGCCTGGAATTTCCATCCGGGCGGGGCCAATGGCTTCCTGTACGATGAGTTCCTGCGTCTGGGGGCGATCTTCATCCCCTATATGCTGATCGGCGTGGCCCTTCGCTGGTACATCTATGTTATGCACCCCGAGCTGTCGCATTCGCCGGCCCTGATCGGCGCTCTGGTGGTGATCTTTATCATGCGCCGCTTTTCGCGCTACATTCCGTTCGTGCGCGATGCGGGCAACCGGATCGACGCTGCTCGTGCGGCCTGTAAGGCGGGGAGGGCCGCATAATGCAAACCTGGCAATCCTTTCTGCTCGTCATCGTCTTCCTGACGGTTGCCATCGGCCTGCGCTACATGCTGGGTCGCGCCGCATTTGCCTTCCATCCGGACGGCGCCACGGGGTACCTCAGGGACCTTCTGCTGGAAACCGCCGTGTCCTATGTGCCGCTGCTGGTGATCATTTTCGGCGTGAAACTCTATATCGATGCCAACCCGCAGCAGGCGGAATCGCCGCTGGTCTTTGCGTCGATCGGCATTGCCGTGGTGTCCATGCTGCTGGCCAAGCGCTTGCCGCTGGTCAAGGCGGCCTCGACGCGCATGATGAAGGCGCGTCACGACCGTTGGGAGGCTCTGAAACAATGAGCCGCTTAAATAAAAACTATTTCGTACCCCAGATGAGAGAGGCCTGAGATGTCCGTTCGCCGTCTCGCCGCCGTTCAGCCGGAAAGCTTTACCTTCAAGCCTGAAACGCTTGAAAAGGCTAACTGGTGGATTGCCAAATACCCAGACTCCCGCCGTCAGTCGGCGGTCATTCCGATCCTGTGGCTGGTTCAGAAGCAGGAAGGCTGGGTCAGTGAGCCCGCCATCACGGCCATCGCCAAGATGCTCGGTATGCCGCAGATTCGCGTCTATGAGGTCGCGACCTTCTACACCATGTTCATGCTTGAGCCGGTAGGCTCCGCGGCGCTGATTCAGGTGTGCGGCACGACCCCGTGCCAATTGCGTGGCTCCGAAGCCCTGATGAAGGTGTGCAAGGACAAGATCGGCCCGAAGGACAAGCTTTCGGCGGACGGCAAGTTCTACTGGCAGGAAGTCGAATGCCTTGGTGCCTGCACCAATGCCCCAATGGCGCAGATCAACGACTATTTCTACGAAGACCTGACGCCGGATAATCTGGCCCAGATCATCGACGATTTCGCCGCCGGCAAGACACCGAAGACGGGGCCGTACAATGGCCGTTTCACGTCCGAACCTCTGGGTGGCGCGACCAGCCTGACCGATCCGTCGCTGTTCGACGGCTCGCTGGCCAAGCCGATTAAGATTCCGAACGCTCCCGAAGCGGAGAAAGCGTAATGGTTGGTATTCTCGAAGACAAAGACCGGATTTTCACGAACCTCTACGGCTTCCACGACTGGGGCCTCGAAGGCGCGAAGCAACGCGGCGCGTGGAATGCGACGAAGGACATCCTGTCCTACGGGCGCGACTGGATCATCACCAACGTCAAGAACTCCGGCCTGCGCGGTCGCGGTGGTGCGGGTTTCTCGACCGGCCTGAAGTGGTCCTTCATGCCGAAGGAAGTCAAGGATCGCCCACACTATCTGGTTGTGAACGCCGACGAATCCGAACCCGGCACCTGCAAAGACCGCGAAATCATGCGCCACGATCCGCATCTGCTGATCGAAGGCTGCCTGATCGCGTCGTTCGCTATGCAGGCCCATGCCTGTTACGTCTATCTGCGCGGCGAATACGTTTTCGAGCGCGAGCGCCTGGAAGCCGCGATCAAGCAGGCCTATGAGGCCAAGCTGGTCGGCAAAAACAATATCCACGGCTGGGACTTCGACATCTACGTTCACCACGGTGGCGGGGCCTATATCTGCGGCGAAGAAACCGCGCTGCTGGAATCGCTGGAGGGCAAGAAGGGCCAGCCGCGCTTGAAGCCGCCGTTCCCGGCTGGGGCCGGTCTTTATGGCTGCCCGACGACCGTCAATAACGTGGAATCGATTGCTGTCGTCGGCACGATCCTGCGTCGCGGCGCGCAGTGGTTCGCGGGCTTCGGCGCGCCGAACAATGCCGGGACCAAGCTGTTCTGCATTTCCGGCCACGTTGAAAAGCCGTGCAATATCGAAGAAGCCATGTCGATCCCGTTCCGCCAGCTGGTCGAAGACCATTGTGGTGGTATTCGCGGTGGCTGGGGTAATCTCAAGGCCATCATCCCCGGCGGCTCGTCGGTGCCGATGATCCCGGCGGAACAGTGCGAAAACCTGGCCATGGACTTTGACACCCTACGCGGTCTGGGGTCCGGCCTGGGCACAGCGGCGGTCATCGTCATGGACAAGTCGACCGATCTTATCAAGGCCATCGCGCGCCTCAGCTACTTCTACAAGCACGAGTCCTGCGGCCAGTGCACGCCGTGCCGCGAAGGCACCGGCTGGATGTGGCGCGTCATGGAGCGCATGGTCACCGGCGACGCCGATCCGAAGGAAATCGACACGCTGCTGGAAGTCACGAAGCAGGTCGAAGGCCACACCATCTGCGCGCTCGGCGACGCGGCGGCCTGGCCGATTCAGGGCCTGATCCGTCACTTCCGTCACGAGATCGAGGATCGCATCACGCTTTACCGTTCGTCGAAGTCCAACTTCGCCGGGCACACCATCGCGGCGGAGTAGGGGACACACATGCGGGGCAAGGTTCTGTCTTTCGACAACTATACCGGTCAGGGTCTGATCAGCGGTGATGACAGCGTGCGTTACAGCTTTTCTCAGGCCGATCTGATGGGCGGCGCGCGGTCGGTTGCGGCCGGAACGACGGTCGATTTCGAAGGCAGCGACGGCATTGCCCGCAGCGTCTACGTGCTTCACACCGGTCTGGCTGACAAGAACAAGTGGATTGCCGCGCTGCTGACCTTCTTCTTCGGGGTCTTCGGTATCCACAAGTTCTACCTCGGCAAGACCAATGCCGGCATCATCATGCTGATCTGCGGCACGATCGGCTGGATCTTGGTCATTCCGGGTCTGGCGGTCGCGTTCATCTCGTTCGTCGAGCTGATTATCTACCTGTTCAAGTCCGAACAGCAATTCCACGACGACTACGTCGCCGGGGATAAGAGCTGGTTCTAATAGCCCGCTGTTTCGGAACACTTTTTTACGTATGAGGTTTGAGGCACATGCCGATAGCTAAAGTCAATGGGGTCGAGGTCGAGTTTGAACCCGGCATGACCGTGCTTCAGGTGGCGGAACTGGCGGGCGAAGAAATTCCCCGTTTCTGTTACCATGAGCGCCTGTCGATCGCGGGCAACTGCCGCATGTGCCTTGTCGAGGTGAAGCCGGGACCGCCGAAGCCGCAAGCTTCGTGTGCCTTGCCCGCCGCCGACGGTCAGGAAATCTTCACCAACACGCCAATGGTCAAGAAGGCCCGCGAAGGCGTGATGGAGTTCCTGCTCATCAACCACCCGCTCGATTGCCCGATCTGCGATCAGGGCGGTGAATGCGACCTTCAGGATCAGGCCATGGGCTATGGCCGCGACGGTTCCCGCTATCAGGAGAACAAGCGCGCGGTCGAAGAAAAGCACCTCGGGCCTACGATCAAGACCTATATGACGCGCTGTATCCAGTGCACGCGCTGTGTCCGCTTCTCGACCGAAGTCGCCGGTGTGACCGAGATGGGCATGATTTCGCGCGGTGAAGGCGCTGAGATCACCTCCTATCTGGAACAGGCCGTGTCGTCGGAACTGTCGGGCAATCTGAACGATCTGTGCCCGGTCGGTGCCCTGACGCACAAGCCGTGGTCGTTCAACTACCGCCCGTGGGAACTGACCAAGACCGAAACCATCGACGTGATGGACGCGCTGGGCGCGCATATCCGCATCGACAATCGCGGCGCCGCCGTGCTGCGCGCCCTGCCGCGTCTCAAGGAAGACCTCAACGAAGAATGGCTGTCGGACAAGTCGCGCTACGCCGTTGACGGTCTGGGCCGTCAGCGTCTCGACAAACCTTATGTCCGTAAAGGCGGCAGCCTGACCCCGGCCTCGTGGGACGAGGCTCTGAATGCAGTGGCTGGCAAATTGCAAGCGATAACTGCCGAGAAGATCGGCGTCATCGCCGGTGACCTTCAGGACGCCGAAAGCCTCAAAGCCGCGAAGGATCTGTTCACGTCTCTGGGTGTCAAGAACCTCGACTGTCGTCAGCATGGCGAGCAGTTCGGCCCGGTCTCGGCCAATACGCCGCGCGAATCGTGGCTGTTCAATACCGGCGTTGCGGCGCTGGAAGAGGCCGACGTCATTCTGTTGGTCGGCACCAATCTGCGTCTGGAAGCGCCGCTGATCAATGCGCGCATCCGTAAGGCCTGGCTCAAGGGGCAGGTACAGATCGGCGTCATCGGTGAAGCCTACGACCTGACCTATGATTACGAACACTTGGGTTCCGACGCCAAGGCGCTGAAAGACATCAAGAAAGGCGCGTTCCGCGACCTCTTGAAGAACGCCAAGAAGCCCGCCGTTCTGGTCGGCACCGGTCCGCTGTCGGGTGAAGACGGTGCCGCCGTTCTCAGCCTGATCGCGTCGGAAGTTCTGGCACCTTATAACGTGGTGCGCGAAGACTGGAACGGCTTCAACATCGTCCATCAGGCCGCAGGCCGCGTGGCCGGTCTCGACATGGGCTTCGTGCCGGGCGAGGGTGGTCTCGATACGCGTGGTATCCTGAACGGCAAGCTCGATGTTGTGGTCCTGATCGGGGCCGACGAAATCGACACCAGCGGCCTCAAGGACTCGTTCGTGGTCTATGTCGGCTCGCACGGTGACGCCGGGGCTTCGGTCGCCGATGTCATCCTGCCGGGGGCTGCCTATACCGAAAAGTCGGGCATGTACGTCAACCTCGAAGGCCGGGTCCAGATCGCTGAACGCGCGGTCTTCCCGAAGGGCGAGGCCAAGGAGGACTGGTCGATCTTCCGCGCCCTGTCGTCCAAGCTGGGCCAGACCCTGCCGTACGACAGCCTGTCGGATCTGCGTCGCGCCCTGATCACCGATCACCCGACCTTCGGCCGCGTCGACGCCAAGCCGGTAGCGAAAGCGTTCGATGTGACCACCCTTGGCGTCAAGGGCGAGATTAAAGACGGCCTTTTGGCCTCCAATATCAAGGACTTCTATCTGACCAACCCGATTGCGCGGGCCTCGGTGGCCATGGCGGAAATTTCGGCGGTCCGGTCGACGCCTTTGAGTCTGGCGGCGGAGTAAGAGAATGACTGAACCTTCTTTCTGGGCTGGCCCGTGGGGCTGGACGATCATCACCATCGGCCAATCCGCCGCCGTCATCATGGGCGTCATGATTTCGCTGGCCTTCCTCCTGTGGGGTGACCGCAAGGTGTGGGCCGGCGTGCAGATGCGCAAGGGCCCGAACGTCGTCGGTCCGTTCGGTCTGATGCAGTCCTTCGCCGACTTCCTGAAGTTCGTGCTGAAGGAAGTCATCATTCCCGCCGGTGCCGACAAGACCGTCTTCCTGATCGCGCCGCTGCTGACCTTTATCCTCGCCTTCATGTCGTGGGCGGTCATCCCGTTCGCGCCGGGCTGGGTCGTGTCGGATATCAATGTCGGCATCCTCTACCTGTTCGCCATCTCGTCACTCGGTGTCTACGGCATCATCATGGGCGGCTGGGCGTCCAACTCGAAATATCCGTTTCTCGGCGCGCTGCGCTCGGCGGCGCAGATGGTGTCCTACGAAGTCTCGCTCGGCTTCATCATCATCACCGTCGTCCTGCTGACCGGTTCGATGAACCTGTCGGACATCGTCAACGCGCAGGCGGGCGGTTTCTGGAACTGGAACTTCCTCGGCGGCGGCGGGCTGCTCGGCCTTGGTATCATCAAGCTGCCGATCATGCTCGGCATGATGGTCATGTTCTATATCTCGGCCCTAGCCGAAACCAATCGTCCGCCGTTCGATCTGCCCGAAGCGGAATCGGAACTGGTTGCCGGTTATCAGGTCGAATATTCCTCGACGCCGTACCTGCTGTTCATGATCGGTGAATACGCCAACATCGTCCTGATGTGCGCCATGATCACCATCCTGTTCTTCGGTGGCTGGCAGTCGCCGATCCCAATGGACTCGATCGTCCCGCAGGGTTCGCTGGCCTACATCCTGATCAGCCTGGGCTGGTTCATCCTGAAGGTGGTGTTCTGGTTCATCATGTTCGCGCTGGCCAAGGCCATCGTCCCCCGCTACCGCTACGATCAGTTGATGCGTCTGGGCTGGAAAGTCTTCCTGCCGCTGTCGCTGGTGGCTGTGGTCCTGATTGCGGCCTACCGCGTTTTCGGAGGTAACCTCGTATGATCGCCCGTCTCGTTCAGGCCGCCAAGGGCGCATTGCTGCTCGACTTCGTCGGGGCCACCGGCCTTGCGCTGAAATATATGATGAAGCCCAAGGCGACCATCAACTATCCGTTCGAAAAAGGCCCAATCTCGCCGCGTTTCCGCGGTGAACACGCGCTGCGCCGCTATGCGAACGGCGAAGAGCGCTGCATCGCCTGCAAGCTGTGCGAAGCCATCTGCCCGGCTCAGGCTATCACCATCGAAGCCGAACCGCGTGACGACGGCAGCCGCCGTACGACGCGCTACGACATCGACATGGTGAAGTGCATCTATTGCGGTCTGTGTCAGGAAGCCTGCCCGGTCGACGCCATCGTCGAAGGGCCGAATTTCGAATTCGCCACCGATACGCGCGAAGAACTGTACTACGACAAGCAACGGCTTCTGGCCAACGGCGACCGCTGGGAACGCGAAATCGCCCGTTCGCTGGAGCTGGACGCACCGTACCGTTAATATCCACCGATTCCGTAAGGTTAAAGCTTGCGGGATCACGGTTTGAAGGGGTAGGGAGCGATCCCGAACCCAGAGTAACTAAAGGGGCGGAGGTCCCGATCATGTTGGCAATTGCCTTTTACATAATGGCGGCAGTGACCGTTCTGTCCGGAGCGCTGGTGATCACCGCGCGCAACCCGGTGCACTCGGTGCTGTTCCTGATCCTCGCCTTTTTCTCGGCGGCGGGCCTGTTCGTCCTCATGGGGGCCGAGTTCCTCGCCATGCTGCTGGTCGTCGTCTATGTCGGCGCCGTCGCGGTGCTGTTCCTTTTCGTGGTGATGATGCTTGATGTCGACTTCGTCAAGCTGCGTCAGGGCTTCGCCAACTACCTGCCGATCGGTGCGGTCGTCGGTGTGCTGCTTCTGACCGAGCTGATCATGATCGCTATCGCCATTGCCGATCGCGGCGCGGCGGCCGGGCAATCGCCGCAGGTCTACGGCCCGGAAATGTCGAACATCGAAGCCATCGGTCGCGTCCTCTATACGGACTACGTCTATCTCTTCCAGGCCTCGGGCCTCGTGCTTCTGGTCGCCATGATCGGGGCCATCGTGCTGACGCTTCAGCACCGCGTCCACGTCAAGCGTCAGGACATTCACACGCAGGTCACGCGTCGTCGTAAGAATGCGGTCGAAATCGTGCAGGTCAAAACCGGCGAAGGAATCAAGGAATGACTATCGGTCTTGCCCACTATCTGGTCGTGTCGGCCATTCTTTTCACAATCGGCGTCTTCGGCATCTTCGTGAACCGCCGCAACATCATCATCATCCTGATGTCGATCGAACTGATCCTTCTGGCGGTCAATATCAACTTCGTCGCCTTCTCGACGCACCTGCATAATGTGCAGGGGCAGATCATGGCGATGTTCGTCCTCACCGTCGCCGCGGCCGAAGCCGCCGTCGGTCTGGCTATTCTCGTTACCTTCTTCCGTAACCGCGGCGACATCGAAGTCGATGACGCGAGCATGATGAAGGGCTAAGGAAATCATGCAAACTCTGGTTACGATCCTTGTACTTGCGCCCATCGTCGGCGCGCTGATCGCGGGCCTGTTCGGTCGCAAGATCGGCAATATCGCCTCTCAGGCGGTGACGACGGGCCTTCTGTTCCTGTCCTGCGCCCTGTCGTGGTACGTCTTCTCTCAGCACACGTGGGGCGGCCTTGAATCCTTTACGGTCAAGCTGCTCGACTTCATCAATATTGGCACCTTCCATTCGGCGTGGTCCATCCGCATCGACGCCCTGTCGGCGACCATGCTGATCGTGGTGACCAGCGTGTCGTCGCTGGTCCACCTGTATAGCTGGGGCTATATGGCCGAGGATCCGTCGCGTCCGCGCTTCTTCGCCTATCTGTCGCTGTTTACCTTCGCCATGCTGATGCTGGTGACGGCTGCCGACTTCATGCAGCTGTTCTTCGGCTGGGAAGGGGTGGGCCTTGCGTCTTACCTGCTGATCGGTTTCTGGTTCCAGAAGGACAGTGCGTCCTCGGCTGCCATCAAGGCCTTCGTTGTCAACCGCGTCGGTGACTTCGGCTTCGCGCTGGGCATCATGACGGTCTACTGGATGTTCGGCACGATCAACTTCCACGAACTGTTCCCGCTGATCGCCGCCAAGGCCGGGACGACGTGGACTTTCATTGGTTACGAATGGTCGGCGCTCGATCTGGCCGCCTTCCTGCTGTTCATCGGCGCGATGGGTAAGTCGGCGCAGTTCTTCCTGCACACCTGGCTGCCGGACGCCATGGAAGGCCCGACGCCCGTGTCGGCCCTGATCCACGCGGCGACCATGGTCACCGCCGGCGTCTATATGGTCTGTCTGCTGTCGCCGCTGTTCGAATATGCCCCGGTCGCTAAGACCATCGTCACCTATATCGGTGCGATTACCGCCATCTTCGCAGCCTCGATCGGCTTCACGCAGAACGACATCAAGCGCGTCATCGCCTTCTCGACCTGTTCCCAGCTCGGTTACATGTTCTTCGCCGCCGGTGTCGGTGCTTACGAAGCCGCCATGTTCCACCTGTTCACGCACGCCTTCTTCAAGGCGCTGCTGTTCCTGGGGGCCGGTTCGGTCATCCACGGCATGCACCACGAACAGGACATGCGTAAGATGGGCGGTCTGGCCAAGTATCTGCCGATCACCTATGCCTGTATGACCATCGGCACCATCGCCATCACCGGCCTGGGTATCCCGCACACGCAAATCGGTTTCGCCGGGTTCTTCTCGAAGGACACCATTATCGAAACCGCATGGGCCGCGTCCAACACGCCGCAAGGCATGTTCGCCTTCTGCATCGGTATTCTGGCCGCGCTGCTGACTGCCTTCTATTCGTGGCGTCTGGCCTTCATGACCTTCCATGGCAAGAAGATCTGGGAACACGCCCACGACGATCACCACGCCTCGCACGGTCACGATGATCATGCCGCTCATGGTCATGACGACCACGCGCACGATGATCATGGCCCCAAAGACAAAGAGGGCCATGACGACCATCACCATGCCCATACGCCGCACGAAAGCCCGTGGGTTATGCTGGTGCCGCTGATCGTCCTGTCAGTCGGTGCGGTCGCCGCTGGTTTCGTTTTCGCGCCTTATTTCGTCGGCGATCACGCCCACGACTTCTGGGGCCACGCTATCCAGCACGGTCCGCACAACCACGTCCTGCACGAGGCGCACCACATCAAGGAAGAATGGGTCAAGTGGGCACCGCTGGTTGTCACCCTGCTCGGCACGCTCGGCGCGGTCTATTTCTACCTGCTCAAGCCAGCCCTGCCGAAGGCTATGGCGGCGCAAAAGGGCCCGCTCTATACCTTCCTGTATAACAAGTGGTTCTTCGACGAGATCTATCAGGCCACCTTCGTCAAGGGTTCGAAGGCTCTGGGCGACCTGTTCTGGAAGGTGCTCGATGTGAAAATCATCGATAACCTCGGCCCGAACGGGGCGGCCTGGACCGCGCTCAAGTCGGCGCAAAAGCTGGTCCGCACCCAGACGGGCTACGTCTATCACTACGCTTTCGTCATGTTCCTCGGCATCGCGGGTCTTTTGACCTGGGTCGTCTTCTTCATGGCGAAATAGGGGAGAGAAAGTTTAAATGTCACCGGTAATCCCCAATCTTCTGAGTATCATCACCTTCCTGCCTCTGGTCGGTGCGCTGGCGATCCTCGGCGTCAAGTGGGCGTCCCGCAAGGACGACACGACGGTCATCGAGCGTAACGCCAAGTGGATCGCGCTGTGGACGACTCTGGCCACGCTGGCGCTTAATGTCGTGCTGCTGACCGGCTTCGACCGTGCCTCGACCGATTATCAGTTCGTCGAAAAGATCCAGTGGTTCAGCTTCCTCAGCTACCATATGGGCGTTGACGGCATTTCGGTCCTGTTCGTCGCCCTGACGGCGCTTTTAATGCCTTTGTGTATTCTGGCGTCGTGGGAGTCGGTCAAGACGCGCGTTGTCGAATATATGATCGCCTTCCTCGTGTTGGAAACGCTGGTCATCGGCGTATTCACCTCGCTCGACCTGTTCCTGTTCTACGTCTTCTTCGAAGGCGGTCTGGTCCCGATGTTCCTCATCATCGGTATCTGGGGCGGCAAGGACCGTATCTACGCGGCCTACAAGTTCTTCCTCTATACCCTGTTGGGGTCCGTCCTGATGCTGGCGGCCATGCTGTACATGGTCGGCGTAGCGGGCACGTCTGACATCCCGACTCTGTCGACCTTCAAGTTTGCCGAAGCGGCCCAGTCGTGGCTGTGGTTTGCCTTCTTTGCCTCGTTCGCGGTGAAGATGCCGATGTGGCCGGTCCACACCTGGCTGCCGGACGCCCACGTTCAGGCCCCGACGGCGGGTTCGGTCATGCTGGCCGGTATCCTCCTGAAGCTCGGTGGCTACGGTTTCATCCGCTTCAACCTGCCGATGTTCCCGCTGGCGTCGGAAATGTTCACGCCGTTCGTCCTGACCCTGTCGGTCATCGCCATCGTCGTGACCTCGCTGATCGCCTTCCGCCAGACCGACATCAAGAAGCTGATCGCCTATTCGTCGGTCGCTCACATGGGCTTCGTGACCATGGGCATCTTCGCCGGCAATCAGGCGGGTGTGCAGGGCGCAGTCTATCAGATGATCTCGCACGGCTTTATTTCCGGCGCGCTCTTCCTCTGCGTCGGTGTGGTCTATGACCGATGGCATACGCGTGAAATCGCCTTCTACGGCGGTCTGACCAAGCTGATGCCGCATTTCGCCTTCGTCTTCCTGCTGTTCACCATGGCCAATGTCGGCCTGCCGGGGACGTCGGGCTTTGTCGGGGAAATCCTGACAATGACAGGTCTGTATCAGGCTTCGACGTGGGCGGCTCTGGTGGCGGCTCTGGGTGTCATCCTCTCGGCCATGTATGCTCTGACCCTGTTCAAGAAGGTCATGTACGGCGAAGTGACCAACGAGGCCCTGAAAGGCCATCCGGACCTGACGCTTCGCGAGAAGATCATCTTCGCGCCCCTGATCGCGGGGACGCTGCTGCTGGGTATCTATCCGGCTTTTGTTTTCGACTTTACCACCGCCAGCGTGGACGCCGTTGTCGCGACGTACCGTGCTGTAATCGGCGGATAGGAGCGCCCTCGCTATGGATTTGTCATCGGCTCTTCATCTGGCCATTCCCGAACTGATCCTTGCCGTGTCGACGCTCGGCATTCTGGTCTACGGGGCGCTGCGCGGCGATAAGTCGGCCGGCACGGTGGCGGCGCTTTGCGGCGTGGCCCTGATCGCGGCGGCCTTCGCGGCGGCCTTCGGCGGCCACGGCAAGGTGTTCAACGGCTCCTTCATCGCCGACGGCGTGGCGCTCTACGCCAAGGTGTTCATCTATATCGCTTCGGCCCTGATCATCGTTCTGGGGCGCGGCTATTTCGAGCGGCTCAACAATAACCGTTTCGAATTCCCGATCCTCGTCGTGCTGGCCACGCTCGGCATGAGCATGATGGTGTCGGCGGGCGACCTGATCGCGCTCTATGTCGGTCTGGAACTGCAATCCCTGTCGCTGTACATCCTCGCAGCTTTCCGCCGCGACGACGCCAAGGGTTCGGAAGCCGGTCTGAAATACTTCGTTCTGGGCGCGCTGTCGTCGGGTCTGCTGCTTTACGGTGCGTCGCTGGTCTACGGCTTCACGGGTTCGATGAATTTCGACGCCATTGCCGCGGCGGCGCAAGCCAATCCTCAGGTCGGCCTGATCTTCGGTCTGGTGTTCCTGATCTCCGGTCTGGCCTTTAAGGTCTCGGCCGCGCCGTTCCACATGTGGACGCCGGACGTCTACGAAGGCGCGCCGACCCCGGTCGTGGCCTTCTTCGCCGGTGCGCCCAAGTTTGCGGCACTGGTCCTGCTGGCACGCACGCTGAATGATGGATTTGCCGGTCTGCATGAGCAGTGGTCACAGGTCATGCTGGCTCTGGCGACGCTCTCGTTCATCGTCGGCGGCCTCGGCGGCCTGATGCAGAAAGATATCAAGCGCCTGCTGGCCTATTCGTCGATCGCCAATATGGGCTACGCTCTATTGGCCATGGCGACGGGTACGGCGCAGGGCGTTCAGGCGCTGCTGCTGTTCATGGTGCTGTACACGGTCGATACGCTGGGCTTCTTCTCGGTCCAGATGGCCTTGAGCCGCAAGGGTGTCGCCGTCACCAAGATCGAAGAGCTGGCCGGGCTGTCGAAGGTCAATGTGAAACTGACCATCGTTATTACCGTTCTGTGTCTGTCGGTGCTGGGTATGCCGCCGTTCTCGGGCTTCTGGGGCAAGTTCTTCGTCTTCGGTGCGGCTCTGGACGCCGGATACTGGGGCTTTGCGGTCGCCGGTCTGGTGGCGTCGGTCATCGGTGCCTTCTACTATCTGCGCATCATCAAGCTGATGTGGTTCGATGGCGACAAGGGCGAGATCGACAAATCGCCGTTCGAAGCCAAGTGGATCGCCTATGCGGCCGCGGCCTTTTCGTTCCCGGTGGCGATGGTGGCTCTGGCCTGGCTTTATCCGCTGGCGGCCAATGCCGTCAAAAGCTTCGGCCTGAACTGAGCCTGTTGATTAACCTGCGTTTTGGGGTGCAGGGGCCTTGAGGCCCCTGCATTTCTTTTATGACCATAGACATTTACGACTCCTTGCCCTCGACCCAGCTTGAGGCGTTATCGCGTCTTGGCTCAATGCTTTTCGGCCCCGGCTGGATTCAGGCGCGTCAGCAAACCGCCGGTGTTGGGCGGATGGGCCGGTCGTGGGCGGGTATATCCGGTAACCTCATGGCATCATGGTACGGCGTGTTGCCCGTCGAATTACGCCATGTGACGCAGCTGTCGTTCGTGACGGCACTGGCGGTAACTGATCTGCTGAGGCCCTTGGTTGCCTCGCCGAACAGCCTGAAAATCAAATGGCCGAACGATGTGCTGTACGACGGCCGCAAGCTGTGCGGCATACTGGTGCAGACCGAAGCGCTCGATGACGGACTTGGCATTGTGATCGGCATAGGCATCAATGTTACCGATGCGCCCGACCTTGAGGCTTATAATACGACAGCACTAAACGCGATTTCTCGTGAACCGCATGACGCGATCGGCCTTCTGCAACGCCTCGATCCAATCTTCACTGCCCGTCTCAGTAACTGGCAGAAGGATGGCTTTGAAGCCACAGCACAGGAATGGTTGGCTCGGGCCTATGGCCGTGATCGTATCTGTCTGATAAACCACGAAAACACGCCTGTTGAAGGCACGATTCTCGGCCTCGACGGCTTCGGCGCGTTGCGCATCGAAGACCACCACGGCCATATCCATACCGTCTCCAGCGGTTCGGTCACCTATACGGACACCCCATGCTCCTAGCCATCGAACAGGGCAATACCAATACGCTGTTTGCCGTGCACGACGGCGAGAAATGGCTGGCGCAGTGGCGGACGGCGACGGAATCGACGCGTACGGCGGACGAATATGCGGTCTATCTGTACCAGTTGCTGCAGATGAACGGCCTCGATTTCCGCATGATCGACGACTGCATCATTTCGTCGGTCGTGCCGCAGTCGCTGTTCAATCTGCGCAAGCTGGCCCAGCGCTATTTCCACAAGACACCTTATGTCATCGGTGACAACACGCACCTCGGCATCGAGGTTCGCATCGACAAGCCGTCCGAAGCCGGAGCCGATCGTCTGGTCAACACGATCGGCGCGTGGATTCGCTATGGCGGGCCGCTGATCGTTATCGATTCCGGCACGGCGACGACCTTCGATGTGGTCTGCGCGGACGGCGCGTTGGAAGGGACGGCCATCGCGCCGGGCATCAACCTGTCGGTTCAGGCGCTGCACCAAGCCGCCGCCAAGCTGCCGCGCATTGCGATCGAGAAGCCGGCGCACTATATCGGCAAGGACACCGTGTCTGCGATGCAGTCCGGGATATTCTGGGGCTATGTGGGCCTCATCGAGTATCTGATCGACAAGATTCAGGCCGAATACGGCCAGCCCATGACGGTCGTGGCGACCGGCGGCGTTGCGTCGCTGTTCGAAGGGGCGACCACCAAGATCCATGCTTTCGACCCCGATCTGACGCTGAGGGGGTTGCTCGAAATATATCAGCGCACCGTAAGAAAAAGAGAGAATGACTAAGAATAACAACGAACTGGTGTTTTTGCCGCTGGGCGGCTCTAACGAAATCGGCATGAACCTCAACTGCTACGGCTTCGGGCCGGAGCACGACCGCCAGTGGATTCTCGTGGATGTCGGCGTGACCTTCGGCGACCTGACGACGCCGGGGATCGAGGTCATCGTGCCCGATCCGAAGTTCCTCGAAGGTGAAAATATCCTCGGCATCATCCTGACCCACGCGCATGAAGACCATATCGGGGCGCTCGGTTGGTTGTGGGACAAGATCAAGGCGCCGCTCTATGCGACACCGTTTACCGCTTTCCTGATCCGTGAAAAGCTGCGCGAAAAGGGCATCGAAGACTTCCATCTGACCGAAGTGCCGCTGGGCGGCAAGGTCAATCTGGGGCCGTTCGAGGTCGACTATATCACCATCACCCACTCGATCCCGGAACCAAACGGTCTGGCGATCAAGACGCCGCTGGGCACCGTCCTGCACACCGGCGACTGGAAGATCGATCCCGATCCGATCACGGGTGCGGCCACCGACATCAGCGCCATCACGGCACTGGGTGACGAAGGCGTTCTGGCCATGGTTTGCGACTCGACGAATGTCTTCGTCGACGGCCATGCCGGTTCAGAGGCCGATGTGAAGGTCGCCCTGACTCAGGTCATCGCCGGTCTGAAAGGCCGCGTCGCCGTCGCCTGTTTCGCCTCGAACGTTGCCCGTATGGACAGCGTGATCCGCGCCGCCGAAGCCAATGGCCGCTCGGTCTGCCTTGTCGGGCGCTCGATGCACCGCATGTCGGCGGCGGCGAAGTCCGTCGGCCTGATGGCGGGCATTCAGGAGTTCGTCAGCGAAGGCGAAGCCGCCAAGATGAAGGACAAGGACGTCCTCTATCTGTGCACTGGCTCGCAGGGCGAACCGCGCGCGGCGTTGTCACGCATCGCCGACGGCAACCATCCGCTGGTCAAGCTGGGGGCAGGGGACAGTTGCGTTTTCTCCTCGCGCGTCATTCCTGGCAACGAGATCGGCATTCGCTCTCTGCAAAACCGCCTTTCAGACCTTGGTGTTGAAATCCACACCGAAAAGGACCATCCCGGTATCCACGTTTCCGGCCACCCGTGCCGCGACGAACTGAAGGAAATGTACGCCTGGGCGCGGCCGAAGATCGCTGTGCCGACCCACGGCGAGCGCCGCCACCTGCAAAAGCATGCCGCTCTGGCCGCTGAAATCGGCGTGCCGGAACAGGTGACCCCGCGCAATGGCGACATGGTGCGTCTGGCGCCCGGTAAGCCGGAAATCATCGACGAAGTGCCCGCCGGCCGTCTCTATGTCGACGGCGGTGTCATCGTTCCGGAGGCCTCGGATGCTTTGCGCGAACGTCGTCACGCCGCCCATAACGGCATGTTGTTCGTCTCGTTTGCTCTGAACCCCAAGAACCAGTTAGCGTCCTATGTCGATGTCCGCGGTTTGGGGCTGGCCTTCGAGGACGAAGACAGCATCTCCGACCAACTCGAAAAGCTGTGCGATATTGTCGAGAAGGCCGTGCAGAAGCTGTCGCGCGAAGAACGCGACGACGACCTGACGGTGGAAACGACCGTGGCGCGGGTGCTCAAGAAGGCGGCGCAGAATGTCTGGGGCCGTCGTCCGATCGTCGAGACGATTATCCTGCGGTTGTAAGTGGGAAAAGACGCAGGGGCCGCAGGCCCCTGCACCCCATAACCGGGCGTTTCACATGGAATCGTCCCCGTAGTTTGGCATGAAAAAAGGGGGCTTCGCCCCCAATAAAAATACTGACGTCGCGCGCAAAGATTACCGTTCATGCGCGAATATATAGGGGGTGCAGGGGCCGGTGGCCCCTGCGTCTTTTAAGCTTAACTCTTCACCAGAACGTAAGACCCCGGCGCGTCCATCAGCGGTTTGAACTTGCCCTTGGCCGGATCGCGGGCAGGGATGAGATCACCCGATTTTGCGTGCAGCCATTCGGCCCAGTGCGGCCACCACGAGCCTTTATACTCGACCGCATCCTGCTGCCACGCCTCAAGAGTCTTGGGTAAGCCCTTGGTATTACTGGATTCATTGATCCAGTGCATGTATTTCTGCGCGGCGGGAGCGTTGACGACGCCCGCGATGTGACCGGAACCCGCCATGACATAGGTCACCGGCCCGCCGAACAATTTCGCACCCTTGAAAACCGAGCCCGGCGGAGCGATGTGGTCCTCGCGACCGGCCTGCTCGTAGATCGGGATCTTCACGTTCTTGAGGTCGATATCGACGCCGCCAACGTTCAGTTCGCCCTTCGACAGCGCGTTCTCGTTATAGAATTTGCGCAAATAATACATGTGCAGGGTCTTGGGCATCCGCGTTTGGTCCGCGTTCCAGCACAGAAGGTCGAAGGCCGTCAGTTCCTTGCCCATCAGGTAGTTGTTGACGAAGAACGACCACACCAGATCGTTGGCGCGCAAGGAGTTGAAGGTGTCGGCCATCGCCGTGCCGGGCAGGACGCCGCCCGCCGCATCCATCTGCCGCTCAAGCTCGGTCAGCCACGCTTCGTTGGTGAACAGCAGCAGATCGCCAGCCTCGGAAAAATCATGCTGAGCGGTGAAGAACGTCGCCGAGCCGATGCTGGTGTCGCCTTTGGCGGCCATGTGGGCGAGGGTCACGCCCAGAAGTGTGCCGCCGATGCAGTAGCCGACCGTGTTGACGGTCTCGGCGCCTGTCTGTTCGCGGACCTTGGCGACGGCCTGATAGATTCCGCCGAACATATAGTCCTCGAAGGTCAGGCTGGCCATCGACTGATCGGGGTTGACCCACGAGGTAACGAAGACGGTAAAGCCCTGATCGGTCAGCCACTTGATCAGCGAATTCTTGGCCTGAAGGTCGAGGATATAGAACTTGTTGATCCACGGCGGGAAGATCAGAAGCGGGATTTCGCGCACCTGCTCGGTCGTCGGACTATATTGCAGAAGCTCGAACAACGGCCCGCGCCAGACGACCTTGCCCGGCGTGGTGGCGACGTTTTCGCCGACCTTGAAATGATCGTAATCGGCCTGAGAAATCTTCAGCTTGCCGTCGCCGCGCGCCAGATCGTCGGCGAATTTCTGCATCCCCTTGACGAGGCTTTCACCCTTGGTCGAGATCAGGGTGTCGAGCGCGGCGGGGTTCGACATCAGGAAGTTGGACGGTGAAAAGGCGTCGGTGATCAGCTTGGTGAAAAACTCGGCGCGACGCTTGTCGAGCGGATCGACGCCATCGACCGACGAGACCAGATTATTGAGCCAGTTGGACGACAGCAGGTACGACCGGCGCATCATGTCGAAGACGAGGTTTTCCTGCCAGCGCGGATCGGCGAATCGCTTGTCTTTGGGGCTGGTGTCCGGACCCGCTTCGCCGCCCAGCGAGCGGCGAGTCATATCGGCCCACAGCGACATATAGCCGGTCAGGAGGTCCGTCTGGGCCTCGACCATCTTTTCCGGGCTTTTCGCCAGCGAATTCATGACATTGGTCATGGCCGGACCGACCTGAAAGGGATCGGAGGGGGCGGAGCCGTTGAATTCGGGCTGTTTGAAGACCGCGCTGGCCAGGGCCGTCTGCGCGGTAATCGCCGCCTTGGCCAGATTGACCGACAGGTCCTCCATCGCCTTGAACTGCTCGGCATCGAAAGGGGTTTCACGTCGCGATTCGGAGGCCTGTTCCGCCTTAGGCTCCGGTTGCGGCTCGGGCTTGGACGGCTTTTGGGCTTTCGGGGCGGCTTTCACCGTGGGCGATTTGAGGGTCGAAGGGGTAGCCTTGCGCGTTCGGGCTGTGCTGTCCGACGCGGCTTTTTTACGTTTCGGCTTGATCTCTTCGGCCATGTCACCCTCCGGTTTTTCGATTCTTACGACCTGTTCTAAACCGCTTTTCCCGTCTGTGGGGATCAAATCTGGCAATATGATCCGCAATCTGGCGTTATTGGTGCCGCGAATATTTGTGACGTGAGGCACTTTATGGCTGTTCAGGCGGGCGAAATTTTGCTTTTGATCGGTTCTGGATCAAAAGGGCGCACGTCATGATCAACCACTTTGCATTAAACCTCCGGCGCCTGATGGCGGTTGTGCTGCTGGGATCAATGCCGGTCGTGGCCCATGCCCAGTCGGCCCCGGCACCGGCGCCCGTTACGAATGGCTTTCCTACCTGGTCGGAATTCCCGCCGCCACCTGAGAATGTGCCGACGGCGGCCGAGATCAAGGGGCGGGTGCTCGATATTCAGGGCATAGGCGGCGCGCTGCAAAGAACGGTCGACGCCATCGTCTGGGATCTGGACCCGGCGGCGCGCATAACCACGGCCGCCAATGCAAGGATCGATCCGTTGCTGGGCGCACCGGCCAAGCCGGTCGATCCTGTCGAGCTTGAAGCCTTTGCCAGCAAGCTGCGCGCTCGGGCCACGCCGCCGCCGGTTGAAAAGTAACGGCGACGCGCCGATAATAAGAATAACTAAAAAACAGGAATATGCCCAAATGCCCGGTCCGGATTTCGCTCTGAGCCTCGATATCGTTCGCGTTGCCGAAGAGGCAGCGATTGGCGCCTATGCCGAGGTAGGAGCCGGTGACGAAAAGGCCGCCGACAAGGCCGCGGTCGATGCCATGCGCGCCGCCCTCAATGCTCTGGATATTGACGGACGCATCGTCATCGGCGAAGGCGAACGCGACGAGGCCCCTATGCTGTATATCGGCGAGTCCGTCGGGACAGGGAAGGGGCCGCAGCTCGATATCGCGCTCGACCCGCTGGAAGGTACCACCCTGGCGGCCAAGGCGATGGCGAATGCGCTGGCGGTGATCGCCTTTGCGCCGCGCGGCGGCATGCTGCATGCGCCGGATACTTATATGGACAAGATCGCCATCGGCCCCGGATATCCGGAAGGCGTTATCGATCTGGATGCTTCGCCGGAAGAAAACGTCAAGGCGCTGGCTCAGGCCAAGGGCGTCGATGTCTCCGAAATCGTCGCCTGCGTTCTGGACCGTCCTCGCCACGAAAACATCATCTCGTCTCTGCGCAAGGCCGGGTGCCGGGTGCATCTGATCACCGACGGCGACGTAGCCGGCGTCATCCATACGGCGCAGCCCGAAACCGGTATCGACATCTATCTGGGGCTGGGCGGCGCGCCCGAGGGCGTTCTGGCCTGCGCCGCGCTCAAATGCGTCGGCGGTCAGTTTCAGGGCCGCCTCATCTTCCGTAATGAAGATGAGCGGACGCGGGCTGTGCGACTGGGGATCACGGACTTCGATAAAAAATATTCGCTGAACGATTTGGTCAGTTCCGACGCCGTCTTCATCGCCACGGGGGTAACGTCCGGCGCGCTTCTGCGCGGTGTGCAAAAGGAAGTGACCGCGCGGGGGGAAACCTTTGTCACCACCGAAAGTCTGGTGATCATTTCCAAAACCCGGACGATCCGCAAGCTTTACATGCGCCGCCCCCTCACTTTGTAGTCGCGCATTTGTTTCCGAAACGAAGTTCGACGCAGTCAAAACCGTTGCACACTTTTCGGAATGCGCTTTGATAGATCATGCCCGATGACATTGCCCAGACCCGATTCGCCGATACCCTCGACCCGTTTTTAGGCGTTGAAACCTCGGTGACGGGACGGCTGTGGGTCGATCGCCGTCAGGCCCGGGCCGTCGGTGAGCCGGAGCTGCGCCGGATTTCCGACCAGTTGGCGCTGAAAGGCCTGATCGAAGACGCTTTTATCGAGCCCATTGCGCGATCGATTGCCGGACGCGGGATCGCCGCCGAGGCGCTTGATCATTACCTGAAGCCGACCCTTAAAGCGCTGTTCCCCGAACCCGAGACCTTCATGGATATGGGACTGGCGGTGGCTGCGATCCTTGATGCCTTGCAGGCCCGGCAAAAGGTCTATGTTTTTGCCGATTACGATGTGGATGGCGCCACCAGCGCCGCGCAACTGGTTCGCTGGTTTCGCCATATGGGCCACGACCTCAGCGTCTATGTGCCTGATCGTATCCTCGAAGGCTATGGCCCATCGGAAAAGGCTTTTGATCGCCTGAAAGCCGAAGGCGCGGACCTTGTCATCACGGTGGATTGCGGCGCTTCGTCGCACCATGCGCTGGACTACGCTGCCGCCATCGGACTGGACGTGGTGGTCATCGATCACCACCTGATGCGCGAAGATCCGCCGAAATGCCGTGCCGTGGTCAATCCGAATCGTCCCGGTTGTACCTCGGAGCAAGGTAATCTGGCGGCGGCGGGCGTCGTGTTCGTCGTTCTGGCGGCGCTTAATCGTGAGGCCGAAAAGCGCGGCCTGTTTGCCGACCGGCATAAGCCCGACCTGACGCAATGGCTCGATCTGAGCGCCCTGGGGGCGATCTGCGACGTGACGGCCCTGACCGGGTTTAACCGGGCGCTGGCGACGCAGGGGCTCAAGGTCATGTCGCGTCTGGAAAATAAAGGCATCCGGGCTCTGATGAAGGTCGCCGGACTTGAGGTCACCGACGTCGGCAAGGCCCCGGCCCTGATGAGCGTCTTTCATTCCGGCTTCGTGCTGGGGCCGCGGATCAATGCGGGCGGGCGGATCGGCCGCGCCGATCTGGGGGTGCGCTTGCTGTCGACCGAGTCGGACGACGAAGCCCTGTCTCTGGCGCAGGAACTGGACGACCTCAACAAGACCCGTCGCGACGTCGAAGCCGCCGTCCAGGAGGAGGCGCTGGCGATGGCGGCTGCACGAGGATTGCCGTCGGAAAACGATCATGTCGTCATAGTGGCACGCGAAGACTGGCACCCCGGCGTCATCGGCATCGTGGCGGGCCGCTTGCGCGAACGCTGGCACAAGCCGGTCATCGTCATCGGTATCGATCCGGTCAGCGGTATTGGCAAGGGTTCGGGGCGTTCTCAGGCCGGAATCAATCTGGGGCAGGCCATATCGGCGGCCTATGAGGCGGGCCTGCTCATGTCTGGCGGCGGTCACGCCATGGCGGCGGGGCTGAGCATCGAGGCTGGACGCGTCGCGGAACTACAGGCCTTTCTGAACGACTTTATCGGCAAGGCCACCGCCGAAGCCGATCGCAAGGATCGGCTGGAAATCGACGCGACCCTGAGCGCCGCCAGTGCCACCCGTGCCCTGCTTGATCGCTTCGAAATCATGGCCCCCTTCGGTCAGGGCAATCCGGAGCCGCTGTTCGCCCTGCCGCACATGCGCGTCGGTTACGCCAGCGCGCTAAAAGGGGGGCATGTCCGCTGCGATCTGATCGATGAAAGCGGCAAGCGGCTGAAAGCCATCGCCTGGCGCGCGCAGGATACGGCGATCGGCGCGGCGCTGCTCAATCCGGCGGGCGCCATTCACGTCGCTGGACGGCTCAAGCCCGACGACTATATGGGCCGCAACGGCGTCCAGTTCGAGATCGAGGATATCGCGCATATCTTTGGTTGAGCGCCGCTGACCGACTTTCGACCCATACCGGAACATATTCACAAGCGCGTTGAAAAAACGCAAAATAGCGCTTGCAACGGACAATCCGTGACGCTATCAAGCGCACCTCTTGACGCGGTCCCTTCGTCTATCGGTTAGGACGTCAGGTTTTCAACCTGAAAAGAGGGGTTCGACTCCCCTAGGGACTGCCATCAAGAACATATCGCCAAAGATGCGGTCCCTTCGTCTATCGGTTAGGACGTCAGGTTTTCAACCTGAAAAGAGGGGTTCGACTCCCCTAGGGACTGCCATGGCGAATTCTCCGGACAATTGAAAAGGGTGGTTCATCTGTCCGCAATAGGATAAACTGTGCTTTTGATGCCATAGGCGTCAGCATGGTTGTGCATTTTGGGGGTAAAATGCTATTTTTCACTCGCTATGAGCGATTTTTCGGCGTAATTTCGCAAAAAATGCGAAATGGGCCTCAAAATTACCTGCCCATTTGATATATCCATGTTATAGTTCGCGCATCACAGATGTATATTTGTGGGCTTGGTGAGGAATATGAGTGTGTACGATTACAATAAGAGCAGCGAAGCCGAAGAACTTAAGACCATTTCGGGTCGCGTAAAGTGGTTCGACGCCGGTAAGGGCTACGGTTTCATCGTCCCGCAGGATTCGGATCAGACGAATATGCGTGATGTTCTCCTGCACGTTTCGGCGCTCCGCGACCTCGGTCGCGACGTGGCACACGAAGGTGCGGCTATCGAATGCAAAATCGCCAAGCGCGCCAAGGGATGGCAGGTCATCGAGATCACCTCGCTGGAGGCTACGGGCGCGGCGCCGGTGCGCGAAGCGCGCGATCCGTCCACCGTACGGTCCAGCCATCAGGTCAGCACCCAGATCGGCGATCTGGAAGCGGCAACGATCAAGTGGTTCAACCGCACCAAGGGCTATGGCTTCGTGGTGCGCGGCAATGACCCTACGGATATCTTTATCCACATCGAAACCCTGCGTCGTTTTGGCCTTGAGGACGTACAGCAGGGCGACACCCTGATGGTGCGTTTCGGCGAAGGGCCCAAGGGGCTGGTGGTCACCGAAGTCCAGCCGAAGGCGCTGGTTTGACATTCTGAACGGTCAGGCCTTGAAACGGCCATCGATATCGGCAAAACCTTTAAACGGAGATGCGCTGGCGTCTCCGTTTTGCTTTGACCGTCCGAGGGTGAATACAGCGTGCCTGATTTTAAAACGCTCTTTTTGCTATTTGCCCTTGGCGTGGCGCCGATGGCATCGCCTGTGGCCCATGCCCAGGTGGTGGCCGCCCCGGTCGAGGCCGCCAATGTCACGCGCTTTGGCTACCGGGTGGTGAAAGCCTATCCGCACGATCCGAAGGCCTTCACCGAAGGGCTGTTTTTTCTCGACGGTCACCTCTATGAGAGCACGGGCATGGAAGGGGCGTCCGTGATCCGACGGGTCGATCTGGACACCGGCAAGGTGCAGCGTCAGTTCGATCTGGCACCGGAATATTTCGGGGAAGGCATTGCGCCGTGGAAGGACCGTATCATCGGCCTGACCTGGAAACACGGGAAGGCCTTCGTCATTGGCAAGGCGAGTTTCGCCCTCGAAGGCCATCTGACCTATAGCGGTGAGGGCTGGGGCCTGACCCACGACGGACAGAACCTGATCATGAGCGACGGCACCGATCGTCTGCGTTTCCTCGATCCGGAAAGCTTCAGGCCGGTTCGCGACGTGCCCGTTACCATCCGGGGCAAGCCGCTCGACTACCTTAACGAATTGGAATGGATCGACGGTGCGGTTTACGCCAATATCTGGCAAACGGACTATATCGTCAGGATCGATCCGCGCACCGGTACCGTGACCGGGGTGGTCGATCTTTCGGGGTTGCTGGATCACGCACCGGGTAAGGCGGGAAATGTCGACGTCCTGAACGGGATCGCCTATGATGCGCAGACGCGGCGGTTGTTCGTCACCGGTAAATACTGGCCGGCCTTGTTCGAGATAGAACTGGTTGAGAAACCTGCAAATTAGGAGCGATGAATGCGCCATGTCCTGAGGGCGGGTGTTCTGGCTGTGGGTCTGCTGATATCGGCCTGCGCGCCCGCGCCCGCCAGCGGCAAGCTGGAAGAGGTATCGGTCATCAGCGCCGGTGCGACCCACCGGTTCCGGGTCGAGATAGCCGACGATGACGTGGAACGCGAAAAAGGCCTGATGAACCGGGCGGAACTAAAGGCCGACCACGGCATGTTGTTCCTCTTCCCGTCGGCGGCGGAGCGCACCTTCTGGATGCACAATACGCTTATTCCTTTGGACATTATCTATATTACGCCGCAGGGTGAGGTGCTTTCGATCCAGAAAAACGCCGTGCGGATGAATGACACGCCGCTGCCGTCCTATGGTGCGGCCAACGTCGTACTGGAAATACAGGGCGGCCTGAGCGACAAGCTGGGCATCAAGCCCGGTGACCGCATCGAGCACCCGGTCTTTGAAACCACGCAATAACTGTGGTTCGATGGATAAACGGCTTGCGGAAGCCGCCCCGAAGTGGCATGAAGCGCGCCTCGCTTCGGCGAGACATGACATGTTCGGGGTGTAGCGCAGCCTGGTAGCGCAGCTGTTTTGGGTGCAGCAGGTCGGAGGTTCGAATCCTCTCGCCCCGACCATTCAATAAAAAAGACCATCCCAAAAGGATGGTCTTTTTTATTGAATGGTTTCGCTTTGCTTCGTCGCGCCTGCGCAGGCTTTCGTGGGTTAAATTCGGCCATTTTCCTTTGCCAAACGTCATCTTTGTAGTAACAGACTCCGACAGCCTGAGGGCCGTGAGTCCGGAGATCGATATGTTCGCGCGCATTTTCAAACCTGCCAAAACCGCCATGCAATCGGGCAAGGCCAAGACCCAGGACTGGGTACTGGAGTTTGAAACGGCGTCGGCGCGCAAGCCCGATCCACTAATGGGGTGGACCTCGTCTGCCGACACCAATGCGCAGGTCCGCCTGACCTTCGATTCGAAGGAACAGGCCATGGCCTATGCCGAGACCCACGGCATTCCGTTCCGCCTGATCGAGCCGGAAGTCCCGCCCAAGATCATCAAGGCCTATGCCGACAATTTTGCGACCAACCGCCGCCAGAGCTGGACGCACTAGTTCAAGCACGACTCCGTAGCTCAGTTGGATAGAGCATCCGCCTTCTAAGCGGACGGTCGCAGGTTCGAATCCTGCCGGGGTCGCCACTTCCCAAATCTTTCATAATGATCCGGCTTAGGCTTTGACCGCGTCCGGGCTTTGGTATTGAATGGGGCGAAGACCTAAACCGTACAAGGACCGGTCATGTCGGTGGCGTCCGCCTTCCAATCCTTACGTGGTGCAGCGTGCCTGGGCCTTGCGCTGTCGCTGATGGGGTGCGGGCCGCGCGAAACCGCCCGGGATGCGCCGGCAGTCGTCAGCGCGGCACCGGAACTCACGGCGCCCTCGACCAGCAGTGCCACCCTGAAAGCCGTATTGACACGCGGTCGCCTCAATTGCGGGGTGCATCCGGGACTGGTCGGCTTTTCCTTTCAGGACAATAGCGGTCGCTGGCGTGGCTTCGACGTCGATTTTTGCCGCGCCATGGCGGCGGCCATATTCTCGGACGCCGACCGGGTGAATTTCATCCCCTTATCGACGTCGGAACGGTTTAAGGCGCTGCAAACCGGTAAGGTCGATGTCCTTTGGCGTTCGACCTCCTGGACCCTGTCGCGTGACGCCGGTGACGGTGTCGATTTCGCTGGCGTCAACTATTATGACGGGCAGGGCTTTCTGGTGCGCAAATCCCTGCGTCTCAACAGTGCCACGGAACTTCAGGGCGCCCGCATCTGCGTCCAGACCGGCTCGACCAGCGAACTGAATCTGACGGACTATTTTCGCACCAAGGGCCTGAAATTCGTGCCGGTTGTGGTGCGCAGCGAAGACGAGGGGCGCGACAACTATGCCAAGGGAGCGTGCGATGCCCTGACGGCGGATGTTTCGGCCCTCGCGGCGGCACGGTCGACCCTGGATGATCCGCAAGGCCATATGATTCTGCCGGAAATCATTTCCAAGGAACCCCTGGGGCCGGTCGTGCGGCAGGGTGACGATGCCTGGGCGGATATCGTACGCTGGACGCTTTATGCCACCATCATGGGGGAGGAACTGGGGATTACCAGCCAGAAGGTCGAAGATATTCATGCCGAATCCACCCATCCCGAAATCCGGCGGCTGCTGGGTGCCGAGGGCAATCTGGGCGGCGGTTTGGGACTTGGGCCGGAATGGGGATACAATATTCTCCGTCAGGTGGGCAATTACGGCGAAATCTTCGAGCGCAATATCGGTGAGGGCTCGCCTCTGCGCTTGTCGCGCGGTCTGAATGCCCAGTGGAATGCGCCGGAACGCGGCCTGATCTATGCCCCGCCCGTGCGTTAGATTTTAACGACGACCGTATCCTGGTCTTCGCGGCCCCATTGTGCCCAGGACCCATCGAACAGCCGGGTCGATTCGTGTCCCGCCTCGAACAGGGCCAAAGCGATGATGGCTGCGGTGACCCCCGATCCGCAGGTGGTCACGACCTCGGTGTCCGGCGTGACGTGCAGGGCGGAGAAGACATTTTTCAACACCGGTACGGGCTTCAGGGCACCGCCCTCGATCAAGTCTGCGGCAGGCAGGTTGCGACTGCCCGGCATGTAGCCGGAACGCAGTCCTGCCCTGGGTTCGGCCATAGTTCCGTCAAACCGGGCGGCAGGTCGGGCATCGAGCACAAGCTTATGTGTCATGTCAGAATATGATTTAAGTTCATTGATATCTATAGAAAGTTTTTCATTCTTGTGTGGCGTATATCCGATGCTTTTCACCCACTCGGTGCCGGACTGAACCGGGTAGCTAGCGGCTATCCAGGCCGGGAGGCCGCCGCGCAATATCTGAACCTTTTCATGCCCCATCAGTCGGAAGGTCCACCACACGCGTGCGGCGGAAAACAGGCCCTGACGATCGTAGATGACCACGTGGTCGCGCTCGGATATGCCCATGCTGCCCACCGCACGGGCAAACACGTCGGCCGTCGGCGCCATGTGCGGCAGGTCGCTGGACGTATCGCTGATGGCGTCGATATCGAAAAATTGTGCCGTCGGGATGTGATCCTGAATGTACAGCGCCTGCATATCTGTACCGTCAAGCGCCCAGCTGCCATCGATGATTTTGACCGTATGGTCGTCAAGCAAGGCCTTCAAAGTGGCGACATCGATCTGGGCACTCATAATATCAGTCCTCGTTTTTAAGTCGGGCATAGGCGTCCAAAGCCCGCTGCCGGGCCTTGCCGTGATCGACAATCATACCCGTACCTGCCTCAGCATCCGGCTTATGACCCAGAAAATCAAACAGATCCTGTTCAAATTTTTGGTGAGCGCTGCGGCTGCGGGAGGTTTTCATTTCTGGAAAACCGGTAATGTATCTATGCCGGTAGTGACCTTTCGGGTCGAATTTCTCCGCCTGCGTAAGGGGATTGAAGATGCGAAAATAGGGCGCGGCATCGGCACCGGAGCCGGCTACCCACTGCCAGTTGGCAGGATTGTTGGCCGGATCGGCGTCGAGCAGGGTGTCCCAGAACCATTGCTCGCCTTTGCGCCAGTCGATCATCAGGTGCTTGACCAGAAACGAAGCGCAAACCATGCGCACGCGGTTGTGCATAATGCCCGTCTGCCACAGTTCGCGCATACCTGCATCGACCAGACTGTAACCCGTTTCACCCCGGCACCAGGCGCGAAAGGCACGCGTATCGTCTTCCCACGGCATGTCGTCGAACTGAGGCTTGAAATTGCGATGATGGAGATCGGGCTGTTGGCATAATATGCCGAAACAGAAATCGCGCCAGGCCAGTTCGGACCGGAACTTCTCATAACCGTCACGCAGGGACGCGTCGTGCTCTACGGCACGTTCCACATCGTGCAGAAGACGATGCGGGCTGATTTCGCCAAACCTCAGATGTGGCGACAGATGCGACGTCAGGTCGAGGTCGGGACGGTCGCGCCCGTCGGCGTAATTTTTGAGTCCATGTGCGATGAAGTGCTGCAAACGGCTGTGCGCCCCGGCTTCCCCCGGTGTCCAGATATCGAACCCCCGGCTCCAGTCTTGTCCCGAAGGCGTGAGTTTGGGGTGAAGGTCCAATGCATCGAGGGGCAGCGATTCCGACCAGGTTTCAGGGGCAACCCACGGGCTTTTCGACAGACGTCGGGTGTGGCCGTCGGCGTAACCCTTGCTAAGGAGGGCGCGATAGAAGGGCGTGAAAACCTTGTAGGGGCCATCGGCACCAGTACGGACTGCGGACGGATCGGCCAGAAGATGCGTGTTGAAGCGGCGGACATCAATGCCGGAATCGGCCGCGAACCGGGCATCGAATGCCTCACCTTTTGGTTCAAAAGTATGCGAGCAAAATATTGTTTTAATATTATTTTCTTTAATTATTTCTTTAAGAATTTTCTCGGTATCGCCCGCTTTCAAAATCAACCGCGAGCCGTGCCTCTGCAGGGCCGTATCGAGCGCCGCCAATGACCGGTTCAGCCACCATTTCGACGCGGCACCCAGCGGCCGGGCAGGAAAGGAGTCGTCGAAAATATAGAGCGGAATGACCGGCAACCCGCTTTTCACGGCCTCGGCTACGGCGGCGTGATCGTCGAGGCGCAGGTCGGAGCGAAACCATAATAGGACAGCGTCGGTCATGGTGTAGCCTTATCGTATAGAGTTTACCGTTCATACGCTTACCGGACGCCCTGCGGATCATCCAATTCAGCTATTGACGGCGGCCAAGCGGCGAGACTAAGCCTGAGGCCTCTATCATTCGAGTAGTCTTATGTCGCCGCCCGTTAAGCTCAGCGCCTGCATTATCACCAAGAACGAGGCGGATCGTATCGCGGCCTGCCTGCGGGCGATCGAGGGGCTGGTGGACGAAGTCGTGGTGGTCGATTCGGGATCGACCGACGGCACGACCGAGATAGCCCGCGATATGGGCGCCAGAATATTCCATAACGACTGGGTCGGTTACGGACCGCAAAAGCGCTTCTCCGAAGACTGCGCCAGGCATGACTGGATACTGAATCTCGATGCCGACGAAGTGGTGACGTCGGCGCTTTTTGCGGAAATCAAGGCCCTGATGGCGGCGGGACCGGAACTGCCGGCCTATCGTTTTAAACTGCGCAACGTCTATCCGGGCAAATCGAAGCCGCGCCTTTGGGCCGATTTCCACAACTATGTCCGTCTGTACGACCGTCGTCGGGTGCGGTTTCGCGACTCTCTGGTCCACGATACCGTGGACACCCGTGACGAACCGGTAGGACAGTTGAAGGGATCGGCGACGCATTTTTCCGCGCGGTCATATGCCCATATCCGGCAGAAACTCGATTCCTATACCAATCTGCAGGCCAAGGCGCTTAAAAAGCCGGCCTGGGCGATCCTCCTGCGATTGCCGTTCGAATATCCGTTCGTTTTCGTGCGCTATTTCGTGTTCCGCTGTCACTTTACGGGTGGTTGGGACGGCGTGATCTCCAGCCATCTGGCGGCCGAGGCGCGCGTGAAGCGTTTGTTAAAAATTCTCAAGGCTCAAAAAGAGCTTAAGAATAAAGCCTGAGAAATTAGTTTAAGATGACCGTGGCAAAAACCTCCTTTTGGCAAGACCTGGCCTGGCGTTTCGAAGCGCTGGTCTATGACGCATTTGTCGGCCTTGTCCGGGCCTTGCCGGTCGATACAGCGTCGGACGTGGGCGGCTGGCTTTTGCGGGTGATCGGCCCGGTTTCGCCGACCCAGAAACTGGTTCGCCAGAACATCGACCTGGCGTTTCCCGACAAGGATGAGGCCTGGAAGGCGCGCGTCATCCGGGCGCAGTGGGATAATCTGGGGCGTACCTTCGCCGAATTTGCGATCATGGACCGTATTCGTATCGGCAATGGCCGGGTGGTTGTCGAAAACATGGAGCGGCTGAAGGCGATTGCGGCCAGCGATACGCCGGTCGTCTTTATCTCAGGTCACTTCGCCAACTGGGAGATCATGCCTTCGACCATCGTCGATAGCGGCGTCCAGTGTCAGATGACCTATCGCGCCGCCAACAATCCCTATGTGGATGAACGTATCAAGGCGGGCCGTATGCGGTACGGCGTGCGATTGTTCGCCCCCAAGGGCGGCGACGGTGCCAAGGAATTGCTGATCGCCATGGGCAAGGGCGACTCCGTGGCGCTGATGAACGACCAGAAATTCAACCGGGGTGTGGAGACGCCGTTTTTCGGGCGCAATGTCGATACGGCACCCGGACCGACGCGGCTGGCCATGCGCTTCGGTACGGTTTTGCAGCCCATGACCGTCGAACGTCTGGAAAAGGCCAGATTCCGCGTGATCGTCCACGATCCGATCGAGGTCGATAATACCGGCCATAAGGCGCAGGACATCGAAACAACCGTCGCCAAGGTGTCGGCCTTTATCGAGCAGGTGGTGCGGGAACGACCGGAAGAATGGTTCTGGGTCCACAAACGCTGGCCAAACGCCGCCTACAAGCCCGGAACGCCCAAAGCGCCCTAATGCGAGCTCACAATATGTGAAGGTGTCAAAGGTTGCAGTGACCCCATCAAAGCGGCATGATCGCGATCACAGAATATTCGCGCATAGCGAAACAGAAAGGTGATGCGGCCCTTCTATGTTTTCTTCGCTTCTTCCTGAATTCAAACGCAAGTGGCTGAAAAAAAACCGGCTGGTCGCGATCGGGGCCGGTGCCTGCCTGCTGATACTGGGCAGCGTCGGCGTCTGGTTGTGGGGCGACGATATTCTGCGGCACAATCTCGACCCGAAAGTGCCTTTCCAGATCTATCAGCGTCCGCCCGCGCCGGATTACCGCACCAAAACCAGCTGGTTTCTCAACCCGGCGCTGGAAGGTTACGAGGTCCGGCGCAACCGCAATCATCAAAAGCTGGATGTCTTTTTTGTCCACGCGACCAGTTTCAACGGCGGCAAGCACTGGCTGGGGCCCATAGATGACGCCGCGGCGTCGGCTGAGGTTGTCCGTAACCAGTTGCCGAACTATGCCGCGCCGTTCGGCACGATCGGATATGTCTATGCGCCGAAATACCGTCAGGCCAGTCTGTACAGCCAGCTGACCCAGCGCGAGGACGCCCGCGAAGCGCGTCAGTTCGCCTATGAAGACGTGCTACAGGCCTTTGACGCGTTTTTGAAACAGCGCCGCAACGAGGGCGGCTTTATTATTGTCGGGATCGAGCAGGGCGGCTTTCTGGCTCAACGTCTGGTGCAGGAGCGTATCGCCGGCGACGAGGCTCTGGCGTCGCGTCTAGTGGCGGCCTATTTCATAGAAACCCTGGTGCCGATGACCGACTATGCGCCGGGCAAGACCTTCCCCGCCTGTACGGTGCGGGCGCAGGCCGGTTGTGTCGTCGCCTATCTGAGTATCGATTCCGGCCGGCCGGACCGGGCGCTACAGGCACAGCGCCGGGCCATGATATGGGGGGCGGGCGATATTCTTGAGCCCATGGGCGACGTGAAAGCCCTGTGCGTCAATCCGCTGACGGGCGGGGTGACGGATAAGCTGGTGGACGCTCGCCACAGTCTGGGTGCTGCCAACGCCACCGGTCTAGAATGGGGCGCCATTCCGGGACTGATTTCACGTCGCACCAGCGCAAGGTGCCGAGGTGAAATCCTATATGTTTCAAAACCTTCCGGCGATTCCTTCGCCTATTCCGGATCATGGGCGGAACGGCGAAAGGTACGCGCTTACAATCTGTTCTATGGCGATCTTCAGGCAGACGCGGCGGAGCGCTGGTTCAGCTATCAATTCCAGAAATCACGTTAAGTTTTTATTAACCTAATCGGTCTTATCTGAGGCATCCGGTCGCCAGTCGAAGAGCTGGCGCAGGACGTCCAGGGCTTTGCGACGTTCCACGGAAAACTGACCTTCGTGCTGAAGGATGTACTGGGCCTCTCGGGCCGCCATGACGATTAGGTCGCCATGGGCGTCGGGATCGACAAAGCGATAGGCGGGAAAGCCGGATTGACGCGCCCCCAGCACATCGCCTTCGCCCCTCAGTTTCCAGTCCATCTCGGCGATGGCAAAGCCATCCTCGGTAGTGCGCAGTAGTTCCAGACGGGCCTTGGCGGTATTACCAAGCGGCAGATCATACAGAAGAATGCACGCGCTTTGGGCGGCACCGCGACCGACGCGTCCGCGCAACTGATGGAGCTGCGCCAGACCGAAGCGTTCGGCCTGTTCGATGATGATGATCGAGGCGTTGGGAACGTCGATGCCGACCTCAACCACCGTGGTGGCGCAGAGCAGGGGCAAGGCGCCGGAGGCGAAGCGCGCCACCACATCTTCCTTTTCAAGCGACGGCATACGGCCGTGCACCAGCCCGACTTCGCGTCCCAGGGCTTCCTGAAGCGACGCGTGGCGGGCTTCGACGGCGATCAGGTCGGATTCTTCGTTTTCTTCGACCAGCGGGCATATCCAATAGGCCTGCGAACCTCCGGCGATGGCGGTTTTAAGCCGCTGAAACACATCGGACAAGCGCGCCCGGGGGATGACGGCGGTATGGATCGGCTGCCGCCCGGCGGGCTTTTCGTCGAGGATGCTGAGGTCGGCTTCGCCATACTGGGTGAGGGCAAGGGTACGCGGAATAGGGGTCGCGGACATCGACAGATAGTGGACGCTCTCGCCTTTCTGGAACAGTCTCTGCCTTTGGCCCACGCCAAAGCGGTGCTGTTCGTCGATGACGCAGAAGTGCAGGCTGCTGAAATCGACGCCTTCCTGAAAGACGGCGTGGGTCCCGAATATGAGCGCCGCTTCCCCCGTAGCGACCGCCCGGCGTTTGGCTTCGCGCGCCGCCCCCTTGTCGCGGCCGGTCATCAGGACCGTCGACAGACCCAAAGGCTCCAGAACGGGCAGGGCTTTTTCATAATGCTGACGCGCCAGGATTTCCGTCGGGGCCATCATGACGCTCTGGTGCCCGGCTTCGGCGACATCGATCATGGCCATCAGCGCGATCAGCGTCTTGCCCGAACCCACATCGCCCTGAATCAGCCGATTCATGCGCAGGCCCGAGTCCAGATCGCGGCGAATATCCGCCAGCGCCCGCACCTGCGCGCCGGTCAGGGCGAAGGGCAGGCCGTCCATGGCGCGTTGCGCCCAGCCGCGCTTATGGATCACCATGGCCGGTGATGCCTGACGATGCTGCTTTCGGGCCTTCATCGCCAGTTGATGAGCCAGGGCCTCGTCATAGGCCAGCCGTCGTCGCGCGGGCGACTGAGGCGAAAGATCGGCTTCGGCGGTCGGATGATGGGCCGCGCGCAAAGATTCACTAAATCCGGAAACGTTAAGCTGCTGCAAGGTCGCCGGGTCCAGCCATTCGGGCAGGCCAGGCGTCAGGGCCAGACCGGCTTCGACGAAACGCCGCATCAGGCGCGGGGATACGGCGGCGGTTGCCGGATAGACCGTTTCGAACAACGGGATGGTGTCCTGTTTGTCGAGGGGCACCACATAGTCCGGATGATTCATCTGCAGATTGGCGCCGAAGCTTTCCAGCCGCCCGCTGATCCAGCGCTGTTCGCCGACGGGGTGTTGAAGCTCGAACCCGCGTATGGCGTGGAAGTAGGTCAGTTGCATCTGCCCGGTATCATCATAAACGACAATGCGCTGAGGCCCCTTGCCGACCGCCCTCTGATAGCTGCCGATTGTCACCAGAATCGTCTGAACCTGACCGGGCCGGGCATCCTTGATGCAGGTGACGGGGCGGAATATCAGTTGTGAGGGCAGGGTAAATATAAGGTCCCGCACATAAGGCCCCACATGTTTGATAAGATGTGGCGCAATTTTGGGACCCACCCCTTTCAGGCTGGTCAAAGACGTGTAATAGGGGAACAAAATTTCCGGACGCATGGCGCTCTTTCAAGCATTAAAAAACCTGAATGAGAAGTGCGATTGCGTCCGCAGCGTCACCTAAGGACGGGAAAATATGGACGAGATTGCACAACAGACCGAAGCCGACCGTCTGGCCCGTCTGCGAAAGCTGAGTTTCCGTGCCTGGCGTCGGGGCTTCAAAGAGGCGGACATCATTCTGGGGAATTTCGCGGACGATTATTTGCCGACCCTGACGCCCGCACAACTCGATATTTTCGAGGTTCTGCTGGAAGTGCCCGACCACGATCTGTACGGCTGGATCATTGAGCGCGACCCCACCCCGGAAGAGCATAAATCTGAAATTATGAATATGCTCAATGTCTATTACAAAAAAGCTTATACTAAAATTTAGGATTAGATGGTCGATCTAGCTCACATAACGGCCGCCGCTCGGCAGGTGTCTCTGACGGGGTGCCCGCCGGGATACGATAGCCTGATCGCGGCGGATCTCACGCGGTCGCAAGGCCTGGCGATGTTCGTGGCGCGCGACTATGCCCGGATGAACGCGATCGCGGAGGAGCTGGCCTTTTACGCGCCGACGCTCGACCTCATCCGCTTTCCCGCCTGGGATTGCCTGCCCTACGACCGCGTCAGCCCGACCGCAGGGCTGATCGCCCAGCGCATGCACGGTCTCACGCGCCTGCAGGCTCTGTCGGGGACAAAGCCTGACGCCCCCGTATTGATCCTGACCACGGCTTCGGCGCTCAGTCAGAAGGTCCCGCCACGCGCGGCGATGAAGGATAGCTGGTTATCGCTGCGACCGGGGCAGAGCATCGATACGCCCGATCTGGAAGCCTATTTCACCCGCAATGGCTATAACCGCGTGTCGACGGTGTCGGAACGGGGTGAATTTGCCGTGCGGGGCGGTATCATCGACGTATTTTCGCCCAGTCAGACCGAACCGGTACGCCTCGATTTCTTCGGCGATACGCTGGAATCGATCCGCAGTTTCGATCCGGAGACCCAGCGGTCGCTCAGGCAGGTACCCCGGATCGATTTCATGGCCGTCAGCGAAATCCTGCTGGACGAGACAAGCATCAGCCGGTTCCGTCAGGGTTATCTGGAAAATTTCGGCGCGCCCGGCGACGATCCCCTCTATGCCGCCGTGTCCGCGGGTATCCGCCGTCAGGGCGTGGAAACCCTGTTGCCACTGTTTTATGAACATCTGGACAGCGTCTTCGACTATCTGCCCGAAGGGACACTGATCCTCCTCGATGCCCTGTCGCAGGCGGCGTTCGAAGAGCGTCAGGCGACCATCGCCGACGCCTACGAGTCGCGCAAAGGCTCTAACGACGCCCGGGTCATGGCCAAGGGGGCGGTCAAGCTGGACAGCGGTTACCGCGCGCTGCCGCCGGAACGGCTGTACCTTAAGGACGATCAGTGGCGCGAGGGACTGGCGCGGGGACGCGTCCGTCAGTTCGAGCCGTTTCAGCGCGACGATGCCGGTCATATCGATCTCGGCGCGCATCCGGGACGCAGCTTCGCGGCCGAGCGTCTTCAGGACAGCGTCAATCTGTTTACCGCTGTGGCCGACCATGCCCGCGCGAAGTCGAAAGCCGGCAAGCGCGTCCTGTTCGCGTCGTGGACCGAAGGCTCCTCCGACCGTCTGGGGGCCATGCTTTCCGACCACGGGCTCGACAAGACGCGGCTGGCGAAGGACTATGCCGACGCCATAGGCTTCGGCGTGGCCGGCACGAAAGCGAAGCCGATCCAGCGCGCCGTATTGCCGCTCGATCAGGGGTTCGAGACCGAAAGTCTGGTCGTCATCTCTGAAACCGACATCTTAGGCGACAGATTAGCACGTCCGCGCAAGCGTCGGAGAGCCAACAATTTTCTGGCCGAAGCTTCGTCTCTGTCCGTGGGCGATCTGGTCGTCCATATCGAACACGGAATCGGTCGGTATGACGGATTAAAAACTCTCAGCGTCAACGACGCGCCGCACGACTGTCTGGAGCTGCAATACGCCGCCGAGGCCAAGCTGTATCTGCCGGTCGAGAATATCGACCTCCTCACGCGCTATGGCGCCGACAGCGAGAGCGCGCAACTGGACAAGCTCGGCTCGGCAAGCTGGCAGGCGCGCAAATCCAAGGCCAAGGAAAAGCTGCGGGAAATGGCCGACGGCCTGATCCAGCTGGCGGCAGCGCGGGCGCTCAAGGTCGGACAACAGATCGATCCACCCTCGGGCCTGTACGACGAATTCTGCGCCCAGTTTCCATACGAGGAGACCGAGGACCAGCTCAATGCTATCCATGACGTCCTCGAAGACCTCGCCAAAGGGCAGCCCATGGACCGGTTGATCTGTGGCGATGTTGGTTTCGGCAAGACCGAGGTCGCGCTGAGGGCCGCCTTTGTCGTGGCCATGTCGGGGCAGCAGGTCGCTATCATCTGTCCCACCACGCTGCTGGCGCGGCAGCACTTCAAGACCGTGTCCCAGCGCTTTCAGGGCTGGCCGATCCGGGTGCGCCACCTGTCACGCATGGTGACAAAAAAGGACGCGGATGAAACGCGTGAGGGCCTGAAAAACGGCGAGGTCGAGGTGGTGATCGGCACCCACGCACTTCTCTCAGATCAGATTAGCTTTAAGGATTTAGGTCTTGTAATCGTTGATGAAGAGCAGCATTTTGGCGTCAAGCACAAGGAAAAGCTGAAAAGCTTCCGTGCTGATGTCCATATGCTGACCCTGTCGGCAACGCCCATCCCGCGCACTCTGCAAATGGCCCTGTCGGGCATCCGTGAAATGTCGATCATCGCGACGCCGCCGGTCGATCGTCTGGCGGTGCGAACCTATGTCCTGCCGTTCGACGGCGTCAGCATCCGCGAGGCGCTCCTGCGGGAAAAATACCGCGGCGGCCAGGCCTATTACGTCGTGCCGCGCCTGAAAGACTTGCCCGATCTGGAGCGTTTTCTGCGCGAGCAGGTGCCGGAGATCAGGTTCATCGTCGGCCACGGCCAGATGACGCCCACCCAGCTTGAAGAGGTCATGACGGCCTTCTATGACGGTCAGTACGATGTCCTGCTGGCGACGACCATCGTCGAGTCGGGCCTGGACGTGCCGACCGCCAATACGCTTATCGTGCATCGCGCCGACATGTTCGGTCTGTCACAGTTGTATCAGATCCGAGGGCGCGTGGGTCGCTCCAAGACGCGGGCCTTCGCCTATCTGACGACGCAGCCGCACCACATCTTAAGCGAAGCCTCAGAAAAACGCCTGAAGGTATTGCAATCACTGGATAATCTCGGCGCAGGCTTTCAACTGGCCAGCCACGACCTCGATATACGTGGCGGCGGCAATCTGCTCGGCAACGAGCAATCGGGCCATATCCGCGAGATCGGTGTCGAACTGTATCAGCAGATGCTGGAAGACGCCGTGGCGGAATTGCGCAGCCGCACCGATCAGGTCGTCGACGATCGTAGCTGGTCGCCGCAGATCAATGCCGGTGCGGCGATCATGATTCCGGAGGACTATATTCCGGACCTGAACACGCGTCTGTCGTTGTATCGCCGGGTCTCGGAAGCTGAAAAGCGCGAAGACCGCGAAGCGCTGGCGGCCGAACTGATCGACCGGTTCGGACCTATCCCCGAAGAGGCCGAGCAGCTTTTGAAAGTCGTCGGTATCAAGGGACTGTGCCGCGAAGCCAATGTGGCCAAGATCGATGTCGGGCCGAAGGGGGCGGTCATTACCTTCCGCAATGATAGCTTCAGCAATCCTATGGGCCTGATCGGGCTCATTCAGGCGCGTCCGAATGACTGGAAACTGCGTCCGGATCAAAAATTGCTGGTGCGGGGCGAGTGGCCGGAAGCGGCGGGTCGTCTGGCGGCGGCGGAAAAGATCATGGCGCAGCTGGCGGGAATTGCGGCGGGTTAAACCGCCCTTTTAGACCGCCTGGCCATAGCTGGGGCGAATCTGGCCGGCGGCGCGTGTCAGGGCCGCCGAGACCGGTTCGTTTTCCAGCATTTCCGCCACGCCGATGTCGAATTCGACGACGAATGGCGACTTGCCGGTACCGGCTTCGAAAGCGGTACACCCGATCACGGCGCTGATCCGCTCACCGACGATGCGCGCGGCACCTTCGGGTGTGGCGGGCAGGGCCAGAGCGAAGACTTCGGTCGACAGGCGGCCGGCGGTATCTTCGGCGCGCACAAGGCGGGAAATCATCGATCCGATCTGCGGCATGGCGCGATCCAGAGCCTTGCGCGCCCGGGCCTGAGTAATTTCCGGACTTTCGGAAATTTTTAACAAGCAGACGCTCAGGGGGCGGTTACGCTCGGAGGCGGCTTTCGACAGGCGCGCCAGATGCGCCGCGAACAGATCCCGGGTAAAAAGGCCCGTCCCCTTGTCCATGTGCGGACTATGGTTCAGGGCCTCCAGAGCCTTGCGGATATTGGTTTGACGCCGATGCGCCCGCGCCAGACGCAGCACCCGGTCGGCAATCTCATGCTCCGACGCGCCCACGGCGGACACGTCGTTCACGCCGCGCAGATAGGCGTCACCCAGATCAAGCTCGATCGGCTTTTGCAGACGCAGGAAGACCGGCGTATGATAGAGGCGGGTATTGCGCCGCATGCCGGACGCAATCGACAGAGGCTCGGAAATCGATTCCCGTCCCCAAAGCACGACGGCGTCGAAGGTCTTGTCGTGGAGGTAGTCGAACGCGGAATAGCTGGTGAAGGCCGCATAGACGTCGGCGCCTTCGGTACGCAGGGTATGGCTAAGGCCGAGAAAGTCCGGGTCGGCCTGTCCTACCGAAAGTATGGCCAAAGGTGCCGTATTGTCGATCGCCGGCACCGGGATATTGAGCGCGCTCAGGGTTTCCCGTCGCAACTCGTATTCTTCTTCGGCAACATTGGCGCGAACCATATGTTCCAGCCCCAGCACGACCTGCTGGGCATGGGCGTCGCGGCTATAAACCATGTCCCAGCCTTCGGGCACGGCATAGGTCGTATTATCGGTCACCTGAATGATGGGGAGACGGCGGGGGGCGCAGGCGGCGCGCAGCTTGTCGACCAGAACCGGCGAGCAGGCGGGATGGGCGCTGTCGACCAGAACGGCTTCGATCTGAAGGTCGCCGATACAGGCCAGGGCGGCATCGTCACGATAGGCCGTAATCGTGCGCCAGCCCAGACGATCCAATTCCGCACCCAGGCGTTCAGGCCATTGCTGATCCTTGGCCAGCAGAAGCAGACGCGCCTGAATCGTCAAATTTTACGCTCCTCGGGATGCAGGATACTGTTGGGATCGGCAATTTAGTCGGCAGTGATCTTAAGACCGATGGTGGAAAAGACCTATAGATGATTCTCGTTTTTGATTGGTAAACGCGCCGCTAAGGTTTGGCAGCGTCGGCGTGAGGTCGCCATATCTCGAACCGCTTGTATTCATCTATAGATTCAGATGATCTAAGAATATAATTGTTTTGATTGCAAAAATGCGGAACATCGATCTGCGCCATAGGGTCGTCAGCCAGCAGAATAAAACCTTCTTCCCCGCGCTCGCTGAGAGCTTTTTTCAAGCGCAATGTCGGCACAGGGCATTTGTGGCCACGCGCATCGATGGTAAAAAGGCGGGGATCTACGGTCACGTGCGGTCTCGAAAAGGCTTTGATTGCGTTTTACGCCTTGGTTCCTGCCGTCGAATCCCGGCAATTTCAAGCCATGCAAGGATTTTATATGCGCGCGCTGATATTCGGATGCCTGTTGATAGGGGCGGCCTGTGCGGCAAAGGCTCAAACCGTACCGGACCTTTATGCCAAGATTCGACTGGCCGGATTTGAGGCGCCGATCGAGCTGCGCCGGTCAGGCGACAAGACGCGTATCGATCTCAATGCCGCCGGGGTGCAGCAGACCTATATCGTCGATCAGGAGCGCGGCATTCTGGTCAATCTCATCGTCACCAACGGGCGGCGCCTGGCGCTGGTGTTTCCCGCGGACCGGGGAGCGGCCCTGCTGCCCCTGCCCATTGATATGGCCAGTATGGAAGCGCGGGGCGCCGTGTTGAAACCGATGGGCGCGTCGCTTCTGGCGGGACAGCCGTGCCGACTTATCGAATTCAGCGGATATCTGAACCAATCGGGCGTCATCTGCGTCAATGCGGCCGGGCTTATCCTGCAAATGACGCAAAAAGGGCGCAACGCAGCGCTGTTTCAGGTCAGCAGCCTGACGACCGGTGCGCAGGACGCCAAATGGTTCAGCATCCCACCCGACTATCAAACCGTGGCCCTGCCGGGGGTGGGAGGGGCGGCGGAGCGTTATGGGAGCGAGGATGCCGCCGGAAAGCCCGGCGCACCGTCCGATAAAGCGCCGGTCAAATCGCCGTTCCGAACGAAGTAAGTCTGTCTTCGTTGCGTATAAATTCCAAAAAACCTGAATTGTCTTTGGCGTTGATCACAATCAAGATGCGGCAACGCGCCGGTACAGCGCGGTTATAGCCACCGTCGTCGCGGCACAGGCCAGAGCGGTTACCGCCCAACCGGCAGGCGTCAGTCCGGACGCGACATATTTGTGGCTCAACCGTTCGGCTTCGTGCATTCGGTCAGACAGAGTGCTTTGCGCATCGACCATGACAGCGACCTCTCTTTCAAGCTGCGCCCACGATATCAGGTCGCCCATTAAAAAGGGGCTCACGCTTTGGGGCGGACGGTAAAAAGAGGGTAAGGGACACTCTCCTCTCTGCCCAAGGCTGTGCCTTACTAACAGGAGCTGCTTTACGTCAGTTTGCTGTAAGCGCCACGGGGCGGCAGCAGTCGTGAAGTTGGCGCCGGTGTTGCATAGTGACGGGGCCGTTACATTTTATCCTTTTCAAGGCGGTCCTTAATGTCCGAAAAATTCATAGTCGCTAACTCGCCTTGTCCATATATGCCAGCGGCAACATGACCAGCCACTTCTCTGCCAAAGCTATAAGTGGCATTCTGCTTGACTGCTTTCATCGCATCAGCACTCATATTTTCCCAAATAGGTGTAACGGTAAGCTCACCTTTCCCTATCTCCGGTTTTTCATCGATCTCAGTGCTGGCCACTACCTCGGCAATAATTTCAGACCTCCATACAAAGCCCAAATCAGAGCTTTCACCTGTCCGCGTTTCCGGTGGCAATTGGTCCGCTGCACGACCAGAGTATAATCCGAGAAACTCAGTTTTATTTCCTAAGCCAAATTGCCTGTTCCCATTAATTTGATCGATGACCACGCCCCGCTGTATTCGATAGACGGGTGCTCCAGATAGCCCGCCTCGACCTGCCAAATCTATAAGGAACTTTGGGTGCGCGTCAGTTGGCAAGTCAATCTCGGTCGCAAGCGACCCTCGCTTCCAGACTGGAATAACGCCCAAACTGCTAATGCCTTGTGGAAATCCAATCGCAAACACATCTGAACCTGGCAATATGTGTTCTGTAGTGTTTTCACATAAGTCATTCACGCATACTACGTCGTGGTCATTAAAGATCAACAGTAATGCAGCAACGTCAAAAAAATTACCGCAAGTTGGGTGAACGAACCATCTCGGTTGAGACATTTCGTCATCAAAATAAAGAGGAATAGTCTGCTCTTGGAATATTTGTGGTACTTTTGAAGTGTATTTTATCTTGATGAAATTAGGGAAACCACCATCTCTACGCATATAAACTCGCTTTGTATGGTGCATTCCAGACAGGTTATGCCATGCAGTAACGAGGGAGATGCCACCAGCTACCCGCCAGAAGAACCCAGTTCCAACTGCCAAAACGGTGCTGTTGAACATCATTTCTAGCGAGACTGATGCCAGCGTAGTCATATCGATTTTTGGCTGATCTCGTAAAATCTTTCCGCTTGTGACGTACTTGTGGAAGCCGGCGCTGAATTTTGATTTATTCGCAGAGTCTTCCATAAAGGCACCTTATTACTTAGCAATGTTCATTTTTAACGTGTGCAGAAATAAACACAAGCCTTGCCAGATTCACGCCGACGGCCATTGCTACCTATTTGTTAGACTTGTCAAAACGATATGGCAAAATTTGCATCACGCCCTTTCGGGCGGAACGCTTATAAATAATTAAATATATAAGGAAATGGCGGACAGAGTGAGATTCGAACTCACGGTAGGCTTCCACCTACGGCGGTTTTCAAGACCGCTGCCTTAAACCACTCGGCCATCTGTCCGTCTGAGTGGAGGGCGTTCTTAACTTGTGCTGATATCTTTGCCAAGAGGCATGGTGGATAAGTGACTGCAAAAGCGGGCTGGAACGACAGGGTTTTAAAAGATGGGGCCTTAACCAGGAATTTTCAAATTCCGTTTAGGCTGTTGGTCAAAGACCTTGTTAAGGCCGTCATTCAGGGACGCATTCATGTCCGCCGCCGTCAGATATACCGCCGTAAACAGAAACCGGATTTTACAACGGGCCACCATGCTGGTTATGATTTCCGGCTTTGCCTTGCTGGCGGCGTGCGCCGGGCCGCGTCCCAAATTCAACAGCGGTGTTGCCGACCCTAAGGTTGCCGCAGACGCCCAGTACAAGAGCGCGAACCTGCGGCCTTACAAGGTGCGCGGTGAGACCTATAAGCCCTATATTCCCGACAAGGGCGACAGCCTGACCGGGGTGGCCAGCTGGTACGGCGCGGAATCGGGCAACATGACCGCCAATGGTGAGCGCTTCGACCCCAATGCCATTTCCGCCGCTCACAAGACATGGCCTTTGCCATCCGTCGTCGAGGTGACCAATCTCGACAACGGGCGGACGATCCGCTTGCGCCTCAACGATCGCGGGCCGTTCGTCGATAACCGGCTCATCGACCTGTCCAAGGGCGCGGCCAAGGCGCTGGGCGTCTATGAGACGGGGACCGCGCGGGTGAAGCTGAAATTCATCGGCCCGGCAGAGACCGCCGCCAAGACCATCTATGCCGAAGCGCCCACCAGATCCGATGACGAAGATCGTCAGTACCGCGTTCAGGTCGGCGCGTTTTCCGAAAAAGACAATGCCGAGCGCGTAAAGGAGGCTTTGAGCGCCCGCATGGACCGCTCGCGCGGGCTCTACGTCGTCTATCTGGGGCCGTTCAAGGGCGCGCAACGGGCGGAACTGCGCCGGCAGGAAGTGCTGGCGGCGGGATATTTTGACGCGATTTTGACGCGGGTCGATTAGATTGCGCTTGTGTTGCGGCCGGGAATTGCCGATCTATCCCAGTCATGAGCGGTCGATTCATCACATTCGAAGGCGGCGAGGGGGCGGGTAAGTCGACTCAGGTCAAGGCTCTGGTCGCCCGTTTGCGCGAACAGGGGCTGGAGGTCGTGCAGACACGCGAACCGGGGGGCTCCGGCGGCGCCGAGGCCCTGCGCGACCTTCTGGTCAACGGCGATGCCGGACGCTGGTCGCCGATGTCCGAAACCCTGATGATGTATGCGGCGCGGGCCAACCATCTGGAGCAGGTCATTCGCCCGGCTCTGGCCCGTGGTGCCTGGGTCATTTGCGACCGTTTTGCCGATTCGACGCGCGCCTATCAGGGGGCGGGCGGCGGCGTCACAGGCGATTTCATCGAACAGCTCGATCAGGCGGTCGTCGGCGGGACGCAACCCGATCTGACCCTCGTCATGGACATGCCGGTCGAAGCCGGACTGGCCCGCACCGTGGCGCGCGGCGGCGATGAAAACCGCTTCGAATCGAAGGGGCTGGCCTTTCATGAACGCCTGAGACAGGGCTTCCTCAACCGCGCGGCCACCGATCCGCGACGTTACAGAGTTATAGACGCCGATCGGCCGATCGAGGTCCTGACGCAGGACATCTGGGCCACCGTATCGGCGGCATTTCCCGCCCTGAAGGGGGCCTGAGCATGGCGGAGGACGAAGACCATCGCGTATCGCATCCCCGCGCCGTGTTCGACCTGATCAATGGCGAACCGCAAGAGCACGCCTTGATCGACGCCCTGTCGCGCGGGCGGTTGCATCACGCGTGGCTGCTGTGCGGCCCGGAAGGCGTGGGCAAGGCGACCTTCGCCTATCGGGCCGCGCGCTATCTGATGGGACGCGACAGGGATCGCGGCTTCGGTCTTCTGGGCATGTCGCCGGACGATGCCGACGCCCGCCTGATCGTCGCGCAGTCGCATCCCGATCTGCTTGTGCTGGAACGCGAGGAAAAGGACGGCAAGACGCGCAAGAACATTACGGTCGACGCCGTACGCGAGGTCGGTGAGTTCTTCTCGAAAGCGCCTTCGCGTTCGGCTTACCGCGTCTGTATCGTCGATGCCGTCGATGACCTGAATATCAACTCGGCCAATGCCTTATTGAAAATTCTTGAAGAACCGCCTGAGCGGGGAATCCTCTTCCTGATTTCGCATTCGCCGGGCAAGCTTCTGGCCACGATCCGCTCGCGTTGCCGTCGTCTGGGTTTCTCGCCGTGGGACGACGCCATGGTGCATCGCTTCGTCGAAAGCCGGACGGAACTGCCCGAAGAAACGCTGGAACGTCTGGTCGTCATGGCCAAGGGCTCGCCCGGTCGGGCGCTGCGTCTGTGGGAAGACGGCGCGCTTGAAATGGATGAGCTGGCGGCAAAACTGCTCTCAAAGGCGCCGCCTTCGCGCTTTGAGCTTCTGCCGCTGATGACCCTGTTCAAGACCAATAACAGCAAGGTCGACGGGCCGAAAAAATTCACTCAGTTCATCACCGCTCTGAGCGAGCGCGTGCGCGAACAGGCGCTCAGTGCCGACGTTCCGGCGCGCGGCCGGATGTGGTCGGAGCTGTGGACGCGCCTGAATGCCGTTCTGCCGGAAACGGAAGGCATAAACCTCGATAGGGGTGAGTATTTCTGGTCTATAGTCAAAGATATAAAGTCTATTTATTAAACCATTTTCTGAGGTTTCCGTTTTGCTTATCGACAGCCATGTCAACCTCCATGCGCCGCAATATGACGACGACCGTCAGGCGGTGATCACGCGTGCCCGCGAAGCCGGGGTGGGGCTGATGGTCAATATTTGCGACCGCGTATCGAATTTCGAGGCCGTCTATGCGCTGGCGGCGGACCATGCCGATATCTGGGCGACCGTCGGCACGCATCCGCATGAAGCGCGTGAAAACCCGGACCTGAGCGTGGCGGATCTGCTCACCCTTGCCGAACGGCCGCGGGTCGTGGGGATCGGCGAATGCGGTCTGGATTTCCACTACGATTTCAGCCCGCGCGATGTTCAGGCCTCGGTCTTCCGCACCCATATCCACGCGGCGCGCGACAGCGGCCTGCCTCTGGTCGTTCATACGCGGGAAGCCGACGAGGTAATGTGGGATATCCTGCAGGACGAGCACACCAAGGGGCCCTTCGTCTTCCTGTTGCATTGCTACACCTCGGGCGCGGAACTGGCGCGCCGGGCCGCCGGTATCGGGGCCTATTTTTCTGTGTCCGGCATAGCTACCTTCAAGGCGGCGCAGGACGTTCGCGATATCATCCGGGACATGCCTGCCGACCGCATCATCGTCGAAACGGACTGCCCCTATCTGGCGCCTATCCCCATGCGCGGACGGCGCAACGAGCCCGCTTATGTGACCCATGTCTATGACAAGCTGGCGGAGATTCGCGGCTGGACGCGCGACGATACGATCGCCCGCACGACCGACGCTTTCTACGCCCTGTTCGACAGGATACCCCGCGCATGACCAAGGTCCTCAAGGCGACGATTCTAGGCTCGGGCTGTTCGACGGGGGTGCCCCGCGCATGACCAAGGTCCTCAAGGCGACGATTCTGGGCTCGGGCTGTTCGACGGGGGTGCCCCGCGCTGACGGCTACTGGGGCCGGTGCGACCCGGCCAACCCGAAAAACCGGCGCAGCCGCTGTTCGGCCCTGTTTCAGGCTTTCGATTCGCGCGATCCAGCGCAAACGACCAATATCGTCATCGACACCTCGCCCGATTTCCGCACCCAGATCATGCAGACGGGCATCCAGCACCTCGATGCCGTCCTGTGGACGCATGATCATGCCGATCAGACCCACGGGATCGACGACATGCGCGCCTTCGCTCTGTTAAACAGGATGCAGGTACCCGGCTATATGGACGCGGCGACCTACGACAGTCTGACATCGCGGTTCGGTTATGTCTTTACGGGCAAGATGGGGTATCCGCCGATCTGTGAGCCCCGTCACGTGCCCGATTTCGGCGAGGTGTGGCGGCTTTCGGGCGCCGGAGGCGCGGTCGAGGTCCTGGCCTTCGATCAGGAACACGGGCCGATCCGTTCGGTAGGGTACCGGCTGGGGGATATCGCCTATTCGAGTGATATCAGCGGCATGCCCGAGGATAGCTTTGCCCGCCTCGAAGGCGTCAAGGTATGGATTGTCGATGCCCTGAGGTATCAGCCGCACCCGACCCATGCGCATCTCGCGCTGGCGCTGGAATGGGCGGCGCGGGTACGTCCGGAACGCACCATCCTGACCAATCTGCATCAGGATATGGATTTTGAGGAACTGACGGCGCAACTGCCCGAAGGCGTTGAGGCGGCCTACGACCAGATGTCGATTGAAATCGCCCTGTAGGGTGTAGTCCTGTGAGGTAGCCTGTTCGGGGTGGTTACGCGAAGCAAGGCTTAAATAAAATTTTTAAAGTAGTCTTAAAATACACTTTAATGAACAGGCCACCCCGAACCCGTTCACAAAATCACAACCGAAACCATCTGTCACGTGACAATTTGCTGCTACGCGGTGCAAAAGTGAGAATCTTGATAAAAAAGACACATGTAACGCCGGTATAAAGTTAATTTATGCTGTAAAATAACGTTTTTTTTTTGACATTTTGAAAAATGTTGCAACGCGGCGTGATCTATAGCGGCAAGGTAATAAGACACACGGCCTGAGCGGCCAGACCTTCTTCCCGGCCCGTAAAGCCCATCTTTTCCGTCGTGGTCGCCTTGACGCTGACCTGATCGAGTCGCGTGCCGGTGATCTCGGCCAGCCGCACCCGCATGGCCTCGCGATGGGGCTTGATCTTCGGCCGCTCGCAGATCAGCGTGACGTCGAGATTGACGATGTCGCCACCTTTGGCGCGGATCAGGTCGCAGGCATGTTTCAGGAACATGTCCGATGGTGCGCCTTTCCATTGCGGATCGGTCGGCGGGAAATGATCCCCGATATCGCCGAGCCCTGCGGCTCCCAGCAGGGCATCGGTCAGGGCGTGCAGCCCCGCATCGGCGTCCGAATGACCGATAAGCGTCTGGTCGTGGACGATTTCGACCCCGCACAGCCAGACGCTTTCGCCGGGCCCCCACCGGTGAGCGTCGAAGCCCTGACCGATGCGCATCTGAGTCGGGGCGGGGGACGACGTCATAAAAGCCTCCAGCACTTTGAAATCTTCGGGATAGGTCAGTTTCTGAAGTTGCGCAGCACCTTCGACGATCTCGACCGCGATTCCGGCCCGTCCGGCGACCATGGCATCGTCGGTGGCTTCCTCATCCGACGGCCAGACGGCATAGGCGGCGGTAATATCGCCAAATCGAAACGCCTGAGGGGTCTGGGCGCGCCACAGATTCTGGCGCGGCGGGGCCGCCGTGATAAGCGCGCCATCGGCCTTTTTAAGCGAATCCGTCACCGGCAGGGCCAGAATGGCCGCCGGGGCGGTCCGCAAGCGGTCGAGCAGGGCCGCGATAAGCGCCGGGGTCAGGAGGGGGCGCGCCGCATCGTGGATCATCACGATGTCCTGTGCGTCGGCGGTGGCCTGCACCGCCGCCAGACCGTTCTGCACGGAGTGCGCCCGCGTTCCGCCGCCGAAGGTCACGTGGACACCGCTCAGGCCTTCCACCATCCGCAGGGCCTGCGCGTGGTCCTCCGGCGGGACGACGATGACGATGTCTTCTGCCCCGGCCGCGGCAAAGGCCTCGGCGGACCAGCGCAGGACCGGCTTGCCGCCCAGCGGCATCCACTGTTTCTTGCCGCCGGATCTCTGGCCTGAGCCGCCGGCGACGATGATCGCCCTGAATGTCATATTGGCACCCATAGCCGGGTCGTGACCATTGCGCAAAGGCCTTTTCAGGGGTATTTCGCCCGCATGGTTCGTAAAGGCTTGAAAATCGGGGATACAGATATCGGCGGGCGGGCGCTCATCGCCCCGATGACCGGTGTGTCCGACTTGCCGTTCCGCAAGATGGCCTCGAAACTGGGCGCGGTCTATGCCGCGACGGAAATGGTGGCCTGCGCTGAGCTTGAACGCGGACGGCCCGACGTGGTGCGCAAGGCGCAGCTGGGCGATCATGCCGGTCTCAAGATCGTGCAACTGATTGGGCGTGACGAAGATTTCATCGCCCGGGGCGCGGCTTTAGCCGAAGCGGCGGGTGCCGATATTGTCGACCTGAACTTCGGCTGCCCGGCCAAGGAGGTCACCGGGGGCCTGTGCGGGTCGGCCCTCATGCGTGAACCCGACAAGGCGGTGCGTCTGATGGAAGCAGCGGTCAAGGCCACGAAGCGCCCGGTCACGGTCAAGATGCGGATGGGATGGGACGACACCTGCCGCAATGCCGCCGAACTGGCCCGCCGTGCCGAGGATACGGGCATTCAGGCCGTGACGGTGCATGGCCGCACGCGTCAGCAGTTTTACAAGGGCGACGCCGACTGGGCGTTCGTGAAGACGGTCAAGGCGGCGGTATCGATCCCGGTGATCGTCAATGGCGATATCACCGATGGGGTCCGCGCACGTGACGCGCTGGCGCAATCGGGCGCCGACGGCCTGATGATCGGGCGCGGCGTCTACGGCCGTCCATGGCTGGCGGCGCAGCTGGAGGCGGCGCTCAACGGAGTCGAGATCGCGTCGCCGACCCATGCCGAGCGCCTGGATATCGTCCTTGAGCAGATGTACGACAGTCTGAGTTTTTACGGTCCGGTGCTGGGGCTCAAGATGTTCAAGAAGCATCTGGGCTGGTATATCGAAGCCGCAGACTACCATCCCGATCCGGCTGTCCGTCGTCAGGACAAGGCCCGGTTGTGCCGGCTGGAGCAGGTAGATATCATTGAGCGTGAACTGCGCGGCCTGATGGCCTGAAATCTGAATATTTGGCTAAAATTGCTAAAATTTGCCGCTTTCATGCAACGTTGGCGTTGATATTTGGACACAGTAGTGCGCAAATGTCACGCGGCTTCGGGCCGTTGAAGGAAGTGGGTCTTGAAGGGCACAAGCGTAAAACGTCGCCTTGAGTTCTGGCGCATGCGATTTTCCCGGGGGCTGAAAAGCACCGAGCGCGGTCGCATGGGGCTGGCGGGCGGTTATGCGCTGTCGGCGCTGATCACGGCTTTCATCATCTGGATGATTATCGCCGCCCCAGGGTCCGGACCGCTGGGGCCCTCCAGCCCGGTGCTGTTCGGTCTGGTGTGCGCCAATCTGGCGCTGTTGCTGACCCTCAGCTTCTTCGTCCTGCGGCGCGTGTTTCATCTGGCGCGGACCCGGGGGGCGGACGCCGGGGCGCGGCTGCATGTGCGTTTCGTGACCATGTTCGCTCTGGCCGCGGTGACCCCGGCTTTCGTCGTGGCCCTGTTTTTCGGGGTGCTGGTCAATCGCGGGGTCGAGACCTGGTTTTCCGACCGGGTGCAGTCCTCGGTCGAAAACGGCGCCTTTATCGCCAAGACCTTTCTCGATTCCCAGGTCAATACGGCCAGCGACACCCTGACCGACGTCGCGCGCGACCTGCAACGTCCCTATATGGTGCAACTCTTTGCCAACCGCCTCAGCTTCGGCGTCGCCATGCGCGATCTCATTTCGATACGCGGGGAACTGACGGCGGTCTATCTGATCGACGATAGCGGTCAGGTGCTGGCGCGGGCGGAAAATCCCGGTGCACCACCCTATCTGACGCCGTCGCAGAACGCCATCGACACGGCCGCCGAAGGCGATATCGGCGGCGGCGTGTTTTCGACGCCGGACGCGGTGCGGCTTATCTATCCGTTGCAGGGCTACGGGGGCGCAAAGCTTTACGGCGTAAAGGTTCTGCCCGACGGCATCATGGACAAGGTCTCCAGCGCCCAGAGCGCCATCGTCGATTTGCGCGAAACCTCGGAAAACTCGGCTCGCGTTCAGGGCGTGTTTGCGCTGGCCTATATGGAGACCGTACTTCTTGTGCTGATCGGCGCGATCTGGGTCGGCACATCGGCGGCGGACTCGATCGCCGTGCCCGTGGCCCGACTTGTGCAGGCAGCGGACAAGGTGGCCTCAGGGGATCTCAACGCGCGCGTGATGACCGACAAGCAATCGCAAGACATCGCCGTCCTGTCGCGCGCCTTCAACCGCATGACCAGCGACCTGCAAACCCAGCAGGCGGCGCTGAAATCTGCCAATCAGGAGGCCGAGGAACGTCGGCGTTTTATCGAGACCGTGCTGTCGGAAATTTCAGCAGGTATTGTCGGTCTTGACGAATTCGAGAACATTTCGGCGATTAACCGTCACGCCGCCAATTTCCTGTCCGAAGCCGTCGACGCGGCGTTGGGCCGGCACATTCGCGATCTGGCGCCGGAAATTTCCGAACTGCTCGACAAGGTGACGCCGTACAAGGTCGAGGAGGCCGAGGTCGATCTCGTGCGCAAGGGCGAAACGCGCCGCGTCCGCGTCCGGGCCTCGTCGCTGGACACCGGCGGCGCCGTTCTCACCTTCGACGACATCACGCGTCTGGTCGCCGCCCAGCGCAACGCAGCGTGGAAAGACGTGGCGCGGCGCATCGCGCACGAAATCAAGAACCCGCTGACACCCATTCAGTTGTCGGCGGAGCGTCTCAAGCGCAAATACCGGGTGCAGATCGAGACCGACGGCGAGACTTTCGATCGCTTGACCGACACCATCGTGCGCCAGGTCGGCGATATCGGGCGCATGGTCGACGAATTTTCAGCCTTTGCCCGGATGCCGGTGCCGAATTTTGCCGAAGAAGACGCCGCCGAGTTGGTGCGTCATGCGGTCTTCGCCCAGCGCGTCGCCAAACCCGACGTGCAGATCGACATCGCCGAGCCCTTGCCGGAGGTCAGCGTCGTCTGCGACGGGCGCATGCTGGCTCAGGCCTTGGGCAATGTGCTGAAAAACGGCGGCGAGGCCATCGTTTCGCGCCACATGGCGGCGGGCGAAGGCGGCGAAGGTGGCCAAATGCGCGTCGAGATGCGTCAGGAGGAAGGCTTCCTGACCATAGAGATCGAGGACGACGGCATTGGTTTGCCGGATAAGGATCGCGATCGCCTGACCGAGCCCTATGTGACCACGCGCGAAAAAGGCACAGGTCTCGGGCTGGCGATCGTAAAGCGTATTCTGGAAGACCATGGCGGCGAATTCTATCTGGCGGACGCCGTCCATTTGAGCGGGGCGAGGGCCATCTTGCGGTTACCCAAGACCCAGACCCAGCCTGTAACGAGTGAGGCCCCGGATAACGGGACCAGAATGATGAGGGTGTGATGAAAGTAGCTTCGGGCGTTGATATTCTGGTGGTCGATGACGAGGCCGATATCCGCGAACTGATCGCGGGTATCCTCGAAGACGAAGGCTATGCCGTGCGCACCGCCGCCGATTCCAATGCGGCGCTCAGGGCGGTCAAGGCGCGTAAGCCGTCGCTGGTCGTGCTCGATATCTGGATGCAGGGCGGCGGGCTCGACGGCCTCGAACTGCTTGACGTCATCCGTGAACTGGACCCGGATATTCCGGCGGTGATGATTTCGGGCCATGGCACGATCGAAACCGCCGTATCCGCCATCCGGCGCGGCGCTTACGATTTTATCGAAAAACCGTTTAAAACCGAGCGCCTGATCATGGTTGTTCAGAGAGCGCTTGAAGTGGCCGCCTTGCGCCGCGAAAACAAGCGCCTGCGCAATCAGGCGGTTGTGCCGGACGGGCTGGTCGGCAATTCGGCAGCGGCGCAACTGCTGCGTACAACGATTTCCAAGGTCGCCGGGGCCAATTCGCGCATCATGATTTCCGGCCCGGCCGGATCGGGTAAGGAACTGGTGGCGCGGATGATCCACGACGCCAGCCCGCGCGCCAAGTGCGAATTCGTGCCGATTTCGTCAGCCGGGGTGACGCCGGAACGGCTCGATATCGAACTGTTCGGCGAAGAGGGCGAGGGCGGTCGTCCGCGCAAGATCGGCGTGTTCGAACGCGCGCATGGCGGCACCCTGTTCCTCGATGAAGTGGCCGACATGCCGATGGAGTCGCAGGGCCGCATCCTGCGGGTGCTGGTCGAGCAGCGCTTCGTGCGTGTCGGCGGCGTCAATGACGTTCAGGTCGATGTACGGGTCATTTCCTCGACCTCGAAGGATCTGGCGCAGGAAATCGCCGCCGGGCGGTTCCGCGAAGACCTGTTCCACCGTCTGAACGTGGTGCCGGTGCGCGTGCCGGGCCTGAGTGAGCGCCGCAGCGATATCGCCGAACTGGTTACCTACTTCATCGACCGCATTTCCAGCGCTCAGGGCTTGCCCAAGCGCAAGCTGTCCGAAGACGCGATGGCGACGCTTCAGGTGCACGAATGGCCGGGCAATGTCCGGCAGTTGCGCAACAATATGGAGCGTTTGCTGATCCTGGCCTCGGGCGACCCGTCCGAGCCGATCACGGCGCAGATGCTGCCGGCGGAGGTGGTGGAATCGGCGGTGGCCGGGGCCATCCGTCCGGAACGCATCATTGCCTTGCCGCTGCGCGATGCCCGTGAAGTGTTCGAACGCGAATATCTGTCGTCGCAGATCGTGCGGTTCGGCGGCAATATTTCGCGCACGGCCAATTTCATCGGCATGGAACGCTCGGCCTTGCATCGCAAGCTGAAAAGCCTCGGCCTGGCCCATATCCGCAGCCCGGAAGACGAAGACCTGTAGAGACTTCGGCTGGGATAGGTTATGGGGTTCAAGGGGCCTCAGGCCCCTTGAGTCTTTTAGGTTTTGTTTTGTCGCGATATTGTCGTCGAAAACCGCTCACACTTTTCGACATATCGCTTTAGAGATCCCGCCATGTCCCGAATTGCCTATGTCAACGGCGCCTATACGCGCCACACCGACGCCACCGTCCATATCGAAGACCGCGGCTATCAATTCGCCGATGCGGTTTACGAAGTCTGGTCGGTCTTCGGCGGGCAACTGGCCGATCTGGGTGGCCATCTGAACCGGCTGGAGCGGTCCTTGCGCGAACTGCGCATCGACATGCCGATGTCGCGGGCGTCGCTGGTCGTGGTGCTGAACGAGGTCATCCGCCGCAACCACATCACCGAGGGCATGGTCTATCTTCAGGTCAGCCGCGGCGTCGCGCCACGCGATCACTTCTTTCCGGCAACGCCGGTAAAGCCCGCTCTGGTCATTACCGCCAAATCCGTCGACCGTCAGGCGGCTCTGGCCAAGGCCGAAAAGGGCATCAAGGTCATCTCCGCGCCCGATAACCGCTGGGGCCGCTGCGATATCAAGACCGTCGGCCTGCTGCCCAACGTGCTGGCCAAGCAGGCGGCGCGCGATTCGGGGGCGTCGGACGTGATCTTTGTCGATGCGGAGGGGTTGGTGACCGAAGGCGGTTCGGCCAATGTCTATATAGTGACGCACGAAAACGAAGTTCGTACCCGTAGTCTCAAGGCCAATATCCTGCCCGGCGTGACGCGGATCGGCCTGCTAGAGATCCTGCGCGAGACGGGCTTCGACGTCTCCGAAGGCGCGTTCACGCTCACTGAGGCCAAGGCGGCAAAAGAGGTTTTCCTGTCGGCGGCCTCGACCTTCGTCATGCCGGTGATCATGATCGACACCGATATTATCGGCGACGGAAAACCGGGCGAGGTGGCACTGACGCTCCGGCAGACCTATATAGAGCGGGCGCGTCGCACGGCAGGTGTCTGAACGTAATAATATTTTACGCTGGGACAGTTGTATCGCAAGACGTTTGTCGCCTATGATACTTCACGGATTTATGTACTCATGCGGTATTGTAAATTTCCGGCTTTTACCTTTTTCTGTGTGGAGGTGCTTTTGCCTCCGGAAAATCCAAACAAGAGGGCTGACTAATGTCCCACGAAAAGAAACAAAACCTGCAGGACACGTTCCTTAACAGCGTCCGCAAAACCAAAACCCCTCTCACCATCTTCCTGATCAACGGCGTCAAGCTGCAGGGCATCGTTAGCTGGTTCGATAATTTCTGCGTGCTTCTGCGTCGCGACGGTCAGTCGCAACTGGTTTACAAGCATGCAATTTCGACCATCATGCCGGCCGCGCCCGTTCAGTTGTACGAGCAGGAAGAAGATTCCGACGACTGATATCGTCGGTTCAGCTTTTAAGGCTTAAGATTGACCACGAAATTTATCGACCGCACACCGGGCATCCAGCGTGCGGTCATTATCGATCCTGACATGAACACGCATGGGGGAGCGCAGCCTTCGGTGAAACAACCGCAGGGCGTTCCGGTCGCGCGTCGTTACGAAGAGTCACGCATCGATGAAGCGGCGGGTCTGGCCATAGCGCTCGACCTTGAAATCGCCGCGACCCACACGGCCCGTGTGCGCAAACCCAACCCCGCCACCCTGTTCGGCTCCGGCAAGGTCGAGGAAATCGCCGACCTGTGCGACGAGGTCGAGGCCGATGTGGTGATCATCAACACCACCCTGACCCCGATCCAGCAACGCAACCTCGAAAAAGCCTGGGAAAAGAAGGTCGTCGACCGTACCGGCCTGATCCTTGAAATCTTCGGCCGCCGCGCGCGGACCAAGGAAGGCAAGCTTCAGGTCGAACTGGCGCGGCTGGAATACGAACGCTCGCGTCTGGTACGCACCTGGACCCACCTTGAGCGTCAGCGCGCCACCGGCACGACTGGTGGTCCGGGTGAAACCCAGATCGAACTCGACCGCCGGATGATCGCCGACAAGATCAAGGTGCTGAAAGGCGACCTCGAAGAGGTGCGCCGCACGCGCAACCTGCACCGCAGCGCGCGCAAGAAGGTGCCGTATCCGATCGTGGCGCTGGTCGGCTATACCAATGCCGGGAAGTCGACCCTGTTCAACCACCTGACCCGCGCCGAAGTGCTGGCCAAGGATATGCTGTTCGCGACGCTCGATACGACGCTGCGGACACTGAAACTGCCGAACGGGCGGGCGGCGATCATTTCGGACACGGTGGGCTTCATCTCGGACCTGCCGCACGAACTGGTGGCAGCCTTCCGCGCCACACTCGAAGAGGTGCTGGAGGCCGACCTGATCCTGCACGTGCGCGATATGTCGAACCCCGAAGCCGAAGCGCAGGGGCACGACGTCATGCAGGTGCTCAACCACATCCATCCGGAACTCGATACGTCGCGGATGCTGGAGGTGTGGAACAAGGTCGATCTGCTCGACGAGGAGGCCAAGGACATCCTCTATGCCCGCGCCCTGACCGACCGGGCGGTGAACAAGCCGCACATGGTTTCGGCAATCACGGGCGAGGGGATCGAAAAGCTTCTGACCGACATCGCCCGGAAGGTTGACGAAGCCGGGACCGAAATCGACGTCGAACTGGCGCCGCAGGATGGGCAATTGCTGGCCTTCCTGTATAATCAGGGGCGCGTACTGGGTCGCTTCGATGACGAAGAAGGCTATATCCATCTTAAGGTCAAGCTGTCCGATCAGGCGCTGGGCCGTTACGAACAGATGACGGGTTCGATCAAGCCGCAGGACCAGTGGTAAAAAATAAACTGATCGCCCCCTTGTAAAACGATTGCACACCTAATAGTTAGATGCCTAACTATTAGGTGTCTTTCTATGTCCTCGCCCATATCGCCTGAAGAACGCTTTTCCAAAGCCCTGCATTCGACCGCCCGCCTGTGGCGCGGCGCGCTCGATAAACGCCTGCGCGATCTGGGCGTGTCCGAATCCGGCTGGATGACCATCGCCCTGATTGCCAAGTCCGAAACGCCGCCGTCGCAAAGCGATCTGGCGCAGGCCCTGTCCGTCGAAGGGGCGAGTATGGTCTCGATGATCGACCGTCTGGTGAAACTGGGCCTTGTCGAGCGCATAGGCTCCGAGGCCGACCGCCGCGTCAAGCATATCGTCCTGACCGACGACGGCCACAAGGTGTTTGCCCGCGTCAAGCAGGAGGCTGACGCCTTCCGCGCCGAAACCGTCTCGCGCCTCGATCCGGTAAAACTGGCCATCGCAGCGGACATAATGGAACAATTACAAAATCTTATAAACGAGTCCTGACGATGAGTGTGTCGGCGGAAACAGGCGAGGGGACCATCACCCCGCGCGAACGGACGATGATCACCTTCTCGATCATGCTGGCCACCATCATCGTGGCGCTGGACGGCACTATTGCCAATGTCGCCTTGCCGCACATGCAGGGCAGCCTGAACGCCTCGATTGATCAGATCACCTGGGTGCTGACCTCGTTCATCGTGGCCACCGCCATCGCGACGCCTTTGACCGGCTGGCTGTCCGATCGTTTCGGCACCAAGACGGTATTCCTGTGGTCGATCGGCGGCTTTACGGTTGCGTCGATGCTGTGCGGTATCTCCGGTAATTTGCTGGAAATCGTGCTGGCGCGCGTCCTTCAGGGCGCGTTCGGCGCGGCTTTGGTGCCCTTGTCTCAGGCGACCCTGCTCGATATCAATCCGCGCGAAAAGCACGGCTCGGCCATGGCCGTGTGGGGTATGGGCGTGATGATCGGGCCGATTCTGGGCCCGACGGTCGGCGGCTGGCTGACCGATAATTACGACTGGCGCTGGGTCTTCTTCATCAATCTGCCGGTCGGCGCGCTGGCCCTATGGGGCATCTGGCGCTTCATTCCGTCGAAGCCCGGTGCCCGACGCGTGAAGTTCGACATGTACGGATTCGCCGCGCTCAGCATCGCCATTGGCGCCTTGCAGATGATGCTCGACCGCGGCGAACAGCTTGAATGGTTTTCCTCAGCCGAAATCTGGCTGGAGGCGATCATCGCCGCCATTGCCGTCGCCTATTTCGTCATCCATACGGCGACCTGTCCGGCGGGGGAGACCTTCCTCGATTACCGCCTGCTGATAAACCGCAATTTCCTGACCGGACTGCTGTTCATCTTCCTTGTCGGCATGATCCTGTTCGCGACGCGGGCGCAGGTACCGCAACTCCTGCAAGGGCTTCTGCACTATCCGGCGGAGCTGGCCGGGATGGTCACGGCACCGTCAGGGCTGGGGACCATGCTGGCCATGTTCATCGTCGGAAGGCTGGTCGGCAAGGTCGATCTTCGGCTCATTCTGGCCGTCGGTTTCGGTTTGACCGCGTTCTCGCTGTGGCTGATGTGTTCCTATACGCTGGTCCTGTCGGAAAAGGACATTGTCTGGCCGGGCGTCATTCAGGGCATCGGCCTTGGGCTGGTCTTCGTGCCCCTGTCGGCGGCGACGTTTCAGACCCTGGCCCCGCACCTGCGCGCTGACGGCACAGCGATCTACAGCCTTGTCCGCAATATCGGCTCGTCCATCGGGATCGCCGTCATTCAGGCCCTGTGGGCGCGCAACAGTCAGGAAGCCCACGCCAATATCGCCGAACGCCTGACGCAGGACAATCCGGCCCTGACCGCCTACCTGAACAGCGGCGGGGGAGGCGGCGGCCTGACCTCGCTCAATGCCGAGGTGACGCGTCAGGCCGGGATGATCGCCTATGTCGACGGTTTCTGGCTGATGTTCCTCCTGACTCTGGCCGCCATTCCGCTGTTGCTGCTGATCCGCATCAACCGGGGCGGGGCGGCGGAAGCTCCAACCATGGCGGCCGATCATTAAACCGTCGTGAAACTGCGGCAAGATGATCGCTATGATTCTCTGGCGTATTATCCTGCTGATCAGCCTGTTGGTGCCAAGCGTTGGGCGCGCGCAGGAAGACTGGTCGCAAAGCGAAACCGAAGTCGTGGTGCGCGGCAAGGCCGGGGTGGGCCCGGCCTTGTGGCGCGTCACCGATGGCGACAGTCAGGTCATCATCATCGGCGTCCTGCCGGTCTTTCCAAAAAAGCAGAAATGGACGACGAAGCGCGTCGAGAACGCCTTGCGCGGCGCCAACCGCCTGATTACCCCCGCCGATACCACCACCGGGCCGGGCGATCTGTGGAGTCTGATGTCTAAGAAGGGACTGCCCGACCGCGGCACCCTGAAAGACAGCCTGCCGGCGGGTCTTTATGCCCGCTATGAAAGCACCGCCAGACGGGCGGGCATTCCGATCCGGGATTTTGCCCGCGACAAGCCGGTCTGGGCCGGGGCCCGTCTGCGGCGCGAGGTGCTGCAAAAATACGGGTTGAGCGAGAGCGAGCCTCTGGCGACGATCAAGGGGTTGGCGCGCACCGCCGGGGTGCCGGTCAAGGCCGCCGGCCGCTACGACGCCGGTCCACTGTTCAAGGCCGTCAATGCGATGAGCGAAGAGGGCGGCGAAGCCTGTCTGAGCCATACGCTGGACGATATCGATTTTGACATCGACCGGGCGCCTGTGGCGGCAAAAGCCTGGTCGATCGGCGATATCGCCACCGTGCGCGCCCATTATCAGGGCTCGGCGCTGATGAAATGCCTGTCAGGGTCGTCGGTCGCGACGGCGGCGCTGAACCGCGGCGTTGCGGACTCGGTCAATGCCGTCAGCGACGCGCTGACCCGACCTGGTAAATCCGTAGCCGTGCTGCCGCTGGCCCTGCTGCTGCGCAAGGGCGGCGTTCTGGAGCGCCTTCGCGCCAAAGGTTACCGCGTGTCGGCACCTCTGGATTAAGATTGCCGCCGCCGATCTTTGAGCGTAGCCTGACACCGGCATAACCCGGATATCGAAAAGAGGGCGGCATGGCGAAAATATTGGGACTGGGCGGCATATTTTTCAAGGCCGCAGACCCCGAAGGCGTGAAGGCGTGGTATGCCCGGGTTCTGGGCTTCGATATCACGGACTGGGGCGGTGCCATGTTCGCGCATCCGGCCACAGGCCATACGACCTGGGCGCCATTCAGCGCCGACACCACGTATTTCGAGCCTTCGACCGCCAGTTTCATGATCAACCTGATCGTCGATGATATCGACGGCGTACTGGCGCACGCCAGAGACGAAGGCGTCGAACCGACCGGGCGAATGGACGAGTCCTATGGCCGGTTTGCATGGATCATGGACCCGGCGGGCATCAAGGTGGAACTATATCAGCCTTTGGGGTAGAGCGGATTGCCGCCACGACGCGCCCTCGTGGCGGCCACAAGGAAATATCGCATAATATATCTTATGGGAAATTATGCATGCGGCAACGGGGCTGGATTAATCTCCAGCCCCGTCTGTGCTAAGCCGCCTGAGGCTCGAAGCGTTTCAGTACATGGTCCATGATGCTGCGGGCCAGTTCTTCTTCACCGAAAAAGACCGTGCCCATCTTCTCCTGACGCAGGAAATTCATCTCGTCTTCACTGTGGGTTCGCAGCACGACTTCAATCAATGGATTAAGTCGTTTGGCGACATCGACCATTTGGCTGATACCGATCAGATCGGGTGTCGCCACCAGCAGCATGGCCGCGTGCTGGATATGCGCCTGAGCGAGAACGTCGGGTTCCACGGCATTGCCATAGACCGCCGCCTTGCCGGACTGACGCAGATCCTCGACGCGTTCGCGGTTCTGCTCGACGACGACATAGGGCAAGCCACGCTCATCGAGCGCCGACGCGATGCGTTTGCCGACGCGACCGAAACCGACCAAAACCACCTGACCGCTCAGATAACGCTCTTCCGTCGTTTGCGGCAGCTCGGCCAGCACGTCGTCGCGGCATTCGTGGCGACGGGCGATTTCGGAGTTTTTCAGCACCCAGGCCGTCACGGGCCTGATTGCCGTGAAAATGAACGGATTAAGCGCGATCGATACCAGTGCTCCGGCCAGAATCAGGCTCATGCCCTCCTGAGGCAGGATGCCAAGCGAGACGCCCAGGCCACCGAGAATAAACGAAAATTCGCCGATCTGCGCCAGACTGGCGGCGACCGTCAGGGCGGTGTTCATGGGATAGCGGAAGATCAGCACCAGCGCTGCGGCGGCGATCCCCTTCCCGGCTACGATAATACCGACCACGGCCAGCACTTCGAGCGGCTTTTGCACCATCACCATCGGATCGAACAACATGCCGACCGAGACGAAGAACAGGACTGAGAAGGCATCGCGCAACGGCAGGGATTCTTCGGCGGCGCGGTGGCTGAACTTCGACTCGCGCATGACCATGCCAGCGAAGAAGGCCCCCAGGGCAAACGAGACGCTGAACAGTTCCGATGCGCCCCAGGCGATGGAAATGGCCGCTGCAATAACCGACAGGGTGAACAGTTCGCGCGACCCGGTGCGCGCCACCTGAAGCAGTATCCACGGCAGGACGCGTTTGCCCGCCAGCAGCATCAGGGCGATAAACGCGCCGACGCTCAGCAGGGTTTGGCCGATCGTGATCCAGATATTACCCGCCGGGGCGGCGCCGTTCGTGCCGCCTTCGAGCAGATGCGCCATGGGCGGCAGCAGGACCAGCACCAAAACGGTGACAAGGTCTTCGACGACCAGCCAGCCGATGGCGATGCGACCGTTCATGCTGTCGACGGCGTTGCGCGCTTCGAGCGCCTTAAGCAGCACGACGGTGGAGGCGCACGACAGGCACAGGCCGAAGACCAGCGCCGCGCCGATCCCCCAGCCCCAACCCCAATGAGCCAGTGCCATACCGAGCAGAGTCGCCAGCGACATCTGCACCACGGCGCCCGGCAAGGCGATACGGCGCACCGACATCAAATCGGCAATCGAAAAATGCAGGCCGACGCCGAACATCAGCAGCATGACGCCGATTTCGGACAACTGAGAGGCGATATGGGTATCGGCGACGAAGCCCGGCGTCGCCGGACCGATCAGAATGCCCGCGAACAGATAGCCGACCAGTGCCGGAAGTTTAATTTTTTCAGCGGCAAAGCCAAAAATGAGCGCCAGACCGAAACCGGTGGCGAGAGTCGTAATGAGGGATATATTATGGTGATCCATCGGACGCCTTTAGAGTTTGAGGAACAGAAAAGGCCCGCAATCCGGCGGTACGTAAGCACCGTCGCCGAGTGAATGACAGAATTGCGGATTGATTTTAATGTCGGGGCTGAAGGACGTTACGTCAACCCTTGCGAGGGAAATTAATGAGAAAAAGCAACGACAAACGCCATGCAAACCTTTGCGAAGCCCTTCCCCTGCATACAGGTTGTGCCGTTAACTGAATTTGAACATTGTTCAATTCCAAATCATTTGGTATAACGGGCAAATCAGGCCTTAGTGAAGGGCCACAACCACGGGGCTACAGGATGTCATCCGCCAAACAGGTCACCTGGCCGCAACTGCTGGCCTTCTGCGGGCCCTGCCTGCCCTTTGCGGCGCTGGGTTTGCCGCTGGCCGTGACCCTGTCGGAATATTACATTACCTATATCGGCATCAGCATCGCGGTAGTCGGTTACGTGTTCATGGCGGTCAAGCTGATCGATATCGCCGTCGATCCGCTGATCGGCTGGGCGATGGACCGCACACGAACGCGGTTCGGTCGTTTCAAGCTGTGGATCGCCCTGTGCCTGCCGGTACTGTTCATCTCTACCGGCTTCATGTTCCTCGTCCCGCCGGGCGCGTCGGCGCTCTATATGGGCGTCTGGCTGCTGGTCGTCTATATCGGTTTTTCGATGGCGGCCCTCAGCCAGTCGAGCTGGGGCAGCGTTCTGACGACCGATTATGACGAACGCACCAAGGTCTTCGCCTTCTGGCAGATCGGCAATATCATCGGACTTTTGTGTGTCGTCAGTATTCCGGTCATCGCTCAGGCGATCGGTCAGTCCTATCAGACCGGCGTGCAATGGATGGGCCTGTTTATCATGGTCACCCTGCCCGTCATGATCGGCATCGCCCTGTGGGTCGTGCCGGAAAAGACGTCCGATGCGCCGACGCACGACGTCCGGCTGGGGGCTTATTTCGACATGATCCGCCGCCCGAACGTCATCCGGGTGTTGCTGGCCGACCTGCTGATGGGGCTGGCGCCCGGGATCATGGGGGTTCTGTTTTTCTTTTACTTCATGCAGACCAAGGGCCTGACGCGGTTCGAATGCACCATCGCCATGGCGCTCTATTTCGTCGCCGGTCTGGTCGGCGCGCCGCTGTGGAACTGGGCGTCGAAGCGTTACTCCAAGCACAAGACACTGGTCGTTTCGAGCGTGATCTTCGCCGCCTTGTACGGCCTACTGGCCTTCGTGCCGGCGGGCAATTTCCCGGTCATGGCCATGGCGGTCTTCCTCGCCGGCATTCCCTACGCCGCCTATCTGCTGCTGACGCGCTCGCTGATGGCCGATATCGGCGACGAAGTCCTGCTGGAAACCGGTCACGATCAGAAGGGCACACTGATGTCGATCCTGTCGGCGACGACGAAGCTCGGTTACGCTTTCTCGGTCCTGACCCTGTCGGCGCTGGCGGCGCTTGGGTTCGATAACAAGGCCGCGCACAATTCAGATCAGGCGCTTATGTGGGTCGAAATCTTTTTTGTCGGTCTCCCGGTCGTTTTCCTCTTGCTTGGGGCGTGGGCGATGAAGTCCTATGACCTGACGCCGGATCGCTATGCGCAGATTCAGGCGGCGTTGAAAGCAAAGGGTTTATCGCGTGACACAGGTGCAAGTCTCGGCCATTGACGGCCTGATCGAGGTCATGAACCGCCTGCGGGCGAAGGATGGCGGCTGCCCGTGGGACCTTGAGCAGACCTTCGAGACGATCGCGCCCTATACGATCGAGGAATCCTACGAAGTCGCCGACGCCATTGCGCGCCAGGATATGCGTGACCTGAAAGAGGAACTGGGCGACCTGCTGTTCCAGGTGGTGTTCCACAGCCACCTTGCGAAAGAACAAGGTCTGTTCGATTTTCACGATGTGGCGCAGGCCATGACGGACAAGCTGATCCGCCGTCATCCGCACGTCTTCGGCGATGTCGGCGACCGCACGGCCGACGAACAGAACGCCGCCTGGGAAGTCGTCAAGGCCGCGGAGCGCAAGGCCAAGGCCAAGCACGGCATCCTCGACGACGTGCCGGTGGGCCTGCCCGCCCTCACCCGCGCCGCCAAGCTGACCAAGCGCGCTGCGCGGGTCGGCTTCGACTGGCCCTCGACCGACGAGGTCTTCGCCAAGCTGGAAGAAGAGGTCGCGGAGCTCAAGGTCGAGTTGGCCACCGGTGACAAGGACAAGGCGCGCGCCGAACTGGGCGATATCCTGTTCGTCGTTGCCAATCTGGCGCGCAAGATCGACGCTGAACCCGAAGACGCCCTGCGCGGCACCAATGCCAAGTTCGTGCGCCGGTTCGAGACCATCGAGGCGGAACTGGCGAAGATCGGCAAGACGCCGGAGCAGTCCGACCTCGCGGAAATGGACGCGCTCTGGAACAAGGCCAAGGCGACCGAACGCGGCGCATCATAACGTGATGAGGTGGATTGCCGCTGCGCTTTGGGTTGTTGTCGTGTGCGTCTTTGTCGCGCATGAGCGACATATACATAACTGGCCGTCGCCCGACACACGGCTTACGGTCGCCACGCTTATGTTTCCACTCGATGGCCTGGAGTGTAACGATTGTAAGGAATGGCAGGTAGACGTGTTCGGCGATGGTCGCGTCATCTATCAGGGCTATCGCGACGTCTCAGTCTTAGGCTGTCACGAGTACAGGATACCCACAGAACAGGCCGTAAAACTGATCCGGGCCGCACGGTTGAACGTCAAGCCGAATAAGGAGGTCAGTTACGGCCCCGTTCTTGGCGTCTGGGATCTTCAGTTTGTCGGATTGAGAGACAAAGGCGTAGAAAGCTTTGTGAACTTTACCAAAGAGCCTTTTTATAATGCATCGGGAAAAGTCGTATATGAAACGCCTGACACTATATGGGCACTGAAAAAACAGATACTCGTCACGACGGGTGCGCAAAGTTTAATTAGCGCCGACATCCAAACCGCCTCCCTATTGAAAACGGCACATCGAAGTCACGGGCGCGGTGCGTTTGAGTCGGGCATCAAACCTACCGAGGCCTCGGCACTATGACCTTACGCAGTTCGATTGAAATCTACGATCTTGAGATGCGGTCGTCGCGTGTGATCTGGCAGACCGAAGCTCTCGTGGAATCGCCGCATTTCACGCCGGATGGTCAGATTCTGATCTTCAATTCGGACGGCCTGATCTATCGATTGCCTATCGGCGGAGAACCTGAGCGCATAGATACGGGGTTCGCCACACGCTGCAATAACGACCACGGTCTGTCGCCGGACGGGCGGACTCTGATTATTACCGACAAGAGTGAAGGACGCGCCGCCCTCTATACCCTGCCCTTCGAAGGTGGGGTGCCGGTTCGCATCACCGACAATTTTGGTGCTTACTACCACGGCTGGTCACCCGACGGAGCGCGCATCACCTATACGGCGTTTCGGCAGCGCGATGTGTTTGCCATCCTGACCAATAGGCCACACGGTCGCGACGAACAGGTGGTGATCGAAGGCGGCGGACTGAACGACGGGCCGGATTATTCGGCGGATGGGCAGTGGATATGGTTCAATTCCGACCGTTCCGGCCATATGCAATTGTGGCGCGCCCGATCAGACGGCAGCGACCTGCAACGCATGAGCCATAGTGACCACTGCGACTGGTTTCCGCATCCATCGCCGGACGGCCAACATGTGTTGTTTCTGTCTTATGATGCATCGGTCGGTCGCGACCATCCGCGCGACAAAACCGTGTGGCTGAGGCTTATGTCATCAGACGGTGGGACGCCTGAAACCTTATTTGAACTATTCGGCGGGCAGGGCACCATGAACGTGCCGAACTGGACTCCCGACGGAAAACGCTTTGCTTTTGTGAGATATTTCAAGCCAACTGAATGATTGCTTGTCCATTGCAATTTGAGTGAATTTCGATTTCAAAACGCAATGAACGTATAATTTACTTGTGATATGCTATCGAATTCGCCATGAGTTGTGTATCGAAAGCAAAAGGCTGATCTGATATGGCGAAGACCTCCCCCGCGGGCAAATCCGCGCCCAAAGTCGCTCCTAAGACGGCGCGCAAACCGGTGGCCAAGGCCACGGCGAAACCGGCCGCGATCAAGGAGGCCATCACCCGTGGCCCACGCTCGAAATGTCCGATCAACCTGATGCTGGAGGCCGTCGGCGACTCGTGGTCGCTGCTGATCATTCGCGACCTGATGTTCAAAGGGCGCTCGACCTATAAGGCGTTCCTGGGGGCCGAAGAAAAGATCGCCACCAATATCCTTGCCGACCGTCTGGTGAAGCTCGAAGCCGCAGGCCTGATTTCGAAATCCACCGATCCGGAAGACGCGCGCAAGTTCATCTACAAGCTGACCGAAAAAGGCGCCGACCTCGCACCGCTGCTGGTCGAGATGATGCTGTGGTCGAACAAATACCACATCACCGACACGCCGAAGGACTTCCTCGCCTCGTTGCAAAAGAACAAGACCGCCTTCGCGACCCGTGTCGTCAAGGACATCAACAGCGCCGTCGCGCCCAAGACCCCGGTCGTGCCGGTGAAGATCGAGCCGAAGGACGAGACATTGAGCCTGTTCGATGGCTTTTAACCCCGCATAACCATCGAATTTATAAGGCTAATTTTGCGAATTATTCTCACAAGTTTTAATCTTGAAAAGCAATTTTAGCCCCCATATATCAGTCGTCAGTTCTTTTATTTAAACCGTTTTCATACAGCCCCGAGGCCGCCATGACGTTCGAACTCCCCGCCCTGCCCTACGCCACCGACGCGCTTGAGCCGCACATGTCGGCCAACACCTTCAGCTACCACCACGCCAAGCACCACAAGGCCTATGTGGACAACCTGAACAAGCTGATCGCCGGGACCGAATTCGAAGGCAAGACGCTCGTCGAGATCGTCAAGGCGTCGGAAGGCACCAATCCGGGCGTGTTCAACAACTCGGCTCAGGTGTGGAACCACACCTTCTTCTGGCACTCGATGACGCCGAACGGCGGCGGGGCCCCGACGGGTGCCATCGCCGACAAGATCAACGCCGATTTCGGTTCGTTCGATGCCTTTGCCGAAGCCTTCAAGACCGCCGGCGCGACGCAGTTCGGCTCGGGCTGGGCCTGGCTGGTGCTGGGTCAGGACGGCAAGCTGAAGGTCGTCAAGACCGGCAACGCCGAAACTCCGTTCACCAAGGGTGACAAGCCGCTGCTGACCATCGACGTGTGGGAGCACGCCTACTATCTCGACTACCAGAACCTGCGTCCGAAGTTCATCGAAACCTACCTCACCTCGCTGGTGAACTGGGACTTCGCCAACACCAATCTGGAAGCCCCGCTGCATCCGGGCGTGTAAGCGTCATAACATTACGGAAAGGGCGGCCTTCGTGGGCCGCTTTTTTTGTGCGCGTTAACCACGTCGGGCCTATTGATTATTGATACACGCGTGAGTTTAAATACGGTCACGCATGAAGGAACCGTCATGGACGCTCACGACCTCGTCACCGATATCATCGCTTTGGCGCGGTCGCAGGGCCGGACCCTGACGACGGCGGAAAGCTGCACCGGCGGACTGATCGCGGGTGCGATGACACGGGTGTCCGGGGCGTCGGACGTCTTCCACGAAGGCTATGTCACCTATTCCAACGAAGCCAAGTCGCGGCTTCTGGGCGTGCCGGAAAGCGTTCTGGCCGAACACGGCGCGGTCAGCCTGAAAACCGCGCATTGTATGGCCGAAGGCGCTCTGAAATCGGCGGGTGCCGATCTGGCCCTGAGTGTCACCGGCATTGCAGGCCCTACGGGCGGCTCCGAGGAAAAACCGGTCGGCACGGTCTGTTTCGGTCTGGCCTTCCGCAGCCCCGACGGCGAGGTCAAGTCGCTCGCCAACCTGCACCATTTCGAGGATATGGGCCGCGACTTCATCCGCGAACAGTCGGTGATGTATGCCCTGCACTGGGTATTGGAGCACTTGCGGGCCGAGGAAGCCTAAGCTTTCCCGTACAATTGCTTTGCCCGGGCCTCGAACACGCTCATCAGTTTCGAGATGGCGATGTTCAGATTGGCCTTCAGCACCGCATTTAGCAGCGGATTTTTGAAATCCATATCCATATTGAAGTCGACTCGCGTGCCGCCCGCGACTTCGGTGAATTTCCACTCGCCGTTCAGGCGTTTCAACGGCCCGCGCAACAGGCCCATATGCAGGCTCAGATCGTCGGCCTTGCGCGTCACCCGCGTCGAAAACCGCTCTGACAGCATCTTGAAACCCACCGACACGTCGGCATCGAACACCTCAACACCCGTTGCCGGTGTCGTGCGGTTATAGGCCCGCAGCGCCGTGATCCACGGAATGAACGACGGATAGGCCTGAACGTCGCTGACCATGGCCCACAGGTCCTCAGCCGCATAGGGCAGGACGCGTTCGAGATGGAACTGCGCCATCTAAGCCTTACCGCTTACCGGCGATCAGAGCTTCACGAGCGTTACGCAGGCGCTCGAAATCCTCACCGGCGTGGTGCGACGACCTCGTCAGCGGCGACGACGACACCATCAGGAAGCCCTTGGCGCGGGCGATGGACTCGTAGGCCTTGAACTCGTCCGGAGTCACGAAGCGGTCGATGGCGGCGTGTTTGCGCGTCGGTTGCAGATACTGACCGATGGTGATGAAGTCGACGCCGGCCGAGCGCATGTCGTCCATGACCTGCATGACCTCTTCCTTGGCTTCGCCGAGGCCGACCATGATGCCGGACTTGGTGAACTGCGACGGATCGCGTTCCTTGACACGCTCCAGCAGGCGGAGAGAGTGGTAATAGCGCGCGCCCGGGCGGATTTTCAGGTAGTTGCGCGGCACGGTTTCCAGATTGTGGTTGAACACATCGGGTTTCGCGTCGATGACGATTTCCGCTGCGCCGTCCTTGCGCAGGAAGTCCGGCGTCAGGATCTCGATCGTCGTTTTCGGCGACTGGGCGCGAATCTGACGGATGACCTCGGCAAAGTGTTCGGCACCGCCGTCGGCCAGATCGTCGCGATCGACCGAGGTGATGACGACGTGCGACAGGCCCATCTTGGCCACCGTCATGCCGACGCGGTTCGGCTCATCCGTATCGAGCGGCTGCGGCATGCCGGTCTTGACGTTGCAGAAGGCGCAGGCCCGCGTGCAGGTGTCGCCCATGATCATCAGGGTGGCGTGGTTCTTGGTCCAGCATTCGCCGATATTGGGGCAGGCCGCCTCTTCGCACACGGTCACCAGCTTGGCGTCGTGCACGATCTTTTTCGTTTCGTTATAGCCACCCGAGCCCGGCGCCTTGACCCGCAGCCAGTCGGGCTTTTTCAGCACCGGCGTTTCAGGACGGTTTTGCTTTTCGGGGTGGCGTAACTCGCGAGCTGTCGCATCGACGCGGTTAATCAGGGTGACCATCGAAACCAATCACAAAATACAAGTATGGAAGCCCTAATTGGGCGTTTTGACGTGCAATATCAAGCCAAAACACCCGCTACCTCCTCACTTAGCGTAACAGGGATGCGGAACGACGATGACAGGGACGCGGAATCCGGCCTATGGTTCGTTCATGACCGCCCCCACCTCAGCCTCTGTCCTGCTTTCGCGCCGTGTGCTGACATTCGGTCTGGCGCTTCTGGTCAGCGGCTGCTCGCGTTTTAGCGGCGACGGGCCGGATCAGGCCGGGGCAGCGTTCCTCGACAGCCAGATACCGCCCGGCCTGTCCCCCGAATATTATCCGCCCGCCGGATTCGTGTGGAGCAGCTTCAAACTCGGTAATTTCCCGCAAGCCCGCTATGGTGTGGCCGCGCCGCCGGTCAATCCGCGCGCCCATTTGCTGATTCTGGCCGACGCCGGCTATCCGGGCGAGGTCTATTTCGATCTGGCCCAGACGGCCCTCAAATCGGGCGTCAGCGTGTGGATTCTGGAGGCCCCCGGTCAGGGCGGCTCCGGGCATTATGTGTTGCAGGATCAAAAGGTTCATACACCAGACTTCACCCATGCGATCAAGGTCGCCAGGGCCTTTGTCGAAACGGTCATCAAGCCGTCCGCCGCCAAGCCGCTGTATATTTTCGGGCACGGGTCCGGGGCCTTGACGGCGCTGGAACTGCAGGCACAGAAATGGCCCATCACCAGCGTGATGCTCTATGCACCATGGAGTGGCGATGACACTGCCGGTGAATGGCATCGCGAAGACACGCCCGCCGACCTGTGGGGCAAGGTCGCCCACCGCTGGCGCATCGCCAATCCTGACCTGCGCCTGACGCAAAAAAGCTCGGCCTGGGTCGAGCAGATGGGTAAACAGCGCAAGGCCCTGACCTCGGTCAGCCTCGATAAACTCAATCCCACACTTAAGCGTCCGCCTTTGCTGATCAGCAGCCTGTCCGGTGATCCGGCCCTGTGCAGCGGTCGCGGCCCCTGCAAGAGCGAAATGGTCGCCGATGAAGCCGCCTTGACGCCCGTCTTCAAGGCCTTTCTGAGTTGACATGACGAAGTTATGCACAGGCTCTCAAAAATTTGAACATTGTTCATTTGACTTGTGCGTCATCCCTACATAATGTGAAACACTATGTGACGCGCGGATGAACCAGCGAGTCCAAACGGGAGTTTTCGCGCATGGTGCGCCCTTTTGACGTAGAGACCGAGACCAAGTCCCTGTTCGACGCGCTTCTCGATGCCGCCGATAAATACGGCAAGGACAAGATCATCATCGAGGATCAGGAACGTCAGCCGGTCAGCTATGACGACTTCATTCTGCGTACCTTCATCATTGCGCGTCTGTTCGACAAGGTGCTGCATAAGGAGACGCGCATCGGCCTGATGCTGCCGACCTCCATGGGCGGGGCCCTGTCGTTCTTCGGGCTGCACGCGCGCGGCCGCACGCCGGTCATGATCAATTTCACCGCCGGCCCCGCCAATATCAAGACCGCCTGCCTGACCGGCAAGGTCAAGACGGTGATCACGTCGCGCCGCTTCGTCGATCAGGCCAAGCTGGAAGACCTCGTCGCCTCGATGACCGCCTATGTGCGGGTGCTGTATCTCGAAGACCTGCGCAAGACCCTGTCGTTAGCGGATAAGCTCTATGGGCTGGCGGCGTCGAAACTGCCGCGCGTCTTTGCCCATAAGGCGAAACCTTCGGACATCGGCGTCATCCTGTTCACGTCGGGAAGCTTCGGCACGCCGCGCGGCGTGGTCCTGACCCAGGCCAATCTGGTGCTGAACTGCGCCCAGATCGCCGCCCATATCGAGCTGAAACCGGAATGGGTCGCCTTCAATCCGATGCCGATCTTCCACTCGCTGGGGCTCACCGGCGGCGTGATCCTGCCGCTGTTGCAGGGGCTAAAAAGCTTCCAGTACCCCTCGCCGCTGCATGTGAAGCAGATTCCGGGTTTGCTGAAGGAAACCAAGGCGTCGCTGCTGTTTTCAACCGACACCTTCCTCAATCAGTATGCCCGTGCGTCTCAGCCTGACGATTTCGCGACCTTGGAATTCGTCGTTTGCGGCGCCGAAAAGGTCCGCGAAGAAACACACAAGCTGTTCAGGGAGCAGTTCAACGGCCTGACCGTGCTCGAAGGTTACGGCGTCACCGAAACCTCGCCCGTGCTGGCGGTCAACTATCCGCACGATAACCGCCACGGCACGGTCGGCCATGCCCTTCCGGGGATGCAGTTGCGCCTTGAGATGGTCGAGGGCATCAACGAAGGCGGGCGTTTGCACGTCAAGGGCCCGAACATCATGGGCGGTTACATCAACCTTGAGACGCCCGACATCATCGAGGCGCCCAAGGATGGCTGGCACGACACGGGCGATATCGTCAGTCTCGACAAGGACGGCTTCATCAAGATTCTCGGCCGCGCCAAGCGCTTCGCCAAGATCGCGGGTGAAATGGTCTCGCTAACCGCTGTCGAGCGCATCGCCGAAGAGGTATGGCCCGACAACCGTCACGCTGTGGTCGCCGTTGCCGACGACAAAAAGGGCGAGCGGCTGGTGCTGATCACCGATCACGACACCGCCGATCTGTCGCAATTGTCGGATTGGGCCAGGGAAAACGGCACACCCGCGCTTGCGATCCCCAAAAAGCTGGTAAAGGTCGAGACCGTTCCGGTGCTGGGGTCGGGCAAGACCGACTATGTCACCCTGCAAAAACTGGCCGAAGTGGTGGCCAACGCCGCTTGACTTTTCACAGCCGACACGTCTAAGGCGGATTATGGCCCGTGCCTTTTGCCTTCCCCGATCATCAGTTCTCCGAAGCGAGTGCCGCTTCTGGACGATGCTGGCCGTGGTCGTGGCCCTGTGCGCGCAGGTCCTGTTTCCGCCGCATCTGATGGCGGCTGCCCCTGATGGCGGCGGTTTTGTCCTCTGTAATACGCAAGCGCCGGTCGTCGATACGCAACTCAGTCAGGCTGTGGCGACAGATACCGCCAGTAAGGCTTTCAAGGATAAATCCGTTCAGGGCCTGAAATGCGCCGACTGCGTTCTGGCGTCGCTGACCGGCCTGACCGAGCCTGAATTTACCGTCACACCGGTCGTCTATACGATCGTTGCCGTGTCGGCAGTGGTGCCCGCCGACAGTGAGCGCCCGAAAGCCCGCGCCCCGCCGCGTCCCCATTCCTGCGGCCCCCCTCACCGCGTCTGAAATTCGTCATCGGCAGGACCGGATCGCATCCGCCTGCCTGAATATCGATTCCAGACAGGTTACATTTCATGAAACTCCGTATAATGGCGCTGCTGTGCGGCGTCTCGCTGGCGGCCTTCGCACCCGCATTCGCCGCCGAAACCGACAACATCCCCACCGTCATCGTCACCGGGCAAGCCAACCCCGAAGACCCGAACGTCGTCAAATCCACCCGCACCAAACTGTCGCGCACGCCCGGTGCGGTGTCGGTCGTGGCGAGCGAGACCTATTCAAACTCATACGCTTTAGGCCTTTACGACACGCTGAAAAACGTCTCTGGCGTGTTCGCTCAGAAGAAATTTGGTGAAGACACGCGTTTGTCGATCCGAGGTTCCGGCATTGGTAACGCCTCGCACAATCGCGGCACCTGGCTCAGCGTCGATGGCGTGCCGGTCAATCAGGCCGACGGCTCGGGCGATTTTCAGGAGATCGATCCCCTCTCCGCTCGCTATATCGAGATCTATAAGGGCGGCAACGCCCTGCGTTTCGGCGGGTCGCAACTGGGCGGCGCGATCAATTATGTTACCGCATCCGGCCAGAATGCGGGTTACCGCACCCTTCTGCGCGTCGAAGGCGGCAGTTTCGGCACCCGCCGCGCGCAACTGGCCTATGCCGATGTGATTGGCGATTACGACCTCTATCTGTCGACGACGGTAACCCACGCCGACGGCTGGCGCGCCAATTCCGAACAGGACGCCAAACGCGTGACGCTCAATGTCGGCCGTACCTTTGCCGAAGGTCGCTCGGTACGGCTGATTTTTCAGGCCAACGATATAGATCAGCGCATTGCCGGCGGTTTGACGCTCGCTCAAGCGCTCACCACGCCCAAAGCAACGACGGCGGCCAACTATCCGACGCTGAAATACGGGCGCAACATGAAGTCGGCCCGCGCCACAGTGCAGACCGACTGGCGTCTGAACGACGACTGGGCATTCGAAGGCGGTGTCTATGCCGCGTGGAAAGAGCTGATTCACCCGATCTCGATCTATCTCGACTACGAGTACCAAAACTACGGCGCGTTCGGGCGTTTCGACGGCAAGGGCACCATCGGCGGCCTGACATACGACGCTTTTTTCGGGGCCAATTACCTCTCCGGCAATGCCGAAGCCCTGACCTTCGCCAATGCCAACGGCATCCCTGGTGCCATGTCCGGCAATTCGCAGCAGAACGCCGCGGCCTGGGACGTGTTCGGCGAAGGCCGCATGTTCGTCACCGATGAACTGGCGCTGGTCGCCGGGGCCAGCTACGGCTGGACCGACCGTGATTATGTCAACCGGCTGGCCCTGACGCGGTCGGCCAAAACCGAGATGGACTGGTGGGCCCCACGCATCGGCATCCTCTGGCAAAACGCCAGCGGTCAGCAGGTCTTCGCCAACCTGACCAAGTCCGTCGAGGCCCCGACCTACGGCGCTTTGGTTCAGGCCCAGTTCCAGCAGTTCACCCCCGTTAATCCGCAGGAAGCCATCACCGCCGAGATCGGCACGCGCGGCCGGTCCGGCGCGCTGACGTGGGATCTGGCGCTTTATCGCGCCGAAATCGACGGCGAAATGCTCAACTTCATCGTCACAGCGGACATCCCGGCGGCGACCTTCAACGCCGATTCGACCATCCATCAGGGGCTCGAAGCCGCGCTCGACTGGAAAGTCGGTACGGTGGGCGACTGGAGCGTTGCCTTGCGTCAGACCTATACCTGGTCGGATTTCAAATTCGACCACGACAAGACCTACGGCAATGCCCGTCTGCCGGTCGTGCCGGAGCACTATTATCGCGGCGAACTGAGCCTCTCGACAAAAACCGGCTGGCGGATCGCGCCGTCGGTCGAATGGGCCCCGAAGGACGTCTGGGTCGATTACGCTAATACGCAACGCGCTCCGGGTTTCACCGTCTGGAACCTCTCCGCATCGAAAAAGGTCAATCAAGGCCTCGAAGTCTTCGCCGAGGCCCGAAACTTAAGCGACACGCGCTATGTGTCAAACGTCAATGCCGTGACCGATTTCACTAGGGTCGCCGCCAGTGCCCAGAGCGTCTTCACCCCCGGCGAAGGCCGTGCGGTCTTTGTCGGTCTTAAGCTGACAGGGAAATAAACTTCTGTTTTTGCCGCTTACCTCCCGAAAAACCACCCAGACGTGGTTTTTCGGGTAAGGTAGCGCAAACATAAGCAGAGGAGATTTCCATGGATCGTCGTCAGATGCTCGCCGGGCTAACCGCTACCACATTTAGCGCTACCCCGGCCATCGCCATAACGTCCAACCTGCCCGGCCTTGTTCGCCTGATCGTCGGCACGTTCGGCCATGAAGGCGGCAAGGGCACGCAAGTTGTAGAAACTGCCGATGACAGTCCCCTCAGATTGCTGGCCGCTTATTCTGAAATCGACACGGCGTCTTATGGTGTCGTAAATCAGGCCAGGGGACGCGTCTATGTCACTGAACGCAATGCCGGGCGTGTGGCGGCTTACACTGTGACTGACGGCTACAAGCTGTCGCCTAACGGTGCGCCGGTGCCATCGATGGCGACCAATCCCTGTTATGTATCGTTGTCACCGAACCGGACTCATCTGGCCGTCGCCAATTTCGCCAGCGATGTTGTCGCGATCTATACGCTCGATTCGACCACAGGCGAGATAAAGGGCGAACCGCAAGTCCTGCGATCCGAAGGGAACCGCGACAACGGCCATGCGCACTGGGTGCAATGGTCTCTGGACGGTAAGTTCATCTATGTCGTCGATCTTGGCCACGAGGAAGTACGGTCCTATGCGTGGGATCACACCACGGGTAAGGCCGGGCCGCCGCAAACCGCCTTTGGAGTCGCTACAGGCTCAGGGCCGCGCCATATGGCTTTATCGCCGGAGGGAGCATTCGCCTTTCTGCTGACCGAAAAGTCGGGTGAACTGATTGCGCTGCGTCGGGAAAAAGATGGTTCGCTGAGCGAAATTATGCGCGTTAAGGCCAAATCGGAGTCCTTTACCGGCGAGTACGCCGCCGCCCATATCGCGATCAATGCCAAAGGTGATCGCGTCTACATCAGCGAGCGCGGTCCCGACACGATCCGCGTCTACGCCGTGGCGAAGGACGGCCACCTGACCCATCTGCAAACCATCGCCTCGGGCGGCAAATGGCCGCGATTCTTTACACTGCTCGAACCGGAAACGCGTTTGATCGCCGCCAATCAGCGTAGCCACAGCCTTACCGTGTTCGATATTCAAACGGATGGGACGCTCAAGGCTACGGATATTCGTTATGACGTTGAGTCTCCGGTATATATCGATGCGATCTGGCGGCCTTAATTTTCTGAGGCAGATGTCGCCGAAGAGTCAGAACTTTCAACGACATAATCCAAGCTGTCGCCCGGCGACCGTGGCGGATCGACAGGCTTGCATGCCGCAAGTAAAATTATAATTGTGAAGAGCAAGCGTTTCATGCCCTCACTCTAACTCAAGCCAAATAAAAAGCCGCTGCGTTTCCGCAACGGCTTTTTATTTGAAGATTTAACCACGGATGGTCACGGACATGGTCGCTTCGCGTCCATGAACACGGATATCCGTGTCGCCGCCAAAGGCGGCATCCGCGCCTTATCCGTGGTCGATCCTTACAGGTTGATCATACGACCGTCGGCATCCAGAGAGGCCTCCAAAATCGCTTCCGACATGGTCGGATGCGGGAAGACCGTCCCCTGCAGGTCTTCTTCCGTCGCTTCCATGGTGATCGCCAGGCAGAAGCCTTGCACCATTTCGGTCACGTTGGCCCCGATCAGGTGTGCGCCCAGAAGCGCGCCGGTCTTCTTGTCGAAGATCACCTTGACGAAACCACCGGGCTCACCGGCGGCAATCGCCTTGCCGTTGGCCTTGAACGGGAAACGGCCGATCTTGACGTCGAGACCCTTTTCCTTGGCACCCTGCTCGGTGATGCCTACCGAAGCGACTTCCGGAGTGGCATAGGTGCAGCCCGGAATCGGCGGATTGAGGTTCGACAGCTTCTTGCCGGCCATGTAGTCGGCGGCGTGGACGGCTTCGTGCGAAGCCTTGTGCGCCAGCCAGGGCGGCCCGGCGCAGTCGCCGATGGCGTAAAGCCCCTTGACGTTGGTCTTACCGTGGCTGTCGTTCTTGATGTGACCGCGGTCCATCTCGACGCCCAGTTTTTCCAGACCGAGGTTTTCGGTGTTGGCCACGATGCCGACGGCGACGATGCAGCCTTCGGCTTCGAGGACTTCGGACTTGCCGCCGACCTCGACCGAGACCTTCACGCCAGAACCCGACTTCTCGACCTTGGTCACCTTCGCGCCGATGCGGAACTTGAAGCCGCGCTTTTCAAAGGCCTTCTGGGCCTCGGCGGAGACTTCCTTGTCCTCGACCGGCAGGATGCGGTCCAGCGCTTCGACGACGGTCACTTCGGCACCGAGCGAGCGGTAGAACGAGGCGAACTCGATCCCGATGGCACCCGAACCGATGACGACCAGCGATTTCGGCATCGACTTCGGCGTCAGGGCGTTGCGGTAGGTCCAGATACGGTCGCCGTCAGACACCGCGCCGATGGCGGGGATCTCACGGGCGCGGGCCCCGACGGCCAGCATGACGTTCTTGGCCTCGACGATCTGTTCGCCGCCCTTGTTGAGCTTGACGACGACTTTCGGAGCGTCCTTGCCGGGTTCCAGCGTGGCGAAGCCCTCGATCACGTCGATCTTGTTCTTCTTCATCAGGTAGCCGACGCCGCCATTGAGTTGTTTGGCCACCGCGCGAGACCGCGAGACGACCTTCTCGAAGTCGAAGCCGGGCTTTTCACCGGTCAGGCCGTAGTCGCCCAAATGGTTGATCTTATCGAACACTTCGGCCGACTTCAGCAAAGCCTTGGTGGGGATACAACCCCAGTTCAGACAGATGCCGCCCAGCAGTTCGCGCTCGACGATGGCGACCTTGAGGCCGTTCTGAGAGGCGCGGATCGCACCCTCGTAACCGCCGGGGCCGGAGCCGATCACAACGAGATCATAAGCCATGTGATTTCAGCTCCTTAAGCCAGCATCTTGATGGGGTCTTCGAGAAGCCCCTTCAGCACGGTGATGTATTTCGCACCGACCGAACCGTCGACCACGCGGTGATCGCAGGTGAGCGTCACGGTCATGACCGTGGCGACGGCCAGAGCGCCGTTCTTGACGACCGGACGCTGTTCACCGGCGCCGACCGACAGGATGCAGCCCTGCGGCTCGTTGATGATCGACGCGAACTGCTTGATGCCGAACATGCCGAGGTTGGACACGGAGAACGTACCGCCCTGGAATTCTTCGGGTTTCAGCTTCATGTCGCGGGCGCGTGCCGCCAGATCCTTGGTCTCTTTGGCGATTTGCGCCAGAGACTTGGTTTCGGCCTTGCGAACGATCGGGGTGATCAGGCCGCCGTCGATGGCGACCGCCATGGCGATGTCGGCATTGTGGTGCAGCGCGATGCCTTCCGGGGTGAAGGAGGCATTGGCTTCCGGCACCTGCTTGAGGGCCAGAGCGACCGCCTTGATGACGATATCGTTGACCGAGACCTTGATGCCCTGAGCTTCCAGAGCCGTATTGATCTTGGTCCGCGCCGCCAGCAGATTGTCGAGTTCGATGTCGACGGTCAGCGGGAAGTGCGGGATATCGCGGAACGACTCGGTCAGGCGGCGGGCGATGACCTTGCGCATATTGTTGAGCGGCACGAGGTCGTAGGAACCCGGCGCGATGCCCAGTTGCTCAAGGCTTTGGACCTTGCGCGGCTCCGCAGCAGCCGTGGACGCAGCGGCAGGTGCCGAACCAGCCTTACCCGTACCCGACGCCAGAGCGGCTTCGATGTCGCGCTTGATGATACGGCCGTGCGGGCCGGTGCCCTTGAGCAGTTTCAGGTCGAGCTTGTTGATCTCGGCCAGACGGCGGGCGAGCGGCGACGCGGCGACGCGCGAACCCGATGCGGCGGGGGCCGCAACCGGAGCCGGGGCAGCGGCAGCTTTGGGGGCCTCTGCCTTGGGAGCCTCAGCAGCTTTAGGCGCTTCGGCAGCCGGAGCGGCCTTCGGGGCCGGGGCGGCATCGCCACCCGACAGTTTGGCGATCGGGGTGTTGACCTTCACGCCTTCGGTTCCGGCTTCGATCAGGATGGCCTCGATCGTGCCTTCGTCGACGGCTTCGACTTCCATCGTCGCCTTGTCGGTTTCGATTTCCGCGATCACGTCACCGGCGGCGACGGTGTCGCCTACCTTGACGTGCCACTTGGCCAGAATGCCCTCTTCCATCGTAGGCGAGAGCGCCGGCATCAGAATATCGGTCATGGCGCTTCCCTTACTTGTACGAGACTTGCTTGACGGCGGCGATGATCTTCTCAACGCTGGGGACCGTCATGGCTTCGAGGTTGGCGGCGTAAGGCATCGGCACGTCTTCCTGGTGCACGCGGGCGGGCGGCGCATCCAGATCGTCGAAGGCTTCGGCGGTCACGCGGGCGGCGACTTCGGCGCCGACACCGCACGGGCCCCAGCCTTCTTCGACGGTGACCAGACGGTTGGTCTTCTTCACCGAGGCGATGACCGTGTCGGTATCCAGCGGACGCAGGGTCCGCAGGTTGACGACTTCGGCGTCGATGCCCTCTTCGGCCAGCTTTTCAGCCGCCTTGAGCGCGAAACCGACCATGCGCGAGTGCGCAACGATGGTGACGTCCTTGCCCTCTTTCTGGATCTTCGCCTTGCCGATCGGCAGAACGAAATCTTCGCCTTCCGCCGGGATGTCGAATTCCAGACCGTACATCATTTCGTGCTCAAGGAACACGATGGGGTTCGGGTCGCGGATCGCGGCCTTCATCAGGCCCTTGGCGTCGGCGGCGTCGTAAGGCGCGATGACCTTGAGACCCGGGACGTTGGCGTACCATGCCGAATAGTCCTGAGAGTGCTGCGCGCCCACGCGGGCGGCGGCGCCGTTCGGACCGCGGAAGACGATCGACGACTTGATCTGACCGCCGGACATGTAGAGCGTCTTGGCCGACGAGTTCAGGATGTGGTCGATGGCCTGCATGGCGAAGTTGAAGGTCATGAACTCGATGATCGGTTTCAGACCGGCCATGGCCGCACCCGAACCGATACCGGCAAAGCCCATTTCGGTGATCGGGGTGTCGATGACGCGACGATCGCCGAACTCTTCGAGCAGACCGCGCGAGACCTTATAGGCACCCTGATACTGGGCCACTTCTTCACCCATCAGGAAGACGCGGTCGTCGCGGCGCATTTCTTCGGCCATGGCGTCGCGCAGCGCGTCACGGACGGTGATCTTGACGGTCGGCGTGCCTTCGGGCCAGTCGGGCTGGCTTTCGACCGGGGCGGCTACGGGCTTCGGGGCGGCAGCCGCCACGGGGGCCGGAGCTTCGGCAGCAGGAGCCGCGTCAACTTTCGGCGCAGGCGCGCTCTCGCCGCCTTCGAGACGGGCGATCGGCGTATTGACCTTGACGCCTTCGGTGCCGGCTTCGACGAGAATGGCTTCGATGACGCCTTCATCGACGGCTTCGACTTCCATCGTCGCCTTGTCGGTTTCGATTTCGGCGATCACGTCGCCCGCCGAAACGGTGTCACCGGCTTTCACCAGCCATTTGGAAAGGGTGCCTTCCTCCATCGTCGGAGAAAGCGCGGGCATAAGAATGTCGGTCATGGAGATTATGCCTCGAGATAAACGTCGGTGTACAGTTCGGACGGATCGGGTTCGGGGCTGGTCTGAGCGAACTCGACGGCCTCCAGAACGATCGCCTTGATCTCATTGTCGATGGCCTTGATTTCGGCCTCTTCGACGCCCGCCTGCTCCAGCATCGTCTTGATGTGGTCGATCGGATCGCGGGTCGTCTTGACCTCGTCGACCTCTTCCTTGGAACGGTACTTCGCCGGGTCGGACATCGAGTGGCCGCGATAGCGATAGGTCTTCATTTCAAGGATGTAGGGGCCCTTGCCCGAACGGGCGTATTCGGCGGCGCGTTCGGCGGCTTCCTTGACAGCGAACACGTCCATGCCGTCGACGGTTTCGCCGGGGATGCCGAACGAGGCACCACGCTGCGACAGGTTGGTCGTGGCCGAGGCGCGCGCCAGCGACGTGCCCATGGCGTATTCGTTGTTTTCGATCACGTACACGACCGGCAGCTTCCACAGCTGCGCCATGTTGAAGCTTTCGTAAACCTGACCCTGGTTGGCGGCACCGTCACCGAAATAGGTGAAGGAGACATTGCCATTGCCCTTGTAGAAGTCGGCGAAGGCCAGACCCGTACCCAGCGACACCTGCGCGCCGACGATGCCGTGACCGCCGAAGAAACCGGTTTCGATGTCGAACATGTGCATCGAGCCGCCCTTGCCCTTGGACGAACCGCCGGCGCGGCCGGTCAGCTCGGCCATAACGGCCTTGGGGTCCATGCCCGCGGCCAGCATATGGCCGTGGTCGCGGTAACCGGTGATGACCTGATCGCCATCGATAGACGCGGCTTCCATGCCGACGGCGACGGCTTCCTGACCGATATACAGGTGGCAGAAGCCCCCGATCAGACCCATGCCGTACAGCTGACCGGCGCGCTCTTCGAAGCGGCGGATCAGAACCATTTCACGGTAATATTTGAGGAGTTCGTCTTTGGAGACGTTGCGGAGTGCGGAACCCTTGGCTCCGGAGTCGTTGGTCTTGGCGGCACGCGCCATAAAAACCTCCCTAGGCTAAATATTCACGTCTTTAAGACCGGCGGTGCGCAGGTCCAAAGACGGCAAATCAAAAAGTCCGGTCCGAATAAGAGACCGCTCGCCTTAAATACGCGCTTGAAAACTGTGTTTTTGACCCGACCGCATAATTGCCGCTTACGTCAAAGACGGGAAAATGCAACGGTTTAAGCACAACGACACGCGCGTGTCGGCATCCCTCTTAGGAGAAGCGCGTGCTTACGTAAAGTCCCCTTTGGGGCTCACGAATTATGTGATGAGGGATTTTGATCGCGGATGACGTATTCGTTGGGCGCGTTGAGGCCCAGCAGTACACGGGCACGCTCTTCAAGTAATTCCTTGGATAGGTTGTCTGTGCGCAAATAACGGGCGCGTGCTTCAAGATCTTTGCGCTCGGCCGACAGCTTTTGCAGCTGCGCCTGCTTTTCCGCCAGCTCGACCTGACGCGTTTCCTGCGAAAAGAAACCTTTGTCGCCCGTCAGATACTGAACGCTGCAATAGGTGAGAAATATAGCGATGATCGCGGTAGGCAAATACGGCCTCAATTTCTGTATCACGTCTTGCGCCCTTTCTGGACGGGAAACACTTTTCAGCCTCAGTTTTGCCCGTTTGGGTTTAACAAACTGTTACCGGATATGTCACTTGTACAGAAAGAATTTATCATAAAACGAGAGCGGCACAGGAAGCCTGTGCCGCTCTTTTTGGCGTTTGTGTAAAAACTGTTCCACCATGTGGGAACGGTAGTTACGGACGTTATTAGCTGCGGATCACCGACAGGCCGGCATAGACCGCTTCGTCGTCCAGTTGCGATTCGATGCGCAGGAGCTGGTTGTACTTGGCCAGCCGGTCCGAGCGGGCCAGCGAGCCGGTTTTGATCTGGCCGCAGTTGAGCGCCACCGACAGGTCGGCGATGATCGAGTCTTCGGTTTCACCCGAACGGTGTGACATGACCGAGGTATAGCCCGCGCGGTGGGCCATATCGACGGCGTCCATGGTCTCGGACAGCGTGCCGATCTGGTTGACCTTGACGAGGATCGAGTTGGCCAGACCTTCGACGATGCCGGTTTCCAGACGATCCGGGTTGGTCACGAACAGGTCGTCGCCGACCAGCTGCAGACGGTCGCCCAGACGCTCGGTGAGCAGCGCCCAGCCTTCGAAATCGTCTTCCGACATGCCGTCTTCGATCGAGCAGATCGGGAACTTGTCGGCGAGGTCAGCGAGGTAATCCACCATCTCGGCCGGCGTCAGGGTCTTGCCCTCGCCTTCCAGATGGTACTTGTCGTCCTTGAAGAACTCGGTCGAGGCGACGTCGAGCGCCAGCCAGAAGTCCTCACCGGCCTTGTAGCCCGCGGCGGCACCGGCATCGACGATGAATTGCAGGGCCACTTCGGCAGACGACAGGTTCGGGGCGAAGCCGCCCTCGTCGCCGACATTGGTGTTGTGCCCGGCGGCCTTAAGCGCGGCCTTGAGCGAATGGAAGATTTCAGCGCCCATGCGCAGGGCTTCGGAGAAGGACTCGGCACCCGCCGGGACGATCATGAATTCCTGAATGTCGATGGGGTTGTCGGCGTGGGCACCGCCATTGATGATGTTCATCAGCGGCACGGGCAGGACGCGCGACGACAGGCCGCCGACATACTTATAAAGCGGCAGGCCGACCGAGGCGGCTGCGGCCTTGGCCACGGCCAGCGACACGCCGAGGATGGCGTTGGCGCCGAGGCGGCCCTTGTTTTCGGTGCCGTCGAGATTGATCAGAGTCTGGTCGATGCGGCGCTGGTCGCGGGCGTCGAAACCGTTAAGCGCTTCGAAGATTTCGCCGTTGACGGCGTCGACGGCCTGACGGACGCCCTTGCCCAGATAGCGCGACTTGTCGCCATCGCGCTTTTCGACGGCTTCGTGAGCCCCGGTGGACGCGCCCGACGGCACGGCGGCGCGACCGAACGCACCGTCTTCGAGGGTCACATCGACCTCGACGGTCGGGTTACCGCGCGAATCGAGGATTTCACGGGCGACGATATCGATAATTTCGGACATAGGGCGCTTCCTGCTTAGCTTGGGAAAAAGGCAGGTTTGCCTTAGCAAGCCGCACTTCCTCACGCAAGCACGTTACCGGGAAACGAATCACCTGAATGCCCAAACAAAAACGCGGCCTCTTTGCAGAAGCCGCGTTTTCATGTGTTCGGTTCTAAGGAAACCTTTTAGTACCGCGATATTGTCGTCGAAAACCGGTTCCCACTTTTCGACATATCGCTTATTAGTCCTTTTTCGGCGTCAAAACCTGACGGCCCTTATAGATGCCGGTCTTCAGGTCGACGTGGTGCGGACGGCGCAGCTCGCCAGTGTCCTTGTCTTCCACGTAGGAGTTCGCGCCGAGCGCGTGGTGCGAGCGACGCATGTTGCGACGCGAGGGGGATACTTTCCGCTTAGGTACGGCCATTTCCGTCTCTCTTTTACAAGTGAGGCTCGATAAGCTTTAACCCAAGCCTTCAAGCGTATAACAGGGGATGAGCGGGCAGAACCCGATCAGAAGGCGCGCCTTATGCCTCAAGACCGCGTACGGATCAAGGGCTTTCACAGGCTTTTCGCCAATAAAGTTACTACACTTTATATACCGCTTATTTTCACGACGCAATTCAGCCCCAATCCATTCAGACACTGTTCAGGTTGAAAAGCCTTAATGGACGCTAAGGACTTTCTTTTGCGGGATTATCCCGTGATGGGCCTACAGGGTATTTCCATGAAAACGTTGTCTTTTACTAAGTTCATGCCCAAAGTTTTGATAGGCGCGGGGTTTGCCGTCGCGCTGGCCGTGCCGTCCCTGGCGTCGGCACAAGGCTATGACGGCTATTGCTATCAGCGCAAATCGAACGCCACGACGACCGGCATGGTGGTCGGCGCCATCGCCGGGGCGGCCATCGGCAATTCCAGTTCGCATCGTTATGATCGAGGCGGCAACACCATCGCCGGTGCGGCGCTGGGCGCAGTCCTGGGCAGCGCAGTCGGCAATTCGAGCGTCAGTTGCTACGAAGACCGCTACTATTCCTATGAACGAAGCGGCTATTACGATCCCCCGCCCCCGCCGAGCGGCTATTCGGTCGTCTATTATTCCAGCCGCCCCAGCTACGGCAGCTACAGCGTCTATCGTGACCGCTATTACGGCCCGCGTTACTACCCGGCCCCGCCCTCCTATTATTATCGCGGCAATGTCCGTTATGAGCGGTATGATTCGCGCGATGACCGCCGGGATTATCGTTATGACCGCCGCGACGACCGGCGCGACCGCTATGACGACCGCAGGGATCGTCGGGATGATCGCCGCGACTATCGCGACCGCCACTGACTAAGGGCGCGCATCTTAGCCAAAAACCGCGGCACACTTTTTGGGATGCGCTTGATAGAGCAAAGCCCCGGAGGAAACTCCGGGGCTTTTTTCTTATGCCTCAATCTGGGCCGAAGCTTCGATTTCGACCAGCCATTCCGGATTGATCAGGGCCGAGGTGCCTAAGAAACTCGACGCCGGGCGAATCTCGCCGAACAGTTCGCCATGGGCGCGCGCGGCGTCCTTCCACAGCGACATGTCGGTCAGGAAAATGCGGGTGCGAATGATGTCGGACGCCTTGCCACCTGCCTGCTCGACCGCAGCGATGATGATTTCCAGCGCGGCGCGGGTCTGGGTATAGGCATCTGTGCCAGCGACCTTGCCGTCGCGAATCGGGGCCGTGCCCGACACTTCGATGCGATTACCTACGCGCACGGCGCGCGAAAAACCGATTTCGGGCTCGAAGGGGGACCCGGAAGAAATGAGCTGACGCATGGCGGCATACCTTTGAAAGTCAAAAAGAATGCGCTGCCTATGCCTCCGCTGCCCCTTAAAATCAACGGGAATAAACCAATATCCGGAAAAAGGCCGAAACCCTTTTCCGGATACCGGAGAACAGATTAGTTGAGGGGGAACGAACCGTACTTGGTCTCTTCGTAGGTATCTTCACGCGTCGCCACGGTGGAGAACTTCTCCATGGCGAAGTCCGTGACCTTGCCGTCCGTCGTCTCGATACGGCCATAGACCGTCTTGAGGGTGTTGTTGCTGACGTAGGCATAGGCGAACTCGGCGCTGGTGGCGCCCGCTTCGACTTCACAATCATAGACCTTCACCAGACGATCCTTCTGGATGCTGGCGTCCTTGGACGCTTCGGCGGCGGCCAGCTTGGCCGCGGCCTTGCCGAGCGCGACGGTCTGCGCATCGGTACACTCCGCCAGGGCCGACCCGGCGGTCAGGGCGCCGGCGATAACGGCCACGGCGCTGATCAGTTTCATCTTGGTCATATCACACACTCACATAGTTGGTTTAAGAAGCGCTGCCCTCGTTATGACAGCGCTATCAATTTAACCAATGACGCGATGCGCGGCAATCAAAAAGGTTGCACTGCAACAATATGTGAGAATTGCGCTGCGACGCAGCATTTTTACGTAAAGGCATTATTCCGAATGTACGCAGCGGCTTCGCGCAATGAAGAATGTGAGTCTTTTTCCATCAAGTTGAGGATTTCAGGATGCGTCGCCCACACCTCTTTGCGATCGAGAAACGACCACATTGCGGTTTTTCTAACCATTACGGAACGATCCGAAAGTCCGGACGCGATAAGGCTTTCAGCAGACATATCTGTGTCGATCACGCGCTCACAGCGTAGGTGAATCAGACGATACAAACCTGACGACTTGTCGATCCATCGCTTTTGCATAGGGGCCGACCAATCGGGCCAGAATATCCGCCGGTCAATAAGCCAGCCCAAAGCCATAGCCCGTACACTGGGTTGAGCGGCCTTTAGAGCAATATCCGGTAATTGAGAATCAAAACCGGACCGGCGGACAATCGCTCTGAGCAATCGCGCGGCGCGGCCGTCACCGGCAGATTTGATTCTGGCGGCCAAAGCCGCAACTACGTCGCTTCGGTTGAGCAAATTTTCGAGATCGCTTAAATCGGCCTGCCGACCCCAGGTCAGCATTTCCTCAGCAAAGCCCGTTGCGGCCTCGGCAATATCCTCCGCTTTGAGCAAAGGGAAAATGCGACCTGCGCAAAACCGTGCGGTCAATCTGACCGGCCCAACCCAGTCGTTGAGTCGGCGGGCAAGAATAGCAATAAAAAACGCGCTGTGGCGAGGCTGGGCAATCCTCTTCAACGCTGCCTCTCGCAGGAAGCCATCGCTATGAAACAAAAACAACCACGCCAGATCAGGATACTTACTCAGCAAACTAAACTCTGAGGGCACACCCCAAAACCGATACCACGGTTTCTGTCGAGGCCTTTGCCGCCATGACCAAAGGCGCGCCTCCGAATTTATGTCACGACGAAGACGTTCAAAATTCTTGATCGGCAAGACATCCATAAGTGTCAACGCCGTGGCGAGATCATACCGATCGACTCGCCCATCATCCAACTGATCGGCGATCCGATTAAGACACAGCACAAGTTCCGGGGGAAGTAACTGTTTTAGCGTCGACATACTTCCTCTCCCCCCCCCCTGAGCTTGGTTACACCAGACGGCTGCGCTCCAGAGCGGCGGCGATAAAGCTCTTGAACAGCGGGTGCGGCTGCATCGGACGGGACTTGTATTCCGGGTGATACTGCACACCGACGAACCACGGATGGTCGTCGCGCTCGACGATTTCCGGCAGCAGACCGTCCGGCGACATGCCCGAGAATTTCAGGCCACAAGCTTCCAGTTGTGGAATATAGTCGCGGTTGACTTCGTAGCGATGGCGGTGGCGCTCGGAAATGGCCGTTTCGCCATAGATTCCCGCCACTTTCGACCCCGGCGTCAGCGCGGCGTTGAAAGCCCCCAGACGCATGGTGCCGCCCAGGTTTCCGCCCGCCGCGCGCTGATTCAGCTCATTGCCGTTCAGCCATTCGGTCATCAGGCCGACGATGTGCTCACCGCCCTCCCCGAATTCCGACGACGTCGCCTTGGCGATGCCCGCCTGATGGCGCGCGGCCTCGACGACGGCCATCTGCATCCCGAAACAGATGCCGAAATAGGGAATGGCGTTTTCGCGGGCGAATTTGGCCGCGGCGATCTTGCCTTCTGCGCCGCGTTCGCCGAAGCCACCGGGGACGAGAATCGCATGGACGTTTTCAAGGCGTTGACGGACCATGTCCGGCTCGTCCTCGAAGGTTTCGGCCTCGACCCAGTCGATATTGACCTTGACGCGATTGGCCATGCCACCGTGATAAATGGCTTCGATCAACGACTTATAGGCGTCTTTCAACACGGTATATTTGCCGACGACGGCGATCGAGACCTCGCCGTCCGGGCGCGAATAGCGGCCCGTAATGTCTTCCCACAGGGCCAGCTCCGGTTCCGGCGCGTCCTCGATGCCGAAGACATTCAGCACCTCGGTATCGAGGCCTTCCTTGTGGTAGTCGATCGGCACGGCGTAGATGTTTTCCGAATCGAGCGCCTGAATGACCGCCGATTCGCGCACATTACAGAACAGGCCGATTTTGCGGCGTTCCTCACGCGGGATTTCGTATTCGGAGCGGCACAGCAGGATATCGGGCTGAATGCCGATCGAGCGCAGCTCCTTGACCGAGTGCTGGGTCGGCTTGGTCTTCATCTCGCCCGCCGTCTTGACGAACGGCAGAAGCGTCAGGTGGATGAAGCAGACCTGACGGCGCGGCAGTTCCTGCCCCAGCTGGCGAATCGCCTCGAAGAACGGCAGGCCTTCGATATCGCCGACCGTGCCGCCGATTTCGACCAGGATGAAGTCGGCGTCGCCCTGATCCGAAAGGACGAAGCTCTTGATCTGGTCGGTGACGTGCGGAATGACTTGAACGGTAGCGCCCAGATAGTCGCCGCGACGTTCTTTTTCGATGATATTGGAATAGATGCGCCCGGTGGTGATGTTGTCCGACTTGCGCGCATTGACCGCCGTGAAGCGCTCATAGTGGCCGAGGTCGAGGTCGGTTTCGGCGCCGTCGTCGGTGACGAAGACTTCGCCGTGCTGATAGGGGCTCATCGTACCCGGATCGACGTTCAGATAGGGATCGAGCTTGCGCAGGCGGACCTTGTAGCCGCGCGCCTGAAGCAGCGCACCCAGCGCGGCCGAGGCAAGCCCCTTGCCCAGCGAGGACACCACGCCCCCCGTAATAAATACAAAGCGCGCCATATCCTTGTTTACCGTGGGCATGTCGAAAAAGCCTTTAGTTTCGGGCATCGCACCGGCGAGCCCTTAGCCTATACATTCAAAAAGAGCGGCTCACAAATGAGTCTGTGAGCCGTTCTTTCGTTTTTAAGTTTTAAAGTCGCGACCGCTTATTGCGACGCCGCTTCCGAGGAAGAGGCCGAGGCGCTGGCCGGGGCCTTGGCCACCGGCTTCGGCGCGGGCTTGGTGGCGGGTTTCGCCACCGAAGACGAGGACGAAGAGGCCGCAGCCGACGACGCGCCCGGATTGCTGCCCAGGTTGCCCAGGGACGGCGCGGCATTGGTCGGCGCCGGGAGATCCGTCAGCGACGGGGCCACCGAGGCGCTGCTCGACTGGCTGGCTTCCGGCTGGGCGTTGGCGGCGGCGGACGCCTGCGATTCGTCCAGCTTGAGGTTATCGGCGCCAACCTTGTCGACGACCGAAGTGCCCGCGCGGTCGAAATTGCTGACGATGGTCAGGCCGATGCAGTTGGCGAAGAACAGGACGGCCAGAATCGAGGTGGCCTTGGTCAGGAAGTTACCCGCGCCGCGCGCCGACATGAAACCCGACGGGCCGCCGCCCATGCCCAGCGCGCCGCCTTCGGAGCGCTGAACCAGGATCAGGCCGACAAGGACGATGCCGATGATGATTTGGACGGTCAGCAGGATGATAAACAGCATAAGTTCCGGACTTTATAGGTGTCGCGCGCCGTTTCCGACGGATCGGAAACGCGCAGGAATGGCGTAAGCGGACGCCCTTAGCATCAAGAATGGGCTTTTGCCATAGTCAATTCAAGGTTTGACGGTCAATTCCGGGATTCGCTCTCCCGATTGTATGGCCCGATTACCCGGCCGCCGCAATGATCCGGTTGAAATCCGCGGCCTTGAGCGAGGCACCACCAACCAGAAGCCCGCCGACGCCATCGAGCGTCAGAAGATGCGCGGCATTGTCCGGCTTGACCGACCCGCCGTACAGGACGTGCGGCGTCACCTGACCGTGGAACCGCTCTTCGAGATAGGACTTGACCAGCACCATGGCGTCGACGACCTGTTCGTCGGTCGGGATGTGGCCGGTGCCGATGGCCCAGACCGGTTCGTAGGCCACATGGAACACCTGCCCGGTCAGTTCCTCCGGCAGGCTGGCGCGCAATTGCCGGTTCAGGACGGCGTGGGTCTCGCCCGCCAGACGTTCTTCGAGGGTTTCGCCGATGCAGATGACCGGTTCGAGCCCGACGCGCAATGCGCCGAGCACCTTTTTGGCGACCAGCGCACAGGGTTCGCCGTGGCCGTGACGGCGCTCGGAATGGCCCAGTATGACCATACCGGCGCCCGCATCTTTCAGCATCTCGGCCGAAACGTCACCCGTAAAGGCCCCGTCGGCTTCGCAATGGCAGTCCTGTCCGCCGGTAATTATGGAACTGCCCGCCTCGGCGAGGGCCTGCGACAGACGGTGCAGCAGGGTGGCGGGTGGAAAAAGCGCGATACGGGCGGAAGACTGACGGGCAGCGGCATCGATAGCCAGAGCTTCGGACACGGCCTGTGACAGGCCGTGCATTTTCCAGTTGCCGGCAATAAGCGGTATATGAGGCATTATAAATTCTTATGTCTTATTTTTTACGAATGATGATTTTATCTGTAACCAACGCGCCGCCGCCCGCCAAGAAAAAACCCGTAAACAAATAGATTCCTATTGTAACAGCCTTGATCCGGCCCTAGTTGCTAAATTATATGTGGCCGCGCCCTGCCCCGCTACGAACGGGGACGGCGGCAGAGCCTCCTTTCCGTTTCCAGGGTCGATTTTTTATGATCAGCAGCTTCCGCGACTTCACCAAGTCCATCGTCTTCAAAATCCTGATGGTGGCGCTGATCCTGAGTTTTGCCGTCTTCGGCATGAAGGACGTCTTCACCGCGGCCACCTCCAACGACGTGATCGTGGCCGGGTCGCGCAAGACGGCAGCGGCGGATTACAAGCGCTCCTTCGACAATTACAAGGCCGACATGGAACAACGCGGCGGTCAGCCGATCACCTATGAGCTTGCCGTCAAGGAAGGCCTGCACGTCCGCATCCTCGAAGAGCTGGCCGACCTCGATTCGGTTTCGGCGTGGCTGTACAAGATCGGCGTGCGCCCCTCGGCCAAGGTGGTGAGCGACCAGATCGGCAAATATTCCGCTTTCTTCGATTCGGTGACCGGCAAGTTCGACAAGACCAAGTATCAGCAGACCCTGGCCCAGCAGAACCTGACCGAAACCAAGTTCGAGCAGATCATCGCCGACGACATCGCCAACCGCCAGTTCGTCGAATCCGCCGTGGCCGGTCTCAAGCCGCCGCGCATCTACGCCGCCATGCAAAGCGCTTTCCGCGTGGAAAGCCGCGACGCCAGCTTCCTGGTTCTGACGCCGGACGGCGTCGAGCAGCCGGGCGATCCGTCGGATGCCGACCTGACCAAGTTCTATAACGACAACAAGGAAAAGCTGCGCCGTCCGGAGCTGCGTCAGTTCGTCCTGGCTTCCTTCGCGCCGGGCGATTTCGCCGCCAAGGTCGTGGTCGACGAGGCCGAACTGAAGAAGCTCTACGAATTCCGCCGCGACACCCTGTCGACGCCGGAAACCCGCGCCTTCGTCCAGATCACCGTCCCGGACCAGAAGGAAGCGCAGAACGTCATTACCGGCCTCAACAGCGGCGCCGACCCGGCGCTTCTGGCCAAGGCCCACAAGGGGACGCTGCTGACCTTCGAGAACAAGCCGAAGACCGCCGTGCCGGACCGCAAGGTCGCCGACGCCGCCTTCGCCCTCAAGGAAGGCGAAACCTCGGGCGTCATTCAGGGCGATCTCGGTCTGGCCGTCGTCAGGGTCTCGCGCATCACTGCCGGTTCGGTGCCGGGTTACGAGGCTGTGCGCCCGACCCTTGAGGTCGACTACAAGACCGACAAGGCCAAGGATCTGGCCTACAAGGCGTCCGAAGCGTTCGAAAAGGAACGCGCCGCCGGGGCCGACTTCGTCGCTACCGCCCAGAAGCTGGGCGTCAAGGTGATCGAGCTGCCGCCGATGACCGCGCAGGGCCAGATGATCAACGGTCAGTCCTTCGCGCAATTCCCGCAGATCCTCAAGACCGCGTTCGAGCAGCCCAAGGGCGGCGAGACCGAGGTTACCGAACTGGGCAACGGCGAATATTACGCCATCCGCGTCAACGACATCATCCCGTCGGAAGTCCCGACGCTGGACAAGGTCAAGCCGCAACTGATTCAGGCCTGGAAGGCCAAGACCGTCATGGACCGCGTCGTCGCCAAGGGTGACGAGGCCGTGGCCCGTCTGCGCAAGGGCGAAAGCCTTGAGGCCGTCGCCGCCGCGATGAAGGCCAAGGTCGAGGCCAAGCCGGGCCTGCAGCGTCAGTCGGCCCAGCAGGCCGTCGGGCCGGAAATCGCCGGTCGCGTCTTCTCGGCGAAGGCCGGTGAAGTGTTCCAGTCGCGCCCCGCCGAGGCCGTGGTCGTGGTCGGCAAGGTTACCGCCATCCATAATGGCGACGCCGCGATCGTCAATCAGGCCGCGGTCATGACCGCTCAGGGCCTGACCTACGGCCTGTTCGAGGACATCAGCACCGGCACCCGCAAGGGCGCCCGCGCCACGCTCAAGACCAAGACCTATCCGCAGACCGCCGTTAAGGCGCTGGGCCTCGATCCGAAGGAAGTGGCCAAGGCCGCCGAGGCGGATCAGGCCAATGCCGGCAAGGCGGCCCAATGATGAGCCTGCCCGACGTCGCCGCCAGCGGTTATAACAGCGAAAGCGGGTTCGCCGCCCGCTACGATGCCGGTCAGCCGACCATCATTTCGCGCCGCCTGACCGACGATCTGGAAACGCCGGTTTCGGCCTATCTGAAACTGGCGCGTCAGCGGCCCTATGCGTTTCTGTTCGAATCGGTCGAAGGCGGGGCACTGGCCGGGCGCTATTCGATCCTGACCCTGCGGCCCGACGTCGTATGGCGCTGCTTCGGCGACCGCGCCGAAATCGCCCGTGGGGAAGCCGCCATCGCCAAGGGGCTCTATGTCACCGAAGACGCGGCCAGCCTCGATTCGCTGCGCGCCCTGTCGAACGCCAACCGCCTCGATATCCCCGCCGATCTGCCGCCCATGGCGTCGGGCCTGTTCGGGGTGTTCGGCTATGACCTGATCCGTCTGTCGGAGCCTCTGGGCGAAGCCAATCCCGACCCGCTGAACCTGCCCGACGCCGTCGTTGTCCGCCCGTCGGTCATCTGCGTCTTCGACAATGTGAAGCACGAGATTCTGCTGACCACGACGGTGTGGCCAGAGGCGGGTCTTAACGCGCAAACCGCCTATACCGCCGCCCTGTCGCGCCTCGACAAGGTCGAGGAAGACCTGCGCCTGCCCCTGCCGCCCAAGCCTATCGCGGTCGAGCGCCATCAACCCGCGCTGGTCTCGCCGACCTCGGCCGAGCATTACGGCGCGATGGTGGAAAAGGCCAAGGAATATATTGCCGCGGGCGACATCTTTCAGGTCGTGCCGTCACACCGTTTCGAAGCGCCGTTCGATCTCGACCCGTTCGCCTTCTACCGCTCGCTGCGCCGTCAGAACCCGTCGCCGTACCTCTTTTATCTCGATTTCGGCAATTTCCAGCTGGCCGGATCATCGCCCGAGATTCTGGTCCGCGTCCGCGACGGCAAGCTGACCATCCGTCCGATTGCCGGCACCCGTCCGCGCGGCGCGACCCCGGCGGAAGACAAGGCGCTCGAAGACGAACTGCTGGCCGATCCGAAGGAGCTTTCGGAACATTTGATGCTGCTCGATCTGGGCCGTAACGACGTCGGCCGTGTCGCCAAACCGGCCAGCGTCCGCGTCACCGAGAAGTTCTATATCGAGCGCTACAGCCACGTCATGCATATCGTCTCGAACGTCGAAGGCGATGCCCCGGACGACCTCGATCCGGTCGATGCCCTGCTGGCGGCCCTGCCCGCCGGGACATTGTCGGGCGCGCCCAAGGTGCGGGCGATGGAGATCATCGACGAACTCGAATCGGTGAAACGCGGCCTCGGTTATGCGGGGGGCGTCGGCTATATTTCGGGATCGGGTGCGGTCGATATCTGTATCGTTCTGCGCACGGCCCTGTTCAAGGACGAGACGATTTATGTGCAGGCCGGTGCCGGCGTCGTCGCCGACAGCGTACCGATCAGCGAATATAACGAAACCGTCCACAAGGCCTCGGCCCTGATCAAGGCGGCCTCCGAAGCCTGGCGTTACAAACAAGGCAACTAACAAAAAGAGCGCCAATGGCGCTCTTTTTTAATGGCCCGCTTTAATGAGCGGCGATCTGTTCGTCGGTCAGCGGCACGGCCTCGGCGATGGCCGTTTTCCCAGCCTTGGCCGGAAGCGGCGCGGCCGAAAGTTCGAAACCACCCTCGGTCCCGGATTTCACCGTTTGAGTCACAACGGGCTGCGCTTCCAGTGTGGTATCCGTATCAAACACCGGCCCGACGACCATGGCCGCCGCCAGCCACAGGCTGGCCGCTGCGAGCGCGACCGAGGCCCAGAAGGCCTTGCGTACCGAAGGCGCCGGTCTGGCCGGTTTTTCCAGCAACAAGAGCGCCTGATCGAGCGGGTTCTGAGTGTCTGCGGTCATGGTCGAATTTCCGGAAGCGGACGAATCGCACCGCCCGAGGGCGATGCGGCGATATAATCGGCAAACCATGCCGCAAATATGGTTAACGCTTTATGTTATTATTCTGGTCGCGATATTGTAGCCAAAAACCGCTCACACTTTTTGGCATATCGCTCTGGAGGATTTTCGGTTGGTTTTTGCGCGCCTTAGCCCTATATCCAAGGCACAAGCCGGGAGCGGGCCATGATCCTCGTCATCGATAACTACGACAGCTTTACCTATAACCTCGTTCACTACCTCGCCGAACTGGGTGCGGAAACGAAGGTTTATCGCAACGACGCCCTGAGCGTGCAGGATGCCCTGGCGCTGAAGCCTAAGGCGGTATTGCTGTCGCCCGGTCCGTGCGCCCCCGATCAGGCTGGCATCTGTCTGCCGCTGCTGCGCGCCGCGCCGGACGATCTGCCCATTTTCGGCGTCTGCCTCGGCCATCAGGCCATCGGTCAGGCCTATGGCGGCGACGTGATCCGCGCCAAGACCCTGATGCACGGCAAGACCAGCCAGATCCATCACGCCGATATCGGTCTGTTCAAGGACCTGCCAAACCCGTTCACCGCCACGCGTTATCACTCGCTGGCTATCAAAGGCGAAACCCTGCCTGACGACCTGATCGTCACGGCGTGGACCGAAGACGGCGAAATCATGGGCGTTCAGCACAAGACGCGTCCGATCCACGGCGTGCAGTTCCACCCCGAATCGATCGCCACCGAAGGCGGTCACCAGATCCTCGCCAATTTCCTCGAACTGGCCGGCATTGAGAGCCATCACGTCTATGTCTGACGCCTTCAAACCCTTGCTGTCGAAGCTGGCGGACGGTCAGACCCTGTCCGACGAAGACGCCGAAATCTTCTTCTCTGCCTGCCTGCGCGGCGAACCGACCCCGGCTCAGGTGGCCGCCGCCGTCACCGCCATCCGTCTACGCGGGGAAACTGTGGGCGAAATCGCGGCCTGCGCCCGCGCCATGCGTGCCGCCGCCAAGAAACTCGACCACCCCTATGACACGGTCGATGTCTGCGGTACCGGCGGCGACGGCCTGCACACGCTGAATATCTCGACCGCCGTGGGCTTTGTCGCCGCCGGCGGCGGGCTCAAGGTCGCCAAGCACGGCAACCGCGCCATAACCTCGAAATCCGGCACCGCCGACGTGCTGGCGGCGTTGGGCGTGAATATCGACGCCACGCCGGAACAACAACGCAAGGCGTTGGATGAGGCCGGTATCTGCTTCCTGTTTGCCGTGTCGCACCACGGGGCAATGAAGCACGTCTCGCCGATCCGGCAACAACTCGGTTTCCGCACGATTTTCAATCTATTAGGCCCCCTGACCAATCCCGCAGGGGCGCGGCGTCAGGTCGTCGGCGTCCCCTCACCGCGCTTTATCGAGCCGATCGCCAAGGCCCTGGGGCAGCTTGATGCCAAACGCGCCTGGGTCGTGCACGGTTCGGGCCTTGATGAACTGACCACGACCGGGGAAACCGAGGTCGCGGAATGGAAGGACGGCACGCTGCGCCTGTTCACCATAACACCCGAAGCCGTGGGCCTGCCACGCGCGGCGCTGGCCGACATCACCGGCGGAGCGCCCGAACATAATGCGGCGTCGCTGCGTCGTCTGCTGGAGGGCGAAACAGGCCCCTATCGCGATATCGTCCTGCTCAATGCCGCTGCGGCCTTCCTCGTCGGCGATGCGGTTGAAACCCTGCGCGACGGCATCGATCTGGCTGCCCGAAGCCTCGATTCGGGCAAGGCCCTCGCCGCGCTCGACCACCTCTGTACGATTACGAATAGCTGACGCCATGACCGATATTCTCGAAACCATCGCCGCCTATAAGCGCGAAGAAGTGGCCGCCCGCCGCCCGCAGACGACTCTGGCCGACCTCGAAGCCCTGATTGCCAAGGCCGGAGCGCCGCGCGGCTTTCAAAAGGCGCTGGTCGCCAACAAAAAGCCCGGCGGCCTGTCGCTGATTGCCGAGGTCAAGAAGGCCAGCCCGTCCAAAGGTTTGATTCGCGAAGACTTTGATCCAGCGTTTCTCGCCGCCGCCTACGAAGCCGGTGGTGCCTCGTGCCTGTCGATTCTGACCGATGCCCCCAGCTTCATGGGTCACGAATCGCACTTCAAGGCGGCGCGTGCCGCGGTTTCCCTGCCCTGCATCCGCAAGGAATTCCTCGTCGATCCGTGGCAGGTCGCCGAATCGCGCAGCCTTGGGGCCGATGCGATTCTGGTCATCATGGCCATGATCGACGATGCGCTGGCCGCCGATCTGATCGCCTCGGCGCACTATTACGGTATGGACGCGTTGGTCGAGGTGCACGATGCGCCCGAGATGGAGCGCGCGCTTAAACTGGCGTCGCCGCTGATCGGCATAAACAACCGGAATCTAAGAACTTTCGATGTCGATCTGAAGACAACCGAAGACCTGTCGCAGATGGTCGGCGCAGACCATGTTCTGGTGGCCGAAAGCGGTATTTTCACCGTGGACGACGTGGCGCGGCTGGAAAAAACCGGCGCCACCGCCATGCTGGTCGGCGAAAGCCTGATGCGGCAAGGCGATGTGACGGTTGCCGCGAAAAATTTGCTCGCTGTCGCTTGACAAGGCCCAAGAACGCATACAGAACATCAACTGCAAGTTCATGACTTGTTCACCATTTCGCCGCTAAGCTGAGCGGTATCTGGGGATGAATCCATTGCAGCGGGTGGACCTATGCTGACGACCAAGCAACGCGAACTTCTGATGTTCATACACGAACGCATCAAGGAAAGCGGCGTGTCGCCCTCCTTCGATGAGATGAAGGAGGCCCTTGATCTGGCCTCCAAATCGGGTATTCACCGCCTTATCACGGCGCTGGAGGAACGCGGTTTCATCCGCCGTCTGGCGCACCGCGCCCGCGCCCTTGAGGTGATCAAGCTGCCGGATCAGGCGACGACCGCCGCCCCGCCCAAGGGCCGGCAGGCCTTCGTGCCGCAGGTCGTCGAAGGCACCAAACCCGCGCCCGCCGCCAAGGTGGTTCAGGAAGACGGGCGCGAATTGCCGCTGCTGGGCAAGATCGCCGCCGGTGTCCCCATCGAGGCCATGGGTCAGGAACGCGATCGTATCCGTGTGCCGGACGTCTTCGTCGGCTCTGGCGAACACTACCTGCTCGAAGTCGAGGGCGACTCGATGATCAATGCCGGTATTCTCGACGGCGATTACGTCATCATCAAGAAATCCGATACGGCGCAATCCGGCGAAATCGTTGTGGCGCTGGTCGATGGCGATACCGCCACCCTGAAACGCCTGCGCAAAAAGGGCGCGTCGATCGCACTCGAAGCCGCCAATCCGGCCTACAAGACGCGCATCTACAACAACGACGAGGTCGCCGTGCAGGGCAAGCTGGTCGGTCTGATGCGGCGGTATCACTAAACCCGTCTTGCGGCTTACGAATTGAGCCCCATATCTGCCTTTTAACGAGGGTGGTATGGGGCTCTTTCTTTTGGGCGCATTGGCGCTGATGACGGTGGTCGTTCTGTGTTTTCCGGAAACGCAGGTTGCGCAGAGTCTTCAACGGTATCTGTTTGAACCTGTAGCACAGTTTCTGGATCGGATGACCTTGCCGAAACTGATATTCCTTGTGGCGCTAGTCGCGGGTTCTTTCGTCTTCGCTTATGCCTTCCCTATGGAAATTGCGCTTCTAGCCGCAGGCGATATGGCGGCCTATGCCGAAATCATGGCGGCGGTCATGCTCATGAATGCGGGCACACGTCTGAAAGCGACCTTCACGCATCTGAAAGCGTTTGCGATGCGCGCTTTAACCGCTGTCGCAGGCATTGCTCGCTTTAACACCCGTCGGGCGACGCGTGCCGTGCGACTGCACATTCGGAAAATACAGGTCACGCGCGACGATAGCGAAGACCGACCCTTATCGGCTCCACGGGCGATGGCCGCGTAGCGGTTGTGCGGCCTTGATGCTCCAGGTCCCGTTGGGATTGCGGTTCAGTTCCATCGCCCTCAACCGTTTGAAGTCTGCCGCCGTGATACGGTTGACGCCTATACAGGCGTCCGGCCAGGTATCGATCTCGCTGCGGAGGACGACCAGTTTTGCTGACCGGCATAAGGCTTCCAGATTTTCCACCTTGGGCGGCTTCTTGCCAAAGGCGAAACCGACACTGTAGGGCGCGGTTCCCGTCGGCACACAGACATAGCTTTTACACTGATAATCCTGCGCCAGCCGCGCCTCGTCCGGGGTGAGCGAATAGCGCTTCACCCACTGCTCGTAGCCATATTGCTGCACCTTCGGCCGCAGCGCATAGGCCTTGCCGTCGATCTGAAACGCGGCATTGGCCCCTTCGGCGTGCAGCCACAGATCGGGGGCTTTCTCGCGTGGCCAGTACAGAATAGCCAGAGCCGCGATCATACCGAACCACCGCGCCTTGCCACGGATCAGGCACAGCCACAGGACACCGCCAAACGACAGCAACAGCGCGATATCCGGCGGGCTCGACACGGCGGCCACCGCGCCGGGCAGATGCGCGACGAACCCGGCGATACGGTCGATCAGCGACAGACCCCACCCGGCCAGCCACAAAAACGGCGTCCCCAACGGCGTGGCACTGAGTGCGGTCCCAACCGCCAGCGCCGGCATGATGACAAAGCCGGTGATCGGCGCTTCGAGCAGATTGGCGATCAGGCCGTACATCTGGGCGCGATTGAAATAGAAGATACCGAACGGCGTCGTCGCCAGTCCGGCCACCGTCGAAGCGACGATCGATACCCATATACCGCGCCAGAATCCCTGCCACGCCCGCACCCACCACGGCACGCTGAGCTCCTTCGGCACGGACGGCAGGCTTTCCGAAAGCGCCAGCAGGGCCGCCGTGGCGCAGAACGACATCTGAAATCCCGGCTCGAACACCGCTTCGGGCATCAGACACAGGACCACGATGGCCGCCAGCGCCAGCGCCCTTAAACTCAACGCGCGACGGTCGAGCAGGATCGCCCCGAAGGCCACGATAGCCACCACGGCGGCGCGGATGGCCGGGGCGGGCGCGCCAGATATCGCCAGATAGACTATCACCGCAAAGATGCCGAACCCTGCCGCCCATTTTTTGATCGGATAGCGCAGAGCCACTGCCGGTATCAGGGCCAACCCGGCCCGGCTGGCGAAGAACGCGAACCCGCCGACAATGGCCATGTGCAGACCAGAGATCGACAGGATATGGGCAAGTCCGCTGTCGCGCATATCCTCGACCAGTTGCGGTGCAAGATAAGCCTGATGCCCGGTTACCAGCGCCGCCGCAAATCCACCGAGTCGCGTACCCTGCCCCGCCTGACCATCCAGCACACCAACGATATGGCGCGTGATCTGCCAGCGCCATGCATTCAGCGTCACCATGCGCTTCAAACGGCCCGGCATCGGCGGTGTCGCGATCTGCACGACCTTGCCCGGCACGAAGCCCACGCCGCCGATGGCGTCGAACCACGCCGTCCGGGCATAGTCGAATCCGCCGGGAATATTCGGCGCGGCGGGCGGATTGACGATGGCAAAGGTACGGATCGCCTGCCCCGGCGCAAGGCCCTCCGGCATCTGACGCAGACTCAGTCGCAAACGTATCGGCGTCCCTTCCGGTGACAGACCGGACATGCGCAGAGGCGCGACGAGCAGCCGCGGCTTATCCGTATCGCTGCCGATGATATCGATGACAACGGCCTCGATGCGAAACTGGGTTTCCACGCTTGACAGAACGGGGGCGGCCACCCGCTCCGTGCGCGCTTTACATACCGTAAACCCCACTGAGAAAGCCAGAAAAAGCCACGCAATATTCGCCACATAGGGCCATGAGCTGAAGCGCCGAAGGCCCCACACCAGCGCCCCGCACACCGCCACAAGACCCAACGCCATCCACAGGGCCGGTTCGACCTTGAGGCTCAGATAAACGGCGCAGCCGCCGCCCAGTGCCACCGGTATCCACAGGATCAGGCGGCCCGCTTGCGCCGACAGGGCGTCACGCCCGGTCTCGCGAAGCCACTCCCGCCCTGACGCTACAGAAAAATTCACCGATCCCCCGCTACGCCCCCTGTTCTCACCGCGCAACAGGCGTATAAGGGCGCGTCTTTACTATCATATGGCTTTTTACGTGACGCAACCCGTAGTTACCCGCTTCGCCCCCTCGCCCACCGGTTACCTCCACATCGGCGGGGCCCGCACCGCCCTGTTCAACTGGCTCTATGCCAAGCACACCGGCGGTCGCTTCCTGATCCGCATCGAGGACACCGACCGCGAGCGTTCGACGCAGGCCGCCGTGGACGCCATCTTCAAGGGGCTGGACTGGCTGGGGCTGAATACGGACGAGCCGATCGTTTTTCAGTCGACTCGTGAAGCGCGCCACAAAGAGGTTGTGCAGCAGCTTTACGCGTCTGGCCACGCCTATGCCTGTTTCATGACGCCGGAAGAAACCGAAGCCGCGCGCGAACTGGCCAAGGCCGAGGGCCGCGCCCTGCGTTCGACCTGGCGTGACCGCACGCCGGATGCCGCGCAACTCGCCCAACCTCACGTCATACGCTTCAAGGGGCCGCTGGACGCGCCGCTGATCATCGAGGATGCCGTTCAGGGGACGGTGCGCTTCAACACCAAGGACATGGACGACCTGATCCTGCTGCGCACCGACGGAACGCCGACCTATAATCTGGCGGTCGTGGTCGACGATCACGACATGGGCGTCACCCACATCATTCGCGGCGACGACCACCTGAACAACGCCGCCCGCCAGAGTCTGATCTATCAGGCCGCCGGATGGGACGTGCCGACCTTCGCCCATATCCCGCTGATCCACGGTCCCGACGGCGCGAAACTGAGCAAACGCCATGGCGCTCAGGCCGTTGGCGATTACGAAGACCTCGGTTACCTGCCCGAAGCCATGCGCAACTATCTGGCGCGGCTCGGCTGGTCGCACGGCGACGACGAAATCTTCACCGACGCCCAGATGATCGAATGGTTCGACGTCACCGGCATTAACAAGGCCCCCGCCCGCCTCGACTTTGCCAAACTGGGGCACGTCAATGCTCACTGGCTGCGCGAATGCGCCCCCGAACGGCTTGTCGGGCTGGTGCTGGATGCGCTGAAAGCCAGGGGCGATGTCGCTGAAAACGCGGCGGATATCCTGACGCGTACCGTGCCGCTGGTGGTCGAGCGGGCCAAGACGATTCCGGAACTGGCCGATTTATGCACTTTTGCACTGGCAAAAAGCGATTTTACCCTTGATGAGAAGACGAAAAATCTTCTGACTGAGGAAACTTTACAACGATTGACGAGACTTCACGAAAAGTTGTTAAGTCAGACAAATTGGGACAACGACTCTCTGGACCAATTGTTAAAAAATTTCGTTGAAAATGAACAGGTTGGCTTTGGAAAGGTCGGCCCGGTTCTAAGGGGAATTCTGTCGGCGGGACAACCTGCACCTGACATTTCCCGCACTTTGGCCGCCCTTGGGCGCGACGAGTCTCTCGCGCGCCTCAAGCAGGCTCTTTTCATTTAGTTTGGCACTTTATATAGCAGGTGCAACGAAAATGCCGTTTGCATTGCACACAAAAGATCAAGAGGTACGCACTTCATGACCCAGAACACTCCCGCGAAGATTACCGTCGGCGAACAGGTCATCGATCTGCCGATCATGAAGGGGACGCTTGGCCCGGACGTGATCGACATCCGTAAGCTTTACGCCCAATCCGACGCTTTCACCTACGACCCCGGTTTCACCTCGACCGCGTCGTGCGAGTCCAAGATCACCTTCATCGACGGCGATCAGGGCGTGCTTCTGCACCGGGGTTACCCGATCGATCAACTGGCGTCGCAGTCGAGCTTCCTTGAAACCTGCTACCTCCTGCTGCACGGCGAACTGCCGACCGCCTCGGAATACGAAACGTTCGAGACGACGATTACCCGTCACACCATGCTGCACGCGCAGTTCGACCGCTTCTTCGAAGGTTTCCGCCGCGACGCCCACCCGATGGCGATCATGACCGGTGCCGTCGGCGCTCTGTCGGCCTTCTACCACGACAGCCTCGACATTCAGGACGCCACTCAGCGTGAAATCTCGGCGCATCGCCTGATCGCGAAGATGCCGACGATCGCCGCCCGCGCCTTCAAGTACAGCGTCGGCCAGCCCTTCGTTCACCCGAAGAACAACCTGTCCTACGCCGAAAACTTCCTGCGCATGTGCTTCGCCGTCCCGGCCGAGGACTATGTCGTCGATCCGGCGCTGGTTCGCGCCATGGACCGCATCTTTATCCTGCACGCCGACCACGAACAGAACGCCTCGACCTCGACGGTGCGTCTGGCCGGGTCTTCGGGCGCCAACCCGTTCGCCTGTATCGCCGCCGGCATCGCCTGCCTGTGGGGTCCGTCGCACGGCGGCGCCAACGAAGAAGCGCTGAACATGCTGAAGGAAATCGGCACGCCCGAGCGCATCCCCGAGTTCATCGCCGGCGTCAAGGACCGCAAGTACAAGCTGATGGGCTTCGGTCACCGCGTCTACAAGAACTACGACCCGCGCGCCAAGGTCATGCAGACCTCGGCCTACGAAGTGCTGGCTGCCACGGGCCGCGAGAACGACCCGCTGTTCCTCGTCGCCAAGGAACTGGAAGCCGTCGCCCTGAAGGACGAGTTCTTCATGGAGCGCAAGCTGTTCCCGAACGTCGATTTCTATTCGGGCATCACCCTGTCGGCCATGGGCTTCCCCACGACCATGTTCACCGTGCTGTTCGCCCTGGCGCGCACCGTGGGCTGGATCGCCCAGTGGAAGGAAATGATCGAGGATCCGGGTCAGAAGATCGGCCGTCCGCGTCAGCTCTATACCGGCTCCGCCGCCCGCGACTTCGTTCCGGTGTCGCAACGCGGTTAATCGCAATATTGGCTAAAGAAAAACCCGCCGGAGCGATCCGGCGGGTTTTTTGTTTTCTCTCAAACCTTTACGGCGTCTTCCAGCCCCAGTCGCGAAGCCTCGACGCGGAGCGCCTTCTGGGCCGCGCCGAAGCGCGCTGCCCCGCCGCCGTCGCAATTATAGAGGATCGAGACGGTCACCTGCTCGTCAATGAAGCTGCGCAGGTGTCCGGTGAAACCGTTGATGCGACCGCCATGCGTACAGTAACGATGGTTATCGACCGTACCGACCCCCAGCCCGAACCCGTAATTCAGCGGCTCGGTGCCGCCCTCGCGCTCCCAGGCCGGTTGCCCGTTACGCAGGAGGGCGGGCGTGAGCATGGCCGTGAGGCTGTCGGCCTTGAGCACCTTGCCCCCCAGAAGAGCGGCGTGCCACTGGCACAGGTCTTCGCTGGTCGACCGCATGGCGCCCGCCCCGCTCAGGAAACTGGGCGAGGCTGGTACATGCGGATCGAAGCCCCGACCGGACGGCGTATAGCCGCGCGCCGCCGTATTGGCCGTGGCGCAATCGCGATCGATAACCGTATGATTGAGCCCCGCCGGTTTGAACAGGTGCTGCTCGCAGAAATCCGCGAAGCTCAGGCCCGACAGGTGCTCGACCACGATCGACAGCAGCGTGAAGCCGGAATTGGAATAGGCCCAGCCGAGTCCCGGACCGAAGCGATACAACGGCTTACCGGCACGGATGAGCTTCAGCACGTCGTCCGCCGTATAGTCGCGGTTCTGCGCCTCGGTCAGGATAGCCATGTCCTGACGGTTGACGTAGTCGCCCATGCCTGAGGTGTGGCTCATCAGTTGGCTGAGCGTGACCTCACCGGCGCGCGGAAAATCCGGCAGGAAGCGCGACAGGGGATCATTGACACTGAGCAGCCGCTGCTCCTGCAGCAGCAAAATGGCGGCGGCGGTGAACTGCTTGGTGATCGAGGCGATGCGCAGGGTCGTCTGCGGCGTGATCGCCTCGTCCGTATCGATCGTGGCGACACCGAAGCCTTTGGAATAGAGCATCACGCCCTTGCGCATGACGCTGAGGCTGAGGCCCGGCGTCAGGCGGGTATCGATAAAGGTTTGCGCCAGGGCGTCGAGCGTCGGCCAGTCCTTGAGCGGCGGCGCCTTCGGCCCGGCCAGCAGATTCGGTACTTCAATCGGCACGACCTTGAGCAAGGCGCTGCTGCCGAGCGAGGCCAATCCCGCGACCAGAGCCGCGCGGCGTGTCAATCCCCCCCGTTTTTGTCTGGGATCAAACATAGGTACTAGGTTGGTTAGAGCGATATGTCGAAAAGTGTGGGCGGTTTTCGATAATAATATCGCGATAAAACAAAAATTTAGAGCGGAATGACGATTCCATCTAAAGTCATTCCGCTCTGGCGTGACATCGGGACCAATGGCGGCGGATCACATCGCGCGCACCATCAGAATCCTATTAGAACAAGAGCTTAAATTAATAAGCTACCGAGAAGTTTCAACCTATATGGTTATCTTAGGGTTAACATTCAGGTGATCGAGCACGGCGGCGGCCGCCAGTTTCGCCGGGGCGGGTTGCCCACGGCCCATCAGGTCGAGCGCCGCGAACTGTTCCTCGCGCTGACGATCGCGCAAAGCCGGATCGTCGAGGCGCGCCGCCACGGCGGCCGTCAGGGCATCGACCGTGCAGTCGTTCTGAATGAACTCCGGCGCGACCGTTTTACCCGCCATGATGTTGAACAGGGTGACGTGGTCGAGTGGTGAAATATGCTTGAAAATGAAGAAGGTCAGCGGCTCGACCTTATAGGCGATGACCATCGGGCACCCCGCCAGCGCCAGCTCGGTCGAGACCGTACCGGAACAGGCCAGCGCCACCGTCGCCGCCTTCATAGCCGACAGCTTGTCTGCCTCGGCCTCGATCAGAATCAGCGGCACGGTCAGGCCGTCCAGCCCCTCATGTACCAGCCCGCGGACGGTGTCGGCGACCGGCATGACGAATTTCAGGTCCGGCTGCTCGGCCGCGAGCCGTTCCAGCGTCCCCCGGAAGGTCGGCATCAGGCGGCGGATCTCCGACGGACGGCTGCCCGGCAGAACCAGAACGAACGGACGGTCGCCCAGATCGTGACGCGCCCGAAACCCGTCCGGATCGGCCTGAGTGAAATCGACGTTCAGCGCCGGATTGCCGACGACGACGGTTTCCAGCCCTTCTTTTTCGAAATAGGGCGCATCCATCGGATGCAAAGCCAGAAGCAGATCAACGCTTTGCGCCAGAGTCTTCGCCCGCCCGGGACGCGTCGCCCACACCTGCGGTCCGACATATTTGATCAGGGCGACGTCGGGCATGACCGCGCGAATGCCGTGCGCCACGCGCAAGGTGAAGCCCCACGAATCGATAAGGATCACGGCATCGGGTGTTTCGCGCTGGGCGAGCGCCACCGTGTCGGCGACGCGCGCCTTGACGCGCTTATAGGCCTTGAGGCCTTCGACCATACCGAGGATCGACAACTGCGCGATATCGAACGGGCTCTCTATGCCCAGTTCCGCCATCTGCTTGCCGCCGACGCCGAAAAACGTCAGGGGCACGGCGGATTGCGCCTGCAATTCGCGGATCAGACCGGCCCCCAGCGTGTCGCCGGACGCTTCGGCGGCAACCACCATAAGTTTAAGGGGCGTGACCATAGATAAACAATCCCAACTCTGCAGCGCGCGCATAGGTCCGCGCCTTGTCGACGACCAGCAGCGCCCCCGCCTGACCGACTATACCCGCCAATCCCGCCGCCGCCGCCGCCTCGACCGTCTGGACGCCGATGGTTGGCATGTCCAGACGCAGGTCCTGAATCGGCTTGGCGACCTTGGCCAGCACGCCCTTGCGCGCCCCCTCGCGACCGATCAGGACCGGCGACAGCGTCGGAATGCGTTTCAGCAGGGCATCCGTGCCTTCCTGAGCCTCAACGGCGAGCGTAATCCGATCCGCCACGACGACCGCCTGACCGATATCGAGCGCGCCGATGGCGTGGGCAATGCGAAAGGCCTCGTGGACGTCGGCCAGCGCCTCCGCCGATGGGGCCGCCCCCGCCTGAAGCCCCTCGTCGAGCAGCAATTGCGGATTGGCTTCGTGCGCGCCCTCTATGACATAGCCCTGCGATTCAAACACCTTGGCAACTTGCCGCAGGAGCGAATCGTCACCGCCGCGTCCGGCCTGCTGGATCGACGGCAGGTGCGCTGCGCCGCCTTCGTCGCGTTTCAGGGTGTCGAAATCGGGGCGTTTGACGTAGCCGACCATACAGACGGCCTTACAGCCTTCCTGCGCCAGAGCGACGAAGATCTGCTGAAAATGGCCGATATCGATGTCATGCCCGGGATGCCCGTTCAGTTCTTCATCGACCAGACCCGCCAGACGAATGACGCAATAGTCGCGACCCGACGCCTTCAGATAGCGGGCGATTTCCACCGGCACCCACCCGCCACCGGCGATAAGCGCAAGCTTGCTCATCCTTCCGCCGGCAGACAGATGGGGCGGTTGGAGTCTTCGCGAATGAACTGAACGATTTCAACCACCTGCGGGATATCACTGAAATTTTCCAGCACGTCGTCGAGGCGCTCCTGGAACGTGCCTTCGGGGGCGAACATCATGCGGTAGGCCGTGCGCAGCGCCAGAATGAGGTCGCGCGAAAAACCGCGACGCTTGAGACCGACCAGATTCAGGCCTTCGAGGCGGGCGTGGTTGCCCCATACTGAGCCGTAGGGAATGACGTCCTTGGTCACCATGGCCGCGCCGCCGACGAAGCTGTAGCGGCCGATGCGGGCGAACTGATGGATGCCGCACAGGCCACCCAGAAAGACGAAATCGCCGACCTGAACGTGACCGCCCAGAGAGGCATTGTTGGCGAGGACGACATTGTTGCCGACGACGCAGTCGTGCGCGACATGGCTGCCGACCATCAGCAGGCAGTCGTTGCCGACCGTCGTCACGCCGCCGCCCTTGACCGTGCCGGTGTGCATGGTGACGTGTTCGCGGATATGGTTGCGCGCGCCGATGATCAGGCGGGTATCTTCACCCTTGTGCGCCAAATGCTGCGGCGTACCGCCCAGGACGGCAAAGGGATGGACGACCGTGTCCTCACCGATTTCGGTATGGCCTTCGATGACGACGCTCGATTGCAGCGTCACGCGGTCCTTGAGAACCACCTGAGGCCCGACGATGCACCACGGCCCGACCGTGACGCCTTCGCCAAGACTCGCGCCCTCGTGGATGATGGCGGAGGGATGAATGCTCATTGCGGGTTCTCGACGACCATGGCGGCGAATTCGCATTCACAGCACAGCTTGCCGTTGACATAGGCCTTGCCGCTGAATTTGAACACGTCACCGCGGTGGCGCGTGACTTCGACGTGCATGCGCAACTGATCGCCGGGGCGCACGGGGCTGCGGAACTTTACCCCGTCCACGCCCATGAAGAAGATGGTCTTGCCTTCGACCGACACCTCAAGCGATTTCGACATCAGGACGGCGCCGGTCTGACCCAAGGCTTCGATGATGAGAACCCCCGGCATGACCGGGTTTTCAGGAAAGTGTCCCTGAAAGAACGGTTCGTTGAACGTCACGTTCTTGATACCGACCATGCTCTTGTTCTTGATCCAGTCTTCGCCGCGATCAATGAGCAAAAAGGGATAGCGATGCGGAATCCGCTTCAAAATCTCGGCATAGCTGATGGCTATGCCGGTTTCGGCTTCAGGCGCAGTTTCGGTCGTCATGGTCTGTTTTTAACCCTTGTCTTTGGAGGCCGCCGCCTTGGCCAGCCAGGCCGATTCGCGCAGGAACTGCCGCGATGGCTTGGCGGGAAAGCCCGACCACATCTGCCCCGCAGGGACATTTTTGAACACAATAGCACCGGCGGCGACCTTGGCCCCCTCGCCGATTTCGATATGATCGATCACCCCGGCCCGGCCTCCGAACATGGCGCCGTCGCCGACATGGACCGAACCGGACAGGCCGGAATGGGCCGCCACGATGACGTTACGTCCAATCTTAACGTTATGAGCGATTTGCACCATGTTGTCGATCTTGGTCGCCTCACCGATAACGGTATCGTCGAAGGCGCCGCGATCGACGCAGGTACCCGCGCCGATCGACACGTCGTCCTGAAGGATGACGCGACCCAGTTGCGGCACGTCGATCAGCCCCATCTTGTCACCCGACACGCCGAATCCGGCCTCGCCGATGCGGACGCCCGACGACAGGTGCACCCGGTCCCCCATCAGTGTGCAGTAGATGGTCGAATGCGCCCCGATATGACAATCACGCCCGATAGTACAGCCCGGCCCGATGACCGTATAGGCCTCGATGCGCGACCCGCGGCCGATTTCGACGTTTTGCCCCACCACGACGCCCACACCGAGGCTGGCACCCGGCTCGATCCGGGCTGTGGGGTGAATCGCCTGCCCGCCATCGTGAATCTTGGGCGTATAGAGCTTCGCCGCCAGCCGCGACCACGACGCCTGCGGCGAAGCCGTCACCAGCGGTATGGAATGGGCGGGCACGTTTTCGACGTCGGAGGCGCTGACGAAAACATATTCGGCCTGCGTTTTCTGCAAATTGAGAAGATAGCGGCGGTCGCTGAAATAGGACGCCTTGCCCGCACCCGCCGACGATAGGGGCGCACAGCCGGATACAAAGCCGTCAGATCCGGCGGATTTACCTATCGACGCAAAGGTCAGGGCCGCGACCTGATCGAGACCGATCCGCGATCCTACATCGAAAAACCTCAGATCGGGCATGCCCCTCTATATCCTGATATCGTTTGTATGCCCGCGTTTGCGCGGAGCAAAAAACGGTTGAGCCTTGTCCAGTAAAATGGCTTCGCACATTTTTGGACAAGGCTCAAGTTTTAGCACGTGTTTTTAGCGCAGCCTATTAGCCGCCCTGTTGCTGGGCTTCCTGCTCGGCCTTGGCCTTCAGGAGCTTCTGACGGTCGGCCTCGGGCAGGACGACGCGCTTGATATCGACGGTGGCCTTGGAATCGTCCAGCTTCTTGATGACGTCGCCGGTGATGTCCATCGCCGGGTTGGCGAACAGAACGGCCTTGCGATCGACCAGCATGCCGCAGTTCTTGGCTTCATAGACGGCCGACAGGACCGGACCAACCTGCTGAGCGACCAGGACATTGGCCTGCTGCTCGGTGCGGCCCAGTTCCTGATTGACGATGAACGCCTTGTCCTGGAAGGCCTTGGCCTTGACGTAGAAGGCCTGGGCCAGCGGCTCGAACTTTTCCTTGGTCAGGGTCTTTTGCTGGGCCGCCAGACCCGTGCGCTCTTTTTCCAGCGCCGTGACGTCAGGGCCCAGATCGGCTTCGGCCTGCTGGTTGATCTGCTCCAGACGCGTAGCGGCGGCCTTGGCGATGGCGGCATTGGCCATGACGGCTTCGTTCGAATAGACGCAGACGCCGGCGATCACCGGACCCGGCTTGGTCTGGGGCTGGGCGGCCGGCGTCGGGGCCGCAGCCGGCTTGGGGGCCTGAGCCGAAGCGACCGGGGCGAGCATAAGCGCCGACAGGCCGCAAACAGTGATCAGAAGTTGCTTTTTCATGGTGTGGGAACTTTTCATCCGAGAGTAGATTTAGAACTGGGTGGATTGCGAGAAACGGAAGGTTTCGGTCTTGTCATACTCTTCCCGCTTGAGCAGCTGGCTGATATCGAACTGGATCGGCCCCATCGGCGACTTCCAGCGGATGGTGATACCAGCGGCGGCCCGCAACGAGAAATCATCCTTGATATAGTCCAGACGCGAACCGGCAACACAGGTTCCGGCCGCCGCCTGGGTAGCGCTGCAGTATTTCAGGCGGTCATCGACACCGCCCATCGTACCAAAGTCCACAAACAAAGCGGTTTTAAGGCCGTATTGCTCGGGCAGGCCGTTCGGGATACCCAGCTCGACCGTACCGATGGCGTAGGTTTCCCCACCCAGCGCATAGGTCGAAGAGGTGTCGCGCGGGCCGATACCGGCGTTTTCAAAGCCGCGGAACGTGGTGCCCCCCTTGAAGAAACGGTCGTTGATGCGGATCGAATCGCCGTTGGTCGGCGTGATGTTCCCCGCCAGCCCCTGAACGTGCAGGATCATATCCTTGCGGAAGCCGTGATACCAATGGCCTTCAAGTTCCGAGCGAATATATTTCGCGTCGCCACCCAGACCGGCGAAATCCTGACGCAGGATCGCCTGCCAGCCGCGCGTCGCCATCACATAGTCGTTGCGGCGGTCGAACGACAGGGTATAGCCGACGCTCGACGTCACGCCGTTGCCGCACGAATAGAGCAGATCGTCGCAGCTGGTCGAGGACGTGGTCGACAGTTCGTCGTTGCGCAGGTTGTAGCGCAGGCGCAGGATCGAATAGCCGTTCAGGCTGTAGCCCAGACGCAGGCCCGCACCGTTGGTCTTGGTCGAATAGCTCACGCCCGAATATTCGTAGGAGCTGGAGAAGATATCGACACCGGCGGAGATATCGCGGCCCATGAAGTGCGGTTCGGTGAACGACAGGTCGACGTTTTTCTGGATCGAACCCAGCGAGACACGCGCCCGAACGTTCTGACCGCGGCCGCGGAAGTTGCGCTCGGTGATGCCGACGTCGAGAATGAACTTTTCGTAGGACGAGAACCCGGCGCCAAAGCTGAGTTCGCCCGTCGGCTGCTCGGTGACCTCGACGCGGATATTGGTGCGGTCGGGTGCCGAACCCGGCGTTTCCTTGATGTCGGCTTCTTTGAAGAAGCCGAGCGCGTTGACGAACATCTTCGAACGCTCGATCAGGGCCTTGTTATAGGCATCGCCTTCGGAAACCAGCATTTCGCGGCGCACGACGCGGTCCAGCGTGCGGGCATTGCCGACGACATCGATCTTGTCGATATAGACGCGCGCGCCTTCGCGGACGTTGAAGGTCATGTCGACGGTCTTGCTCTCCGGGTTGCCTTCGTCGCGCGGGCGCACGTCCACGAAGGCGAAGCCCGCCTGCCCCGCCGCATAGGTCAGGGCGTCGACCGACTTTTCGATCAGGTCGCTCTCGTAGAGCTGGCCCGGCTGGATCGGCAGGATGCGCGCCAGGTTTTCACCGCTGAGCTTGTCGTTTTCGGTCTTCACCGTGACGCGGCCGAAATTGTACTTCTCGCCTTCGTCCAGCGTGTAGGTGATGACGAAGTCCTTGCGGTCCGGCGTCAGTTCAGCGACCGCCGAAACGACGCGGAAGTCGTAGTAACCGCGGTTGGTATAGTGCTTCTTCAACTGCTCGCGGTCGTAATCCATACGGTCCGGATCGTAGTTGTCGTTCGAGGAGAAGAACTTCCACCACAGCGACTTGCGCGTGACGACGACGCCGGCCAGTTCGCTGTCCGAATAGGCCTTGTTGCCGACGAAGTTGACGTTCTCGACGCCGGTCTTGACGCCTTCATTGATTTCGAAGATCAGGTCGACGCGCTTTTGCGGCAGCTCGACGATCTTGGGCGTGACGGTCGCCGAAATGCGGCCCGAACGGCGATAAAGCTCGATGATGCGCTGGACGTCGGCCTGTACCTTGGCCTTGGTGAAGACGCCGCGCGGGCGGATGGTGACTTCGTCACGCAGCTTGTCCTTCGACAGGGCCGAATTGCCTTCGAAGACCACCTGATTGATGATCGGCGCTTCAACGACGCTGATGACCATTTCCTGACCGTTCATCACGATCTGCACGTCCGAGAACAGTTCGGTGCGGAAGAGGGTCTTCACCGACTGATCGATCAGGGCGTCGTTGACCGTCTGGCCCACCTGAATCGGCAAATAGGAAATCACGGTCGCCGAATCGATCCGCTCATTGCCCTCGACCTTGATGCGGCCGATGGTGGCCACCTGAGGGGCCGGGGCTTCCTGAGGCGCCTGTTGCTGCTGCTCGGCGGGCGGGGCCGGCGGCGCTTCCTGCGCGAGGGTCGGCGCGGCGGCGGCCAGAAGGGCGAACAGGCTGACCGAGGCCGCCAGCGGACGGAAGGTCTTCGGCGTAAGGAGGTTATGGCTGAGCATAAAGTTCTGGATCCGCTTTATATGTTGGCAGTCGTCTGATGGGCAGTAGGGAACACGCGCGGCACGACCGCTAACCCCTGTGAGTATGGAGATGTTTTATGACGGTCATGAAAACAGTCCCCCGAAAAATTTGCTGACGCCCATACGGTTAAGGTCATTCCATGTAGCGAACAACATCAATCCTAACAAGGCCACAAGGCCGAATCTGTAGCCCAGCCCCTGAATGGTGGCATTGAGCGGTTTACGCGCGACGGCCTCGTAGGTGTAGAACACCAGATGCCCCCCGTCGAGTACGGGCACCGGCAGCAGGTTGACGAAGCCGATGCCAATCGACACGACTGCCGCCAACTGCAGCATGGTCAGGGCCCAGTTCAGCGCCGTAATGCCGGGCGAGGTCTTCGCCTTGGCGACTTCGGCGGTCAGATCGCCGGTCGTCTTGGTCATACCCAGAATGCCGGACAGCTGATCGCCGTTTTCTTTTCCAGTGAAAATACGGCCAATATAGGTCAGGGTCGTGTCAAGCACGTCCACCGTCGTTTTAAAGCCCTCGGCCACGGCGTCGTGCGGCCAGTAGCGCTTGCGGTACGGCTGATCGGCGAAGTGCAGACCGATGCGCCCGCCATAGACGACCGGCTGCCCCGGTTGGGTGATGACGTCGCGTTTGGGGGTGGCGTCGATCGTCACGATCTGAGCACCGCGACGGACCTCGAACCGCGTCGCCTGATCGGCACGCGTATTGATCAGGCGCGCCGCGTCCTGAAACTGATCGACCTTGCGTCCGTCGATGGACACCAGCACATCGCCGGTGCGGAACCCTGCGGCCTCGGCGACGCTGCCCGGCTCGGTTCGGTCGACCAGCGGCGGGCGAATGACCTCGCCGAACACACTCAGCAGAAACGCGAAGATGGCAATCGCCAGCACGAAATTGGCCATCGGCCCGGCCAGAACGATCAGAAAACGCTGCCACACCGGCTTGAAATGGAAATAGGCCTGTTCGGCCCCTGCCCCTTCGCGCTGGGTGATGGCGAGGCGGGCTTCCTGCAATTCTTTCTCATCCGGTGACATGGAAGACACATGTTCGTCGCCGGCGAACTTGACATAGCCCCCCAGAGGCAGGGCGCTCAGGCACCACAGCACGCCGTTTTTATCGCGGCGCGACCACAGGATCGGGCCGAATCCGACGGAAAACCGTTCGATCTTCGTTTTAAACAGGCGCGCCACGCTGAAATGTCCCAGCTCGTGAATCGTCACGATCAGCGAGATCATCAGCAAGAATGTCGGTGCCCCCAGAAGTAATGTCATTTAGTTTCCGTACCTTGTCGCCACGTTTTCACCCCGCACTCACGCCGTAGCCGCCGACACAGCCTCAGAGGCCCCGCAGCGTCCCGCCAGTTCGGCGCGTGTGTCCGCGTCCGTGAGCAATATCCGATCGATATCATGGCCTAAATTTCCCGTTAAGGCCATAGAGGGTGATTCCGCCTTCTTCATGGCATGGGCTACGGCGTCGGGAATATCGAGGAATCCGATGCGCCCGGCGAGGAAGGCCTGAACCATCGCTTCGTTGGCCGCATTGAATACGACCGGCATCAGGCCACCGACCGTCAGGGCTTCGCGCGCCAGCCGCAGCATCGGGAAGGCGTCCTCGTCCGGCGCTTCGAAGGTCAGGGTGCCGATGGCACGCAGATCGAACGCCGGGGCTTTCCACGCATGGCGGTCGGGCCAGCCGAGGCAATAGGATATCGGCACGCGCATGTCGGCGGGGCCCATCTGGGCAAGGGTCGAGCCATCGGCATATTCGACAAGGCTGTGCACGACCGACTGCGGATGGACCAGCACGTCGATCTGCTCGGCAGGCATGTCGAACAGATAGGCCGCCTCGATCAGTTCCAGCCCCTTGTTGGCCAGCGTCGCGCTGTCGATGGTGATCTTGGCCCCCATCGACCAGTTGGGGTGTTTGAGCGCCTGTTCGCGGGTGACCGATTTAAGCTGCTCACGCGTCTTGCCCCGGAACGGCCCGCCCGACGCCGTGAGGATCAGGCGGCGGATGCGGTCGCGCTGCGTGGTTTCAAAAACCTGAAAAATGGCGTTGTGCTCGGAATCGACCGGCAGGATGCGCCCGCCCGCCGCCTCGGCGCGCTCGATTAGCGCCCGCCCGCAGCAGACGAGGCTTTCCTTGTTGGCCAGGGCGATGGTCGCCCCCGTCCCCGCCGCCGCCCAGACGGGCTTAAGACCGGCAATGCCGACGATGGCCGCCATGACCCAGTCAGCACTTCGTCCGGCGGCGGCTTCGACGGCGTCGATACCGCAGGCGATCTCTATGCCGGAATGGCGCATCAGGTCCTGAAACAGGGGCCACTGCGACTCGTCAGCGATGACGGCGATGGCCGGGCGGAATTTAAGCGCCTGTTCGGCCAGCAATTCGGCGTTGCGCCCGGCGCACAGGGCCTCAAGGACATAGTCCACGCCGGGCGTCAGGGTTTCCTCGATCAGGTTCAGCGTCGAGACGCCGACCGATCCCGTGGAACCGAGAATGGAAATCCGCCTCATAGTTTCGTCCCGAGCATGACCAGCCAGCGGATGCCGCCGATGGCGACGATGGCGAACATCAGGCCGTCGACGCGATCGAGCAGACCGCCGTGCCCAGGGATCAGGGCGCCGGAGTCCTTGACACCATACCGGCGTTTCAGCATCGATTCCCACAGGTCGCCGCCCATGGTCGCAAACGCCACCAGAAGCCCGACGATCAGGGCCGCCGTATTGGACTGAAACAGATCGGTCAGATCGGCCAGCGCCCCCGACGTCAGCATCCCGGCGATCATGCCCCCGGCGAAGCCTGCCCAGGTCTTGTTCGGCGAATATTTGGCCCACAGCTTCGGCCCGCCGATCAGCTTGCCGAACATATAGGCCGCGCTGTCGGCCGCCCAGGCGATGAGGAAGGCGAAAAACACCCAGTAGGTGCCGTTGTGGGTTTCACGCAGCCAGATAAGCACCAGCGCCGGCCAGCCGATATAGAAGGCGCCATAGGCCGCATCGAGATAGGGCCCTTTGAGACGACGGAAATAGAGCCCCGCACAGACCGTGCCGAAACTCAGAACCGCGATCCCGGCCAGAATATTGGACAGATATACCGTAAATACCGCCGACAGCACGGCCATGGTGATAGCAACGGCCATGCGGCTGGGCATGTGCGGCGCGGCCATGCTGCCCCATTCGATGCTGAGGAAGGCGACACCGACGCTGAGCAGCAGCAGGAACGGCCACGAACCGAACCAGATGATCCCCAGCACGACCGGGATCAGCACCGCCGCCGAGGCGACGCGGAACAGCAGCTCGCGCGATTTCTTTGCGGGTTTGGGCGGCGTCTTCACGCCATCAGGCTGGGACATGGCCCGCCTCGACCGCGCCGAACCGCCGTTCGCGCCGGTAGAATTCGTCCAGCGCCGCCTTCAGCGCCGCGCCGTCATAGTCGGGCCACAGGATGTCCTGAAACACGAACTCGGCATAGGCCGCTTCCCACAGCAGAAAGTTCGACAGACGATGTTCGCCCGAGGTGCGGATCACCAGATCGAGCGTCGGCAAGCCATGCGTAGACAGGAAGCCGCCGAAGGCGTCCGGCGTCAGGTCGTCAATCCGCGCCTCACCCGACTGCACCCGACGGGCGAAGGCCTTGGCACCTTCGACGATATCGGCCTGCGCCCCGTAGTTCAGCGCCACCTGAAGGAAAAAGCGCGAATTGTGCCTGGTGCGTTCGTGCGCGTCGTGAATGCAGGACAGGATATCAGCGGGAAGCCCGTCGCGCTGACCTATAATGCGGACGCAGACGCCTTCGCGCGCCAGACGGTCGAGATCGGACCGGATGAAGGCCTTGAGCAGGCCCATCAGGTCGGACACCTCCGCCGCCGGACGCCGCCAGTTCTCGGTCGAAAAGGCAAACACCGTCATATGCGTCACGCCCAGATCGCCCGCTGCCGTGATCGTCTTTTTCAGGGCGTCGACCCCGGCCTTGTGACCGAAGGTGCGTATCTGATGACGCGCCTTGGCCCAGCGGCCATTGCCGTCCATGATGATCGCGACGTGCAGTGCCTTAGACCCGTCCAGCGCGGCCTTGCCTTCGGCGATATGGTCCGGCCCTGAGGGCATGAACGCGGATTCCCTTATAATGCAATGACAGGCAGGTGCGGGAAAACCCTAAACCTGCATGATTTCCGCTTCCTTGACCTTGAGCAGTTCGTCGATGCGCTTGATGGCCTCATCGGTGAACTTCTGCACTTCGGTCGTCATCTTCTTTTGTTCGTCCTCGGAAATAACCGAGTCCTTTTCGGCCTTTTTGAGGTCGTCATTGGCGTCGCGGCGAACATTGCGCACGGCGACGCGCTTTTCTTCGGCATATTTGCCGGCGATCTTGGCCAGTTCCTTGCGGCGCTCTTCGGTCAGCGGCGGGATCGGCACGCGCAGGGTCTGACCGTCGGTGATCGGATTGAGGCCCAGACCCGCATTGCGGATGGCTTTTTCCACCGACACCACCAGGCCCTTGTCCCAGACATTGACGCTGATCATACGCGGTTCCGGCACCGAGATCGCGGCGCAGGACAGGATCGACATCGACGACCCGTAGGCGTCGACCGTGATGCCTTCCAGAAGACCCGACGAGGCACGACCGGTGCGCAGGCCGCCGAAATCGTCCTTCAGCGCCACGACCGCCTTGTCCATGCGATCCTTGAATTTATTGAGTTCGGGTTTGCTCATGGCTTTTTATCTCTGGCAGTTGGAGCGGCCTTAAGCCTGCTCGGAAATAACGGTGTGGACGCCCTGGCCGGTGATGACCTTCTTCAGGGCCCCCGGTTCGCGGATCGAAAATACGACGATGGGGATATCGTTCTCGCGCATCAGCGACACGGCGGACGCATCCATGACGCGCAGGTCCTTCGACAGGACGTCCATATAGCTCAGGCGTTCGTAACGTTCCGCCGACGGGTCCTTCTTCGGGTCGGCGGTATAGACGCCGTCAACCGACGTGCCCTTGAACAAGGCGTCGCAGTTCATCTCCGCCGCGCGCAAGGCCGCCGCCGTGTCGGTCGTGAAATAGGGTGCGCCCGTCCCGGCGGCAAAAATCACCACGCGGCCTTTTTCGAGGTGGCGCATGGCCCGGCGACGCACGAAGGGTTCGCACACCGAATTCATCTGGATCGCCGACTGCACGCGCGTGTCGACATCGAGCTTTTCGAGCGCGTTCTGCATGGCCAGCGCGTTCATAACGGTCGCCAGCATGCCCATATAGTCGGCGCTGGAACGCTCCATCCCCACCGCGGCCTTCGACAGGCCCCGGAAAATATTACCGCCACCGATGACGAGGCACAGCTCGACGCCCATCCGCGCGACCTCGGCGACTTCCTCGGCCACGGCCTTGACCGTGTTCATGTCGATGCCGAAGCCCTGCTCGCCCATCAGCACTTCGCCCGAAATCTTCAGGAGGATGCGTTTATAGGTCGGGCTGGCGTCGGTCATGGGTACTCTCAAAAAATCAGACGGGCGATGAATCGGATATAGTCGCGGATGGTCTAACGCAGTTTCATCCCTTTGAACAGAGAAAGGGCGCAGACACCCTGCGGTGCTGCGCCCTTAAACCGTGCATAGATCAAAAGATCAAGCGTTACCGCTCATCATCGAGGCGACTTCGGCAGCGAAATCGTCGACCTTCTTTTCCACGCCTTCGCCCAGGGCGAGACGGGTGAAGCCGGTCACCTTCACGTCGGCGCCGAGCGTCTTGGCCGTGTCGGCAATCAGTTGCTTCACGGTCTGATCCGGGTTCATGACGAAGGGTTGCTCAAGGAGCACGACTTCGCGCTGGAACTTCGAAATCTGACCGTCGACGATCTTGGCGATCATCGCTTCCGGCTTGCCTTCTTCGCGCGCCTTTTCCGTCAGAACGGTGCGCTCACGCTCGACCGCCGCCGGGTCGAGGTCGTCGGACGACAGCGACAGCGGCTGGGTGGCGGCGATGTGCATGGCGATCTTGCGGCCCATGTCGTTCAGGGCGTCAACGTCACCGGCGGACTCAACAGCCACCAGAACGGCGATGCGGCCAAGGTTCGGCGCGATCGCGTTGTGAATGTACGACGCGACGACGCCTTGCGACACCGTGTGCTTGGCCATGCGGCGAACGACCATGTTCTCACCGATATTGGCGATGAGGTTGGTGATTTCGTCGTTGACGGCGGCCTGAACGCCTTCGGCGTCGGCAGCGGCCAGACCGGCCTGAGCGGCATTGCGCGCCAGGTTCTGGAACAGCTCGTTACGCGACACGAAGTCGGTTTCGGCGTTGACTTCGACGGCGACCGAGGTCGTACCGTTCGAGGCGACGGCCACGAGGCCTTCAGCGGCGACGCGGTCGGCCTTCTTGGCGGCCTTGGACAGGCCCTTGGTACGCAGCCAGTCCATGGACGCTTCGACATTGCCCTCGTTCTCGGACAGGGCCTTCTTGCAATCCATCATGCCGGCGCCGGACTTTTCGCGCAGTTCCTTAACGAGTGCAGCAGTAATTTCCGCCATGGAATCCTCCATAAATCTCAAAAAGCTAAACCCTCGGTGGCTCCATAGCCCGAGGGTGTGACAGGTATGTAAAAGACGGAGCCTAATCTAATCAGGCTCCGTCTTGTTCCTGAGTAAATTAGGCTTCGCTGGCTTCTTCGGCGAGCAGGGCCGGCTCGACCGGCGCTTCCGAGGCACCCAGATCGATACCCGAAGCCGACTGACCGGCGGCCAGACCGTCGAGGACGGCGTCGGCGATCAGGTCGCAATACAGTTGCAGGGCGCGGGCAGCGTCGTCGTTGCCCGGAACCGGATAGGTGATGCCGTCCGGATCGGAGTTCGAGTCGAGGATACCGATCACCGGGATGTTCAGCTTGCGGGCTTCCTGGATGGCGATCGATTCCTTGTTGGTGTCGATCACGAACATCAGGTCGGGGATACCGCCCATGTCCTTGATGCCGCCGAGCGACAGTTCCAGCTTCTCACGCTCGCGCGTCAGGGTCAGCAGTTCCTTCTTGGCGCGGCCCGACGGATTGTCGAGAACCTGCTCCAGCTCGCGCAGACGGGCGATCGAACCGGAAATGGTGCGCCAGTTGGTCAGCGTGCCGCCCAGCCAGCGGTGGTTGACATAGTACTGAGCCGAACGCTTGGCGGCGACGGCGACCGGACCGGCGGCCTGACGCTTGGTGCCGACGAACAAGACGCGGCCACCGTTGGCGGCGACTTCACGCACCTTCAGCAGGGCCTGATGGAACAGCGGCAGGGTTTGCGACAGGTCGATGATGTGGATGTTAGAACGCGAACCGAAGAGGTAACGTTCCATCTTCGGGTTCCAGCGGTGGGTCTGGTGACCGAAGTGCGTGCCGGCTTCGAGCAGGGCGCGCATAGACAGTTCAGGCATAGCCATGTGAATCTTCCTTTTTAATTCCGATAGACCTCCGCGGATTGAAAGCTCTGGCAAGCCGGAGCCTCGGAACGGTTGAACGTCGAAATTGCCTTTGAAACAAAGACAATTCAGCCGCCCACCCGCGTATCCGCGTGTGAGATGGTGCGCAACTAGGCACAATCGACGATAAAATCAAGCGATTTTAGGCCGATCTGCTAAAAAGTACGGCACCTTGAGTGGCGGGGTAGTTGAAATCAACCCGATACAGATGAAACGGCTTTGAGGCCGTTGTCTATACATCCTCGCAATATAGGACGCCGTTCATCGATTTCAAGGCACCGCGCAGGCTGGCGTCGAGACGGTAACGATTCGGCATCTTGAGTTCGACCTCGTGTCCGTCGATCTCGCTGAGCAGCGTGATTTCCCCGCCCTGCCCCCGTGCGTTATCCAATTGCACTTTGAAGGCCTCCAGATCGAACCCGCGCGGGGTCACCGTCAGACGCAGGCCCATATCGTCGGTTTTCAGACTGCCCGCCAGCGGATCCGCGGATTCGCCAAAGAAACGCACCTCCCCATCCGCGCCCTTGCAGCGCACCTTGAGCAGGATGGATTGCCCCGGTTCGAGGTTTTCACGGCATTTGCGCAGAGCTTCGGGCTGGAACAGCACTTCGTACTCCCCGCTGGGGTCGGACATGGTGACGAAGGCAAACTTTTCGCCGGTCCGCGCCGAAGCCCGCTCCTGACGGCGGCGGACGACGCCCGCCATACGGAACGCTTCACGCCCTTCCTGAGCCAGCGCGACAGCCTCGGCATAGAGGGTCACCTTACGGCGCTTGAAGACGTCGACCATGTCCTGCAACGGATGCCCGGACAGGTAGAACCCGACCGCCGACAGTTCTTCATCCAGCGCATCGGGACCGGACGCTCTGGGGACATTGGGCAGGCGCGGACGGGATGAATCGTTCGATCCGAACAGGCTGACCTGCGCCGAAGCGCGCTCCGCGGCCATGCTTTGCGCGTGCGCGATCAGCAGATCGGCGCATTGAACTATCTGCGCCCGGTTGGGGTGGATCGAGTCAAACGCCCCGGCCCGCGCCAGATTTTCGATGGCGCGCTTGTTGACCGCCTTAGGGTCGATGCGTTCGAGGAAGTCGAACAGGTCCTTGAACGGCCCGCCTTCGTTACGAATGGCAACGACGGACTGCATGGCTTCGAAGCCGACATTGCGCACCGCGCCCAGGGCATACAGAACCTCGCCGTTTTCCACGTCGAAATCGGCCATGGAGCGGTTTATGTCGGGCGGGCGAATAGTCACGCCGAATTGCCGGGCGTCCTGATAGAAGACCGCCAGCTTATCGGTATTGGCGATATCGAGGCTCATGTTGGCCGCGAAGAATTCGACCGGGTGATTGGCCTTCAGCCAGCCGGTCTGATAGGAAATGAAGGCGTAGGCGGCGGCGTGCGATTTGTTGAAACCGTAGCCGGCGAACTTGTTGACCAGTTCGAAGATCGAGTCCGACTGTTTTTCGGGGACGCCCTTCTCCTTGGCGCCGGAAATAAACCTTGCTTTTTGCAAGTCCATTTCCTCTTTCTTCTTCTTGCCCATGGCGCGGCGCAGAAGGTCGGCTTCGCCGAGGCTGTAGCCCGACAGGATCTGGGCGATCTGCATCACCTGTTCCTGATAGATGATGACGCCGTAGGTTTCCTTGAGCACCGGCTCTAAGCTGGGGTGCAGCATATCGATATCGGCGCGACCGAATTTACGATCGACATAGGTGTCGATATTGTCCATCGGCCCCGGACGATAGAGCGAAATCAGAGCGGTAATTTCCTCGATCGAGCCGCAGCGCATCTTGCGCAGGGTATCGCGCATACCCTGACTTTCAAGCTGGAACACGCCGATCGACTGGCCCGAGGCCAGCAATTCGTAGGTCGTCTTATCGTCCAGCGGCAGGGTCGAATAGTTGACGTCGATATCGCGTTTTTTCAGATAGTGCCAGGCACGGTTCAGGGTCGTCAGGGTCTTGAGGCCGAGAAAGTCGAACTTGACCAGTCCTGCGCTTTCGACCCATTTCATGTTGAACTGCGTCGCCGGGATGTCCGAGCGCGGATCGCGATAGAGCGGCACCAGTTCGGTCAGCTTGCGGTCGCCGATCACGATCCCGGCAGCGTGGGTCGAGGCGTTGCGGTACAGACCTTCCAGTTTAAGCGCCGTATCGAGCAGCTTGGCGACGGTTTCTTCCTCGTCGCGCGCTTCCTTGAGACGCGGCTCGATCTCGACAGCCTGCGCCAGAGTCGTCGGATTGGCCGGGTTGTTCGGCACCATCTTGCACAGACGGTCCACCTGCCCCAGCGGCAACTGCATCACCCGACCAGTATCGCGCAGCACGGCGCGGGCCTGAAGCGTACCGAAGGTAATGATCTGCGCCACGCGATCGCGGCCATACTTGTCCTGAACGTAGGTAATGACCTCTTCGCGACGTTCCTGACAAAAGTCGATATCGAAGTCGGGCATGGATACCCGTTCCGGATTGAGGAAGCGCTCGAACAGCAAGCCGAACCGCAGCGGATCGAGATCGGTGATCAGCAGCGACCACGCCACCAGCGAGCCCGCACCGGACCCCCGGCCCGGCCCGACGGGAATGTCGTGCAGCTTGGCCCATTTGATGAAGTCCGAAACGATCAGGAAGTAGCCAGGGAAGCCCATGCGCTGGATGACGCCGATTTCACGTTCCAGCCGATCCCAGTAGTCCTGTTCCGGAAACGCCGGCTCGACCTGACGCAGACGTTCCTTGAGACCCTCACGCGCCTGAAACGCCAGTTCTTCGTTTTCGTTCCGCCCCGCACCGGTGTCGAAGCGCGGCAGGATCGGATCGCGCTTACCGACCAGAAAGGCGCAGCGCTTGGCGATCTCGATGGTATTGTCGCAGGCTTCGGGCAGGTCGGCGAACAGGTCGCGCATCATAAGCGCCGGTTTCAGCCAGTGATCCTTGGTCACCCGGCGACGATCGGCAACCCCCATGAAGGTACTGTCGGAAATGCACAGCAGAGCCTCGTGGGCCTTGAACATGTCGCGGTCGGCGAAATAGACGTTGTTGGTCGCGACCAGCGGTACGTCGTTGTCATAGGCGAACCTGACCAGACCCGCTTCGGCGGCACCACCGCGCACCCCGCCGTTCGGGCTGCCGTCGTGGCGCTGCAATTCGACATAAAAACGATCCCCGAACGCCGCCTTCATATCCGTCAGGGCCGCCACCGCTTCGTCGGCGCGATTTTGTCTGAACAGAGGGTCGACGGGACCGTCGGGACCGCCCGACAGCAGGATCAGGCCTTCGGCGCATTCGACCACATCCTGCCACAGGACGTGGGGTTCATCCGTCGCGTCGATATCGACATAGGCCTTCGACGATAATCTGGTGAGGTTGAGATAGCCCTGCTCGTTCTGGACGATCAGCACCACGGTCGGGATCTTGGCCCATTTGTCGGAAAGCATCCCGCCGATGCCCTTGACCGGGATGGCAGCAGCGACGATCGGCTGAACACCGGTGTCCTTGCAAACCTGAGAGAATTCGAGCGCGCCGAACAGATTACCGCGGTCGCAGATGGCGATAGCCGGCATATTGGCCTTGGCGGCCAGTTTGCCCATGTCGTAGGCCTTGATCGCGCCTTCGAGCAGCGAATAGGCCGAGCGCACACGCAGATGGACAAACCCGTTTTCGCTCATCGTCGCAACCCTCATACCTATACGGCGGGCAGTCTCAGGCGATTCACCCGATCAGCATAGCCGCCTGACAGACCACGACGACAAAAGCGGCAACAGCGGCGAAAGACAAGATGTTATGAACGGCCAGCATGGTTTCATCCCCTGAATAGACAAGATGTTAATTCATGCTTTGTTCTATATTCCTGATTTGTTCTGCGCGCAAGCATCATTTATGCACACCGTGAACAAATCATGTATTCAATTGATTTATATGGATATATTTTTACGCGTCGGCCTTGGATAATTCGACAAGTTTGCCGTCCTTGAGGCTGACCACCCGGTCCATATGACTGGCCAGTTCCAGATTGTGCGTGGCGATCAGCGCCGCGACCCCCTGACTCTTGACGATATCCCGCAGAGCTTCGAACACCTGTTGAGAGGTCTGGGGATCGAGATTGCCCGTGGGCTCGTCGGCCAGCAGCAGACGTGGCGCATTGACCAAAGCACGGGCGATGGCGACGCGTTGCTGCTCACCGCCGGACAGTTGCGCCGGTTGGTGATCCAAACGTTCGCCGAGCCCCAGTTGTTCCAGAAGCGCCTTCGCTTTCGCTTCGGCTTCTTTCAACGGACGCTTCAACACCCGCTGCGGCAGGGCAACATTGCCGAGCGCCGTAAATTCCGGCAGCAGGTGATGAAACTGATAGACGAAGCCGATCTTGTGCAGGCGGGCGCGGGTGCGGGCAGCCTCCGACGCGTTCTTGAAGTCTTCGCCATCGATGGTCAGGGCGGCCTCTTCGGAGGCCTCCAACAACCCTACACAATGTAACAACGACGACTTACCCGAACCCGACGGGCCGATCAGGCCGACCACTTCGCCCGCGCGCAGGTCGAGATCGACGCCCTTGAGCACCTCAAGCGACTTGCCGCCGCCGACGGCGTAGGACCGCGTCAAACCCTTGAGCGATAAGACGATCTCACTCATAGCGTAAGGCCTCCACGGGTTCGAGCTTGGATGCCCAGAGCGCCGGAAACAGGGTGGCGACGCAGGTGGCCAGCATGGCAAAGCCGACGATGATCAGGACTTCGGTGGGTTCGACCTTGGCCGGGATATAGGCCAGATAATAGACCTCTTCGTTAAACACCTTGACCTTGAAGATGGCCTCGACGACCTGCTGGATCGGGCGGATGAAGACGCAGAACAGCGTGCCGACCGTGACGCCAAGGATCGTGCCGGTGGCGCCGATGATCGAGCCCGACAGGAAGAATATCTTGGTCACCGAGGCGCGGTCCGCCCCTAAGGTGCGCAGGATGGCGATGTCGCGCGTCTTGTTTTTCACCAGCATGACGATACCGGAAATGATGTTCATCGCCGCGATCAGCACGATCAGCATCAGGATCAGGCGCATGACGTTGCGTTCGACCTGAAGCGCGTTCCACAAGGGCGCGTTGCGCTGCGTCCAGTCCTGAACCAGAGCCCCCTCGCCCGCCGCGGCCATGGTCGGGGCGCGGTATTTGGCGATGTCGTACGGGTCCTTGACCTTGATTTCGACGACGTCCCATTCGCCTTCCCGGTCGAAGAACAGTTGCGCCTGCTCCAGCGGCATGAAGACGAAGGCGGCATCGAGTTCCGACACGCCGCTCTTGAAGATGCCGCCGATGATATAGGGTTTACGCCGCGGCACGGCCCCGAACGCGGTCGAGCCATTGGGCGACAGAAGCGTCATCTCGTCGCCGACCGCCACGTTCATTTGCCGCGCGAGGCCTTCGCCGACAAGGATCGTATCTCCGCCATATTCGCCTTCGCCGAAGCCTTTCAGCGACCCTTCCTTGATATTGTCGCGGATGATCGGCGTGTTTTTCAGCATATCGACTTCGACGCCGCGCATATAGGCGAGGCCCGCCTGCGAGAACGGTCCCTGCGCCAGGCCCGGGCTCTCGATATAGGGCGAGGCCTCGATGACGCCGGGGATATCGCGCACGCGCTTCAGCATGGCGTCGCGGTTATCCCAGTCGGTCAAAGGCGCGCCGTAGATATATTGATGACCGTTGAAGGCCAGAACGCGCGACATCAGTTCGTCGCGGAAGCCATTCATCACCGACATGACGATGATCAGCACGGCGACCGCCAGCGTGATGCCGATGAAGCTGATGATGGCGATCAGGGCGATGCCGCCGTCCTTGCGCTTGGTGCGAAGATACCGCAGGGCGAGATCGGTTTCCCAAGCGGAGAATGAGAACAGCGACAAAAGCCCTTGCATCAGTTCGCTTTCGTCAGTTGATCGAGGACAGAGTCGAACGGCGCGGTGTGGCGCTCACCCGTGGCGCGGTTTTTGATTTCGACCTGACCTTCGGCGATGCCCTTGGGGCCGATGATGAGCTGCCACGGGATACCGATGAGGTCCATCGAGGCGAATTTCGCGCCCGGACGATCGTCGGTGTCGTGGTAAAGCACGTCGCGACCGGCGACTTTCAGGGCTTTGTAGGCCTTTTCACACGCCGCATCGCAGGCGGCGTCGCCGACGCGCAGATTGATGACGGCGACGTCGAACGGCGCGACGCTTTCCGGCCAGATGATACCGGCCTCGTCGTGGCTGGCCTCGATGATGCCGCCAATCAGGCGCGACACGCCGACGCCGTAGGAGCCCATGTGCACATTGACCTGCGCGCCGTCGGGGCCGGAGACCTTGGCGCCCATCGGGGCGGAGTACTTCTCGCCGAAATAGAAGATATGACCGACCTCGATGCCGCGCGCCGACAGTTGCTTGTCGGCGGGCACGGCGGCAAACGCCGCTTCGTCGTGCATTTCTTCGGTCGCGGCGTAGAGCGCCGTGCGCTCATCGACGAGGCCTTGCAGGTCGTCCCAGTCGACATCGGCGCCGGGCGCGGGCATGTCGACCAGATCCTTATGGCAAAAGACGGCGCTTTCGCCGGTGTCGGCCAGGATAATGAATTCGTGGCTGAGGTCGCCGCCGATCGGGCCGGTATCGGCGCGCATCGGTACGGCTTTAAGGCCCAGACGCGAGAAGGTGTTCAGATAGGCGATGAACATCCGGTTATAGGCCTGACGCGCCGAAGCTTCGTCGATGTCGAACGAATAGGCGTCCTTCATCAGGAATTCGCGACCGCGCATGACGCCGAAGCGCGGGCGCTGCTCGTCACGGAACTTCCACTGGATGTGGTAGAGGTTCATCGGCAGATCCTTGTAGGACTTGACCGTGCCGCGGAAGATTTCCGTGATCATTTCCTCGTTGGTCGGCCCGTAGAGCAGTTCACGCTCATGACGGTCCTTGATACGCAGCATTTCCTGACCGTAGTCGTCGTAGCGGCCCGACTCGCGCCACAGATCGGCCAGTTGCAGGGTCGGCATCAGAAGCTCGACCGCACCGGCGCGCTGCATTTCCTCGTGGACGATCTTTTCGATCTTGCGCAGGACGCGCAGACCCAGCGGCAGCCAGGCATAGATGCCGGCGGCTTCCTGACGGATCATGCCGGTGCGCAGCATCAGGCGGTGCGACACAATCTGGGCTTCGGAGGGGTTTTCTTTAAGCAGCGGCAGCAGGTAGCGCGACAGGCGCATGGGAATATCCAATAGTTCAGGTGACAGAATTGGCCCGCAACCTATTCAGGTTCGGGCCTTATAATCAATGATAAAAAGGCCGGTTTAAGGCCGGTAGGCGGGAATTTCCGGCATGGGAATCAGGCCGAAATGGATAACGATCAGGGCGATGGCCCACACCACGACGGCAATCACCGTATTGATCAGCAGTTTCTTCTTGAGATTATGGAAGACCGGCGCGCCGGGATCGCCGCCGTCGCGCGTTTCCACCCCCGCCTCGTGGTGGCTGACATTGCCGAACGGCAAGACCGCGAACAGCGTGACCCACCAGATCATCAGGAGAATGGCGATACTTGTCAGCGGGCCCATCAGATCTCCTTGTCGGCAGACGGCGTCTCAGCAGCCGCCTCTTTTTTCTTGTGCGCAGCGACCGCGATGGCAATGAAGATCGGCAGGAAGACGATCCATGGGAAGCTGCTGCGCTTTTTCTTTTCCTCGGCGGGCGCCGTTTGTGACGCCTGAGCCGACACCTGCGGCGTGGCGTGGACCGTCAAGGGCGCCACCGCCGACATCGCCACGATCGACAGAGCGAAAAGATAAGGCTTCATAGGCTTCCCCTTTTATATCTGGCCCTTTCAGATCTGGCTCCTCAGATCAGGCCCGTGGTCTCGTCCAGCCCCAGCACGATGTTGAGGTTCTGCACCGCTGCACCTGACGCCCCTTTGCCGAGATTGTCAAATACCGCCACCAGATTGACCGTGTCGCTGTCCTCGTCGCCGAAGACGTAGATGACCAGTTGGTTGGTGTCACGCAGCGCATCGCCATTCAGCGATTTGGCGGCTTCGGTTTCTTCCGGCGAAGCGACGCGCACGAACGGCTCATCCGCATAGTGGGCGCTGAGGATATTATAGATGGTGGCCAGATCCGGCGCGTCCGGCAGGGCCCACAGGTGCAGCGGCACTTCGACGATCAGGCCCTGCGCGAAATTGGCGACGGTTGGCGAGAAGATCGGCGCGCTTTCCAGTCCCGAATAGAGCTGCATTTCCGGCAGATGCTTGTGTTTCAGGGCCGTGGCGTAGATGCGCTCGTGTCCCTGACCGCCTTCGAACTCGGCGATCATCGCCTTGCCGCCGCCGGTATAGCCCGACAGCGAGGTCGAGGTGACCGGGAAAAACGGCGGCAGGACGCCCATTTCCGTCAGGGGCCGCGTCAGGGCGATGAAGCCGGTGGCGTGGCAGCCGGGATTACTGATGCGCTTCGAGGCGCGGATCAGGTCGCGCTGGTCCTCGGTCATTTCGGGGAAACCGTAGGTCCAGCCCTCGGCGACGCGGTGCGCGGTAGAGGCGTCGATGACGACCGTGTCGGGGTTGTCGATCAGGCTGACGGCTTCGATAGCGGCCTCGTCCGGCAGGCACAGGATGACCACATCGGCGGCGTTCAGCGCGGCACGGCGGGCGTCGAGGTCCTTGCGCTTGTCGTCGGATAAGCGGATCAGTTCGATTTCCGGGCGCGTTTCCAGCCGCTCGCGGATTTGCAGGCCGGTCGTGCCGACTTCGCCGTCGATGAAAACCTTGTGTGACATTCTAGGCCTTTCTGTAGAATAGTTCGGCAGCGTTCTGGATCACGGAATAACCGACCAATACGAGCATCAATGTGACGATGAACAGAGACAACCAAAACCGAATTGGCATTTCTGCCCGGGTCAGTGGCTTGCCGCTTCTGAGGACGCTGTCGGGCCACCTGCCGGTTGTCAGTGATACGCCCACTACATAAATGCAGTAACTGGCAATTGCGACACCTGCGAGCAGTTGGCAGACGTGATTCAACACTAACAGGCCTCTCCAGACAAAGAAAAAGCGCTTCGGTTGCCCGAAGCGCTTTTCCGCATGAGTTTTTGGCTCGTGCGATTAACGCTTCGAGAACTGGAACGAACGGCGAGCCTTGGCGCGGCCGTACTTCTTGCGCTCGACGACGCGCGAGTCGCGCGTCAGGAAGCCAGCGGCCTTAAGGGCCGGACGCAGGGCGGGCTCATAATAGGTCAGCGCCTTCGACAGGCCGTGGCGGATGGCGCCGGCCTGACCCGAAAGACCCGAACCCTGAACCGAGACGATCACGTCGAACTGCGTCGCGCGGTCGGTCAGGTTGAGCGGCTGAGCGATCATCATGCGCAGAACCGGACGTGCGAAATACACTTCCTGTTCGCGGTCGTTGATGATCCACTTGCCCGAACCCGGCTTGATCCAGACGCGGGCGATGGCGTTCTTGCGCTTGCCGGTGGCATAGGCGCGACCGTACTTGTCGAGTTGCTGAACGCGCTCGACCGGGGCGGCTTCGGGGTTCGACGACAGGGAAGCGAGGGCTTCCAGGCCTTGAGCTTGAACTTCAGACATTCTTAGACGCTCCGGACGTTCTTGCGGTTCAGGGCCTTGAAGTCGACGACTTCCGGCTGCTGAGCTTCATGGGGATGTTCGCTGCCGGCGTAGATACGCAGGTGGGTCATTTGGGCGCGAGCCAAAGGCGATTCCTTCGGCAGCATGCGCTCGACGGCCTTGGTCAGGACGCGCTCGGGGTACTTGCCGCCGAGGATCTGACCCATGGTGCGTTGCTTGACGCCGCCCGGGTGACCGGTGTGCCAGTAGAAGATCTTGTCGGCCAGCTTGTTGCCGGTGTAGTGGACCTTGTCAGCGTTGATAACGATGACATAGTCGCCCGAATCGACGTGCGGGGTGTAGGTCGGCAGGTGCTTGCCGCGAAGACGCATGGCGATGAAAGATGCCAGACGGCCGACAACGGCGTCCTGAGCGTCGATCACGATCCACTTCTTCTCGACATTGGCGGGCTTCAGCGCCGCGGTTGTGGAGGTAAGCATGGGAGATTCCTTTGGTGAATCCGGGATTTGAAAAGGCGTTTCCCGCCGCAGACAAAGCCACCGCCGGAAAAGGTTGAGCGCGTATAGACGAGGCATATGGCCGCGTCAACTTTTATTTTTGATAAAAATACGTGCAGCACATTGATTTTGCTAAGAAAAATGAACTAGGTATTAAATTACCGCATTTATCTGTCACAAAAACGTACCTGTTTTGACTTTACAAGCCGCGCCGCAGCCCTGAAATCAGGCTCAGTCACTTGTGTAAGGTCCCCCGATGTCCCTCTCCCGCCGCTCCGTCCTTTCGTCCTCGCTGGCCACCTCGACCGCCTTTACCGGGATGGCCCTGTGGCTCAACAAGGCCGAGGCCCAGACCGTTCCGGCGAACGTGCACCATATTACCGAGGGCGCACCGGACACCTATATCAACCAGATCGAAGGCTACGGCCCGCTGGTCAAGGACCCCAAGGGTCTGATCGATCTGCCGGAAGGCTTCTCCTATAAAGTCATCTCCGTTCAGGGCGAGACCATGAGCGACGGCCTGAAAGTGCCGGGCAAGCACGACGGCATGGCCTGTTTCCCGCACGGCAAGGACACCGTCGCCCTCGTCCGCAACCACGAGGTCAAGTACTCGGTGGCCAAGGTCGGGCCGTTCGGTGATACGAATGAGCTGTTTTCCAGGATCGACGCCGACAAGGTCTATGATTTCGCGCCCGACGGTCGCCCGCTGCACGGCGGCACGACGACGCTCATCTATAATGTCAAAGAGCAGAAGCTGGTCAGCCACCACCTGTCGCTGGTCGGCACCTCGACTAACTGCGCCGGTGGGCCGACGCCCTGGGGTTCCTGGCTGACCTGCGAGGAGACCGAGCAGCAGGCCCCCAACGGCGTCAAAAAGGACCACGGCTACGTTTTTGAGGTGCCGTCGTCGGCCACCGGCCTCGTCAAGGCCGAGCCGATCCGCGCCATGGGGCGCTTCGACCACGAAGCCGTCGCCATCGATCCGAAGACCGGCATCGTCTATCTGACCGAGGACAAGGTCGATTCGGCCTTCTACCGCTTCATTCCGAAGGTGCCGGGCAAGATGCTCGAAGGCGGAAAGTTGCAAGCCCTTGTCATCAGGGATCACCCGCACGCCCTCACCGCCAACAAGGACAGCCTGTTCTGGAAACAGGGCGACTGGTTCGAGACCGAATGGGTCGATCTGGAGGACGTCGAAAGCCCGAACAACGACCTGCGCAATCGCGCCCACGCCAAGGGTGCGGCGCAGTTTTCGCGCGAGGAAGGCATCTTCTTCGGCGAAGGCGAGCTTTATTTCACCTGCACCTCCGGCGGGCCGGGCCTGAACGGCCAGATCATGCGCTATGTGCCGAGCCTCTATGAAGGCACTGAGAAAGAGGCGCAGGCGCGCGGTCGTATCCAGTTGTTTGCCGAGCCGAACAACGACCTCGTCTTCGACTATGTCGACAATATCGTCGTTTCGCCGCGCGGTCAGATCTTCGCCTGCGAAGACCGCTATTCCGACACGCTGAAAAACCACATCCGCATCCTGACGCGCGAAGGCAAGGTCGCGACCTTCGCCCGTAACGTCGATGCGAAAAACTCCGAATGGGCGGGCGTGTGCTTCTCGCCGGACGGCTCGACCATGTTCGTCAATCTGCAGGCCAATGGCTGGACCGTGGTGATCACCGGACCGTGGGATAAGTTCAAGGCGTAAGACGCCAAAGGCCTCGGAAGCCCGGGGCCTTTTCATATTGCCCGAGTAATATTTCACCCCTTTTCCACAGCATTTTACGGTTGTATTTACCCCGGATTCACCGTCCGCGATCTATTCTGACGACCTCATTGCTCATTGGACAGGCACCCCCGCAGTACCGCCTGTCGCGTCCTTGAGACATCCCCGCAAATTCAGTGTGTGCAATGAAGCAATTTCAACGCTTCGCCTTCCTCGATGGGATGCGCGGAGTCGCGGCCATAGCCGTCATGTGGTATCATAACGCCGCCATATATGGACTGTTCGCCTCCGAGCACATCATGCTGGCGGTCGATTTTTTCTTTTGCCTCAGCGGTTTCGTCATCGCCCATGCGTATGGCGAGCGCTTCCGCGACGGCCTGACGCCGCTGCGCTTTGGCCTGAAGCGGGTCATCCGCCTTTATCCGCTTATCCTTGTCGGGGTGGCGCTGGGTGCGGTGGTGACGTGGCTGGGCAGTGCCACCAATGACGGCTGGTTCCTGCAGCAACACTATTCCACAACCGATATTTCCATCGGTGCGCTGCTGTGTCTGTGCCTCCTCCCGGCCGGGCTGTTCATGGGCAAGATGTTCTACTTCATCAACAGCCCTCTGTGGTCGCTGTTTTTCGAAGGCGCCGCCAATGCCGTCTATGCCCTGACCAAGGGCCGCAAACTGCCGCCCGTGACTGCGATCAGCGCGATCGTCCTCCTATTTGGCGGATTGGCCGGTCTCGCCGCGGCTCTGGGCGGGATCACCCAGTTCGGCCTCACCACCCCAACCTTCTTTCTCTCGGCCTTCGTCCGGGTCGCGTTTTCCTTTCTTGTCGGCGTACTGATCTGCCAGTTCGCCCTGTATCGCCGGGCCCCCGCCCTGTCCGATACGACCATCGGGCTGGCGTTGGTTGCGATGCTGCTCATGCCCCTGTTCCAGCGTAACTGGGTGTACGACATGCTGAGTGTCGCCCTGATCATTCCGGCGCTGGTCATGCTGGGCACCCGCGCCAGGGTCGGGCAGTTGGGCCACCGGGTCTGGGGCTATCTGGGCCGCCTCTCCTACCCGCTCTATGTCCTGCACATGCCGGTCATCAAGGGCGTCCAGCACGTGTGGAGCATCGGGCTGGGCGAGGCCCCGCCAATGCCTGTGGCCTTTGCGACGGGGCTGGTCCTATCGTGGATAGGGGCCGATCTGGCGCTGCGCCTTTTCGATGAACCGGTCAGGGCGTATCTTACTCAGGTGCGCAAGCGCGTCGTGGCCTCGTGGCAGAAGGCTCCGGCCTAAAAATTCCGCCGCCGGAAGTCGCGGTCGGCGCGGGCGATCTTCCAGTTCATCAGCGTCGCCAGAATCAGCAGCAGCACCGCACCCAGCTGATGCAGCAGACCGAAGACCATATTCACATTGGTCCACAGCGTCGCCACGCCCAGCGCCGCCTGCACCCAGATCAGGACGCCGAACGCGCCGGCGATCAGCCGCAGCCCGTCATCGAGGCAGCGTCGCCACAGCCACAGCACATAGGCCGTCGCGCCGATCAGAAGCCAATAGGCATTGAGGCGATGCAGGACCTGCACCATGCCCTGATCGTGCAGCAGGGCGTGCAGGATACCCTTCGAATAGTCGACATAGGGGAAAATCCGCCCCCCCATCAGCGGCCAGTCGCCATAGACCAGCCCGGCGTCGTTCCCGGCGACCAGCGCCCCCAGCATGGCCTGAACGAAGGTCACGACGATCAGGGCCAGGGCGCCGGCCCGCCACGCCCCCGGCGCGCCATAACCGCGCGACTGCCCTTCCAGCGCCTCGTTCCCCGTCCAGATACAGGCAATCAGCACCAGCAGCGCCATACTCAGATGCGTCATCAGGCGCTCAGGTGCCACATCGACGCGTGCCGACAGACCGGAATAGACCATCCACCAGCCAACCGCAGCCTGTAGCGCGATGAGCCCCAGTATGGCCGCACAGCGCCAGATCAGACGCGCGGGAATGGCCTGCAGGAACAGGAAGACCGCAAACGGGATCAGCACCGCGACGCCGACCAGCCGCGCCAGCATCCGATGCGCCCATTCCCACCAGAAAATGCCCTTGAATTGGTCCACCGTCATGTGGGCATTGACCTGTTTATACTGGGGAATTTGCTGATATTTGGCGAATTCTTCCGACCATTGCGCGTCATCGAGCGGCGGAATGACGCCGTGGATCGGCTTCCATTCGGTAATCGACAACCCGGAATTGGTCAGGCGCGTCGCCCCGCCGACCAGCACGATCGCCACGACCAGCGCCGCGATCAGATAGAGCCAAAGTGCCACCGTGGGCGATTTGAGAGGAAGTCGCACCGATACGCCTCACCGAAAATAATTGTTGGCATCCCTGAGCGGGAGCAGTTCAATTTGTTGAACTTTGCCTTTATAAGTCATGCGTCACGCGGTCTGATTTGCCCACAGGGGCAGGTTAATTTCAAGCGATGCGCGACCCAAAAACGAAAGGTTCCACAAAATGAATGTTCAGGACTGGATTCTGGCCGGCATGGCGGGGTTCATCGTTGGCTGGATCGCCAACAACCTGACCAAAAGCCGTTACAGCGCGATCATTAACATGTTTGTGGGCATTTTCGGGGCCATCCTGATGACCTTTTTCATTCACATTCTCGACATCTATCCGGACCGCTTCTTCACGACGCTCCGGGCGGCGGTGGCCGGTAGCGTGGTACTTCTGGGTCTGTTCCACCTGACGCGCGCCATGGAAAAGGTCAAGAAGTGAGCGAGACGCCTGCACCTGAGGTCAAGGGCCTGAGCTTACCCGTGCGCCGCGTCGTCGCCTGCGTCGGGATCGTGGTGTTTCTGGTATTCTATGTGATGCTGATTTCCGGCATTGGTCAGCGCCTGCCCGACAACCAGATCGTGCGCCTGCTGTTCTACGGTCTGGCGGGCATATTGTGGGGCATTCCGGTTCTGCCGATCATCAGCTGGTCGGAGAACTACAGCCGCCGCAAACCTTGACCGCCGCCGGACGGACCTCGTAAGCGCCCTTGTCGACCCTGACGCGCAGATCGTCGGGACGGTCTTCGAAAACATCGTACCCCACCTTGAGCGTGCGCCAGAAATCGATCCATTCCGACCGGGCGTGGCGCTGCATATTGGCATCGGTCATGCGGAACGGGAAGCTGTGGACCTGAAACGCGGCCTGCCCGCCTTTCAGCGATTCGTCGGCCAGCAGCCAGATTTCCTCGATACCCCGGTCGGTCATGGCATAGCAGCCGATCGACGCGCAATTGCCGTGCACCATCAGGAAACTGCCGGTATAGCCGTTGGCGCGGTCATAGGCGTTGGGGAAGCCGAGATTGAAGGCCAGATGATACTGGCTGTCGGGCTTCATCTGAGGGCGTGCGACCGTATAGAAGCCTTCGGGCGCTTGCCCGTCGCCCTCCTTCTGCTTGGGGCCTAATTTACCGGACCACGCGCAAATTTTGAACGTCTTGTAGAGTTTATAGGTCGCACCGGATTTGACCCACAGCTCCAGTTCGTCGCTTTCCTTGAAGATCCGGATCAGGATCGGGCTGCCGACGGTGAGACCCGCCCGCGTCATGTCAGCGCGAATCGACTCCATCCGCGCCGCCCGGACCCTGGTCAGGTCGGCGGCACCGGTTTGCCACGGCCTGACCAGCCACAAACCTCCGGCCAGCACCAGAACGAGCGCGAGCCATACCCCTAAACGCTTCATTTCCGGCCTTCGACCGCGGCCTTGAGACGCCCGTACTGTTCGGCCAGCACGCCATCGACGGGCTGACTCCATTTATCGAGGCCACCCTTGGCATAACCGCCGACGTCATAGGTCGCTGTGAACGTGGTCTTGCCGTCCTTTTCGGTCAGGCTGACGTTCAGAAATCCCGACGCGCCGGTGAATTGCAAGGGCCCCAGACCGCCGAACATCCGCAACCCCTTGCCCGGCTGCACGGACACCACGCGCAGATGCTCGATGCCGCCGTTGTTGGGTAAGGCCTCGCAGAAACAACCGCCGGGATGGGCATCGATCGTCATGTTTTTGGCGTCGCCCGACCAGGTGTGCTGCGCATTCCACCACGTGCCCGGCTTGATCAGGGCGTCATAGACGGTTTGCGCCGGGCCATCGATGACCAGTTGGTGACGGACGCCGAAGCCGTTCGGCGTGGACTCGACGATCTCGGCATGGGCGGCGGTGGACACCAGCCCCAGCGCGACAATAAGAGCGATAAGTTTCATGAGAACCTCCCCGGTATTCGAGGAGCATAACCGCAGGTGTCTGGTCGCGCACCTTACAAAACGGTGAGATTTGGAGCGGTATGAAACGAAAAAACCCGCCTCCGTCAGGAAGCGGGTTTTTGATTGGTCGGAGAAACAGGATTCGAACCTGCGACCCCCTGCTCCCGAAGCAGGTGCGCTACCAGGCTGCGCCACTCTCCGTCACAGAAACCGGAAGCGAACTTCCGAGAAGCGCGTCTATACGGAAAGCGTTCGGGGGATGCAAGTGGGCTTGTGAGGCAAACTGTGAAAAACTTTTGGAAATTGAGGGTTGCCGCAAGTCATCCTCCCCTGCAAAGCGGGGGAGGTGGCTGCGAATGGAATGAGCAGACGGAGGGGGCAAAACCGTCAGATTGCCCCCTCCGTCTCTTCGCGTTGCTCAGAGCCACCTCCCCCGTTTCGCTTCGCTCACAAGGGAGGATGGAAAGCGCCACCGAACTCAGCAATAGTGCATCAGCCTGTATGATTAAGAGTATCGAGTTGGTTGACCGCGACAGGATTGGCTCCGCTAACGCTCCGCCGCGTCTGTGTGTGATCATCGGGCTTCGCACGATGATCATCACTGGCCGTCGAACCTTTTACGGTTCGAATTCATATCCTCGACAATAAACTAAAAAAGGGTGATCCCTAAAGGATCACCCTTTTTTAGTTTAAATGGTCGGAGCGACAGGATTCGAACCTGCGACCCCTTGACCCCCAGTCAAGTGCGCTACCAGGCTGCGCCACGCTCCGACGCCTCTGAAACAGAGGTCTCCTCTGGCAGGGAGAGACGCGGCTTATAGAGAGGAAAATCAGACCCGGCAATAGGTGCGAAAGCGTTTTTCCACGCAAATATGCACTTAGATGCGCGTTAATTAACACCGTTGAGGGTGCGGACCATCGCCTTTTGCGCGGCTTCGAGGTTCTGCGCCACGATCAGCAGACGCGCCCGCACCTCTTCGGCGACGCCATGCGCCACCGGCAGATCTTTCAGTTCGCTGAAATCGAATTGCGGGGCCTGTTCGGGCGTCGGAGCCGCCGTTTGCGGCAAAGGCGGCGTTACCGGCGATTCGATCACCGCCTCCGGTTCGTCATCGGGTAAAGCCATCGGCACGGCCTGACCGCGCGCGGCGGCGATCAGCGCCTTTTGGCCTTCGTCCTTGAACAGTTTCTGCACACCGCGAATCGTATAGCCGCGGTCGTGCAGCAGCACCTTCACCCCGGCCAGCAGCTCGATATCCTGCGGCCGATAAAACCGGCGTCCGCCCGCGCGCTTGGTTGGGCGAATGAAGGTGAACTTGGTTTCCCAGAAACGCAGGACGTGCTGCTGTACGCCCAGAGCGTCAGCGGTCTCGGAGATACTGCGGAAGGCTAAAGGCCCTTTGGACACGTCTTATTCGCCTGCGCCGGCGTCCACGCGCGCCTTCATGATCTGCGAGGCGCGGAACGAGATGACCTTACGCGGGTCGATGGCGGCGGGCTTGCCCGTCTTGGGGTTGCGGCCGACGCGGGCGTTCTTGTCGCGGACCTGAAACACGCCGAAACCCGACAGCTTGACCGTCTCGCCTTTTTCCAGCGCATCGATGACCAGATCGAGCGTGCGCTCCACCAGCGCCGAACATTCCTGACGCGGCAGGCCCAGTTCGTTGTGGACGCTTTCGAAAAGTTCGGCACGCGTCAAGGTCGTCGCTTTCATCCTAAAGTCCCCGGTTAGGTCAAAATACGGAATTGCTTATCAAGGATACGCAATTTCCCGTACGCGTCAAAGGCTTATGCGCGCCATTGCATCAAATAAATGAAATTTTTGTCGCCTTACAGCCGAATCGCCGCTGCGGCCCAGGTCAGACCGCCGCCCAGCGCCTCGATCAGCACCAGATCGCCCGCCTTGACGCGACCGTCCTTGACGCCCTCAAACCAGGCCAGCGGGATAGAGGCCGCCGAGGTATTGGCATGGTCGGCGACCGTCGAGATCACCTTGGCGCGGTCGAGGCCCAGCCGGTCGGCCACGCCATCGAGGATGCGCTGATTGGCCTGATGCGGGATGAACCAGTCGACGCTGTCGTGGTGCACACCAGCCTTTTCGATGGCCGCTTCGGCGGCTTCGGAAATCTTCTGCACGGCGTGCTTGAAGACCTGATTGCCCTGCATGCGGATCTTGCCGACGCGGTGGCCGTCCTCGAACACCCCGCCGTCGACATAGAGCAGGTCGGTTTTCGAGCCGTCGCATTGCAGATCGAAGCTGAGGATGCCGCGATCGTCGGGCGTCCCCTGCCCCGCAACGGGCTCCAGCACCACGGCCCCTGCCCCGTCCCCGAACAGGATGCAGGTCGAGCGGTCGGTATAGTCGAGAATGCGGCTCATCACCTCGGCGCCGATGACCAGAGCGGCTTTCGACAGGCCGCGCGCCACGAAGCCGTCGGCGACGCTCAGGGCATAGACGAAGCCCGAACAGACCGCCTGCACGTCGAAGGCGGCCCCTTTGGCCCCCAGCTTGTGCTGAACGATCGAGGCGGTAGACGGAAAGGTCATGTCCGGCGTGGTGGTGGCCACGATGATCAGGTCGATCTCGGAAATATCACGTCCGGCGGCGGCCAGAGCCACCTTCGCCGCTTCGACGGCCAGATCGCTGGTCACCTGACCGTCGGCGGCCTTGTGACGCTTGCGGATGCCGGTGCGGGCGACGATCCACTCATCGGTCGTATCCACCATCCGGCTGAAGTCTTCGTTGGTCAGGATCGTCTCGGGCAGATAGCCGCCGACGCCGGTGACCGCGGTACGTGTTACGCTCATTCTCAGGAAACCTTTTCGTCCGCCACACTATCAGCGGGAACCGTGTCGGATTTCAGGCCGTGCGCGGAATTGACCTGCGCCAGGGCCTGACGGATATCGTGTTCATAGGTGCTGGCCGCCAGCGAAATCGCGACCGACACCGCGTTCGAAAAGGCCCAGGCCTCGGCCCCGCCGTGGCTTTTGACGACGATGCCGTTGAGGCCCAGCAAAGGCCCGCCATTGGCCGCGCCCGGATCGACGCTGCGCGCCATCTTCTTCAGCGCCGAAGACGCCAGTAACGCCCCGGCCATGGCCAGAGGCGTCGATTTCAGCGCCCCCTTGAACAGGTTCTTGACGAACTTGGCGGTGCCTTCGGCGGTTTTCAGCGCGATATTGCCGGTAAAGCCGTCGGTGACGATCACGTCGACCGTGCCCTTGCCGATATCGTCGCCTTCGACGAAGCCGTGATAATTGATGCCGTCGACGCCTTCGCGCAGGATGCGGTGGGCTTCGCGGACCTCTTCGTGGCCCTTGACGTCTTCGGAGCCGACATTGAGCAGGCCGACCGTCGGGCGGTCCTTGCCGCGCACGGCGCGGTGAAAGGCCGTGCCCATGACGGCGAATTCGATCAGTTGATTGGCGTCGGAGGTCACATTGGCCCCGACATCGAGCACGGTGCCCATGCCGCCTTTTTCGTTAGGCCAGCCGCAGGCGATGGCCGGACGCTCAAGATCGTCGGTCATCATCTTGAGCAGCATCTTGGACAGCGCCATCAGCGCACCGGTATTGCCTGCCGAAACCACCGCGTGGGCTTCGCGCGTCTTGACCGAGGTGATAGCCGCAAACAGGCTGGTGCCCTTGCGGCGCAGAGCCTGAGCCGGTTTTTCATCCATGGCGATGAACTGATCGGTGTGGGCGATGGTGGCCACGGCCTTCAATGCGGGCAGTTTCGCCAGTTCCGGCCCAATCAGTGCCTCGTCGCCGTGCAGCACGAATCGCAGCCGCCCGCTGGTGTCGCGGCTCAGGGCTTCGGCGGCGCCGGCCACCGTGACGCGCGGGCCATGGTCGCCCCCCATGGCGTCGATCGCGATGACGACGGTCTGCGGCTGGGATATCGATTGCGGATGTGTGTCTTCGGAGTGCGACAAGGGACGCTTAAAACCTCATTACAGGAAACCCCGATATACAGGATTCCAGAGCCGCGGACGATAGTCTTCCCGCGCAACTATTCAAGTGGTTAAATTCTATTCGTCGCGTTTCAGCTTGGCCAGAGCCGCGAAAGGCGACGGCTCTTTCGGCAGGTCGGGCTCTTCATAGACCACACCCGGCTTGCGCGCGAACGGATCATAGGCCTCGCCCAGAGCCTCGATGACGTATTGCCCGAGGTCGATCTGGCCGTTTTCGGCGATATCCGGCACGTCGAGATCGTCGAGGCTCAGTTCCTGCTCAGCCTCGGCTCCGTCACGCGACTTATCTTTCAAAACGCAAGCGACATCGATTTCTGCCGAAATTTCATGGCGAAAGTCCTCCAGCGACACGCCGCATTGCTGGGTCACATCGGCGGTCAGGGCGACATCGACGATCACGCGATCCCCGGCGGGCGACGGCTTGCCGGTCGTCCTGACGCGCGCAGTCAGGGCATGCAGGTCCGTCATACCGAAATTGTCTTTCAGCTTCGCGCGCTGTGCCTCGTCCGCCGTCAGGGTCAGATCCAGCCCGCGAAACGCGTCGTCAAAGCGCACGGTGTGCGTCCACAGCGGTGCATCCATCTCGGTCATGATCTTACCCTTCTACCTTGATCTCGGTAATGTGCGGCCAGTTTACGCGTCCGGCCAGCAGTTCGTTGACGTCCACGCCCTGGCGGACCTCTGTAATATAGGCGCTTAAGCCCGCCGCCCAAAGCGGCGCGTTGGCTTCGACCGCCTCACTCTCGTCCTGCGCATAGACGGTTTTAAGAATATAGTCGGTCTGGGTGGCGTCATCGCCGCCCTCCGACCAGATTTCGTCCCAGCGCACCAGTCGCGTATAGACCTGCTGCGCCAGCTTTTTCATTTTCTTCGGCACGGTCAAATCGCCGATCCCCTGTTCGCGCAGGGTGTCGTCAAGCGCCAGCAGCAGGGCGTCGAACAGGGCCTGCGAGGTTTCCTTGCGCTGGGGCTCGTCCGATTTCAGCGCATCGACCAGCATGACCACGTGCAGAACCAGCAGTTCGAATCGCGCCCCGATCTCGTCCTTGACGCCATAGTCGGTATAGAAGACGACCTGACGCGATTGCGCGACGGCGGCGGCATAGAGCGCTTCACCGGCCTTTTCGGTCGGGCGTGCCTTTTGCAGGCCAAGCGATTTGAGGATTTTCTCCAGCATCGGGACGCTCTTCTTGCCAAGTCGGAATATTTATGGCCTTCATTCGGCCTCAAGATTGCACTAAACAGTCTGGCCCCCGAGGTCAAACATGGAATCCCGATGAAAAAGCCTGCTACCCTCCTCGCAATTGCCGCCGTGTCCGCTCTGGCCGTGTCCATGAGCGCCTGCGCGCCCAGCCTGTCGCGTCAGGGGTATCTGGCCATCGAAGCCAATCCGGCCACCGAGATCAAGGTCGGCGAAGACACCCAGACCAGCGTCAAGACCAAGTTCGGCTCGCCGTCGCAGGTGGCGACCTACGATCCGAACATCTGGTACTATATCACGCAAACGACCCAGAAGATGACCTATAAGCCCGCGACGATCACCTCGCGCGTCGTCACCATCGTCGAATTCGACAAGGAGTCTCAGAAGGTCGCCGCCGTGAAGAACCTGTCGCTGGCCGACAGCCGCGAGATCGCGCTGAACCCGAACAAGACCCCGACCCGCGGCCGCGAACTGACGGCGCTGGAGCAGATCCTTGGCAACGTCGGTCGCCAGACGATCACCAACGAGGAAGACACCAACCCCGGCGGTCAGCGCCGCCGCGAGTAGTCGTTACGCGATTTATAACATTCAAAACCCCTCCGGAGCGCTCCGGAGGGGTTTTTCAATCTTCAGGCCAACTGGCAGGTAATCCAAAAATCTCAGCAAACGACTGTCCCTCTAATTCGACCAGCCTGCCATTCGCAGGGTTTCGCTGATCGATTCCAAATGAACCAGAATTAAATGGAAAACTTGCCCATGGGTTGCGGATTAGACGTGCGCGCCGTTGACCAACACTCCAAGGATGTAACCTTTCTGTTGAAAGAATAGCACTTAACTGCCTTCTACGTACGCCACGAGGACCAAACCATACACCGTCGCCGTTTCTACTGTCCTTAGCCTCAACACGTCCGTCCTTAAATGTTTTAATTACAACGTTGGGAGAGCCGAACATAGCATCAATAGCATCCTCCTCTCTTTGATATTCCCCCATAGCGTTAACGGCTACGATATATGGCGCATTAAGCACACCATATCTGGATGCTTTTTTCGCTACAGATTCTCGAATACCATCTCCAGGAGTCCCCCAATATGGTTCCATACTCTGTATCCCAATAGCGCGACCAACTTCATTAAGTGGCGTATTACGCAAAATCGCAACTATAGTGAACTTCACTCCATGTTCTTCATACACAAAAGCTGGAACATTACGTGCCTCGTTATTTCGAGGGATTGCCGCTACCCAACTGGTTAACAGATTTCTCAATTTACGCAGTGTAACGGGACTAGATGGGCGACCTTCAATTTCGAGATCAAGAAAATGAAATCGCGAATCCACGTCATCAATAGCTCGTATTGCATCATTTAGTCGGCTTTCAGCCGCTGCATCTTGAGGCGTTTCATTCATTGAAATTACGGCCTCTAGATAGAAACATGTTCCGTCTTGCGCACGAACTAAAAAATCTGGTTGATGCCTTGAAGATGCAACTGTGGGCTCAATTTCTATAATTTCATTACCATTATTCAATAATAACTCATGTAATGTTAGTTCAAAAAAAGCACTAAAAAATACTTGGTCTATCTTTGATTTTAGACGGCTTATCAATCCCCTGCGATGCATCTCGGGATAATTGACAACCCAACTTTCAATTAAATTACGAACACGTTCCGCCTCGATCCTATTAGAAAGATTTAGATATCCAAACTGCGATTCTCCATATCTTCGGCTACCATTACGGTCTCGAATTATATCATCAAAAACTAGTGGCATTGCAGAGCTCTCTTAAAAGCATTGGCTTATTTAAGCATTACTCGCAAAAATAGATATAGAAAGAGCGACACCTAAAAGATGCCGCTCTAATAAATTTTGTAATATTTATTTGACTCAACCCGCGTGCGCCAAGACTGCCAGCATCAAGAGCGCCACGATATTGGTGATCTTGATCATCGGATTGACCGCCGGACCCGACGTATCCTTGTACGGATCGCCCACCGTGTCACCCGTCACCGAGGCCTTGTGCGCATCTGACCCTTTCAGGTGCCGCACGCCGTCCTTATCCACAAAACCGTCCTCGAACGACTTCTTGGCATTGTCCCACGCACCGCCGCCCGAGGTCATCGAAATGGCCACGAAGATGCCCGTGACAATCACCCCCAGCAGCATGGCGCCCAGCGCCTCGAACGCCGGGACCGCGCCGGCGATCGCATAGACGACGGCGAACAGCACGATGGGTGACAGGACCGGCAGCAACGACGGCACGATCATTTCGCGGATCGCCGCCTTGGTCAGCATATCGACCGCGCGGCCATAGTCGGGCTTCGACGTGCCCGCCATGATGCCGGGGTTTTCGCGGAACTGACGCCGCACCTCTTCGACGACCGCCTGAGCCGCCTTGCCGACCGCCGTCATGCCCATGCCGCCGAACAGGTAGGGCAGTAAGCCGCCGATCAGGAGGCCTACCACCACCCATGGCGACGACAGCGAGAAGGTCAGGTCACCTAGCCCATCGAAGAACGAGCCCGACGCGGCCGTAGCAGCGAAATATTTGAGATCCGAGGTATAGGCGGCAAACAGGACCAGCGCGCCGAGGCCCGCGGAACCGATGGCATAGCCCTTGGTGACGGCCTTGGTGGTGTTGCCGACCGCGTCAAGCGCGTCCGTCGTGTGGCGGACCTCCTTGTCGAGACCCGCCATTTCGGCGATGCCGCCCGCATTGTCCGTCACGGGTCCAAACGCATCGAGTGCCACGATCATCCCGGCCAGGGCCAGCATGGTCGTGGTGGCAATCGCAATCCCGAACAGCCCGGCCAGCAGGTAGCAGCCGATGATCCCGGCAACGATGATCAGGGCCGGAATCGCCGTCGATTCCATCGATACGGCCAGGCCCTGAATGACATTGGTGCCGTGGCCGGTGACCGAGGCCTGCGCGATGGAAACCACCGGACGCTTGCCCGTACCGGTATAGTATTCGGTCACCACGATAAAGCCCGCCGTCACGCCCAGCCCGATCAGGCCGCACCAGAACAGGGTCAGGCCGGTAAAGCCCGTCGTCATGCCCGCATAGGTCAGTTGCGTATCGAAGCCGACCACGGTCTCGATGACCGCCGCCAGCGCCCCGACCGACAGGATACCCGTCACGATCAGGCCCTTATAGAGGGCGTTCATGATGTGGTTGTCCTTGCCCAGCCGCACGAAGAACGTCCCGGCGATCGAGGTCAGGATACAGGCCGCGCAGATGACCAGCGGCAGCATCATCATGGTGCCGACTAGCTCGGTCCCGGCAAAGAAGATCGCCGCCAGCACCATGGTCGCCACGGTCGTCACCGCATAGGTTTCGAACAGATCGGCCGCCATGCCCGCGCAGTCGCCGACATTGTCGCCGACATTGTCCGCGATGGTCGCCGGGTTGCGCGGGTCGTCTTCGGGGATGCCGGCCTCGACTTTACCCACCATATCGCCGCCGACATCGGCGCCCTTGGTGAAGATACCGCCGCCCAGACGCGCGAAGATCGAAATCAGCGACGCCCCGAATCCGAGCGCCACCAGCGCATCCACGACGGTGCGGCTGGTCGGTTCAAGATCGAGCACCTGCGTCAGCACCACATAATAACCCGCCACACCCAGCAACGCGCCCGACGCCACGAACAGACCGGTCACCGCTCCGGCCCCGAACGCCAGGCTAAGCCCGGCCTGCAGGCTTTTCGACGCGGCCTCGGCGGTGCGCACATTGGCCCGAACGGAAATCAGCATCCCGGCGAACCCCGCCGCGCCGGATAGGACCGCCCCGACCAGAAACCCGATCGCCGCATAGATACCTAAGAAGTAGATGGCGGCAAAAAAAATGACCACACCGACGATGGCTATGGTCGTATATTGACGTTTGAGATAGGCGCTGGCCCCTTCCTGAATGGCGGCGGCAATTTCCATCATCCGCGCATTGCCCTGAGGCTTTTTAAGCAGGCTGAGGGTCTGCACGACCCCGTAAAGCAATCCCAACACACCGGCCCCGAGGACCAGCCAAACTAAAGATGTCATATTTAACCCCTGTAGTCGTTGATGCGTTTTCATCCTGTGGATGACCGCTATTTACTGACCGTTGGGGATGGCAATACGGTTGCCCCGGTCCCCTCAGGCAAGACCGGGAGAGTGCCGCAAGTTCGATAACTGCGCAAGGGTAAGTGTTTAATGAGTAAATAGCCGCACCGCACACAGAAAGGCTCGGGTGTTTATTGCAATGCAAACTGTGAAAAGCGGTGCAGACGCACCGGATCAGTTCATCGACTTCTTGGGATTTTGCGCCAGAACTTCGAGGGATTCTATGGCGTTCGGCCCGGTGATCTTCGCGAATTCCGGGATCATGACGGCCTTGAGGCGCGCCTCGTCTAGCGTGTCGCGTTTGTTCGGCAGTGCAAACGACTGCTTGTGCGCCGTGCGGATCAGGATATCGCGGAAATAGGGTTCCTTGAGTCGCAGGGTATTGACGTCGGCCTTGGCCGTCAGATTGACCTTGAGCGTGACGAATAGGTAGTTGACGATGCGGCCCTTGTCGATAACCGGCAGGGCGACGGGCGCCAGCTTGATATACGGCGCGCCTGCCTCCTTGGCGGGGGCGGAGGCCAGTGCAGGCGCTGCGGTGAGAATGCCGGCGGCGGCAATAAGGATGCGTCGGGTCAGGGTCATAGATCAGAGCCTAACCGGAAACGGTTGAGAAGCCGTTTATCCGTGCACCCAGCCCCGGTCTTCGAGTTCGAGCACCTGACCGTTACTGATCAGATCGACGCCCTCGCCCGCCTCACACCGACCGACCTCGACAAAGCCCGCGGCGATCAGGACTTTCGCGCCCGCCGCACTGGCCGTGCACAGCATCTGATAGTCGTCGCCGCCGGTGACCAGATCGACCGCATCGGCCCCCAGAACCATTGCCGCGCGTGCCGCATCGGACGTCGGCACGCGGTCGAGATCGATGACGATACGCACCGCCGACGCCTTGGCCAGATGCGTCGCGTCAGCGATCAGGCCGTCGGAAATATCCATCGAGGCGTGGGCGTTTTCCAGCACCGTATCGGCCATGTCGTCGCGCGGCTGCGGCAAACGATAGGCGCGTATCAGATGCGCCTTGTGCGCGTCAGACAGGTCATCAAATTCGCCGCGCAGCACCCGAAGCCCCAAGTGCGCATCACCGATATACCCGCCGACCAGCACGCGGTCCCCGACCCGTGCTCCGGCCCGCGACAGGGTCCGCCCCGTCGGCGCGTGACCGAACGCCGTGATGGCCAGCAGCAGCGGCCCGTCGGTCGAGACCGTATCTCCGCCGAACAGGTCGAAGTCGAACTCGTCCTGATCGACGCGCAGACCGGCGGCAAAGATTTCCTTGCCCTCATAGGCCATGCCCTTGGGCCACGCCGTCAGGAGCTGATAGCCGTAGGGATCGGCCCCCTTGGCGACGAGGTCGGAGATATTGACGCGCAACAGCTTGCGCGCCACCAGATCGAGCGGATCGGTCGACAGGAAATGCACGCCCTCGACCATGGCATCGGTCGTCACGACCAGATCATAGCCATCGCGCGCGCCCAGCACGGCCACGTCGTCGATCAGGCCGCGCGCCTCCGCTGTCAGCCCCGCCAAGGGCTTGAACAGGCGATCAATGACGGAAAATTCGCTGTTGTCGCCGGTCATATCTGATCCTTTTAGAGCGATATGCCGAAAAGTGTGAAGCGGTTTTCGGCTACAATATCGCGACCAAACTTTATCGCGTGTCTTTGGCGATGCCGTCCAGCGCGCCGTTGACGAAGCGCGCCTCTTCGCCGCCGAAGAAGGCCTTGGCGATTTCGACATATTCGTTGATCACGACCTCAAGGCCGATGTCCTTGCGGAACTTAAGCTCCCACGCCCCGGCGCGTAGAATGGCGCGCAGCGTCGTGTCGATGCGGTCGATGCGCCAGTTGGCCGCCAGACGCTCGGACACCAGCGCATCGATATTGTCCTGCTCCTGAACGATGGTGCGCAGGCCTTCGGCGAAGAAGTCTTCGTCGGCGGCGCCCAAGGTCTCACCTTCGATATCGCCGTCGAAACGGAAATCGGCAAATTCACGGATAACGGACTCGACCCCAGTCCCGGCAATTTCCATCTGATACAGCGCCTGCACCAGCACCAGACGCGCCACGGTGCGGGCGCGCTTGTTCTTGACCGACAGCTTGCCCTCAGTGGGCTCGGCGGCGTTCAGTTGCTCGATGACCGACTTGAGGCTTTGCGGATCAACCATGGTTGCCACCACGGAACGACTTGCGCAGGGCGATCATGTCGAGCGCCACCTTGGCGACGGTGCCGCCCTTATCGCCTTCCGAGCGACGCGCGCGCGCCCAGGCCTGATCCTCGTCCTCGACCGTCAGGATGCCGTAACCGATGCACAGCAGTTGCTTCAGCGTCAGGTCCATCAGGCCGCGCGCCGATTCTTCGCACACATAGTCGTAGTGGGTCGTCTCGCCGCGGATGACGCAGCCCAGCGCCACGTAGCCGTCGTACTTGCGGCCGGCCGGGCCTTTGGAGGCGTCTTCGGCCATGGCGATGGCGGCAGGCACTTCGAACGCGCCCGGCACGGTGACGACGTCGTAGTCCGCGCCATAGGCTTCGAGGGCAGCCTTGGCACCGCTCAGAAGCTCATCGGAAATATCCTCGTAAAAACGGCTTTCGACGATGAGGAGGCGCAGAGGGGTTTCGAGGGTCAAGACGAACGTCCTTAAAGATAACAAGAAGCCGTCAATAGCGGCTTCTGAGGAAGTACAAAAGTCAAATCTGCTTTAGCTTGCTCTTAGCTTAAAGGTTTCCAGTCGATGATCTGGAGACCGTAGCCTTCGAGCGCCGCCGGTTTCGGCTTGGAGTCCGATAGGGCGATCATGTCGCGCACCCCCAGATCGAGGAGGATCTGTGCGCCGACACCATAGTCGCGCAGGCCGCGCGGTGCGGGCTGATCTTCGTCATCCAGCGCAAAACGGTTCGACAGGACCTTCGGATCGAGGTCGCGCAGCATGACCATCACCGCCGGACCATCATAATCCGCCATCTGTTGCATCGCGCGTTCGACCAGCCCCGCGCGACCGTCCGCCGCCCCCAGCACATCGGCGGCGACATCAAGCTGATGCATACGGACCAGAGTCGGCTTGTTCGGCGATGGCTGCTGCTTGACCAGCGCGATATGTTCGCCCTGATCGAGGCGGTTGCGATAGACGAACAGGCGGAACTGCCCGCCCCACTGGCTTTCGAACGGCTTTTCCAGCACGCGATCGACGAAGCGTTCCGTGCGGCGGCGATAGGCGATCAGGTCGGCGATGGTGCCGATCTTGATGCCGTGGGTCTGAGCAAAGACGATCAGGTCCGGCAGACGCGCCATGGTCCCGTCGTCGTTCATCACCTCGCAGATGACCCCGGCAGGATAGAGCCCGGCCATGCGCGAAATATCGACTACGGCCTCGGTGTGGCCGGTACGGACCAAAACGCCGCCCTCGCGGGCGACCAGCGGAAAGACGTGACCGGGGCTGACGATATCGTCGAAGCCCTTGGTCTGGTCGATGGCCACCGCGATGGTGCGGGCGCGGTCGTGCGCCGAAATGCCGGTAGTAATGCCTTCCTTGGCTTCGATAGCGACCGTAAAGGCCGTGCCGTTGCGGGCGCCGTTTTCGGCGGCCATCGGCGGCAGGCGCAGTTGCCGCGCGCGTTCCGGCGTCAGGGCCAGACAGATCAGGCCGCGCCCGAAGCGCGCCATGAAGTTGACCACATCGGGGGTCGCCATCTGGGCCGGGATACAGATATCGCCTTCGTTCTCGCGGTCTTCGGCATCCACCAGAATATAGGGCCGGCCATTGCGCGCGTCTTCGAGGATATCCTCGATGGTCGAGATCGGGCTGTCGGGACTGACCGGATTGAGGTCGGTGGCGATGCGATTAAAGGTCATGAACTGTCTTACCTCAGATACGCCCGCACGCATGGGGCGTATGAATTTGGGGGCGCGATCTAAACCGTTTCGCGCCAACGGGCGGCATAGCGCGCCATAAGGTCGATCTCAAGGTTTAGTTTGTCGCCTACCGACTTTTGCGACAGGGTCGTGTGCGTCCAGGTGTGCGGGATGATCGCCACGCCGAAGACGTCGTCCTCGACCTCGTTGACCGTCAGGGAAATGCCGTCGAGCGCAATAGACCCCTTGGGCGCGATATAGCGATGCAGCGGACGCGGCACGCGGATTTTCAACCGGTAGGCATCACCGTCCTCGATCAGGCTGATCAGCTCGCCGACGCCATCGACGTGACCGGCGACAATATGCCCGCCCAGTTCGTCGCCGACCTTCAACGCGCGCTCTAGGTTGATGCGGTCGCCGACCTGCCAGGTGTCGAGCGTTGTCAGGGACAGTGTCTCCGGCGACAGATCGACGAAAAACCGGTCACCGCGCTTTTCGACGACGGTCAGGCAGCAGCCCGAATGGGCGATAGACGCCCCGATATCGACGGTTGAAAGGTCGTAGGTCGTTTGCACCTCGAACCGCGCCCCGCCTTCGTGACGGTCGATGGAAATGACGGTGCCAAGATCGGTAATGATGCCGGTAAACATTCTATCCTCCCCCTCTCCCTGAGGGTATAGCGCCAGCGAAAGTATAGCTTTCGCAAGCGATGGGAAGCGCGTAGCGCGGGGTGAGGGGGAAAGGGTTCAACCGAATCCATGATGGACAGATCCCCCTCACCCCAACCCTCTCCCTCAAGGGAGAGGGGGTTAACTATTGGGCTACGCCCTACTCCAACTCGTAACTTTCCCACAGATCTTCGCCGACAGCTTGCACCCCGACGCGGGAAAAGCGGATAACCTTATTGATTTCCGCGATATCGAGGAAACCGACGACCGAACGCCCGTCGCCCCCCAATATAGTCGGTGCACGGAACCATTCCAGACGGTCCACGGCCCCGGCCTTGATAAAAGCGGTGGCGATCTGGCCGCCGCCTTCGACGAACAGGCGATCGATCCCGGCGTCGTTGAGCGCTTCGAGCGCCGCGGTGAGGTCCACACGCTGATGCTTCGAAGCGACTTTCAGCGGGCGGACCCCTAACGACACCAGTTCCGGATTGAGATCATGCGTGGTGACGACGAAGGTCGGGATGACCCGCGCCGTCTGAACCAGCTTGGAATGCAGCGGGATACGGCCGCGCGAGTCCAGCACGATGCGGGCGGGTTGATAGCCTTCGTAACCCTGCAAGCGCACGGTCAGTTCGGGATCGTCTTTCAGCACGGTCTCGATGCCGACCAGCACCGCGTCGTGGCTGGCGCGCAGTTCATGCACCGCGCGGCGCGCCTCCTCCCCCGTAATCCAGCGGCTTTCGCCCGTATGGGTGGCGATGCGCCCATCCAGAGTCGTGGCCAGTTTCAGGGTGACGAAGGGTCTAATCATGCATCGTCCGTGGACGACAGGTCTTGTTCGCCCAGACCGCGTTTGATGTCGCGCGGGTCTTCGGGATCGGGATTGCCGTGCGGTGCCGCGGTTCGTGCGGGGGGAACATCGCCATCCCCGTCGAATTCGTCGATCAGCAGACGCGCGAAGTCCGCTGTTTCACGGAAGTCGCGATAGACCGAGGCGTAGCGCACATAAGCCACTTCATCGACGGCCCGGAGCGCCTTCATGATCATTTCACCGACGACTTCGGAGGGAATATCGCTCTCGCCTAGGCTTTCCAATTGACGCACAATAGCCGAGACCATGCGATCTACGCGATCCGGCTCGACGTCTCGCTTGCGAAGCGCAATCGAGATGGAACGCTCCAGCTTTTCGCGGTCGAACGGCGTGCGACGACCGGAGCGCTTGACGATGATCAGTTCGCGCAACTGCACGCGCTCGAACGTCGTGAAACGTCCGCCGCATTCAGAGCACGAGCGGCGACGGCGAATGGCTGCCCCGTCCTCGGAGGGACGGGAGTCCTTGACCTGGGTTTCAGGATTTCCGCAGAAAGGGCAGCGCATTCAATCTCTTTCAACTATGCGTAAATCGGAAAGCGCTTGGTCAGCGCCAGAACCTGCTCGCGCACCTTGGCCGTGACGGCTTCGTCCGGCGCGCCGGAGTTCGACGCCATGCCATCGACGACATCGGCGATCAGGTGACCGATCTGACGGAACTCGTCCTCGCGGAAGCCGCGCGTCGTGCCCGCCGGGGTGCCGAGACGGACGCCCGAGGTGATGGTGAAGGGCTGCGGGTCGAACGGGATGCCGTTCTTGTTGCAGGTGATGAAGGCTTCTTCGAGGGCGTGTTCGGTCGCCTTGCCGGTCTGGCCCTTGGGGCGCAGATCGACCGACATGACGTGGCTGTCGGTGCCGCCGGAGACGACGCCAAGGCCACGCTCGACCAGCACAGCGGCCAGCACGCGGGCATTGGCCACGACCTGAGCGGCATAGGCCTTGAACTCGGGTTGCAGGGCTTCACCGAAGGCGACCGCCTTACCGGCGATGACGTGCATCAGCGGGCCGCCCTGAAGACCGGGGAAGACGGCCGAATTGATCTTCTTGCCCAGCGCTTCGTCGTTCGACAGGATCAGGCCGCCGCGCGGGCCACGCAGGGTCTTGTGCGTGGTGGTGGTGACGACGTGGGCATGCGGCAGCGGATCGGGATAGACGCCACCGGCAACCAGACCGGCATAGTGCGCCATGTCAACGAACAGATAGGCCCCGACGCTGTCGGCAATGGCGCGGAAACGCGCGAAATCGATGTGACGGCTGTAGTTCGAGGCACCCGCCACGATCAGCTTCGGCTTGTGTTCCTTGGCCAGCTTTTCGACCTGATCGTAATCAATCAGGTGATCGTCTTCGCGTACGCCGTAAGGGACGACCTTGAACCACTTGCCCGACTGGTTGGCGGGCGAACCGTGGGTCAGGTGGCCACCGCAGGCCAGGTCCATGCCCATATAGGTGTCGCCGGGTTGCAGCAGGGTGAAGAAGACGGCCTGATTGGCATTGGCCCCCGAATGCGGCTGCACATTGGCGAAGTTACAGTTGAACAATTGCTTGGCGCGGTCGATGGCCAGCTTTTCGACCTCGTCGACATATTCGCAACCGCCGTAGTAACGACGACCCGGATAGCCCTCGGCGTATTTGTTGGTCAGGACCGAGCCCTGCGCTTCCAGCACCGCTTTGGAGACGATGTTTTCCGAGGCGATCAGCTCGATCTGATCCTGCTGACGAGTCAGCTCACCCTTGATCGCCGCCAGAACGGCCGGATCGGCGGCGGCCAGATCACTGTTGAAATAGCTCTGCGGGATGAAGGAAGCGGGTGCGTTCACGGGCATGATCCTGTTAGAGCGCATTCCGAAAAGTGTGTCGCGGTTTTCGGAATCAAATGCGCGTTGATAGATTTGAGGGGCCTTGTACCATATGTAGTACGTGCGCTGGAAATTGCGCGTCTGTTAAACCTTTGCGCCCGCGATTCCAAGCGAAAACCTCTGCGGCAATAGATGAGCGCCGCTAATACAGTATCAGACGATGATCCCCTTGCCACCGCCCGGCGGCGGGCCTTTGAGGGCTGCCAGCTTGTTGCGCAGTTTCAGGATGGCCAGCCGCTTGACGGCCTCCGGATCACTGGCGGGCCCCAGCGTCGAGACCTCCTCACCGGTGTCAGGATCGACGGCGATGACCTTCAGATACGCGCCTTGACGGTGATATTCGAGCAGGACTTCGGACATGATCTAACTCCGATTTTGCCAGATCGAAGGATCACGGCGCGTATGGAGAATAGCAATGACGAATAATATATCGCTATCTAACCAATAATAGAGATTATAGGGGAAATCCGGCAGATGCGCACGCCGGATACCGGGTCGAACTTCTGCATATCGTTGCGGATTTCGGCAAATTTTTTGCAGTTCTTCGGTGACGTGACGATTGAAACGAAGGGCTAATTCGCTGTTTTTAGCGGCATACCACCGGGATGCCGCCATGACTTCCAAACGCGCGACCGGCGTAAATTCGAAAGATACAGCCGTCACTACAGGTCGCGCTCAAGCTCGGCCTTGATAGTCTCCCAACTTACCGACTGAGCCTTGTCCTGTTCGAATGTTTCCATCCGACGGTCGATTTCCGCGAGATGCCACTCGGGAACGGGCAGGTCATTGTCCTCAAGACTGTCCCACAACGCCTCGATCAGTTCGAGGCGCTCTTCGACGGTGAGGTCTGAGATCGAGATTTTGGACACGGCGTTCATGAGTGGAGATTACTCCCAAACGCCGTTACCGGCAAGGCTTACGCCACCGCCGGCATGCGCGCGACGTTGCAGTGGCTCCACAGCTTGTCCATCGCCGTCACCAACTCGTCCATCATCTCGTCCGTGTGGTCCGGCGACGGCGTGAAGCGCAAACGTTCGGTGCCCTTGGGCACGGTCGGGTAGTTGATCGGCTGGACGTAGATATTGAAATCCTTCAACAGCATGTCCGAGATCATCTTGCAATGAACCGGATTGCCGACCAGCACCGGGACGATGTGGCTTTCCGACGGGAAGACCGGGATACCGGCTTCGCGGAAGCGGCGCATCAGGGTCTGGGCGCGCTCCTGATGGGCAACACGGCGCTCGTTATGTTCTTTGAGATACCGGACGCTGGCGGTCGCCCCGGCCATGACGGCGGGCGGCAGAGACGTCGTGAAGATGAAGCCCGAAGCCCACAGGCGGATGGCGTCGCACATGGCGGCCTTACCCGCAATATAGCCGCCCATCATGCCGAACGCCTTACCCAGCGTGCCCTCTATGATGTCGATCTGATCCATGACGCCGTCGCGCTCGGCCACACCGGCACCGCGCTGACCGTAAAGGCCGACCGCGTGGACTTCGTCGATATAGGTCAGGGCGTTGTATTTCTTGGCCAGAGCGATCGTCCCGGCGATATCGGCGATGTCGCCGTCCATCGAATAGACCGACTCGAACGCGATCAGCTTCGGCGCATTGACGGGGGCCGCGGCCAGCAGCTCTTCGAGATGCGCCAGATCGTTGTGACGGAAGATATGACGCTCGCCGCCGCCGTTACGGATGCCCGCGATCATCGAGGCGTGGTTCAGCGCGTCCGAAAAGATGATCAGGCCCGGCAGGACCTTGTACAGCGTCGTCAGGGTCGCTTCGTTGGCCACATAACCCGACGAGAAGACCAGCGCCGCTTCCTTGCCGTGCAGGTCAGCCAGTTCGGCCTCAAGCTCGTTATGATACCAGGTCGTACCGGAGATATTGCGCGTGCCGCCCGAGCCCGAACCGGCTTCGTCGATGGCGGTGTGCATGGCGTCGAGCACGACGGGATTTTGCCCCTGACCGAGATAGTCGTTCGAGCACCATACAGTGACTTCCTGTTCGGAGCCGTCCTCGCGCAGCCAGGTGGCGCGCGGGAAATCACCGCGGTGACGCTTCATATTGGCGAACACGCGGTAGCGGCCCTCCTTGCGGACGGCGTCGATGGCGGCCTCGAATGCGGCGGTATAGTCCATGTCTGTACTCAACCCGTGGCGTTTACCGCGCCGCAGGGCCCTCGGTGTATTGTTTTTGAAGAACCCTGATGGTTCCCTTTAAGGCGGATATAGTCTGAATAGCCGCCCCTTACCAGATGTAATACGCCATATTGCTAACCAAATCACGCGCGTTTTGCGGGGCTGAGATGCGCAAAATGACGCACCTTTTGTAAGGGTTTCGTCGTGTTTGTTTGCATTGCGATGAATTTTTTGCAATTATGTACGACTTATAGCGTGTCACATGACCTCAGATACCTTGGGCCAACAGGGTGAAAAGGATTACGGAATGAACAGCTCGACGTCCAAGACTCTCGATGCGCCCCTCGCCGTAAAACCCCTGACCAGCCTGAATGCGTGCGAGTCGGATGAACGAAATCTGGCCTATGTCGTCTACGGCCTTTTGTTCATCAGCCCGTTCTCGCTGGGCCTGACCGCCCTGATCGGCGTGGTGCTCGCCTACATCAAAAAGCACGACTGCACCTCCTATATCCAAACCCATTTCCGATATCAGATCAAAAGCTTCTGGGTCATTTTTGCACTCTGGGCCATTGCCACCTTCATCGCCGTCATCTGCACCGTCTTCCTGACCTGGACGCTGGTCAACCTCATCTGGACGCAGTACGACATCACCGACTGGCGACAACTCGATATCGACCTGTCGGACTTCGATACCTCTCAGATTTCGGTCTCCACCCTGCTCGGCGTCGCCTCGGGTTACGTGGTCTCCGCCATCCTCACCGTCATGGCGACGGTGTGGATTCTGATTGCTTCGGTGATGGGGCTCATTCGCCTCAACCATCACAAGCCGATTGGCAAACGCTTCCAAAACGCGTAAGCCCTCCCCCGAATTTGTCGGGAAACCATCATGTCATTCAAGCCTGTCGTCGGTTCATATCCGCTGTCGCGTCCGCGCCGTCTGCGCCAAAACGCGTGGGTGCGCGATATGGTGGCCGAACACCGCGTCACGGCGTCCGACCTGATCTGGCCGATCTTCGTCCATGACAAGGATATGGCGCGCGACCCCATCCGCTCGCTGGAAGGCGTCGATCGCCTGAGCATCAATGAGGCCGTCAAGGAAGCCAAAGAGGCCCATGCCATGGGCATTCCGGCTTTGGCCCTCTTCCCCAATATCGACCCGTCGCTGCGCAATGACGAGGCGACCGCCGCCATCGATCCGAACGGTCTGGTGGCGCAGACCTGCCGTGCCATCAAATCCGCCGTGCCAGAGATTGGCCTGATCGTCGATGTGGCGCTCGATCCGTTCACCGCGCACGGCCATGACGGCCTGCTGATCGACGGCCAGATCCACAACGACAAGACCATCGAGATTTTGATCCAGCAAGCCATCGTTCAGGCCGAGGCCGGGGCCGATGTCGTCGCACCTTCCGACATGATGGACGGCCGCATCGGCGAAATCCGCAAGGCCTTCGAAGCGCGCGGCCTGCATGACAAGCTGATCATGTCCTACGCCGCCAAATACGCCTCGGCCTTTTACGGCCCGTTCCGCGACGCGGTCGGCACCTCGGCGTTGAAAGGCGACAAGAAGACCTATCAGATGGATGCCGCGAACTCTGACGAAGCCCTGCGCGAGGTCATGATGGATATTCAGGAAGGCGCCGACATGGTCATGGTCAAGCCCGGCCTGCCCTATCTCGACATCGTCCAGCGCGTGTCGGAGACTTTCAAGGTGCCGACCTTCGTCTATCAGGTGTCGGGCGAATACGCGATGATCAAGGCGGCGGTCGCGGCGGGCTTCATGGACCATGACAAGGGCGTGTTCGAGACCCTGCTGGCCTTCAAACGCGCCGGGGCGTCGGGCGTCCTGACCTATTTCGCCAAGTACGTGGCCGAGCGATTGCAGGCCTGAGGGTCGTATATCTGGATGTCTGTGGACACCCGGCCGGACGCAATCGATTTTCAGCTTGCATCCTGACGCGTCGCTTGCTGCATAGACCTATGCAAAAGATATTCGGCTTTCCGGACACGACCGAGACCCTGAGCGACATGCTCACCCACACGCTGCGGCGGATCGAGGGCGAGCACACGACCTTGCGCGAACTCATCGAAATCATGGGTGAACAAGGGCTTCTGCTGCTCTGCGTCCTGCTGTGCCTGCCGTTCATGATCCCGGTCTCGATCCCTGGCATCTCGATCCCGTTCGGCGGCGCGATTGCCCTGATCGCGGTCGCCATCATCTTCAACCGCCTGCCGTGGTTGCCGAAAAAAATCCTGGACCGGGAAATCCACACCGAAAAGCTGGTGCCTGTCCTGAAAAAAGGCGTCGGCATCGTCGCGAAAATCGACCGCTTCGTGAAGCCGCGCCTTCCGGCCCTGACCACAGGCATCCTGTCGAACCGCGTCAATGGTCTGGTGCTGCTGTGGGCGGCGATCGTGATGATGCTGCCGCTGGGGATCATTCCCTTTTCCAACACCCTGCCGGCGCTGGCCATTTTGCTGACCGCGACGGGCATGATCCAGCGCGACGGCCTGTTCATTCTGGCCGGTCAGGCCTTTGCCATCGCCGGTACAGCCTATGTGGGGGTCATTCTTTACGGCGCGGTGGCCGCCGGACAGGGCGTCGGCGGGTTATTGTCCTAACTTGCTTCCGGATCGACCGGGGTCCAGCCGAAGTCGGTCAGGGCCTCCAGCGGCCGGTAATTGGCCTTGTAATCCATCTTGGGCGAGCCCTTCACCCAATAGCCGAGATAGACGAAGCCATAGCCGGCCCGGGTCGCCTGATCGATATGGTCGAGGATGACGAAGCGCCCTAGAGAGCGGTTCATCAGGTCCGGATCGTAGAAGCTGTAGACCAGCGACAGGCCGTCGTTTAGCGCATCGACTAGCACGCAGGCGATCAGTTGCCCGTCGAGTCGGTATTCGATGATATGGGTGCGGACCAGCGTATCTTCGACCATGGCCACCAGATCGGGCCAGGTCATGTCCATCATACCGCCGTCGGGGTGGCGGATTTTCAGGTATTTCTGCAGCAGTTCGTACTGCTCGCGCGTCGCCTCGGCCTCGACGAAGTGCCGGGTGAGGTCACCGTTGCGGCGCAAAATGCGCTTGTCGGTGCGGCTGTGGACGTAGTCCTTCACGGGGATGCGCACCGATTGACAGGCGCGGCACGACGGACAGGCCGGACGGTAGGCGATATTCTGCGAGCGGCGAAAGCCGATGGACGACAGCTGATCGTTGACATTGATCGCTTCGAGCGGCGGCAGGTGGACGAAGACCTTGCGCTCCTCCTGCCCCTCCAGATACGGACACGGCCCGGGGATGGTCAGATAGTATCTGAGCTTGCGTCCGGGAAAGTGTTCGCTCATCGCCGTGTGTCGAGCCTCTGGTTGCCAGAGGATTAGACCTCAAATCGGGCTTAAAGAGAAGGGTTTTCTGGCAAAACCGGGGCTTCGCGCAGCAGAATTATCGCAATGCGGCGATTTCCGGCCAGGGTCGGGTCGTCCGGATACAGAGGTTCCTTGGCCGCCTTGCCCGAGACCTGCGCCACGCGATCCTGATCGACACCGGCGCCTTGCAGAATCTGCCGTGCGGCATCGGCGCGATCGGCGGACAATTTCCAGTCCTTGTCGGATTGCCCCGTGCCGGGGGTGCCGGAGGTATGGCCGGTGATCGTCACGCGGTTAGGGAGCTGATTGACGACCTTGGCCACGGCGCGCAGCAGCAGCTTGGCGCGGTCGTTGGGCGTGGCCGAGTTCGCGTTGAACATCGAACGGCCTTCCTGATCGATCAGCTGGATGCGCAGACCTTCGGGCGTCTGGTCGACCAGGATATTCTTCGACAGTTCCGCCAGTTCGGGCATGTCCTGTAAGGCCTGACGGAGGGATTCGGCCGCCGACCGGAACGAGGCCTCCTCGCGCTTTTGCAGTTCCTCGCGCAGCTGCTCTTCGGGAGTCTCGGACAGGTCGGCGGTATGTTTGTCGACACCGTCGCGGTCCTGCATGTCCGGCGATTCGGGGGCCATCTGCTCAATGAAGGCCATCGAACCTTCTTGCTTGGCGCCGTCCTTACCGATAGCGGTTCCCTGCAAGATGCCGCCGGAGCCCGAGGTTGTCTGCGAGACGGAGGCCGGGGCGAAATAGTCGGCGACGCCGCGCTTCTGTTCCGGTGAGGTCGTGTTGATCAGCCACATCAGCAGGAAGAAGGCCATCATGGCCGTCACGAAGTCGGCATAGGCGACCTTCCAGGCGCCGCCGTGGTGTCCGCCGCCGACAACCTTCTTGACTTTCTTGATGACGATCGGCGCGTCGCGGCTGGCCATGAGGACTCCGTCAGCGCCTTGGCGGCGCAACAATACAGATTCGTTTATCGGGGATTAATCTTAACAGGGGGTTGAAACGGCGACACAGATTGACCCCATGCGGCGTTTCGGGTCATAGAATGATCCGGATATTAGTTGCGAGGTAGATGTGAGCGATCCGGATCGTATGGCCTACAGGCATGTGCTCGGCACCTTCGCGACCGGCGTGGCGATCGTCACCGCCCCGGCGCAGGATCGCGACGGCAAAGCTTGCGTGATGGGCCTGACCATCAATTCCTTCGCCTCGGTGTCGCTGGAGCCGAAGCTGATCCTGTGGTCGCTCGACCTGCGCTCGGACCGCTATCATGTGTTTTCCGACGCGAAGACCTTCGCGATCAATATATTGCCGGTCGAACAACAGCCTCTGGCCGACCGCTTTTTCCGCGAAAATCCCTATTGCCGCGACGGCGACGATCTGGCCTTTGCGGATGAACCGCTGCGCCTCAAGGGTGCGATGGCGTGGCTCAAATGCACGCAGCACCAGACGCAGATGCTGGGCGACCATCTGGTCATCGTGGGTCAGGTCGAACAGTTCGATCAGTCGGATACGCACTTCGGCGAACACGGCCTCACCTATTTCCGCGGCCGCTATGGCCGGACGCAATCTATCTAGTTTTTTACGCGCATCTTGATCCCAAAACCGCTGCACACTTTTGGGGATGCGCTTTCGCGAGGTTACCATGCGCATCGTTTTCGCAGGTCTGGGCGTCATGGGCGCGCCGATGGCCGGGCATTTGCTCAGGGCCGGGTTCGAGGTCGTCGGCTATAACCGCTCGGTCGAAAAGGCGGCGGCGTGGGGCGCGGCGCATCAGGCGGCCTTTTCCGCCGATTTCGAAGACGCCGTGGTCGGTGCCGAGGCGCTGATCCTGTGCGTCGGGCGCGACGACGATGTGCGCGATCTGGTGACGCGGGCGGCCGACCGCATGGCGGCGAGCAGCCTCATCGTCGATCACACCACGACCTCGGCCAGACTGGCGCGTGAGATGTTCGCTCTATGTGCTTCAAAACACATTCATTTTTGCGATGCGCCGGTGTCGGGCGGACAGGCGGGCGCGGTCAATGGCGCGCTGTCGGTCATGGCGGGCTGTGAAGACACCGTGTTCGACCGCGTGACGGCGCTGACCGCGCCCTATACCAAGTCGATCACTCGCATCGGCGAGGCGGGTGCCGGACAAACCGCCAAGATGTGCAATCAGATCGCTATTGCCGGTGCCGTTCAGGGCATTGCCGAGGCCCTCCACTTCGCGAAGTGCGCCGAGATCGATCCCGATCTGGTGCTTCAGGCCATCTCCCAGGGCGCGGCGGGGTCGTGGCAGATGTCCAACCGCTGGGGGACGATGAACGAAGGCCAGTACGATTTCGGTTTCGCCGTCGACTGGATGCGCAAGGATCTGGGCATCGCGCTTGACGAAGCACGGACGAACGGCGCGCACTTAAGCGTCGCGGCGCTGGTCGATCAGTTCTATTCCGAGGTGCAGGCCATGGGCGGCCAGCGCTGGGACACCTCGTCGCTGCACGCCCGGCTGGAGGCCCGGCGCAAGCCTAAAATCTAGCCCCGCACCGCCGCTTCGATTTTCGCGACATCGACCTTCTGCATGGTCATCATGGCGGCAAAAGCGCGTTTGGCAACATCGCCGCCCTGCGCCATGGCTTCGGTCAGGACGCGCGGCGTGATCTGCCAGCTAAGACCCCATTTGTCCTTGCACCAGCCGCATTCGCTTTCCTTGCCGCCGTTGCCGACGATAGCGTCCCAGTAGCGATCGGTTTCCGCCTGATCCTCGGTCATGATCTGGAACGAGAAGGCCTCGGTCTGCTTGAATACGTCGCCGCCGTTCAGCCCCAGACACGGAATACCGCAGACGGTAAATTCGACCGTCAGGACCTGCCCCGCCTTGCCGCCGGGAAAGTCGGTCGGGGCCTTGTGCACGCCGGTCACGGCGCTGTCGGGGAAGACGCTGGCGTAGAAATTGGCCGCCGCTTCGGCGTCCTTGTCGTACCACAGGCAGATCGTGTTCTTGTGCATGGCGCGTCCTCTTATATGACTATCCGAAAGCCTTGTTCATAAATACAGCAATTTGAATATGAAAGCACCAGGTCACGCCAGGTGTGTCGTCACCTATATTGCGAGCCTTTGTATTGCGTGTTTAGCTACAACCTCAACGAATTCAGTCATCGGAACCCCATAATGAGGTATCTCGTTTTAGCACTCCTTGGCTTGCTTTTAAGTGCCCAGACCGCATTGGCAAACGAGCCGATATGCTGGATTGAAACAGCAAAAAAGACCTTCGGCGGGGTTCAGATCGCACTAAGCGCAGACGCACCAATGCTTCAAATCCAACGCGCGAATGGTAAAGCCGAAATGATTCTTAGCGCTTCGGAAGAGAATGGCATCAAGGCCCCCGGTGCCATAACATTGCGCGTCAATGACAAAATTACCGGTTCTGATAGGCCTCACGCTTACTGTACCGTCACGGTCATCCGACACGACGGCAAGCTTGCCTTAAAGCTCTTTGTGTATTTCTATCCTCCCGGCCCACCCGAATTGGAACCCTATACACGAGAGGAAGTTTTCATCGTAAATTAACCACCCAATCTGGTTATTTCACCCTGAAATTACTCAGGTCGGCCGCAACTTCCGCAAGCCGCGCGGGGCCATCTTGCCGACGCTGGCGCGTTTGCCGACAAAGTCCTTGTGGTCCTTGAAGTCGCGCGCCTTGCCCGCCCCGTCGTACCACTGGATCGGTCCGTTCGAGTCGAACACCGCGATATCCTTGACGCCGCCGTCCTTGTAACCTTGCAGCTTGACGCCCTTACCGCGCGCCATTTCGGGCAGTTCCGATACCGGATAGATCAGCAGCTTGTTGTTTTCGCCGAGGATCATCACGCTATCGCCCGTGACCGGCAGAGCGGCGAACGCTTCGGTTCCGTCGGCGTTCAACACCGACTTGCCGGCCTTCTTGTTGCCGACGGCGTCTTCCTCGTTCATCACGAAGCCGTAGCCGTTTTTCGACACCATCAGGCGCTTGGCGCCCGGCGTGAACATGAAGACCGCCAGAATGCGCGCCTTCTCGTCCATCTCCAGCATCAGTTGTAGCGGCTCGCCATGACCGCGGCCCGACGGCAGCTTGTCGCAGCCGAGCGTAAAGAAGCGCCCGTCCGACGTCATGATCAGCAGCTTGTCGGTATTGAACCCCGACACCAGATGCCCCAGTTGATCGCCTTCCTTGAACTTCAGCTCGGACGGATCGTCGACGCGGCCCTTGGTGGCGCGAATCCAGCCGCGCTCCGACAGGATGACGGTGATCGGTTCCTTCGGCAGATAGGACTCGATGGCCGCCACCTCGACGCCCTGCGGCGCTTCGGCAAAGGTCGTGCGGCGCGCCGACAGAAGTTGCTTGCGCACCTCGCTCAGTTGCTCGTCGATGCGCTTCCACTGCTTCTTGTCCGACGCCAGCAGCGCCAGCAGACCATCGCGCTCCTTGGCCAGCTTGTCGTGTTCGGACTTCAGCGCCATTTCCTCAAGCCGGGCCAGTTGGCGCAGGCGGGTATCGAGGATGTAGTCGACCTGAATTTCCGTCAGGCTGAACCGCGCCATCAGGGTCTGTTTCGGCGTCTCGTCCTCGCGGATGATGCGGATCACCTCGTCGAGATTGAGGAAGGCGATCATCAAACCGTCCAACACATGCAGACGGCGTTCGATCTTGTCCAGACGCCACTGCGACTGACGGATCAGCACTTCGCGGCGGTGGTCGAGGAAGGCGGTCAGGATCGGCTTGAGGCCCATGACGCGCGGCGTGCCGGTCTTATCCAGAACGTTCATGTTGAAGGCGAAGCGCGTTTCCAGATCGGAGATCCGGAACAGGCTTTCCATCAGCACTTCGGGTTCGATATTGCGCGACTTCGGCTCAAGGATCAGGCGGACCTCTTCGTCGGATTCGTCGCGCACATCGCCCAGCAGCGGGGCCTTTTTCGCTTCGATCAGGTCGGCCAGTTGCTCGATCAGGCGCGATTTCTGCACCTGATACGGCACTTCTGAAATCAGGATGCGCCAGTTGCCGCGCCCCAGATCCTCGACCTCGTAACGCGCCCGTACGCGGACCGAGCCGCGTCCGGTCTCGTAGGCTTCGCGGATCGCCTCGCGGCGCTCGACGCAGATGCCGCCGGTCGGGAAGTCCGGGCCGGGGATGATCGCCATCAGGCCGTCGGTGTCGGTATCGGGCGCGGCGATCAAAAGCTTACAGGCGTCGATCAGCTCGGCGACATTGTGGGGCGGAATGGAGGTCGCCATGCCGACCGCGATACCCGTGGCGCCATTGGCCAAAAGGTTTGGGAAGGCGCCCGGCAGGACGACCGGTTCTTCGTCCTGACCGTCGTAGGTCGGGCGAAAATCGACGGCGTTTTCGTCGATGCCATCCAGCAGCAGCATGGCCGCCGTCGTCATCTTGCATTCGGTGTAGCGCATGGCGGCGGCGGAATCGCCGTCGATATTGCCGAAGTTCCCCTGCCCGTCGACCATCGGATAGCGCTGGGCGAACCACTGCGCCATGCGGACCAGGGCGTCGTAGATCGACTGATCGCCGTGCGGGTGGAAGTTACCCATGACTTCGCCGACCACCTTGGCCGACTTCCGCGCCGCTGCCTGCGGGTTCAGGCGCATATTGTGCATGGCATAGAGCACACGGCGATGAACGGGCTTCAGCCCGTCGCGCACGTCGGGCAGGGCCCGGTGCATGATGGTGGACAGCGCATAGGCCAGATACCGCCGCGACAGGGCTTCGCCCATCGGTTCGGAGAGGATATGGCCGCCTTCATCGGGAATCACTGGTGTCATCCTTATGTTTTAAGGCGCAGCGCGGGGCGTGACAAGGCCTTGCCCCGCCAAAGCTGTTCACACAATGTTCGGACCTATCTTCTTCATACTCCCCCGGCGTGCCGGGGGAGGTGGATGCGAACGAAGTGAGCAGACGGAGGGGGGCTCGCGTAGAAAACGGGAATAAATCGGCAGCCCGACCAGCGCTTTATAACGACAGCGCAGGCCCCCACCACCCCCGCGATAAATCGCGGCGGTCCCATCGCTGGCGAAAGCTGTACTTTCGCTGGCGCTATACCCCGACAAGTCGGGGAGGTATAAAGCGTTTTTACCAGTTATTCTTCCCGTCCATCTTCTCTATATGCAGGCGGTCGAAGTCGAACCCGTCGACCATGCGCAGATTGACCATAAAGGTCCGCGCCGCCGGTACCACGCCCGCTTCCCCCTTGGGCGTGCCGTCGTTATGATAGGCCTGCGACCAGTCGGGGCTGTCGCCGTGCGTGTGGTTGCCGCAGTGCGCGCAGAAATGGTGGCGGTTGACGCCCTCGCTGGCCGAGTAGACGCGGTCGTGCGTGGCGGACTCGATCACGGCCTCTGCCGGATCGAAATAGGCCCAGACCGCGCCCAGTCGTCCGCAGTAGGAGCAATTGCATTCGTGCGCGCTGTCGGGCGTGCGCGGCAAGGTGATGCGGGTCGCGCCGCAATGGCAGGTAGCGGTTAAGGTCATGGCGTCCTCCTTGGATACAGAGAGCGTACCGCACATGCTGACAAATTATGTCAGCATAACCTCAGGCGACGCGCACCTGATCGCGACCGGCGTGTTTGGCCGCATAAAGCGCCTGATCGGCCTCGCGATAGAGGCCGTCCAGCGTCTTGGTCGCTTGCCACTGAGCCACCCCCGCCGAAAAGGTATAGCGCAGGATCACGTCATTCGTGGGTAACGTCTGGACCCGAAGCTCGTTTTGCAGGCGTTTCAACACCTTAAGAGCCTGATCCTCGGTGGCGCGCGGCATGATCAGCAGGAACTCCTCGCCACCGATGCGCCCGAACAGGTCGGCCCCACGCAGGATAGCGCGCGCCGCGTCGGCAAAATGGCGCAGCACCTCATCGCCCGCCTGATGGCCGAAACGGTCGTTGATCGCCTTGAAATGATCGAGGTCGATGAGCACGACGCTGAACACCTCGCCCGACACGACGCAGGATTCAATCAGATCGCCGAAGCGCTTCATCATGGCGCCCCGGTTCAACAAACCCGTCAGGTAATCGGTTTCCGACGCCACGATGGCGGCGTCGCGCGCGCTTCTGAGGTGGAACTCCTTGGCCTTGACGAAGGTGCAGTCGGCGATCATCAACAATATCCAGCCGCCGGCGAAGGTCGTTTCCGACGCCCACATCCATCGTCCGTCCAGCAGATCGATCTCGAACTTGCGGTTCGCCTGGCTGCGGCGTTTCGCATTAGCCATGGCCAGCCACGGCTCGATGTCTTCGGCCTCGATCAGCGGCCCAACCTTATGCGCAAAGCAATAGCGCATGATGGATGAGAAGGTCTGCGCGCCGTCTTGCACCGCATAGATGTCGCGGAAATCCGCCGAGGCGTAATGCAGCCCATCGTCCGGCGTGAAGATCGCCAGCGCCGTGCCGCTGGCCAGCAGCCCTTCGGCAAGCTTTTGCAGCACCTCCGGCAGGGGGGCATTGAACGGATCGGTCGAGGGTGTGGACATACGCGGATACTAAGGCAACAGGTTTAAGGGAAGATGATCAGAACAGGGCATCCACAGCGTTTTGCAGGCTGTTTTCGATGCGCACCGCCTTGCCGTGGATATGCGAATCCATTTCGACGACGCGCGCCTTCATGTCGTTGAGGCGGCCTTCGAGGTCCTGACGCGCCGCCGGGTCTTCGACATTGGAACTGAGCAGGATGGCGATGGCGGATTCGAACACGTCCAGAGCCTCGGTACAGGCCGTATCGAAAGCCTGACGGACCTCGTCGGGCGCCTGCGCATAGGCCGCGATGACGACGTCCTTCTGCTCGAAACCCGACTGCTCGAAGTGCTCGACATAGCCGCGACGGTGCCAGTCCATCAGTTCTTCGGCCATGTCCGGCATGTCGAGGCCCATTTCGAACAGCATGATCGCTTCGTTGAACAGGTTGAGATAGTCGGTCGCCAGACCCGTCGCCGGGTTGACATTGGCCGCCATCAACTCTGTGTCGCTATAGCTCATCGTGTTCCGTTAAAGCCGTTCGGCATCCCCGCCGATTCGGTCAGTCTACGCCTTACACCTTACCAAAACATGGAGAACGTTGTTTTCAAGTCTCTTTTCTGAACGATGTCAGGATTCGCGTACCGCATCCATAAGCCGTGTACGGATTTCCGGCAACGGACGATCGAGTGGATGGAAGATATGCCGTTCAAGGAAGAACCCCGTCAGGTCGAAGCCTTTTCTCAGATCGTCCGCCGACAGACCGCCTTGTGAGGATAGAAGAAACATCGGCAGGGCGAGCAATTTATCCGCATACGGAAGACCGGCCTTGCGGCTGACGGCGCGCGCCGATTTCGGCGACACATAGATCAGGTCGTCACGCGCCCCCGTCACGGCGCAGGCCGACAGGTCCAGGCCATAGCCCACGGCTTCGAGCAATCCGGCCTCAAAACGGATATAGATATAGGGCCAGATCGCGGGCACCTGAAAAGCATTCATCAGGGCTTCGAAGCCATGATAGGCACCGGGAAAAGCCTCGCGCTCCGGCAGAACCGCGCGGGTCATGACGCAGGCGCATTGCACGCCGAGCAACGCCACGGGATCGTCGAAGACCTGTGCCGCGCCCTCGTCCAGCGGTTCGATGGTCGCCGAGCCCAGTTGCTCGGATGTCCTTGTCCGATAAGCGATTCTCACATGACTTGCGGGTTGCAAGTAAGGCTTTATGCGCCGCGACGCCCCGCCCGCGACATAGGCGGCGACATGGCCATGCTCGCGCGTCAGGACATTGATCACGGCCCCGGTTTCACCGTGGGACCGCGCGCTCAGGACAAAGGCATCGTCTTCGAATTGCATGTTTTTAAACCCCCTCTCCCCGTTTACGGGGAGAGGGTTGGGGTGAGGGGCAAAACCAGAGCCGCAGCGTGCTGAAGGGCTGTTGCCCCTCATCCGGCGCTAAAGCGCCACCTTCTCCCCGCACGCGGGGAGAAGGGATTAGGCCTCGAACTCTAACCCGAACTGCGCATACAGCGCCCGGTCGTCGCTCCAGCGCTCATTGACCTGAACGTGCAGGAACAGGTGTACCTTGCGGTCCAGAATCTCCATCAGTTCCTCGCGGGCCTTCTGGCCGATCCATTTCAGGGTCTGGCCGTTCTTGCCCAACACGATGGCGCGCTGACCGTCACGTTCGACGAAGATGGTCTGCTCGATGCGCGCCGCGCCGTCGGGCATGTCTTTGAAGTCGGTGGTGACCACCGCGCAGGCATAGGGCAATTCCTCATGCACCCGCAGGAACAGCTTTTCGCGGGTGATTTCCGCCGCCAGAATACGCACCGGCGCGTCGGCGGCCTGATCCTCAGGGTAAAGCCACGGCCCCGTCGGCATCTTCTCCGAGAGCGCCTCGGCGAGATCCTTCACGCCATTGCCCTTTTCGGCCGAGATCATGAAGACCTGATCGAAGACGCCCGCCTTGAACAGGCTGTCGGCCACGGCCAGCAGGTTGTCGCGTTTCAGCAGGTCGATCTTGTTCAGCACCAAAATAGCGCGCGTATTGTTGGCCTTGAGGCCTTCGATGATCGCTTCCGCGTCCTCGACGCAGCGCTTGTCCGCGGCATCGGCCTTGGTGCCTTCGGGCGCAAAATGGACGGCGATATGGGCGGCTGCGTCGACCAGCAGCACCACGACGTCGGCGTCCTGCGCCCCGCCCCAGGCCGATTTGACCATGGCGCGATCGAGGCGGCGGCGCGGCTTGAAGATGCCCGGCGTGTCGACCAGCACGATCTGGGCGTCGCCATAAAGGGCGATGCCGCGCACCGGGAAGCGCGTCGTCTGGACCTTCTGCGTGACGATGGAGACCTTGGAGCCGACCAGCGCGTTGACAAGGGTCGATTTACCGGCGTTGGGCGCACCGATAATGGCGGCAAAACCGGCGCGGGTTTGGGAGGTATTTGTCAATTAAGACCTTCGTTTTCGATAAAGCGCAATGCCGCCGCCTTTTCGGCGTCCTGACGGGACTTGCCGGTGGCGGAGACGGGATCGTATCCTTCTAACCCGACGGCGACCGTAAAGATAGGGGCATGATCCGGCCCTTCGCGCTTTACGACCTCGTATTTCGGCGCGGGCAGCTTCTGTTGCGCGGCCCATTCCTGAAGGTGCGACTTCGGATTGAGGTGCGAGCGATCGTGGCCGGAGCGGATATGCGGCTGCCACAGCGGCAGGAACGCCTTGCGCGCGGCGTCAAAGCCGCCGTCGACATAGACCGCCGCGATCAGGGCTTCGCAGGCATCGCCGAGGATGGTCAGGTTGCTGCGGCCACCGGAGCGTGTTTCACCGACCGCCAGCCTGAGCGCCGGGCCGACGCCCAGTTGTTGCGCGATCGCGGCACAGGTTTCGCGGCTGACGAGGCCGTGCAGGCGCTGCGACATCTCGCCTTCGGCGGCGTCCGGAAAAGCCTCCATCAGGGCTTCGGCCACCATCAGGCCCAGCACGCGGTCACCCAGAAACTCCAACCGCTCGTTATCGCTGGCCCCGGCCTTGCGTTTGGCGCCGTCACCGACACTGGCGTGCGTCAGGGCGCTTTCCAGCAGGTCGCGGTGGGTGAAGGTATAGCCGAGTTTGGCCTCAAGCCCGTTCAGGAGCTTCTGGCGATGGGCGGAGGCGTCTCGTTGGATACGGGTCATCTCAAACTCTTATACCTCCCCAGTTCACTGGGGAGGGGGACCGCGCCCGAAGGGCGTGGTGGTGGGGGTTCTTGCTTACTTACAGTGGGTCGCATCTTAAGAAAAGTAAGACACCCCACCACCATTTGCTCCGCAAACGGTCCCCCTCCCCGCACTAAAGTGCAGGGAGGTATAGTCTCATTCTAATCCAGCGACTTGAAGAACCGGTCCCAGCGCAGGTCGAGCCAGGTCCACGGCTTGAACAGCGATGCGCCCTTGTTCCACGAAATCAGGACCATGGTCGCCTTGCCTTCGAGGTTTTCCGCCGGCACGAAGCCGACACCCGGCTGCATATAGTCCGACGGCGAGAAGCGGCTGTCGAGCGAGTTGTCGCGGTTGTCGCCCATGACGAAGTACTGGCCTTCGGGCACGGTGAAGACCTCGGTATCGTCGGCCTTGGGGCTATAGCCCATGTCCTGCGTCAGGTGCGTCGCACCGTTGGGCAGCGATTCCTCGATGACCTCGACGCCCGGCGTGGCGTAGGAAATGCCGGTCGAAATCGGCCCCTTGTCGACCACGGGCACGATGGCCTCGTTGATATAGACCTTGCCGTCGCGGACCTGAACGCGATCGCCGGGCAGGCCGACCACGCGCTTGATATAGTCGGTCTTGTTGTCGCGCGGCAGCTTGAACACGACGATGTCGCCGCGCTTGGCCTGCTTCTCGAAGATGCGGCCCGAAATCACCGGCGGCGAAAACTGGATCGAGTGCTTGGAATAGCCGTAATCCCACTTGCGCACGACGATATAGTCGCCCTCATACAGGTTCGGCTCCATCGAGGCCGACGGGATGGTGAAGGGCTGGAACAGGAAGGTACGGAACACCAGCGTGATCAGCAGCGCAATGGCCACCGTCTTGATGATATCCATCGTCTCGTCTTTGAGGGTCGCCGCAGGCTTTTCGCCCTCGACTATACCGTCTTCGATGACCTTGTCTTCAGCGCTCATAAATTCGCCCCATCATATTCTTGCCCATAGCTTTAGGCATATTCAGCGGACCTGTCTATTTATAGATTGGGTCTAAATATAGGCTTACCGATTTGTTAGGCGATCCGCGGCACGGCTTCGATGATCACATAGGCCCCCGCCAGAGGTCCCTCGTCCGTCAGGCTGAGGTGGATTCGCGCGGCGTGTCCCGTTGGCGTGATCATCTCAAGCCGCGCCAATGCGCCGCCCGTCAGCGTCACTTCGGGCTTGCCCAGCGCATCGTTGATGACCTCGATATCGGTAAAATGAAACCCGCGCAGCCCGGTCCCCAGCGCCTTCATCACGGCTTCCTTGGCCGCATAGCGCTTGGCATAGGTCTGGTAAGGCGTGGCGTTTTTGGCCGCATAGGCCTGTTCGGCGAGCGTGAAGACGCGATCGAGGAACTTCTGCCCGAACTTATCGCCGGACTGTTTGATGCGTTCCGCGTCGGTCAGGTCCGTGCCGATGCCGAGGATCATCCGCGCGCCGCGTCCATCAGGGTGCGCATCTTTGCAATCGAGGCATCCAGCCCGACAAAGATCGCCTCACCGATCAAAAAGTGGCCGATATTCAGTTCTTTGATCTGCGGGATGCGCGAAATGAAGGTCACCGTGTCGTAGTCGATGCCGTGGCCCGCATGGACCTCGATCCCGACCGAGGCCGCCATATGCGCCGCCCATTCGAGCTTCTTCATCTCATCCTCAACGATCGAGGTCTCGCCGTTGCGCCACGCGTCGCACAGGGCCCCGGTGTGGAACTCGACCACCGGCGCGCCGATGTTCGACGCCGCCGTGACCTGTAAGGCGTCCGCCGCGATGAACAGCGACGAACGGATACCGGCGGCGTTGAACTTCGCAACCGCCGCCCCGACGAGGTCGATATTACCCGCGACATCGAGCCCGCCTTCGGTCGTGCGCTCCTGACGGCGTTCCGGCACCAGACAGGCGGCGTGCGGCTTGAGGTCGAGCGCAATACCGATCATCTCATCGGTCACGGCCATCTCGAAATTGAGCGGCTTATGGAATTCGTCGCAGACGTTTTTCAGCGCCCAGATGTCCTTATCGAGCACGTGGCGGCGGTCTTCGCGCAGGTGCGCGGTAATGCCGTCGACGCCCGCCATCAGGGCCTGACGCGCGCCGCGCACCGGATCGGGCGCGTCGCCGCCGCGCGCATTACGCACGGTGGCGATATGATCGATATTCAGACCGAGGCGTATGCGGCTCATGTCGTTAGGCTTTCGCGATCCGGCGCGAACCGGGGTCCTGCACGGGGATGGCGGCCAGTTCGGGCGGCAGGGCGTCCGCCGGATAGGCCGGGACTTCGAGGCTGGCCAGCGAGATCAGCGGCACGCCGACATCCGCCTTGCCGCCCGAACGGTCGACGATGCACGCCGCCGCGACGACCTCACCGCCCAGCTCCTTGATCGCGGCGATACATTCGCGCGACGACAGGCCGGTGGTGACGATGTCCTCGACCATGACGACCTTCGCGCCCGGTTCGATATGGAAGCCGCGGCGCAGCTTGAACACCCCGCCCTCGCGCTCGACATAAAGCGACGGCACTTTGAGGTGACGCGCGGTCTCGTAACCGGGGATGATACCGCCGACGGCGGGCGAAATGGCGACATCGACCGCCCCTACTTGCGCCACAATCTTCTCAGCCAAGGCCTTGCACAGGCGCTCGCAGCGATCCGCGTTCATGAAGACGAGGTTCTTTTGCAGGAACAGCGGGCTGTGCAGGCCGCTCGACAGCACGAAATGCCCCTCGCGCAGGGCATTGGCGGCGCGAAATTCGTTGATTACGTCTTCAGAGGTCATGAGGCTCGGTCGCTTGTGAAAGGTCGTTCTACGCCGGGCGTAAAAGCGATTCAGAAAAGGATGGTCCCCTTTAACGCAGAGCCGTCGCAAGCTAAAGTCTGAAAGTGTTCAAGGCGTGGGGGAATATTTATGAGAATGCTAAAATGGGCAGGACTGGCGCTTATTCTGATCCTGGTGGGTGTTACGCCTTATACCCTATCGACTCTTAGAACCGCCCAAACTCATCTTTCGGCTATTGAACGCACCGGAGGTATGCTTCCAAATCCTCATGTAGAACAACGCTCTGTTCAGGGATGCGACAGGCTCGCCATAGATAGCCTCGATGCGGCCAGAGGCGATATAAACCGGGGACATCGCACCCTGTTTGCCTTGCGTGCCTCAATCGACAGCCTGATACTCGAGGTCGGTCTGGGGGCCGCTAAATGCAAACAATACGACCACTCCACCTACACCAACCCTTCGGTCCGACAGGCCATGAGACCTACCCCCTGATCCGTTCGACCCCTTCGACCGAGGGATTGGTGCGGATGGCCGCATTGATATTGGTCAGGTGGCGCGCGTCCATCACCTCGACCTCGAACTCCGCATCGAGGAAATCGACCTGCTGATTGGTCAGGTTGATATTGACGATATTGCCGCGCGCCTCGCCGATCAGGGTGCAGACCTGCCCCAGAACCCCAGGCTTGTTGCGCATATTGGCGCGGATGCGGGCGGCCGAGACGGTGTTCTTCTCGGCGTTGAGCGTCCATTGCAGGTCGATCCACGCTTCTTTTTCGCCTTCCCAAGCCTCAAGCCGTTCGCATTCGATCGAATGGACGTGGACCTGATTTTCGCTGACGATGCCAATGATGCGGTCGCCCGGCACCGGCGAGCAGCAGCGCGAGAACCAGATCTTCTGATTGGGTTTGAGCGCCTGACCGCGCACATAGGCCGCGGCGTCGTCGCCATCCCTGATGCGGCTGAACGAGTCGGTCGTCAGCGTCGCGGGCAGTTTCAGACCGGGATAAAGGGCCTCCAGCACCTTGAGCGGCGTGATCTTGCCGCGCCCGCACAGCTCGAAAATCTCGTCTTCGCTTTGGACCTGAAACTTCTCGAAGGCCGCGCGCCAGCTTATGTCGACAAGGGTTTTGTCGACCTGAGCGGCGGCGCGTTCGATGGCCGAGCGCCCCAGCTTGATGAAATCGTCCTTTTGCGTCTGGCGGATATGACGGCGGATGGCGGCGCGCGCCTTGCCCGTAAAGGTCAGGGACTGCCAGTCCGGATTGACGCGTGCTTCGACGCCGGTGATGATTTCGACCTGATCGCCGTTTTGCAGCTCGGTCCTGAGCGGCTTGTGCTCGCCATTGATGATGGCGCCGATAGCCGTATCGCCGACCTCGGTATGGACGGCATAGGCGAAATCGAGCGGCATGGCCCCGCGCGGCAGCGAGATCAGGCGGCCCTTCGGCGAGAAGCAGAAGACCTGATCGAGGAACATTTCCAGCTTGGCGTGTTCGACCCATTCTTCGGAATCGCCGCCGTTCTCGGCGATCTGCACGATGGCGCGCAGATTGGCGATGGGGTTGCGCCCGGCCATGATCGTCGCGGCTTCTTCGTCGAAGCCGTAGGACGAGTTCTTGTAGCCCCAGTGCGCCGCCAGTCCCTCTTCGGCCACGCGGTCCATCACGTCGGTGCGAATCTGCATCTCGATGCGCGAGCCCTTGTGGCCGACGACGGTGGTGTGCAGCGACTGATAGTTGTTCGACTTCGGCGTCGAGATAAAGTCCTTGAAGCGCTCCTGCACGCACGGCCATTCGCGGTGCAGGACACCGAGCGCGCGGTAGCACTCGTCTTCGGTCGTGACGATGACACGGAAAGCGATGATGTCGGATAGCTGCGAAAAGCCGATCGACTTGCGTTGCAGCTTGCGCCAGATCGAATAGGGCGATTTTTCGCGGCCGGTAACGCGGGCCTCTATCCCAGCGGCGTGCAGGGTCTCGCGGATGTCCTCGGCGATATCGGCGACCGCCGTGCCCTTTTCTTCGCGCAGGTCGGCCAGACGCTGAAGGATCGCGTCGCGCCCATCGGGATTGATGAAGGTGAAGGCCAGTTCTTCGAGTTCGGTGGCGAAACGGTTACAGCCGATCTGACGGGCCAGCGGCGCATAGACCTCAAGCGTTTCCCGCGAGATCCGTTCGCGCTTATGCTCCGGGACGTATTGCAGGGTGCGCATATTGTGGAGGCGATCCGCCAGCTTCACGAGCAGCACCCGCACATCCTTTGAGATGGCGAGGATGAATTTTCTGAGGTTTTCCGACTGCTTGGTATATTCAGATTGCAGCTCAAGCCGGGTGAGCTTGGTCACGCCTTCGACCAGTTGCGCGATCTCCTCGCCGAACATCGAAGCGATTTCCTCACGCGTCGCCGGCGTATCCTCAATGGTGTCGTGCAATAGCGCGGTCGCAATCGCCGCCGCATCGAGCCGATAGTCGGTCAGGATGCCCGCGACCTCGATGGGGTGGGCGAAATAGGGATCGCCCGAGGCCCGAAGCTGCGCCCCGTGCATCCGCATCGCATAGACATAGGCGCGGTTGAGCATGGCCTCGTCAACGGTCGGGTCGTAGGCCGCGACCCGGTCGATCAGCTCCATCTGACGCAGGAAACGCCGTTTGGGTGCAGGCTTTGCGGCCTGCACCTCCTCTGATGTCATGGATGGCGGTGGCATTTCGGTGGGCACGTCGATAGGCGGCGTTTCGGCGGGCGGATCGATGGGCGGTGTTTCCGGCGGCGGGTGGACATCGCCCTCCTTCGGCTCGCCGGGCGGCAGTTCGGTAGGTTTTTCCTCCGGGAAACCGGCAGGCACCGCAGGCGGGTCCTGTTCGGACGCCTTGGGTATGAGTGCCGATTGTCCTTCTGCCGTCATAGATATCAGACTCTTTTGATACATGCAGGCTCCTTGGTTTAAAGGACCCCGCCACACATGGGAAGCTTAACGCCGCTTCGCCACTCTCGCCAGTAAAAAGGTACTGTGTTTCACAAACAAAAACGCCGCCCGGTGAAGGGCGGCGTTTGAGCGGAATTTCCGGAAAAAGCTTAGTAGCGCTCTTCCTGACCGCCGTCGCGGTCCGATTGCAGGGCGCGGATCAGTTCGCTTTCCGACATCTGCATGTGGGCCGGATCGGCCAGCAGGGCCAGGGTTTCGGCTTCTTCCTCGGCCTCGGTGCGCTCGTCGACGCGTTGCAGCGACGCGATCAGGCTTTCGGTCAGGGTTTCCGGCGCCAGAACGTCGTCGGCGATTTCGCGCAGGGCGACGACCGGGTTCTTGTCGTTGTCGCGGTCGAGCAGGATGGCCGAGCCGCTGGAGATGGCGCGGGCGCGGTGCGCGGCCAAAAGCACCAGATTGAAGCGGTTATCGACCTTCAGGACGCAGTCTTCGACGGTAACGCGAGCCATTGAGAACCCTTTGTAAATAGTGACAAAAGCGCCGTCGCCAAACAGGAAACCCCTGAGGCTGACCGCGCTTGTTAAACTCGTTGGGCATCCTCTTAAACAGAGTTGCATCAAAAAACAAGAAATTCCTTACGGTCGCGACCCTGCCCGCGGTTGCAATCGCCCCCACCGCGTATTAAGCCGCCCGCATGACCCGTACGCTTCAAACCGCGATCCTCAAATGGGGCGGCTACGCCCTCGCCTTTGCCGGGTCGTTTCTGTTCGCGACCAAGGGCATCTTCATCAAGCTGGCTTACGAATACCACGTCGACGCCACGACACTCCTGATGCTGCGCCTGTTGATCGCCACGCCGTTCTTCGTGGTCATTGGCCTGATCACCCACTACCGCCAGCGCGGACGCGAGCCCCTGCCGCTGATGATCTACATGAAAGCGCTTGGTGTCGGCGTGCTGGGCTACTGGTTCGCCAGCTATACCGACTTCGAAGGGCTGGTGCATCTGACGCCGCAGTTCGAGCGCCTGATCCTGTTCACCTATCCCCTGTTCGTCATCCTGTTCGGGGCCGCTTTTTTCGGTCAGAAACTGAAACCCCTCGCCCTGCCGGCGTTCGGCATCGCCTATGCCGGTCTGGCCTTCGTCTTCGTAAGCGATATGGGTGAGCACGGCCACGACATCGCCATCGGCACGGCATGGGTCATGACCTCGTCCGTCGCCTTTGCGCTTTACCTGCTGCTGGCCAAGCCCGTCATCGCGCGCATGGGGCCGTCTTTGTTCACCTCGGTCGCCATGGTCGGCGCGGCACTGGCCACCTTCGTCCATTTCGGCACGACGCACCCCCTCAGTGCCGTGCCGCTGTCCCCCGGCCTATTGTGGCTGTGTCTGGGGCTGGCCATCGGGGCGACGGTCCTGCCCGGCTATCTGATCAACTTCGCCCTGGCGCGCATCTCGTCTCAGGCCAATGCGGTGATCGGCTTCGTCAATCCGGTCTTCACCCTGATGATGAGCGCCTTCATCCTGCACGAGACGATCAGCGCGTCGGACGTCATCGGCACCGCGCTGGTCTTAGGCGGCGTCGGCCTGTACATGTGGCTAGATCAGCGGCCCAGCAAGCCTGCGGTCTCTTCCGCCGGATAGGCGTCGGTCGCCACCGTCACCTGTGCGAACAGCTCCCGCGCCGTCCGCTTCAGCACCGGATGCACCCAGTCCGGCGCGATTTCGCTCAGCGGCCCCATGACGAAACCACGCTCATGCGCCCGCGGATGCGGCAATATAAGACCGTCTTCCGACCGATGGTCGTCAAAAGCAATCAGGTCCAGATCAAGTACACGCGGCGCGTTTGCCGGTACATTTATGACATTTGCGTAATCATTCGACCGGACACGACCGGTTTCGCTCTCCACCGCGTGTAATACCCCAAGCAATGCAATGGGATCACAGTCCGTCGTTACACGCATAACCGCATTATGAAACTCAGGATCTTCCGGGTTGGGCCAGGCTTGCGACCGCCACAACCGCGAGACCTGTTCAACAGTTACGTGAGCCCTATTCAGTCGCTTGACAACATGGTCCAATAGCTGCAATGCAGTATAGTCGCCGAAGGATATATTCGAGCCGAAAGCGACAAAGACACCCTGACCCCGCCGGGATGTCTCAGTATGTGATTTATGTATTTTATCCGGCATTTTTAAACGAAAGATATTTCCATGAGCTTTTATCCCACCGATAAAATTGCGCTTTTCATCGACGGCGCCAATCTTTATTCAGCCGCCAAGGCGCTCAATTTCGACATCGATTATCGTAAACTCCTCGACGAATTTCGCAAGCGCGGCATCCTTGTGCGCGCCTATTACTACACCGCCCTGGTCGAAGGCGACGATTATTCGCCGATCCGCCCGCTGGTCGACTGGCTCGACTATAACGGCTTCTCGCTGGTGACCAAGACCGCCAAGGAATATACGGACGCGCAGGGCCGCAAGCGCTGGCGCGGCGACATGGACATCGAAATCGCCTGCGACATGATGGAAATCGCCGATCACGCCGATCATCTGGTCCTGTTTTCCGGCGACGGCGACTTCCGCCGCCTGATCGAAGCCGTTCAGCGCAAGGGCTGCCGCGTCACGGTCGTCTCGACCGTCAAGTCGCAACCGCCGATGACGTCGGACGAACTGCGCCGTCAGGCCGACACCTTCGTCGATCTGGCCGATCTGGCCAGCGTCGTCGGCCGCCCGCGCCAGCAGCAGAACACCGGGCCCAAGTTCGCCGAAGATTTCGAGGACTAGGGTCCGAAACCTTCCCCACACAGAATTTTACATCCTTCCCCGTTTACGGGGAAGGTGGCGAACGATCGCACTTGCGATCGGGCGTCGGAAGGGGCAGCGGAGGCTCAACAGACACGGCAGACGTTTGGAATGCTCTACAGTTTCCCCCTTCCGCCTCGCAGGCTCGGCACCTTCCCCGTAAACGGGGAAGGATTTAAGACCATCCGTGGAGACGCTTACCTTATACCCGTCCGGACGCCTAAGCGTACCATGGCACGATGGACGATCATGGCTTTGACCCGGACGACGACGCCCGCGCGCTGAGACAGCGCCGCGCGGAATTGCGCGCCTTCGCGTCCGAAATCGCCGAAGCCATCGAGGGCATAGACCTGCCGGAAACCTATCTCGACGGCGAGCGCGCCGTCCGCATGATCCGCGTTGCCGATGTGGTGCTGATGCGCGTCACTCGACCCGATCAGCGCGAGACCATCCGTCCGGCACGTCAAAGGCTGCGCGATCAGGCGGACCTGATCGTTCAGGCCGTTCGCGCCCTGCCCAAACCGACCGATTTTCTCGAAGGCGAGCGCGCCGGGCGGTTCATTCTGGCCACCGAGCGCCTGTGGACGCAGCTTTACGCGCCGCCCAAACCGCTCACGGCGGCCCAGTTCGACGAGCTTGAACGCGAAATCGAGGCCGACAAACCGCAGGACAGCTACGGACAGCAGCTTTACGAGAAGCTGCTGGCCATGAAATACAAGCGCGACGCCTTCAAGGGCTATTTCGACGATGGTACGCCCTTCGATCCCAACCGGCCTCAGATCGTCGAAGATGGCGATGCCATGGACAAGGCCGAGGTGACGGGGTTCTGGCCCGACGGCGCGCCCTACGATCCGGACAGGCCTTACGATAATCCCGCTGCCAAACGCCCGCCCAGAATACCGTTCACCCTCGGGGCCGGACCTTGAGACACCCCGGTGAACTCTAACCGTGATCCTTCATCAGGCGCGCCTTTTCGCGACCCCAGTCGCGTTTGGCCTCGGTTTCGCGCTTATCGTGCAGCTTCTTGCCCTTGGCGAGCGCGATCTCGACCTTCACCATGCCCTTGTCGTTGAAGTAGAGCTTCGTCGGGATGATGGTCATGCCTTCACGCTGCACGGCGATCATGAAGCGCGCGATCTCGCGCCGGTGCATCAGCAGTTTGCGATGCCGGCGCGGATCGTGGTTGAAGCGGTTGGCGAAGCCGTAGTGCGGGATGTCGGCATTGATCAGCACCAGTTCGTCGCCGTTTTCGATCGAGACGTAGGACTCGGCGATATTGGCGCGCCCCTGACGCAGCGACTTGACCTCGGTCCCGGTCAGCATGATCCCCGCCTCGGTATTGTTTTCGAGGAAGTAGTCGAACCGCGCCCGACGGTTGTCGGCGATCTGCTTGTAGTTGGACTGAGGTTCGGCCACTTACAGCCCTGCCTGTTTCATGGCCGCATCGACCAGAGGCCGCACGGCGTCGGAGCAGGCCACGATCGGCAAGCGCACCTCGTCGGTCGTTTGGCCCAACTGGCTGAGCGCGTACTTGGTCGGCGACGGCGAGGCGTCGGCGAACAGCACCTTGTGCAGGGTGATCAGCTTGTCCTGCCAGTCGCGCGCCGTGGCGAAATCGCCCGCCGCAGCGGCATTGTAGAGCGCGACCATTTCGGCGGGTGCGACGTTCGAGGTGACGGAAATCACCCCGTGACCGCCGTGGGCGATATAGCCCAGCAGGGTCGGATCGTCGCCGGAGATGAAGGCAAAGCCCGGCTCGATCTCAATACGAAGCTGGCTCATACGGACCAGATCGCCCGTAGCGTCCTTGATGCCGACGATATTGGGCAGCTTCGACAGGCGCACGATGGTCTCGTTCGACATGTCGATCACGGTGCGGCCGGGGACGTTGTACAGCATGACCGGGATCTGCACCGAATCGTTCAAGGCCTTGAAATGCTGATACAAACCCTCCTGCGACGGCTTGTTGTAATAGGGCACGACGACCAGCACGGCATCGGCGCCGACGGCCTTGGCGTGTTGTGCCAGTTCGAGCGTCTCAAGCGTATTGTTCGACCCGGCCCCGGCGATGACCTTGATGCGCCCGGCAGCGGTTTCGACGCAGAGGCGCACGATTTCCTTGTGCTCTTCCATCGAGAGCGTCGAGGTTTCGCCCGTCGTACCGACCGGCACCACGCCGTGAACGCCCGCGTTTATCTGCGTCTCGACCAGTTGTTTGAACGCGACATAATCCACCTGACCGTCTTTGAACGGCGTCACCAGAGCGGTAATCACTCCGGAAAACAGGGGAATTCGGTCGGCGGTGGTCATGAGAGTCGTGTCCTGATGCAGGCGTCAATTAGAGCGCATTCCGAAAAGTGTGTAACGGTTTTCGGACTCAAATGCGCGTTGAGATAAAAAATATAAAGCGCGTTTCCGATCCGCTTGGATCGGGACGTGCTGCGGAAAAGAGCCTTAAAACCACAATGGATTTGCTGCAACGACTTTATAAAAAGAAAAACAGCCGCCACGGTTTCGGTTGCGCTGCGGCATGTTATTCGCCACCTTTATCTACAAACAGTTTTTGTGATCGATCTGTGATGCGTGCGGCCCGAAAATCGGGCTAAGAGACGAGAAGGTTCATATTTACGCCGGAAACGGCGGCCATATATTTCAAAACTGACAGAGGTTCCCGCATGACGCAAAACTCAGGCCCTTTCAAAGCGGTGACGCGCCATATCGCCTTTCGCGCCGCCCTGGGGGTCAGCCTGATTGCCTTGTCGTGCGCGGCCCTCTCGCCGGTGATGGCGCAAGACGGCTCGACCCCGTCCGCGCCGCAGCCCTATGTCGCGGGCCTGATTTCCGAAGCCGATTCCGCCGCGATGAAGCAGGCCCTGGCCGCCGCGCGGTCGAAGAATTTTGCTCTGGCGGATTCGCTTCGCACCTCGATCAGCGACCCCGTCGCCAAAAAGATCGTCCTGTGGTCGATCATCACCAATGACGGTGACATCTACGGCTTTGCCGCTCTGGACGGCGCGCGCCGCGATCTATGGGGCTGGCCGCGCGAGCAGAAGCGCCAGATCGCCGCCGAAAAACAGATACTCAATTCCGGGATGACGCCGCAACAGACGATCGACTGGTTCAAGGGGGCACCGCCCCTGACCGTCGATGGGGCGATGGCGTTGATTTCGGCCTATGAACGTCAGGGGCAGACGACCGAAGCCGCGACCCTGGCCAAATCATGGTGGCGCGATCAGGCCTTCGACCTGACCGATCAGTCACGCTTTCAGGCCAGTTTCGTGCGCTACCTTACGCCTGACGACCACAAGGCGCGTCTGAACACGCTGCTGCTGGGTACGCAGGGCCCGGCCACCAATGCCATGCTGCCGCTGGTCGACGAAACCAGCCGTCAGGTTGCCACCGCCGTCATGGCTTTACGGTCGGGTTCGGCCTCGGCGACGACGCTGTATGAAGCCGCCCTCACCGTCAGCCCGCGCAATCCGGTGCTGGCCTATGAGCGCCTGCGTTTCCTGCGCCGTCAGAAGCTTGAGGCGCTGGGCTTCGGTCTGCTGGCCGACCTGCCGCCCGCCCCGGCGTCCGAAGCCGCGATCACCAATCTGTGGACCGAGCGCCTCAGCTACTTCCGCGTGGCGCTCAAGGCCCGCAACTATCAGGCCGCCTACGACGCCATGAAGGGTGGTGGCTTCCCCAACGGCGAAAAGAAGGCCGAGGGCGAGTTCTTCGCCGGGTGGACGGCGCTGATCAAGCTCAACCGCCCCGATCTGGCCGTGTCGCACTTCGAAAAGGTGAAGGAGGCTGGAACCTCGCCGATCACGCGCGGCCGCGCCCACTACTGGCTGGGCCGCGCCTACGAGGCGCGCGGTCAGGCGGGCGACGCTGAAAAGGCCCACGCCAACTACGTCGAAGGCGGGCAGTTCATCTACGCCTTCTACGGGCAACTGGCTGCCGAAAAGGCGGGCAAGACCTCGATCACGCTCGGTAAGGAGCCGGTGCCGACGCCCGAAGACCGCGCACGCTTCAATAATCGCGACATGGTCAAGGCCGCCAAAATCCTCGGTCAGGCGGGCGAACGCGACCTGTTCAACGCGTTGGTTCTGGCCTTGGACGACGTCCTGCCCAATGCCGAGGAACAGGCGCTGCTGGTCGATCTGGCCGGCACCTACGGCACGCAGGATCTGGCCATGCGCGTCGCCCGTGTGGCGCAGCAGCGCGGCTTCTATTTGCCCGAGCGCGCCTATCCGTTGCGCGCCCTGCCCGCCGTCAAATCCCCCGAAGGGGCGTTCGTGCTGGCCATCACGCGTCAGGAATCGGGCTTCGACCCGATGGTGCGGTCGGGCGCCAATGCCCGCGGCATGATGCAGCTCATCCCGCCGACCGCGAAGGCCGTCGCCCGCCGCATGTCGCTGACCTACTCAGATTCGATGCTGTACCAGCCCGACTACAATATGCAGTTGGGAGCCTATCACCTCGGTGAACTGGTCGATCGCTTCGGCGGGTCGTATGTCATGGCCGCTGCCGGTTACAATGCCGGGCCGGGCCGTCCACCGCAGTGGATCGTCGATTGCGGCGACCCGCGCGGCGAAACCGCCGATCCGCTGAGCTTCATCGAATGCACGCCGTTTACCGAAACGCGCAACTATATGATGCGGGTAATGGAAAACACGGTGGTCTATCGGGCGCGCCTGAACGGGGGCACCGCGCCGCTGACGCCGATGGCGGACCTCAAACGCGGCATGATCATCCTCTATACACCCGACGCCGACGATGCGTCGGACACGGGGTCGCTGCCGACCGGGCCTGTCAATTACAACGACCTCAAGGCCAAGGCGGGTGAGTAGGATTTCACGCCTCAAAATGATTGCCTTTGCCGTCGGCAGCCTCGCCGCTTCGTTGATCGTCGCCAGCGTCTGGCTGGCCCCGTCCCTGACCCGCTTTTGGGAAAAAGATAGTTGTCTGGACGCTGGCGGGAGATATCTTTCTGATAATCGGAAATGCGATTTCGGATAAGCCCACTGACCGAACGGATACAGGCATTTTGCCCGTTATCAATCCTCGCTCATCGGTGCAAACTTAATCTGTGACGTCTTTCAATTCGCCGCAAAGCCCGCCAACCATGACGCTCCTGCACCGTCTGAACCTCAACCTGCCGATCATTCAGGCTCCGATGGCCGGGGTATCGACGCCGGAGATGGCCGCGGCGGTATCGAACGCAGGCGGATTGGGCTCCATCGCCATCGGGGCCAGCGATCCCGCCACAGCCCGCGTCATGATCGAAGCGGTCCGCAGGCAAACCGACCGCGCCTTCAACGTCAATGTCTTCGTCCACGCGTCGCCGCAGCCCGATCCCATCCGCGAAGCCATGTGGCTTGGGGCCTTGTCGCCGCTGTTTGCCGACTATGACGCCGTGCCGCCGAACAGCATTCGTCCGATCTACAAAAGCTTCGCCGAAGACGACGACCTGCTGGCGGTTCTGGTCGAGGCCGCACCGCCAGTCGTCAGCTTCCATTTCGGCCTGCCCGACGCCCGCCGCATCGCCGCCCTGAAAGCCGCCGGGTGCGTCCTGCTGGCCACGGCGACCAATCTGACGGAGGCGCAGGCCATCGAAACCGCCGGGCTCGACGGCATTGTGGCGCAGGGCTTCGAAGCGGGCGGTCATCGCGGCATGTTCGATCCCGACGCGCGCGACGACGAACTGACGTCGTTGGTCCTCACCCGGTTGCTGGTCAGTCGGTGCAAGCTCCCGATTATCGCCGCCGGGGGGATTATGAACGGGTACGGCATCCGGGCCGCGCTGGACCTTGGGGCCGTCGCCGCGCAACTGGGCACCGCCTTCATCGCCTGCCCGGAAAGCAGCGCCGATGCCGCCTATCGCGCGGCCCTTATGAACCCCGACGCCCACACTCTAATGACCCGCGCCATCTCAGGTCGTCCGGCGCGGTGCCTCGCCAACCGGTTCACCGCGTTCGGACAGGCAACCACGGGCACGCCGCCGGACTATCCCATCGCCTACGACGCGGGCAAGGCGCTCAACGCCGCCGCCAAAGCCAAGGGCGAAGGCGGGTTCGGCGCGCAATGGGCTGGTCAGGGCGCACCGCTGGCGCGGTCCCTATCCACCGCCGAGCTTATGGCAGCGTTGGCGCGAGAGATGGGAACCTAAAGTGGCCGCGCCGCCAGATGCAGGGCCAGACCTTCGGCTTCAGTGCGCAACTCACCCGAAAGGCCAAACACTTCCGCCAGAACCTCCGGCGTAAAGGCCTGTTCCGGCGCACCGAACGCCGCCACACGTCCGTCTCGCATCACACAAACCGCGTCGCAAAACTGCGCCGCCAGACCGAGGTCATGCAGGCTGGCGATCACCGTGTGGCCCCGCGCCGCCATGTCTTTCAGGATCAGCAGCACCTGCCGCTGCCACGCCGGGTCGAGCGCCATCAGGGGTTCATCGAGCAACAGAACCGGACACCTCGTCGCCAGAAGCCGCCCCAGCAGCGCCCGCGCCCGCTGCCCGCCCGACAGCGAAAACACGCCGCGATTTGCCAGCGTCTCAAGCCCGACCTGCGTCAGAACCTCGCCCACCACCGCCTCATTCCCGTCCTTTGTCCCCAGCCGCACGATCTCGGCTACACTCAGATCCCAGGCGATGGTGCGTTCCTGCGGCAGATAGCCGATCCGCGCCGCCCGCTGTGCCAACGAAAGTGACGCCACATCATGACCCTCGACCCGCACCTCACCCGCCTCGGGCGTCAGCAAGCCGGTCAGGGCGCGGATCAGCGTCGTCTTGCCGGACCCGTTCGGCCCGACCACGCCGTAAAGGCGGCCTGCGTCGAACCGGGCCTCGACCGAGGCCACGGCCACGGTAGCGCCAATGCGAACTTCAAGCGCGGAAACCTCGATCATTGGCTCACCCATTGGTTCGCGCTTTTCCATGCCAGCAGCGCAAACAGCGGCGCCCCGATCAGCGAGGTCAGGACTCCCAGACGTATATCCGTGCTCGACGGCAAAAGCCGGATCAGGGCGTCGGCCAGCAGGACCATCACCCCACCCGCCAGCCCCGACGGCCCGATCAGGCTATATGGATCGCGGATGCCGAAGGTGCGCACAAAATGCGGTGCCGCCAGACCGACAAAGCCGATCACCCCAGCCACCGCCACCGACAACCCGGCCAGAACGCTGATGGCCAGCACCGACAATGCCGCTACCATCCGGACATTGACGCCCTGCGAACGCGCCGTGTCTTCGCCGAGGCTGAGCAACCGCAAGCCGCGCCCCAGTCGCACCACCAGACATCCGGCCACGACCAACCCGATCAAGGCCAGACCCGCATCTTCCCAACTGCGGTTTTCGACCGAGCCCATCATCCAGCCGAGGATTTCGGCGGTCGTCACCGGTGATGGCGACAGGTTGAACACCAGCGCCATCAGTGCCCCGCACAGGCTGGACAGCCCGACGCCGAGCAGAATCAACGCCTGCCGATCGGGAAACTTCGCTACAAACGCCAGAATGATCAGCGAAATCAGTCCCGAAAACAAAAGCGCGAACCCTTCGACGCCCCATGATGTCAGGCCTAGCCCCAGAACGATGGCCACCGCCGCCCCAAGACCTGCCCCTGCCGAGACGCCCATGATACCGGGCTCAGCCAGAGGATTGCGGAAATAGCCCTGTGAGATCGCCCCTGCCACACCCAGCATCGCCCCCACCAGAAAGCCGCACAGATTTCGCGGCAGGCGTATCTGCCACAGGATCTGCGCCGGAATGCTGTCCGGTGCGCGGAACGCCTCGGCATAATCCGCCGCCGACAAGGGCACGTCACCCAAAGCCATCAGCCCCGCAACCGCCCCAAGTCCGACAAGGATCAATCCCGCTATCAAAAACCCGTTTCGTCTCATCTCAGTCTTTCGGCCAGTTTCGGCAGGTCAAAGGCGGCGTACCACGCGCTGCACGCCAGCATAGGGCTGGGGATCGTCACGTGCGGTGCTTTGTTGATGCGTTCACGTACCAGCGGATGTCGTCCCGGGGCGCGGCGCATGGCGTAGGCGTCGGCGTAAAAGCCCAGCGCGTAAACATCGGCACGGGCGCTCAAAAAAGTTTCCGGCGACAGATAATAGAAAAAATCCTGACCGGCGACCAGTTCGTTGCCGGTCGCCGCGATCAATTGCCCCACCCAGGTCGACCTACCCGCCGAAAACCCGGACGGTGTATAATAGAGGACCCGACGCGGTTTTGCCGGCGTGCCGATCGCGGTCAGGGCGGCGGACATCCGGGCAGTTTCCCGAAGCCCCACCTGCGGCACACCCAGACTTTGCGCCACCGATTTCACTTCGTCTGCGGCCTGAGAAAAATTATTCACATCGTTGATCTGAATTATTTTAATCCCCCGCGCTTCCAGTCCTTTGAGAAGCTTAGCATCGCCACCCCAGGTCCGCACCACGGCATCGGGCTTCACGGCCAGCAAGGTTTCAAGTGTCGCCCGCCGCAGGGGCAAATCCCCGACGCGATCCCTGAAATAAGCGTCCTGATGACGGGCGCGCAAAGACAGTCCCGCGATCCTGTCCTTCGGCAACAGGGCCAGCACATACTGATCGGCGCACATGTCCAGCGACACGACGCGCAGGGGCGCCGCACTGACCGGCACAGCAAGACACAACCAAAAGGCGATAATTTTCAAGCCCAATACTACCCTAAATTGGTTATCCACAGCCTCGTTTTCAGTCTTATATGGCTAAAGATCGTCCGGCAGTTGCGGCGACGGCGACAAGGGGGAAACTGCCATCGTACCGCCGCTACAGACCTCTGCACGCCCCAAAACCCAAGCCGCGGCCCGCCGAAGGCCATCATATGCGCCGCGTCGCGATTCCGCAAAGCCGCAGGTGACGATCATCCCGCTGGAAGACCGTTTTTCAGCGCGGTCGCGCCCGGCGGTCTGGCAGTTCGCTCTTTTCGCGGGGGTGACGGTTGCGGTGGCCGCCGCCAGCCTATGGACCCCGGACCGCCTGATCGGCGTCCTGTACTGGACGTGCTGGGGCCTGTTCATGGTCAACGCCCTCATGCGCGCCCTAGCCACGACCGTACCGCCGCGCGCGCGCGATTTCGATGCCTTTCTCGATGCCTCGAATGAAAACCTGCCGACCTATAGCGTCATCGTCGCCCTGTACAAGGAGGCGAAAATCGTGCCGCAACTGACCGCGGCGCTCGACGCCCTCGTCTATCCGCGCGACCGATTGGAGGTCCTGTTTGCGCTTGAGGACGACGATCACGAGACGCTAATCGCGTTCGAGGACCGGCTGAGCACCAGGGCCGACCTGAGCCATATGCGCGTCGTCCGGGTGCCGCACGGTTTTCCGCGTACCAAGCCCCGCGCCCTGAACCACGCGCTGGCGCAGGCCCAGGGCGACCTGATCGTCATTTACGATGCCGAGGATCAGCCCGGCCCGCCTCAGCTTCTCGAAGCCGCCCATCGCTTTGCGACCGGCCCCGCGGACCTCGCCTGCCTGCAGGCACCGCTGCGGCCCCTGCGCGGCAACACCTTTATCTCGAAACAGTTCACCGCCGAATACGCCGTGCAGTTCGACGTCCTGCTGCCCGCGTTTCAGGCCTGGGGGCTGCCGTTCGCACTCGGCGGCACCAGCAACCATTTCAAGGCCCCGGTCCTGAAAGCCATAGGTGCCTGGGACGCCTACAATGTCACCGAAGACGCCGATCTGGGGCTGCGTCTGGCGCAGTACGGCCACCGCAGCGCCCTGATCGCCACACCGACACTGGAAAGCCCCCCAACCACCTTAACGGCATGGATTCCGCAGCGGACGCGCTGGATCAAGGGCTATATCCAGACGATCATCGTCCATACCCGCCGCCTCAGGGATCTTCGCCCCGACGTCGCCGCCGCCCTGAGCGTGGGGATCGGCCTCAGCGCCCTCTCGGCCCTGTGCTATGCACCGTTCACCGCGCTTTTGCTGGCCAACGCCCTGTTGCAGGTGCTGGAGTTCGGGCCGTTTATCCTGCCGCTCCAGGACTGGGCCCTGCTGATCATCGGCACGGGCAGCGCCCTGTGGGCCCTGAAAACCGGCACCCGGCGCGCCGGCGTCGTATTCACGACCGGCGATCTGCTGCACGCGCCCGTCTATTGGGCCCTGCAATCGATCAGCGCCGCCTTCGCCCTTTATCAGCTCGTCACCCGGCCCTTTCACTGGGACAAGACCGACCACGAACCGGTCGGCCCCGCCGAAGACGCCCATGCCGAATAAACTTTGACGGAAACCGCTGAGGCGGTTATGTGCCGGAACATGACCCTGATCAGCGACCATCCCCTGACCCTGCGCACGACGCCGTGGCGCGACTACGCCCTTGTCGATTCCGGCGGCGGGCGAAAGCTTGAGCGCTACGGCGACTATCTGGTCATCCGGCCCGAGCCGCAATGCTGGTGGTCGCCGAAATATCCGGCCCTGTGGGATACCGCCGACGCCATCTTCGACGCTGAAAACGAAGACGAGGACGGCGGCCGCTGGGCCTTCCGCCGCCGCCCGGACGATCAATGGGCGCTGGGCTATGACCGGGTGAAGTTTTATGGGCGCTTCACCTCGTTCCGTCACCTCGCCTTCTTCCCGGAACAGGCCGCCAACTGGGCCTGGCAAAAGGCCGCCATCGAAAAGCGTGACGATCAGCCGCGTGTGCTGAACCTGTTCGGCTACACCGGCGTCGCCAGCCTGGTCTGCGCGGCGGCCGGGGCGCGGGTGACCCACGTCGACGCTTCGAAAAAATCTGTCACCTATGCGCGCGAGAATGCGACACTGTCGGGCATGGAAGATGCGCCCATCCGCTGGATCGTCGAGGACGCCCGCAAATATGTGCAGCGCGAGGTCAAGCGCGGCTCGAAATACGAAGGCATTATTCTCGATCCCCCGAAATATGGCCGCGGCCCGACCGGTGAAGTGTGGCGTCTGTTCGAAGACTTGCCCGAAATGCTCGGCCTGTGCGCACAACTTCTGTCGGACGATGCCGCCTTCTTCCTGCTCAACGCCTATGCCGCCCGCGTCTCGGGTCCAGCCCTGGCGCACCTTATGGCCGAGTCGATCGGCCAGCGTCCGGGGCGTATCGACTATGGCGAACTGACCCTGATCGAAGACGGCAAGACGCCCAAAGGCGCGAAAGCCAGCGAGGTCGCCCCGCGCGAAATCGGCCTGTCCTTCTTCGCGCGCTGGATGAAAGACCCGGTCTAAGTTTATGATTAAGCAAATAACCTCACTCACCAACCAGACGATCAAGGATCTGCGTGCGCTACACATGCGCAAGGAACGCGAAGCGACGCAGCAGTTCCTGGCCGAAGGGCTCAAGATCATCATCGATGCGCTGGATCAGGGCTTCGCGCCGCAGATTCTGGTCTATGGTAAGGACGCCGACCACCATCCCCTGTTGGAGCGCGCCATCGATGCGACGCTGAAAGCGAACGGTCAGGTGCTGGAGGTCACACGCGAAATTCTCGAAAAGGTCGCGCGCAAGGAAAACCCGCAGATGGTGCTGGCGGTGTTTCCGCAACTGACCAAACGCCTGAGCGATATCGATCCGAAGACCAATGACGTTTGGGTGGCGCTGGAGCAGGTGCGCGACCCCGGCAATCTGGGGACGATCATCCGCACCGCCGACGCGGCAGCCATCGGCGGCGTCATCCTGATCGGCGATTGCGTCGATCCGTTCAGTGTCGAAACGGTGCGCGCCACCATGGGTTCGATCTTCGCCCTGCCGATCGTCAAATGCACGCGTGAAGAATTCATTGCGGACCGCGCCCGCTGGACCGGTTCGGTCGTCGGCACATTGCTGACGGCCCAGCACGATCACCGCAGCGCGCCGTATCGTCGCCCGACCCTGATCCTCATGGGGACCGAGCAGTCGGGCCTGACACCCGATATCGCCGCGACCTGCGACACCCACGTCAAGATTCCCATGCGCGGCCGCGCCGACAGCCTCAACCTGTCGGTCGCCACGGGCATCATGATCTATGCGGCCAGCGGCTTATAAACGTTTTACAACACGGTTAAGCTTTCCCATTTCGCCTTTTCCGGGGCATGGCGCAACCTGAAGCCTCGAAAGAGAGGCTTCGAACATGGCCAAAGCGATTATCAAAAGGGTTATCGGAGGGCTGGCCGTCATAGCGCTGGGGGCCTGCGCGCATTATGACGCCCCAGCGGCCTATGACGCCTATTATCAGGACTCCCCACCCAACTACGAGGAGCCGCGGTGCGACCGCGTCTATGACGATCGCCGTTGCGAGCAATATTACGAACGCAGGACTAAAAAAACAGCGTCATATTAATTGGTTCAACCGTCAGCTTTAACCGGCTATTTTCATTACAAAAATGTCATTCAGCCTGCGTTCAGGTAAGGTCGCCTATGCCTTGGTTACGGGGCATGGGTTGGGAACTTGGCCCTTTGTTCAAATTGTTTGTTTGTCGCGCATTTATATCCGAAAACCGCTACACACTTTTCGGAAACGGAGTTCGGCGTAGCCAATGCGCTTTAAGAAAAAGGAGCCATCTCATGAAACTCGCGCTGAAACTTATCGCCGCCGCCACGCTGGCTGCTACCCTGTCCGGCTGCATCATCTATGCCGACAGCGGCTCAAGCGTGACGCACACCGAAAAGCACGAAACCAATAAAACCACTAAGTAGGGGTCGCTGATATGAAAACGGTTTTGAAATTCGCCCTGCTCGGTGCCCTCGCCGCTTCGCTGTCGGCCTGCATCATCATCGTCAAGGATGGCCACCCGCAAAAGCCGCGCCCACCGGCGCATCAGGATCACGCGTAAGCGTAATCACCGCCGCGTTCCAGCGCGCGTTTATAGGCGTCCCAGCCATGAATGCGCGCGAGGAACGCGGTGACGTTCGGCAGGCTGTCGGCTCCGGCACGGCTAACCGCCGCCTCCAGCGGAAAACTCATCATGATATCGGCGGCGGTCAGGGCGTCGCCCGCAAACCAGCCCGTGGCCTCCAGCGACGATTCCCAAAAGGCAAAATGCGCCGTCAGACCCGGCGCGACCATGGATCTTTCCAGACCGCCGGAAATAAGCTTCGCGATAGGCCTGATCAAGAACGGTACACGCTTGGGAATCTGCGACGCTACCAGCTTGAGCAGCAATAAGGGCATGGCCGAGCCTTCGGCATAGTGCATCCAGTAGGTCATCTGCCGCCGCACTGCCGGGTCGCTTGGCACCAGAGCACATCCCGCTCCGTTTGGATCGGAATCGTGCTCTGAATTTTTATTTGATCGCGCATTTGATTCCGAAAACCGTTGCACACTTTTCGGAATGCGCTCGGATTGTCCCCGCCCATAGGTTTCCAGAATATAATCGACGATATTGCCGGTCTCGGCGACCACCACCTCGCCATCGACGACGATCGGCGATTTGCCGAGTGGATGGATGTCCTTCAGTTCCGGCGGTGCGAACATCCGGGCGTCGCGCTCGTAATGAACGACCTCGTACTCAAGCCCCAGTTCTTCCAGCAGCCACAGAACGCGTTGAGATCGGGAGTTATTGAGATGATGGACCGTGATCATGGCGTGTCTCCGATAACCCGTACAATACGCCCATGTCCGGCATATGGATTAAATGCGGGATTAGGTTCCTCTGGGTTTGGCCCGCGTGGTCGGCGCGGCATGGGCCGGGTCTTCGGGCCAGACGTGGCGCGGATATCGGCCCTTCATATCGGTCCGCACCTCCGCCCAAGTACCTTTCCAGAACGCGGGAAGATCGCGGGTGATCTGAATGGGGCGATGCGCCGGCGACAAAAGCGCCAGCGTCAGGGGCGTTTTATGCGGCCCAACCGTCGGATGCTGGGTGACGCCGTAAAGTTCCTGCACCCGCACCGAGACCTGCGGTCCGCCCTCGGCAGCGTAATCAATTCGCGCACCCGAACCGGTCGGCAACCGCAGGCTTTCGGGCGCGAGCTGGTCGAGGTGTCGTTGCTGGTCGTAATCAAGCAGCCCCAGCAGCCCCTGCGACACGTCGCTGGCCGACAGCGACAGCAAGGGTTTGCCCGCCGCATAGGGGCCGAGCCAGTCGCTCAGGCCCGCCAAGAGCGCGGCATCCGACATATCCGGCCACGTGTTGTCCTGCGTATGGAGGAAATTGACGCGCTCACGCAGGCTTTCGGCATTTTCCGAAAATTTAAGCGCTTTCAATCCTTTTTGACGGATTTCCTCAACTTCCGCTTCAATCAGCAATTCTGTGGGTACCTGCGCCAGAGGCCGCGCCGACAGGATCAGTTCGCCAAGGCGCTTTTGTTCGACGGCCTTGAATTTTCCACTGCTGCGTTCCAGCACGACACGCGTCTCCAGCCGATCGGCAAACAGAGCCAGTATCTCGGTTTCGGCCAACGACGCGGCCAGCAGAACCCGGTCACGCCCCGCCCCGCCCCCAAGATCGCCGACTGCAATATAGGCGGCCTTCGCCAGCCCATCGTGCTCATCGACATAGACACCCCGCCCATTGGCCATGACAAACTCTCCCGGCTTGCCGCGCGCCTTGGCCACGCGTTCGGGGAAACATTCGGCCAGCAGAGCATGGGCCGGTTTGGCACTCGCTTTGCCTTTCGCGGCCCCGATCAGGGCCTGCGCCTGTCGTGCCCAGTTTTGCGCCAGTTGCCGCGCCTGCGATGCCTTGGGCGAGCGATCGCGGCTCAGGCCTTCCAGCCGCAGATCAAGGTCCGCCGCCTTGCCACCCAGTCCGTTTTCCGACAACAATGCCGCCAGCGCCGCCCCGGTTTCGGCCACGCCATCGCGCGCCGCCAGCAGCAGCATGTGCGCCAGTCGCGGCGACAGCGGCAGCCGTCCGACCATCCGACCATGCTCGGTCAGATCGCCTTTGGCATCCAGCACGCCAAGGCCTCTGAGCAGGTATTCGGCTTCCTGAAATGCGGCCTTCGGTGGGTGGTCGAGCAAGGCCAGACCCTCGGTCGATTTCGCGCCCCACAGGCGCAGGTCAAGCACGAGCCGCGACAGATCGGTCTCAAGGATTTCCGGCCGTGCAAACGGGATCAGCGACCGATCGTTTTCCTCGTCCCATAGGCGGTAGGCGTCCCCGGCTTGCGTCCGCCCGGCGCGGCCCCGACGCTGATCGGCCGACGCCTTCGAGACGCGCTCGGTGACCATCCGCACCACGCCACGCGCCGGATCGAACCGCCCCAATCGCGCTAAGCCGCTGTCGACGACCATCGACACCTTGTCGAGCGTCAGCGAGGTTTCGGCAATGGCGGTGGCCAGTACGATGCGTGGACGTCCGGGTTTGTTTTTGCTTAAAACCGCCGACTGATCGCGCGGGTCCATCGCGCCGTAAAGTTTATGCAGATCAATATGGTCCGGCAATCCTTTCTCGGACAGGATTGAGGCCACGCGGTGGATTTCGCCCTGCCCCGGCAGGAAGACCAGCAGGGTCTCGGCGCGCTCCGGCGTCAGTTTTTGCGCCACGCGGCGCACGGTCTTCGCGACGTCATCCTCAAGCCGCACCGCCTGATCGCGACCGACATAGTGCGTCGTCACCGGGAAGGCGCGCCCCAGACTGTGGAACACCTCGGCGTCATCCAGCACGCCCTTCACGCGTTCACCGTCCAGAGTCGCCGACATGACCAGCAGCCTCAGATCGTCGCGAAGCACGCCCTGACTGTCGCGGGCAAAGGCCAGACCCAGATCGGCATCGAGGCTGCGTTCGTGGAATTCGTCAAAAATGACGCAGCCAATCCCCTCCAGCGCCGGGTCGTCTACAATCATGCGCGAAAAGACGCCTTCGGTGACGACCTCGATACGCGTCTGTTTGGATATTTTGCTTTCGCCGCGCACCCGGAACCCGACGGTTTGCCCGACCGGCTCGCCCAGGGTCTCAGCCATACGCATGGCCGCCGCTCGCGCCGCCAGCCTGCGGGGCTCCAGCATGACGATCTTCTGCCCGCCCAGCCACGGGGCATCAAGCAGGGCCAGGGGCACACCTGTCGTTTTACCCGCCCCCGGCGGCGCGATGATGATCGCCGTCGTCCGGTCTCTAAGGTACGCCGTGAGCGCAGGAAATATCTCTTCGATAGGCAGCATGTCCCTGCCTAATCCGCGTCCCTTCACGCGGCAAGAAAAAAGCGCCCGGCGGAACCGGGCGCTTTCATCAGAGCATGCTGCGAAAAAGTGGAAACCGGTTTTTCGCGTCAAGCATGCGACCAGTAAAGAATCCAGGATCAGGTCGTCGCCGGTGGCGGCGGCAGATCGGCATCGTCCTCGTGGACCTCGATCAGACCCTTGCCGACGTGCGAATGACGGCGGCTATAAGCGAAGTAGATCACCAGACCGATGGCGCCCCACACCGGCAGCACCATCTTGGCAACTGTCGGGAGGTTCAGATACAGGCCGAGGCAGCCGAGGGCGGCCAGAGGCGCGATGATCCACACCAGAGGCGTCTTGAACGGACGATGACGGTTCGGTTCCTTGATACGCAGAACCATGATGGCGATCGCCACCATGAAGAAGGCGAACAGCGTACCGGAGTTCGAAATATCAGCCAGTTGCCCGACCGGGAAGAAAGCACCGGCGATGGCGACGCAGAGGCCGGTAAAGATCGTCATTTTCCACGGCGTCTTGAACTTCGGGTGTACGTCAGCCAGCTTTTCCGGCAGCAGGCCGTCGCGGGCCATGACGAAGAAGATACGCGTCTGACCATAGATCATCATCAGGATGACCGACGGCAGAGCGATCATGGCGGCGACGCCGATCAGGTTGCCGACCTGTTCAAAGCCGCTCATGCGCAGGACCTCGGCCAGCGCTTCGCGCGAACAGACGATCGGGGCGTTACCGGCTTCGGTGGCAGCACGGCAGGCCTCCGAAAAGGCCGCGGAGTCCGGCGACAGGACGACGCCATTGACGGTCAGGGGCTGAGCGCCGACCGTACCGATGACGCCGGCCGCGACCAGCAGATAGAAGACCGTACAGATGCCGAGCGAGGCAATCAGGCCGATCGGTACGTTCTTTTGCGGGTTCTTGGTTTCTTCGGCGGCGGTCGACACGGCATCGAACCCGACATAGGCGAAGAAGATCGACGCGGCGGCACCGATGACGCCGAGGCCTTCCGGACCGATCAGACCCGTCGGCATCAGCGGGGTGAAGTTCTCGCCCTTGATGATCGGCAGGCTCAGCGCGATGAAGGCGGTGAGCGCCGTAACCTTGACGACGACCAGAAGCGCATTGACCTTGGCGCTTTCGCTGGTGCCGATGACCAGAAGACCCGTCACCAGCAACGCCACGATGATGGCCGGCAGGTTGACGACACCATGGGTGAAATCAACCGTCGGCAAGGTGCCCGACCAGCCCCAGATCGGCCCCGCGGCAAGGAAATAGGGTAACTCAAACCCGGTATAACTTTTCAGCAGCCCCATGACGTAGCCGGACCAGCCGACGCACACGGCCGAAGCGGCAACCGCATATTCCAGAATCAGCGCCCAGCCAACCGTCCAGGCCAGAAGTTCACCCATAACGGCGTAGGTGTAGGTATAGGCCGAACCCGACACCGGCACCATCGAGGCCAGTTCCGAGTAACACAGCGCCGCCACGGCACAGACGAAGCCCGCGACGACAAAGGAAAACAGCATCCCCGGCCCGGCCTTCTGAGCAGCGGCAGCGGTCAGAACGAAGATACCGGTGCCGATAATGGCGCCGATCCCCAGCATGGTCAGTTGAAATGCGCCGAGCGAACGGTGGAGCGATTTTTTCTCCGCCGTCGCCAGAATCGCATCGAGTGGCTTGATGCGCCAAGTGTTCATTTGTCACCCTTTATGAACTTTGATTTAAGCTCAGGCAGTCCCCCCTTTAGGAATCCGCCAAGCCCCCAAAAATTTTGCCGACATTTCGGTGTGATACGTCGATTTAATCGAGACTATAATGCAAAGGTTCAATCTGCAACCATCTTCGCAAATGCGTCATAAAGCCTGTTACGATAAGGCGTAGCGGTGTATGCAGAACAAAACCTCACTGGAATCGTTATGACTGCTGAATCCCCGATCCGCTTGTTCGTCGCCCCGGTCACGCCGCTACAACAGAACTGTACCGTCGTCTGGTGTACGAAAACCAACAAGGCGGCGGTCATCGATCCCGGCGGCGATATCGAGCCGGTGCTGCACGAGATCAAGCGGCGCGGCCTGACGCTGGAGAAAATCTGGGTCACGCACGGTCATGCCGACCACGCGGGCGGGACGCAGGCCCTGCGCGAGGCCACCGGCGCACCGGTCGAAGGCCCGCACGAGGACGACCGCTTCTGGATCGAGCGCATCCCGGAGGACGCCCAGCGCTGGGGCATCTACGACGCGCAAAGCTTCGAGCCCGATCGCTGGCTGAACCACGGCGATACGGTGACCCTGGGCGAAACGACGTGGGAGGTCATCCATTGTCCCGGCCATACGCCGGGTCACGTGATCTTCTACCACGCACCGTCGCAGTTCGCGCAGGTCGGCGATATCCTGTTCAAGGGGTCTATCGGGCGGACGGATTTTCCACGCGGCAACCACGCCGACCTGATCGAGGCCATCACGACGCGTCTGTGGCCTCTGGGCGATGTGCGCTTCGTCTGCGGCCACGGACCGATGTCGAGCTTTGCCCAGGAGCGGCAGAGCAATCCCTATGTCGGCGATCGCGTAATCGCCGCGTCGATGCCCAACCGGTCGGGACCGGGTTAAATCACATACAAAAAGGCCTGAGGATTTATCCTCAGGCCTTTGTTTTTGAATTAGATTACCCCTTAAGCAGCGGGATCAGTTTCTGAGCGATCCCCATGTCGCCGAGCACCTTCAACTTACCCGACATGAAGGCCATCATCGGGTCGAGTTGCCCCTGTTTCAGCGCGATCAGATTGTCGAGCGAAACCACGACTGTCGTATCCGCCGGACCATCATCGTTGCTGACGACGTTCGGCACATTGGCGGCATCGATCAGAATCTTGCCATCGTCGCCGAAATCAAGCTTGATACGCTTGCCGAGGCCCGAGTTTTCACCCACGGCGGAAGCGATTTTTTGTGTGATGGCGGCCAGATCGGTCATGGTACATTCCTCCGGATGTTTGTATGAGACGCGAGTCGCGCCGTTCAAATTGACCTTAACGGCAATTTCCGTTTCAACAAGTGTGACTTAAGGTCAGGTCTCGGTAAAATTTTTGGGATAAGTCATGGCTGCACCGCGTAAATTCGACGCCGTAATCATAGGCGCCGGGGCCGCGGGCCTGATGACCGCCATCGAGGCCGCCAAACGCGGGCGCACCGTCGTCGTCATCGATCACGCCAAAGCACCCGCCGAGAAAATCCGTATTTCCGGCGGCGGACGCTGCAACTTCACGCATCTGGACGCGGCTCAGAAGAATTACATTTCGGCCAATCCGAACTTTTGCAAATCAGCGCTCAAGCGTTTTACGCCGTGGGATTTTCTTGATCGTGTCATTGCGCGCGGCATTCCCTATCACCATAAGGCCGAAAACCAGCTCTTTTGCGATAATTCGGCGATGGATATCATCGATATGCTGCTCGATGATCTCAAAAGCCACGGCGGCGAACTGTGGCTGCAAAGCCCGGTCAGCGATCTGGAAAAGACACCGGAGGGTTTTCGCCTGAGCGTTCCCGGCGCAGTTATCGAATGCCAAAATCTGGTGCTGGCGACCGGCGGGCTGTCGATCCCCAAGATGGGGGCGACGGGCTTTGCCTATGACGTGGCACGCCGGTTCGGGCACGACATCGTCCCTACCCGCGCCGGTCTGGTTCCCTTCACGCTGGGCGGTGAAAAACTGCAATATATAGAAGGGCTTTCCGGTGTGTCTTTGAATGCGCGCGTCAGGATCGGCAAGAAATCATTCAATGACGGATTCCTGTTCACCCATCGCGGTTTGTCCGGGCCGTCGATCCTGCAAATTTCCTCCTACTGGACACCGGGTCAGGCCGTCGAGATCGACCTGCGCCCCGATATCAATGTGATGGAGACGCTGAAAGAGCGCCGTCGCTCGACCCCGCGTCAGCATATCGCCAATGTCCTGTCGGAGATCGTGCCGAAACGCCTCTCCGACCGTATTCTCGAAGCCGCGATCCTCGACGGCGAGACGCGCATCGCCGACCTGTCGGACAAGAAACTGATGGCGATCAATACGTGGCTGCAACCGTGGAGCCTGATCCCCGACGGCAGCGAAGGCTATCGCACCGCCGAAGTCACGGTCGGCGGTATTGACACACAGCACATCTCTTCGCAAACCTTTGAAAGCGCCCTGTGTCCGGGCCTGTACGTCGTCGGCGAAGCGCTCGATGTCACAGGCTGGCTGGGCGGTTACAATTTTCAGTGGGCCTGGTCTTCGGGCTGGGCGGCGGGGCAAGCCATATGACGTCTCTTCTGTTTCGCGATCGTAGCGCCGCCCATTCCGGCCGCGTCAGCTTTATCGAACTGTTCTTCGACCTCGTTTTTGTATTTGCGATCACGCAGTTGTCGCATTCGCTTCTGGCGCATTTCACGCCGCGCGGTGCGCTGGAAACGGTGCTGCTGCTGCTCGCCGTGTGGTGGGTGTGGATCTATACCTCGTGGGTCACCAACTGGATGAACCCCGAAAGCGGCCCGGTGCGCGTCATGCTGTTCGTGCTGATGCTGGTGGGGTTGGGTTTGACCACCTCCCTGCCGCAGGCCTTTTCGAGCCCCGTCCACGGCCTGATCTTCGCGGGCTGCTACGTGGCCATGCAGGTCGGACGGTCGCTGTTCATGGCCATCAGCGTGCGCGGCCATAGCTATGAGAACCATCTGAATTTCATCCGCATCAGCGTGTGGTTCGCGACCTCGGGCATCTTCTGGATCTGGGGCGCGTTCAGCAGCGGCGACCTGCGGCTGGGCCTGTGGGCCGTGGCGCTACTCATCGAATATATCGGGCCACGCGCCTTTTACTGGATACCGGTGATCGGCAAGTCGTCCTTCGCCAGCTGGGATGTGGACGGCGAGCATCTGGCCGAACGCTGCGGGTTGTTCGTGATCATCGCTCTGGGCGAATCGATCCTCGTCATGGGGGCCAGCTTCGCGCACGAAGCCCTGTCGCTCGATACGACTCTGGCCTTTTTGCAGTCCTTCGTGACCTGCATCGCCATGTGGTGGCTCTATTTCGGTCTCACGGCCAGCAAGGCCAGCCATAAGATCGCCCACGCCGAATTGCCCGGGGAACTGGCGCAGGTCGCCTATACCTATATCCATCTGTTGCTGGTGGCCGGGATCATCCTGACGGCGGTCGGTGACGAGCATGTGCTGATGCACCCGCATGAGGAGGCCGGGATCGTCAATATCGCGTCGATCCTCGGCGGTCCGGCGCTGTACCTGCTCGGTAATCTGCTGTTTATCCGCGTGACGGCGTCGAAATGGGCGCCCTTGCATCTGCTGGGTATCGTCGCACTGGCGGGCGTGGGGGCAGGCGCATTTTACTGCGCCTTACCGCTCAATGCGCTGGGTCTGGCCTTTGTCAGCGCGGCGGTACTGGTGGTCGTGTCGCTGGTCGAGCCGTGGCTCTATCGCCGCCTGAGCGCAAAAGCCTGATCACACCCGCAGCGCCTCGGCCAAGGCCATGAACAGGGCGCCGACGCCCTTGGGGTCGTTGGCGACGATCTTTTCCGACAGGTAGTAGTCGTAACTGCCGTCGCGGTACGGCGTCCCGCCAAGACCCGCGACCTGACAGATACCGTTCAGCGCCGTAGGCGTGACGAAGCGGTTGATCAATGCCGAAAGGCTTTTCATTCCCGCCGCACGTGTCGGTGCATCGACAATGCTAAGACGCGCGGCTTTCAGGATGGCATAGGTGATCATGGCGGACGCCGAGGCTTCTTCGTAATTACCGGCGCGCGTCCCCTGATCGAGGACCTGATACCACAGGCCGTCGCGGCTGCGGACCGCCAGCAGCGCCTCGATCGTCTGGCGCAGGATGCGCGCTATATCCGCCCGGCCCTGCGCATCGAAACCGTCCGACAGGTCGTAGGTGTCGATCAGGGCGCAGACCCACCAGCCCATGGCGCGGCCCCAGACATTCGGCGACAGGCCGGTCTTCGGATCGGCCCAGCGCTGCGCGCGGCTTTCGTCCCAGCCGTGGTAGTAGAGGCCGTTACCGGGGTGACGCAGGATTTTCTCTACCGTCCTAATCTGGTTCACCGTATCGGTGAACAGGGCCGGATTTTTCGTCACGCGGGCATACTGGGTCTGGAACGGCTGGCCCATATAGAGGCCGTCGAGCCAGACCTGCCACGGATAGCGCGCCTTGTGCCAGTAGTTGCCGGTCTTGGTACGTGGGAAAGTTTTCAGCGACTCGAACTGCACGTCCATCGCCTTGCGAAAGCGCGCCTCGCCGGTCGCCTTGTGCAAGGGCAGCAGCACCCGGCCCGCATTGATCATGTCGATATTGTACGGCATCGGCTTGAACAGCGGCAACGCACCATCAGCAGCGACGCGGGTGTGCATGTCGTCGTAAACGTAGGTGAGGAACGCCTTATCCCCGGTGGCGTCATAGAGCTGTAAAATGCCCGTCCACACCACCCCGTCTTCATAGCCCCAGACCGAGGTGTGGGGCTGAAAATGCGGAAGGTAGAATTTTACGAACGCCGGAACGTCGCGACCCAGCCGGGCCAACCTTTCCAGCGTCCTGGCCTGAGGGCGGAATGCCGGACGTGGTGCTGGCGTGGCGGCGTGGGTTGTGGCCGGCAGGGTCAGGGCCGCCGCCGCCGCGCAAAAGGTCCGTCGATCCATGTGTTTCTCCCTTGCCGTCGCTTATGTTGCGAGGTCTTTGAAATTCATAATACGACCTGTCCACCCCCGTCAAACGCTTTACTTGGCACAAAGAAAAACCCCTGAGCGAAAGCTCAGGGGTTTTCAAAAAGGCCCCCCACCGTCAGCCCTTCGGGCTGCCACCTCCCCCACACGTGGGGGAGTATGAGGGATTGTATCGGGGTCAAGGGGGCGAGCCCCCTTGCCTTTTCTTAGTTTTACTCTCCGGCCACGGGCCCTTCGAGCAGGACTTCCGCCGGCAGCGGCTCCATCGTCTCTTCGCGCTGATGCGCCAGAGCTTCGTCGCGCTTCATCGCCACGCGCTGGAGCGAGCGGAGATAGGCGCCCGTACCGGCCGGGATCAGACGACCGACGATGACGTTTTCCTTGAGGCCATCGAGGGTATCGATCTTGCCGTTGACCGAGGCGTCGGTAAGGACGCGGGTGGTCTCCTGGAACGATGCCGCCGAGATGAACGACTTGGTTTGCAGCGACGCCTTGGTGATCCCCAGCAGGATTGGCTGCGTCAGGGCGGCGCGGCCACCACGACGTTCCGCCTTGAGGTTTTCCAGGTCCACTTCGGCCTTGTCCAGGTGGTCGCCACGGATGAGGCCCGTGTCGCCCGGTTCGAGGATTTCGACCTTTTGCAGCATCTGACGCACGATGACTTCGATGTGCTTGTCGTTGATCGGCACGCCTTGCAGACGGTAGACTTCCTGCACCTCGTTGACGAGGTATTCGGCCAGAGCCTCGACGCCCTGAATACGCAGCAGATCGTGCGGATCGGGGTTGCCGTCGATGATGTAGTCGCCCTTCTGGATGATATCGCCGTCGTGGACGGAGATATGCTTGCCCTTCGGGATCAGGAATTCGACCGCTTCGGAACCATCTTCCGGGGTGATCTTGATGCGACGCTTGTTCTTGTAGTCGCGGCCGAATTCGACGCGGCCATCCATTTCGGCGATGACGGCGCAGTCCTTCGGACGGCGGGCTTCGAACAGTTCGGCGACGCGCGGCAGACCGCCGGTGATGTCGCGGGTCTTGGCGCCTTCGGTCGGGATACGGGCGATGATTTCACCCGGACGGACCTCGTCGCCGTTGCCGACGGAGAGAATGGCCCCGACCGGCAGCAGGTAACGGGCTTCCGCCCCGCTGGCCAGACGCTTGTAGGTGCCGGCATCGTCGATCACGCCCATGGTCGGACGCAGATCGGCGGCGCGCGACGAGGCGCGGAAGTCGGTGACGACGCGGTTGGTGATACCCGTGGCTTCGTCGGTTTCCTCGCGGACGGACTGACCGTCGGTGAGGTCTTCGAAACGGATCTTGCCGCCCACTTCGGTGATGATCGGGGTGGTATAGGGGTCCCACTCCGCCAGACGCTGGCCCTTCTTGACCTCGGTGCCTTCCTTGACGCGCAGACGCGAGCCGTAGGGCACCTTGTAGGTTTCGCGATCCTTGCCATCGTGGAAGATGGTGATGACCAGGTTACGCGACATGGAGATCAGATCGCCGTGCGCGCCCTGAACCGTGGGGGCCGCCGACAGCTTGATCACGCCGTCCGAGGTCGTCTCGTAGAACGACTGCTCGGCGACCGATGCGGTACCGCCGATGTGGAAGGTACGCATGGTCAGCTGCGTGCCGGGTTCACCGATCGACTGCGCCGCGATGACGCCGACCGCTTCGCCCATATTGACGCGCGTGCCGCGGGCCAGATCGCGACCGTAGCAGGCCGCGCAGGTGCCGAGTTCGGCTTCACAGGTCAGGACCGAGCGGACCTTCACCGACTGAACGCCCGAGGCTTCGATTTCCTCGACGACGTTTTCGTCGATATAGGTGTCGGCGGCGACAACGACTTCGCCGGAAGCGACATCACGGATGTCTTCGGCCGTGGTGCGGCCGAGGACGCGCGCGCCGAGCGACACCAGCACGTCACCGCCTTCGACGACGGCGCGCATGGTGATGCCACGGGTCGTGCCGCAGTCTTCTTCCATGATGATGCAGTCCTGAGCGACGTCAACGAGACGACGGGTCAGGTAACCGGAGTTGGCGGTCTTCAGCGCGGTATCCGCGAGGCCCTTACGGGCGCCGTGGGTCGAGTTGAAGTATTCCAGAACCGACAGGCCTTCCTTGAAGTTCGAGATGATCGGCGTTTCGATGATCTCACCCGACGGCTTGGCCATCAGGCCGCGCATACCGCCGAGCTGCTTCATCTGGGCCTGCGAACCGCGGGCACCGGAGTTGGCCATCATGTAGATCGAGTTGATCTCGGCTTCACGGCCATCCTTGGTCATCAGCTTGCGGCTGATTTCCTTCATCATTTCGTCCGACACGCGGTCAGTCGCCTTCGACCAGGCGTCGACGACCTTGTTGTACTTCTCACCCTTGGTGATCAGACCATCGGCGTATTGCTGCTCGTATTCCTCGACCAGCTTGCGGGTTTCTTCGACGATACCCTTCTTGGTTTCCGGAATAACGATGTCGTCCTTGCCGAAGGAGATACCGGCCTTAGCCGCTTCTTTGAAGCCCAGCGCCATCATCTGGTCGGCGAAGATCACCGTCGCCTTCTGACCGCAGTGGCGGTAGACGATGTCGATGAGGTTCCCTATTTCCTTCTTGGTCAAGGTCTTGTCCAGAACCTTGAGGCCGATGTTCTCGTTGTACGGCAGCAGCGCACCGATCTTCATGCGGCCCGGGGTCGTGTCAACGACCTTGGTGCGCACGACGCCGTCTTCGTCCTTCTGGGTGAAGCGGCACTTGATCTTGGCGTGCATCGAAACCACGCCGGCGTCGAGCGCCTGCTGGATTTCGTTGAGGTCGCCGAAGATCATGCCTTCGCCCGCTTCCTTGTCCTTGACGAGGGACAGGTAGTAGAGGCCAAGCACGATGTCCTGCGACGGGACGATGATCGGCTTGCCGTTGGCGGGCGACAGGATGTTGTTGGTCGACATCATCAGGACGCGCGCTTCGAGCTGGGCTTCGAGCGACAGCGGTACGTGAACGGCCATCTGGTCACCGTCGAAGTCGGCGTTGAAGGCCGAGCAGACGAGCGGGTGCAGCTGGATCGCCTTGCCTTCGATCAGCTTGGGCTCGAAGGCCTGGATGCCGAGGCGGTGGAGCGTGGGCGCGCGGTTGAGCAGGACCGGGTGCTCACGGATGACCTCTTCGAGGATATCCCACACCTGCGGCTGCTCGCGCTCGACCATGCGCTTCGATTGCTTGACGGTGCCCGACAGGCCCTTGGCGTCGAGGCGCGCATAGATGAACGGCTTGAACAGTTCCAGCGCCATCTTCTTCGGGATGCCGCACTCGTGCAGCTTGAGTTCCGGACCGACGGTGATAACCGAACGACCCGAATAGTCGACGCGCTTGCCGAGCAGGTTCTGACGGAAGCGACCTTGCTTACCCTTCAGCATGTCGGCGAGCGACTTCAGCGGACGCTTGTTGGCGCCGGTGATGACGCGGCCACGACGGCCGTTGTCGAACAGGGCGTCGACCGACTCCTGAAGCATGCGCTTTTCGTTGCGGATGATGATGTCCGGCGCGCGCAGTTCCATCAGGCGCTTCAAACGGTTGTTCCGGTTGATGACGCGGCGATAGAGGTCGTTCAGGTCGGAGGTGGCGAAGCGGCCACCGTCCAGCGGCACCAGCGGACGCAGTTCCGGCGGGATGACCGGCACAACGGTCAGGACCATCCATTCGGGCTTGTTGCCGGATTCGAGGAAGGCCTCGATCAGCTTCAGGCGCTTGGACGCCTTCTTGGCCTTCATTTCCGAGGGATTGTCGGCCAGCTCGGCGCGCAGCTTGTCGGCGACCTCGTTGAGGTTCATCGACATCAGCATGTTGCGGATGGCTTCGGCGCCGATTTCAGCGGTGAACGAGTCGTCGCCGAATTCTTCCTGATAACGGTAGTACTCGTCTTCCGACAGAAGCGTGTTCAGCTTCAGCGGCGTCAGGCCGGGCTCGGTGACGATGTAGTTTTCGAAGTACAGGACGCGCTCGACGTCTTTCAGCGCCATGTCGAGGAACATGGAGATACGCGACGGCAGCGACTTCAGGAACCAGATGTGAGCGACCGGCGAGGCCAGCTCGATGTGGCCCATCCGCTCACGACGAACGCGGCTCAGGGTGACTTCGACGCCGCACTTTTCGCAGATGATGCCCTTGTACTTCATGCGCTTGTACTTGCCGCACAGGCATTCGTAGTCCTTGGTCGGGCCAAAGATACGGGCGCAGAACAGGCCGTCGCGTTCCGGCTTGAACGTACGGTAGTTGATGGTTTCCGGCTTCTTGATTTCGCCGAACGACCACGAGAGGATCTTTTCAGGCGACGCCAGGGTGATGCGGATCTGGTCGAAGGTCGGGGCGACCTGGACCGGATTGAAAATATTGAGGACTTCCTGGTTCATTCCAGTACTCCAACTGTGCCTGTGGCACGTAAAACGATTTGGACGGGTTACGGGGTGTCTGAGGGGCCTGCGGCCCCTCAGCCTTTACCCTTGACCATTTTCCAGTTCGACATTGAGACCCAGCGAACGCATTTCCTTGATCAGGACGTTGAACGATTCCGGGATACCGGCTTCGAAGCTGTCGTCGCCACGGACGATCGCTTCGTACACCTTGGTCCGGCCGGCCACGTCGTCCGACTTCACGGTCAGCATTTCCTGCAGGGTGTAGGCGGCACCATAGGCTTCCAGAGCCCAGACCTCCATTTCCCCGAAGCGCTGACCGCCGAACTGCGCCTTACCGCCCAGCGGCTGCTGGGTGACGAGCGAGTACGGCCCGATGGAGCGGGCGTGGATCTTGTCGTCGACCAGGTGGTGCAGCTTGAGCATGTAGATGATGCCCACGGTGACCGGACGCTTGAACTGCTCACCCGTCAGACCGTCGAACAGGATCGACTGACCCGAACGGTTGAGACCGGCGAATTCGAGCATGTTCTCGATATCGTTGATGTGTGCACCGTCGAAGACCGGGGTCGCGATCGGCACGCCGCGCGCGAGGTTCTTGGCCAGCTCGATCAGCTCTTCTTCCGTTTCCGGAAGCTCCTGATCGGCACCGTAAGCGCCCTTCAGGTGATCGATAAGGGCCTGCTTCTGGCCGCCGTTCTGCCACTCTTCGAGCAGGTTGGAAATCTGCTTGCCGATATTGGCGCAGGCCCAGCCCAGGTGGGTTTCGAAGATCTGACCGACGTTCATGCGCGAAGGCACGCCCAGCGGGTTCAGAACGATATCGACGTGCTCACCGTCGGCAAGGAACGGCATGTCTTCGACCGGGAGGATCTTGGAGATAACCCCCTTGTTGCCGTGACGGCCGGCCATCTTGTCGCCCGGCTGAAGCTTGCGCTTCACGGCCACGAAGACCTTGACCATCTTCATGACGCCCGGCGGCAGTTCGTCACCGCGCTGCAGCTTCTCGACCTTGTCCTCGAAGCGACGGTCCAGACGCTTGCGGGCGTCTTCGAACTGGCGCTTCATGGCTTCGATTTCGCCCATCAGCTTCTCGTCTTCGAGCGCGATCTGCCACCAGAGCCCCTTAGACACTTCGCCCAGCTTCTCTTCGGTGACTTCGCCGCGGCCCATACCCTTCGGGCCGGAGACAGCGGTCTGACCGAGGATGACTTCCTTGAGGCGGCCATAGATGTTGCGCTCAAGGATGGTCAGTTCGTCGTCGCGGTCCTTGCCGAGGCGTTCGATTTCGTGACGCTCGATCGCCATGGCGCGTTCGTCTTTTTCGACGCCGTGACGGTTGAAGACACGAACTTCGACGATCGTACCGGCCACGCCCGGCGGCAGGCGGAGCGAGGTATCGCGGACGTCGGAGGCCTTTTCACCGAAGATGGCGCGCAGGAGCTTTTCTTCCGGCGTCATCGGGCTTTCGCCCTTCGGGGTCACCTTGCCGACCAGGATATCGCCCGGCTGGACTTCGGCACCGATGGCCACGATACCGGCTTCGTCGAGGTTGCGCAGGGCTTCTTCGCCGACGTTCGGGATGTCGCGGGTGATTTCTTCCGGCCCAAGCTTCGTGTCGCGGGCCATGACTTCGAACTCTTCCAGGTGGATAGAGGTGAAGATGTCGTCGCGGACGATGCGTTCCGAAATCAGGATCGAGTCTTCGAAGTTGTAGCCGTTCCACGGCATGAAGGCCACGAGGACGTTACGGCCCAGCGCCAGGTCGCCCAGATCGGTCGAGGGACCGTCGGCGATGATGTCACCGGCAGCAACCTTGTCGCCGACGTTGACGATCGGGCGCTGGTTGATGCAGGTGTTCTGGTTCGAACGCTGGAACTTCGACAGACGGTAGATGTCGACGCCGGGCTTGGCCGGATCGGTTTCTTCCGTGGCGCGGACAACGATACGCGTCGCGTCGACCTGTTCGATGACACCTGTGCGGCGGGCCGCGATGGTGGCACCAGAGTCGCGGGCGACGACCGATTCCATGCCGGTGCCGATGAACGGCGCGTCGGCCTTCACCAGCGGCACGGCCTGACGTTGCATGTTCGAGCCCATGAGGGCGCGGTTGGCGTCGTCGTTTTCAAGGAACGGGATCAGGGCGGCGGCGACCGAAACGACCTGCTTCGGCGACACGTCCATATAGTCGACCTGCTCCACACCGGCCAGCGTCACTTCGCCGTTGATGCGGACCGTCGTCAGGTCGTCGACGAACTTGCCGTTCTGGATCGTAACATTGGCCTGAGCGATGGTGTGCTTGGACTCTTCCATCGCCGACATGTAGGTCACGTCTTCCTGCACGGCCCCGTCGATGACGCGGCGGTAGGGCGATTCAATGAAGCCATACTTGTTGACGCGGGCGTGGGTGGCCAGCGAGTTGATCAGACCAATGTTCGGGCCTTCCGGCGTTTCAATCGGGCAGATCCGACCATAGTGCGTCGGGTGCACGTCGCGGACTTCGAAGCCCGCGCGCTCACGCGTCAGACCGCCTGGGCCCAAGGCCGACAGACGACGCTTGTGCGTGATTTCCGACAGCGGGTTCGTCTGGTCCATGAACTGCGACAGCTGCGACGAGCCGAAGAATTCGCGCACCGAGGCGGCGGCCGGCTTGGCGTTGATCAGGTCGTGCGGCATGACCGTGTCGATATCGACCGAGGACATGCGCTCCTTGATGGCGCGTTCCATGCGCAGCAGGCCGACGCGGTACTGGTTTTCCAGCAGTTCGCCGACCGAACGGACGCGGCGGTTGCCGAGGTTGTCGATGTCGTCGATTTCACCACGACCGTCGCGCAGACCGACGAGGATTTTGAGGATCTTCAGGATGTCGTCCTTGCGCAGCACGCGCTCGGCGTCCGACACGTCCTGCTCAAGGCGCATGTTCATCTTGACGCGACCGACGCTGGACAGGTCGTAGCGCTCAATTTCGAAGAACAGGCTCTGGAACATGGCTTCGGCGGCTTCGATCGTGGGCGGCTCGCCCGGACGCATGACGCGATAGATGTCGAACAAGGCGTCTTCACGCGACGTGTTCTTGTCCACGCGCAGGGTGTTGCGCATATAGGCGCCGACCGTCACGTGGTCGATGTCGAGCACGTCGATGGTGGTGAAGCCCTGGGCTTCCAGCACGCCGATAGCGGCAGCGTCCAGTTCGTCACCAGCTTCGGCGTAGATTTCACCGGTCTCGAAATTGACCGAGTCGCGCGCCAGATACTTGCCGTTGAGCGCGTCCGGCGACAGCAGGAGCGACTTCACGGTGTCGCCCAGCTTCTTGGCCGAACGGGCCGAGATCTTGGTGCCGGCCTGCGCGACCACTTCACCGCTGTCGGCGTCGATGAGGTCGAAGTCCGGCTTCACACCGCGCCAGCGCTCGAACTTGTACGGCGTGACCCAGCCGGTCTCGCGCTTTTCGTACGGCACGACGTCGTAGAAGGTCGTCAGGATTTCTTCGCCATCCATGCCCAGCGCGGCCAGGAAGGTCGTGGCGGGCAGCTTGCGGCGACGGTCGATACGGACATAGAGGATGTCCTTGGCGTCGAATTCGAAGTCGAGCCACGAACCGCGGTACGGGATGATGCGCGCGCCGAACAGGAGCTTGCCCGACGAGTGGGTCTTGCCCTTGTCGTGGTCGAAGAAGACGCCCGGCGAACGGTGCATCTGCGAGACGATGACGCGCTCGGTGCCGTTGACGATGAAGGTGCCCTTGTCCGTCATGAGCGGAATATCGCCCATATAGACGTCCTGCTCCTTGATGTCCTTGACCGAACGCGCGCCGGTGTCTTCATCGGTTTCGAACACGATGAGACGCAGCTTGACCTTCAGCGGCGCGGCATAGGTGATGTCGCGCTGGATGCACTCTTCGACGTCGTACTTCGGCTCTTCGAATTCGTACGAGACGTATTCGAGCGTGGCGCGCTCGTTGAAATCCTTGACCGGGAAGACGCTCTTGAACACGGCTTCCAGACCGTCGTCAACGCGCTCAACGGCGCGGACGAAGCGTTGCAGGAACTGTTCGTAGGAGGAGCGCTGAACCTCGATCAGGTTCGGCATACGGATCGCTTCGGGGATTCGGCCAAAAGACTTACGAATCCGCTTCTTTTCGGTGAACGACAGGGCCATCGTTATTCCTTGAAGGCGTTGGGAAGGCGTTGAAACGCGCTTTGATTTTAGAAATTGCCCCGCACGCGGGGCGTTTTGAGAAACGTTCATGCGCCTGCTCTTTTATGGCGATTACTCGCCAAAGACGCTGTTTTTCAAAGGCTTTCGCTTTAGAAAGCTTGAGACCCCTCGCCGGTGGAAAGAGCATAAAACCGGCATTCGGGCCTGAATCGAGACGCAGTACGCCTCAAAAGGGAGTGTGCCATAGCCTACTTATCCCCGTCTGTCGAGAGGAGATTTAAACTTTCTCAGCGGGCCTGTAAAACCACATCCAGATACCGAGACAAATGCCTGCGACCAACGGCAGGACGTAGTTCGCAATATCGGTCACGCCGACAACCATAAGGATCAGACTGCCAAACAAACAGCACCCGGCGGCAACTCTGTCATGGGCGACGATTTTGAACGTTTTCGACAAACGAATGAACTGCGTCGCCATCACCTGCGCGAGAAACCAGACGATGAAGGCCTGAACCACGGCATAGGGCGTGGCCATGGCGGGTGCGAATATAGCGCCTGCGCCAATGCTAAGCGCGCCGGCCACCGCCCACATCTTCATTGGAAATCGCTTGTCCTGCGCTAAAATCAAGAGCGGGTTCAGGAGGTAGATAGCCATCCATAAGCCGCTGGGGAAGTCGTTCCCCTTGGCAAACGCCGCTATATTGGCCAACAGAGGCACCGTCAGCGGCTCTATCCAATACCGCCATGGACTTGCGCCCTCATCGTGAACCGCAATGAACACAAGCCACTGGCTGGTAATCAGCAGTGCCGCGACGATGCTCATCGTATTGTAGACGCCGATCGTTTTCGGTTCCGAAATATCCCGGATTCCGACATCGCGATCGCGCTTGTTCATGATGGCCTGAAACTGTGACGGTGTATCCATGCCGCCCTCCCCTGGCCCAACATACCACAGATGGTTGCAGGCCTGAACCATCTGTTTTTCTGGCAGTCGAGGGGATAGATGATTATTTTACGATCCGATTACCGGTATCCCAAAAGACCTTTCCGATCCCCCATCCACCTAAGGCGGCGAGGCAATAGACCAGTATGCCAAAACCATTTTCGGAGACGTCCTCATAAACCAGAAACAGCCATAACCCGGTAAACACCAGCGCGACCGCTCGCCTTCCGTGGTCCTGCCAGTCAGTCAGCGCGGTCTTCCGGAATACGGGCACACCAAAATCCAACACTGGCTTTGACCGTTTAATCAGAGGCAACGCGACCAGCGAACCGAAAGCCTGAGACACCAAAAGGGGAAGAATATAAAGTGCCGAGACAATCCCGGATAAAGCTATCGCCAGTACGACCGTCACAGCGGACAGTGCCAAATTCGCCAATAAAACCTTGGCAATGCGAGGCTTGGATTGCTGTTGAGAATTCGTGACACCATCTATGATGGGAACAAGACTGTAAAACGGCAAGGCGCTCAAAGCCAGAACCAACCCTTTGGCATCACCCCAGAGGTAAAGATTACCAGCCCTCAAGGTCTCGTTAGCGTGGGTGGACATATGAACAGCAACGAAAAGCGGAAGAAACATGGCCGCGCAAAGCCAATAGACAATTCTTGATACCAGATTTTTCAATAGGCTCCCCCGATTAAAGCTATACGCTTCAAATCCTTATCCCTCCCAAAAAGATACAGAATCTTTGCCTGATCTTCAAGCGAAGGCAACGGCAAACCCTCAATCCACACTTTGCTTTCAATTTGCAATTTGCTCCACTCGTCCTCTGAAAACACCTCCAGATCACCCATGAAGTCGATCTCGACGCCGCCGTCGGGTGTATGCTGGAAATAGGGGTTTGAGCGGAATTTGCCGTCCGGGCGCGGCGGCATGGGCGTAGCGTTTAGCTTCACCCGCGCCGCCTCGATCACCGCAGACGAGGCGAAGACATCGACGTCCTTTGGGACGATATCGACACCGCTGAGACAGAGCGCGGTCGAGCCGATAATCCACCACGGTTCGTCCTGCGGCATAATCGAGCGGATCAGGTCGAGCGACAGTCTGAGTTCGGGCGTCATGCGGCAATCTACCACAGGGTTTGTTACGACAAAACCGTCAGTCTTGCGGCGGCGACATCATACCGCCGCGTGAGCCGTTTAGACTATGCTCCGTTCAAGTGAGGTCTCATGCGTAAACCGTTCCCGTCCCGCCGCCACGTCATGTCCCTGATCGGAGGCGTCGCCCTTGCCAGCCGCACACCGGCTCTGGCCGAGACCTGCGTCGCCCTGCCCGAAGAGACCGAAGGCCCCTTCCCCGCCGACGGCTCGCGCCGGGGGCCGCCGGGCCCAAATCCAGGCATGCAAGCGTCAAATGCCGAAAGCCCCAATGCGCTGAAATTACCGTTTATCGAGCGCCGCGACATCCGCACCAGCGGCAATACGGGGGCTATGGCGGCGGGCGTGCCGCTGACCCTGCGCATCCGGTTGACCGGTGCCGGATGCCGTCCGCTGGCCGATCACGCGGTCTATATCTGGAACTGCACCCGCGACGGACAGTATTCGCTCTATGCCCTGCCGAAAGAGGATTTCCTGCGCGGCATCCAGCCGACGGATAAGGACGGCGTGGCCGAATTCCTGACCATCATTCCAGGTTGCTACGACGGGCGGATGCCACATATCCATGTCGAGGTCTATCCGTCACCCGATAAAGCCCGCAGCGCCGACGACAAGATCGCCACGACGCAATTCGCCTTCGACCGAGCGCTTTGCGAGCAGATCTACCGTGAGGTGGAGGGCTATGAGGCCAGCACCGATAATCTGGCGCGGGTCAGTTTCGACACGGATATGGTCTTCGGCGACAATACCGCCGCCGAACGCGAGGCCCAGACGGTAAAACTTACCGGTAATGTGCGTGAGGGCTTTGTCGGGACCGTCACCCTGGCCTTGGGGGATGGCCCGCGTCAGGCCAGCCGGATGGGGCCGCCCCCCGGTGGTTTCGGCGGCAGCCGTCCGCCTTTCCCGCCACGGGGATAGTGTGAACGCGCTTCAGTCTATTTCCGCCCGCTTTGTCGCCTTGCGACGCACATACTGAAGCCCGCCTCCCGCCAGTGCGCCCAGACTGTATAAAACCCCTGCTTTCAATCCGGACGTCTCAATGAGATATCCAGCCATTACAGCGATAAGAACGACAAACCCGACCGCATTCAATCCAAACAGGCCGAGGCTTGTAATGCTGCGATTATCTTTCGCGACTAACGGCAAGACATATGTCGAAACGCAGTAGGCGATCCACGCGCCCGCGCCGGTATAGGCGACGGTATTCACGAGATGAACGGGTTCGGGATCAAGGAAAGCCACGGCGACCAGAACAAGGATGGCGCTTACCGCGCAAAATAAGGCTGCACTTATGACGCGATGTCGCCCCGTGGGCCGAAAACTCAAAAAGGCCACCGTAAAAAGCAGCGCGGCCTGAAAGGAAAACGTCGGATTGGCGAGCCACACATTTCGCCACAGATTGATATTCCCACCCGCAGGCAAGGACTCAAGGCCATAAAAGGCCGCGAAAAATATCAGGCTGACGATAAGAAAGTGTTTGTATGACATGCGTCCCCCGGCTTGCCTTATAACAAAAACAGGCCCGGGAGCGAACTCCCGAGCCTGCATTTTTCAGTAAGTTGAGCGATACCGCTCCAAGTACCCCCGGTCGGGGGCACCCGACTTACTTAACTTCGACCTTGGCACCAGCAGCTTCCAGCTTCGACTTGATGTCGGCAGCTTCTTGCTTCGAGATGTTTTCCTTGACGTTCTGCGGAGCGCCTTCGACCAGGTCCTTGGCTTCCTTCAGGCCGAGGTCGGCGCGGATGCCACGGATTTCCTTGATCACGTTGATCTTCTTGTCGCCACCGTCCACGAGGACGACGGTGAACTCGGTTTGCTCTTCGGCAGCTTCGGCCGGAGCGGCAGCAGCGCCACCGGCGACGGCAGCGACGGCGACCGGAGCGGCGGCGGAGACGCCCCACTTGTCTTCGAGCAGCTTCGACAGTTCAGCGGCTTCGAGAACGGTCAGGGCGGACAGGTCGGCGACCAGTTGTTCCAGTTTAGACATTGTATTTCCTTAAAGGTAAGATGGGATGGGAATGAGCTGTTAGGCGGTTTCTTTGGTCGCGTAAGCGTTGAAGACGCGAGCCAGTTGAGCCGCGGGCGCCTGAAGCACGCCGGCAACCTTGGTCGCCGGGGCCTGAAGCAGACCGATGAGCTTGCCGCGCAGTTCGTCGAGCGACGGCAGGGTGGCGAGCGCCTTGACCCCGTCGGCGTTGAGAACATTACCGTCCATGATGCCGCCAACGATTTTGAACTTGTCGTTCTCTTTGGCGTACTGGGCGGAGATTTTCGCGGCCGTCACCGGGTCATTGGCATAGGCCAGCACGGTCGGGAATTTGAAGAGGGCGTCGCCCGCTTCGCCGGCCGAGCCGTCCAGAGCCTTTTGAGCCAGACGGTTCTTAAACACTCTGAGCACGGCGCCTTCTTTACGAAGACGCAGGCGCAGATCAGCCATTTCCACAAAGGTCATGCCCGAATATTGGGCAACAACCACGGAGCCGGATTCGGCGAAGACGCTCTTGAGCTCTTCAATCGATTCGGCTTTTTTAGCGCGGTCCATTGTGGCCTCCGTTAAGCTACGACCAAAAAGTGGAATGCACTTTTTGGATTAACCGTAGCGTGACTTGGAATCAGAAGCTTGCTTCTGATGGAATTTACCCCGTGGGACGATCCCACGAAGCTAACGACTTTAAGCGCTCCGGTTGCCCGAAACGATGAAGTCACTGTCCATGATGAGAGGCAAAAATCACAAGGATCGCGTTACCCTTTAAAGGATAGCGTGATATCTTGAGGCGTTTCGCGTCCCGTCTCAATTTCGACGCCCGGGGGCTCCCGGTGCATTACGGAACAGGTGGCCCCTGCTCCCTCGAAGGTCTCGGACAGAACGACAGGAAAGATTGCTCTTTCTAGCCGAGGCGCGCTCTTTATCCGCAAGTCCGGCTAAAATCAAGCCCTCTATAGCGTTTATTACAAATCCCGTCAGGCCGCGCCATACCCCCTGAATATGGGTTGTGGAGAAAACGCCGTTTTGTGACTCTTCGGCGGTTTATCCCCGGGGCTGGCCATGTTCGCGAAAATCCTGCGTTTCGTCTGTCTGCTGTTCGTCCTGACCGGCACCGCCATGGCGGCGGAAAAGATGCCGTCGCGCTATGACGAGATGCGCGAATTTTATCTCGATACCGGCCATCAGAACATGCCCTTCAAGCTGTGGGGCGTGTCGATGACGTGGCACCGCGAGTGTCAGGCGGGCAAGGTCGCGCAATGCGTGAAGCTGGCCGAGGCATTCGAGACCGGGCTGGGCCCACTGCGGGCCGACATGCGGGTGGCGCTCGGCTACTGGCGGCTGGCCTGTAAAGCAGGCAGCGGCCACGGCTGTGCGCGTACTGCCGAGGTCATCCTGTCGGGCGAAGCCAATTTCGTCAATGTCGACATGGCGCGTCAATTCGCCAAAACCGGCTGTGAAACCTACAAGACGCCCAAGGCCTGTTCGGCTCTGGCTCAGGCCCTGATGCGCGGCCCTGATGCGGCGCAAAATCGGGCACAGGCCGACGCCCTGATCGCGCAGGCCTGTGCGGCGAATGACGACGACGGCTGCCGGATTCAGGCGCGCCAGTGGTTCGACGAAACGACCGATGTGGCGCTCAACAAAAAGGCCGTGCCGCTGTTCGAAAAGGGTTGCGCCGCGAAACAGGCCTGGGGGTGCAGTGGTCTGGCGGAGGCCTATAATCAGGGCAAAGGCGTGCCGCTCGATGCCACCAGGGCCCGCGCCGCGGCTGAGACCGGCTGCGTCAGTTCGACCGGCGACCGGGTCAGGGCCTGCCGCCTCTACGGCATGTTCCTGATCAAGGGCGACAAGGCGTCGCTGAACAAGGGCGAGAAGTTTCTCGATACCTCGTGTCAGGCGGGCGACGGCGTCGCCTGCGTCGTCATCGGGCAGATCGGTATGTACGGCAAGAGGCCCGGCGCCACGACGAACCAGATGGAAGGGCTCTATTTCATGCGCCGGGGCTGCGACCTCAATAACGGTCAGGCCTGCGACGAGCTGTCCTACGCCTATCAGAAAGGGCTGGGCATTCCCGGCCACGGCGGCGTGACCATCGCGCTCCTCGATAAGTCGTGCCGGCTGGGCTGGGCCAATGGCTGCAAATACGCGAAGATGGTCGCCGACAGCAATCCCGGCATCCGCGGCACGATCCCGAAGATCGACCCCAGCCTGACGGTCACCCAGCAACTGGCCGAGGCGCAGACATACGTCAAATCGGCCAGTGCCGCCGACCGCAACGAAGGCGTCAATGCCGTCGTGCGCCTGATGCAGGAAGGGAATGAAGACGCAGCGTGGGTTATTGGCGGCTGGCTGGTCTATGGCCTTGACGGCGTGTTCGACACCTCGCGCAAGGCCGAGGGCATCATTGCGATCGAGAACGCCGCGCGCGTCGGCCACGTCGAAGCCGCCATCTGGATCGGCATGGCCTACTGGTACGGCGACGGCGTCAAGGAAGACCGCAAAAAGGGCGAAAACTACATGCTGATCGCCGCCAGCCGCGGCAGCGAAATGGCCGAAGGCATCTACCGCTCGATGCTGGCCGAACCGATCCGCGTCGAAAGCAAGCGCCGCGCTGAGGAATTCGCCGCCTATCAGAAGGCGCAGTATGAGCGCTGGTCGCGGTGGAACGCCTCGGCGTACGCCAACTACGTCTCGGCGGGTTCGACCTATACGCCGTACAAGTCGAGCAGCTATTCCGGCCAGAGCGTGTCCTCGATCATCGACAATTCCAACTGGAACCAGATGTACAACTACCTGTCCGGTTCCACGACCGCCTGCCCGTCATCCAACCCCTATTGCCGTTAATATTTAACGCGCATCTTATCCGAAAACCGTTTCACACGTTTCGGGATGCGCTAGAGAGGAACTTCCATGCGCATCGCTCTGTTTGCTTTGGCCACTATGCTGGCCGCGCCGGCTGCTTTTGCCGCCGAGCCGGAAACCCATGCCTTTCAGCTTGAGGTCGGTCGCGACCGCTGCACGCTTAACTATCCGCGCACCGATGGCCGCACCCTCACCTTCCTGCTGCACGTGGACGGCACCTTCAGCGCCAGTATCCACCAGAACCGCTGGGAGATCGTCGACGACAAGGACACCAAGGATCAGTCGAAGCCGATGACGCTGGAGTTCAAGGGCGTCGGCAAGACAACCGCCAAGTGGGGCGGCTACCGTAATGGCTATGTGCAGGGCCTGTGGGCGGGGTGGGACAAGAACCCGTCGGGTCCGGCCAGCACCGGTGAGGCGATGGGCCTGCTCGAAAAGGCACAGGTGGTCAGCGTGACCTTCGAGGGCAAACCGATGGGCACCTTCGATATGAAAAACAAAGGCTTTGCGGCGATGGCTTTGCGCACCTGCGCCCGCAATGTGGCCAATATCCCGGCGGGCTGATCCATTGCCAATGGCAGGATTTCAGCGCATAATGCCAATCATGCCAAATTTGTCGTTCAATCGTGATGTCTGCGCCCTTGCCTTCGACGGGATGCCGTTGTTCGAATTTTCCATCGCTGTGGAACTGTTCGGCCTTGAGCGGCCTGAGATGGGTCCGGACTGGTATCGCTTTCGCGTCGTGTCGCTCGATGACGGCCCGTGCCGGACGACGGCGGGCCTGAGCATCACAGCGGACGCGCCCCGCGTGTGGCTGGAGACCGCCGGGACGATCATCATCCCTGGCTGGCCGATGGACAAGCCGATCCCCGACACCCTGATCGATTTAATGCAGCGCGCGCACGATCGCGGGGCGCGCATCGTCACCATCTGCTCCGGTGCCTTTGTGCTGGCGGCGGCGGGTTTGCTCAAAGGGCGCAAGGCCACCACGCACTGGAAGTATGTCGACTATGTCACTGAAACCTATCCGGATATCGAGCTGGTGCCGGACGTGCTCTATATCGACGAAGGCCAGATCCTGACCTCAGCGGGCAGCGCAGCGGGGATCGATCTGTGCCTGCATCTGATCCGCCGCGACTTCGGCCCGGAAGCCGCCAACAAGGTCGCCCGCCGTCTGGTCGTGCCGCCGCACCGCGACGGTGGTCAGGCGCAATATATCCCGAAATCCGTGCCCATCGAATACGAGCGCAACCGGTTGGGGCCGCTGCTCGATTACCTGCGCGAAAACGTCGAAGCCCCGCACACCGTCGCCCAACTGGCCCGCCGCGCCGGGATGAGCGAGCGCACCTTCCTGCGCCGGTTCGAGGAAGCGACCGGAACGACGCCCGCCAAATGGTTGATGCAGGTTCGCTTGCAAATCGCACGTGACATGCTGGAGGCGACGCCGGAGCCGATCGACAGCATCGCGCTGACCTGCGGATTCGGCAGCGCCGCCAATTTCAGGCATCATTTCCGCGAAAACCTGTCGACCACGCCGACGGCCTATCGCCAGACCTTTCAAAGATTATCGCTGACCTGACAAATCGACACTCAACCCCACCTTGACCCGGTCGAGCGTGACCATCGACTTGAAGGTCTTGACGTTGCGGTTGTCGTAGAACAGCCGCCGCGCCAGCGCCTCGTACTGCTCCATCGTCTCGACCAGCACGATCAGCACAAAATCGGCCTCGCCCGTCACGTAGTAGCATTGCTGCACCTCCGGCGCGGCGGTCAGCAAGGCGCGCATGGCATCGAGTTCGTCGATATGGGTGCGCTCCATCGTCACCTCGACAGCGATGGTGATGGGCAAGCCGACGCGATGCGGCTCGATAACCGCGATATTGCGCGTGATAACGCCTTCGTCCTCCAGCCGCCGGATACGCCGCTGCACCGCCGCCGTGGACAGATTGACGCGTTCGGCCAGTTCCCGCAGCGGAATGCGGTTATCGATCTGCACGGCCTCCAGAATGGCGTAGTCGAAGGCGTCGGGGGTAAAATTTTTCATATCGCGCGCCCTGATGAGATATTTTCCCGCACAAGGCGTCATTTCAGAGCGCACTTATCGGTACACGCGCAATATATTCCCCATAACTTCATCCGACAAGGAACAGATTATGCGCAGCGCGGCGTCTCAGGGGTATTTGCTGGCCTTTCTCGGCGCCTTGATGTGGGGCGTGTCCGGCACGGCCATGCAATACCTGTTCGAGACCAAGGGTGTCAGCGCCGAATGGATGGTCACGGTGCGAATGCTGATATCCGGCGCGGCGCTGCTGGTCATCTGCGCCGTGCGCTATCCCCGCGCCGTGTGGACCATCTGGCGCGACGAGCCTAACCTCAAGCGCCTGTTCGCCTTCGCCATGCTGGGGATGATTTCGGTGCAATATACCTATTTCGCCGCCATCCGGGAATCGAACGCCGCCACGGCGACCGTGCTGCAATATACTGGACCGGTGATGATCGCCGCCTGGTACGCCTTTCGCGAAAAGCGCCTGCCCGGCCCATTCGAGGCCTTGTCGATTGCGCTCGCCGTCGGCGGCACCTTCCTGCTGGTCACCCATGGCAATCCGGGCGGGCTCTCGATCTCGCCTGCCGCCCTGTTCTGGGGGCTGGCCTCGGCGGTGGCCTTCGCCGTCTATTCGATCCAGCCGATCACCCTGATGCGCCATTACCCGGCCCCCGTGGTGCTCGGCTGGGCCATGCTGATCGGCGGCGTCGCGTTCAGCTTCATCCACGCGCCGTGGGATGTGCGCGGCACATGGGACGCAGGCACTTTGGGCGCGGCGTCGTTTGCCATCATCGGCGGCACTCTGATCGCTTTCCTCGCCTATATTCAGGCGACCAAGCTGATCGGCGCGCGCACGGCCAGCCTGATGGCCAGCGCCGAGCCCTTGTCGGCGACGGTCATCGCGGTCCTGTGGCTCAGCGTGCCGTTCGGGGTGTTCGATGTGATCGGCACGGCCTGCATCATCGCGACCATCCTGCTGCTGACCCTGCGGACCAAACCCGCCGTCATCGCCCAGCCCGCTGAATAACTTGATTTCGGCGGGCGGCTTTGGCAAACACCGGCCATGCTGGCTGACATCATCGACTTTCTGGGCTCTGAGACCCCGCGCGCGTGGATCGACGCGGCGCTGACGCATCAGGACCTCCTGCTGCTCGATCACAAGAACTGCGAGTACAAGGCCGCGTCGAACGCGCTCAATGTGATGGCCAAGTACAATACGCACGAAGCCCTGATGAACGCTATGTCGCGGCTGGCCCGCGAAGAGCTGGTTCATCATGAGCAGGTGATGAAGCTGATGAAGAAGCGCGGCGTTGAGTTGCGTCCTCTGACGCCGTCGCGCTACGCCATGGGCCTTCGGCGGATGGTGCGGCGAAGTGAACCCGGCATGATGACCGATATTCTGATCGTTTCGGCCTTTATCGAGGCGCGCTCATGCGAGCGCTTCGGAGCGCTATGGCCGCACCTGGACGCGGAATTGGGCAAGTTCTACAAGGGTCTGCTCGACAGCGAAGGCCGCCATTTTACCAACTATCTCAAGTTGGCGCATCTGTATGGCGACGCTGACGATATCGCCCGCCGTATCGAGGCCATCCGTCCGGTCGAACAGGCCCTGATTAGCGATCCCGACCCGGAATTCCGCTTCCACAGCGGCACGCCCGCCCTTGCCGTAACGTAAAAGCCTGCGCATAGTCCTCACAAAAACAAGAGGAAACGACATGCGTAAATCACTGCTTGCGGCGGGTTTTATGGCCCTCGCCGCCCTGCCGGTTGCCGCCGAACGGGTGACGACTCCCGTTTTCGAGACGGTCGGCCCGGTCGTACCGAAAACCGTAAAACGTCCCGCTATCCTGATCCTGTCCAAGGCCAATGACTGGCGGCACGACAGTATGCCTGCCACGGCAAAAGCGGTGACCGATATCGCAATCCGGCGCGGCTGGGTGGTATATGAGACCAGCAATGCCGCCATTTTCAATGCGCACGACATGAAGCGCTTCAACGTGGTCGTGCTCAACCATTCGACGGGTGAGCTGTTCACGCCGGAACAGAAGGTCGTTTTTCAGGCATGGCTCGAAAGTGGTGGTCGAATTGTCGCCCTGCACGGCGCAGGCGGCACCAGCCGCCATCCCTGGCCGTGGTATATCGATAATGTCATCGGCGCAGGCTTCGGCGGTCATCCGCAAATTCAGGACGGCGTCGTCCATATCGAAAACCCGGCGCATCCGGCGATGAAAAAACTGCCGGTCAACTGGACGCGCAACGAAGAATGGTACAGCTTCGACCGCAATCCGCGCGGTCCCGGCGTCCATGTGCTGGCAACCGTCGATGAGACGACCTATGACCCCGGCGACAAACGGCGCATGGGCAAGGACCATCCCATCATCTGGACGAAGTGCGCAGGCAAGGGCGGCATCTTCTTTACCGCGCTCGGCCACCAGATTCAGGACTGGTCCGACCCGGTGTTCCTGACCCACATCGAAGGCGCGCTGGAATGGGCGAAGAATAAAAAGGCGAAGATATGCTGATCAGGCGTCTGACGACAGTAACGCCTCATGATCCTGAGCGCTGTTCAGAATATGGATGACGACAATCTTATCGTCCTCGACGCGATAGAAGATCACATATCGTTTATACGGCTTGCGTCTAATGCCTGCGTTTTCAAAGTTGGGCACAAGCCTGAAAGCGAAAGGCATATTGCCTAAAGCGAGAGCAGCATCAATCAGCTCATTGATAAAGCTTGCGGCTCGCCGGTTGCTGTCCAAAGCAATATAGTCAGCAATAGCTTCAAGTTCGTCCTCAGCTGATTTTGAGAAGACAACCTTCATGCGTCGGTAGTGTATTTCGCCAGCAACCGGGCGCGTACATCTTCCGCATCATGCACCCTGCCCGCATCGGCATCGGCAATGCCCCGCGCGATCGCGGCATCCAGAGCCGCCAGACGCTTTTCGCGTTCTTCGATAATCCGCACGCCTTCGCGCAGGACCTCACTGCGCGAACTGTAGCGACCGGACGTTATCAAATTGGTCACCACGTCTTCGAGATGAGGACCGAGATTGACGCTGCTGGGCATGAGGCACCTCCGGCGTTGATAATAATTATCAACCCACATTCTGGCAATAAAAAAGCCGCCCCGTTACCGGAGCGGCTTGATTTGGTCATGTAAGCGAACTTACTGAGCCGTGGCCGTATCAACCTTCACGCCCGGACCCATGGTCGAGGACAGCGAGATCTTGCGGACATAGAGGCCCTTGGCACCCGACGGACGCGCCTTGACGAGGGCGTCGACCAGCGCCTTGGCGTTGGCTTCCAGTTGTTCGACCGTGAACGAGGTCTTGCCGATGCCGGCGTGAACGATACCGGCCTTTTCGACGCGGAACTCGACGGCGCCCGACTTGGCGTCCTTGACAGCCTGAGCGACGTTCGGGGTCACGGTGCCGACCTTCGGGTTCGGCATCAGGCCGCGCGGGCCCAGCACCTTACCGAGGCGACCGACCAGAGCCATCATGTCCGGCGACGCGATGACGCGGTCGAAGTCCATGAAGCCGCCCTGGATCTTTTCGACCAGGTCTTCGGCGCCGACGACTTCGGCACCCGCGGCCAGAGCCTCTTCGGCCTTCTTGTCCTTGGCGAACACGGCGACGCGGACGTCCTTGCCAGTGCCCGACGGCAGTTGAACGACGCCACGGACCTGCTGGTCGGCGTGACGCGGGTCAACGCCCAGATTGACGGCGATTTCGACGGATTCGTCGAATTTGGCCTTGGCGTTGGCCTTCACGACGTTGAGGGCTTCGGTCAGGCCGTGCAGCTTTTCGGCTTCGACGTTCCAAGCCTTGATGCGCTTTGCAATTTTGGTCATCAGATTTCCCCTTAGTCGACGATCTTCAGACCCATCGAACGGGCCGAGCCCTCGATGATCTTGGCGGCGGCGTCGATGTCGTGTGCCGAAAGGTCCTTCATCTTCTTTTCAGCGATGTCGCGCAGTTGAGCCTGCGTGATCGAACCGGCCGAATCGCGGCCCGGCAGCTTCGAGCCGGACTTCAGGTTCAGGGCCTGCTTGATGAAGAAGGTCGCCGGCGGCGTCTTGGTGACGAAGGTGAACGACTTGTCCTGATAGACCGTGATGATGGTCGGGAGCGGCGTGCCTTTTTCGACGTTTTCAGTGCGGGCGTTGAATTCCTTACAGAAACCCATGATGTTGACGCCGCGCTGACCCAGAGCCGGGCCGATGGGGGGCGAAGGCGTGGCAGAGCCGGCCTTCACCTGGAGCTTGATGTAGCCCAGGATTTTCTTAGCCATTGGATATCTCCATAAAGTCCCGATGTTTTGGGACGTTGTGAGCCGTGGTATGAATCGCTTCTTCCACGGATTTGACTTCACGCTGAGTGAAGAGCGGGCGCTATAGACGATAAGAGCAAGGAGCGCAAGGGATTATCGCGCCTTCACCGCTACATTCGCAGCAGAAGGAACGGGTATTAAGTTTTGACCACGAAAAACACGAAAAGCACGAAAAAGATGCGTTTTCTCTTGCGCGAAGCGCCTGAGATTTGAGCCGCAAAAAGGTAAAAGGCCCTTCGGGCAAAGGCGTTTCAATCTGCTTTTTCGTGATTTTCGTAGTCAAAGACTTAAACTCGCCCACACACTCCGCAGACGTTCATTCTACCGGGAACAGGCCATCGGCATAGGCTTTGCCGTGATAGCCCTTGATGCCGATCTGACGCGCCAGAGAGCTAACCGGATCGTCGCCGCGTCTCAAACGCTCGATCAATGACGCAAAGTCGTGTTTGGGCTGCCAGCCCAGATCGCGGCGGGCACGGGCGTTGACATAGACGCGATCCAGCCGCTCCGGCATCCGCCAGACACGCGACGCAAACACCTCTGCATAATCGACATAGCGGCGCACGACGTCCGGCACATGATCGCGCAAGGCTACGAGGTCCGAGGACTGAAATGGCGTCGTGGCGCTGATGATATATTTGCCGAAACCGATGTCGCCGACCCGCTCGATAGCCAAGAGATGCGCGCTGACCGCGTCCTCTATATCGACGCGGCGATAGAGATATTCGACGACCTTGAGGTTCGTATCGTCAAAAGCCTCACGCGCCGCCTTCGAGTCATCCGGCTCCGGAAAGAAACGCGAGGTGCGCAGGACAATGCACGGCAGGCCGTGATTGCGATGGAACAACTGGCACAGGTCTTCGGCGGCGGCCTTGGTGACGCCGTAGATATTCTTGGGTGCCGGCACAACGTCTTCCGTGATCCACGCGGCAGGCTGCCCCGGCGGTGGGATCAGCGCGTCGCCGAATACGCTGGTGGTCGAGGTGAAGACGAACGCCCTCACCTGCCGCGCCGCCCCTTCCTCCAGCAGGTTCAGCGTGCCGGTGATATTGGTGTCGATGAAGTCCTGACGGCTGTGGGTCGCCACGTGCGGCTTGTGCAGGGTCGCGGTGTGCAGCACGGCCTCGACGTCCGCCATGCAGCGCGCCAAAAACGCCCGATCGGCAATCGAGCCCACGTGATCGGTAAACACCGACGGCAGGATATCGACACCGACGACATCCGCGCCACGTTCCCGAAGCATCCGCATCAGGGCCTCGCCCAGATGCCCTGAACTGCCGGTCACCAGTATTTTCATCGTACGCTTTCCAGACAAAACAAAACCCACGCTGGCCGCGCCAGGTGGGTTTCGTCAACGCATAAGATATGCGCTAAAATCACCTATCGCCGACGCCATACTGACGCGCAGCCTGTACGTTCTCCATAGCTTCAAATTCATAACGTCCATAGGCGTAAGGGAGTTTAGCCTGCATTTCATGGAATAGGCTTCTGGCGTCAGCATAGGACAAACCGGCCCGGCTATCCTGAGACAAGTGGTAATCTTCTTGAGTAAGAAATGCCGCACGGGCTATGTCTTTAAATGAGCCCGAAACATCCAATGAGGTGAGGACTGCCTCCACCTGTCCGACTGTGTAGAACTCGGACTTGCCCCACCCCTTGCGCAGGGCGGCAGGCACATATCGGGCGTATCGCCGCGCGGCCCGACGCAATCTGAAGCGCTCAAACCATCCCATGATCATCCTCCACGTCGATCATAACACACCCTGATCTGAAACAGAAAACCCTGCGCAGAGGCTCTGCGCAGGGTTCAAAATCTTCAAAAGTCGAAGGCCTTAGCCAGCCGTCTTTTCGACCTGACCGAATTCCAGATCGACCGGGGTGGCGCGACCGAAGATCGACACCGACACCTTGAGGCGGGCGTGTTCCTGGTCGACGCTTTCGACCACGCCGTCGAACGAGGCGAACGGGCCGTCGGTGACCTTGATCTTTTCGCCGATGTCGAACGACAGGACGACCTTGGGCTTTTCGGCGGCGACTTCGACATTACCGACGATGCGCTGGACTTCTTTTTCGCTGACCGGCACAGGCTTCAGGCCCGAACCGAGAAAACCCGTGACCTTCGGCGTATTCTTGACGAGGTGGTAGGCTTCGTCGGTCATTTCCATCTTCACCAGCACATAGCCGGGGAAGAATTTGCGTTCCGAGTTGAACTTGCGGCCGCGGCGGATTTCGACGACGTCTTCTGTGGGGACGAGGATTTCGGAGAACTTGTCCTCAAGGCCCTGCGACTTCGCCTGCTCGCGCAGGGATTCAGCCACCTTCTTCTCGAAGTTGGAATAGGCGTGGACGATATACCACTTGTGGCGGGGATTGGGAGCCAGAGTGGCTTCGAGCGTTTCGGCCATAAGATTAGCGTCCGATATTGATAAGGAAGTTGACCACGAATCCGAGGCCACCATCGACTATATAGAAGAACACGCAGGCCACCAACACCATGATGAAGACCATGACGGTCGTGATCCAGGTTTCCTTGCGCGAGGTCCAGGTGATCTTGCGCGCTTCCTGGCGCACTTCCTGAATGAACTTGGCCGGGCTGGTGCGCTTCTTCGGGGTGACAGTGTCCGTGCCGGCGGTACGTGCCGTGGTCACGGGGGCGACGCTGACCTTGCGCGCGCTGTCTGCCGTGGTCGTCGAAGTCGGCTTTTTGGCCATGAGCTGCAGTTCCAAAAGTTTTTTGAACAACAGAAATGAGGCCGGAAACGCGAATTTCAAGCCTCACTTCGAAAGTGAAGGTCCCGGCTTTACAGAAAAAAACGGAAACCTGAATAAATGGCAGGGGCAGAGGGACTCGAACCCACGACTTCCGGTTTTGGAGACCGGCGCTCTACCAGCTGAGCTATACCCCTTCAGGTCATCGGCGTAAGGCCTGAGGCCGCGCGCAAATCTCTGAGAGGGCAGCCGTTTATCAGTGGTTTATCTCAAGGGCAAGCCACGGCGGTGCAAAATCCACCGAAAAAGCGGCATGGCAACAAAAAAGAGCGCAGCCACACGACGGTGACTGCGCTTTTCAGGTTTGGAGAACCAGAGAAATGCAGGATCACAAGGGATCAGGCCTTTTCCTGGATCGCCGCCGGGACGTGATGAACCGGCGGAGATATTGGCGTCGCAATCCTTATAGGGATTTACCGCGACAAATTCTGTCAGTTACCGATGTGCACGTTGCCCGAACCCATGACGCTTTTCGACACCCGGCCCGTCACCTTGCGAATCGTCACGTCACCGGCGCCGACAACCGAAAGCTCGACGTCCCGCGCCTCGCCGTTGAAGCGCACATTGCCCGAACCGGCGATGCTGACCTCGACCTTGGGCGAGATGCCCTTATCGATCTTCACATCGCCCGACCCACCGATAGCGATTTCGACCGGGCCATTGATTTCGTTCACATTGATCGAGCCCGAACCGCCGATGGCCCCTTCCAGCTTGCCAACGCGTCCGGCATAGACATCGCCCGAGCCGCCGACGGCGATTTCCGCCTCGCCGACATTGCGCGCCCGTACCGTGCCGGACCCACCGATGCTCAGTTCGGCCTTTTTCTCGACATCGTCCACGCTCCAGTCGCCGCAGCCGCCCAGCGCAAACTCCAGCGACCGCGTGGCACCGATGCGGCCATAGACCGCGCCGCCCGCGGCCACCTTGGCGTCACGCGGTACGCGGATATGGATCACCGGCAGGTCGTTCTGGGCGAAGGTGCCCTTGCCGTTGATGCGGGCATTGCCACCGGCGCAATGGACGCTCTTGCCCAGTTGCCCGTTGGCGATCAGGCGGTCGCCGCGCGTCGCGATCAGGATTTTCGGCAGTTGCGCCTTGCCATAGGCCACGGTCAGTTTGACGTCGCTACGGTCTTCCGGCGTGACGATGACGCGGGCGGCCACATTCTTGAGTTCGACCTCGGTGGCGGCATGGGCCTGTGCGGCCGCCAGCGCCAGCGTGGAGACGGCAACGCCCGCCAGTACGGATTTGATCATTTCGTTAGCCCCTAAATGGATCTGATGAAACGATTTTGCCGCACGGCGGGCGCCTGAGACAACTTAATTAGCTGTCATGAAGCACTTGTAATGTAACGAAGTGTCTCGGGACCTACTCCGAATCCTTAAGCTTGCGGGCGAAGAAGTCGAGATAGAGCCGGTAGCGGAACAGGTTCTTAGCATTGCCGCGCACGCCGTGACGCTCGCCGGGGAACAGCATCAGTTCGAACGGGATCGACTTCTTTTGCAGGCCGTCGATGACCCGCGTCGTGTTCTGCAGGATCACATTGTCATCGGCCATGCCGTGCATCAGCAGCAGGCTGTTCGGCTTGAGATTATCAAGACGGTTGACCACATCATACTTCGCGTAATTCTCGGCATTGGCCTGCGGCATCGACATATAGCGCTCGGTATAGGCGGTATCATACAACCCCCACTCGGTCGGCGGCGCGCCGGCGGCCCCGGCGACGAACGGCGTATCCTTGGCCGTCAAGGCCATCAGGGTGACGAAGCCGCCCTGCGACCAGCCCATCATGCCGATCTTGTCCGCCTTCACGTAAGGCAGGGTTTGCAGCCACTTGCCGCCCGCGATCTGGTCGTCGATGTCCGCCCCGCCGAACGACTTATAGATGGCGCGCTGGAACTTGACCGAGCGATTGGGCGTCCCACGGTTATCGAGGACGAAGACGATGTAACCGGCCTCCTGAAACAGGCGATTGGCCGGTGAGACCCAGGCGCGCTTGACGTCCTGACGCGCCGGACCGCCGTAGATCGAGACGATGACCGGATATTTCTTCGCCGGATCGAAGCCCTTGGGTTTCAGCATCAGCCAGTGCAGGGTTTCACCATCGGCGGCTTTCATCGTACCGAATTCCGGCGCGCTGTAGCTGTCCTTATAGGCGAAGTACGGATGCTTGTCGGTGTAGGCGTTTTCCTCGATCCAGCGCACGCGCTTGCCGGTCGAGTCATAGAGCGCAGTCTGCGACGGCGTCGCCGGGTCGGAATAGGTGCCGATAAAGGCCTTGCCATTACCCGCGACATCGGTCGCCCACCAGCCGCCGTCCTTGGTCAGGGCGACCGGTTCGGCGGCCTTCGTATAGGCGACCTTGTACAGGCCCATTTCGATCGGCGTTTTGTACGACGCCTCGAACCATACCTCGCCCTTGGCCTCGTCCAGAGCCGCGACCTTGGCGACCGGGAAGTCGCCGTGCGTCACCTGCCGGACCAGCTTGCCCGCCTTGTCATACAGATAGAGGTGGTTGTTGCCGTCGCGTTCCGACGACCAGATGAAGCCGCCGTCTTTCAGCAGACGCAGGTCGTTGTGCAACTCGACCCAGGTGTCCGAAGTCTCGCTGAGCACGGTTTGCGCCGCGCCGCCAGTCGCCGAATATTTCAGCAGATCAAGGGTTTGTTGATTTCGGCTCAGGCGCTGAACATAGATCGACTGCCCGTCCGCCGCCCAGTTGACGCGCGCCAGATAGATGTCCGTATTGGCCCCCAGATCGAGCGGCGTATCGGTGCCGGTCTTCATATCGTGCACGAACAGGCTGACGATGGCGTTGGGGCGTCCGGCCTTGGGGTAGCGCTGATCGATGATTTTCGCGCCCGTACCGCTGATCTCAAAGCGCTCTACGATATCGACGGGGGTTTCATCGACCTTGGCATAAACGATCTTGCTACCGTCCGGCGACCACCAGTAACCCGTATAACGCCCCAGTTCTTCCTGCGAAATGAACTCGGCCACACCATAGGAGATCACCCCCTCGCCCTTCGGCGAGACGGCAATTTCCTTGCCGGTAGCCAGATCCTGCACATAAAGCGTCTGATCGCGGACATAGGCGACCTGGCCCCCTTTCGGATTCAGCTTGGCATCGACCTCGTCGCCTTCGGTTTGCGTGGCGCGGGTAATTTTCTTCGTGGCACGATCGACGATGTAGATATCGCCATCGAGCGGCACCAGAATCGACTTCGACGACGAGTCCCAGTCATAGGCCACCACACCGCGCGCCGAAACGCGCATCCGTTCGCGCCGCGCCTTTTCGGCTTCGGACAGTTCCTTGCCCGCCGACGACAGGCTGTCGGCATCGACCAGCACGTAAGGCTCCCCGCCCTTGACATCGACCGCCCACAGATCCTGCACCGTAGCATTGCTCAGTTTCGGCTTGAGAAAGGTCAGCAATGTGCCGTCCGGCGACAGCTTGGCCCCCACCGCCTTCGGCCCCGACAGGTCCGGATCGGCGAACACGCGCTCCGGCGTCAGGGTGGCTTGCGCGGCGGCGCTCATCGGCGAAAACATCAGCGTGACTCCGAGCAGCGCGGCGGCAGCGGTGGCGGTTTTGAACATGGAAATATCCCGGAACTTTTTTGACGCGCATCTCCTCCGAAAACCGGTGGCCACTTTTCGGGATGCGCTCGATGCGGGAGGCTAGACCTATCACGCCGCAACGGTCAAGCGGTTACGTCGGTTACTATTCCGAAGGCCGAGACAACACATAGAGGGCGCACAGGGCGCATACCCCCGCCGGCACCCACATCCATACACCGCGCAGGGTGAAAAACCCGATCAGCGACGACACCGTCATGCCGCCGACCGCCGCGATCTTGGCCGTGCGGCCGATGACGCCGCGCTCGCGAAAGGCCTTGATCGGCGGGCCGAATTTCGGATGCGCCATGATCCTGCGCTCCCATTCGGGGTTGGAGCGCGCGAAAATCACCGCCGCGATAATCCAGAACACCGTCGTCGGCATGACCGGCAGGAACATGCCGATGATACCGAGCGCCACGAACAACAGACCGAGAATGTTCAGAACTATTCGCATTTGCAGAGCATAGCCTCAATTTTCATCATACGCATCTGCAATCTTGTCGCAGCCCTCCCGACAAGTTTACCGGCGGCGGCCTTTTGAATGAACGGCGTTATGGTAAATTCGTCCGATACAAGAGTCGGCCCGCAGCGTGAGAGGCCGAACGGGAGGAACCATGAATATCATAGACACTTTGCTGAACCCCAATGGACGCCTGTCCCGACTCGGCTTCTGGGCGTGGACGATCACGCTCTTCCTGCTGATAAGCGTCGTGGCGTTTCTGAATACGTCCTTGCTGTCCAACAGCCTGCCGACCTCTGTTGAAAGCCTGCAAGCCCAGCCTTTGGGGCCGTGGCTGGTGCTGGCCGTGCCGCTGACCTGGATCGGTTTCTGCCTGCTGGCCAAGCGCTGGCACGACCGCGGCAAGTCCGGCTGGTGGAGTCTGTTCGCCCTGATACCGGTTGTGGGGCAGCTCTGGGCGCTGATCGAATGCGGCTTTCTGGCCGGGCAGCGGGGCACGAATCGTTTCGGGCCGTCACCCGACGGCTATCGCGCCCGGCTGTCGTCCTACCGGCTGGAGGACATGCCCGAAGACATGCCCTGAAACGACAGAAGCGCCTGAATTCAGGCGCTTCTGGTTTAATGTGCCGCTTTACCGCCGTGCGTGAAGTGGTCGATATCCTTTTGCGTGATGTCCATGAAGTCCGGCACCACCTGATTATATTCATCGACCTTTTTCAGATCGACGACGACGTCACGGTGACCTTCCCAGATCATGTTGCACGCCACATAGAGGATGACGGCCAGACCGACGAAGCCGATCCAGCGGAATTTGTGCAGGACCTTGGCGATAAAGTGCGAAGCGACCCCCATCAGGGCGATGGCAAGGATCAGGCCGAAGACCATGATTTCCGGATGCTGACGCGACGCCCCGGCCACCGCCAGCACGTTGTCGAGCGACATCGAGAGGTCGGCAATCAGGATTTGAATGACGGCAGTCTTGAAGCTCTTGGTCTTGGCGGGGGTGGCTGCGGCGCCGCCCATGCTTTCGCCATTGATGTCGGCACCGGTCGCGTCTTCGAGGTTGGCCTTGGCGCGGGCTTCGGCTTCCTGCTCGTGCAGTTCGCGCCACATCTTCCATGCGACCCACAACAGCAGCAGACCGCCCGCGAACAGAAGCCCGACGACGCTCAGCAACTGCGCCGTGATAAGCACGAAGCCGATGCGCATGATGACGGCGGCGATCAGGCCGTAAAGAATGGCCTTCTTGCGATCGTGCGCCGCCAGACCCGCTGCCGCCAGACCGACGGCCACGGCATTATCGCCCGCCATGACCAGATCGATAAACACGACCGAAAAAAAGGCCGAAACCTGAGACAGGAAATCGGGGCTGCTGAGGATGTCCATGCGGTCGCGCTCGTTACGAATGAAAGGAGGATGGCTCCTGTCCTAGATTTGCGCCGCGCCCTTGTCCAGAGGGTTAAGAGCGCATTCCGAAAAGTGTGCAGCGGTTTTCGGAATCAAATGCGCGAAAAAGACTATTCTGCAGGGATAATCTCGCGACCGAGGCTTTCATACAGCGCAATCGATGTCGCGTGGCTGACATTGAGGCTCTCGAATCCGCCGGGCATGGGGATCTTGACCAGAAAATCGCAGTGTTCGGCCACAAGGCGGCGGATGCCCTCGCCTTCCGAGCCCATGACGATGACCAGACCGCGCGGGCTGCCCTGACCGCGCCAGACCTGCTGCTCAAGGACGGCTTGCAGGCTGTGTTCGGCCTCACCTGCCATGCCCAGCGTGACGAAACCATTTTCCGACAGCGCCTCAAGCGCCCGCGACAGGTTGGTCACGCGCGCAAACGGCACCATATCCATCGCGCCCGCGGCCGTCTTGGCCAGCACGCCCTGCATGACCGGCGAATGGCGATCCTGCATGATCAGGCCCGCCGCCCCGAACGCCGCGCAGGTGCGGAAGATCGCGCCGATATTCTGCGGATCGGTGACCTGATCGAGCATGATAATGACCGGGGTCGGACGATTGAGGGCCAGCTCCATCAGCGAATCGATATCTTCGCCGTCCAGCGGCGGGGCATTGAGCGCGATGCCCTGATGGACCGCGCCCTGCGGCAGAAAGCTGGAGAACTCCGCCATTTCGGTCAGGCGCTGATGCACATCACCGCGTTTCAAAGCCCCCGCAAACAGGGTTTTCTGCCGCTCCGCCGTCAGATAAAGCCGGATCGGCCCCTTACGCGACAAATTTTTAAGCGCCGCGTCGACCGCGTGCAGGCCCCACACCCACCCATCTTCGCTGGCCTTAGGCTTTTGAAAAGACTGAGATTTCGAAGGACGCCCACCGTCCTGCATCACGGGGCGCGCAGGCCCCTTATCGCGACTTTTCCCCTGAAAACCCGATTTTTTGTCGAAGTTTTGCCCCTTGCGCGCCTTAGGGTCGTTGCGTTCGCGATTTGATGACACTATAAGACGCGCTCCGATTTGAGGCCGGGAAGGCTTTTGGGTCGATTGGGCGCCCTCTTTACTGCGGGCATCCACAGAAACCAAAAAGTTTTTTCGTTTTTGGGCTTGTTCTTTTGCGAAAGATTGAGTTTAAGGACGACCGGTTTTGAGACACCGTGCGTTTGGGGGAATGTCCCGAGCGGCAAAGGGGGGGGACTGTAAATCCCCTGCGTAAGCTTCGCAGGTTCGAGTCCTGCTTCCCCCACCATCGCACAGTCTCAAAACCCTTTCCCTACAGCTTCGGATCATCCCTGTACGAACCGCATGGCACCATGCGTTCGAAACGGGCGGGTATAGCACAATGGTAGTGCAGCAGCCTTCCAAGCTGAGGATGTCGGTTCGATCCCGTCTACCCGCTCCAGAAATTTTTGAAACCCTTAGCCCGCTTTGGGCAAATTGGAGCCTGGACCTATGGCCAAGGAAAAATTCAACCGCAGCAAGCCGCACTGCAACATCGGCACGATTGGTCACGTTGACCACGGCAAGACGACCCTGACGGCGGCGATCACGATGACGCTGGCGAAGTCGGGCGGCGCGACGGCGAAAAAGTACGAAGACATCGACGCGGCGCCGGAAGAAAAGGCCCGCGGCATCACGATCAACACGGCGCACGTGGAATATGAGACGGAAAACCGTCACTATGCGCACGTCGACTGCCCGGGTCACGCCGACTACGTGAAGAACATGATCACCGGCGCGGCTCAGATGGACGGCGCGATCCTGGTCGTTTCGGCCGCTGACGGCCCGATGCCGCAAACGCGCGAGCACATCCTGCTGGCCCGTCAGGTCGGCGTGCCGGCCCTGGTCGTGTTCATGAACAAGGTCGATCTGGTCGACGACGAAGAGCTGCTGGAACTCGTCGAAATGGAAGTTCGTGAACTTCTGTCGTCGTACCAGTTCCCGGGCGACGATATCCCCATCACCAAGGGCTCGGCCAAGGCCGCGACCGACGGTGTAAACCCGGAAATCGGCGAACAGCGCGTTCTGGAACTGATGAAGACGGTTGACGAGTACATCCCGCAGCCGGCGCGTCCGATCGACCAGCCGTTCCTGATGCCGGTTGAAGACGTGTTCTCGATCTCGGGCCGTGGTACGGTTGTGACCGGCCGCGTCGAGCGCGGTATCGTTAAGGTCGGTGAAGAAGTCGAAATCGTCGGCATCCGTCCGGTTCAGAAGACGACCTGCACGGGCGTCGAAATGTTCCGCAAGCTGCTCGATCAGGGTGAAGCTGGCGACAACGTCGGCGTTCTGCTGCGCGGCACCAAGCGCGAAGACGTCGAGCGCGGCCAAGTGCTGTGCAAGCCGGGTTCGATCACCCCGCACACCAAGTTCATCGCCGAAGCCTACATCCTGACGAAGGAAGAAGGCGGTCGTCACACGCCGTTCTTCACCAACTACCGTCCGCAGTTCTACTTCCGCACGACCGACGTGACGGGTATCGTGAAGCTGAAGGAAGGCGTCGAGATGATCATGCCGGGCGACAACGCCGAGCTGGACGTCGAGCTGATCACGCCGATCGCCATGGAAGAGAAGCTGCGCTTCGCTATCCGTGAAGGCGGCCGTACCGTCGGCGCCGGCGTCGTGGCCAAGATCCTCGCCTAATTGCGATGATCTAAGGCAAGGGGCCTCAGGCCCCTTGACCCCATGACAAACGAAACCAAATGAAAGCCCGTTGAGTTACCTCAGCGGGCTTTTTTTGTTGTTCTCCCTCCTCCCTATCGAGCATAGCGATGATGGGGAGGTGGTTTTTGCCGCAGGCAAAAAGACGGAGGGGGCGCGAAGCGCTACTGAACAATCCTGAACCAGTAGCTGTAATCCCGAGCGACGCCCCTCACCTTCACATTGGTGATGCTGACGTCATAATAGACGCCGTATTGCAGCACCGGGGTCTGGACCTGCAAATTGTTCGGCATCCCGAAACCGTAAGTGTCATAGGCGATTTTCCCAAGCCCGATCGCACCCCCGCCACGACGCGTAATGGTCACCTTGGCGGCCGAATAATCGACCGCCTGATTGTTCCAGCTTGAGCTCGTGTCGATGATCGCCGCGAATGACAGCAGCGCCTTGGGATCGAAATATCTGGCCGGATAGTCGCCCTGTGGATAGGCGACAAACTCGACCTTTGCCATCGTCGCGCCATTGGACGGATAGATGACCTTGATCGCCGAACCGTCGGTCATGCCGCCCGCCGTAGGACCGCTCACCCGACCGAAGGCGATTTTCTTCAGGAATGGATCGAGCAGCCAGCGTCGGTGTCCCACACTATCCGGCACGGCGTTCCGGGCCTCGGTCACCCAGCCGATGACAATATCCTCGGTCGTATCGAAGCCCAGATAAGGCGAGATCAGCCCGCCATGCAGATTACCACTCTGCGCCCCCTTCACGCCCGCCTCGCTGTAGCAACGCCAGCTTTGCGGTGGCAGGTGGCTCAACTGCCCATTGGCCGCCGTCATCAGCGAAATCTGCATGACCTCTTCATCGCCCGCCGGGTCATAAACCACCGGCGGCAAGGCGTGCAGACGGCGGATATCGTTGACCGTATCGAGCGCCTTTTGTTTCTCCGCCGCCGTCAGTTCACCCGCCTTGCAGCCGCCGATATCCGGCGCGACGCGATAAAGCGCCGCCGCTTTCGACGCATAGGCGGGGTCCTGCGCGGCCGCCTGACCGGCGATCAGTGCAGACATTATGGCTAAGGCGGAAACGCGCTTTTTCATGGAAATCCCCTTCATACCGGGGACTTTGGCACACGGCCACCGATGCCAAAACCCACGTTCAGGGGTTAGCGCATAAAAAGAGACCGTGTTTACGTGTCGTTTGTTTCAGGCATGTAATGTGGAGCGCGACCAGAGCGCATTCCGAAAAGTGTGCAACGGTTTTCGGAAGCAAATGCGCGACAAAACAAAAAATTCAGCCTTCAGGGGAATATTTTATATGACTATCACGCGGGTGGACGTGATCAGACCGGCTGAACTGAGCGATACAGATAGGGCGTTGTGGTCGCAATGGGTGGCGGAAAACCCCGATCTGTCAGGGCCTTATTTCGATGTCCGCTATGTCGTGGCCCTGGGCGAAACGGTCCCGCACGCCCGCATCGCCAAACTATATGCCGACGGCTACCTGATGGGTTTCCTGCCGTTTCAGAAGCGCGGAGGTGTCATTCAACCGCTGGGCGCGCCGCTGACCGATTTTCATGGCGTGATTGCCGCCTCCACCACGCGCATCGACATCGGCGACGTACTCTCGCACCTCAAAAGCCGCCGTATCGAGTTCAATGGCTGGGTCAGTCCGCTGGCACAGGGCACCGAGCGTTTTCGCCTTTATGCCGATCTGAGCAACGGTTTCGACGCTCAGTACCGGACCTGCTACGACGCCCACAAAAAGTTTTACCGTAATACCGAACGCTGCCGCCGCAACCTGCACAAGGACGTGCCGGACTTAGCTTTCACATGGGAAACCGCCTCGCCCGATCTGATCGACTGGGTCGTGGCGCACAAGCGCCGTCAATATAAACGCACCGGTCTGCACGACGTCTTCGCCTGCGGCTGGACGCAGGACATGCTGAATGCCCTGAGCGTACACACCGATGTCGGCTTCGGTCTGATGGCCGGGGTCTATCGCCATAAAGGTCAGGTCATCGCCGCCGAAATCGTCCTGCGCAGTGGCCCCGACCTGCACCTGTGGTTCCCGGCCTATGACTCCGACTACAGCCGTTACGGCCCGGGCATTCTGCTGTCGCTCGATATCCTCAAGGCGGCGGCGCAGGATGGCATCACTCGCGTCGATTTCGGCTGCGGCGATGAGATTTATAAGGCGACCATGACCACGCATCGTCAACCCTGCCGCGAAGGCTATGTCCAGACGACCGCGCCGCTGATCGACCTGCACCTGAAAACGCGGGTGTCGATCATCCGGGCCTGCGAGACGCGCCTGTCGGGTCAGGTTATGGCGGGCTGGCAGTTGTCGCGTCGTGTGGTCATGAAGACGCGCAAGTCGGTGCTGGCCTTCGTCAGCCTGCTGGGCCTGATCGGCGGCACGATGATCGCCGTCGAGATGTTTTAAAAGACGTCCTCGGCCACGCCGATGCCCTTGGGCGACGGGCCGTATTTATTCGGCCCCTTTGTGCCGTCGAGACAGCCGCATTCGACGAAAATCCAGATCACGATCGCCGTATCAAAAAGACTGCACATATTAGCAAACCAGCCATCGACCGGCACTGGGAGGCCGAGGTTCCACAGAACACGGGGCGCATAATCTAATACGAGTAAGACTGTCGTCGTTATCAATGCTAGCCATCCGCTTTTATTCCGATCATGCCAGCGTTTAGCCATGATACAGATCGCTGGCCACTGCCCTAAGGTCTGAACGACAAACATGAAATAGTGAAAGGGCGTTGGGGACATAGTTCCCGCACTGGTTATTTCACTGATGAAGTCGTCAGTTCCAATAAAAGCATGCACGGCATAGCCCGCTATAAAGAAGGCTGCCGTTACTGAGAGCGAATATATCCAATAGTCACGACGACGCATGCGCCCCTTGGCGCTGAACAGCACATCGACAAACGACATAATCCCCCCTTTAAATCCGTTTAGCCCTCGCCGCCGCCGAAGCGCGCGGCCCAGTCGGCCAGCATGTCCTCGTCGATCTTTTTGAACAGCACTTCGCCGGACGCGACCGACGTACCGCTTGCCAGCTTCGACAGTTCCGCCCGGGCGTCCGTGGTCGGCCAGTCAAGCGGCAAGCTCGCCCCTACCGTCGCGGCGATCTTTTCCGCCGTGAAGGGGATCAGCGGCTGGGCCAGCACCGCGAACAGGCGCACCAAATTCAGACCGTGACGCACCACGACCCCGGCGCGCACGGCGTCGGTCTTGAGCGCGGTCCACGGCGCGGCTTCCTGCAAATAGACATTGCCCAGCACCCAGATGGCGCGGACGGCCTGCGCGGCCTTGCGCATCTCCATCGCCTCGAAGGCTTCGGTGGCCTCACGCAGAAGCACCGACAGGTCGGCATAGAGTTTCTCTTCCAGTTCGCCGGCCTCGCCGCCATCCGGTACCACGCCGCCCATCTTGGTTTCGGTGAACTTGGTGATGCGGTTGACGAAGTTGCCCAGCACGTCAGCGAGGTCCTTGTTCACCGCGCCCTGAAACTGCTCCCAGGTGAACGACGAATCCGAGCCTTCCGGCGACTGCGAGATCAGATACCAGCGCCAGTAATCGGCGGGCAGAAGCTCCAGCGCCTGATCCATGAAGACGCCGCGGTTCATCGAGGTCGAGAACTTGCCACCGTACCAATTGAGCCAGTTGAACGCTTTCAGCGTATCGACCATCTTCCACGGCTCATTTGACCCGATGATCGTCGCCGGGAAACTGACGGTGTGGAAGGCGACATTGTCCTTGCCCATGAATTCGACATAGGTCACGTCGTCGGCGCCCTGATCGAGACGCCACCAGCTTTTCCAGCCGTCGGCGTCGCCCTGAGCATTGAAATATTCCTGCGTAGCACCGATATATTCGATCGGCGCATCGAACCACACGTAGAAGACCTTGTTTTCAAAGCCTTCGCGCGGTTGGCCGTCCTTGGTCACCGGCACGCCCCATTTCAGGTCGCGTGTTATGCCGCGATCAATCAGCCCCTCTTCGAGGTGCTTCATGGCGATGGATTTCGCCAGTTGCGGCCACTCGGTCTTCGACTCGATCCACGCGCGTAGTTGCGGCTCGACCTTGGTTTGCAGCAGATAGAGGTGCTTGGTGTCGCGTACCTCAAGATTGCGCGAACCCGACACCGCCGAATAGGGATCGATCAGTTCCGTCGGATCGAGCAGCCGTCCGCAATTGTCGCACTGATCGCCGCGCGCCTTTTCGAACTTACAATGCGGGCACGTCCCTTCGACGTAGCGGTCCGGCAGGAAACGTCCATCGTCGATGGAATAGACCATCTTGTCGGTGCGTTCTTCGATCAAGCCGTTCTTGTCCAGAGCCTCACAGAACATCTGGGTCAGGGCGCGGTTTTCCGGCGACGACGAGCGCCCGAACCAGTCGTAGCTCAGACCGAAGGTGTCACCGGCATTTTTCTGCACCTCGTGCTGTTCGTCGCAATAGGTGCGCACGTCCTGCCCCGCCTTGGCGGCGGCCAGTTCCGCGGGCGTCCCATGTTCGTCGGTGGCGCAGATATAGAGCACCTCATGTCCGCGCGCCCGCATGAACCGCGCATAGACATCGGCCGGCAGCATGGACCCTGCCAGATTGCCGAGGTGCTTGATGCCGTTGATATAGGGGAGCGCGGACGTGATCAGGATACGGGACATGAGACCAGCAAAGGAGCGATTGAAATCAGTGCGCCGTTCTTAGCCTATGTCGCCCGCTGAAAACACCGCCTTGTCGGGAATTAATCACAAAATTGTCGTCGCGCGCTCGTCTTTGCCGTTGCCTTTGTGACATCGCATAGGCATAACGGCCCACCTGTGTGCCGGTTTAGCTCAGTTGGTAGAGCAGTTGTTTTGTAAACATCAGGTCACGAGTTCGAATCTTGTAACCGGCACCAGATTTCCCCTCCCGGCATTGGTTTTTTACGCGTCCCGGCGTTAGGCTGAAAGGCTAAATCATAAGGGAGACGCCCCATGCCCGGTCTGGCCTATCGCTTCTTCGACAACAATACCGGTGAAGAGGTTTTCGCTTCGGACGATTTCGATTTCGCCGACGCGCCGACGGTCAATCACCGCATCAAGGACCCCGACCTCATGACGCGCTACGGCGGTCCGGCGATCATCAACCGCATTGAACAGGGTGAGGTCAACAAGGCCGGTTCGATCGAATATCGCATCTATATCGATGGCTCGGAAGAACGCCTCAATTCGCAGGACATCGAGCAGAATTACCGGCGATCTTAAGCCCTTAGCGGAATAAGTTAATCTGCCACGACACGCCGAAGCGGTCATTGACCCAGCCGAAGCGCGGGCTGAAATCGTAGGCGGCCAGCGGCATCAGCACCTGCCCGTCATCGGACAGGGCCGTAAACAGCCGGTCGACCTCGGCTTCGGTGGCGCAGCTGATCGTAACCGACGTCGCGGGCGTAAACCCAAACTCGTGCTTGATAGGGCTGTCGAGGCAGATAAACGGGCTGCCGTTGAGCGTAAAGCGCGCCTGACGGACGCTGCCCGGCTTACCGCCTTCTTTCAGTCCGTAGGTGTCGAGGGAGACGATGCGCGAATCCGGAAACAGCGACACGTAAAAGCGCATGGCCTCTTCGGCCTGACCGCTGAACATCAGGGTGGTCGCAATCATCGGCACGGCGTCGTTCGTGTTTGCCGCTGCGCCTTCGGGCTGCACCAGATCAGGAAAATCTGCGTCGCGCGCCACGGCGTCACGCAGCAAGGTTTGCACATCGGCCTGTGCGTCCAGTTGGGTTTGCAGCCCGCGCAAAACCTCGGCATTGTGCGCCAGATCGGCAATCAGGCGCACATTTTCCATCGCCACCGAGGCCGAGTCGGCCAGCGCCTGAAGAATGGTGATCTCCTCAGCGGTCGGCTGATGTTTATGGGCCCAGTAATTGCCGATCGATCCCACGGGTTGCTCAGAGCGGATCGGCACCATGACCAGACTTTTGACGAAGGTCGGGCGATAGGCCTCGTGCGGGATGCGCGGATCGCTGTAAATATCCTCGATGACGGCCGTTTCGCGATTGAGCATGGCCCAACCGCTGATGCACAGGCTCAGGGGAAAGCGCTTGCCCTTCCATAGCGGCGCGATGGCGTTCTCATCGACATAGTAGCATTGCTCGCCGTCTCGCAGCACGAAGGTCGCGCCATCGGCCCCGGTCAGTTCACGGGCAGCGTCGCGCACGATGCGGATGACGTGGTTCAGGTCGCGGGCGCGCGACAGGGCCTGAACGACCTCGATCAGGCGCTCCATGGCCGCGGCATACAGGGCCGAATAGGCCTTTTCGCTCTGAGGCAGGAACGGGAGGTCCGGCAATGCCGTCCGATATGCCGCCATGATCTTCTCCCGCACGCCAAGCTTTTGACACAACCCTACGCTGATTATCTTAACAAACCTTATCGGTGGCCGGAGTCAAAAGACCGTGATTTAAGGCCATGATTCAAGAAAGGCGTCAGTTAAGGAAGTACGTGTGCGATCAGACCGGGACGCTGGCTATGGATGGCCTCGATCAGGACGGCGTCGGCAACCGTCAGGCCGCCTAGCCCGATATGCAACTCGGGCCGCTTCTGCCAGCGCGCCGCCAATCGGTTGAGTGCAAATATCGGATAGGCCTGTGACGGACGATAGTCATCCGGCCCGTCCGCCGTGGCGGGCTTGAGGTCCATTTGCAGCATCCATTGCCAGCCCTTGCGATAAAGATGCAGCGTTTCGATATCGTCCCAGCGCACCGGACCGCGTGTCAGGCGACGGTCGTACAGGCCTGTGTGGTCGATGCGCAGGATCAGGCCGGGCCGCATCAGGTCGATCGCGTGGGTCAGCCACAGGGGCACGAAAACCAGACACATGAGGGCGATGAATACCGCGCCTTCGCTGACCTCGAAGTGCGTGCCCTCCGCCGTGCGCGCGATCTCCCACCCCGCGCCGACGCCGATCAGCAACCACGCCTCGAACGCCAGCAACGCGGCGATACCCACCATGACGATCAGATTATAAAGACGGGTAAAGCGGGCTTCGATCATGTCGTTTCGTACCCGAAATGCGGCGGCGGTTCACATGACAATCTTTGTAAGTGGGCGGTGCGGCGATTCAGGCCTAGCGTACGGACATCATCACAATAGGGAAACGACCATGTCCGACCTGCTTGCCCGCCGCGCCGTGCTCGGCACCCTCGCCCTCCTGCCGCTGGCGGCCTGTGCGAAACCCGAAGCGACCGACGAGGTCTCAGCTTCCGCACCGGCTTCGGCACCTGCCAATGTCACGCAATGGATGACGTGGGAAGGCGGGGTCGATCTGGCCGCCGTGACCGACTCGACGCTGAAACAGCCCAATGTCATCGTCCATGTGGCTCGTCTGGTGACCACCCCTAAGGGAAGCGCCGCCAGCGGCATGATTCTGTATCAGCCCGACGCAACCAAGCCTCCGCTGGTCATGGGCTTTGTGTCCGGCACGCCCGAAGTCGGAGCCTATTTCGGTCCGCATATCTTCAAAGGCACGCCGTTCGAAGCCGCCCCCGCCCTGCCCGCCGAGATCGTCATCGACGACAGCAAAGCCCCGCACACCGTGTCAGCCAAGGTTAGGGTTGCTGGTCATGTGTTCGAGGTAACACTCAATGGTCTGTTGCCGCTCCAAACCGTCAATCGCCCTGCCGGTGCCCTGCCTTTTTCGCAGCAGGGGGTCGAGGCAGCGGCCACGAAAGCCAGCCTTAAGGTCGATGGCAAGGACATCGCCATCGTCGTCCCGCCGGTCGGTCTGTCGGGCGGTCCCGCCGCCGTCTGGTCGCCCGCCGGCACCTATGCCCGGTAAGCCACGCAGATGAACCCGTTGCGGCAAACCCTTCTGTCGGCGTTGTTTTTCGTCATTCCGCTCATGGCATCGGCAGCCCCGCCTCAGCCGCCGAAAATCGTCGCCGATGCCGCGATCAGAATGTATTTCGACTACGACTACGCCGATCCGGACAATGCCTGGGCCCCGCGACCGAAAGCAAACCAGACCGCGATCTTCCTGAAAAAGAAGGTTCTGCGGCCGGTCTATCTGAGCGGAAATGCCGAGCCGGACTGGATGATCGACGTCGAGGCCGATCCGCAAGGCGCGCTGTGCGGCACCGGCGGTTGTCCGCTGCAAATCTGGGTCAAAGACGGCGACGACTATCGGCTGGTCATGGACAAACAGGTTCGTGAATGGAAACTGCACGCGGTTCAGAACGAAAAGCGTCAGTGGCTGTGGGTCGACCTGCACGGCACCGCCTGCGGCAGCTTCGGCGCCGACGAATGCCCGTTCGCCTTCGAATGGTCGCGCGAAGGCTATCTGATGGCATCGGCACGCTACGCCAAGGCCTCGCTGATCCACGTCGCCGCCTTGCCGCAAGCCATGGACAATTATCTGAGCGATGCCCCCGATCCGCCTGCGCCGTTGGCTGCCCTGATCGCCACCGCGACCGAAGCATGCAAATCACGTGGCGGCGAACTGGCCAGCGAGCAGGCGCTCGCTAACCGCGCCCCCGACCTCAACGGCGACGGCATTGGCGACTGGAGCTTCGACAACGGCTGGTCCTATTGCGCGTTTCCGGACAGCGAGGATTTTGCGGCGAAACGCGCCGAAGACCCGTGCGGGTATCTCGATTGCCGGACGGTACTGTTCGTATCGATCAAGGCCGCCAACGGCACGAAATGGCGTCAGCAGGATATCGGTAAGGAACAATACGCCTACCGCGTCGACCCCGCCAAAGGCTTTACCCCCGTACGCCTGATCCCGTTGGACGGGCATAAGGACAATGACGCCGAACCCTGCGGCGTTTCGACGCTGCAATTTTGCCGTATAGAGCCGATTGTGATCTCGCCAGACCTTTAGGTCTGCGCTACATCGTCTCGGGACTATGGGAGGCAGATGATGCGTGTTGCGATGACGGTTCTGACGGCGGGGTTATTGCTGACAGCGTGCGGGGAAAAGCCAGCCAGTGCGCCGAAAGCCGCACCACCGGCGGGCCCGACCGAGGCCGAAAAAGCCGCCTTGTTGGCCACCCTGCCCGCTCCCTATAACACCGCCGATCTGACGGCAGGCGAAAAGGCGTGGAACAAGTGCCGCTCGTGCCACACCCTGGTCGAGGGCGGGATCAATATGGTGGGCCCGAATCTGTTCGGCGTCTTTGGTCGTGTGGCGGGCAGCAAGGCCGATTATCAGTTTTCCGACGCCATGAAGGCGCACGGCACTAAGGATAAGGTGACGTGGGACTACGCGTCGATGGACGACTATCTGACACACCCGCAATCGACCGTCCCTGGCACTAAAATGGGCTTTATGGGCCTCAAGGACGAGACGGAACGGCACAACCTGATCGCCTGGCTCAAGGTCGAAACGACGGGGAAGAAGTAAACGTCTTCTGCATATCTATACCTCCCTAGCTTTGCTGGGGAGGGGGACCGCACGAGACGCGCAGCGGTGAGATGTGGTGGTGGGGGTTCTTGCTTTTTAAGCGCGCGGACAGTGGATTAAGTAAGATACCCCACCACCACGCCTTTCAGGCGCGGTCCCCCTCCCCAACAAGTTGGGGAGGTATAAGTGGGCTTAAATCTCTTCGCCCATCAGTTCGTCGACGAAGGGCGCGATCCACAGACCACGCGAACGGCGCGCGGTTTCCGAATGATAGATATGGACCAGTTCCGCATAGGACCGGTCGAAGTCATCATTCAAGATCACATAGTCGTATTCCGCCCAGTGCGCGATCTCGCCCTTGGCGCGGCTCAGACGGCGCTGGATGACGTCGTCGGCGTCCTGCGCGCGGGCATAGAGACGGCGTTTCAGTTCTTCCATCGACGGGGGCAGGATAAAGACCCGCACCACGTCCGACGGGGCCTTGGCCGAGATACGCTGCGCGCCTTGCCAGTCGATGTCGAACAGCACGTTTTGGCCTTTTGAGAGCGCGTTTTCGACTGGTTCGCGCGGGCTGCCGTAGCGATGATCGTGGACCGCCGCCCATTCGAGCAGGGCGTCGTCCTTCACCAGCCCGTTCATCGCGTCCTCGCTGATGAAGTGGTACTCGCGACCGTCCTTTTCGCCCGGCCGCGCCGAACGCGTCGTCACCGAGATCGACAGGTCGAGGTCCGGATGATCGGCCATCAGACGACGGCACAGAGACGTCTTGCCCGCACCGGACGGCGAAGACACGATCAGCATAAGACCACGACGGAGGCGCTGGGAATTGGGCATTTCTACTCTACGTTTTGAACCTGTTCACGGAACTGATCGATGACGGCCTTGAGGTCCAGACCGATTTTCGTCAGGTCGTTGAAGGCCGATTTCGAACAGAGGGTATTGGCTTCGCGCATGAATTCCTGCGACAGGAAGTCGAGCTTGCGGCCCTGCGACGCCGCATCATTCAGCAATTCGTGCGCCGCCGCGATATGGGCGCGCAAACGATCCAGTTCTTCGCGCACATCGGCCTTGACGGCCATGACGGCGGCTTCCTGAAGAATGCGTTCCTGAAGATCGCTATCGGGTAAAAGCTCGTTCACACGGCGCGCAAAACGCTCGCGGATCGTATCGGCCTGTTGTACCGTCAAGGCCTCGGCACGATCAACGCCGTCAGTAATGGTCGCCAGATGCTGGCTGAGAATGTCGTGCAGGGCGCGGCCTTCATGCAGACGCGCCTCTTTCAGTTGCTCCAGCACCGCGCCCAGATCGGCCAGCAGCGGCGCTTCGATAACCGCGAACCCGTCCGGCGTGTCTTCATTTCCAGCGGCTTCGATCACACCGCGCAGCGACAACAGCCCGTCAAGGCTGGGCATGGTCGCCTGCCCCTGCGCCATCAGGGTTTGTCCGACCTCCAGATAGTAGTCGAGCAGCCTGTGATTGATGGTGAAGTCGGATTTTGCTTCCGCCGTCCGCACCGAGAGCGTCAGCGACACCTGACCGCGCTGAAACCGCGCCTTGCCGAGGTCCTTGGCGGCACGCTCAACCGCGTCGTACCCGGCGGGGGTGCGCACCTTGATATCGAGCGAGCGGCCATTGACCGAGCGCGCCTCATAGACCCAGCCGATATCGCCGTGGCTGCCCTCGACGCGGGCAAAACCGGTCATGCTCGACAGGGTCATTGGCCCTCCTTGGCAACCGTCTGTGCCGCGTCGGTTTGAATCTTGCCGCCATCGGCCTCGATCACGCGCCATTTGGCGACGTTGATCAGGTGCTGATCGTAGGTTTCAGCAAAGACATGGCCGCCCGTGCCGTCGGCGACGAAATAGACGTCCTTGGTTTCCGGGGGATTGAGCACGGCCTCAAGCGCCGCCTTACCCGGATTGGCGATCGGCGTTACCGGCAACCCGTCGATCAGATAGGTGTTCCACGGCGTCGGCGTATCGAGTTCCGAGCGCTTCAGACCGCGCCCCAGCGGTTCGCCCTTCGAAACACCATAGACTACGGTCGGGTCCGACTGCAGCCGCATCCCCGTGCGCAGGCGATTGACGAAAACGGCGGCGACTTTTGGGCGCTCAGACGCGATGCCGGTTTCCTTTTCGACGACCGAGGCGAGGATCAGGGCCTCTTCCTTGCTCTTGATCGGCAGATTCGGCGCGCGTTTGGCCCACAGGTCGTCGAGCGTTTCACGCCCCGCCGCCAGCATACGATCGAGCACCGCCTGACGCGTCTCGCCGATCTCGTACTGATAGGTTTCAGGTAAAATCGAGCCTTCGGGCGGCACCTCGACATCGCCTTTTAGGCCGTCGGTGGCCATCAGGATGCGTACCGCCATGGCCGAGGTGCGGCCTTCGGGGATGGTGACGAAGTGCTGGACGACGCGGCCTTCGAGGATCTGATCCAGCACGCCCATCATCGACAGGCGCGAGGCGAATTCATAGGTGCCTGCACGCAGCGACGTATCGCGGCCGTCGAACTTGGCCGCCAGCCGGAAGGCCGCAACCGAGCGTATGACGCCCGCGGCCTTGAGCTTCTTGGCGATGGCGTTGAGGCCCTGCCCGCGTTCGACGACGACCGCGGTCACCTGACCCGATTTCGCCGATGGGCCAGGGCCGTAGGTATTGGCATAAACAAAGAGTCCTGCCGCCAGAAGCAGCAGGACGATACCGGACAAAAGGCCCGCCACAGGCGCCATCAGGCGTCTGGATTTTCGCCGCGGGGCAGGACGGGCCTTCTTTTTCGCCATGACTAGTCGACTTTACCGAGGATCAGGGCCGCATTGGTGCCGCCGAAGCCGAACGAGTTCGACATGACGGTGTCGATCTTCATCGGCTTGGCCTTATGGGGCACCAGATCGATGGTCGTCTCATAGGCCGGATTGTCGAGGTTGATCGTCGGCGGGGCAACCTGATCGCGGATGGCCAGGGCGCAGAAGATGGCCTCGACCGCACCGGCGCCGCCGAGCAGGTGCCCGATGGCCGACTTGGTCGAAGAAACCGTGCCGGTCGCCGCGCGCTCACCGAGGAACTTCTCGATGGCTTTCAGCTCGATGCCGTCGGCCATGGTCGAGGTGCCGTGCGAATTGACGTAGTCGATGGTCGCCGGATCGATGCCCGCATTCTTGGCTGCCGCGATCATGGCGCGATAGCCGCCGTCGCCGTCTTCCGAAGGCGCGGTGATATGGTAGGCGTCGCCCGACAGGCCGTAGCCCAGCACTTCGGCGTAGATCTTAGCGCCGCGCGCCTTGGCGTGTTCATATTCTTCGAGGACGACGACGCCCGCACCTTCGCCCATGACGAAGCCGTCACGGTCCTTGTCGTAGGGGCGCGAAGCCTTGGTCGGTTCGTCGTTGAAGGCCGTGCACAGGGCGCGGCAGGCGATGAAGCCCGCAATACCGATCGGCACGATGGCCGATTCGGCACCACCCGCGACCATGACATCGGCGTCGCCGGACTTGATCAGGCGCGCCGCGTCGCCGATAGCATGAGCCCCGGTGGCGCAGGCCGTAACGACGGCGTGGTTCGGGCCCTTGAGGCCGTGACGGATCGAGACCTGACCCGAGGCCAGATTGATCAGTGACGACGGGATGAAGAAGGGCGAAATGCGCTTCGGGCCCTTTTCCTTAAGCTCAAGCGCCGTGTCGGCGATGATGCCGAGACCGCCAATACCCGACCCGATCATGACGCCGGTGCGGAACTGATCGTCGTCGGATTCCGGGTGCCAGTTGGCATCGTCCAGCGCTTCGTCAGCCGCCGCGATGGCATAGAGGATAAAGTCGTCGACCTTGCGGCGCTCCTTGTTCGACAGGACTTTCGACGGGTCGAACGAGCCTTCGATGTCGGGGCCGCCGCCGCCGCGACCGTCCACCATCGGGATTTCGCAGGCGACCGTACAGGCATAGTCCGTGGTGTCGAAAGCGGTGATCGGACCGGCGCCCGACTGACCTTCCAGCAGACGTTTCCAGGAAATTTCGACCCCTGCGCCCAGCGGCGAGACGAGACCAAGACCCGTAATGACAACGCGACGAACCATTCGTACCCTACCTATCGTAACAACGAACGCGTGATGAAAACCCACGCGCCCTGAATAGCAAGAGGGCGCGGCTTAGGACCGGTATGCACACCCGTCGTAAACCACGCCCTATATCCGGTAATTCAGATTAAGCGGCCAGCTTTTCCTGAATGTAGTTGACGGCGTCGCCAACGGTCAGGATGTGCTCGGCCGAGTCATCGGGAATTTCGATGTCGAACTCTTCTTCGAAAGCCATGACCAGCTCGACGATGTCGAGGCTGTCGGCTTCCAGATCGTCGATGAAGCTCGCCTTATCGGTGACCTTATCCGGATCGGCATCCAGGTGATCGATCACAATCTTGCGAACACGTTCAAGAACTTCAGACATATCGGGCCCTCTAGAGGTTTGTAAACACGACCCAAAGCGGCTTAAAGCTTTGTTGGGGCCGGGTAGAAGAATCTAAGCCAACTGCCTTTTATGCACACTGTGTGCAGGTTTCAAGCGGTTTTAACGCTGGCTCAGGGTGGTCTTGCACAACTAAACGCAACGATCCGTAACCTAGATCATCACCATGCCGCCGTTGACGTGCAGGGTCTGACCGGTGACGTAGCCCGCCTCATTGCTGGCCAGATAGACGGCGGCCGACGCGATGTCGGCACCCTCGCCCAGCTTGCCGGCGGGTATCTTGGTCAAGATGGCCTCGCGCTGGGCATCATTCAAGACGTCGGTCATCGGCGAGGCGATAAAACCGGGCGCGATGCAGTTGACGGTGATGTTGCGGCTGGCCACTTCCTGCCCCAGAGCCTTCGAGAAACCGATCATACCGGCCTTCGAGGCGGCATAGTTGGTCTGGCCCGGATTGCCCATGACGCCGACCACCGAAGTGATGCCGATGATACGGCCAAAACGGCGCTTCATCATGCCCTTCACGGCGGCGCGCGACAGGCGGAAATAGGATTCGAGATTGACCTTGATCACGGCCTCCCAGTCCTCGTCCTTCATGCGCAGGATCAGGCCGTCCTTGGTGATCCCGGCATTGGCGACGAGGATATCGAGCGGCGAGCCTGCAGCCGCTTCGGCCTTGGCGATCAGGCCGTCGACTTCGGCGGCATCGGACAGGTTACAGGCGGCAACATAGGCGTTGTCGCCCAGTTCGGCGGCCAGTTCCTGAAGCACGGCTTCGCGCGTGCCGGACAGGACGACCTTAGCGCCTTGCTTGTGCAAAGCGCGGGCGATATTGGCCCCAAGGCCGCCGGTGGCACCCGTAACGAGCGCGGTCTTGCCGGAAAGATCGAACATGGTGACTCCTGAATTAAAGGGTTTTAGCGAAAGCTTCGAAATCGGCGGCACCGTTCAGCGCGACGGATTCCGTATCGGGCGCCAGACGCTTGATCATGCCGGTCAGCACCTTGCCTGCGCCCAGTTCGGCGAATTTCGTCACGCCACCTTCACCGGCCAGCCACTGCACCGATTCGCGCCAGCGGACGCGGCCCGTGACCTGCTCGACCAGCAGCGGCACGTATTGCGCCTTGTCGCCGACCGGTTGGGCCGTGACATTGGCGACCAGCACCGACTTGGGATCGTGGATCGTCGTCTTGCCCAGCGCCGCCGCCATTTCTTCGGCCGCCGGCTTCATCAGGGGGCTGTGGAACGGCGCGGACACGTTGAGCAGCATGGCCTTGGCACCCAGTTCCTTGGCCTTTTCGATCGCCAGATCGACGGCGGCCTTTTCGCCGGAAATGACGATCTGACCGGCATTGTTGTCATTGGCGACCACCACCACACCCGCCGCGCGACCGGCCTCGCAGGCGGCTTCGGCCAGATCGAGGTCGGCCTTGGCGCCGATCAGGGCCGCCATGGCACCTTCGCCGACGGGTACGGCACGCTGCATGGCCTGACCGCGCAGCTTGAGCAGGCGCGCGGCATCCGACAGGGTCAGGACTTCCATCGCCGCCAGCGCCGAATATTCGCCCAGGCTGTGCCCAGCACAGAAGGCGGCCTGCGATACATCGACACCGAAATCGGCCTTGAGCACCCGCACCACCGCCAGCGACGTCGCCATCAGGGCGGGCTGGGCGTTTTCGGTCAGGGTCAGATCGGCCTCCGGGCCTTCGCGCATCAGCTTGAGCAGGTCCTGCCCCAGCGCGTCGTTGACCTCTTCGAACACCGCACGGGCGGCGGCGAAGGTGTCATAAAGCTCTCCGCCCATACCGACGCTTTGCGCGCCCTGCCCCGGGAAAACGAATGCCAAAGTCATGGTTTAAGGTCCGAACCTGTTGAACGTGAGGGCGCATGGGTTAGGCCAAACCGTCCCCAAGGGCAAGGGGCAAGCGCCGTGTCACCGTATTTTGAAGCCTCAGGTCCTGCGCATTCGGACTTATGCACAGCCCAAATGTCACCGTCGCTTTGATGAGCTATTGGCCGATCTACGTACTTATGGTTACATTTGAACATAGTGATGACGGCGTGGACTTCGTTGGGGCGAAGATACGCCGGACCGGGGGAATATCCATGACCAGAACGACCATCGACCGCCGCACCGTGCTGGCCTCTATGACCGCTGTGGGCGCCGTCAATGCCTTGCCGCAACCTGCTTCTGCCGCGAACGCGCTCGGCACGCCGCCACCGCTGGAAATCTTCGGCGACCTGCCCGGTCTGGATCACGTCACCTTATCAAAGGATGGCCGTCAGGTGGCCATGGTGTCCGGGCGCGGCACCGCACGCAGCCTTATTGCCTTCGACCTCTCTACACAGAAACTACTCAAACAACCTGTTGGCAATCTGAAACTCAGATCTCTGGAATGGATCGACGACTCCCACATCCTGATCGAAAGTTCGGCGACCTCGTCGCTGGCCAATCTATCGGACACCCAGGCCGAATGGTTCATGGCTTTGTCGTTGAACATGCAGACCGGCAAGGCCAAACCGCTCTATGACAATATGGCCGACTATTTTCCCGTGCTGGGGTCAGGCGCGTCGGTGGTTCGCAAGGGCGATAAGGCCAGCCTGATGGCCGTCGGTATAACGCGGGTCAAGTATCAGTTCATCCTCAATCGATTCGACCCCGAAACCGGGCGGGCCTCCCAGGTCGACGAAGGCGGCCCCGACACACGAGAGTGGGCCTTCACCCGCGAAGGTACACTTGTGGCACGGCAGAACTACCGTCGCGACACCTATACCTGGAGCCTTGAAATGAACCGGGGTGGCTGGAAAACCGTTCTGACGGAGGTGGAGAAGATCGATACGCCGAATCTGGTTGGGATCGGGCGCACCACAGATACGGCGGTCGTCTATTTCAATAAGGGTAAGCTAGCCGATCAGTATGTCGAGGTCGATATGAACGGCAAGCTTACGCCGCTGTTCGAGGACGCCACACAGACGAAGGGCCTTTTGCGTCATCCGGCGACCGGCGTGATCGCAGGCACCTATACCTATCCGGGATGGATCAAGTACGACTACACCGATCCGCTGCTCAAGCCCCTGCCTCAGATGATCGAGGCCATATTTTCCGGCTATAGGACGCAAATCACCGGTCTGGCGCAGGATGGGCGTAAAACCATTATCTACAGCGAAGGACCCGATGACGCCGGGACCTATTTCTTTATCGATTTCGAGTCGGGTCAGAACCTGCGCCTGGGTCAGGCCTATCCCGACCTGCCCGCCGCCTGGATTGCAGAAAAACAGGCCATTACCTACAAGGCCGCCGACGGGCTTGAGATCGAGGCTTACCTCACCCTGCCGCCCGGGCGCGACAAAAAGAACCTGCCGCTGATCGTCCTGCCCCACGGTGGGCCACAGGCGCGCGACGATCTTAGCTTTGGCTGGGATGTCAATGCCTATGCCTCGCGCGGTTACGCCGTGCTTCAGCCTAATTTCCGCGGTTCCGGCGGTTACGGAACCGCCTTCGTCGAAAAAGGCTATGGCGAATGGGGCCGCAAGATGCAGACCGACCTTTCCGACGGGGTCCGACATCTGGCCGACAAAGGCATAATAGACCCCAAACGTGTGGCCATCGTCGGTTATTCCTATGGCGGGTATGCGGCCATGGCGGCGGCGGCCTTTGATAACGGCATCTATCGGTGCGCGGCCTCTTATGCCGGGGTATCCGATCTCAAAAGCATGATCGCAGGTGAAGGCCGCCAGTCCGGCGACGCCAACAGCGATGCTATTCGTTACTGGAAACGTTACCTTGGCGATGAAGCCCGCTGGGACTCGATCTCACCATTGAAAAATGCCGATAAGGTTACCATCCCGCTTCTGCTGATGCACGGCAAGGACGATACCGTGGTCGAATACATCCAGTCGAAACAGATGGCCGACGCCTTGCAAAAAGCCGGCAAACCCGTTGAATTCGTCACCTTAACCGGCGAAGATCACTGGCTGTCGCGCGATGAAACGCGGTTACAGATGCTCAAGACGATTCTGGCCTTTGTCGAAAAATATAATCCGGCCTACTAGATCGGAATGAGTCTAAATCTAATCATCATTCCAGCCTAAGCTTTTGCATAAGCGCAATATTGCAGCCGAAAACCACTTAATATGCCTGGCTGCGCCGAACGTCTTTTCAGCTTACCCATTTAGGTCAAGGGGGACCATATGACGACACATACGCAATGGCGGCTTGACCGGCGAACCCTGCTTTCCGGGCTGACCGCCGGTCTCGCGACCGCTCTGACCGGTACAGATACCGCACAGGCCGCAGCTTCCAGCACCCCGCCCGCCCTCAGCGTCTATGGCCGCCTGCCTGATATGGCGGAGGTTGTCCTGTCGCCCGACGGCAAGCGCGTGGCTCTGGTCAAGAACATGGATGGCCAGCGTATCGTCGTCGACTTCGAGCTGGCGACTGGCGTCACCAAGTTCATGTCCGTCGGCAAGATGAAGGTCCGCGACCTGATGTGGGCCGATAATGATCGCCTGTTCCTGCTGTCGTCTCAGGCAGCGGATCTGGCCGGCTTCGCAGGCGACAAGAACGAATTTTCGACGGGTCAGATTCTCGACGTCCGCGCCAACAAGGCCTTCCTGCTGTTCAAGGATATGCCGGGTTTTTATCCCATCGTCATGGGCGATTTCAACCGCATCGTCGTCGACGGTCAGGCGCGCTTCACCGCAGCCAATGTCCGCTTTAAAGGCGAAGGCCTGCGCAGCCTGTACAGCTTCGACACGATCAAGGGCGCGCCGAAGCTGCTCGATGAAGACGACCATCCGATCGACAACTGGGTCGTCCGGCCCGACGGTACGCTCATGGCGCGCGCCGAACACGATCCCCGCACCAAGGCCTGGAGCCTGTTTTACCGGACCACCGGCTGGAAAAAGCTGTACAGCGAGGTACAGGCGATCGACAATCCCAGCCTTGTCGGACGCGGGCGGGACGACGAGTCGCTGCTGATCTATTTCAACGCCGGACCGAACGCGGGCCGCTACTGCGAAATCAGCGCTGCCGGCGTGGTCAGCGAGCCTCTGGATCTGCCCGGCGATAATGTGTCGCCTATCTTTCATCCGGCGACGCGCAAACTGGCCGGGTTCATCAGCCGCCACCCGAACGGCAATGAATACAAGTTCTACGACCGAACCATGGAACGCATCTCCGTGGCCATCGAAAAGGCCCTCGAAGGCAGCCATGCACAACGGGTCGCCTCGCGCGCCGACGATCCCAAAAAGGTCATCGTCTATACCGAAGGCCCCGGCGATCCCGGCAGCTACGTCTATATCGATTTCGCCACCGGTGAGCAGAAACTGGTCGGGGAAACCCGTCCAAACCTGCCGTCGGACTGGGTCGCCGACAAACAGCGCATCACCTACAAGGCTGCTGACGGTCTGGAAATCCACGGCTACCTGACCCTGCCGCCCGCCATTGCACTTAATGGGCGCGCGGCGAAGAACCTGCCGCTGGTGGTCCTGCCGCACGGCGGGCCGCAATCTTATGACAACATTGCCTTCGACTGGATGTCGCAAGCCTTCGCCTCGCGCGGCTATGCCGTGCTGCAACCCAATTTCCGCGGCTCCGACGGTTATGGCACGGCCTTCGTGGAAAAAGGCTATGGCGAATGGGGCCGCAAGATGCAGACCGACCTGTCGGATGGCGTCCGCTATCTGGCGGCGCAAGGCACGATCGATCCCAAACGCGTGGCCATCGCCGGAGCCTCCTACGGCGGTTATGCGGCCCTGGCGGGCGTAACGCTCGATCCGGGCATCTATCGCTGTTCGGTCGCGATCGCCGGCGTGTCGAACCTTAAGGCCATGATCAAGTGGGAATTCGCCGAAACCGGCCGCCGCCAGAGTTCGACCATCCTGTACTGGCGTCGCTTCATGGGTAACGAAGCCCTGTGGGACGCCGTATCGCCCGAGCTTCAGGCGGCAAAGGCCGATGCGCCGATCCTGCTCATCCACGGTAAGGACGATGACGTCGTGCCGCTGGAGCAAAGCACGCGGATGCGGGAGGCTTTGCAAAAAGCGGGAAAGACAGTCGAGATGATCACGCTGGCGGGCGAGGATCACTGGCTGACGACGGAGGCGACGCGTATCCAGACTCTGGAAGCCATGCTGACCTTCATTCAGACGCACAACCCTGCCTGATTTTTAATGAGCCGAACGGCGGGCAATGACGTATAAGGGCGAAACCTCAGGAGATCATGCCATGAAAACCGCCCTTATCGTCACCGCTCTCGCCCTTGCGGCGTCGCCCGCCTTCGCCGCGCTCAAGGTCGGTGATAAGGCCCCCGACTTCAAGGTGAGCGCCGCCACCAACGGCGTGGTCTCCGATTTCTCGCTGAAACAGGCGCTGAAAAAAGGCCCGGTGGTCGTCTATTTCTACCCGAAGGCTTTCACCGGCGGATGCTCGCTTGAGGCGCGCCAGTTCTCGGAAAACATGGACACCTTCAAGGCCCGTGGCATCAGCGTGGTGGGGCTGTCCGCCGACGACGTGCCGACCCTGACGAAGTTCTCGACCGCCGACTGTGGCGGCAAATTCCCGGTGGGCTCGGACCTAGGGGCAAAAATCGCGGCGAAATACGACGCCAAGCTGCCGGCCGTCGATCGTTCGGGCCGGGTGTCCTATATCATCGGCAAGAACGGCAAGATTGCCTATGTGCACGACTCGGGCAATGCCTCGACCCACGTCCCCAGCCTGCTGGAAGCCTCCGCCAAGCTAAAATAAGCTTACACAACTTGCGTTTCCTCAGTTTATCGACTATAGCGCCCGCTTCGCCGCGAGGTGGTCACTCCGTATTCCACGGAATCTGATCCATCGTGCCTCTGAGACTTCCGCTCAGGGGTGCGCCACCTCGCCTTTCGGAAGAGGATATAAATGGCACTCTACGAACACGTCGTGATTGCACGACAAGATATTTCGCCGCAACAGGCGGAAGGTCTGAACGACACCCTGAAAGCCCTGATCGAAGAAAACGGCGGCTCGGTCGCCAAGATCGAATACTGGGGCCTGCGCAACCTCACCTACCGCGTGAAGAAGAACCGCAAGGGTCACTACTCGCTCCTCGCCATCGACGCCCCGGCCGCCGCCGTGAAGGAAATGGAACGTCAGTTGTCGATCAACGAAGACGTCATCCGCTTCCTGACCGTCCGCGTCGAGGAACTCGATCTGGAACTGTCGCCGGTTCTGTCGCGTCGTGACCGTCCGGAACGCGCCGAGCGTGCCGAACGCACTGAATTCGCCGAGCAATAAGGAGCATTGACAATGGCTGAAGATACCACTGCCGCCGTCGGCTCGCCCGTCGGCAACGGCCCTGCCCGCCGTCCGTTTTTCCGCCGCCGCAAGGTGTGCCCGTTCTCCGGCGCCAACGCCCCGAAGATCGACTACAAGGACGTGAAGCTGCTGCAGCGCTACATTTCCGAGCGCGGCAAGATCGTGCCGTCGCGCATCACCGCCGTGTCGCAAAAGAAGCAGCGTGAACTGGCCAAGGCCATCAAGCGCGCGCGCTTCCTGGCACTGCTGCCCTACGTCGTGAAGTAAGGAGAGCCTCACATGAAAGTTGTTCTCCTGGAACGAGTCGAAAACCTCGGTCACATCGGCGAAGTCGTCTCGGTTAAGGACGGTTTTGCCCGTAACTTCCTCCTGCCGCGCCACAAGGCTCTGCGCGCCAACGCCCAGAACCTGAAGTTCTTCGAAGCGCAAAAGGAACAGATCGTCGCCCGTAACGCCGCCAACAAGGCCGCTGCCGAAACGCAGGGTGCCGAGCTTGACGGTCAGCAGTACGTGATGATCCGTCAGGCCGGCGAAACCGGTCAGCTCTACGGATCGGTCACCGGCCGCGACGTCTCCGACGCCATCGCCGAAACCGGTGCCAAGGTCGAGCGCAACCAGATCGTTCTGGACACGCCGATCAAGACGCTGGGCGTCCACAGCCTGAAGATCCGCCTCCACGCCGAAGTCTCGATCACCATCACGGTGAACGTGGCCCGTTCGGCCGAAGAAGCCGAGCGTCAGGCCGCTGGCGAAAACGTCATCGCTTCGCAATTCGAAGAAGACCGTCTGGCCGATGACGCCGCCGCTGCCGACCTGCTCGAAGGCGGCGCCGGTCAGGCCATCGCCGACTCTTACGAGTACTAAGAACCGGCGTCTCTGACGCCGATGTTCGAAGACAATTGACCCCTGAGCCATTCTGGTTCAGGGGTTTTTTGATAAGAGACTGTTTGGGAAGTCAGCGGTTGAGCGCTCGCGAAGGATTTTTTTCGATCCGCAAGGCGGAAACGAAGCCTCGATGTAACATCGGGGCAAGTTTCCAACATAGCGGGCGGAAATAAAGACCCGCGAGAGCGACCCGAAGACTTTCCAAACAGTCTAAAAGTCCATCAGGGGGACACATGCAACCCAATATTCCCGCCGCGGGTTCGCTCACGCCGTTGTTCGTCACCGAGGTCTACCGCACCGATCTGGCCGGGACCTCCGCTGATCCGCTCATCACCCGGCTGGAAGCCGCCTGCCGTCGGATCGCTGCCGAAGACAAAAAGGGGTGGGAATGGTCCGCCGCTCAGGGCTATCTGGGCTATACGTCGTATGAGAGCATCGTCGATCCGACCAAAATCGATCCGGACTTCGCCGAATTGAAGGCGCTGCTGGACGTGCAGGCCCTGATCTTCGCCCGGCTGATGGAATTCGACCTGCGCGGCAAGGTACCGACGCTGGGGGCCCTGTGGATCAATATTCTCGATCCCAACGGCTCGCACGGCGGCCATACGCACCCCCACAGCGTCTTTTCCGGCACGATCTACATCAGCGTCCCCGAAGGGGCCAGCGCCCTGCAGTTCGAAGACCCGCGACTGGGCTTCATGATGCACGCGCCGCAACGCCTGCCCAATGCCCGCCCGTACCGTCAGGTCATGGTGCCCATGGCACCCGCGCGCGGTACGTTGCTGCTGTGGGAAAGCTGGTTGCGTCACGAAGTCCCCACCAACCGCGCCAAAACCCCGCGCATCTCGATCAGCTTCAACTACGACGTCGATCTGCGCACGTCCTGAGCCGCCAAAATTCGGCATTACGGCAAAGACATGTCATAAATTTGATACATATTTCAATTTTCAAACCCTGACCGCCTCGTTATTGCTTCGCAATTGCAATATAAAAACAGATTGCATCGCACAATGATCCGCTTGCCGAACATCAGAAGACAATGAGAAGCTGCGGATTCCATACAATAATAGGGAAACTGAAGCTCAACCCTTCGCATTCCGGGTGAATTTTAAAACGTTTTACAGCAACCGTCTGTAAATTTTCGCTGCGCCGCACCCACTTCCAAATTGATACAGTTGTGACAACCTTTCGTTCGTCGGTTCAAAACAACGAAAGTGCACCCTTATGACTCGTTCGAACTTCCGCCTTCTGATGCTGGGCACCGCGCTCACCCTGTCCATGTCTCTCCCCGCCACCTTTGCATCGGCTCAGGAGGCTGCCGCAGACGAACTGACCGAGGTCGTGGTCACCGGGACGCGCACGGCCCGCCGTTCCAAGCTCGAAACCCTGGCCCCCGTCGATGTCATCAAGGCCGACACGCTTCAGGCGCAGGGCTCGACCGAACTGGCCGAAGGCCTGTCGCGACTGGCACCGTCGATCACCTTCCAGCGCCCGGCCGTCACCGACGGCACCGACAGCGTGCGTCCGGCGTCCTTGCGCGGCCTGTCGCCGGACCAGACTCTGGTGCTGCTCAACGGCAAGCGCCGCCACGCCTCGTCGCTGGTCAATATCAACGGCTCGGTCGGCCGCGGTTCGGCGGCGGTCGATCTCAACACCATCCCCGAACCGGCGCTCGGTTCGGTCGAAGTCCTGCGCGACGGGGCTTCGGCCCAATACGGTTCCGATGCCATCGCCGGGGTGATGAACCTGCGTCTGCGCGAAGCCCGTCAGGGCGGCAGCCTCGGCCTGACGCTCGGTTACTACGATACCCGGGTCAAGACGGCTAACACCATGTACGATATCATGGACGGCGAAACCCTGACGCTCAGCGGCTGGGTCGGCCTGCCGCTGCTTTCGGACGGTTTCCTGACCCTGTCCGGCGAAATCAAGGACCGCAAGCCGACCTCGCGCGGCGGTCTCGACACCCGCATCACCCCGGCGGCAGTCAAATCGCGTTACGGCGATCCGCAGGAACGCGCCGTGACGCTGTTTGCCAATGCCGGCACACCGATCAACGACGTCTGGTCGGCCTATGGCTGGGCCAGCTACCAGAATCGCCGCGACGACAGCGCCGCCAACTACCGCCAACCGGCCAATGCCGGCAATGTGTTGGCCATCTATCCCAATGGCTTCCTGCCGATCATTCAGGCCCATACCGAGGACTATTCGCTGACCGGCGGCGTGACCGGCGACATCTTAGGCTGGACGTCGGATTTCAGCCTGTCCTACGGCAATAACAAGCTCAGCTACGCCACCGCCAACAGCGTCAACGCCTCCTACGGCACGGCGTCGAAGACCTGGTTCTATTCCGGCTATCTGCAATACGGCCAGACCCTGCTCAATGCCAGCTTCAGCAAACCCTACGATGTCAGCTGGCTGGCCGCGCCGCTGGATGTCGCCTTCGGCTTCGAAGCCCGCAAAGAGACCTACAAGATCGGTCAGGGTGAGTTGCAGTCCTGGGCTCTGGGCCCCATCGCCGCCCAGCAAGGCGCGCAGGGTTTCCCCGGCCTGTTCCCGCAGAACGAGGCCGATGTCGATCGCAACAATTTCGGTGCCTATCTCGACTTCGAAAGCAAGCTGACCGAAAAACTGAGCGCCGGTGTCGCCATCCGCTACGAGGACTATTCCGACTTCGGCGACAATGTCTCGGCCAAGCTGTCGGCGCGTTACGACTTTACCGACGCGTTCGCCATCCGCGGTTCGGCCTCGAACGGCTTCCGCGCGCCGTCGCTGCAACAGCAGTACTTCTCATCGACGGCGACCAACTTCGTCAGCGGCGTGCCTCTGCTGATCACCACCTTCCCGGCGACCAGCAATGTCGCCAAGGCGCTGGGGGCTGCCCCGCTCGAAGCGGAAACCTCGGAAAACCTGGCGCTCGGCTTCGTCTTCCATAAGGGGCCGTTCGACGTCACGGTCGATGCCTATACGATCAAGATCGAAGACCGCATCGTCCTGACCGAAAACCTGATCGGCAAAAGTGGCCCGACCATCACCAATCAGGGCATCTACAACCTTCTGGCCCCCTTCGGCGTCGATGCCGCGCGCTTCTTCATGAACGGCGTCGATACGACCACCAAGGGCATCGACGTCGTCGCCAATTACCGTCTGAGCACCGACAGCTTTGGCGATTACCTCTTCAGCCTCGCCGCCAATCATGGCGAAACCGAAATCGACCGCTTCCCCGCCAACAATACGCTGTCGTCGCTTCCGGTGCCGCCGGCCCTGTTCGCGCGCGTCAATCAGAACCTGCTGTCGACCTCGACCCCCGAAGACAAGTTCAACGCCTCGGTGGACTGGAAAGCCGGTGGCTGGGGCGCGTCGATCAACGCCGTGTACTATGCGTCGATCCTCTCGGCGCAAACCAACGCGGCCTTCGACTTCGAAACGGGCGACAAGACGGTGGTCAATATCTCGGCCAACTACCGTTTCGCCAGCAAGGTCGTCTGGTCCGTCGGCATCGACAATATCGGCGACGTCTATCCGGAACCTACGCCCATCACGACCCTGTCCGGTACGCTGACGCCGACCTCGACCACCGCCTATAACGGAGGCGCGGGCTTCAGCCCCCGTTCGCCGTTCGGCTTCAACGGGCGCTTCATCTATACGCGCATCACCAAGAGCTGGTAATTATTTACCCATAAAAATGGTTTCGCCCCGCAGGTCCGCCTGCGGGGTTTTTTATGAGCTTATCGTGTCGCCGAATTGCCACTATTTCCTATCTAAATAGTTTTATATTAATGAACGCAAGGACTTCATTCGTTTTAATTGCAATAAGCAATTATAATTCAAGTAAATGATTTTACTCAACTAAATGTCATTTCAATTTTTCAAGCCACGGCCATGATTAGATTTTCTAACGCGCAATAGCAAAACATTTGCCTTCGCGCGCCCCTTTAAAACGCTCTAAGCGAGGGCGAGATATGGCCCAGTTTCAGCCATAAACGTTTTCCTTGGAGCCTTCCAAATGTCCAGAACTTCCCTTTTCGTCGCCGCTCTGACGGCCTCCACCGCCCTCACCTTTGTCCCCGCATACGCACAGGACAGCGCCGGTGATGAGGTCACCGAAGTCGTCGTCACCGGGTCGCGCGCCCAGCCGCGCTCGCGTCTCGATACGCTCGCCCCCGTCGATGTCATCCGCAAGGACGCCCTCGATGCGCAGGGTTCGACCGAACTGGCGCAAGCCCTGTCGCGCGTCGCCCCGTCCCTGACCTTCCCGCGCCCGTCCGCCGTCGACGGCACCGACTCGATCCGTCCGGCAAGCTTGCGCGGCCTGTCGCCGGATCAGACGCTGGTGCTGGTCAATGGCAAGCGTCGCCACACCTCGGCCAATGTCAACACCAACGGCTCGACCGGCCGCGGTTCGTCGGCGGTCGATCTGAACGCCATCCCGACCGCTAGCCTGAGCAATGTCGAAATCCTGCGCGACGGCGCTTCGGCCCAGTACGGTTCGGACGCCATCGCCGGGGTCGTGAACCTGAAACTGCGCGAAGCCCGTTCCGGCGGCGGCCTGACGGCCACCTACGGGCAGTATAATACCGAAGTCGATGCCGCCCGTTCGTCGCGTAAGGAAAATGATGGCCGCACCTATAATCTCGGCGGCTGGGTCGGTCTGCCGCTCGGCACCGACGGTTTCCTGACCGTGTCGGGCGAATACCGTAACCGCGAAGCGACCAACCGCGCCGATACCGATCCGCGCGTCACGCCGAACCGCGTCACCAGCCGTTACGGCGATCCGGAGCAGGAAAGCCTTGCCCTGTTCGCCAATGCGGGCAAGCCGCTGGCCAATGGCTGGGAAGTCTATGGTTTCGCCGGGTTCCAGACGCTGGAGTCCGAAAGCGCCGCCTTCTTCCGCGACCCAGCCAATTCGGGCAATGTGGCCTCCGTCTATCCGAACGGCTTCCTGCCGCTGATCAATATCAAGTCGAAGGACTATTCGACGACGATCGGCACGCGCGGCGAATGGGGCGAATGGACCTCGGACTACTCCCTGACCTGGGGCCGCAATGAACTGGAGTTCAATGTTCTGAACTCGATCAACGCCTCGATCGGCGCGACCTCGAAGACCAACTTCTATGCGGGCGACGTCACCTATGACCAACTGGTCTTCAATGGCGACATCAGCCGCCAGTACGACATCGGCCTGCACGGCCCGCTGACGCTGGCGCTCGGCCTCGAAGCCCGCCACGAGACCTATCAGATCGAAGCGGGCGAGCTTCAATCCTACGTCTTCGGCGGCATCTCCGGCAAAACCGCCGGTGCGCAGGGCTTCCCCGGCTTCCAGCCGTCGAACGCCATCGACGTCAACCGCGACAATATCGGCGCCTATATCGAACTTGAAGCCGACGTCACCGAGCGCCTGACGCTCAACGGTGCGGCGCGCGTCGAAAACTATTCGGACTTCGGCGACAATCTGTCCGGCAAGGTGTCGGGCCGTTATCGTTTGACCGACTCGCTGGCGTTCCGCGCCTCGGTGTCGTCGGGCTTCCGCGCCCCGTCGCTGGCGCAGCAGTATTTCACCTCGACGGCTTCCGTCGTCAGCGGTGGCAATATCGTCGAAACCGGCACCTTCCCGGCCTCGTCCGCCGTGGCAAAGGCTCTGGGGGCTCCGGCGCTCGAAGCCGAGGAATCGACCAACTATGCGGCGGGCTTCGTCTTCCGCAAGGGACCGTTCGACCTGACGCTCGACGCGTATAAAATCAACATTGATAATCGCATCGTCCTGACGGAAAACCTGTCCGGCACGACGGAGATCACGACCCTGCTCCAGCCCTATGGCGTCACGGCGGCACGCTTCTTCACCAATGGCGTCGATACGGAAACGACCGGCATCGATCTGGTTGCCAACTACCGTCTGCCGACGGATAGCTATGGCCGCTTCAACTTCAATGTCGCCTGGAATTCGGGCAATACCGAGATCACCCGCCTGCCCGGCGCCAATACGGTATCGAGCCTGAAGAATCCGCCGGTGCTGTTCGCGCGTGTCCGTCAGTACATCATCACCAACTCGACGCCTGAGAACAAGGGTTCGGCGACGGTGGACTGGACCGGCGGCAAGTGGTCGGCCAATGCCCGCGCCACCTATTACGGCGATGTAATCGATGCGGCCTCGACCTATGTCACCGACATCCACACCGGCGAAAAGACGCTGGTGGACCTGTCGGCCAGCTACAAGCTGACCCCTAAGACCTCGGTAAGCCTGGGGGCGGATAACGTCTTCGACGTCTATCCAGACCAGACTCTGGCCTCGCTGCAAGGCTCGCAAGGGGCGCTGTCCTTTACGCGCTTCTCGCCGTTCGGCTTCAACGGCCGCTTCGTCTATGCGCGCCTGACGCATAACTGGTAAGCCGGACCGCGCCAAAATCGAAAGCCCCGCAGGACCACCTGCGGGGCTTTTTTGCGTCCATGATGCCGTCTTGCCGAACCTCGTTTTTCGTGATGATATCTCATGAAATCATATGGGTATCGTTATGCGTAAACTTCTCATCGCCGTGTCCCTGATCGGGGCCCACCTGCTTCTGGCGTCCTGCGGGGGTGGCGGCGGCGGCGGAACGACCAGCACACCCTCTACGGGCGGCGGCACCACGGTCACCGGCTGGGTGTCGGGCGTGTTTCAGGCCGCCAGCAGCTTCAAGAGCAAGTGCGAAACCGTGCGCACCGGTGTCGATATCGAAGGCAACCGCTTCACCGATACGGCGGGCACCGCCACCGACGAAAAGAACTGGCTGCGGTCGTGGACCCGCGAAACCTATCTGTGGAACACCGAGGTCGCCGACACCGACCCGGCGCTGGGCGGTACGCGCACGGCCTATTTCGCGACACTGCGGACCACGGCCAAAACCTCATCGGGCAAGGACAAGGACAATTTCCATTTCAGCCAGTCGACCGAGGAATACCTCAAGGCGCGCAACTCGACCGCCAGCGCCAGCTACGGCCTGAAACTGGTCGCCTATTCGACGACCGTGCCGCGCGATTACCGCATCGTCTATACCGAGCCGGGCTCGCCCTCGGCCGGCATCGTGCCGCGCGGGGCCCGCATCATGAAGGTCAACGACGTCAGTCTGGTCAGCGACGGCACTCAGGCCGGGGTCAATGTGCTGAACGCGGGTCTGTTTCCGGCCAGCGCCGGGACGGTGACGAAATTCGAGTTCCTGCTGGTCGACGGCACCACGAAAACGGTCAACCTGACCTCGGCCAATGTCAGCCCCAAGGCGGTCAACACGACCTCGGTCATTACCCGCGGCAGCAGCAAGGTCGGCTACATCCTGTTCAACACCTTCAGCCCCTATGCCAGCGAGACCGAGATCGTCACGGCGATGCGCGACATGCAGACCGCGGGCGTCAGCGACCTGGTCCTCGATCTGCGCTATAATGGCGGCGGGCTCCTCGCCGTTGCGTCGGAACTGAGCTACATGATCGCAGGCAATACACGCACCACGGGTCGCACCTTCGAGAAGCTGCAATTCAACGCCGCCGCCGGGACCCGCAACCCGGTCACGGGTGAGGCCAACAACCCCGTGCCGTTCTACACGACCGCGCTGGGGTTCAGCCTGACCGCCGGGACGACCCTGCCGACGCTCAACCTCAGCCGCGTCTATATCCTTGCGACCGACAGCACGTGCAGCGCCTCAGAGGCCGTCATCAACGGGCTGCGCGGTGTCGGCGTCGAGGTCGTCCTCATCGGCAGCAAGACCTGCGGTAAGCCCTACGGCTTCTATCCGCAGGACAATTGCGGCGAGACCTTCTACACCATCCAGTTTCAGGGCGTGAACGATGTCGGCTTCGGTGACTATGCCGACGGCTTCGTGCCGCTCAATACGACCGAGACGACCGGCGTCAAGTTGCCCGGCTGTCAGGCCGCCGACGATCTGAGCCGCGACCTCGGCAATTCCAGCGAACGCCTGCTGAGCACGGCCCTGTCCTATCGCGACACCCTGTCGTGTCCGGTCGTGGCGACGTCGGAAATCCAGAAAGTCACCCTGGCCGTGCAGTCGTCCAGCGCGTCCGCCACCGGGGCGTCGGGTATCGAGCTGGCGCCGCTCAACCACATCATGGACGTCAATCGCGACATGACCCTGCCGGGGCGAATGTGATGCGCGGTTTATGGATCCTTGCCGCCTGTCTTCTGTCAGGTTGTCAGACGGCCGCCGCCGTGCCCGCCCGTATAGACCTGAGCGATCCGGCAACCCAGATCAGCGTCACGACGGCTCTGGCCAAGGCGGTCGGACGCGCCCGCATCGAACTCGGTCCCGTCGATCCGGACGGTCGTGTGATCACCGTCCTGCCGCCCCCGCCGGGGCCGTTGGAAACCCATGCGACGGCCGTGCCAATCCGCTTCGATATCGTCCGCGAAGGCGGCACCTGCTACGCCGTGCGTCAGGATACCAAAACGCGGGTCAGCCTCCCGAAGGTGACCTGTACGGCCAATTAATCCCCGCTATCCACAGGCTGTGAATCGGAGTTAAGTGGACAGTCGTGCATAAGGCCAAACGCGGCGCGACACGGCCTTCCGCGTTCTCTATGACTATCGCCATGCTTGACACCCCTCTCCCCCAGACCGACGCCCCCTCGGCCCTGCCGCACAATCTCGAAGCCGAACAGGCGCTGCTCGGCTGCCTGATGTTCGACAACGGCGCCTATGAGCGCATGTATGACGGCCTGACCGCGCGCCATTTCTATGAGCCGTTCCATCAGAAGCTGTTCGGCACGATCGAAGAACAGATCCGTATCGGGCATCTGGCGGAGCCCATTGTTCTGCTGGACAAATTCAAACACGATCAGGCGTTTAACGACCTCGGCGGCATCCGCTATCTGGCCGATCTGGTCGACCGCGCGCCCCCGGCGGCCAATGCCTCAGACTATGCCCGCGTCATCTACGATCTGGCGCTGCGCCGCGATCTGATCCGTCTGGGCGGCGAGATTGCCCGTTCGGCGACGCAGGAAGGCAATGGCCGCGACCAGATCGAGCGCGCCGAAGCCCAGCTTTACGAGATGGCCGAAAAGGGCACCTCCTCGACCGGCTTCAAGACCTTTTCCGAGGCCGTGACCGGCGCGATCAGCCACGCCGAAGAAGCTTTCCACAGGGACGGCGGCCTGTCGGGCCTTGCCACGCGACTGGACGACCTCGACCGGCAAATCGGCGGTCTGCACAAGTCCGACCTGATTATCCTTGCCGGACGCCCCTCGATGGGTAAGACCGCGCTGGCGACCAACATCGCCATGAACGTAGCGAAAAAGTACCGCTTCGAAATTCAGCCCGACGGCTCGCGCAAGACCGCCGACGGCGGCGTCGTCGCCTTCTACTCGCTCGAAATGTCTGCCGATCAGCTGGCCACGCGTCTGCTGGCCGATGCCTCGGGCGTCTCGTCCGACCGGCTGCGTAAGGGTGAAATCGACGCCGTGGAGTTCGGACGGCTGAAAGACGCGGCGATGGAGATCGCGTCCTACCCGCTCTATATCGACGACACCGGCGGCCTGAGCCTCGCCAAGCTGACCGCCCGCGCCCGCCGCCTCAAACGCACCGCCGGGCTCGACTGTATCGTGGTCGACTACCTTCAGCTGGTGACGCTGGGCGATTCCAACATGAACCGCGTGCAGGAGGTTTCGACCATCACCATGGGCCTGAAATCGCTGGCCAAGGAGCTTCAGGTGCCGGTCATCGCCCTGTCGCAGCTCTCGCGTCAGGTCGAGTCGCGCGACGACAAGCGCCCGCAGCTGTCCGACCTGCGCGAATCCGGCTCGATCGAGCAGGACGCCGATATCGTGATGTTCGTGTATCGCGAAAGCTACTATCTCGGCCGCGCCGAGCCCAAGGAAGGCACGCCCGAACACCTGCAATGGCAGGAAGATATGGACAAGCTGCGCGGTACCGCCGAGGTCATTATCGGCAAGCAGCGTCACGGTCCTATCGGCACGGTCCGCCTGTCGTTCGACGAAAACGTCACCCGCTTCGGCAACCTCGCCCATTCGGACCGTTACTCAAGCTACAGCAATGAATAAAAAAAGGCGGCTCAAACGAGCCGCCTTTCCTTTGATGAATGGCCCAAATGCCTATTCTTCTTTTTCCAGCTTCACGACCAGCGGATTAGGCACCAGATCGAGCATCGCCCCGTTGGAGCCGTCGACCGCCGCACCGATGATGCCGCCGACCAGCACATTGCCCGCCATGGCCGCACCGCCGCCGCCCGAGACCTTGTTGGTCACATTGCCGGTCCAGGTCTTGTAGCCCGCCTTGGTGATGGTGACCTGAAATTCCGACTTGCGCGGCATCTTGAACGAACACGGCGTGGCGTCGCAGGTGAAGCCGTTGGTGGTGACCACCTTGGCGCCGATCGGGTCGGTTTCCACGACGAACACGTCGTTGGTGCCGCGCGTGATCGTTGCGCACGAGACGAGCGGAAGGGCCAGCGCGGCAAGTGCCGCGGCCTTGAGTACGATTTTCATGATTTCCCCCCAAAGGAAATGTCACAGGCGAACAGCCGCCGCGCATAAACAACATTGATTTCAGTCGTTTGTCAAAGCCAATTCTTTCAGCCCGGCAACACAGAACCCGTAAAGCAGAGAAAGGCTTGCCTTTTGACGAGACGCGATTTAACCCCGCCGCATGTCCGACCTCTCGACCGCCACGCTGGAAATCGACCTTGCCGCCCTGCTGCACAATTTCCGTGTGCTCAAGGGCATTGCCGGACGCGCCGAGGTCGCCCCGGTGGTCAAGGCCGACGCCTATGGTCTCGGCATGGCCGACATCGCGCCGTTTCTGCACAGTCACGGCGCGCGCACCTTCTTTGTGGCGCGACTGGACGAAGGGATCAGCCTGCGCCGCGTGCTCCGTGACGCGCCCGCCGATATCTATGTCTTCGACGGTTTGCGTAAAGGCCAGAATGCGCTGTTCGCCGCGCACGATCTGCGGCCCGTCCTCAACAGCCTCGACGACTATGCGCGCTGGATCAACGGCCCGTCCGACGTTGTGGCGGCGGTGCAGTTCGATACCGGCATGAATCGTCTGGGCCTGAGACCCGATGAGGTTTCCCAAATAAAATCAAAACCCAATACGCACAGGCTCAGCCTGATCATGAGCCATCTGGCCTGCGGCGATCAGCCCGATCACCCGATGAACGCCGATCAGTTGCGGTTGTTTCGCCATCATGCCGACGGCTTCATCGGCACCCCGAAAAGTCTGGCCAACAGCGCCGGGACTTTCATGGGGCGCGACTATCATTTCGACCTCGTGCGCCCCGGAATCAGCCTGTACGGCGGCGGCCCGTTCGGTGAGCCCCATCCCGACCTCAGGCCCGTGGCTCACCTGTCGGCGCGGCTGCTTCAGGTCCGCGACCTCAGGGCGGGCGAAAGCGTCGGCTACGGCGCGCACTTCGTCGCCCCCCGCGACATGACCATCGCCACGATCGGACTAGGCTATGCCGATGGGTTTTTACGCGCGCTTGGCGGGCGGGGGCACGTCGTCGTCAAGGGGCGACGCTGCCCTATCCTTGGGCGCATCTCGATGGACGTGACCAGCATCGACGTCACCGGGCTGGCCGTTCAGGCAGGGGATACCGCCTCGGTTTTCGGCGATACGCCCACGCTCGACGAACAGGCGACGGCCGCTCAGACCATATCCTATGAACTTCTGTCGCGGTTGGGATCGCGGTTCGAACGGACCTACAGACGAATTTAGTTCCCATTTTGTTCTGGATTTTGTGCCCAGAACCGGATATCAAAAACGCGATCTGAATATCGAGAGCGCGAATCGCATGTCCAAAGCCCAAGCCGTCTTCGTCTGTCAGTCCTGCGGCATGACCCACACCAAATGGGCGGGTCAATGTTCAGGCTGCCTGACGTGGAACACGCTGGTGCAGGAGACCTTTTCGACGCCACCGGGCGGGTTGAAGCCCGAAACCTCGAAGATTTCGCGCCTGACCAAGTTGAACTTCGAGACGCTGGACACGCAGGACGAAGCGCCTGCCCGCATGGTCACCGGGATCGAGGAGTTCGACCGTGTCTGCGGCGGCGGCGTGGTGCCGGGCTCGGCCATCCTGCTGGCCGGCGATCCCGGTGTCGGCAAATCTACCCTCTTGCTGCAAGTAACGGCGCGAGCGGCGATGAACGGGCTGCGCGTCGCCTATATTTCCGGCGAAGAGGCCGTCGAGCAGATCCGTGGCCGCGCCCTGCGCATGGGGGTCACCAAGGCCCCGGTCGATCTCGCGGCGGAAACGAGCTTACGTACGATCCTCGATGCCTTGAAACGCGATAAATACGACCTCGTCGTCGTCGATTCGATCCAGACCTTATGGTCCGACGCCATCGACGCCGCGCAAGGCTCGGTGTCTCAGGTCCGGGCCTGCGCCGGGGAACTGGTGCGACTGGCCAAGAAAACGCGCACGGCGATGATTCTGGTCGGTCACGTCACCAAGGAAGGTCAGATCGCCGGGCCGCGCGTCGTCGAACACATGGTCGATGCAGTCCTCTCTTTCGAAGGCGAGCGCGGCTATCCGTTCCGTATCCTGCGCGGCTCGAAAAACCGCTTCGGGGCAACGGACGAAATCGGCGTGTTTGAAATGGGCGATGGCGGCCTGCGCGAAGTGCCGAACCCCTCGGCCCTGTTTTTGGGGGACAATGATGAGCGCTCATCCGGATCGGCGGTATTTGCCGGGATCGAGGGCTCGCGCCCCGTGCTGGTCGAAATTCAGGCGCTGGTCGCACCGTCGGCGCTCGGCACCCCGCGCCGCGCCGTGGTCGGTTGGGATTCCGGGCGGCTGGCCATGATTCTGGCGGTGCTGGAATCGCGTTGCGGGCTGGGCTTCGGCGGCAAGGACGTCTATCTCAATGTCGCGGGCGGACTGAAAATCAATGAACCCGCGGCGGACCTTGCCGCCGCCATGGCGCTGGTCTCGGCGCTCCTCGATCAGCCTCTGCCCAAAGCCTCTGTTATCTTTGGCGAAATCAGCCTGTCGGGCGAGGTGCGCGGCGTGTCGCGCATGGAAGCCAGAATGAAGGAGGCGCTCAAGCTCGGCTTTTCCAACGCCATTGCCCCATCGACCGCTTTGGAAAACGCCCCGTTTGAGGTAAAAGCCTATTCGCACTTGGTTAACGCCATGGGGGCGTTCGACATGAACGGGTGAAGCGGCCTATCGTTTTTTTATACGAAAGGCCACAATGGTTAATGAACGCCGTAACGGCGGTACGTCAATCAGCCGCGCACGGGGACACACATGCAGGCCTACGACCTTATTTTTCTGGCGATCTTCCTGTTTTCCTGCCTTTCGGGTTTTACACGCGGCGCGACCCGCGAAATCGTCGGCACAGCATCCTTCATTCTGGCGGTTCTGATCGCCATCTGGCTGGCACCGTGGCTGCAAACCACCTTCAATCTCGATGACCTCCTGACCATCGCCGTGGTCGTCTGCGTCTTCATCGGTGCCTATTTCGGTATTCGGGCGCTGGGCAACAACCTGTCCGAGAAGGTCAACAAGCAGCAGATGATGGGCTATGCCGACCGGACGCTGGGCGTCGCCTTCGGGGTTTTGCGGGCGCTGGCCATCCTTGGTTTTATTCACCTGCTCTTCTCGGTTATCCTGCCGAAAAGCAAACCGGACTGGTTCACTCAGGCCAAGGTCTATCCACTCAGCGTGCAATGCGCCAAAGCCATAGTTTCGGTCGCCCCGTCGTGGGCGCGCTACGCCGACAATGTGGCCCCCAAGACCTAGAACCCATTAGCCGGACCAAAAAGGAAAGCTTAGGGCTTTCCTTTTTCCTTATACCGACTATATGAGGCGCGAACCTGCTCTGCTCCTGCGTTTTGCGTCCGGCCGTGAGGCCGAAAGGTATTCTCCATGCTGAATTCGCCCACGGAATTGTCGGAAAACTTCGTTTCGCGCGATCCCGACGACGACACCCTGCGTCTGGAATGCGGGGTCTTCGGCATCTATGGCATGGATGACGCCGCCGCCGTCACCGTTCTGGGGCTGCACGCCCTCCAGCATCGCGGTCAGGAAGCCTGCGGCATCGCCTCGTGCGACGGCCGCCGCTTCTACACCGAACGCTCGCACGGCCTGGTCAGCGATGTCTTCACCGGTTCCGACCTGATAAAGCGCCTGCCCGGGCATTCGGCCATCGGCCACACGCGCTACGCCACCGCCGGCGGCTCGCATCTGCGCAACGTGCAGCCGATGTTCGCCGACCTCGATACCGGCGGCATCGCCATCGCCCACAACGGCAACCTGACCAATTTCATGTACCTTCGCACCAAGCTGGTCGCCGAAGGCGCCATCTTCCAGTCGACCTCCGATTCGGAGGTCATTTTGCATCTGATCGCCCGTTCGCGCGGAATGAAGATCATGGATCGCTTCGTCGATGCCCTGCGCGACATCGAAGGCGGCTTCGCTCTGGTGGCGCAGACCCGTAAAGCGCTCATCGGCGCGCGCGACCCGCTCGGCATCCGTCCGCTGGTCATCGGCAAGCTGGGCGATGCCTATGTGCTGGCGTCTGAAACCTGCGCGCTCGACATGATCGGCGCGGTGTTTGTGCGCGACGTCGAACACGGCGAAGTCGTTCAGATCGACGAGGACGGCCTCAAATCGATCAAGCCGTTCGAGCGCAAGGCCGCCCGCCCCTGCCTGTTCGAATACGTCTATTTTTCGCGCCCGGATTCGGTGGTCAACGGCAAGTCGATCTACGAAGTGCGCAAGGCCATGGGCCGTCAGCTGGCGCTGGAACACCCCGCCGACGCCGACATCGTCGTACCCGTCCCCGATTCCGGCGTCCCCGCCTCGCTCGGTTTTTCCGAACAATCGGGCCTGCCGTTCGAGCTGGGCATCATCCGCAACCACTATGTCGGCCGCACCTTTATCCAGCCGACCCAGAACATTCGCGACCTCGGTGTGCGTAAGAAGCACTCGCCCAATCGCGTCGTGCTGGAAGGCAAGCGCGTCATCCTGATCGACGATTCAATCGTGCGCGGCACCACCTCGGTCAAGATCGTGCGCATGGTCCGCGCCGCCGGGGCCAAGGAGGTCCATCTGCGCTCGGCCTCGCCGCCGATCCTGTGGCCCGACTATTACGGCATCGACATGCCGGACCGCGCCAAGCTGCTGGCCGCCCAGCATTCGATCGAAGAGATGCGTCAGATGCTGGAATGCGACAGTCTGGGCTTCCTGTCGGTCGATGGCCTGTACAAGGCCATGGGCCACGACGGCCGCAACAACGATCAGCCGCAATATACCGACCACTACTTCACCGGCGATTACCCGACGCGCCTGACCGACAAGGAAATGGCCGCCGAGGCTGAGAGCGCCGGGCAGCAACTGTCCCTGCTGGCGCAATAGCTGATGAGCGAGCCGCTTCTCACGGGCCGCATCGCCCTCGTCACCGGCGCGTCGCGCGGTATCGGTCGCGCCTCGGCGCTCGGTCTGGCCCGTGCCGGGGCGCACGTCATCGCCTGTGCCCGGACGCAGGGCGCGCTCGAAGAACTGGACGACCAGATTTTCGCCGAGACGGGCCGTCACGCCACGCTCATGCCGTTCGACCTCGCCGACGGCGCGGCGCTGGAACGCATCGGTCAGGCGGTGTTCGACCGTTTTCAGAAGCTCGACATCTTCGTCCACGCCGCCGCCACGCTTGGGTCGCTGACGCCGGTGTCGCATTACGAGCCCAAGGATTTCAACCGCGTCATCACGCTGAACCTCAACGCGACCTATCGCCTGATCCGTCAGCTTGAACCCCTGCTGAAATTCTCCGACGCCGCCCGTGCCATCTTCATTTCGTCGGGCGTGGCCAATCATCCGCGCGCCTTCTGGGGGGCCTATGCCGCCTCGAAGGCCGGGATGGAAGCGCTGGTCAAGACCTGGGCCGACGAGATGGAAGTCACCCCCATCCGCACCGCGCTGGTCAATCCCGGCGCCATGCGCACCCGGATGCGTTATGAGGCCTTCCCCGGCGAAGATCCGGAGACCCTGCCCCTCCCCGAAGAGATCATTCCGCTGATCGTCGATCTGGCCCGCGCCGACAAGGTACCACCGCTCGACGTCATCGACCGCCGGGCGTGGAGCGCCGCGCAGAACGCATAGTTTTTGCTGGATATCGAGGGTTTTGAGTTCACTTTCGCGCTCGAAACGTTCTATCTAGCGGCATGACTCAGACGCCCGTTTTCCCCAAAAGCCATAGTGCCGCCCTGCTCGATGAGCTGGGCCAATATGTCATCGCCGAGCCTTATCCCTTCGTCGTCGATCTGGAAAATTCCAGCGGCATGGAGCTGGCGACGGTAGATGGCGACCGGATCACCGACTGGTGTGGGCTCTACGGATCGCGCCTGATCGGCTACAACCACCCGCGCCTGTATGAGCCCGACTATATGCGCCGGCTGGTGACCGCGGCTAATACCAAGATGGCCAATCCGGACTTCCTGACGCGCGACTGTCTTGAGTACTACCGCCTGTTGCACGCACTTCGCCCCAAATGTATGCGCGGCGAACGCGTCGAGGTGTACGCTGTGAACTCCGGCGCCGAAGCCGTTGAGAATATGATGAAATATCTCATCAATCTCCACAGCCGCCGCATGCAGGCCGCGGGCAAACCCGTCGCTAATCCGCGCTTCATCTATTTCGAGCAGGCCTTCCACGGTCGCACGGTCTTCGCACTCAACATCACACGCCTGTCGAACGACCCGATCGCCACGCGCGACTATCAGGGCCTGATACAGGGCAATCTTCAGGTGCCCTTCCCCGAATATGACAGCCGCCGCCGTGAGGCCGACAACCAGCGCGAAGTCGACAAATGTCTGGCGACGCTCGACTATCTGATGTCGACCTATCGCGACGAAATCGCCGGTGTGATCCTTGAGCCGTTGCAGGGTGCGGGCGGCCATCGGCTGGCCCTGCCGCGCTTCTATCAGGAACTGTCGCGGCTGTGCCACCATCACGGCGTCGCGTGGGGGCTGGACGAGGTGCAGACCTCCGGCGGTCAGACCGGCGAGGTCTTTTCCATCGACCTGTTCGATGTGCCACACCCGCCGCAGGCCGTCGCCACCGCCAAGAAATTCGGTAACGGCGTCGTCTATATGCTGCATTCGATGGACGATATCGGAGTGCTCGATTCGACCTGGGGCGGGTCGCTGGCCGACATGGTCCGCTTCTGCGAAGAATGGAAAATCGTCGAGGACGAAGACTTGTTGAGCAAGGTCGAAGCCAAGGGCAACCGCCTGTTCGGCGGGTTGAATGCACTGGTTGAAAAGTTCCCGGACAAGATCGGCAATGTGCGGGGTCTGGGGCTCTATCTTGGGTTCAGCCTGCTCTATGCGGCCAATAAAAGCCGCCTGATCGACATGGCGCTGGAAGAGGAAAACCTGCTTCTGCTGGGGGCGGGCACAGATTCGATCCGCTTCCGTCCACCGCTCGACGTCAGCGAAGCCGATATCGATGAACTTCTGCGCAAGCTGGCGCGTTTACTGGGAAAGCTCTGATGCAACGTCGTTTTCAGATGGTGGATGTGTTCCATAGCGGTAATTTTACCGGCAATCCGGTCGCCGTCGTGCTGGACTCACAAGGCCTGACGACCGAGGACATGCAGTGCATCACGCGGTGGTTCAACCTGTCGGAAACGACCTTCCTGCTGCCACCGGAGACGCCCGAAGCCGATTACCGCGTCCGTATCTTCACGCTGGATCGCGAATTGCCCTTCGCTGGGCACCCGACGCTCGGCTCGGCGCACGCGTGGAAACTGGCGACCGGCTCGGACAAAACCGATATCGTGCAGCAATGCGCCGTCGGTCTGGTACCCGTGGCGTTCGACGGTGATCGTCCGGCCTTTGCCGCCCCGCCTTTGCTAAAATCCGGCCCGGTCGATGAGGCGAAAATCGCCGAAATCGTATCGGTTCTGCGCATCGCCCGTGAGGACATCATCAAGATCGAATGGGCCGATAACGGCCCCGGCTGGGTGCTGGTGCAACTCGCGTCGGCCGACGCCGTTCTGGCCGTCGATGCCGTGAAATACTGGGACAACCGCATCGAAATCGGTCTTGTCGGGGCCCATCCCGTAGGCCATGAGACCGCCTTTGAAGTGCGCGCCCTGTTCAGCGACGCGTTCGGCGGGATTATGGAAGACCCGGTGACAGGCTCGCTCAACGCCGCCGTCGCGCAATGCCTGTTGGCCGACGGTCGCGCCACCGCGCCTTACGTCGCCGGGCAGGGCACGAAGCTGGGTCGCGCCGGTCGGGTTTACGTCACGCAAGCCGATGGTGACATTTGGATCGGCGGCGAAACCCGGACTCTGTTCAGCGGCACGGGCGAATTTTAACAACCTCCCCGGCGCATCGGGGAGGTTGTTGCCTATCGCTTGCCCTTGCCCGCCGGTTTGGCGCGGCCACCGGGACCTGCGGCACCGGGCTTGGTCGACGGCACGGCCTTGCTGCGCGTGGTGCGCGCCTTGACGGTGACCTTGGGCGCGGTGGGTGTCCCCTTGGGCTTCTGCTTGACGCGGTTGGGGTGCGCGGGCTTCTCACCCGGCTTGACCTTGGGCTTGGACCGCACGCGCGGCGGGCCGGAGGTGTCCTTGCCGCCCGCATTTTCGTCAAACGGATTGATCCCGGCATTGGCCTTGACCGTCAGGCGGATCGGTACGCCCGGCATGTCAAAAGATTCACGCAAGCTATTGATCATATAGCGTTGATAGTGCGCGGGCATGGCATAGGCGCGGCTGGCGAACAGCACAAACGTCGGCGGACGCCCCTTGGTCTGGGCCATGTATTTCGGCTTGATGCGCTTGCCGTCGACGGCGGGCGGCGGGTGTCTCTGGATGGCCAGTTTCAGCCAGTCATTGAGGTCGCGCGTCTTCACCTTGGCCGACCAGTTGCGGTAGGCCTTGAGGATCGCCGGCATCAACCGGTCCAGCCCCCGCCCGTTCAGCGCCGACAGGGCGACGAACGGCGCGCCGCGCAATTGCGGCAACATGCGCTCGGCGACCTCGGACAGTTCCGACAGGCGCGATTGCGGCTCATCGGTCGTATCCCACTTCGAGATGACGTAGATCAGGGCGCGACCTTCGCGTTCGACCAGATCGGCGATTTGCAGATCCTGCGTTTCGAAGGCGTTTTCCTGATCCATGACCAGCACCACCACCTCGGCGAAGGTGATGGCGCGGATGGTGTCGGCGGTCGACAGCTTCTCCAGCTTTTCCTGAACGCGCGCCTTGCGCCGCAGACCGGCGGTATCCACCAGACGGATCTTGCGGCCTTCATATTCCCAGTCGACCGAGATCGAGTCACGGGTAATACCGGCTTCCGGCCCGGTCAGCAGGCGGTCTTCGCCCAGCAGACGGTTGATCAGGGTCGATTTACCGGCGTTCGGGCGACCGATGATCGCAATACGGATCGGCTTGGTGTCCTCGTCCTCATCTTCTTCCTCGTCGACGATATAGTCGCCTTCGAACAGTTGACGGTACTTTTCCAGCGCTTCGTAAAGGTCGGAAATGCCCTCGCCATGTTCCGCCGACAGGTGCAGCGGCGCGCCGAAACCCAGCACGTGGGCTTCTTCGGCCCCGGCAAAACCGGCATGGCCCTCAGCCTTGTTGGCAATCAGCAGGACCGGCTTTTCCTTATGGCGCAGGATATCGGCGAAGATGCGGTCCAGCGGCACGACGCCTTCGCGGGCATCGACAACGAACAGGGCGACATCGGCTTCTTCGATGGCCTTTTCGGTCTGGATACGCATCCGCGATTCCAGCGAGGTGTCGGCGACGTCTTCGAAACCGGCGGTGTCGATCAGGTCGAGATCGATGTCGCCGATATTGCCCGTGGCGTAGCGGCGGTCGCGCGTGACGCCCGGCTGGTCATCGACGATGGCCAGTTTCTTGCCCGCCAGGCGGTTGAACAGGGTGGATTTGCCGACGTTCGGACGTCCGACAATGGCTATTTTCAAGGTCATGAACGGGTGTGTACAGGAGAAAGGGGATAAAAAAAAGAAAAGATGCAGGGGACCTTGTCCCCTGCACCCCAAAACTTCAGAGCGGCAGCACGACTTACTGAATGGCGACCAGACGACCTTTGTCAGTCACCACGAACAGTTGGTCGCCCACCACGATCGGCGCGACATAGGCCGGATCGCCCAGCTTGAGGCTTTCCTTGCGCTCGCCGGTCTTCGGATCGAAGGCCACCATGTCGCCTTCGGAATTGACCATGATCAGGCGGCCCGAGGCCAGAACCGGACCGGTCCAGGTCGGCAGCTTGGCGGGTTTCTTGCCCTCGCCCATGGCGAAGAAGCTGGAGGTGGTCTTCTTGCGACCCTTGTTCAGGTCGGCGATCCAATAGACCTGACCCGACGTGGCGTTGGCGGCCATCAGTTCGCTTTGCACCGTCGAAAGATAGATGACGTCGCCCGCGACCCACGGCGCATTGGTCGAATCGGCCGGGACGCTCCAGCGGCGCTGACCCGACTTGGCATCCATCGCGGCGAAGACGCCCGAATGGCTGGCGGCGAAAACCATGTTGTTGGCAATCAGCGGACGACCCGAAATGTCGCGGATTTCCGACAGGGCGTTGGTGCGCGTCGATTGCGCCAGCACCTGAGTCCATACCGGCTGCCCCGAGGCGGCATCGAGCCCGATCAGCTCGCCGGACGAAAACGGCGCAATGATCAGGTTTTCATACGGCACCGGCGCGGCGGTACGCAGGATACGCGCGGGTTCGACGATCGCCTGATAGGTCCAGCCGGGCGCGCCGTCGGCCTGATTGAGGGCGATCATCTGATTGTCGACATCGCTGAACACGACGAACTTGCCGCTGACGGTCGGCGCAGCGCGCAACGGCGTTTCCACCGTCTTTGTCCACTGCACTTCGCCCGTGGCGGCGTCCAGCGCGGCCACCAGACGGAAACCCGACGTCACGAACAGCTTACCGCCCGACAGGGCCATGCCGCCGCCAAACGCGTCCTTGTCGCGGCGAATGCCGGGATTGAGGTTGCGGGTCCAGGCCTCGGCCCCCGTATTGACGTCGAAGGCGCGGATGCGGGCTTCGCCGTCAAGGGTGTAGATCAGCTTGCCGTCCGATACTGGCGTGGCCATGACCTGAGTCGTGGTGGACGAGCCCGTACCGATCGATTTCGACCAGGCGACCTTGAACTGAGCGGCGGCGGCGGCGTGTTCGACGGCCTGCGCCGGGCCGGTGGCCAGCGGCCAATCGGCAACGGGTTGCGCCGACGGGATATAGAAGTCCTGCCCCTTGAGACGTTCGGACGGCGTCAGCTTCTGTTCGAAGGCGACGATGGAGATACGCTCGCCCTGGGCGGCGCTTTCCACCGGTTCGTCCTTCTTGAGCGGATTGAGCTTCTGAACCGTCGAACAGCCCGCAAACCCCGCCGCCATGACCAGCGCCAGAGCGGTGGCGGCGATCCGGCGGCCCATTGTCGTAGTGTGTGTCACGGTCATCGTCTCTTCAAAATCTCAATGTGCGAAGTAGGGTTTATTGCGCCGGCATCTGCGGTTGCAAACCGGCCGGCAGTTGCGGCGCGGCCTTGACTTCCGGCAGCTTGAGCGACTCGACCGCGGCCTTGGCGCCACCCGAATCGATCAGGGCCACCGCCATCTGGGCGCGCTGCTTGAGGCCGTCGGAAGCGTCGAGCGACAGGCCGAGCGCCTGAAGATCGCCGCGCGCGCCTTGCAGGTCGCCTTTCTGGATCTTGGCCATGGCCAGGGCTTCCTTGGCCAGCGGCGCGAACGGACGACCGTCCTTGATCAGCGGCGTCAGGCGCTTTTCGACATCGGCATAGGGGGCCTTGTCCATGATCAGATAGACGGCCTTGAGCGCGGCGACGTCAGAGATCAGGGGCGCCGACGACGCCTTGGCGGCTTCGTCGAACAGTTTCAGCGCCTCGTCGGGCTTGTTTTCCTCGATGGCGATGGCGCCGAGGTTCGACAGGGCCATGGCCTTATAGGCCGGAGCACCGGCCTCGACGACCTTCTGGAATTCGGCCTTAGCCTTGGTCAGATCGCCCTTGCCCGCCACTTCGGCGGCGGCGACGTAAAGTTCCGACGCCTTGTGCACCTTGGCGTCCTGCCACGAGGTATAGCCCCAGAAGCCGAGCGCCAGAATCAGCGCGCCGCCGAGAATACCACCGACCCACGGGGCGCTTTTTTTGGCGATAGCTTTCAGATCTTCGTTGCGAAGACCTTCTTCGGCTTCTTCAAAAATGTCGCTCAACTTAATTCCCTTACCTTATGGGACCCGCCAGACGGTGATCGTGCCGGGCCTCAAACCTCATCAGTGCGGGGGACGCGCCGGTGTCTGCGGCGGCCCCTCAAATATTGCGCGAACCTAGCCGCAAGCGGCGGGATGCGCAATCGTCATTCGGCACCATTCGGTTAATCCCCATAGTCGCCGCTATTTACTTAGCAAAATATGTCTCTTGTGGGGCGGGAAAGTCGCGCGACCTGACATCTTTGGCATAGGCTTCGGCCGCGTCCGAGATCGTTTCGCGCAGGCCCGCATAACGGCGGACGAACTTCGGCGACCAGTCGAATTGCCCTAGCATGTCATCGACCACCAGAATCTGTCCGTCGCAGGCCGCCGACGCACCGATGCCTATGGTGGGCGCCTTCACCGCCGCGGTGATTTCCCCCGCCAGATCCGCCGCCACGCCTTCGACGACGATGGCAAAGGCCCCGGCGGCGTCCGAATCGCGGGCCTCCTGCAACACCTTGTCGCGCTCGGCCTGGGTGCGGCCCTTGGCCTTGAAGCCGCCGTCGACATTGACCGCCTGAGGGCGCAGACCGACGTGGCCCATGACGGGAATACCGCGCTGGGTCAGGTAACCGATGGTTTCGTGCACGGTCGGGCCGCTCTCCAGCTTGACCGCCTGCGCTCCGGTTTCCTTAAGGATACGCACGGCATTGGCGAAGGCCTGCTCCGGTCCGGCCTCGTAGGAACCGAACGGCATATCGACCACGACAAAGGCCTTTTTCGCGCCGCGCATGACGGCCTGACCGTGCAGGATCATCATCTCCATCGTGACGCCGATGGTGCTGGGCAGGCCGTGGACGACCATGCCGACGCTGTCGCCGACCAGCAGGATGTCGCAGGCCGCATCGAGAATATCCGCCATGGGGGCGGAATAGGCGGTCAGGCAGACCAGCGGGGTTTGCCCCTTGCGGGCATAGATTTCCGGCGCGGTCAGGCGCTTGACGGTCTGGGTATGGCTGCTCACGCAAAACCCCTTTTTCAAGTCGCGCATCTGCATCCGAAAAACCGGTACCCACTTTTCGGGATGCGCTTGTTCTAAAGGGCGTCCTCGCGTGCATTCACGAGGTAGAGCCCGACGATGGCCATACATAGCGAAAAACTGACCCAAAAAAAGAGGGGCGATTGCATGAGCGTCAAATATTCGGTGGAGCGGCTGAGGCCATTGGCCAGCGAATGGGCGGCGCTCTCCAGCAGGTCGCGCCCGACGCCCAACCCGGCCTCGAAACCGCTATCGGTGCGGGTGGCGACCGCGCGCACCTCGGCTTCCGCCGCCGGCGTCCAGCCGGGCAGCCGCACGAACTGCATCAGGGCATAGAGCCCGCCGATGATGCCGGACAGGGCGATCAGGCCCTGACGCAGCCAGGTCTTGGTGTTTAGACTGCGCATGACCCTGTCGTGAAACACGGCCTCGTCGGCGAACCTTTGGGGCGCGTTGAACAGGGCATGAAAATCGTCGTCTTTCATGGCGTTACGACTCCCTTAGATAGCGGCCCGGTCGTTACCGACCGCACCGAGGCTTGATTTGAGGCTGGCCAGGGCCCGCTTGATATGGCTCTTGACCGTGCCGAGCGGAAGGCCCGTCTCGGTGGCGACCTCCTGATGGCTGAGACCACCGGAAAAATTCAGCGTCACGCATAACCGCTCGGTGGGTTTTAATTGTGACAAGGCCCCGTCCAGATCGTAGGTCCGGCCTTCCGACGCGCGGTGTTCGTGGATATCCGGCGCGGGTTCAAAGGCCTGCATGTCATCGACGAACAGATATTTCTGCGTTTTCCTGAGCTTGCGCAGATAGCGGCGCGAGGCGATCATCTTGAGCCAGTTTACGAACGGTCCGTCGGCGCGGTACTCGCTCAGGCGCTCGAAGGCCGCCACGAAGGCCTCCTGCGCCATATCGTCGGCGTCCGGCCCCTGCGCCCCCATCCGCCGTAAGTGCGTCCGCAGGCTTGATCCGTGCCGCCGCGCCAGTTCCCCGAACGCTGCCGACGCGCCCAGCAGCGCCTGAGCGATCAGGTCGTGATCGGACAGATGTTTGAGGCTGGAAGAGGACAGGATGTCGGACATACTCAGGCTTCGAAGTCGTGGCAGCAGGCAGGGCGGGCGGATTGGATCGTCAGGAAAGGTCTAAGCCTTGCGTTTGCCGACAATACCCATGATCAGCAAGGCCACCCCGATAAAGCCGGGGATGGCGGCAACGCCGCTCAGGCCACCGAACATAAAGTCGCCGTGCATGAAATCCAGTACGCACAGGCCTCCAGCGACAGCGATCAGGATCAGGCCGGAACGAATATCGCGCTCCGGCGTCTTTTCCTTGAGCGTGCCGGTTTTCTGCAGGCTTTCGAGAAATTCCGGCGGCAGGGTCTGACCTTTTTCGATCGCCATGCGGACGGTCTTTTGGGTTTCCGCCCGATCCTTGGCACGGAAATAGGCGACGATGCCGACGATGAAGACGGGCATGCCAAAAATCATGATGATGGCCAGAATGCCTTGGAAATCACTCATATCCATAGTTTCAACTCCTCTGAGTGGAATGGGAACGAACCGTTTCCGGCCCTTTGATGAATAAGAGGCCCTGATCGCCCGGTTTGGATGCAAAAATCGGGATTAAATAAAATTCATGATCGTCGCCTTGATTTAGATGCAATTTAGATATATCTAAATATTGCCTAATTAAGAAGGAAAATTCAATGAGACTGTTTCATCATATGCGCCACGGGCGCCCACATCCTCACTTTTCCCGCGACGATATGTTCGGTGGCTTTGGCGGCCGCGGTGACGGCGGACGTCACGGCCGGGGCGGCGAAGGTAGGGGCCGCGGCGGCGGCCGCATGTTCGGTCACGGCGGCCTGCGTCTGGTTCTGCTGTCGCTGCTGAAAGAAAAGCCCAGCCATGGCTATGAGCTGATCAAGGCCGTCGAAGACCGCCTGAACGGTGCCTATGCCCCCTCGCCCGGCGTCGTCTATCCGATCCTGACCTGGATCGAGGAACTGGGCTATGCCACGGTTGAAACCACCGACGGCGGCCGCAAGCTCTACACCCTGACCGAGGCCGGCGAGGCGTTCCTCACCGAAAATGCCGACATCGTGGCCGAGGCCATGTCGCGGCTCGACCGTGGCGGCAAACGGGCCGGTCGTCCGCCGCAGATCGTCCGCGCCATCGAAAACTTCAAGACCGCCATGCACCTGCGGCTGGAGCGCGACCTGACGCCTGAGCAGATCGACGCCATCGCCAATATCCTCGATGCCGCCGCCAAATCGGTGGAGCGCGTTTAGGATGGAAGAGTTGCAAACCATCCTGCGCCAGCCGACGCGCGTCCGCCACGAACTGAAACGCCGAAGCCTCAGCGTGGTGTCAGTGCAGGCCCTGACACCGCACATGATCCGCGTGGTGGTCGGCGGCGACGACCTGAGCGGGTTTCGCTCCCTGTCGCACGACGACCACGTGAAGGTCTTTTTCCCAGATCCGCTGACGGGAGAGATCAACACACCGGACTTTTCCGGCAATGGTGCGCCGGTGTTCCCTCTGGGCAAGACGGTCATCGCGCGGGACTATACGCCCCGGGCGTTCGACGCGGCGCGCAACGAACTGACGCTCGATTTCGCGGTCCATGAGGCCGGTCCGGCCACGTCGTGGGCGCAATCGGCAAAGCCGGGCGATCCGCTGATGATCGGCGGCCCCAAGGGCTCGACCGTCGTGCCTCTGGCCTTTGACGGCTATGTGCTGATCGGCGACGACACCGCCCTGCCCGCCATCGCCCGACGGCTGGAGGAACTGCCCGCCGGGGTCGCGGCGCTGGTCATTGCCGAGATCGAGGACGGGCAAGGCGAACTGAGCTTAGAGACAAAGGCCGATCTCGACCTGCGCTGGGTGCACCGGTCGGCGGGTGAAACGCTGGAAAGCGCGCTGGAGACCGCGACCCTGCCCGACGGCGATATCTATGTCTGGGCGGCCTGTGAAGGCAGCGTCGCGCGACGTCTGAGGCCGCAACTGATCGCGCGCGGCGTCAATGCGAAATGGCTCAAGGTCGCCGCCTATTGGCAGCGCGGCAGCGCCGATACGCACGCGACTATCGAGGATTAAAACGCAAAGACGGGTTTGGCGGCTTCGACCGCGTCCCCAGCATTGACGATGGCCCGCTGCGCGCGCGGATCACCGACGCGCAAGGACCGCAAGGTCGCCGCCACCGCATCGGGATGATCGGCGAACCCGTCCAGCTTATGCAGGGCGAGCGTCGCGGCCTCGGCGGCGTCCGGATCGGCGGCCAGCCGTTGCAGACGCGTGATGGCGTGGCCCAGATTAAGCGCCGCTAGCAAACCGTCAGGCGCGTTCTCGCCCAGCTTGCCCGCCCGCCCCAGATGCAGCATCAGCCGCAATATCTGCCGCGTCGTGTGCGGGTGCCAGTCATTTACATCGGGAGGCGTATCCCGCCTTAGCATGGCCTCCAGCTCGCGCCGAATACGCGCGGCGGCGTTGGCCGCATGGTTTTCGGCGTGCGGCGGAAACAGCATGAACCCGGCGCAGACCGAAGCCATGCCGACGACAAAGGCCAGCGAGGACAACAGCACGTGCCCGGCAGGAATCGCCGCCGCGCCCGCCTGACTGGTCAGCAGGAAGCCCATATTGGCCTCCAACGCCGGGACGGCGGTCTTCGGGCTGACGCGGCCCAGGCCGCCCAGGATCAAAAACGGCAGGATGGACAGAAGGCTGGCCCACGGTCCGGTCGCATAGGGCTGGATCGTCAGGCGATAGAGTATGGCCAGCACCACGCCGACGATCATGCCTTTGAGCAGTTGCGGGGCTATGGCCTGCGGTTTCGGCATCTGGCCCAGCACCATCGAGAAGATGCACACCCCCATGGCCGTCAGTTCGGCCAGCGGCCATTTCGACGCGAACGCCCCGCCTGCCGCGATCAGGGTTGCGCCCCCGGCCACCACCGCCGCCCGCAGCGCCATCGACCGGTCGCGATGCGGCGCGAGGTAAATCGCCTTGTGCCCGAACGACTTCGCATCGGCGTCGTCCGATACGGCAAATAAGCGTCGCTCGGCTTCGGCCAGTTGCGTCAGGGCGTCGACCAGCCGCGCCGCTTCGGGGATCAGGCCGGTGTGTGAGATGTGGGCGGGATCGTTAAGCGCCTCGGCAAAACCGTCTGGCAAGAGGTCGCCATGCCGAAGCCGCGACCGCACGGCCCGCCCCGCCGCCATCACCGCCAGCGAGGCCGCGATCAGCGCATCGAGATGACGCAACCGGCGATAGCCTTCGACCGAACCGGCGGAAATCAGCGCGGCGGACGCCTCGACCTCGCTGATGTCGCCCACTATACGCCGTTCGGCCTTCGCGCTGTCCTCGGTCGGCTGCGCAATGGCCTTCGTCGCAAAACCGATAGCCTCGGCGGACACCTGCTTCACCCGGCGATAGAGTTCGTCGCGTGGCGAGACCGGGGTGAAAAACCCGGTCACCAGCGTCACCACCGCCACCCCGATCAGGGTGCAGATAACCCGCGCCTCGGCAACGTGCAGCGCGGTCTGGGGCGCGACCAGCGACGGCAGAACGACGATGGTCGCCGTCATCCCGGCCATCAGCGCCCCGTATCCGTGTACCCCGCGCAGGATATGGGTCAGGCCCGCGTTCACCGCGACCCACAGCGCCAGACAGAGGATCGCCGCATAGGGCCCAGGCGCAAGCGTGAGGACCGCAAATCCGGCCCCGGCCCCGATCAGCGTCCCGAAAATACGGAAAAAGGCGCGCTCCAGCAGCAGGCCGCGTGAGGGCTGAGACACGACCCATACCGGCATGGCCGCCCAGTAGGCGTGTTCGATATGCAGGAACGAGGCGATGGCAAAGGCCAGCCACGCCGCAAAGGCCAGCCGCAGCGCCTGATGGACACCGGCACGATCGATCTCAAGCCATGTCCATAAGCGTTTCATAGGGTTATCCGAATGTCTTCGCGTAAACGTCCGGCTTGAAGCCTACCGTAATATCTCCGTCGCGGTCCAGTACCGGGCGCTTGATCATCGACGGATTGGCGATCATCAGGCGGATGGCTTTCGCTTCGTCGATATCGGCCTTGTCGGCGTCGGTCAGCGCTCTGAACGTCGTTCCGGCCTTGTTGAGCAAGACCGTCCAGCCGACCTTTGCCGCCCACACCTTCAGATGCGCCTCGTCGATGCCGGACGCCTTGTAATCATGGAAGTCGTAGATAATGCCGCGCGCCGCCAACCAGTCGCGCGCCTTCTTCATCGTGTCGCAGGACTTGATACCATAAAGCGTGACCGTCATTTTTATCTCCCAAACCGGGGGATTAACGCCGTTCGTGTGACGGATCAAGCCTATCGTCCGAAGAGTTTAAGCAGATAGGACGGTGCCTGATTGGCGATAGCCATGGCCTGAATGGCCAGTTGCCGCTTGACCTGAAGCGCCTGAAACTTCGCACTTTCCTTCGCCAGATCGGCGTCGACCATGCGCCCGATACTGGCGATCATCGTGTCCTGAATCTTGTCGATAAAGGTGGCGTGACGATCGAGCGACTGTGACGACGTCCCAAGCCGCGACAGGGCCGCCGAGACATTGTCGATGGACGTATTCAGCCCCGACAGAAGGTTCGACGCCGCGGTGGCGCTGGTGAAAGTGGCGGCCGCGCTGAAGGTGATGATCGATCCGCCAAACGACAGGTTCTGCGCCGCCACCGTCAGGCTATCGCTGCCGCGCGCATTGGCCAGCGCATAGATGGCGGATTTGGACCCATCGAGCAGGTTGATGCCATTGAAGCTGGCATTTTGCAGGGTGCGCGTGATCTGGGTCTTGATCGCGTCGAAGTCGGATTTGAGCGCGTTGCGACTGCTGGTACTCAACGAGGTGTCGGAGGCCGCCAGCACCTTTTCCTTCAATTCGATCAGCAGGTCGGAGACGCTTTCGCCGGCGGTCAGGGCGACATCGACGACGGAGCTGTTGCGCGACAGGGACTCCTTGACGGCGTCGAGGCCGCGCACCTCCGCGCGCTGGGTCTGCGCCATGGCCCAGACCGCGCCGTTATCCTTGGCGCTGGCGACCTTATAGCCCGTCGAGATACGGTTCTGCGTCGCGATCAATTCGGCATTGATCGCGTTCAGATTCCGCAGCGCGATCATCGCGCCGACATTGGTATTGATGGAATTCACGGTCCGTGATCCCCCTACCGGTTTCGCCGACCTTCTGTCCGGCGACGGCCCTGCGGCCCGGTAAAAGGATACGGGGAAAACGCTAAGAGAATTTTAACGCTTCCCGGAAAGGTTGCGACATTTTTCAACGCGAACGCAGGATCGATCCAACGCGAGTCGCTCCTGCCCTCTACTTTGAGGCGGCCTCCGCTGTGATGCGATAGATAAATCCGCCCTTGTCGTCGGTGACCAGCAGGCTGCCGTCCTTTGCCACCGCCAGACTGCGCGGGCGACCATAGACCGTGTCGGTACCGGCGGTGAAACCGGACAGGAAAAGCTCCATCGGCCCCGACGGCTTGCCGTTGGCAAACGGGATGAAGACCACGTCGTAGCCGATCAGGCTCTGGCGGTTCCACGACCCGTGACGCCCGACGAACACCCCGTCACGGAAGCGGGCCGGGAATGTCGTCTGAGCCCCGAAAACGATCCCCAGCGCCGATACGTGCGGACCGACAGCATAGTCGGGTTTGATGGCCTTAGCGACCAGATCCGGGCGCTGCCCTTTCAGACGCGGGTCTTCGTGCTGACCGTAATAGCTATAGGGCCAGCCATAGAAGCCGCCCTCTTTGACGCTGGTGATATAGTCCGGCACCAGATCGTCACCTAGTTCGTCGCGCTCATTGACCGATGTCCACAGCGTGCCCGATTTGGGCTCCAGCGCCATGCCGACCGGGTTGCGAATCCCGCTGGCGTAGAGGGTTTCCCTGCCGGTCTTCAGGTCGATCTTAAGGATAGAAGCCCGGCGCACTTCTTCTTCGACGCCGTACTCACCGGCATTGGAAGCCGAACCGACCGCGACATAGAGGAACTTGCCGTCCTTCGACAGTTGCAGATTGCGCGTCCAGTGGTTGTTGTACCCGCCCGGCTTGAATTCGGCGATGCGCGTCTTTTTGACATCTGCAGCAACTTCGGTCGTGCCGAGCGTGAACGGTATCCAGAATATACCGTCCGTATCGGCCACATAGAGGCGCTTATTCGTATAGACCATGCCGTAGGGCTGACGCAGGTTGGCCATCAGAACGGTCTTGATTTCAGCCTTACCGTCGCCGTCGGCGTCTCTCAGGAGCCGGATACGATTGGCGCCCTTGTCCTTGAAGGTCGGGTCGTTGGGCTTTTTTTCGGTCGTCGCCTCGGCCACCAGCACGTCGCCGTTCGGCAGCACGACCAGTTGACGCGCCGATTCCAGTCCGGTCGCAAAAGGCTCGACCTTGAAGCCTTCGTGGACTTTCGGGCCCTGCCCTTCGGGGAAAGGGATGGTCTTGACAATAATGCGGCCGGACGGCGTGCTATAGGGGGCGACCAGCGCCGGAGACGGTCCGGTGGTGCGCGGATCGTTCAGATCGGCCTGAGCCATAGCCTCAGAGCCCGACACACCGGAGGCCAGCAGCCCCATCGCCAGCGATACCACAGTCAGTGCATTGTGCTTAGTCTTCATGTCGTTGGCTTCCGTCCCTTATTGCGCGGCTATAACTCGATTTTTTTAACATCGAAATTTATATGACAATAAACGGGTCTTATGGCCAACGCCAGCAAAGTTTATGCCGTTGCAGACGGATATCCGGTATCCGTTATTCCCACTCGATCGTGCCGGGGGGCTTTGAGGTTACGTCATAAACGACGCGGTTGACCCCTCTAATTTCATTGACAATTCTGGTGGCGCAGCGGCCCAGTACCGGCCACGGAAACTCGTAAAAGTCCGCCGTCATGCCGTCCGACGAGGTCACCGCGCGAAGCGCCAGCACGTCCTCATAGGTCCGCGCATCGCCCATCACGCCGACGGTTTTGACCGGCAGCAGCACGGCAAACGCCTGCCAGATTTCGTTGTAAAGACCCGCCTTGCGGATTTCGTCGAGATAGATGGCGTCGGCGTCCTGAAGCGTCTTGACCTTTTCTGCGGTCACTTCGCCGGGGATGCGGATGGCCAGACCCGGTCCGGGGAACGGGTGGCGACCGACGAAGGCTTCGCTCAGCCCCAGTTCGCGGCCCAGCGCGCGCACCTCGTCCTTGAACAGTTCGCGCAGCGGCTCGACCAGTTTCAGCTTCATATAGTCGGGCAAACCGCCGACATTGTGGTGCGACTTGATGACGGTGGACGGCCCGCCGTGCGGCGAAACGCTTTCGACCACGTCGGGATAGAGTGTCCCCTGCGCGAGGAATTCGGCGCCATCGATTTTTGCCGCTTCCTCATCGAAAACCTCGATGAACAGGCGGCCGATCGTCTTGCGCTTCTGTTCCGGATCGGACAGGCCCTTGAGTTCGCCGAGGAATTTATCCTGCGCCTGTACGTGGATCAGGGGGATATTGTAATGGTCGCGGAACAGCGTCACCACCTGCTCGCCCTCGTTCTTGCGCAGCAGACCGGTGTCGACAAATACGCAGGTCAGTTGCTCGCCGATGGCTTCGTGGATCAGGACGGCGGCGACCGAGGAATCGACCCCGCCCGACAGGCCGCAGATGACCTTACCCGTGCCCACCTGCGCGCGGATCTTCTCGATCATTTCCTGACGGAAGGCGGCCATGGTCCAGTCGCCCTTGAGGCCGGCGACTTCGAACAGGAAGTTTTTCAACATCTGGGTGCCGCGCACGGTGTGGACGACTTCCGGATGGAACTGCACGGCGTAGAAGCGCTTGTCTTCGTTGGCGATGGCCGCGAACGGCGCGCCCTCAGACACCGCGATGACCTTGAAACCGTCGGGGATGGCGGTGACGCGGTCGCCGTGGCTCATCCAGACGATTTCCTTGTCGCCGACGTGGCCCAGACCGCGGAACAGCGGCGTGTCGGCGGTGATCTCGATCTCGGCACGGCCGAATTCGCGGTGGTGGCCGCTCTCGACCTTACCGCCGAGCAGATCGCACATCAGTTGCTCGCCGTAGCAGATACCGAACACCGGCAAGCCCATATCGAACAGGGCCTTGTCGACGGTCGGCCCGGCTTCGACGACGCTATGCGGCGAACCCGACAGGATGACGGCGTTGGGCTGGACGCTTTTCAGCGCTTCGGCGGCCTTGGTGAAGGGATGGATTTCGCAATAGACGCCGCATTCGCGCACGCGGCGGGCGATCAGCTGGGTGACTTGCGAACCGAAATCGATGATCAGAACTTTTTCGTGGTGCGACATGGCCAATCTTTCTTACGGCTCGCGCCGGTATAACGAAACGAAGAACCCGTCCGTATGGCTGGTTCCGGGGCTCAGACGCAGGCGGTGGCCCCTGCTGTCCGATTTATGGGCGATGGATTTGAGGGTTTGTGCCCCCTCGGGCGTAATCGATGGCGTGTCGACGACCTCGGCGACGGCGCGTGGCGTGAACCACGGATGGTCGGCTTCGAAGCGGTCGGCGGTCCGTTCGTTCTCGTCCGGCAGGATCGAGCAGGTCGCATAGGCCAGCAAGCCGCCCGGCTTCACCAGCCGCGACGCGCGATGCAGGATCGCCGTTTGCAGCTCATGCAGCCGCGCGACCTCTTTTTCCTCAAGCTTGTGCGCGGTTTCCGGGCGGCGACGCCAGACGCCAGACCCCGAACACGGCGCGTCGACCAGCACAAGATCCGCCTGACCTTCGAGGTCTTCCATCCCTTCGCCGTCCGGACCAAGCTGGCGCAAATCCGCTTCCAGCCCCGCCCGCGTCAGGCGCGGCTTGATATTGTTGAGGCGGGTTTTTTCGACGTCCGAGGCGATCAGACGCCCTTCACCCTGCATGGCTTGCAGCAGGGCCAGCGTCTTGCCGCCGCCCCCGGCGCAGTAATCGACCACGGTCATGCCGGGCCTGGCCCCGGCCAGAAAACCGGCCAGTTGCGAGCCTTCGTCCTGAATCTCGATGGTGCCCTGACGGAACGCCGGCAAGGCGCGGACATTGGGCGGCGGATCGGCAGGCAGACGTACACCGAAGGCCGAGAACGGCGTCGGCTCCGGCTTGTAACCCAGCATCTCCAGCCCGGCGATCAGCGGTGCGCGGTCGCCATTGACGCGCAGATCGATCGGCGCGCGCGGCAGCATCAGGGCCTCGGCCTCTTTAAGCCAGTTGTCGCCATAGACGCTTTTCAGGCGTTCGACGACGAATTCCGGTAGGCCGGATTCCAGCCATTCCGGCGCTTCACCATCCGGCGCTTCAAGGCGGTTACGTTCGGTCTCCGACAGCTTCGGCGGCGCGTAACCTTCGCCCGTATAGAGGTCGTCAATCTCGGCAATGCTGACGCCATCAAGGAAATGCAGCGCCCCTAGCACCAGCGACCGACCTGCGTCGGAGTCCATTGCAAAAGACAAGCGTTCGCGTGCGCGCAGGCACTGATAGACCTTGTCGGCGATGGCGCGGCGGTCCTTCGACCCGGCGTAGCGGTTGTTGCGGCCCCAGTCCTTGAGCACCTCTTCGGCCGGACGGCGCGATTTCTTGAGGAGATCGAGGATCTCGGCAGCGGACTGAAGGCGGGCAGCAGGAGTCAACGAATTACCTTAAAAGAACAACGACCAGACGCACATGGCCATGCCGATCAGCGACACGATATAGAACGCGCTGCGCAGCTTGGTGCCAAGGGCATAGGCCGGGAAATAGGCGATGCGGGCGAACAGATAGACATGGACGCCCCACTTCGACACGTCGTCGGCGCGGCCTGAGAAAACCAGCGCCAGCACAATCACCGCAAAGATCGGAAACGTCTCAAGGAAATTCTTATAGGCCCGGTTCATCCGTCCGAACACCGGACCGTAGTCGAATTCGGTATCACGCGGGCTCGCGTTCCATTTGAAATAGCCTGGACGAGCGGCGGGCGCGGTGGCGGCGATCAGGATTTGTATAAGACCCCACAGGGCCGCAAACACCAGTACCTGCAATTCGACCGTCATCGCACCCGCTCCCTCTTATTGGCGATAGTTCGGGGCTTCGCGCGTGATCATCACGTCGTGGACATGGCTTTCGCGCAGGCCCGCATTGGTGATGCGCACGAACTTCGCCCGCTTCTGGAACTCTTCAATCGTCGGTGCGCCGACATAGCCCATCGAGGCGCGCAAGCCGCCGACCAGCTGATGGACGACCGGCGCGATCGGGCCCTTGTACGGCACCTGCCCCTCGATGCCTTCCGGCACCAGCTTCATCGAGTCCTGAACGTCCTTCTGGAAGTAGCGGTCGGCTGAGCCGCGGGCCATGGCGCCCACGGAGCCCATGCCGCGATAGGATTTGTAGGAGCGGCCCTGATAGAGGATGACCTCACCCGGCGCTTCTTCGGTGCCCGCGAACATCGAGCCCAGCATGGCAGTCGAGGCCCCGGCGGCAATCGCCTTGGCCAGATCGCCCGACAGCTTGATGCCGCCGTCGGCAATGATCGGCACGCCGGTCCCCAGCGCCGCGCGGACGCAGTCGGCAACGGCGGTCAGCTGCGGCACGCCGACCCCGGCGACCATGCGCGTGGTGCAGATAGAGCCCGGCCCGATACCCACCTTGACCGCATCGGCACCTGCGTCGATCAACGCCTTGGTGGCCTCGTAGGTCGCGACGTTGCCGGCGACGATCTGAACGTGGTTATAGGCCTTCTTGAGACGCTCGACGGCCTGCCCCACCAGTGAGGAGTGCCCGTGCGCGGTGTCGATCACCACCACGTCGACGCCCGCATCGATCAGGAATTCCGAGCGCTCGAACCCGGCATCGCCGACGGTCGAGGCCGCACCGACCAGCAGGCGGCCCTTTTCGTCCTTGGCCGCCAGCGGATAGGCCTGAGCCTTTTCCATATCCTTGACGGTGATCAGACCAACGGCGCGATAGGCCTCATCGACGACGATGATGCGCTCGATACGGTGCTTCGCCATCAGGTCGCGGGCACGGTTCTGATCGATACCTTCGGTGACGGTGATCAGGTTCTGCGTCGTCATCAGCTCGGCAGCGGTCTTGGACCCCTCGCCTTCGAAACGGATGTCGCGGTTGGTCAGGATGCCGACCAGCTTGTTGGTTTCGCGCTCGACGACCGGGAAGCCGGAGATATGGCGCTGGGCGATGATGGCGCGGACCTGATTCAGCGTCGTGTCGGGATAGATGGTGACCGGGTTGATCACCATGCCCGACTCGTAACGCTTCACTTCGCGGATTTCGTCGGCCTGACGCTCGTTGCTCAGATTGCGGTGAATGATCCCCAGCCCCCCGGCCTGCGCCATGGCCACCGCCAGACGCGCCTCGGTCACCGTATCCATCGCGGACGAAACCAGCGGGATGTTGAGATGGATCGAGCGGGTGAATTTGGTTTTCGTATCGACCTGAGTGGGCACGACCTCAGAGGGGCCGGGCTCCAGCAAAACGTCGTCGAAGGTTAAGCCTTCGCGTATCTCCATAAGGAACTCTCCATTTTGCGGGTTGTTCCTATGGGAATTGGTGCGCCGCGTAAAGGGGCGCGAGCGTGCTTTCGGGAAATTATTGTTTCAGACCGTGGATGGTTTTCACAGTCAAAACCTTTCAGGCAACCTTATTTTAACCGTCTTTGTTGGCCAGACCTTAAGGCGTCGCGGTTACAGTCAGCCGACACCCCTCTTCGAGTAGCGAGTACCGATCATGACCCAGTTGAAAATCCGCGCCGAATATTCCATCGCCTGCGCCCTGATCGAGATGTCCTACGGCCTGACCGCGCTGTTCCGTCAGGCGCGCTTCCGCGCCATGATGAATGCCCATCGCTTGAAGCTGAAACTCGTAGGCTAAAAGCGCATCCCAAAAAGTGTGAAGCGGTTTTTGGCTTCGCCGAACTTCGTTTGGAATCGGATGCGCGACTGAAAAGTCTACTTCCCGCGCTTCCCCAGACGCTTGGCATTGGCCACCGCACGACTATGGACCGGTTTCAGGCCATGATCGGTCAGGGCCGCCGCCTTACCCGATATATCCGCCGCGTGCATCGCACCCTTGGTCAGGCTGTCGGCCAGCTTGGCCTGCCGCGTCAGAACCTGACCCGGCGACGTCGAGGTCGCCAGCGACGTCATGTCCTTGCCGATATCCATCATGTGCTTAAAGGCCTGCGCGCCCATCTCGTGGTTGAGGGTCATCCAGTAGGTGCCCATCGCCATCAGCGATTCGGTCCCCGCCTCCATCTTTTCCTGCCCCATCAGGGTGAATTCCTTCTGGTCCTCCAGGCTGGGGATGACATCGGCATTGGCCATGCGCGTCAGGCGGTGGGTGATCACTTCCGCCGAGGCGGTCATCATTTCCGAACTTTTCAGGGCCAGCGCGGTCCAGGCGAAAAACGGATTGAGGGGCAGTTTAGACATTCAAATCCTACGCAGACTCACAGGGCATGGGCCATCAGCTATACATGGAAACGATTGGGAGGCGAAGCCATCCTTTAAATTTGGCCTTTGCCCCCTACCCCTTGAACCCTTGCGCCACGATATAGATTTCCGAGGAGTCGGCGCGGCTCGACTTAGGCTTGAAGTGCTTCACGTCGTTGAAGGCCAGCTTCAGCTTGAGCAGCAGATGCTCGGTCTCGCCGCCCTGAAAGGCCTTGGCGATAAAGGTGCCGCCGGGTTTCAGATTGTCGCAGGCGAAGTCACCGGCCAACTCCAGCAACCCCATGATCTTGAGGTGGTCGGTCTGACGGTGGCCGACCGTATTGTGCGCCAGATCGGACAGGACGACATCGGGCTTACCGCCCATCATCTCCATCAGGCGGGGCCCGATCGCCGGATCGGTGAAGTCGGCTTCGATCATCTCGGCGCCGGGGATCGGATCGACCGGCAGCAGATCAACGCCCACCACATGCGCCGCGCCGCGGCTCTTGGCCATCTGCACCCAGCCGCCCGGCGCGCAACCGAGGTCGATCACGCGCACACCGCGTTTAAGGATATGGAAACGGTCGTCGATCTCTTCCAGCTTGAAGGCCGCGCGTGAGCGCCAGCCCTCGGCCTTGGCGCGCTGCACAAAGGGGTCGTTCAGTTGCCGCTCAAGCCATTTGGCCGAGGACTGCGTGCGCTGCTTGGCCGTCTTGACCGCTGTGTGGCCCTTGGCGCGCCCCGACAGGTTGCCGCCCGTGGGCGGCTTGACCATCTTGCGGCGGGGTTCTTCTGGTTCGTTACTCATAGGGCGCTCTATAACCGCTTTTATAGCTAAGCGAAAATCATTTTGCCTTTATGCGACCTTCGCTAAGTTCCAGCGTAAAAGGAGCATTCCATGATCCACACATCCCTTTGTCTTTTGACCGCGCTGGCTCTGCTATCGGCCTGCAAGCCCGCGCCAGTCTCCGCAGAAGACGAATCCTACGCCACAGGTACCTCGGTCGCCGCGGTCGATGCCTCCGAAGCGCCTCTGGCCACCGCCGCGCCGACGCTCAACCCGACCAGTGCTTCTACCGGCACCTGCCGCGAGGAAAAGGGCGAGCTGGAGGCGCAAAAACTGGCCGACCGCTGTCGTCAGGTCAGTCCGGCGACGCATCCGCCCTGCCATATCGACAATGCCTGCCGGCTGATTCAGGGCGAGATCGACCGCGCCTGCGCCCTGTACGGACCGGACGAGAAAAAGCCGTCACAATGTAACGGCTGACGCCGATTACATATTTTTGTTTTGTTTTCGGCGGTGAATGGCCTATGTCGAAAAAAACTTCCCCCACCAAGGAGACACCATGTCCGAAGATCTGGAAAACACGCTCATCCTGACGCTGGAAAGCGGCGACGTGCGCATCAAGCTGCGTCCCGACCTCGCCCCCAACCACGTCGCGCGGATCAAGGAACTGGTACGCGAAGGTTTTTATGACGGCATCGTCTTCCACCGCGTCATCCCGGGCTTCATGGCTCAGGGCGGCGACCCCGAAGGCCAGGGCTACGGCGGATCGGGCAAGAAGATCAAGGCCGAGTTCTCGAAAGAGCCGCACGTGCGCGGCGTCTGCTCGATGGCCCGTTCGCAGAACCCGGATTCGGCCGACAGCCAGTTCTTCATCTGCTTCGCCGACGCCCGCTTCCTCGACGGTCAATATACCGTCTGGGGCGAAGTGACCGAAGGCATGGAGCATGTCGACGCCCTCCCGAAGGGTGAGCCGCCGCGCGCCCCGGGCAAGATCGTCAGCTTCAAGGTCGCCGCCGACGCCTGATAAAGGCGTAAAGGGTTACCGCAAAACGATAAATTGAAAGCCGGTGGGACAGGTGCTCACCGGCTTTTATTCCTTCTAAGCCAAAAATTAACCCCTGCCGGTCATAATACGAGTCCAAAGCCCTGCCTTACCGAGCCTGCCCCCATGCGATCCCGCCTGATCTTCTCCATCGACGAGGACACCAAACGCATTATCGTCCGCTATATCGGCGATATTTCCGGCAATGAGATCGTCACGGAACTGACCAAACATCTGGAATCGGTCGGCAATGTCTGGCTGTACGACATGACCTTCGACATGCGCCGCTTCGAAGGCTTCGTGCCGTTCGAAGAACTGGCGCGCCTGGCCAAGCACTGGGCGACGCTGGCTCAGGGCCGTGACATGGGCCGCAAGGTCGCCATCGTCAGCAACGATCCGCTGGTTCTGGCGCGCGCCAATGCCTACAGCATCGAATTCCCCACGCGCAGCTTCCGCATTTTTGAGGACATGGCTGACGCCGATCTGTGGCTCGCTGGCGAACTGAGCGAGACGGCAGCCAAACTCGTCTCTTGATTTTTATCGGCCCATGCCCTTTTAGACGGGCATGAAGGTTTCCGATTTCGATTTCCACCTCCCCGAAGACCGCATCGCCCTGCGCCCCATGGTGCCGCGCGAAGCCGCACGCCTGCTGGAGGTCGCCGACGGCTTGCATGACCGCCGCGTTGCCGACCTGCCGTCTTTGCTGCGAGCGGGCGATCTATTAATTATCAACAATACCAAGGTTTTGCCGACGCAACTTAAAGGCACGCGCGAACGCGACGGCCAGACGGCGGGGTTTGAGGCGACCCTGATCAAGTCGCTCGACGGTCAAAGCTGGCAGGCGTTTCTGAAACCCGGCAAGCGTATTCGCGAAGGCGACCGCGTGGCGTTTGGCGACCTGACCGCGGATATTCTGAGCAAGAACGAGGACGGCGTCTATGTCCTGCGTTTCGCGCAGTCGCCATCCGAGGTCATCAATGGCCTGCACCGGCTGGGCGGGATGCCCCTACCCCCCTATATCCGCTCGAAGCGCGCCGAAGACGCGCAGGATCTGACCGATTATCAGACCGTCTTCGCCCGCGACGAAGGCTCGGTCGCGGCCCCCACGGCGGGCCTGCATTTCACGCCGGAGTTGCTGGAGACGATCCGCGCCAAGGGTGTTCTAACCGAGGAAATCACCCTGCACGTCGGCGCCGGGACCTTCCTGCCGGTCAAGGTCGATGATACCGACGACCACACCATGCACGCCGAATTCGGCCACATTACCCCCGACTCCGCTGCGCGCATCAATGCGGTGCGTCAGGCGGGCGGACGGTTGATCTGCGTCGGCACCACCGCCCTGCGCCTGCTCGAAAGCGCCTGCGACGATCAGGGCGTCATCCGTCCCTTCGCGGCGGAGACCGCGATCTTCATTACGCCGGGCGTGCGGATCAATTCCGCCGATATGTTGCTGACCAACTTCCACCTGCCGAAATCGACCCTGTTCATGCTGGTCTGCGCCTTTGCGGGCACGGAAGCCATGAAGGCGGCCTATGACCACGCCATCGAGACCGGATACCGGTTCTTTTCCTATGGCGATGCGTGTTTGTTGACAAACCGTTCAAGGGATTAAGACGAAGGGGGCGCAGCCCCCTTCACCCCATAATTATCCGCGCTAAAATGGCCGACGCTGTGCGCCCGGTTTGGGGGTGCAAGGGTCTGCGCCCCCTGCGTCTTTAACCTTTGGCCTTAAACCAAGGAATCATACGCTTCACAGCCTCTTCGATCTCCCGCGTCGAGACCGCAAAACTGAAGCGGATAAAGTGCCGCCCCTCGACCGGATCGAAGTCGATCCCCGGTGCCGTCGCCACCCCCGTCTCGTTCAGCAAATCCTTGCAGAATTGCAGGCTGTCGCCAGTCAGGTGCCCGATATCGGCATAGACGTAAAAGGCTCCGTCCGGCGGCGCGATGGTCGTCAGACCCAGTTCCGGCAAGGCCTCAAGCAAGATTTGACGATTACGGCGATAGGTCTCGACATGGCCCTCCAACTCGTCGCGGCTGTCCAGCGCCACCAGACCGGCGTGCTGGCTCAGCGACGGCGCCGTCAGGAACAGGTTGCCGACATAGGCGCGTGCCGTCTCCAGATGCGCTTCCGGCACCAGCAACCAGCCCAGACGCCAGCCCACCATGCTGAAATATTTGGAAAAACTGCTGACGATCAGCGCGTCCGGCGCATATTCCAGCATCGAGCGCGCCGGTTCGCCATAGGATAAACCATGATAGATTTCGTCCGAGACGATGCGGATATTCCGTGCGCGGCAGACCTCGGCTATGGCGCGTAACTCGTCAGGCGCGATGATCGTGCCGGTCGGATTGGCAGGGCTGGCGATGATCACCCCGTCCGGCGCCGGATCGAGCGCCGCCAGCGCCTGCGCCGTCAGTTGAAAGCGCACCTCCGGCCCGCAGGGGATTTCCACTGCCTCCATATGCAGCGCCTTGAGCGTATTGCGGTAGGCGACATAGCCCGGCCGCGCCAGAGCCACTCTTGCCCCCGGCGCGAAGCTCGATGTCAGGGCCAGTACCAGGGCGGGCGACGCCCCGCAGGTCAGGATGAACCGATCTGGTGCGACTTCGACGCCGTAGCTGTCATGGTAATATTGCGCCAGCCGCGCCTTCAGCGGCGTGCTTTCCCAATAGCCCATGCCGTCACTGTCCAGCACCTCATGCGCCGTGGCGATGGCGGCCTTCGGTGCACCGGTCGAGGGCTGACCGAACTCCATATGGATGATGGAGCGGCCCTGCGCTTTCAGGGCGTGGGCCAGACGGCTGATTTCGATGGCGTAAAAGGGTGCGATTTGGGCGGTCATGCGGCGCTTATAGCCTGAACCCTTGCGCCACGTCAGCAACCTGTTTTAGCCTTTCACCATGATCGAAACGCCCCACCTGATCCTGCGCCCACACACCCTCGAAGACTATGAGGGCATGACCGCCATGTTCGGCGATCCGGACTTCTTTCGCCTGTCGGGCATCAGCCCGCAGTCGCGCGAAGAGGTATGGCACCGCCTGCTGCGCTATACCGGCCACTGGACGGTGTTCGGCTGGGGGCTGTTCGCCATCATCGACAAGACGTCAGGTCAGTTCATCGGCGAAACCGGTCTGGCCGATTTTCACCGTGGACTGGGTGACACCTTCGATCCTTTCCCCGAAGCGGCGTGGGCCCTGATGCCGTCGGTTCAGGGTAAAGGCTATGCGCTGGAAGCCGTCACGGCAGCGCACGCATGGTTCGACGCGAACCGGCCTCAACGCACGGTCTGCATCATCGATCCGATCAATAAGCCGTCGCAAAAGGTCGCCGCCGCACTCGGGTATGTCGCTTTCGGTGACACAATCTACAAAGGTCATAAGGTGACCATGTATGAGCGCTCTACGCGCCTCGCTTAAGGCACAGAACCCGTTACCTTAATGTTGGCGCAGTATTTGCGGAAAGCCTCTGATTTTTTGAAATTCGGTGCAGGATACAGTTCGGTGAGGTCATAATCACTTGTAGAACGTTCCATGACCGGTTTGCGATGAATGGCTCGCACAACAATGAACTCGCCAGGGACAATGCCATCAATCAATTTAGTCCCACCTGCATATCTGGCCAGAGCCCATCCCGAATAATCTGTATTTGCAGGTTCAAGTGATGCCTCAAGGCGTAAGACGGCCGTTTCCAGAGCGAACCGTTCATAATTTTCCGGGTTTGATCCACCTCCAACATCAGTCCAAAGGATAATACCTCGCGCCTCAACAACTAAACTACCGTCATCCGCACAAAACAAACTCAGCTTATCGTATAAGGGCTTGCCGTTCGAGATATCCCACAGGGTCAACAAGCCTTCATTCGACCGGTCGTAACGCCATTCGTACTTTTCTTTTGCGTTTGCAACACCGCTCAATAACGTTACGCACAATCCCGCCACCCACATATGTCTCAGCATATTTTCCCTCCCTGATTGCAGGGATAAGCATGGGTTTGTTCCGGTGGATTTGCAACCGCTTTGACTTAACCGCGTCCGACGTTTAATAGGCCCGCATGTCCGCATTCCCCTTTGAAATCACCGCCCACGAGGGTCAGGCCCGCACCGGCGTTCTGAAAACCCCGCGCGGCGACATCCCGACGCCTATCTTCATGCCGGTCGGCACCGCCGCTACCGTCAAGGCCCTGACGCTCGACATGGTCCGTCAGAGCCACGCCAAGATCATCCTCGGCAATACCTACCACCTGATGCTGCGCCCGACCGCCGAGCGCGTGAAGCGTCTGGGCGGTCTGCACAAGTTCATGGGCTGGGACGGGCCGATCCTGACTGATTCCGGCGGTTTTCAGGTGATGAGCCTGTCGCAGATTTCCAAGGTCACCGAAGAGGCCGTGACGTTCCAAAGTCATATCGACGGCTCGCGTCACATCCTGTCGCCGGAACGCTCGATGGAGATTCAGGCCGACCTCTTGGGCTCCGACATCGTCATGCAGCTTGACGAGTGCGTGTCGTGGCCCGCCGAAGAGGCCCGCGCGCAAAAGGCGCTGCAACTGTCGGCGCGCTGGGGTCAGCGTTCGAAAGCCGCCTTCGGGCAGCGCGACACCCAGGCCCTGTTCGGTATCCAGCAAGGATCGACGTTTGAGAATCTGCGCCGCGAATCGACCGACCGCCTGCTCGATATCGGTTTCGACGGTTACGCCATCGGCGGTCTGGCGGTCGGCGAAGGCCACGAAGCCATGTGCGACACGCTCGACTACTGCGCGCCGTTATTGCCGTGGGAGCGTCCGCGTTACCTGATGGGCGTAGGCAAGCCGATCGATCTGGTCGAAGGCGTGGCGCGCGGCGTCGATATGTTCGACTGCGTCCTGCCGACGCGCTCGGGTCGTCACGGTCAGGTGTGGACGTGGGAAGGGCCGCTCAATATCAAGAACGCCCGCTTTGCCGAGGACGATACGCCGCTCGATGCCACAAGCGATTGCCCGGCCAGCCGCGACTATTCCAAGGCCTACCTGCACCACCTGTTCAAGGCCGAGGAGATTCTGGGCCAGATACTGCTGAGCTGGCACAACATCGCCTTCTTTCAGGCCCTGATGATCCGGATGCGCGCGGCCATTGCGGCAGGCGAATTCGCCGCCTTCCGCAAATGGTTTCATGAAACGCACGTGAAAAGAGGGGCGTAAACCCCTCTGATTACTTCTTTTTCTTGATGGGGAGCGGTTTCGGCTCCGGCGTGTCGGGCAGTTCCTCGACCGTCACCCGGATTTGCTTCGGTACGAACCACGACGGCGCCGCCGGGGGGGCGCAGTTCTTGTTCATGCCGACGCCTTTCAGATAGGCGCGGCGGACGTGACCCGCCGCCAGAGCGCGGTCCATATCCTTTTGATGGCGCTCGGCGCCGGTCATCTTGCGCACCAGCCCGCGCATGGGGATAAAGTCGGTGGCGGCGGAGCGCACCGCGGTCAGGGTAGCGTCCGACGCCGCCTTGCCGCCCTTTTCCTTCATCGAGCGTTCCGGTCCGGGCGCCTCGTCGAAATCGGCGCCCAGCACGTCATCGAGCAAGGCGACTTCGCCGGCAATGGCTTCGCACTTGTCCATGCCGGTAAGATCATAGGTATTTTTCGCCGCCTTCATCAGAACGGGCGGTATGGCCTTACGCTTGAGATTGAGATCGACCAGCGGCGCCGAAATGGCATCGCCGAAACCGTCACCGACATCGGCCGCGCTTTTTTTAGCCACATCGCTGATGGACTCGTCGTCTCTGGATTTCGCATTGGCCGTATCTGCCGGGCGGGATTCGACCACTTCGAGCTTTTCGGATCGTCCGGCACAGGCGCTCAGCGGGGTCAGCAGACAGGCCGCTCCGCTCGCCACCAGAGTAAACCGCCAGAAATTCATTGTCTAAACCCCTCCACGCACCACCTGTAAGTCATTTATCTACAGAACTACACATAAAACTGAAAGCTTGCGCTTGCGAAAACAAAAAGTCCCCACTATGAAGTCCCCACCGAACGACGCCGCTTGCGGCGCGGTTCGCGAGGTTGATGAGCCCGTAGCTCAGCCGGCTAGAGCATCTGACTTTTAATCAGAGGGTCCTGGGTTCGAGTCCCAGCGGGCTCACCAATTCTCCCAGAATTGGTGAGCTTTTTTTATGTCTATCTGACGCCTGACCATAAAATTCCCATTATGAACCGCAGATGAAACTGCACTGAACGCAAACGTTTTTCGCGCTCAGAAGGCCCCCGCACCGCGGCGAAATTGCGGCGCGTTTATGAACGGATAGATTACGATTGATTTCGTTTTATGACGAACGGCGTTGCGCGTGTTCTTAGTGGGCGCGCCTCTATATCCTGAAAACCGCTGCACACTTTTCAGGAGGCGCTTAATTCGCCAGACGCGACTTGGGCAGGTAACGACCATTCTCGAAACGCTCGAAGATCAGGCCGGTCTGCGGGTGGCGCAAAGGCTCACCGGTATCGTCGGCGCACAGATTGCCTTCGGACGCATAAGCGACGTAGCAGCTGTCGCCGTTTTCAGCCAGCAAGTGATAGAAGGGCTGGTCCTTCTGCGGGCGGACGGATTCCGGGATGGCCTGCCACCATTCCTCGGTATTGGAAAATTCCGGATCGACGTCGAAGACCACGCCGCGAAAATCGAACAGCCGATGGGTGACCAACTGCCCGATGCCGAATTTGGCGCAGCGATCGAGCGCCTGAGCCCCCCAGGTGCCGGACTCCAGATCGGGTAGCGACTTATGCAATGGATCGGAATGATCGGTCATCTGAGCCCCCGCGATTGGAATCGGTTTCGACCCATTATGTAGCCCGACTTTTTAGCCCCGCCTTGCCCCTTCCCCCGGCAGTTGTCGGCTACAACCCATTTTCATTTAAAGGGCGCGAACGTCACGCTCGAAATTAACACAAAACCGCTTTGCTTGAAGGGGAATGCGATTTAGGGTGATGACAACTTGATGACGCGCCTGTTTTTCAGCCGCCTCATCCTCACATCGATATAGCGGGGTACGAGCCATGCGTCAGGCTCCCTCAAAAAAGGGCCCTCCGCCCCGGCGGGGGACCGGCGGGGGCTCAGAGTCCCTTAGAAAGCCAGAGTCCCGGCCTGCGCGACCACCGGTGCGCGCCGACAACGGCCTCGATCAGGCGCCGCTCTATGCCGCGCTCGACCTCGGCACCAATAATTGCCGCCTGATGATCGCCGCCTGGCACAATGGTCAATTCCGCATCGTTGAAGCCTTTTCGCGCATCGTGCGCCTCGGCGAAGGCCTAAGCCAGAGCGGGCGTCTGAGCGACCGCGCCATCGACCGGGCGATGGCCGCCCTCAGACTCTGCGCCGAAAAGGTCGGCCGCCGTCAGGTGGTCAAGATCCGCGCCGTCGCCACCCAGGCCTGTCGCATCGCCAGAAACGGCCCGGACTTCATCCGCCGTGTCGAGAAGGAAACCGGCCTCAAACTGACCATCATCCCGCCCGAAGAAGAGGCGCGCCTGTCCGTGGTCGGCTGCGCCTCGCTGCTGGAGGGCGACGCCAAGGCGGCCATCGTGATGGATGTCGGCGGCGGTTCGACCGAGATTTCGTGGCTGTCTCTGGAAACACCCGCACCCAAATCGGGACGTAACGGCGCGCACGGCCTGTCGGCCACCCGCGGCGCGCCGAAACCCCAGCACTGGATTTCGATCCCCAAGGGCGTGGTCAATCTGGCCGAACGCTTCCCGGAACCCGCCACCGGCGACAAACAGGTATGGTTCGACAGCATGGTCGCCGACGTGCAGGCCGCCTTGCAGGACTTCAAGGGGCCCGAAGCCCTGCGGCCGCATTTCGACGCGCAGGACGCCTATATCGTCGGCACATCGGGGGCGATTACCTCTCTGGCCGGAATGCATCTGGGGCTGGAGCGCTACGACCGCTCGAAGGTCGACGGCCTGTGGATGAGCCACGATCAGTGCCGCGCCGTCATCGACCGTCTGCTCAGTCTGGGGCAATCGGGACGCGAGGGTGAACCGTGCATCGGCAAGGACCGCGCCGATCTGGTGCTGGCCGGTGCCGCGATTTTGGAAGCTGTGCAGAATCTGTGGCCATGCGACCGGCTGCGCGTCGCCGACCGTGGCCTGCGCGAAGGGTTGCTGCTGTCGATGGTCAAGAAGAAGACGCGCCGCCGTCGTCGCTCGCGCGGCGGACGCTCGGCAGCATCGACCAACTAAAAATTCAAATTGAATAAAGGCACCAACTGTATTCGGGACACGAAAGTATGTCTTTTCGCTCTCGTCCGATATGCGGGATGACCTGAACGATATCGGCAGCGTTTTTTCCGGGTGGGTACGCGATGAAATCGACCGCGTTTCCCGTACCATAGGCCGCACTGGTTCCGCCGCTGAACACCACCGTGAATATCGTATAACCCATGCCGGATTCGCCAGCCGCATAGAGCTGATTGGCAAAATGAGCAGGCATGGCAAAGGCGCTCGGTTCTAAAGTCTCGATGTCCAGAACATCGACGCTGTGCTTGCCGGAGTCATTTTCTGGCCAGACACCCCAATGATAATACCAGCTTTGCGCTTCGCAAAGATAAACGCAATCGAGTCTCTCTCCCGACTTCAGCGTCAGCGAGCAAGGATAATAAATTGGCTCATTATCACCACCGCTCGGGTGGATAGCGGAAAGCTGATCTATAACCGACTGTGGAATTTTAGGGTAAGAACGGCTCATGCTTTACGGTAATGCGTAAAGTTAAACCCTGCAACTGACCCAATGGGGCTGTTGTCTTATTTAAGCCCGACCATCTTGTGCGTCTGGACGCTCATCCGCCATTGCGGATGCGTCAGGCAGTAGTCGATGACCCTTTGCGTGTGGCCTGCGCGCACAGCCGGGTCCTGATCGAGCGGGTCTTTCGCCTGAAGATAAAAGCGCTCGAAGGCCATGTCTGCGAACTCCGCCGGATCCACATTATCCTGCGGCCAGACCAGCTTCAGTTCCTGCCCCGACGTCTGATGGACGCGGTTCTCACCCTTGGGCGAGATACACAGCCAGTCGATGCCAGACGGCGCACGGATAGTGCCGTTGGATTCGACCGCGATGAAATAGCCCGCCGCCTTGGCCGCCGCAATCAGCGGTGCGTCCAGTTGCAGCAGCGGTTCGCCGCCGGTGAAGACCACCGACTTTTCCGCCGCGTCGATGCCGCCCCACTGCGCGTCCAGCGCTGCGACCACGGCGGCGGGCGTGGTAAACTTGCCGCCGTTTTCACCGTCGGTGCCGACGAAATCGGTGTCGCAAAAGGTACAGGCTGCCGTGGCGCGGTCCTGCTCGCGCCCGCTCCACAGGTTGCAACCGGCAAAGCGCGCAAAGACCGCGACGCGGCCCGCCTGCCCGCCCTCGCCCTGAAGAGTCAGGAATATTTCCTTGAAACTATAGGTCATTTACCGGCACGCCATTGTTCAAAGCCGTTGGCGCGCAGTTCACACGCCGGGCAGGTGCCGCACCCATAGCCCCACGCATGGCGCGCCCCGCGTTCGCCCATATAGCAGGTGTGGGTCTCTTCCAGTACCACCTCGACCAGAGCGTCACCGCCCAGATCGTGGGTCATCGCCCAGGTCTCGGCCTTGGTCAGGTACATCAACGGCGTGTCGATGACATAGGGCCGCTCGATCCCCAGATTGAGCACGCGCTCCATCGCATCGAGCGTATCCTTGCGGCAGTCGGGATAGCCGGAAAAGTCCGTCTCGCACATGCCGCCGACCAGATGGTCGATCCCGCGCCGGTCGGCCACCGCCGCTGCATAGACGAAGAAGGCCAGATTGCGCCCCGGCACGAAGGAGTTGGGCAGGCCGCGTTCGCCCATCTTGATTTCCTGATCGCGCGTCAGCGACGATTCCGCTACGCGCCCGAAGCCTTTCAGATCGACCACATGGTCGTCGCCCAGCTTCGTTTGCGCGGGCGCATATTCGCGGCGTAGACGCGCCAGCACCTTGGTCCGCGTTTCCATCTCGATATGGTGGCGCTGTCCGTAATCGAAGCCCACCGTCTCGACACGCTCGAACTGCGTCAGGGCCCAGGCCAGACAGGCCGTCGAATCCTGCCCGCCGGAAAACAGCACCAGCGCCGAACGCTCGGCGGGCACGGCTTCGAGGGACAGGGCAGCATCGGACATGGGACTAAAAACTTTCACTGACGATTTGGAGATATCCGCAGATGGGCGCGCGGGGATGCCTTGTAAAGAAACGGTTTCGTTAAATTTGCAAGGATTTTGTGACACGGCGCCTCACGACACCGTGCGTCATTCTTTTTGACGAGAAAGTCAATTTACGTCATGGTGAGCCGAAACATCCCGCCTAGCGGGCATTAGGTTACGGAAATATTACATAAGAACAATAGTCTACAGGGCTTATTTCAATGTCGCACCGGCCGTTCCACGAGAGCTTTGCGCTGCTCGTCGATAATATTCCCTACATGAAAGCCATCGGCGCCTACTATGTCGGCCGCTCCGGCGAGGGCGTCAGCCTTGGTCTGCCGTACCGCGACGATCTGGTCGGCGATCCGCAGACGCGGGTCATTGCCGGGGGCGTGGTGACCGCCCTGCTCGATCATGCCTGCGGCATGGCCGTATGGGACGGGCTGGACGAGTTCAAGCCCATCGCCACGCTGGACCTCAGGATCGACTATATGCGCCCGGCCCTGCCCGACCGCGACCTGATCGTGACGGCCCGCTGCTACAAGCTGACCCGCAGCGTCGGCTTCGTGCGCGGCTTCGCCTATGACGAGCGCATGGACGATCCCGTCGCCGCCGCACAATCCGCCTTCATCATCTCGCACCCCAGCCTCAAGGCGCGGGAGATCCACTGATGATTCAGGACATGATGATTTCCGGTCCGGAAGACCTGTTCAAAGTCATTCCCTTCGCGCGGCTTCTTGACCTGCGACTGGAACTGGCGGGCAACGAACTGACGACCCATATGCCGTTCGCCCCGCACCTGATCGGCAACCCCATGCTGCCGGCCCTGCACGGTGGCTCGCTGGGGGCCTTTCTCGAACTGACCGCCACGGCACAGTTGTCGGTCTTCGAAACTTTCGACCACATCCCCAAGCCCGTCGACGTCAATATTCAGTACCTGCGCCCGGGCAAGCCCATCGACACCTATGCCCGCGCCCGTATCAACCGCGTCGGCCGCACCATCGCCAATGTCGAGGTGTGGGCGTGGCAGGAGGTTCGGGAACAGCCCATCGCCACGCTGCAGGCGCACTTCCTGATCGGCTGAATACACTCATAGCGATTAAAAGGAATAAATACTTACTCAAGGGCGCATTTTCCCATTGCGCTTCCTGAAATTGCGTATATGCCTATATGCTCGTTATAGGCGTTATCTATAACGACACATCTTTTGATATAGGAAATACGGCATGTCCAAGGAAAAGAAACTCAGCGTCGCCCGGGCCCTGACCACGCAGCTGCACGCGTCGGAAGAAGCCATCGACACGGCTCTGGCCGAAGCGGCGCACCTGATCGAGACCTACGTCACCTCGCGCCGGGCGATCAACATGTCCGCCATAATCGGGCCGGAGGTGCATAAGCACACGCTTGAGGCGATGATCGCGCTGCGTGACGCGCAGGAGCATATGAGTGCCGCCCATGCCGCCCTGCGTCAGCTCCAGACCCAGATCGGCCTTGCGCCATCGGCGGTCGTGCCAATCAATGACAAGCCGGAAAAAGACCCGGAACCGACCGAAGGCCGCCTGAGCCCTCAGACGGAGCGTGCGGCCTGAGCCCTCACCGCTTGAGCTTTCCTCTTCACGTCCTTATACCGCTTAAGGCTGTGAAGGGGATTGCTGCGTATGTTGGGAACATTGCTGAGCCAGGTATCGCTGGTTCTGGTGCTGACGGGTTGCCTGACCGCGCTTATACTTGGGGGCCTGCGCGAGCGATTGGCGGGCGCGGCCTATCTGACCACCTTCCTGTTGCAGGCCGGGCTCTATTATCTGGGTTGGACACAACCGGGAATCAACCTAGGGTTAGATGGTCTTTTTTCAATCGCGCTGGTCTGTCTATGCTGGAAATCGCCGCATCCCTGGCCTTTATGGGCCTTAGGGTTTCAACTGATCGCCGTCATGATTCCGATCGTGCGCCTGAGCGACGCGCGCATTCAGGGCTGGGCCTATTACAGCGCCATGACCATTTCAGGGTACGCTGTGCTCTTGGCAATCGTCATTGGCGCTTTCGTCGCGTCAAGGATGCGAAAAGGACTAAAATCCCAAAAATAGGTTGATTTTCCCATTTTTGGATATATCTTGCCCATATATTCCTGATCGTATCCGCCCATGCCCCTGTCCCACGCCGACATCTGGAACGCCATAGACAGTCTGGCGCTCAGGCTCCATACGACGCCGTCCGGTCTGGCGCGTCTGGCAGGGCTCGACCCCACCAGTTTCAACAAGTCGAAACGCGTGGCCGACGCAGATACGACCGCACCGCGCCCGCGCTGGCCATCGACGGAAAGTCTGGCCAAACTGCTTGACGCCACCTCGCTCAGCTTCTCCGATTTCGCCGCCCTGACGGAAAACCGGCGCGCCCAGAAAGGCGTACCGCTGATCGGCTTTGCCCAAGCCGGCAATGACGGCCTGTTCGACGATGCGGGCTTTCCGGTCGGTCAGGGCTGGGACGAAATCGACCTCCCCGAAGGCGAAAACGGCCTGTATGCGCTGGAAATTTCCGGCGATTCCATGCTGCCGCTCTATCGCGACGGCGACCGGATCATTGTCGACCCGCATACCCAGAGCCTGAGGCGCGGCGACCGGGTGGTGGTGCGCACCACCGACGGCGAGGTCATGGCCAAGGAACTGGTTCGTCAGTCGGCGCTTCAGGTCGAACTGCGCTCCCTCAACCCCAGCTTCGCCAATCGTATCCTTGAACGAACCCAGGTCACATGGATCGCGCGTATCGTCTGGGCCAGTCAGTAGCTTATTCAAGCGTCCACAGCAGCGTAAAGGTCACCGTGCGCCCGGCATAGGCCGTCGCCGCGTCCTTGTTTCCCTGTGTCGTCAAAGGTGCCGCCACGACGCGTAAGGCCGCTGCGCCGAAGCCATAGCCTTTGGGCTTGTCTTCCAACACCAGACAGTTTTCGAGCCACCCCGTCTGGCTCCACCGGCATTGCACGACCGTTCGGCCTTCGATTTCCGCATCGGCTGCACGTGGTGGATAATAGATCGCACCCCGTCGCTGAACCGTCCGGCGTATCGCCTCGGCAAAAGGATAGGCTTCGACACGGCGGCTATCCGGGTCACGCACCGTAAAACGGCCAGAAATCGCGGTCGCATCCACCTCACGCGCGGCAAGCCGGTCAGGCGTGATGTCGGGATGCGCAGCCATCCAGCCCTGTGCGCCCACATGACCCTGAGACGCCGCGTACCTATAGAGACGCCCGGCCTCCATAGGGTCCGATGTCTCATAGGTCTTCGCCAGATCGGCGACGGCTTCGGGATTTTTCAGTCCTCCAAACGACCGGAAAATTGCATAGGCCTCCGCATCGCCTTTGTCCGCCAAACGCTTGAGCGCTGTCGCGGCCCGTTCGTCCGGCATGGCGTCGGCATAGTAGGCGATGGCGCGCGAGCGATCCTTTTTCAGCCCGCCCTTGCCGGCCTCAAGGGCCAGCCCCAGCCGCACAGGCGCATCGAGGCTGCCGCGCTGGACCGCCCGCGTGCAGAACGGCAGGGCGCGCGGCCACTGATTGTGCTCATCCAGCCATTTGCACGCATCGGCGGCATACCAATACGAAGTGGCAACCGTTTTATGATCGAGCCAATACAAGGCGCGCTTATCGTCGACCGAGGTAAAAATGCCCTGCGTATAGGACTCTACCAACCGTTTCAGACTGGAGGTGTGCCCTCGTTCGGCAGCCCGTTCCGCCCACTGCGTCTGCTTTTCCGGTGACGGCGAAAGTCCCAGTTTGAAATAAGGTTTAGGGCTATAGGCATCCGACATCCAGAACGCCGCCTCGGCGCTACCCGCAGCCGCCGCGCGCTCCATCCACATTCGGGCGGCAACAAGGTCCTTGCCTGATTCCGGACTGTTGGGCGGTTCATAGGTATAGTCCAGCGCCAGATATATCTGGCAACCGATGTCTCCGCTTTCCGCACAAGCCAGACGTTTGGCGCGCCGGACCTCCGGCGGCGACCGCCCCCAATAGCAATCCCTACATGAGCTTTGTTGAATTTGACGCGGCGCTTTGATTTCAATAGTCAGGCCGGTTTCCGCCAGAGTCGATCCGGCAAACCCCATCATCAGACAGACAATAATCCCCCTGATCCATCCCATACTATCCCCCTTCGTTTTTCGTTATTGAACCGGCGTAAATCCGTACTCCCAGTCGTAAGGCACACCCGTATCGCCCAGAACGAGGGTCACCAATCCGGCAAAGGCCTTTTCCGACCGAACGTCGTTCGAGAGAATTACCACACAGCGCTTTGATTTTTCGATACAAACCCATGTATTGGCCGTCGTATCGTTATGGCCGCCCTTCATGAAGCCCCGGCCCTGCGGCCCGTCGAACACGACCACCCCCAGACCGGCAGCTAAATCCTTACGGCGCTGATCGACCGGCAATTCCGCCTGCAAGGACGGGAACTGCGACCGCGTGGTAATCGGCAACTGCGGTCTGACCAGTTCGGCGCGACCGGCCGGCGTCAGGCCGTCACCGCGCACATAGGCCGCGGCAAACTTCGAAAAATCGCTGATGGTGGTGTCCATCGACCCGGCGGCGCGGACCTTGGAGCGTTCGTCGTGCGGCTCGACCTTACCGTTTTCATCCCAGCCATCGGCCAGATTGGTGGCGAAATCGGCGCGCCAGATCAGGCTGGTGCGCTTCATGCCCAGTTTCAGAAACACCGCGTCCGCCGCCTGCCCGACATCGACGCTCAGCCCGGTCTCCATGACGAATTGCAGGGTGATAAGTCCGTCGCCGGAATAGGCATAACGCGTCCCCGGATCGAAATGGAACTTCAGCTTTTCATCCGGCTCCAGAAACCCGAAATTCGAGAACCCCGACCCGTGATTGAGCAGGATGCGCGGGGTCAGTTTACGCCAGCGCTCATCCAGCGCCGACCAGTCGGCATAGCGATTGACGATATCCGGCGTATGATAGGCGGGCAACGGCTGCGGCAGATAGTCGGCGATCGACGTATCGAGCGCCATCTTACCCTTGTCGACCTGCTGCATGACCAGATAGCCGAACACGGTCTTGGTCAGGGACGCCCCGTACATGACGGTGTCGACCGTCAGGGGCTCGCCCTGAGCGTTACGGACGCCGTAGGCCTGCACATAGGCGACCTTGCCGTCATTTATGACCGCGATCGCCAGCCCCCTGGCACCGGTCCGTGTCATGGCTTGTCGCACTTCGGCATCGACCGCCTGCGGCGTCGGCAGGGTGTGGGCCAATACCCAGCCCGGTGATACGGTGGCGAGGATCGCGCTCAGGATAATCGCCCGCATACTCGCTCCCTATCCGCCGTGCGGCACAAAGGCCTGAAACTCCAGTTCGACCTCGGCACCATAGGCCAGATCGCTGACGCCGAAGGCTGTGCGTACCGGCAGACGCGTCGGGTGAAAATAAGGCTTGTAGAGACGGTTGAAGGCGCTCCAGTGCGTCATGTCCTTGAGCATGACCGTTGTCTTGAACACGTGCTCCAGCCCCAGACCGTAGCGTTTCAGGATCGCCTGCGAATTGCTCATGATCTGGCGCACCTGCGGCTCGAAGCCATCAACCAGCCGCCCCTGCCCGTCCAGACCGATCATGGCCGACAGATACATCACGCCGCCGACCTGTACCGCTTCGGAAAACGGCGACCGCGGATGCGGGTGCATATAGTAGGTAACGCCATCGGCATGGACAGGCTTGATGGGGATTTCAGGCAGGCTCATGGGACACTCCAAATTCGTCGCGCGATTTGACCACGCCGCCCGTCATTTGCAAAGCGGCTTGACGCTTTTTTGAAGGATTGCCGATCCTACAGACGCGTCAGCCACTGACGCAAAAGGGCCGTCAGCGCCGCCGCCCGCGCGTTAAGAGCGGCGACGCTGTCGAAAGCGATCATCGCCCGGTCCGCCCCCAGCCAGTTCAGCAGCCGATCCGGATCGTCGATGGCCGGAAATACCGTGTGATCCTTCGCCTTGACGCCCGTATGCAATATCACGCCTATTCCCGACTTCGCCCGCAGATGCAGGGTGGCGAAATCCTTGCCTCTGTAAGTAAAGCTGGGGGCGTTCCACTTGATGATCTCCGCGACGTCGTCATCCAGCGCCTTTATCGCCAGACGCAAGGCTTCGATCAGCGGTTTTTCCGGATGTGTCATCCGGGTCATGAAAGCGTCAGGATCGGTCACGGATATTCCTTTCCGGCATAGCCCCATTTACCATAAAAGACGCCCCGGCTTTTGACAAACCGGGGCGTTAAATAAATGAAAAACCTAATGAAAACCGACTTCGTCCAATAGAGCGACGCGCATGGACATCGGAAGTCGGCGGCCGGAAGTTCCCCCATCCCCCCCAATGTGCATTGCACAATATGACGCTATGGAAACGATCGCAAGTCTAAAAATTTCTCAATTCCTCCCGTAGTGAGAAATTTTTAGACTTCATGCAGATAACCGTACAAGATTGCCCGGCAAATGCGGCGGTACTGCCCCGAAAGCTGGTCCAGCGGCATGGCCGGATAGACCTGATTCACCCCGCGCGCCGCATCGGCCAGCATCTGGGCCAGTTCGGCAGCGCTGTAGTCGCGCTTGAGCGACAGGTTGCCGTCGGCGGCCATGCCCTCGATCAGGCCGGCCAGTTTCGCCTGAAAGTCGCTCGCCAGCTGGATCATGATCGGCGTGCACAGACGAAATACCGCGCCCTTGATTTCCAGTGCGTGCGGCGACGGCTGGATCAGACGCCAGGTGTCGCCATAGCGGATATCGAGCACCGCCGACAGGATATCCAGAACGCTGGCGCCGTCGCGTTTCAGATAGTCGCCCATGGTCATGGCCCGCTCGATCAGGTCGAGATTGTGCTGACGGAACATGGCCTGAAAGGCCTCTTCCTTGTTGGAAAAGTAGTTGTAGAGCGACCGTCGGGTAAACCCGCACATCGTAGCCAGGGTCACCATCGACAGATTCTGGTAGCCGTGTTCCAGAAACGCCGTCTGGACACGGTTCAGCAACGCGGAACTGGGGGTCATGACGTTTAGATGTTCTTCGCCGCCCGGCGGCACCAGCCATAGAGACCGATCACCCCCGATGCCGCCAGAATCAGGGCGATGACCATGGCCGTCCCCTCACCGTAAGGTATGCCGAAGACGGCCAGCGGTGCCTTTGAGCCCGTGAAGGTGATCACCCCGGCCAGCATAACCTTAAACAGACTTTCGCCGACGATGAAGCCCGACGCGATCAGGACGCCAAGGCGGGAGGCGGCCTCGCCCCACGGCTTGTCCCTGACGGTGCGGTCGTAAATCCATCCGGCGAAGGCGCCTACCACGACCGGCGCGGTCACCGACGACGGCAGGTAGATCGCCAGCCCCACACCCAGCGGCGGCAGGCTGTAGCGCTGGTTCGATACCTTGCGCAGGACGATGTCGAAGGCGACAAGCGCCGCGCCGATCACCGCGCCGGTCCCCAGCAGGTCCCAGGGCAGGTTGCCGCCGATGGCGCCCTTGGCCAGGGTCGAGATCAGGGTCGCCTGCGGCGCGCCGAGCGGCTCACCGGTGATGGCGCGGTAATTGGGATCACCGGCAAAACCGAAAGCATTGTTGAGAAGGTTGAGGACCAGCGGAATGACCACCGCCCCGGCAATGACGCCGATAACCAGCGCCACCTGCTGTTTCCACGGGGTTGCCCCGACCAGTTGCCCGGTCTTGAGATCCTGAAGATTATCGTTGCCGACCACGGCGACCGCCAGCACGAAGGTCGTGGCAAAAAGCGCGAAGGCCGTCAGGGCCTGACCGGCGTCCGGTCCCGTCACGCTGTGGCCCACCGCGCCGATGAGCAGGGCCGCACCGAGGACGCTGAGGATGCCGACGCCCGACACCGGCGAGTTGGACGAGCCGATCAGACCGGCCATGTAGCCGCAGACCGCCGCCGCCAGCAGACCGGCCACCGCCAGATAGAGCACGCCGAGCGCCACCAGAGGCACGCTCAGGCTGGCGATCGCCGTGCCCGACAGGAACTGCGCCATCATAAAGCCCGCCGGAACCAGCAGCAGCACGGAAATCAGCCCGACCAGAACGATGGGGATATCCTGTTCCTCGCGCGGCAGGTCGCCTTCGCCCGCCTTGCGCTTGCGATTGGCTTCCAGCGCCGACATCAGGCCGGACCACACCGGCACCAGCAGCTTGCCGATCGTCCAGATGGCGGCGGCGCCGATGGCCCCCGCACCGAGATAGCGAACCTTGGTCGACCAGATGGCGCCCGCATGATCCGCCGCCGACGCATCCGGCATTGGGGTCAGCGAGGTCAGGACCGGTACGGCAACGCCCCAGGCGATGCTCAACCCGACCAGCATGGCGATACCGACCGTGATCCCCATCAGGTGCCCGGCCCCCAGAAGCGCCAGCGAGCTTTCGCCCGCCAGCCCCGTGGCCGCCGCCTTGCCGCCGAGATTGATCTTGAAGAAGGCCGCCAGTTCCCCGGCCAGTACCTTGGCAGCGGCCAGCGCCGAATAGGCCGCCGAGGCAAGGCTGCCCAGAATGACGGCGATCAGGCCGACCTTACCTTCACGGGCGCCTTCGCGGGTATTGGTCCCGACCTTCAGCACCTCGGCGGCGGCAACGCCTTCCGGGTATGGCAGGGGCGAATTCGACACCAGCGCCCGGCGCAGCGGAATGGTGTACATGACCCCCAGAATACCGCCGATGGCGCAGGCCATGAAGGTGATGAAGAACGGCACGTCGCGCCACCAGCCGATGATGATCAGACCGGGCAGGACAAAGATGACCGAGGCCAGGGTGCCCGCTGCCGAGGCAATCGTCTGAACGATGTTGTTTTCCTGAATCGTCGCACTTTTGAAGGCGCTGAGCAGGGCCATGGAAATGACGGCGGCCGGAATCGAGGTGGCGAAGGTCAGCCCCACCTGAAGCCCCAGATAGACCTGCGCTGCCGTGAAGACCAGCGTGATGACGATCCCCAGAAGCACACCGCGAACGGTAATTTCGGCCATGGGTTTAGCCGGGGTTTCAGTCGTTGGGGCAGAAGACGAACGCATCAAAACTCCAGGTCACGGCCGGACGCAGGTCCGAAAACGGTTTCAGGCGCATCTTGCCTGAGACAGGCCGCCTGACAACCCATAATTTCCGCAAACGGGAGAAAGTTACAAATCAGCTTCAATCACCAAAATGCAACACTATGTCGCTTCGATCATCACATCCGCCGTGAGTGCAACTTTTCCGCTTTAATCGCGCCCCGATTTACCCTAGCCTACGACAATCCGGACACAATTCACAACGAATGGCCGGACGGAGTTGGCCACCATAGGCCGACCCGGGGGTAAATAAGCACAATCGATCACCCGCAAGATCGACGCGTAAAACAGGATCACCACCCCATAAGTGGGTGCATTAAAAGAGGAAAAACGGGATGTCCCCCCATACTCCATCCGTGCGCAAGGATCGCCTCCTGCGTTCGTCGGCGCTTGTCGCCGCCCTGCTGTTCACCGCCGTACCTGCGCTGGCTCAGGAAGCCGCCGCCCCGGCTGAAGACATCGAGACCGTCGTCGTCAAAGGTTTCCGCGGTTCGCTGAAAAGCGCGCTGAACGTCAAGAAAACCAGCGCCGCCACCGTCGATTCGATTCTGGCCGAAGATGTCGGCAAGTTCCCCGACTCCAACCTCGCCGAGTCGATGCAACGCATCCCCGGCGTCGTGCTGTCGCGCGGCGATGGCGGCGAAGGCCGTAACATCTCGGTCCGCGGCCTTGGCGCGCAATATACGCGCGTCCGCCTGAACGGCATGGAAGGTGCGGCGCAGTCGGGTTCGGCGGATATCTACGGTGCCGGTAACAACGGGCGCAGCTTCGACTTCAACATCTTCCCGTCGGAAATCTTCTCGTCGCTGGCCGCCCGCAAGACGGCATCTGCCGATGTCGAAGAAGGTTCGCTTGGGGCGACCGTCGATCTGCGCGCGCCCAAGCCCTTCGACTACCGTCAGGACCAGGTGTTCAGCTTCTCGGCCAAGGGCGTCTATAACGAACTGGCCGAAAAGACCGATCCGCGCCTGACCCTGCTGGCTTCCAAGAAGTTCGGCGACGGCAAGTTCGGCATCCTCGGCACCCTGACCTATCAGGAAAAGCACACCCGTGAAGTCGGCTACTCCGCCGTGGATATCCTGTCGGCCAATACCAACGGCTATAATGCTTATCAGCGTGATGCGACCGGTGCACTGATCCCGACGCGCGACGCGCAGGGCAACATCATTCGCGATACCAACGGCAATATTGTCTATGCCCGCGAAGTGCAGCCCTTCTGTACGCCGATCGGCTGGACCACGCCGACCGGCGGGCGCACTGTCAGCCCCGATCCCGCAGAAAGCGCGGCCAAGGGCGCAACGGCGGCCAACTGCTCGACCAATAATCCGCGTACCGGCACGATCGCGGCCTACAACGCCATCTACAATCTGCGCCGCGCCGACGCCCTGACCACGCCGGGTTCGGGCGCTTTCTTCCCGCGCATTCCGCGTTATGTGAACTCAGAACAGGATACCGAACGTCTGGGCGGCAGCCTGACCTTCCAGTGGAAGCCGGACGCCAATACCGACGTCTCGCTCGATTTCCTCTATTCGAAGTATGATGTCGAACGTCGCGACAACTACATCGCCGGCCTGTCTCTGGCGCGTAACATCGGCAATAACGGTCAGCCGATGGTCTCGGTCAAGGACGTGCAGTTCAAGGCGAACGGCTCACTGCTCTACGGCCTGTTCGACGGCATGGACGTGCGCTCCGAAGGTCTGGTCGACGTGTTCTCGTCCGAGTTCACCCAGATCAACCTGAACGGCCGCCATCGCTTCAACGACCGCTTCGAAATGACCGCCTTTGTGGGCAAGTCGTCTTCGAGCTGGGACGGTCCTATGCGCCTGCAAACCTTCATCGACGCTATCGATGTCGATAACTTCTCGATCGACTATCGCGGCGGCGACACGACTCCGGTGATCAATTTCGGCTTCGACGTGTCCAACCCGGCCAACTTCGCCTACGCGCCCACGGCGGCCGACGGCACCGTGACCGGTGGTTTCTCGGTTCAGGGTAAACCGCAGTGGAACAAGACCGACATCGAAACGGTCAATCTTGACGGCAAATATGATCTGACGTCGGAACTCACCCTGAAATTCGGCGTGCAGTATCGTCAGAACGACTTCAACAGCCACACCCTGAGCCTGATCCCGTCGCAGGTTGCGGTCACCGCCCTGCCGACCGGCGTGACACTGGCCAGCATCACCAAGCAGATCACCGGCCTCGACGATCTCTGGGGTCATGGCGCTCCGGCCAGCTGGGTCGCCATCGATTCGGCCAAGTGGCGCGACGCCTTCAAGTTCGACTCGTTCCAGTATTGCGGCGTCGAATGCGGGGCGGGCAAGTCGCAGATCACCGAAACGGTCAAGAGCACCTATATCATGGCCGAGTTCAACTACGACAACCTGCTGCCGATCCCGGTGCGCGGCGATATCGGCCTGCGTTCGGTGCACACCCAACAGTTCGCCGTCGGCTATATCCCGGTGACCGCTCCGGCGGGTTCGCAATATCCGACGCGCGGCGTGCGTAACGAGGTCGAACGCGAATATCACGACATGCTGCCGTCGGCCAACGTCGTGTTTGAACTGAACCCTGACCTGCTGGCCCGCTTCTCGGCAGCCAAGGTCATGTCGCGTCCGGAACTGGGCAACCTGATCCCCTCCAGCGGCGTGACCTTCACGACGCGTACCGGCACGATCAACAACCCGTACCTCGATCCGATCCGCGCCACGACCTTCGATGCCGGTCTGGAGTGGTACTTCCGTCCGGGTTCGCTGGTTTCGGTGGCCTATTTCTACAAGGACATCAAGACCTTCGTTCAGCGCATCAACCAGCAGCTGCCGTATAACCAGCTCGGCCTGCCGCTGGAACTGCTGGTCAATAACGCCAGCAACGCCTCGGCAACCGATCTGTTCAACGTGGCCCGCTTCGTCAATACGCCGGGCGGTCCGCTGAAGGGTATCGAACTGAACCTTCAGGCCGATCTCGACTTCCTGCCTGGCTTCTGGGGCAATTTCGGCGTGCTGGCCAACTACACGCACATCACGTCCGAGATCAATTACATCCTGACCACCTCCACGACGGGCGTGCCCCTGACCTCGACGACCAACGACCTGACCAACCTGTCGCGCGACTCGGCGTCGGGCACGCTGTATTGGGAAAACGACAAGTTCAGCTTCCGCACGACGGCGTCGTACCGCGGCAAATATATCCGTGGCATCCCGGCGTCGGCGGGCAGCGACCTTCAGGGTAACGGCGAAACGACCTTCGTCGATGCGTCGGCCTCCTATCAGGTCAACGACAAGCTGAAGCTTTCGCTCGAAGCGCAGAACCTGACCGATGAGCAGAACCAGCTCTATATCGACTCCAACCGTCAGGACACCTTGTTCGAGACGCGTATCGGTCGCACGGTGACGTTCGGTCTGACCTACAAGTACTAAGCGTAAAGGCCGGTGCCTTCGGGCACCGGCGCACGCATTACTAGAAGCTGTCCCCCGCCTCATCAGCGGGGGATTTTTTATGGCGCAAGTCTATTCCGGCGCCAGAACCGCCTCGCGCAGGCCGTCGAGATAGGTTTCGGTGAAATCGACCTTCAACTCGACAAACAGCGGAAAATGGTCGCTCATCTGAAAGGTGCGCCAGTCGTCGAGATAGTAGGTTTTCAGCGCCACATCGTCGGACAGCAGGTTTTCCTCGTTTGCGATGGATTTTAGGGCCGCATCGACCGCCTTTTGTGCCTTCGCTTTCTGGGCATCGCTGGTCGCCGCCGCCAGTTTCGTCAGGGCCACCGTGTGGTCCAGCTTCGCCGCGTCGCGCCGCCCGGTCACGATACGGCGGATATCGTCGCGATAGGCGGTGAAATCCTCGTCGCGAAAGACATATTTGAACAGGTTGAACACACCGTTGGATTTGCCCTCCGTCTCCTGCGCCAGTTGCACCTCGCCCGCCTTGGGGATGAAGGAAATCTGGTCATAGAAGCGGTTCTGCTTGGCGTTCGACCCCTGTTTGTTGCGGAAGACCTGAAAGCCGTGTTTCGCCAGGGCATCGAAGGTTTTCGCCCCGAAATCCTCGATATTGAAATCGCCGACCAGCACGTGGCTCTGCGCCTTGTCCGCCTTGGCGCGTTTGGCGATGAATTTCGCCACGCCGTCGATTTCAGCGACGCGACGGGCATATTCGGCGGTGCTCAGACCGTCGGCGCCGTAATAGATATGTACGGTGGCGAAGCTGAACTTGAACCACCCGGCCTGAAACGTGCAGGCGAACGGCGTGCGCGCAAACTGCCGCGCCTTGGTCACATCGGAGATTTGATCGTCGAACGGCAGGACGATTTCCCCCGCCACGCCGGTAAAGCGCACCTTCGACTTGTTATAGATGAACCCCAGCCGTTCACGATTGCCGCTGTCGCCTTCGGTCACGTCGGTGATCAGGAAATCGTGCTCCGGCCCCAACACCGACATCAATCGCGTGAACGGCGTCAGGTCCTCGCACACCTCCTGAATGGCGATGACATCGAAGGCCGAAATAACCTCGGCGATATAGTAGAGGCTGTCCTCCAGACGCGTGCCATGACCGAAGCGGTTGTCGTCGAAATTACGGATATTCCACGTCCCCAGCATCAGGGTCGAGGTCGTGCGTCCCGGCAGATCGGCGCGTAAGGCCGCTCTCAATCGCTTCAGCGCATCGAGCGTTTGCAGCTTGGCGGCATCGCGCTCGGCGTCGGGCAAACCCGCAAACGCGTATTTCAGGCGTGAATAGGCGACCATCTCATCCCTCCGGTTTGCGGAAGGATGCGGGACAATTGCAACAGACTCTACCTGAGGCTGTTCAATCCTGCGTGATCAGCTTTTGGACAGGTCTTTCAGCTCGGCCTGTAGCGCGGCCTGAGCCCCCTCTTCGCGCAGCTTGCCGTCCTCGAAAATCTTGCCGATGATGTGACGATAATCCTTGTACTGCCGCAACTCATAGGCCGCCGCCATCTTCTCGGCCCACGAGGTGTCCTCGCGGCCAAGCTGCTGCATGATGGCGTAGAAGCGTTGATAACGCTCGTGGCGGTTACGCTCCGCCACCGCTTCTGCGTGCCAGACCGCGGCCCAGGCGATGACGATCAGCGGCAGCACCAGAAGCCCCCACGCGATCATGTCCTGCACCGTTACCAGCATCTGCGCCTCTTCCTTATCGATGATGCAACATAGGCCGCTTGGGATGCCTTGCCTATACGCTTCGCCCGTCAGGTGTGGAAAACAAAAACGCTTCCGGAGTTAATCCTCCGGAAGCGTTACGGCAGCTCACACCGGAGAGCGGTGCTTTACCACCACTTCGACGGCTTGTGCGTGAAGCCCGCAGCCTTTTCCAGCACCGAGGCAATCGCCAGAGTCGTACCTTCGTCCAGCGCCTTGCCGATCACCTGCAGACCCAGCGGCAGGCCCTTCGAATCGAGGCCCGCCGGGACCGACAGGCCGGGCAGACCGGCCAGGTTCGTCGTCACGGTGAACACGTCGTTGAGGTACATAGCGACCGGGTCGGCGGCCTTGGCCGTATCGCCCAGCTCGAACGCGCTTGACGGCGTGGCGGGCGTCAGGATGACGTCGCAGCTATTGAACGCATTCGTGAAATCCTCGGCGATACGACGGCGTACCTTGAGCGCCTTGACGTAATAGGCGTCGTAGAAGCCTGCCGACAGGACGTAGGTGCCGATCATGATGCGGCGCTTGACCTCCTTGCCGAAGCCTTCCGAGCGCGACAGCTCGTAGGTGTCGGTCAGGCCGGTCGCCGCTTCGGTGCGGTGACCGAAGCGCATCCCGTCATAGCGCGCCAGATTGGACGAAGCTTCCGCCGGGGCGACGATATAGTAGCACGGCAGGGCGTATTTGGTGTTGGGCAGAGAGATGCGGACGATCTCGGCTCCGGCGTCTTTCAACCAGGCAATCCCCTGCTCCCAGAGGGCGTCGATTTCCGCCGGAATGCCGTCGAGGCGGTACTCGTCGGGGATGCCGATGCGCAGGCCCTTGACCGACTTGCCGACGAACGACGAAAAGTCCGGCAGATCGACCTTGAGCGAGGTCGAATCCTTCGTGTCGTAAGAACACATGGATTGCAGCATGATCGCCGCGTCTTCGACGGTCTTGGTGATCGGACCGGCCTGATCGAGCGACGAGGCAAAGGCCACCATGCCGAAGCGCGAGGCGCGGCCATAGGTCGGCTTGATCCCGACCGTACCGGTGAAGGCCGCGGGCTGACGGATCGAACCGCCTGTGTCCGACGCCGTGGCGGCCAGACAGAGGTCGGCCGCGACCGCCGAAGCCGAACCACCCGAAGACCCGCCCGGCGTCAGGGCGGCGTTCGACGCATTGGACTTCCACGGATTGGTCACCGGGCCCCAGTGCGAGGTCTCGTTCGATGAACCCATGGCAAACTCGTCCATATTGAGCTTGCCCAGCATGACCGCGCCGTCGTCCCACAGGTTCTGGGTGACGGTCGATTCATACGGCGGGATAAAATTGTCGAGGATGCCGGAACAGGCCGTCGTGCGCACATCCTTGGTGCAGAACAGGTCTTTGATGCCCAGCGGCGCGCCTTCCAGTGCGCGGGCGTCGCCCGACGCGATGCGCTTGTCGGACTCCGCCGCCATGCCCCGCGCCTTATCGAAGGTCGTCAGGACGTAGGCGTTGAGCGCCGGATTGGCGGTCTCGATGGCGCCGATAAAGGCCTCGGTCAGTTCGGTCGAGGAGATTTGCTTCGCCTTCAGGCCGTCAAGCGCACCCTTGAGCGTCAGTTTGGTCAGATCGGTCATGACTATTCCACCACTTTCGGCACGATGAAGAAGCCGTCGACGGTCTTCGGCGCATTCTTGACCACGTCGGCGACCTTGTCGCCGTCGCTGACCACGTCATCGCGCAGGGGCTGGGTCATCTCGATGCACGAGGTCATGGGCTGAACGCCCGACACATCGACCTCGTTGAGTTGCTCGATCCAGCCCAGAATGCCGTTCAGTTCCCCGGCGAGGCTTTCCAGCCGCTCGTCGGATTCGCGCAGACGCGACAGGCTCGCGACCTTGCGCACGGTTGCCACGTCGATGGCCATGCGGAGACTCCTTATTATCAGGTTCTCCGGTTAGCGAGCGCGACGCGCTTTGACAAGTCTAAAGCGCACGGGGTTTCGGTCAACACGCGTCCCGACGCAAAAAGACGCGCCGGGGGAGCGGCGCGTCTTTCAGGATACGAACTACTAGGTGGCCGTAATCAATATCCGCCTTACTTGGCGGCGTATTGCTTATCCTTGGCGGCCGCCTTTTTCGCCATCATGACCTGCTGGGTGTTCAGCTTGTCGGCGTGATAGGCGTGAAGCGCAGGCTGGCGCGAGTCGATGACGGCCTGATCGAGCGCCATGGCGGCGCATTCACGGTCATTGAGGAACTTGTGCGATGCCCCCAGGACCCGCGAGTCGCACAGGTCGGCGGCGGTGCGGCGCAGCTTGTTGTACACGGCCTGAACCTCGTCAGGGTTGTTAAAATCCACCTTGGCCAGCGAGACGCTGGCCGTGGGATAGTCCTGCGCGCCGGCGGCACCGGCAAACGAAACGGCGGCCACAGAGGCGGCAACCAGCAGGGCGACAGACTTGGAATGCAACATGATTAGTCTCCGTAGTTTCAATTGATAACAGTAAGTGAACTCATGAAATGGTGAATACACAAATTAATCTGCGATTGCGACAGCTTTATTATTAAATCTTGGACAGACATTAACTTGCCTTCATGTATTAAATTTAGTTTACTTTGTGACGGAATTTTAAAACGTTTCTAAAGAAATTAAAACATGCGCCAGGCCTTGCATATGAACACTTTTTGATGGTTACAAAACCGTCATCATTACTTAAAGTTCATCTTTCGCCGCAAAACCCTTCCGTCTGATGCAGGGAAGCCCCAGCCCGGGCGAACGACCAAAAGCCCGCCGCGGGATCGCGGCAGGGTCAAATCCTGCTTAAAGAGATAAATGCTGGGCTTTTTACGCGTTTTTACGCAGCAGCCAGAGATCCTGATAAATGCCGTCCCGTGTCCCCACGCCGACGAAGGCCTCGACAGTGAAACCGCGCGACAGAACCTCACGCACATAGGACTGGGGATGGAAGGCGTTGCACAGATTCATGCCGCTCGCCTCTTCGAACCGCAAAACCAGTTCGCCGCGATCATAGGCCGCCCCTTCGGTCTCATTGAGCCCGGAACGGAAGCTGTCGCCGTGCGTGGTGATCAGGATATGACCGCCCGGTTTGCAAATGCGGCGAAGCTCATCCATCCACGCGATCTGAAGATCGGCCGCCAGGTGCGTGAAAACGGAAATCGAATATATCAGGTCGAAACGATTGTCGCCGTAGGTCAGCGGCGGGGTCGCCTTATTCAGCGACAGACTGGCGAACGGCAGGTTGCGCCGGCACCAGTCGTAAAGACGGGGATTATAGTCCGTGCCGCTGAGCTTCGGCCCATCGCCCCCGGTAGCCCCGATTTTCGCCCCAACCTTTTCCCAGTGCCGCAACACCCGGCCGCAGCCGCAGCCGAAGTCCAGCAACTCATCGTCAGGGCCCAGCACGACACCGCAGGACGCCATAAGGTCGAGAATCGTCTCCAGCATATTGGCCCCGAAGCCGAGGAACCAGTCGACGTTTTGCGTACCCGCGACCATCACCCGCATATCGGCGGGCGGCAGGGGCAATCCATCTGCCGACGCCTGAGCCGGGCTATGCCTTTGGGTCCATACCTCTTTGGCGGCAACCATATGTTCGTACGCGCGAAAGCCATAACGTATGAGGCCAAAACGACGCAGAACGTCGGCTACCGATCGGAAGGTGCCCTTTTGTTTTAGCGCTACCCAGCACTGATCTACACGGCCCATACCCACCCCCCCTTTTTGTTGCGGTGCACCCAATTAATACAGTGAACGTCGGTATGGCAAGACAACTTACCCGGCAAACGCTTGACTCTCCCCCCCTAAAAACGTCAAACCCGCTCATCATGGCCATTCTCGATATCACCGATCTCAAATCCGCCCTGCCGCCGCGTACCGGCCTGCTGGGTCTCGACCACGGCGAAAAGACCATCGGCGTCGCCGTCAGCGACATCGGTCTGAGCATCGCCTCGCCGCTGGAACTGATCAAAAAGTCGAAATTCACGCTGGAAGCCGAGCGGCTGTTTGCGCTCATGGCGCAGCGCGAAGCGTCAGGCATGGTCATCGGCCTGCCGGTCAATATGGACGGCACCGAAGGCCCGCGCTGTCAGTCGGTGCGCGCCTTTGCCCGCAACCTGCTCAGGCTTCGCGATATCCCTATCGCCTTCTGGGACGAGCGCTGGTCGTCTAGCGTCATGAATCGCTTCCTGATCGAGGAGGTCAACCTGACCCGTGCCAAGCGCGCCGAGGTCATCGACCGTTCGGCCGCCGCCTATATATTGCAAGGGGCGCTGGACAGGATGCGCGCGGAATGAGCCCTGAGTTATTCGTCAACGGCATCCTGCCGGTCTTTCTGCTGATCGCGCTGGGCTATATCCTCAAGGTCTCAGGCTTTCTCGCCCCGTCCGTGTGGGGGCCGATCGAGCGCATCGCCGTCTATGTCTTCTATCCGGGCTTCCTGATCCCGGCGATCTGGCACGCCGACCTGTCGGGCCTGTCCGCCGGTCCGATCAGCCTGGCCGTGACGGTGTCATTCCTGATCTCGGCGGTAATCGGGTTGAGCCTCAAACCGATCCTTCGCCTGTCCGGGCCGACCTATACCAGCGTCTTTCAGGGCCTGATGCGCTTCAACTCCTTCGTTTTCCTGCCGATCGCCACCGCGATCTTCGGGCCGGACGCGGTGAGCCTGGCCGCCGTGGCCATGAGCGCGCTGATCCCGTTGAGCAATATGGCCTCGATCCTTGTGCTGGCACGCTGGGGCGAGCCCGAAGGCGGCACCAATGACCGTTCGGTCCGGGCGCTTCTGGGGCGGCTGTTCACCAATCCGATCTTTCTGTCGTGCCTGATCGGGTTGGCGCTCAACTTCCTGAAGGTCAATCCGGTGGCCTTTATCGAAAAAGACCTCAAGATGCTGGGCGACGCGGCAATCCCGACGGGTCTGATTCTGGCCGGGGCCGGGCTCAACTTCACCTATATCCGCAGCAAGCCCTACCTCGTCACCACCGTGTCGATGTTCAAGATCGCCGTCGTGCCCCTGATCAGCTGGGGCCTGTGCCGACTGTTCGGCGGCGACCATCTGGCACAGGGTGTAGCTTTGTGTTGCGGAGCAGCCCCCTGCGCTGCCGTCGCCTATGTGCAGGCCCGCCATATGGGCGGTGACGCGCCGCTGATGGCCGGGATCGTGGCCCTGACCACGACCCTGAGCCTGATCACCTTGCCCATTTTGCTGTGGCTGTATCACCTCATTTAATTACACAGGTAATTACGGTGCAGCATCTGGCGCTGCACCATTTGCGCCCCATATGCGGTGAACCTATCAGAGAGAGGTAATCCCACATGACACTCGCGAAAGCCTATGCGGCGCTTGAACCCAAGAAGCCGCTCGAACCCTTTACGTTTGAACGCCGCGCCCCGAACGAAGACGATGTCGTCATCGACATCCTCTATAGCGGCGTCTGCCATTCCGACATCCATCAGGTCCGCGACGAGTGGTTCCCCGGCATCTATCCTCAGGTCCCCGGCCATGAAATCGTCGGCCGCGTCCGCGAAGTCGGGTCAAAAGTCACCAAGTTCAAGGAAGGCGACGCGGTCGGCGTCGGCTGCTTCGTCGATTCGTGCATCCACTGCCAGACGCGCGACGTCGATCGCGAACAGTACATGCCCGAGCAGGCGGTCATGACCTACAACAGCCGCGACCGCGACGGCCTGCCGACCTACGGCGGCTATTCCGACCATATCGTGGTCAAGGAAGGCTATGTCCTCAAGGTGCCGGAGCATCTGCCGCTGGACGGCGCAGCACCCTTGCTGTGCGCCGGGATCACCCTGTGGTCGCCGCTGAAACACTGGAATGCCGGTCCGGGCAAAAAGGTCGCCATCGTCGGCCTCGGCGGCCTCGGTCATATGGGCGTCAAGCTGGGCCATGCTCTGGGCGCCGAAATCACCGTGCTGAGCCAGTCTCTGGCCAAGAAGGACGATGCACTGGCACTTGGCGCCGACCATTATTACGCCACCAACGACGCCGAAACCTTCAAGACTCTGGCCGGGTCGTTCGACCTGATCATCAATACGGTGTCCGCGCCGATCGACTGGAACGCCTATCTGGGCCTGCTCAAGATCGACGGCACCATGGTACTGGTCGGCGTGCCGGAAAATCCCGTCCCGGTTCACGCCTTCTCGCTGATCATGGGCCGTCGCTCGCTGGCCGGCTCCAGCATCGGCTCGATCAAGGAAACGCAGGAAATGCTCGACTTCTGCGGCGAGCATAACATCGTCTCGGACATCGAGCTGATCGACATCCAGTCCATCAACGAAGCCTATGAGCGCGTCATTAAATCCGACGTGCGCTACCGCTTCGTCATCGATATCGCGTCGTTGAAATAAACATCCTCGCATGGCGGATACCTAAAGCCCGGCGGCTCTTAAAGGAGTGGCCGGGCTTTTTCGTCTGGCCTATATGTAAAACTAATTATACTATAATTTTAGGCGCCACTTCAAAGTCGCGCATTTGAGTCCGAAAACCGCCAAATAAATTTGGCACTTTTCGGCATGCGCTTTGGAACGCTGCGGAGGAAAACCATGTCACTATCCCGGCGTTCCTATTTGCTGGCGACCGCGTCGATGGCGCTGGTCGCTGCCGGCAAGGCTGCGGCACAGTCCGTTTCCGAACGGGTGGTCAAGCTCGACGGCACGGCGGGCGGCAAGCGCTTCGACGGCATTGGCGTGGTCAATGGCGGCGGCGCAACCTCGGTCCTGCTCAAGGACTATCCGGAACCGCAGCGCAGTCAGATCCTCGACCTGCTCTATAAACCGAAGTTCGGTGCCTCGGTCAGTGCGCTGCTGGTCGAAATCCCCGGCGACGGCAATTCGACGCAAGGCTCGATGCTCAGCCACATGCACAGCCGCGACGACCTGAATTACGGGCGCGGCTATACGTGGTGGATTCTGAAGGAAGCCAAAAAGCGCAATCCCAAACTCAGCCTCGACGCCGCGGCGTGGAGCGCCCCCGGCTGGATTGGCGATGCGGGAAGCCATTTCGACAAGATCGGCAAGAACGGCAATGTCGAGTTCTTTTCTCAGGACGCCGTCGATTACTACATCAAATGGCTGGAAGGCCTGCGCACCGTCCACGGCCTCGAACTCGATGCGTTGGGGGTACGCAACGAAAAGGGCGTCAGCTACGGCTTCGCCAAGGCGCTGAAAAAGGGCCTGACGACGCGGGGCTTCGACAAGGTGAAACTGCACGCCTTCGACAACTGGCCCAAGGACAAGCTCGACTTCATGGCCGACATGAAGACCGATACCGAACTGCGCGACGCCATCGACGTCATCGGCGCGCATGTTTTCTATGCCCATACCCACGCCACGCCGGAACAGCAGGCCCTGGCCACGGAACTGGGCAAGCCGATCTGGAACACCGAGGACCACGTCTATCTCAAAGGGTTCGACTGCACGATCGGTCTGGTCCAGTGCTTCAACCACAATTTCATCAAAAGCGGCGCGACGCGGGTCGTCAACTGGTACGACATCGCCGGGCTTTATCCGACCGAGCCCTACCCCGAAGACCCGGCCACCGTGCTGGCCTGGGAGCCGTGGAGCGGTCACTACCGCATCCGCGAGGCCCTGTGGGGCTATGCGCACTATGGCCAGTTCAGCGAAATCGGCTGGACCTACCTCAAGGGCGGCAGCGGCGAGCTGCCTCAGGGCGGCTCCTATGTGACGCTGAAATCGCCCGACGAGGATTACAGCGTCATCATCGAAACCAGGGGCGCAAAAGCGGCACAAAGACTGACCCTTGTCCTTATGCAGGGTTTGTCGTCAGCGCCGCTATGCGTGTGGAAAAGCGACGCAAAAGCGCAGTTCATCCGCCAGCCCGATATACAGCCGCATACGGGCGTGGCCAGCCTGATACTGGAACCCGACGCCATCTATTCGCTGTCGACCACGACGGGACAACAGAAGGGCAGCTTCGCCGACATTCCGGCCTCGCGACCTTTCCCCTTCCCCTATCTTGAGACCTTCGACGGTTACGACATCAGGGCGCACGGTTACCTGCCGCGGTATACCGCCGATATCGCCGGGGCGTTCGAACTGACCGCCCGTCCCGATACAAAAGGCCAGTGCCTGCGTCAGGTCGTGCCCGTACCGACCATTTCGTGGGCGCCTGACTGGCAGCCCTATACGATCCTCGGCGATGCCGCGTGGACCGACTACGAGGTCAGCGCCGATGTCTGGCTTACAGACGGCGACACGGCGGGCGTCATGGGCCGCATCACCCATGTCGGCACCGGGTACGGCTTCATCCCCAAGGGCTATTATCTCGAACTGAAGGACAACGGCGACGTCCGGCTGATCGCCATTCGCGGCAAGAAGAACCCGAAGGAGGTCATAGGCGATGCCGAGCAGCAACGCCTGATCGCGGCGGGCAAGTTCGAAGGCGACGGCGGTGAGCTGGTGCTCGGTACGGCGAAGATCAAGGCCCGTGCCGGTCAGTGGCACCGACTGACCCTGCGCTTCGAAGGCCAGACGATCACCGGCCTGATCGACGGCAAGGCGACGGTGACGGCCACCAACGCCCTTTATGACAAGGGCATGGCAGGGCTTCTGGCCGGGCAGGATAAGACGCGCGTCAGCCGCCCCTACTTCGACAATGTGCTGATCAACCGGGTGAAGGGCAAAACCCCCAAACTGGCCACGGCGCAGGCCCGTCAAACCGCGATCTACGCGAAGGGCGGATAGCCCCTTCCCTCGCCCTGAGTCGTCGGCTATAGCACGGCTTTATGACACGCATCGCCGCCACCGATCCGCAGGTCCTGCTGGAGATGATCCAGTCGCGCCTGTTCGCCTTCCCCAAGCGCCACTTCAATGCCGCGCAGGATCTCGATCCGCCCGACATTCTGGCCCTGCTCGACCTGGCCGATGTGTTCGTCGATCTCAACCGGCGCACCAACAAGAAGCTCGACCTGCTCAAAGGCCGGACGCAGGTCAATCTGTTCTTCGAAAACTCGACACGGACCATGTCGTCGTTCGAACTGGCCGGGAAGCGCCTTGGGGCCGACACGGTCAATATGAACCCGCGCACCTCAAGCGTCGCCAAAGGCGAGACCCTGATCGACACGGCGGTGACGCTCAACGCCATGAAGCCCGATCTGCTGGTGGTGCGCCATTCGGCGTCCGGCGCGGCGGAGCTTCTGGCGCAGAAGGTGGGTTGTTCCGTCATCAACGCTGGCGACGGCCAGCATCAGCACCCGACTCAGGCGCTTCTCGACATGTTGTCGATCCGACGCGCCTTCGGGCATGTGGATAGCCTTACCGTGGCCATCTGCGGCGACGTGGCCCATAGCCGCGTGGCAAGGTCGAACGTCATCCTGCTCAATGCGATGGGGGCCAATGTGCGCCTTGTCGGGCCGCCGACGCTCATTCCCGGCGACGCCGATCAATGGGGCGTCGAGGTCTATCACGACATGCGCGAAGGCATTGCCGGGGCCAATGTGGTGATGATGCTGCGCCTTCAGCTTGAACGCATGGATGGGGCCTTTATCCCCTCGACGCGCGAATATTTCCGCTATTTCGGGCTGGATCGCGAAAAGCTGGCCGTGGCGGCCAAGGATGTGCGCGTCATGCACCCCGGCCCGATGAACCGCGGCGTCGAAATCGACTCGGAAATCGCCGACGATCTGTCGATCTCGCTCATTCAGGATCAGGTCGAGATGGGCGTCGCCGCCCGCATGGCCGTGCTGGCCAGTCTTGCGGCGCGTCTGGAGACCGACCGATGACCCAAAAACAATCCCAAGCCATCGCCCTTGTGAACGCGCGCCTGATCGACCCGGCCAGCGGCTATGACGGTCCCGGCAGCCTGATCATCGCCGAAGGCCTGATCGCCGAAGTCCTGCACACCGCGCACCTGCCGTCGGGCTCCGCCGACATGAAGGTCATCGACTGCGACGGCAATGTCGTCTGTCCGGGCCTGATCGACCTGCGCGTCAAGACCGGCGAACCGGGGGCCGAGCCCAAGGAAACCCTCAAATCCGCCAGCCGCGCCGCCGCCGCCGGGGGCGTGACCAGCATGGTCGTTCAGCCCGACACCGACCCGGTCATCGACGAACCGGCCATGGTCGACTTCATTCTGCGCCGCGCCCGCGACATCGAACTGGTCCACGTCTACCCTGCCGGGGCCGCCACCAAGGGCCACAATGGCAAGCAGATGGCCGAAATCGGCCTGATGTCGGAATCCGGCGCGGTCTATTTCACCGATGTCGAACACCCGATCGTCAATTCCAAGGTGCTGGCCCGCGTCCTCAGCTACGCCAACGGCTTCAACGCCCTGATCGCGCACCGGCCCAAGGAGCCGTGGCTGTCCGACGGGGCCGTGGCCACCTCCGGCGAAATGGCCGCGCGCATGGGTTTGTCGGGCGTCTCGGCGCTTAGTGAACGCATCGCTTTGGAACGCGATTTAGCCCTGGTCGAACTGACCGGGGCGCGACTGCTGGTCGATCAGATCACCACCGCCGGTTCGGTCAAGGCCATCAAACAGGCCAAGGCCAGGGGCCTCGACGTCTATGCCTCGGCCTCGATCAATCATCTGGTGTTCAACGAGATCGATATCGGCGATTACCGCACCTTCTACCGCCTCGATCCGCCGCTGCGCTCAGAAGACGACCGCTCGGCCCTGGTCGACGCTTTAGCCGACGGCGTCATCGATGTGGTGGTGTCGAACCACACGCCGCTGCCTGCCGAGGATAAGCGCCGCCCGTTCAGCGAAGCCGAACCCGGCGCCATTGGCTTGCAGACCCTGCTGCCCGCCCTGATCGGGCTGCACCACGACCGCGAGATTCCGCTGATCGATTTGCTGCGCACGGTGACGAGCAATCCAGCGGCCCTGATCGGGTTAGACGCCGGACGTCTGGCCGTCGGGGCCCCTGCCGACCTGATCCTCGTCGATATCGACGCGCCGTTTTCATTGCGCGAAAGAGACATCCTGTCAAAATCGAAGAACTCCCCCTTTGAAAACCGCACGTTGCAGGGCAAGGTGGAACTGACACTGGTGGACGGGCGAATCGTCTACCAAAGCGCTTAGGATTCTGTTCCCCATGACCGCCCTTCCCGCGTGGACCATCTATGCCCTGTCGGCCTTCGGCGGTTATCTGCTGGGCTCGATCCCGTTCGGCGTCCTGACCACAAAGCTGGCGGGGATCAATATCCGCGAGGTTGGCTCGGGCAATATCGGCGCGACCAATGTCTTAAGAACGGGCCGTAAGGATCTGGCGCTGATCACTTTTTTAGGCGACACCGGTAAAGGTGCGGCGGCGGTCGGACTGGCCTTCGCTTTGCTTCTCAGTCTCGATCAGGCCACGCGTCAGGTCGGCATGGCGCTGGCGGGCGGCGCGGCCTTTCTCGGCCACCTGTTCCCGGTATGGTTGCGCTTCAAGGGCGGTAAGGGTGTGGCGACGTTTCTGGGCACCCTGTTCGCTGCGGCGTGGCCGATGGGTCTGCTGGCTGCCGGGACGTGGCTGCTGACGGCCTTCATTTTCCGCATCTCGTCGTTGTCAGCGTTGGTCGCTGCGGCCCTGATCGCGCCGCTGGCCCTAGTGTTCGATCAGCCGCACGCCTTTATCGTCATGGCGCTGTTCATGGCGGTGCTGATCTATGTCCGCCATCGCGACAATATCCGCCGCCTGCTGAAAGGCGAAGAGCCGAAGATCGGCAAGAAGAAAACGGCTGAGGTTTAAATTGCTCGACGGGGGGGAAGAGGAACAGTTTGGACGCATACCGCCCTGCACCGATGAGGCCGAACGCTTCGCGCGGCTGCAACTGGCGCGCACCCACCGCATCGGACCGGTCAATTTCCACCAACTGATCCTGCGTTTCGGCAGCGCCATTAAGGCCATCGAAGCCCTGCCGGTTATCGCCAAACGCGCAGGCGGCGCCTTGCAACCCGCCAGTCGTGACGCCGTCGAGGCCGAGATCGCGCGCGGCACCACCGCAGGGGCGCGCCTGATCGTGTTGGGCGATCCCGCCTATCCGAAGCTTTTGGCCGAAATCGCCGCCGCCCCGCCCATACTGTGGGTGATGGGCGAACAAAAAGCCTTCCCCACCCGCGCCATAGCCATCGTCGGCGCGCGCAATGCCTCCGCCGCGGGCAGCCGTATCGCGCACACGCTCGCCAAAGACCTTGGCGAAGCGGGTTTTTTCGTCGTTTCGGGTCTGGCGCGCGGCATCGACACGCAGGCCCACGCGGGCAGCCTCAAGACCGGCACGGCGGCCGTCTTGGGCGGCGGCGTCGATGATATCTATCCGCCCGACAATGCCGACCTCTACCAGTCGATCAAGGCCTATGGTGCGCTGGTGTCCGAAAGCCCGGTCGGCTACCGCGCTCGTGCCGGGGACTTCCCGCGCCGCAACCGCCTGATCAGCGGCATGACCATGGGCACCATCGTCGTCGAGGCCGAACTGCGCTCGGGCTCGCTGATCACCTCGCGACTGGCCAACGAACAGGGCCGCGAGGTCTTTGCCGTGCCGGGTTCACCGCTCGATCCACGCTGCCGCGGTCCCAATGACCTGATCCGTCAGGGCGCGACCCTGTGCGAGACCGCCGAAGACGTCATCCGGACTCTGGACGGACAGATGTCGCTGTTCGAGCCCGCCGCAACCCCCGTGCCGCTCCACGCCGTGACGCCCTTGCACGATATGGATTTAGACAAAGCGGTCGATTCTGTCCGCGACCGGTTGCTGGGCCTGATCAGCCACGTCCCTGCCCCGCGCGAGGACCTGCTGCGGCTGGCCAATGCCCCCGTCCATATCGGCTTTGCCGCCTTGGGTGAACTGGAAATCGCGGGCCTGATTGTCACCACGAATGAAGGGCAGTACGTCAGGGCTTAGAATGGAATGGATAAGTCATTCCATTCTAAGTTTTTGCTTTGTCGCGATATTGCAGCCCAAAACCGCTTCACACTTTTGGGCATATCGCTCTAAACCCCGCGGGTCTTGCGGTATATCCGGCGCAAAGAGTCGCTGAGGGCCGGCGCGCCGATCTGATCGGCCAGGACCGACAATTCCACCGCCATCTCCCCGATATAGTTCAGCACACCTTCACGATGGACCGTCTCATCGATCGGGGGATAGGCGCCTTTGTTGGCCTCGGTTTCCGGAATATTCGTCATGGGCACCTCTACTATCGCAACAGAACGTTACGATAGTATTTTTAACCTTAAGTTGCAATTACCAAATTCGCCTCTGCGTTGACATATGCGGGGACGCAGCCCATGTTCGACCTCGAAAAATACAGGTGCCTTACATTCAATCAGTTGATCTTCTCAGCTTTGTCCCTATTAAAGACCTCATGAACCTCGTCATCGTCGAAAGCCCGGCCAAGGCCAAAACCATCAACAAGTATCTCGGCAAGGATTACACCGTGCTGGCCTCCTACGGCCACGTGCGCGATCTGCCGTCGAAGGATGGGTCGGTGAAGCCCGACGAAGACTTCGCCATGAGCTGGGAAGTCGACGCCAAGGCGAGCAAACGCCTGAGCGACATCGCCGACGCCGCCAAGAAGTCCGACCGCGTTATCCTCGCGACCGACCCCGACCGCGAAGGCGAGGCCATTTCGTGGCACGTACTCGAAGTTCTCAACAAAAAGAAGGTGTTGAAGGAAAAGGTCGTCGAACGCGTCACCTTCAACGCCATCACCAAGTCCGCCGTGCAGGAGGCCATGGCCGCTCCGCGTCAGATCGACATGGAACTGGTCGAGGCCTATCTGGCGCGCCGCGCGCTGGACTATCTGGTCGGCTTTACCCTGTCCCCCGTTTTGTGGCGCAAGCTGCCGGGTGCGCGTTCGGCCGGTCGGGTGCAGTCGGTGGCGCTCAAGATCGTGGTGGACCGCGAGCTTGAGATCGAGAAGTTCAAGACCGAGGAATACTGGACCGTCGACGCCGAGGTCTCGGCCAATTCGCCGCCCTTCACCGCGCGTCTGAACCTGCTCAATGGCAAGAAGCTGGCCAAGTTCGACCTGAACACCGCCGACAAGGCCGAGGACGCGCGCAAGGCGATCTCGCTGTCGAAATTCGCCGTCGAAGCGGTCGAGCAAAAGCCCGGCAAGCGCACACCGCCGCCGCCGTTCACCACCTCGACCCTGCAGCAGGAAGCCGCGCGCAAGCTTGGGTTCAACGCCCAGCGCACCATGCAGACGGCGCAGAAGCTGTACGAAGGCGTCGATATCGGCGGCGAAACGACCGGCCTGATCACCTATATGCGGACCGACGGCGTCTATATCGAGCCACAGGCCATCAGTGAGATCCGCAAGGTTATCGGCGAGCGCTTCGGCGCACCTTACGTGCCCGGTGAACCGCGCCACTACAAGGTCAAGGCCAAGAACGCGCAGGAAGCCCACGAAGCCATCCGCCCGACCTCGCTCTATCGCCGTCCGGAGACCCTGCGCCTCGACGGCGATCAGGCGCGTCTGTACGAGCTGATCTGGAAGCGGACCATGGCCTCGCAGATGGAAGCCGCGCGCGTCGAAAAGACGACCATCGACCTGCTCAATCAGGACAAGGCGATAGGCCTGCGCGCAACGGGGCAAGTCATCACCTTCGACGGCTATCTGGCCCTCTACGAAGAAGGCAAGGACGACGAGACGGACGAAGACGGCGGCCGCCTGCCCATGCTGCGCACCGGCACCCTGGTCGATGTCCACGACATCAAGCCCGCCCAGCACTTCACCGAGCCGCCGCCGCGCTATTCCGAAGCCTCACTGGTCAAGCGCATGGAAGAACTGGGCATCGGGCGTCCCTCGACCTACGCCTCGGTCCTGACCGTGCTGCGCGATCGCGACTATGTCCGCATGGACAAGAACCGCTTTATCCCCGAGGACAAGGGCCGTCTGGTCACCGCCTTCCTCGATCAGTTCTTCTCGCGCTACGTGCAGTACGATTTCACCGCCGATCTCGAAGAAAAGCTCGATCTGGTCTCGGCGGGCGACCTCAACTGGAAGGCGCTGCTGCGCGAATTCTGGGACGCCTTCAATGCCAAGGCCGGGGAAATCGCCGAATTCCGCGTGTCGGAAGTGCTGGATCGCCTGAACGAGTCGCTGGGGCCGCACATCTTCCCCGATAAGGGCGATGGCTCGAACCCACGCGCCTGTCCGTCGTGTTCTGAAGGCCTGCTCAGCCTGAAAACCTCGCGCTTCGGTGCCTTTATCGGCTGCTCGAACTACCCGGAATGCAAATATACGCGCCCGGTCGGCAACCCCGAAAACGCCTCCGACGACGGCGGCGCGGCGGGCGACCGCGAACTTGGCACCGATCCGGAAACCGGCAAAGTCGTCTCGCTGAAAATCGGACGTTTCGGGCCTTACGTGCAACTGGGCGAAGCCGAGTCGAAAGAGGACAAGCCGAAACGCTCAAGCTTGCCGAAGGCGTGGCCTCCGGCGTCGATCGACCTTGAACGCGCGCTGAAACTGCTGTCCATGCCGCGCGAAGTCGGTCTGCACCCCGAAGATGGCAAGCCCATCGTCGCGGCTCTGGGCCGGTTCGGGCCGTTCATCGAGCACAACAAGACCTATGCCAATCTGACCAGCTTCGAGGATATCTTCGAGGTCGGGCTGAACCGCGCCGTGGTCCTGCTGGCCGAAAAGCGCGCCAATGGCAAGGGCAAGGCGTCGTCGGTCGCGCCGCTCAAGGAACTGGGCGCGCATCCGGAATCGGGCGACCCGATTCAGGTCATGGCCGGTCGCTATGGGCCTTACGTCAAATGCGGCAAGGTCAATGCGACCATCCCGAAGGATGTTCAACCCGAAGACGTGACGCTGGAACTGGCGCTGGAGCTGATCGCGGCCAAGGGCGGCGTGAAAGCGGGCGCGAAAAAGGCTCCGGCCAAGAAGGCCGCTACGAAAACCACGGCGGCCAAAAAACCTGCGGCGAAGAAGACGATCACCGCAGCCAAAAAGGCACCGGCGAAAAAAGCCTCCGCAAAGGCCAAGACGGAGGCATAATTCGACGTTCGGGGGGCGGAATGCGGCTATTTATAGGTTCATGCGTGATACTGGCGCTGGCATTGGCGGCGTTTGGGTATGCGCGCACCTTACCTCATATGACGGACAGAACGGCTTTTGAGGCCGGTGCGGCAGCCATTGAGGCGCAGTCATCGCCACAAGACTACGAGGCGTATGATCGGCTTTATGAGACCTATGCAACGCCCCGAAATCAAATCAAACGTATTAGCCTGACACTCGCCGCTGTAGCCGCAGGGGCCATACTTTTGTTTCACCGAGGCCTCAACGGCCTGATATCACCCGCGAACAAATGGCTGATAATACCGGTCGGACTGATTGCCTCCGGTTTGACGGCCTGGGGTGCTATTCAGGATGTCGAAGAATTGTACGGTATGGCCATCATACCTTTTTGGAGCGGTGCCGATGCGGCAACCGCCCGAGGGGTCGTCTTCGGAATATTTCCCATGACGCTGTTGCTGGTTGGTTTGAACGCAGTGTTTCTCATCGGACAAAAATTTAATTTTCGGACACGACTCATTCCGATCAATCTTCGAAAAGCCAACCTGTTCATTTTAGGCGAACTCATTATTACAGCAGGTATGACCCTGTATGCCGCTTGGTATTTGAACTATTGCTCTTTGCTCAGCGCACCTTTGTGGTTCTATTTTTACGGTTCGATTCTCGCTATTCGCGCGCAAGCGCATGGCTCTGCAGACCGCAGAGTCGCATAGATATAAACAAGCGGCCCACTTATCCCCTCCCCTGAAACCTGCGCTCATGATAGGCGCATGTCTGAGATCAATCGCACAAAGGAACAGTTCAGCCCCGAAGAACGCCGGGCGCGGTTGCGCGCCTTCGCCGATCGGATGCTGGCCTGTGCGGAAAAACTGCCCGATCCGGAAACCTTGCCCGAGATTGAACGTGCCGTCCGCGTCGGTAACCGCATCGAGCGGCTCTATGCCCGCGCCGATGCATCTGAGGCCGCGGCGGCCAAATCGAAGCTTGAGGTCCATCAACACACCGCGGCCCTGCAAAGCGCCAAGGCCGACATCGTGCGTCAGGCGGAACACACCGCGCTTTGCCAGCGTCGGGAACGCATGCGCGACGACGAGATGCTGCGCAACGAGCCAAAACTGGCGCGCAGGCTGATCGAACAACGCACCGGCCGACCGCTGGAGGATTATCTGGCGATGAGGCAGGCTGAGGCGGAAGTTTCGGCTACCGAAGATGGGCCTTGATCTTTTCCCCTCACCCCAACCGCCACCGGGCGCCCGGCTCTCCCCATAGGGGCGAGGGGGTATAGGCCGCAACTAATCGTGGCCCCGTCGTCGTAAACGCTTTACACTGCGATTCATGACACGCACGCCCAAGCTGCCCCGTACCCCCCGCGCCAATGGTTCCTTTCAGGGCCTTCCCGACGATGACACCCTGCTGGAGGTGCTGCGCACCGCCCGCGAACTGGATGTCAGCGATCTGGCCAAGCAATTCGGCCTCAAGGGCGACGAACGCCGCGCCCTGCGGCAAAAGCTGAAACTGCTGAGCGAATCGGGCAAGCTGAACAAGAGCGGGCGCAAGACGTTCGGCGCGGTCGGCACCTTGCCCGAAACCGGCGTCGCCGAGGTCGTGGAACGCGACGTCGACGGCGATCTGTGGGTCAAGTGGGGAAAAGCCGACGATCCCAAGCTGAAGCACAAGCCGCCGCTGGCCCGCCTCGCGCCGCTGAAACGCACCGTCGCCCAGACGCCGCCGACGGTGGGCGACCGAATCTATGTGCGCTTCGAATATGTTAATGACGAATGGATCGCCCATCTGGTCAAGGTCCTCGATCAGGGCGCGGCCAAGCTGGTCGGCGTCGTGCGCATCTCGAAAAAGGGCAAGTCAGGCCGCGAAATCCGTCTGGAAAGCGTCGATCGCAAGGCGAAGGACAGCTATACGCTGGTCGCCGGGTCCATCGACTCGCTCGAAGATGGCGACGTGGTCATCGCCGCGCCGCAAGGTGGCACGCACCGCTTCGGGCCGAAACCCGCGCGCCTGGTCGAGGTCATCGGTAAGGAAGACAGCCCACGCATCGCCTCGATCATGGCCATCCACGCCCACGGCCTGAAGGTCGGGTTCGCGTCTTCGACCGAGGACGAAGCGAAGAACGCCGTCGCGCCAGACCTGAAAGGCCGCAAGGATCTGCGCGACCTGCCGCTGATCACCATCGACCCGTCCGACGCCAAGGACCACGACGACGCCGTATACGCCCATGCCGACGAAGACGAGGCCAATCCCGGCGGCCACGTCGTCTGGGTCGCCATCGCCGACGTCGCCCACTATGTGAAGTCGAACTCGTCGCTCGACCGCGACGCGCGCGACAAGGGCAATTCGACCTATTTCCCCGACCGCGTCGAGCCGATGCTGCCGCACGTCCTGTCGTCGGGACTGTGCTCGCTTCAGGAAGGCGAGAACCGCGCCACGCTTGCCGTGCGCATGGTCTTCGATGCCGATGGCAAGAAGATCAGCCACAGTTTCGTGCGCGGCCTGATGCGTTCGGCGGCCAAGCTCAGCTACGAGCAGGCGCAGGCGGCCATCGACGGCACGCCGGACGAACAGACCCAGCCCATCCTTGAGACCCTGCTCAAGCCCTTGTGGGCGGCGCACGCTTGCCTGACGCGTGGCCGCAATGCCCGTCAGCCGCTACAGATCACCTCGGTCGAGCGCAAGGTACAACTCGATAAGGACGGCAATGTCGTCGCCATCACACCGCGCGTCTCGTTGGAGGCGCACAAGCTGATCGAAGAGATGATGATTCAGGCCAATGTCTCCGCCGCCGAGACGCTGGAAAAGCATAAGACGCCGCTGATCTACCGCGTCCACGAACAACCGAGCCTCGAAAAGGTCGGTAATCTGGCCGACTTCCTGTCGACGATTGGCCTCCCGTGGAACAAGGGCGAACCGCCGCGCACCGAACGCTTCAACCAGCTTCTGAACAAGGAAAAGGACGGCCCGCACTTCGACATCATCAACGAAGTCGTCCTGCGCACCCAGATGCAGGCTCATTACAGCGCCGAAAACTTCGGCCACTTCGGGCTCAATCTCGACCGCTATGCGCACTTCACCTCGCCGATCCGCCGCTATGCCGACCTGATCGTGCACCGGGCGCTGATCCGGGCACTGAAGCTGGGCGACGACGGCCTGACCGACTACGAGGTCAAGACCATGGCCGACACCGCCGAGCACATCACGGCGACCGAGCGCCGCTCGATGCAGGCCGAACGCGAGGCCATCGAGCGCTATGTGGCCTCGTTCCTTGAGAACAAGGTCGGCGCGACCTTCGAGGGCCGCATCGTCGGCGTCACGCGCTTTGGGATGTTCGTCAAGCTGACCGAAACCGGCGCCGACGGCATCATCCCGGCGTCGTCCTTGCGTGACGATTACTATATCCACGACGACACGGCCCATGCGCTGGTCGGCGAACGGACAGGCAAGCGCTGGCCACTGGGGCGGCTGATCGAGGTCGAGCTGCTGGAGGCCATGCCGATGACCGGCGGGCTGGTCTTCAAGGCGATCTCCGAGGCCTCGCCGCCCGATCCCAATGCCCCGCGCGTCAGGCTGGGTGTCCGGTCGCGTGTCGACTCCAGCCGCGGCGGCAAGCCCGTACCCCGCAACGGGCCGGGGGGCGGCTCGCGCAAACCCGGCGAAAAGCCGCGTCAAAAGGGCGTGACGGAGAAATCGAAGACTAAAAAGGGCAAGCGGAGATAACCCTCACCTCATACTCCCCCGGCGTGCCGGGGGAGGTGGCAGCAAGCGCAGCGACGCTGACGGTGGGGGGCTCGCGTAGAATCCGCGCCCGAACCTGATCGCTCACCTATGCGCTGCCACGACAGCGCAGGCCCCCACCACCACATCTCACTTGCTTCGCAAGTTCGTGCGGTCCCCCTCCCCAGTAAACTGGGGAGGTATGAGAAACTCTCCACCCTTTGCGAACTCACGGCTCGCTTCTCATCGCATCCTTATCCGCGTGCGGCGACAATCGTTCGCATGAGCGAACACCCGTCCTATCTGAACTTCGACAAGGCAAGCTATGCGTGGCGACCCGATGTCGACTACTGCGCCCACCCCGAAGCCTATCGCGTTGGGCGCGGCGAGCAAGGCGTGCTGATCGTCGAGCCCTACAAGAGCCAGATGACGCCGCACTGGCGCTTCAAGACGCCGGAGATCGCCCGCGAAAGCGCCGAGCGCCTCACTGCCATGTTTCTAGCCTATCTGGACGCGGAGGACTTTGTCGGTGCCGATATGGCGCGCAAGTTCCTGCAAATGGGTTTCACGCGCGCCCGCCGCTACGCCAATTACAAGGGCGGACGCAAGTACGATAAAGACCGCAACCATGCGCCGCTTGAGCGCGGCACCGGCGACCCGCAGAAGGCCGAGAGCGCGCGCATCTTCTACGACGCCTGGCGCGAAGCCGAGGCCCACCCCGACTATGCGCGGCTCAAGGCCGAGTGGAAGCAAAACTATGGTTAAGCGCATCCCTAAAAGTGTGCCGCGGTTTTAGGACCAGATGCGCGTCAAACTAAGGTTTGATCGTCCCGGCCACCGGCCAGTCGGAGTCACCGACACGCTTGAGGTTCAGTTCGATAAACTTACGCCCCGGCTGGCCTTCGGCTATATACTCGCCGGTCTCGACCCAGGTGCCGTCCTTGATCACAATCAGGTAGCGTATTTTCGCTTTCGGCCCCGCCGCCATTTCCCAGACGAAGCCTTCGGGGGTGACCTCGAAGCTGTGCGTGCCGGCAAACCCGCCGCTATAGGCCCGGAACTCGTATTTCTGCGTCATCGCATTGTAGGAGACGACACCCAGCGCATTGAAGGCCACCGCGCCGCCGTCTTCGTAGCCCTTGCCCTCGACCACCAGCACGTCACCGTCCAGCATGAAGCCCACGCGTTCGGTCTGGATGATGTCATAGGCCTTGCCCGCGCGATCGGTGCCCTTGGCGCGGCCCTTCCATACCCCGGTCATGGGCGACAGCTTGCTCATCTCCGGCTTGGCGGCAGGCGCCTTGGGCGTTTCCGCCATGACGACCATCGGTGCGAGGCTTAGTATCAGGGTAAGGGCAACGGTTTTCAACATGGCGATCTCCTTTGAACGGCCGACCATAACACCGTTCCAGATCGCCCGATTGAACAAATCGGACAGGTTAAATATTGCCGACGTCGATATGACGGATCTGTTCCAGATATTGTTTCAGCATCTCCGGCGACAGGCCGAATACGGCCTTGAGTTCGCGCGTAAAATGCGGCTGGTCGGCATAGCCGTGATCCGCCGACACGGCGGCCTTGGCCTGGGCGTGCAGGACCAGATCGATACAGGCCCGCCGCACGCGCCTCAGTCGTGAAAATAGCTTTGGACTAAGCCCCGCCTCTCTGACGAACCGGCGACGCAGGTGCCGCTCGCTGACCCCCAGATCGTGGACCGGCAAGGCCCCCTCCCCGTCCGCCGCGATCAGTCGCCGGGCCAGTTCGCAGACGGCTTCATCACGCGGCCCGGCGCTATCCAGCCACGGCTGTGCGGCCTGCTCGAAGCAGTCGGCAAAGTCCGTCAGATCGGTGGCCCCGACACAGGCCTGCATGGCGGCCGCCCAGTCCGGCGACACCACGGCCAGCGGCAGGACGCGCTCCGCCAAAGCCGCGGCCTCAAGCCCGGTCAGGGCGCGAAACGCCCCGGCATGAAACCGCGCCCCGAAATAGCGCACGCCCTGATGGACCTCGGTGCGAATCGCCTGAGCCGACGGTCCGACCCAGTTGAAAAAGGCCTGCCCCGTCGGGATGACGATAACCGCCAGACTGATCGTGCCGTCGGGGACTATGACGTGTTCGAACGCCGGTGGATCGTGATCGTCCACAGAAAAGCGCCAGAATCGCTCGATATAGGGCGCATATTCCAGCGACGGCGGGCGTTCTTCGTATCGCATTCGCGGCAAATGTCCTTTATAGAGGCGGCAACAGGTCCAGTCTGGCCGGAAACGGCGCGAAAGCCAATCTTTCGTGCCGATAATGTATGAAATCTACATTCCGCCATTGACTTCCGGACGCAGATGCGTATTTTCCGCGCCTCTGAAAGATTTGTGCGGCGCTGGGTGTCTCCTCAATCGTCCGCTGACCAACCGTTTGAGGGTTTTAAACCATGGCAAAGCCAGCCTCCATCAAGATCCGCCTGAACTCGACGGCGGACACCGGCTTCTTCTACGTCACCAAGAAGAACGCCCGCACCAAGACCGAAAAGATGGTCCTGAAGAAGTACGATCCGGTTGTGCGTAAGCACGTCGAATTCCGCGAAGGCAAGATCAAGTAAGCCAAAAGCTTATTTGGCGTCTCGCATTATGAGATTTAAAAAACCGCGTCCGGTTCGCCGGGCGCGGTTTTTCTATGCCCGCCGGAACCCCTTACGGTATTTGTAAGCTGACGCCGCACACCCCCCCCATTAATGGATATCGTCGTTCTTAATTCTGCGGGGATACCATGTCAAAGCCACATCATCTGACCATCTATACAACCGCCCTGTGCATCCTTATCGCCGCGGCCCCGCTTCATGCCGCCGAATTCGGCGACGAAAGCGCCCGTGTCTGGACCGAGCGCAACCTGTCACTTTTCAATGCCGCTACCCAGAACGTCCCCACATCGGACGACCTGGACGCCAGTGAGGCCGCAGGCAACGCCTATTTCGGCGCTCTGAAAACAGCCTGCAGCGGCATCAGCGGCGAGCATATCCGCTATGGCGGCAAGAACATGCCGGTCTGGGCTCAGACCGCCCAGCAGCGTTTCTGCCTGGGGGCCGACAATCTGCGACGCGCCTACAGTTCCGGTAAAAAGGACAAGAAATACTGCGGCGACCTCAAGAGCGCCATTAGCTATGCCCAAAAAGCCGATGCGGCGAAAAATCCACCGGCCATCATGGCTTCGTCGCAGAAGCTGATTGAAGCTTCAGAAGCGCTGATGAACAGCCGGATCACGCTGGTGAAAAAGTCTATCCTCGGGGACAGCAAAATCGTGTTCAGCTGCTCATAACCCGGGGTGGCCTGATCGGCACCTCATGCCCCCCCGATCAGGCCGCTCTCAGCACGACCTTGTTGCGGCCGGCGCGCTTGGCCTCATAGACCGCTTCGTCGGCGCGTTTGAGCATGGCCTCGATCGAGTCGCCCAGTCCCGTCAGGGTGGCGACGCCGACGCTGACGGTGACGTCCAAAGTCCGCCCGTCGGCCAGCGCAAACGGCGCAGCCGCGACCTGCGACCTGACGCGTTCGGCGATAATCCGGGCACTGTCGGAATCGGTGTCCGGCATGATGACCACGAACTCTTCGCCCCCCATGCGGCAGGGCATGTCGATGGCGCGGACATTGATCCCCAGACGACCGGCGAACTCCCTCAGCACCTCGTCCCCGGCATCATGACCGAAGCTGTCATTGACGCGCTTGAAATGGTCGATATCGAGCAGCAGGACCGACACCTCCTCGTCCGTCTTTAGGTGCCGACGCATCAGTTGCGCCAGTTGCATATCCATATAGCGGCGGTTGTTCAGGCCGGTCAGCGGATCGGTCACCGCCAGCTCCAGCGACTTGTCGAGACTGGTGCGCAGGAAATCGGCATAGCGCTTGCGGCGGATCTGGGTCCGCGCCCGCGCGATCAGTTCCAGCGAATCGACGGGCTTCGGCAGCACGTCGTTGACACCCAGCTCCAGCGCCTTGAGCAGGACCGGACGGTCGTCGGCATTGAAAATCCCAAGCACCGGGGTCTGGCGCGTCGCCTCGCTGGAACGCAGTTGTGCGACGAAACGCAGGGCGTCGAAGGCTCGCACGGTCAGGTTCAGCACCAGAAGATCGACACGTCCCGCGGCGATTTTCAGCGCCGCCTGCGGATCGGTCTCGTAGGCACACCGGTGCGTAGCACCCAGGGCGTGCATCAGGCGTTCGGCCTGACGCGGATTGTCGTCGATGATCAGGACATTGCCGGTGGCGGTGATCTGACGCTGAAGTTGCGCCGCGTCGAACAGGCCCATGCGGCGCGACGAGGCCTCGCGCTGACGCAGTTCGTCGAACATCTGCTTGAGGCGGACCAGCGCCTTCAGCCGCGCGAACAGGATGACATCGTCCACCGGCTTGGTCAGGAAGTCGTCGGCCCCGGCCTCAAGGCCCGACAGGCGGTCTTCGCGGCCGTCGAGCGCCGTGATCAGGATGATGGGGATATGACGGGTCGCCGGGTGTTCTTTAAGCTGCCGCGTGACTTCGTAACCGTCCAGCTCCGGCATCATGACGTCGAGCAGGATCAGGTCGGGCGGATCATTGACGGCGATATCCAGCGCCTCGTGCCCCGAATGGGCGACGACCACTTCGTAATAGTCGGCCTCAAGCTTGGCCTGCAACAGGCGGACATTGGCCGGGATATCGTCGACGACCAGAATCTTGGCGCTCATGTGATCCCCCTTGCCAAACCTACGCTAAATAACGTCGGACGGTTTCGAGGAAATGCGACACCGAGATCGGCTTCGAGATATAGGCCTCGCAACCACCTTCGCGGATACGTTCCTCATCGCCCTTCATGGCAAAGGCCGTCACCGCTATAACCGGGATATGCGACAGTTCATCGTCCTCTTTCAGCCACTTGGTGACTTCAAGGCCGGAAATTTCGGGCAACTGAATATCCATGAGGATCAGGTCCGGGCGATGCTTGCGCGCCAGCGCCAGCGCGGAGAGCCCTTCCCCGGTCTGCAGCGTGTCATAGCCCTGCGCGTCCAGCAGGTCATGAAACAGCTTCATGTTCAATTCGTTGTCCTCGACGATGAGGACCTTCTTTGCGGTCATTACAAGCGTATCCAATGCGGTCGCGCCTTACAGGAAGTTGCCCGGCGGCCCGCGATTCGAGGCTCTGTCGGACGGTATGGCCATTGACCTTAGCGGAACTGTCTTAAGCCGAGGTGAAAAGGAAGAAAACAAAAGGTAAAGGCGGCAAGTTTTCCACCTCCTCATATGGTGACGCACACTTCGTTTGAAAGCGGGGGCTTTTTGGTTATAAGCGCCTATCGTTCAATTCAAGGAACCCTGACATGTCGAAAACCGAAGCCCGTCTGGCCGAACTGGGCATCACCCTGCCCGTGCCGACCGCCCCCGTCGCCAACTACGTGCCCTTCGTGCGCAGCGGCAACACGGTCCATATTTCGGGTCAGTTGTCGAACGACGGCTCGGGCCGCTTCAAGGGCACGGTCGGCGTCGATGTCAGCCCCGAAGAGGCGACCGAAGCGGCGCGCGTCTGCGGCATCAATCTGCTGGCGCAGATGAAGGCCGCGGCCGGTGGCGATCTCGACAATGTCGTGCGCGTGGTGAAACTGGGGGCTTTTGTGCAGGCCGGTCCGGACTTCTACGCCATCCCTCAGGTCGTCAACGGCTGCTCGGACCTGATGGTCGAGGTGCTGGGCGACGCCGGTCGCCACGCCCGCTCGGCGGTCGGCATCTACAAGATCCCGCTCGGTTTCGCGGTCGAAATCGACGCCGTGATCGAAGTGGCTTAAGGCTTAAATCCTTCCCCGTTTACAGGGCCAAAACACCTAAAATCCTTCCCCGTTTACGGGGAAGGTGGCTGCGAGGGACGAGCAGACGGAAGGGGGAGGATGTTTCCACGCCCCACATCTGAGTTCGTTGTATCTGAAGCTTTCCCCCTTCCGACGCTCAAATGCTTTCGCATTTGTTCGCCAACTTCCCCGTAAACGGGGAAGGATGTAATTACTTGCGAACACGTCAGGGCAAATCTATCTATAGGATATGTCCCTGCCCGCCCTGACCGTCGCCCTGCACCGCTCGATCTCGGAGATCGATGCTACCGTATGGGATGGGTTAAAAGACGACGACAATCCTTTCAATTCGCACGCCTTTCTTGAAACGCTCGAACAGACCGATTGCGTCGGCGAAGCGTCGGGCTGGCTGCCGCACCACCTCAGTCTGAGCGACGAAACCGGCGCGATCCGGGGCGTCATGCCGCTGTATCTCAAGCTGCATTCGATGGGCGAATACGTCTTCGACCACAGCTGGGCCCAGGCCTATGAACGCGCGGGCGGGCGGTATTATCCCAAACTCCTGTCCGCCGCGCCGTTTACGCCTGTCACCGGCGCACGGCTGCTGTCGCCCGATCCGGATATTCGCCGCGCGCTTATTCGCGCCGCCGTGGACCTCACCGACAATAATGGCCTGTCGTCGCTGCACATCAACTTCCCCACCGACACCGAATGGGAAGAGATGGGCGAAGCCGGTCTGCTGCTGCGTCAGGATCAGCAATTCTGGTGGGACAATAATAATTACAACAGCTTCGACGATTTCCTCGGCGCGCTATCGGCCAACCGGCGCAAAGTCATCCGTCGCGAACGTCGCGACGTGCAGGCCGCCCTTGACCTGCGCGTCATCACCGGCGACGATATTACCGAAACGCACCTCGATCAGCTGCACGCCTTCATCGAGAATACCTATGACCGCAAGTGGGGCGCGCCCTATCTGACGCGCGACTTCTTCTCACTTATTACCGAACGGATGCGTGAGCGTATCATACTGGTCTTTGCCTATGACGGCGATGAGGCCGTGGCGGGAGCCATCAACTATGTCGGCGGCGATACGCTTTACGGGCGCCAGTGGGGCGCGACCGTCGAGGTGCCGTTCCTGCATTTCGAGGTCTGCTATTATCAGGCCATCGACTACGCCATCGCCCACGGGCTGAAACGCGTCGAAGCGGGTACGCAGGGCGAGCACAAGATTTCGCGCGGCTACCTGCCCCACTCGGTCTATTCGGCGCATCATATCCGCGACGAAGCCCTGCGCGCCCCGGTCGCGCGTTATCTGCTGCAGGAGCGCATGGCGGTTATGGAACAGATGCAGAGGCTGGAAGCCGAGGGCTCCCCCTTCAAAAAGGCATGAAAAAAGCCGCCGGGATGAACCGGCGGCGTTTTTGGGTACGCTGTTTCGCTAATTAAGCGACCGGCAGACGGTGCGCAAAGGCCCAGGTCTTGAGGGCGCGTGCAACAGCTTTGGTCAGGGTTTTCATCGTTTTACTCTTTTCAGTTTACAGTGAGATCGTTAGTTCGACGCCGAAAACGGCGCAAAACCGAAGGCCAGCAAGGCCGCCATGAATTTTTCGATCATCTTTTCCATTGTCATATCTCCACACACAAAGGGTTTTCAAAGGTCGGACGCGAGTGCCGGATTGATCGGTTCGGCGCTTCAACTTTAAGCCTTTCGGCATCTGACAACGCTGTCATAGCAAATTTTGCACCTGCGAGAAAGCCCCTTGCCGGTCACATTTGATATTATTTATTGTAACGCTTCGTGTGGAAGGCGAGTTCGTGGTATTCATCTTTCCAAAAGGAATATGAGGATGGAACGCTACACGACCTATGCCGCCTTTTTCGATTTCTACCTGAGCGAACACGACAAACCGGCGACCCGCGCCCTGCACTACCTCGGCTCTACGTTCGGGATTACCGCCCTGATACTGACGGTCGCGCAACGGCAGCCCCTGTGGTTGCTGGCAGGCCTTGGGACCGGTTACGGCTGTGCGTGGGCGGCGCATTTCTTCGTCGAGAAGAACCGCCCGGCGACCTTCACCTATCCCCTGTGGTCGTTTATCGGCGACTATCACATGTTCGGTCTGTGGCTGAGTGGGCGCCTGCCTGAACGCCTGAAAAGGTTCAGATCAACGCCCGGAACCACGCCTCAAGGCTGATCGCCTGCGCTTTCATATGGGCCGCCCGCTGAACGGCCTCGGCGTCATCGCCCCAGGTTTCCATCTGGAAGGCCTCACCGATGCGCGAGGCGTCAAAGGCCGCCTCGCCCGACAAGCGCCCCTTCCACAGGGCCAGGGCCAGAGCCACCGACCCCAACAGAGGGATGGCCACTAGCAAACCGGCACGTGTGTAGATATCGACCTCGCGAATCAATGATTGAACGCCATTGATGGTCGCTACCGGTTGCGCCTGGTGCATCAGGCTCTTTTGCTGAACGAATTCAATACCTAACTCGGCCTTGCTCCAGTCTATGATCGGTTGCCACGCCGCCGTTTCCCGCTCGATCAAGGCCTGAGGATAGTCCGCCGGATAGCAAACCAGATCGGTCTCGGAAAAGCGCGCCGCCTCGGCCAGAGCCGCGTCGAGGCCGCTTTCCATATGATCCATCGCCGCAAAACCAAGCCGCGTCAGAGGCATCGACGTGAAGTCGACATAGTCCTCGACCGTCTCCCACTCGCGCCCGACCAAGGCCGCCAGCGCGAAATTCGGCAGGACCAGTATCTGCCCCAAAGGCGTTTTGACGGGACGGCCATCGAGGTTGACGCCATAGCCGCCGGACGTGGCGGCGATCTCGACAGACGTCCAGAAGCGCTTGGGCTTATGACCGACCTGATCGGTACGTTTGGACGGGGCTTCGGCTTTGTAGGTCATGAAAATATCTCGTAGCAATCCCTTCGCCCCTACGGGGAGAGGGTGGCGCGTTAGCGCCAGGTGAGGGGGAGTAACAGCCACCGAAGCAGCCCCCTCACCCCAACCCTCTCCCCCAAAAAATCAAAAATGGGGCGAGAGGGGGTTTATGCCAATACCGGCACGAACGCTTCAAGCGACCGTTCCAGTGCCTTGAAATCGTGCACGATTTCATGGGCTCCGGCGTCCTGCAATTCTTCGACTGTATGAAAGCCCCACGACACACCGATGGCATGGACCTGAGCGGTGCGCGCCATGCGGATATCGTGCGTGGCGTCGCCGATCATCACCGCCTGATGCGTGCCCACACCCAAGGCGCTCAGATTGCACTGAAGCATATGCGGATGCGGTTTCGACGGGCCGTCGTCGGCGCAGAAGGTCACGTCGAAAATGTCCTTCCAGCCGTGGCGATCCACGATCCGCGTCACGCCGCGGCGCGAATTGCCCGTCGCCATGCCGATCAGCCAGTTGTCGTTCTTCAGTCGCACCAGCGTTTCGTGCGCCCCGGCATAGAGCGCCTCGGTGAAGTCCGGATCGGCATGAAAGGTGAGGAACGCATTCTGAAACTCGCGCGTATAGGCCGCCACGGTTTCCGGATCCAGTTCCGGTCGCATGGCCTGCAAGGCCTCGAACAACGACAGGCCGACGATCGAGCGCACCTCATCATAGGTCGGTGGATCAATATTGATCGCCTTGGCCCCTTCCACCGCCGCACGGTGGATCGAGGCGCGGCTGTCGACCAGCGTCCCGTCGACATCGAATACCGCCAGCCTCATCGGCGCGACGCCCGCGTCGCCTTGCGGAACGGTTCCGCCGAGGCCTCATGCTCATCGAAGCCGTAGCGATCGAACCCGGCCTGAATGACCGGATCGAGCGGCGCTTCGACGATCAGGGTACCGTTGTTCGGATGCGGAATTTCGATCCGGCGATGGTGCAGCTGAAGCCCCAAACCCTCTGACAAGGCTATGGATTTCTCGTCCTTGTACTTGGGATCGCCCAAAATGCAGTGCCCGATGGCCTGCATGTGGGCCCGAAGCTGGTGCGTGCGGCCCGTATGCGGACGCAGCGCCATCCACGCCAGCCGGTGGGCGGCGCGCGAAATGGTCACATATTCGGTCTCGGCCGCCTCGGCGCCCGGCTCTTTCGGATCGGCTGGCTGGACGATTTCGCGGTCGTGGAAGCCCTTCTTGACCAGCGGCACGTCGATGACGCCCTCCTTGGGGTCCGGCGTCCCGGCGACCAGCGCCCAGTAGGTCTTGTAGGCCTTGCGTTTGGCGAAGGCCCCGGCCAGACGCGCGGCCGCCGACGGCGATTTGCCGAGCAGCAGCACACCCGAGGTATCGCGGTCGAGGCGGTGAACCAGACGCGGGCGCTCCAGCCCCTCGCCCCACGCCGACAACAGACGGTCGATATGGTTCTTGGTCTTGGTTCCGCCCTGCACCGCCAGGCCCGACGGCTTGTTGATGGCGATCACGTCCTCGTCTTCGTAGAGGACCAGCGACTTGGCGTAGCGGACCTCCTGCGGCGACAGTTCGGCACGCTCGCGCTTTTGCTGATCCTCAGTCGGCGCGTCGGGCAGCGGCGGCACACGCACGGTCTGACCGGCGACCAGTCGCGTATCGGCCTTGGCGCGCGACCCGTCGACGCGCACTTGCCCCGAGCGCAGCAGCTTGTTGAGTTGCACGTGGTTGATATGCGGCCAGCGACGCTTGAAGAAGCGATCGACGCGGACGCCGTCTTCGCCTTCGGCGACGTAGAGGGTTTTGACTTCCTTACTCATTTTACCTTCTTATCCGGTCACTTTCCGGACGATATACAAACCGATCATGACGGCGAAAATAGCGGCGACCGCCGAGCCTGCGGCATAGACGGTTGCGGTGCCGTAGTCGCGGCGCTCCAGCATCTGCACGACCTCAAGCGAATAGCTCGAAAAGGTGGTGAAGCCGCCCAGCACGCCAACACCCAGCAGCAGACGGAGCTTCTCGTCTCCGCCCCTCGACCACAGCCACCCCATCAACAGCCCCATCAGGAGCCCGCCAACCAGATTGGCGGCGAAGGTGTGCCACGGCCACGGCTGCGTCGGCAAAACGCGCGACAGGCCGTAGCGGAGGCCTGAGCCCGCCGCACCGCCGATCATGACCAGCAAAAGATTGAACATCGCCGCTCTTTACCTGTATTGGCTGTATAATTAAAGCGATAAGATTGAATAGACAGAATCGGAGACCGGTCATGAGCCTTATCGGTGAGTACGACAGCAAGAATATCTTTGCGAAAATCCTCAGCGGCGACATTCCCTGCGCCAAGGTCTATGAGGACGCGCGCGTCCTCAGCTTCATGGACGCCTTCCCGCAATCGAAGGGCCATACGCTGGTTATCCCCAAGGTCAAGGCGCGCAACCTGTTCGACATCCCGTCCGAGCATCTGCAAAACCTGATCCATCAGACCCAGCGCATCGCCCGCGCCGTCAACACATCGCTGGAGCCCGACGGCATCCGTATCGCGCAGTTCAACGGCGAACCGGCAGGCCAGACCGTGTTCCACCTGCACTTTCATATCATCCCCTGCTGGGACGCCGGTAAGCTGAAAGGCCATGCCTCGGGCGAAATGGCGGCGATGAGCGATCTGCTGGAAACGGCGGCACGGATCAAAGCGGCCTTATAATCCCTCTCCCTGAGGGAGAGGGTGGTGCAAAGCACCGGGTGAGGGGGAAATGTGTCCGAACCCTCGCATACTTTTTGATAAGAACTAATTTGACCATACCGGCACAACCGAGCGCGTTTTTGCCATTTCCCCCTCACCCCACCCCTCTCCCTCAGGGAGAGGGGGTATTGTAGGCTCCCATGTTCTACGTTCTTCGCCACGGCCAAACCGACTGGAACGCCCAGATGCGGCTTCAGGGCTCGACCGACATACCACTCAATGAGACGGGCCGCGATCAGGCGCGCATGGCCGCGTTTTTCCTCGCCGATCAGGGGATCACCCAGATTTTGGCCAGTCCCCTCGTCCGCGCCCATGAGACCGCCACCATCGTCGCCGAGACCCTGAACGTGCCGGTCGTCACCGACGCGCGCCTCACCGAACGGCATTTCGGCCTGTTCGAAGGCCTGACTATCGACGAGGTCGAAACCCAGCGCCGCGACATGCTGGCCCACATGAATCCTGACCTCGATATCGATGGCAAGCACTATCCGCACAATGCCGAGCGCCTGCCCGTGGTCATCGACCGCGTCAAGGCCGCCATCGAGGATCACTGTGGTTCCGGCGAGACCTGCCTGTTCGTCTGCCACGGCATCCCGTTCCGCGCCATCGCCCGGATTTACTTAGGCGAGATGTATTCCAGTCCCAATGCCTGCCCGGTGCGCTACGAAAAGACCGGCGAGGTGTGGACCATGACCGGCCTCGATCCGGACAATCAACCCCTGCACGGCGCCTTTTTCAAAGGCCCCACAACCATGGGGCGCATATAAAATAGGCACTCATTTCCCCGTTCCTCCGCCCACGGAACAAAGTATTATTTGAGTATAAAATCAGCTGCATTAAGCGTGGATTCAGGAAAATCATCTATAAAACCCAATAGAGACGTGTAAAATACGCCTAAGTTGAGTTTTGTGAAGTTTTTATGACAAACTGGACCGCCGTTATGCAGAATGTATCCACAATTTCGGATATTGCGGATCGCATAGACCCCGTTTTACCGTCCTTCACCAACTCGCAACTTTACGATCTGTTCCGCGACCAGCCCGAACTTATGGTAGTAGCCGTCGTCAATGCGCAGGGCGGCGTCCTTGGCCTGATGGAACGCCACGACTTCAATCTCAAAATGGCCGCCGAATACGGACGCGCCCTGTTCGGCGCCAAGTCGGTCACCACCATGATGGATGCCTCCGCCCTGACAGTGGACGTCGCCACACCGCTGCGCGACTTTACTCAGGCCAGCCTGGCCGACCGTCCGTCGGAGCTGATGCGCGGCTTTATCGTCACCCGCGACGGGCGCTATGAAGGCGTCGGCACCACCTTGTCGATCATGAAGGCGATCAGTCAGGACCTTCAGGACACCCTGACCCAGCAGCGCGACATGATGGCCGACCTGATCCGTGTCAGTGCCGAGTCCCAGCGGCACCAGACCTTCCTCAACACGATCATTCAGACCATCCCGGCCATGGTGCTGGTCAAGGGCGCTCACGATTCCAAAATCCGCCTGATCAACCCCGCCGGCGAAACCATGCTGGGCGTCACCAGCGCCGAGGTGATTGGCAAGACCAGCCACGACATCTTCGCCCCGGATCAGGCGGCGCAGTTCGCCCGCTCGGACCGCCGTGCGCTCGACAGCGCCGAGGCCGTGATGATCGAGGAAGAGGCTATCTATAACGGGTGCGGCGAGCGCGTCGTCCAGCTCAAGAAAACCGTCCTGCGCACCCCCGAAGGCGAGGCCGACGCCATATTGACGCTGGGGATCGACCTGACCGAACAGAAACACGCTCAGGCCCAGATCGCGCAACTGGCGCACTTCGATCCCCTGACCGGACTGGCCAACCGCGCACTTTATGCGACCGAAATCGACAAGGCCCTGGCCCGCGTTCAGCGACAAGGCCACAGAATCGCCCTGCTCTGCCTCGATCTCGATCGCTTCAAGGCCGTCAACGATTCCTACGGCCACCTGACCGGCGACGCGCTTCTGTGTCAGGTCACCGAACGCCTCAAGCTGTGTCTGCGCAAGGGCGATTTCATGGCCCGCATGGGCGGTGACGAATTCGCCATCATCCAGAATATCGACCGCCCCGAAGACGCCCAGTACCTCGCCGAACGGCTGATCGATGCCGTGAAAGACCCGTTCGTGGTCAGGGATGCGCGCCTCGATATCGGCCTCAGCGTTGGTATCGCGCTCGCGCCCGATGACGGCGCCGATGCCCATAACCTGCTGTCGCGCGCCGACATGGCGCTCTACCGCGTCAAGGGCGACGGTCGCAACGGCTGGTGCTATTATCGCGCCGAGATGGACGAACAGCTACAGGCCCGCGTCGAGATGGAGCGCGACCTCAAAATCGCCCTCGCCGAGGGCCAGTTCCAGCTCTATTTTCAGCCCCTGCTCAATCTCGACAGCGGCGACATCGTCTCCTTCGAGGCCTTGCTGCGCTGGCATCATCCGGTCACCGGTATGGTCTCGCCCGCCGTGTTCATCCCGCTGGCCGAAGACTGTGGCCTGATCGGCGCGCTTGGCGAATGGGTGCTGCGTGAGGCCTGTCGTCAGGCGGCGGCATGGCCGCAGCCGTGGCGCATCGCCGTCAATATCTCGCCGCTGCAATTCCGCCACGGCTCGCTGCCCGGTCTGGTACGCAAGACGCTGAAGGCCACCGGCCTCGACGCGCGGCGGCTGGAGCTTGAAATCACCGAAAGCGTGCTGCTGGCCGATGAGACCCACAATCTGAAAGTCCTCAACCAGATCAAAGGCATGGGTGTACGTATCGCCATGGACGACTTCGGCACCGGCTATTCGTCCCTGTCCTATCTGCGCACCTTCCCCTTCGATAAAATAAAGATCGATCAGTCCTTCGTCCGCGACCTGCCGCACGACCGCAACGCTACCTCGATCATCCGCGCCATCACCGAAATGGCCCGCTCGCTGGGCGTCGAAATCACCGCCGAAGGCGTCGAAACCCCCGCGCAACTCGACGCACTCCGGGCCATGAACTGCCGCGAGGCGCAGGGCTACCTCATCGGTCGCCCCGCCCCCGGTATCGAGGCCTATGCCCCGCGAAAATGCGCGTAATTCAACTTGACGAGGCATTTTGAAGCGAGATAACTAAGGATAATTGGGGGAGGCGATAATGATTGAATTACTGACGGCGGCCTATGTCATTACGGGAATCGAGGAACGGCCGGTCGAACTGACCGGACCGGCAGGGCCGACGACCTATACAGCCATTATCAGCAAATTCATGGCGATTGATGGCGTCACCGTACGCCTTGAGACCGCTTTGGATAAATGTCGCGACCTCACCTTTACGTCAACTGGCTACACCCTTCTGCCGCGTACCGTCGAGCCGCAGCAGCCCGACCTGCGAGGCGTCCTGGTCGCACGCCCGCCCATGGCTGCCGAATGGCCAGTTGCCGCCATCGAACATATTCAGGCCGCCGGTTGCGGCAAGACCTATACCCTCAATTTCGTTACCTGGCGTCAGGCGAACGATCCATTTGTAACGGTAGCTCTGGCAGTCCCGGGCAACACCCTGACCCAGCGCGACCTGCAATCGCGCGCCGAGATGACCGCTGTCAATCTGGTCCAGAAATCCCGCCGCGAAGGCAAGGCCATACCGGACTGCAATATGGTCACTCTGGCCTATGACAGCCGGGTCGTGTCCGCCCCCAGCGCCCAGACCGGCCAGTGGAGCGAAATCTGGTCGACCTATTATTGTAACGCCCGACAGGAAGTTGAACTCATCTTCGCGCCGACCGATACAACCGTCGAAGTCAGCGGACGCATCCTTAGCCACACCGTGAAGCCTTAAACACGCCTTCTTTATTTTCTGGATCGCGAGCGACATTTAAAACCCCCGACCGACAGGCGACATTAGTTCCATATTCTGAGTAATCTCAAAAGGAACCCGTCATGCCTCTTCTGTCACTTGTCGCCATCCTCATCGTCGTCGGTGTCCTGCTCTGGCTGGTCAACACCTACATCCCGATGGACCCCAAGATCAAAAACATCCTCAACGCCGTCGTCGTCATCGCCGTCGTCATCTGGCTGCTTCAGGTCTTCGGCGTGCTGGGCTCGCTTTCCGGTATCCGCGTCGGGTAAGGGCTAGCCCTTACAATCCTAACTTGGAACAGAATGAAAGGCCGGTGTTTCACCGGCCTTTTTTATTGCGCGTCTCAAACCTTCCGCATCAAGGGCGATTGCGCAAAGATATCCACCGACTTCAGACGCGCGGTAATATCGTGGATCGGCATCGATACGATCAGTTCATCGGCCTCGGTCGCCGCCAGAAAAGTCTCCAGCTTGCGGTTGATCGTCTCCGGCGACCCCACCACGGCGTATTGCAGCATATGATCGACCATCTGCCGCTCTTCCGGGGCCAGTTGCAGCCCATGCTGAGGTTTCGGGAACGGCTTGCGGTCATTGCGCCGCAGATTGGCGAAAGACTGCTCCATCGACGAATAGAGGAACCTCGCTTCCTCGTCGGTGTCCGCCGCTACCCCCATGATCCCAACCATCACGCGTGGTTCCGGATTGCGCTCTGTTGGCCGGTACTGCGTCCGATAAATCCGCAAGGCCTGGTGCAGCATATCGGGCGCAAAGTGCGACGCGAAGGCATAGGGCAGACCCATCTGCGCCGCCAGTTGCGCGCCATAGGCGCTCGACCCCAGCACCCAGATCGGCACCTGACACCCCGCCCCCGGCACGGCAATGATCCGCGCATCGCCTGCGTGATCGTCCATAAGCTGTTGAAGTTCCGCGACATCGTAGGGGAAACTGTCGACGCCGCTTTCCATGTTCCGCCGCAGCGCCCGCGCGGTCTTCATGTCGGTTCCCGGCGCGCGGCCCAACCCCAGATCGACGCGTCCCGGGAACAGCGCCTCCAGTGTCCCGAACTGCTCGGCGATCACCAGCGGCGAATGGTTCGGCAACATGATACCGCCAGACCCGATGCGGATTTTCGACGTATGATGCCCGACATGCGCGATGACAATCGAGGTCGCCGCCGAAGCGATCCCCGGCATGCCGTGGTGTTCCGCCAGCCAATAGCGGCTATATCCCAAGGCCTCGGCCTGTTGCGCCATCAAGGCCGAATTAGCCAGAGCCTCAGACGCGGTGCCGCCCTCGCCGATCTGCGACAGGTCAAGGATGGAGAACGGGATCATGCGGCACCTTTCAAGCTACTCCAGCTTATGTAGGTGATCCGGTTACGATTACGAGGGAAAGCAAAAGAAAAAGACGTGGGGTCGCGGACCCCACACCCCATAATAAAAGAGCCTCCGGCGTCAACCGAAGGCTCCCAGTATAGGGGTGCAGGGGCCTTGCGGCCCCTGCCCTTTCTTCCCTTAGTCCACAGCCTCGGCCTTGGATGCATTCTTATCCTTGGCCGGTGTGATGTCGAAGGCGATCTTGCCCTCGGCCAGCTTGACCAGGATATGACCGCCGCGGACCAGCTTGCCGAACAGGATCTCGTCGGCCAGCGGCTTCTTGATGTTCTCCTGAATGACCCGCGCCAGCGGACGCGCGCCATAGAGTTCGTCGTAGCCGTTTTCGGCCAGCCACTTTTCGGCTTCGGCGGTCAGTTCGATCGAGATGTTGCGGTCGGCCAGTTGCATTTCCAGTTGCAGAATGAACTTCTGGACGACCTGACCGATGACCTCCGGCTTGAGCTGACGGAAGTTGACGATCGCGTCGAGGCGGTTGCGGAATTCCGGCGTGAACAGGCGCTTGATCGCCGCTTCGTCTTCACCGGAGACCTTTTCACGGCCGAAGCCGATCGAGTTCTTCTGGTTGTCCGAAGCGCCCGCATTGGTGGTCATGATGAGGACCACGTTGCGGAAATCGACCTTCTTACCCACCGCATCCGTCAGCACTCCATGATCCATGACCTGCAGCAGGATGTTGTAGATGTCCGAATGCGCCTTTTCGATTTCGTCGAGCAGGACGATGGCATGCGGCTGCTGATCGACGGCGTCGGTCAGAAGACCGCCCTGATCGTGGCCGACATAGCCCGGAGGCGCACCGATCAGGCGCGACACCGTGTGGCGTTCCATATATTCCGACATGTCGAAGCGCAGCAGTTCGATGCCGAGCGTCGAGGCCAGTTGCTTGGCCACTTCGGTCTTACCGACGCCGGTCGGACCGGCGAACAGGTAACAACCGATGGGCTTTTGCGGATCGCGCAGACCGGCCCGCGACAGCTTCATGGCCGAGGACAGTTGCTCGATGGCTTCGTTCTGACCGAAGACGACGCGTTGCAGATCGCTTTGCAGGTCGCGCAGCGATTCGGTGTCCGACTTGGAGACCGACTTCGGCGGGATGCGGGCGATCTTGGCGATAACCGTCTCGATCTCACGCGGGCCGATGACCTTCTTGCGCTTCGATTCCGGCAGGATGACCTGAAGGGCCCCCGCTTCGTCGATGACGTCGATGGCCTTGTCCGGCAGCTTGCGGTCGGTGATGTAGCGCGCCGACAGCTCCACCGCCGTCTTGATGGCGGCGTCGGTATATTTCAGATGGTGGAAGGTCTCATAGTAGGGCTTGAGGCCTTTCAGAATCTTGATCGTGTCGTCAACGGTCGGTTCGGTCACGTCGATCTTCTGGAAGCGACGGACCAGCGCCCGATCCTTCTCGAAGTGCTGACGATATTCCTTATAGGTCGTCGAGCCCATGCAGCGCAGGGCCCCCGACGCCAGAGCGGGCTTGAGCAGATTCGAGGCGTCCATCGCCCCGCCCGAGGTCGCACCCGCACCGATGACGGTGTGGATTTCGTCGATGAACAGGACGGCGTTCGGATGGGCCTCAAGCTCCTTAACGACCTGCTTGACACGCTCTTCGAAGTCGCCGCGGTAGCGGGTACCCGCCAGCAGCGTGCCCATGTCGAGCGAGAAGATGGTCGCCCCGGCCAGCACCTCAGGCACTTCGCCGTCGACGATCTTCTTGGCCAGACCTTCGGCGATGGCCGTCTTACCGACGCCCGGATCGCCGACCAGCAGCGGGTTGTTCTTGGTGCGGCGGCACAGGATCTGGATGGCGCGCTCGACCTCGGCGTGGCGGCCGATCAGGGGATCGACCTTGCCGTGGCGCGACTTTTCGTTCAGGTCCACGCAGTAGGCGGCCAGCGCGTCGTTCGACGCGGCCTTGCCGGATTTTTCCTCGCCGCTGGGGCTGTCTTCGGAGGCCGAACGCACGGGACGCGATTCGGAAGCGCCCGGCTTCTTGGCGATGCCGTGGGCGATATAGTTGACCGCGTCGTAGCGCGTCATTTCCTGCTCCTGCAGGAAGAAGGCGGCGTGGGATTCGCGCTCGCTAAAGATGGCGACCAGCACATTGGCGCCGGTCACTTCGTCACGGCCCGACGACTGCACGTGGATCACGGCGCGCTGAATGACGCGTTGGAACCCGGCGGTGGGCTTGGCTTCTTCGGAATGCGGCACGACCAGCGATTTGAGGTCGGTTTCGATATAGGCGGCAAGGGCGGTGCGGAGCTTGGTCAGATCGACATTGCACGCGGTCATAACGCCGGCGGCATCGGTGTCGTCCACAAGGGCCAGCAGCAGGTGCTCCAAGGTCGCGTATTCATGGTGGTGAGTGTTCGCATGACTCACCGCGCGATGCAGGGTTTCTTCGAGGGCGCTGGAAAACGATGGCATGTCGGCCTCTCCTTAGAGCGAGTAAAGCAGTACAGTTAGTATCGTCTCTCCTTGATGAACCTGGGCTGAAAGGCGGGATCAGAAACCCCTAATCCTTCTCCATAGTGCATTGAAGGGGATGCTGATGCCGCCGGGCCATGTCCACGACCTGCGCGACCTTGGTTTCGGCGACTTCGTAGGTATAAAGACCACAGACGCCGACGCCCGTCTGATGGACGTGCAGCATGATGTGGGTAGCCTCTTCGCGCGACTTGTTGAAAAAACGCTCCAGCACGTACACGACGAATTCCATGGGGGTATAGTCGTCATTAAGTATTAACACGCGATAAAGCGACGGCTTCTGCGGCTTGGGCTTGGCGTCGATGATCGCGAAGGGCGCATTGGCCGGTTTGGACGAATCCTCGATCGGAGGCTTAGGCGCGCGCGCGGCCTTGATCGGCAGGGAAGCTGCCGGGGGAAACGGGCGGGGAAGGTCCGGTGTCGAAATCAACCAACTGTCCTGTATGCGTGCGAACGGTAAGTACGCCACCGGCCGCAAAGACTCATATAGCTTGAACGAACGCTGCGTCGGCCCATGCTTCAACAGTTTCCGTTCCACTTCAAGATAGTACAAACTTTATTCCTGTTAAGAGGCTGCACGTGACATATTTGCGTTATCCTGATCACAGTTTACGCACATGCGTTACAAATCGCCTGAACGAATAAGGGCTTGCCTCTCTAAGCGAAAAATAAAAATCCCCGCCAGCACGCCAGCGGGGATTTCTAATTGGGTATCGCAGACGCGGCGTTCAACACGTCACATCAATGTGATCCTGTCTTTCGGCTAATCTTAGCGGTAGGACTGGAACTTCTCGACGGTCGCGGTGACGCGGGCGTTGATCGGCTTGAAGGTGTCCTTGAACGAGGCCGACAGGGTTTCGGTCAGCGAGTTCAGTTCCGAGACGTAGGCTTCGAGCGATGTCTTGGCGTAGGACGACTGCAGCTCGATCACTTCCTGCACCGACTTGGCGGTCGACAGGCTCTTGGCGGCGGCGACGGCTTCTTCCCAGTTCTTCTTGGTGAAGGCGGCAGCCTGGGCGCCGACCGTTTCTGCGCCCTTGGTGGCAGCGGTCAGCGATTCGACGACGGCTTCGACGTTCGACTTCGACAGGGCGTTGACTTCGTTCAGCGCGCCCAGCGTCTTTTCGACGCCGTCCTTGAACGCCTGGTTCGAGGCAGCGGACACTTTTTCGACGGTGGCCTTGTAGGCTTCGGTATCAACCATGAGATAATCTCCTTGAGGTTCGACGCTTTCAAAACGCCTGAGGGTACGCGGAATTTTCGAGCGCAGGGCCCGCGAAATCCGTTTCGCCGCCCTTTGTTGAGACTATAAATAACGCATATGCAGCATAAGGTCAACAATTTTTGTGCGGCGCACAAAAGCCTAACGAAATCGTGATGGACAATCTTCGCCTCAAAGATGTAAGCGGGCGCATTTTCGACAAATATCCCCCTCACTATAAGCAATTGGTAAGGATTTCGCGGTGTCCTGTTAAGACCGCGTTAAATTACACCTGACAGCGCGAAGCTTTCATGGTGTTATGGTTAAGACCCCTGCGTGGGTTCAGCGGACTCTCTCCCATCCGGTCGCCCGCCGCACCTGCGGCATGTCAGGCCTCCGATTTTGTACAATGCGTAAGAGCGGGAAAAAGTGGAATGCGTAAGACTATGGTTCGGTCACAGGCAGTGGCAGCGTCGCGGGATTTCAGCGCCCTTAAGCTGTGGCTGATAACGGCGCTGGCGATCGTCGCCGCCCTGATCGTTTCGCCCGCCCGTGCGCAGGACCCGGCCGACAGCGCCCGTTATGCCGCCATCGTCGTCGATGCGCAATCCGGCGAAGTCTTCTACGCCATGCGCGCCGACAGCCCCCGCTATCCGGCCTCCCTGACCAAGATCATGACGCTTTATATGGCGTTCGAAGAGATGGCCCAGGGCCGCCTCAGGCCCGACGATCTGATCACTATTTCGCCGCACGCCGCTTCGATGCCACCCACGAATTCGGGCCTCAAGGCCGGCGATACTATCACGGTGGACATGGCCATGCGTCTGATCGCCGCCTACTCCGCCAACGATCTGGCCGCCGCTCTGGCCGAACATATTGGCGGCACCGAGTCGCGCTTCGCCGCCCTGATGACGGTTAAGGCGCAGGAAATCGGCATGACGCGCTCGAACTTCGTCAATGCGTCCGGCCTGCCCGACTCGCGTCAGGTGTCGTCGGCGCGCGATTTCGCCGTGCTGGCGCGCTCGGTCATGCGCGACTTCCCGCAATATTATGAATATTTCCACGTGCGCTCGATCGAGTTCCGCGGCCGGACCTACCCCAACCACAACCCCCTGCTCGCCTATCCCGGCGTCGACGGTATGAAGACCGGCTATATCAACGCCGCCGGCTACAACCTCGTCGCCTCGCAGCGCAAGGGCAATCACCGCCTGATCGCGGTCATGCTCGGCGGTTCGAACAAGGCCCAGCGCCGCGAGCACGTCACCACCCTGATGAACACGGGCTTCACCGTCTTCGCCCGCCGCGACAAGGGCGAGACGATCACCGTCGCCCAAAGCGAATTCCGCAGCGTCATCGCGCCCAAGCCCAAATACGAGGTGCTGGGCGATAATGCGACCCTGATGGCGGCGCTCGATGCGCAGGACGACGAGGACGGCGTGAACGTTCAGCGCCTGAGCCAGAAGACTCCGGCCCCCGGCGTCGTCGCCGCCCTGACCAAGGCCGAGGCCAAGAAGGCCGCCGATGACAAGGCGGCGGCCAAGAAGACCTCGACGACCGCCGCCGCCAAAAAGAAGAAGAAAGACCCTGACGCCATCTGGGCGATTCAGGTCGGCGCCTTCAAGGCGAAATCTCAGGCCGCCGACTGGGCGAAGGACGTCCAGAAGCGCTTTGCCTTGCTCAAGGGTGTCGATACGGACGTGTCGAAGAACGACGCGGGCCGTTACCGCACGCGCTTTGTCGATATGACCAAGGCCGACGCGCAGAAGGCCTGCAAGGCGATCGAGGCCAAGCGTCTGGATTGCATGGTGGTGAAGAGCTAGAGTTATGGGGTTTGGGGCCTATGGCCCCATGAACCTTTACCGATCAATAGAAAACCCCGGCTTCACAAAGCCGGGGTTTTCTATTGAAGATAAGACTTGGGGCCACAGGCCCCAAACCCCATGACTATCTGCGTTTCAACAACACATCCCGCGCCGCATTGAGCTTCGCCGCGCGGGCATCGGAGCCGCCCTGATCCGGGTGAGCCTCCTTCATGCGCGCTTTCCACGCCTTGAGGATGGTTTTGCGGTCAGAACCCGCCGGGATACCCAGCGCACGATAGGCTTCGATTTCCGCGAGACTATGGGGCCGATCCGCTGGCGGCTGAGTCTGGCCGCGATAGCGTGCCCCACCTGCCATACCGAAGGCGACCGTCACAAGGATGCTGGCCAGAATATACTGCCCGCGCGCCACGCAAACCACGCCAGCCATGGCCACGGCCACGGCCAGAATGGCGATCACGGCGCGCTTTTGCCGTATCCACGGCCCGGCCTTCAGCTTGCCGAGGTGCGACTGACGCCCGACCCAGACCAGAAAGGCGAAAACCGCCACCGCCCCAATAAGCAGATACACCGTTGCGTTTCCTTAAAATGCAACGGTGTTGTGGCACAGGACGCGCGCGGGCTCAATCACTCCGCCGCCTCGAAATCGTCCTCGTCGGCCTCGACCTGCGGGCCAAGCTCGGTCAGCTGATCCGACACTGAGTCTTCGTTTTCGAGATCGAGCGCCAGCATGACGGCACGGATTTCGCTGCGCGCCGAGACGTGTGCCATCGACACGGCCACCGGTTTGATCTCGTTGCTGAGGTCGAGCACCGTCAGGCCAAAAGGGAACAGTTCGCGGTAGATGACCCGGTCACGCAGGCCCGACGCGACGCGGAAACCGATACGCTTACCCAGGGCCTGCAAACGGTCGTCGATGCGTTTGCCGTTACGCGCCTGATTGGTGGCCAGACGGTTGCGCAGGACGATCCAGTCGATGGTCTTGCCGTCCCACTGAGCGCGCTGCTTGCGCGAATTCCACACGGTTTCGGCGTAGATCGACGGGCGTTTGACCTCAAGCGTCACCGGATCGACCTGCCCCAGCAGGTCGAAGTCGATGAAGCTGTCGTTCATCGGGGTGATGATGACGTGACCGACCGAATGGGCCCGGCGCGACAGGACGGAATCACCCCCCGGCGTGTCGATGATCACGTAGTCGGCGATATCGATGGCTTCGCTCAGGGCACGATCGAAGGCCGCCTTGGCCTCGGCATCGGGCACCTTGACCAGTTCCGCCGGATTCTTGTGCAGGAACGGCTCGACCGCGTGCGGCAGAATCTTTTCGTTGGCCGCCGCCCACTTCTTGCGGTTTTCGAAGAAGTGCGACAGCGAGCGCTGACGCAGGTCGAGGTCGATGATCGCCACGCGCTTGCCCATATGCAGCAGCACGGCGGCGACGTGCATGGCGACGGTGGACTTCCCCGCCCCGCCCTTTTCGTTGCCAAAAACCAGAATGCGCGCGTTCGACATATTTTTACTCCACACCCGAATCGACCCTGAACCGACACCCTCACTGTCAGGCCGCGCGCATTCTGCGTCAATAATTCGTTAACAATTTGGCTGGGGAGGATATGGGGGAGAATTGGGATCGTGCAACGCCGCTCTAGCCTTGGCGTCTTCTAACGACTATATTGCCGCCATGACCGTAGATTCAGACTATATGACCCGCTCCGACACGATCCGCATCCACACGGCTGAAGACTTCGAGGGCATGCGACGCGCCGGTAAGATCGCCAGCCAGTGCCTCGACATGCTGATCCCCTATGTCGTGCCGGGCGTGAAGACGTCCTATCTCGACGATCTGGCGCGGCAGTTCATCTTCGACCACGGCGCGCTACCGGCCTGCGTCTTCTATCGCGGCTATCAATATACGGTCTGTATTTCGCCGAACCACGTCGTCTGCCACGGCATGCCGTCGGACAAGACGCTGAAAGAGGGCGATATCGTCAATATCGACGTCACCGCCATCGTCGACGGCTGGCACGGCGACACCTCGCGCATGTACGAGGTCGGTCAGGTCAACCAGAAGGCCAGGCGCCTTGTCGACGTGACTTACGAATCCATGCGCCTCGGCCTTGAACAGATCAAGCCCGGCAACACCTTCGGCGATATTGCCCACGCCATTCAGAAATATGCCGAAAGCCAGCGCTGTTCGGTCGTGCGCGACTTCTGCGGCCACGGCCTCGGTCAGGTCTTCCACGACAATCCCAACGTCCTGCACTTCGGTCGTGCCGGTACAGGACCGGTGCTTCAGGAAGGCATGTTCTTCACCGTCGAGCCGATGATCAATCTGGGTCGTCCCGAGGTAAAGGTTCTGAACGACGGCTGGACGGCGGTGACGCGCGACAAGTCGCTGACGGCGCAGTGCGAACACAGCATCGGCGTGACGAAGGACGGGCTGGAGCTTTTCACCGCGTCGGATCTGTTCCGTCCGTTGCCGGTGCTTTAATCCTTAAGTAGCGGCATTGCGTTCGTCGCCAGAGTCGACCGCCCGGCCTGGGTCAGGTGCGCTCGTATTTGCACGGTCTCACCCGCTTTTGGCAGGGACCATGGTGAAGACGGCTGGACCTGAGCGCTGCCTTCATACAGGTTTCCGTCGGCTGGGGAACGAAAGCGATAGGTCAGGTCGGTAATAATGACAAGGCTCGCCCCCTGTGGCCGCGTTGGACCATAGGCCCTGTCGCATCTTACCGCTACAGGCGTGCGGTCGGCCTCGGTATATACGCACTGGGTCTGTGCGGCGACGATCTCAGCGGCAATGATCCGGTAATGGTTTTCGCGGTCCCAGACGACATATGCAAAAAAGAGGATAATTACCGCCGCCACTGAGACGCCTATCGTATATAATATCTCACGAGTGCGCGGCTCCATAAACTCCAGATAGGGCCAGCCTTTCCACACGTCCTTCAGAAATTCCCGCACGATACCACCCTTTCGCTTACAGGGCTTCCTAGCGTGCGCGACATTAAAATATCGCCAATAGCGAGTATATTTCACCGCCCGTCGGCTCTGGATTATCCCGCAAAGCCAATATAGGCTCACCGTATGAGCGACGATATTTCCAGCCTCGATACAGCCCTGCCCGACCATGGCGGCCACCGTCAGCGGCTGCGCGACCGGGCGCGCAAGGGTGGCGTCTCGGCCCTGCCCGATTACGAACTGCTGGAACTGTTCCTTTTCCGCTCGATCCCTCAGCGCGACGTGAAGCCGCTGGCCAAGGCCTTGCTGACGCGGTTCGGCTCGCTGCCTGCCACCCTGTCGGCGCCGCTGGAGGACATGCTTCAGGTCTCGGCCCTGGATAACAAAGGCCGGGCGCTGAAAATGACGGCGGATATCGCGCTCGATCTGGCGCTGATGTTTGAGTCCACCCGCCGGATGCTGGCCGAACCGCTTAAACGTAGCACGGTCATCTCAAGCTGGGCGTCGCTGGTCAGCTATCTGCGCGTGACCCTGGCGCACGAGCCGCGTGAGCAGTTCCGCATTCTGTTTCTCGACAAGAAAAACCAGCTCATCGCCGACGAGATCATGAACCATGGCACGGTCGATCACGCCCCGGCCTATCCGCGCGAGATCATGCGCCGGTCGCTGGAGCTGTCGGCGTCCTCGGTGATTCTGGTCCACAACCACCCCATTTTGGGGTGAATGGCGTCACGGATCGCCAACTCTACCAGTTGAAATTATTAAGTTTTTATCGTTTGTCGCAGTCTGACGTCCTAAAGCATATTAGGGGCATCGGACGGGCAATTGAACCATCAACCGTCCCCATTCACACTCCCCCATACAGGGTGTGTTCCCAGTTTAGAGGCGGACGAAACAATGGCCAATTTAACCAACCTTGAAATCATTCACGCGATCAAAAGGGTCGAAAAGGACCGTCGTCAAGAGAACTTGGCGGATGGCGAGGGCCATGGCACTGGAAGACTTATTTTGATCCTCAAACCTATGCCGAAGCGCGTCACCGCCGACTGGATGGTGCAACAGTGGCGGGCCGGCAAGCGCACGAAGAAGAAAATCGGAAGTTACCCAGCGCTATCCCTGTCTGAGGCTCGGTCCATCTTCCATAGGGACTTTGCAAAGGCTATCTTGAAAAAGCGAAGCATCAAAATAACAGGCGACGCCCGACCTGGAACGGTCCTTGATCTATTTGACGGTTATGTCGAGTCGCTCAAATCGGCTGGCAAATCTTCGTGGAAAGAAACAAAAAAGGGGCTTCACAAGGTCGCTGGGATACTAGGTGAAAACAGGCCGGCCCGAAGCATCGAGCCCGATGAAATTACTGCCGTTATTAGGCCAATATACGAGCGTGGCGCTAAGTCTATGGCGGATCATGTCAGGAGCTATATTCGTGCTGCCTTTAGTTGGGGACTTAAGACTGAGCACGACTATCGCGATACGTCACCAAGACGCTTCCACCTTGTCTATAATCCGGCCGCGGGAATTCCCAGTGAACCCAAAAATGCCGGCACCCGTTGGTTGTCCGAAGGTGAATTTGTGCACTTGTACCGCTGGCTCGAACATCCGGACGTCGAAATCCACCCACCCTACCCCCGAGCCATTCGACTGATTATGTTGACCGGCCAGCGGGTTGACGAAATCGCCCACCTCCATGTTTCGCAGTGGGATTCGGCTGCCAGAATGATCGACTGGTCAAAGACAAAGAATAATCGTCCTCACGCTATTCCAGTTCCCGACATCGCCACCGACTTGATTGAGAGTATCATTCCAAACGAGTACGGATGGTTTTTCCCGTCTCAAAAGGACCCTAAACGACCAGTCACAGCGGCCACGCTATATTCGTTTATTTGGCGTCAACGCGAGCGCGGTGTGATACCCCACGCGACGAACCGCGATTTGAGGCGCACTTGGAAAACCTTGGCAGGGAAGGCTGGTGTATCGAAGGAAATTCGAGACCGGATTCAAAATCATGCTCTGCATGACGTCAGTTCGAAGAACTATGATCGTTGGAATTATCTACCGGAGAAGCGCGCCGGTATGAAAAAATGGAACACGTTCGTGACTCGACTATTGTCCCGAAAACCTGATCGCCTCGCAGCGTAGCGGCTGCGCCTGGAGGAGACGTCGATGGCGAAACGAAAAACCCTACCAAAGGACTTCGAAGCGATACTCGCCAGCGGCGATCTCGCAGCCATGAAGGCCGTGTTCGACAAGTGTGAGATCGACGCACGCGGCGGTTACACCAAACAGACGGCGCTGGCGTTTGCCTGTCCGGACGACCTGACCCGGTGGCTGGTCGCTCAGGGCGCGGATCTTGGCGCCGAGGACGCCTACGGCGAGACGCCTCTGCACGCGCATGCCGGCACCCGCGCCGGCCGGATCTCGACCCTGCTAGAATTGGGGGCCTTCGTGAATCACGGCGAAAGCGGCCGGGGCACGCCCTTGCATTGCGCCGCCAGAGCTTACAAGGCCGATGCCGCAGCAGCGCTCATTGCTGCGGGCGCGCGGGCAACGGTGGCGAACCGCGAGGGCCAGACGCCGCTAGACTATGCGCTGTCTCGGTGCAGCAATATCAATATCGAAAATATGGTGCCGTTGTCAGAGGTGTTGCTAGCAGCCATGCGAGATGAGGCGAAGCCGCCGGCCAGTTTCCTCAACCGTTTGCTGGGCGGGGCGAAAACCGTGGCGGTCATGAGCCCCGAGAGGCAGGCAGAAGTGACCCGTATCGGCCAGGATTTCGAGTTTTCGCGAAGCGCCTTCAATCCGGAGAGTGTCGACGCGGTGAGCGCGGCTCTGGACAAGCTGTACGCGATCTTCGACGTAACACCTGTGCCACGCCGGGCCATGTACGATGGCAAGACCCCTATCAAGGTGACGGCAAAGGCTTGGAGCGACCAGCACGATGAACTCTGGGCACTGCTCGTCCCACCTCAAGGCGCCGCCATGACGCAGCAGGGGGAGGCGATCCGTGTTTCCGGCCGCCTCCATCGGGAGCTAGAAGGCAATGGGGGCGTCAACTGGGACTCCGACTTCAAGGCCATGGCGGATATGCTGACGCAGATATTCGCCAATGGCCAGGCGCTTCCCGCCGGCGAATTGGAGGAGGCGCGCGCGCTGACCGCGGCGGTCAAGCGCAAGGGCGGAGATACCGCTCGCCTGTGTCAGTTGGCCGTCGAGTGGGTGCGCCGCAATCCATCACCCCTAACCATGCCCGACGCCCCTTACAGCCGTTGAGGCTTGGCCGGGATCAAGCGCGAGCATTGTAGTCGACCTTTACCATAAGCATTGAATGAATGCGCCAGGCCGCGTCACTAGCCTGGCGGTTGATTGAAAGTGTGTTCGCTCTGGTGACGCGCTGAAAGCCGTCAGCTCCGAGTTATCCGGTAGCCTGTAGAGGATACCGTTCAGCCTCCGGTGCGTTTAATCTCACGGCGCCTGCGCAGCAAAACCTAAGCAAGCGTCACTTGGTAACTCTACATGTCCGCAGCGGTCACGACACCATCACCATTTTTATCAATCGTCTTAAAGTCGGAGGTGCCTTTTGCTTTCATTTCCTCGATCGTGACACGGCCATCGCCGTTCAAATCGTTTCGCATAACGCCTGCGATCCGTTTCGGCGTCTTCGGATCGGTAATTGGTGCGATAGCCGTAAAATAGGTTTCAGCTTCGGCCGCCGTCAGCTCCTTGTCACGGTTCTTGTCGATGTTTTTAACCGTCTCGCCGATCTCGTGATTGAATTCCTCTAAGGTCAATATACCGTCTTTGTTACGGTCCATTTTGGAAAACCTGTCCGACAGTTTTCCATCTGCCGCGATGGCGCCAGTGCATATCGCAACAAGAAACAGTGATGGGATAAGGGTTTTGATCGTCGAGTTCATAGAAATTCCTCCTTTTATTGTTTTGCTCTATGGGTGGAGCGCAGGGTCGATATCAAATCAGAGGGCATAGATTGGCGTCTGATACCTTGATGGCGTTGCGGCTTTGGGCAGTCGCCGATTTGGCGCCGTCACCGATACATTGTCAAAATAGGGCGTGCTGATCTTCGCTTTCGACTGACCTGCCACCAATCCGGCCATACCTTTTTCGTAAAGGTTGCTTTTCGCTGTAAGAACGGGCTTCCCATTGATCACGCCGGTGATTACATCGCCCTCAAATCGTATCGAGAGCCGATACCAGGTATGCGACTTGATGCCTGGAACCGTTTGGGTTCCGAGAACCAGTTCACCGCCCTCTCCATCGAATTTACCCGCCGCTATGAGCCTTTGCTGCTCCGCATCCCCCACGAGCGCTTTCGGATCTTTCTTGCCTCGGATGGCGATTAGTCGAGCCTGACCGTCGTCCCTCAACTCGAAAAAGTAGCCCTTGGGAATGAACCCGTAGCCCGTGCCAACGTGGTTGATACGACCCATTACACCGCCGGTGTCTCCGTTATTTAGCCAGATGTCAGCACCTACTTCATAGTTGGTCCAGGCTGCATCGCCCAAGATCGTGTAGGGCTGCCAGTCTGGTGCCCATGAGATCGTCGGAACTGGAATAACCTGCCGCAGACACAGCCCCTTTTTGTCTGGTCGATTCACAAGCTCGAACCCGCCGGCAATATCCGCCGTGTAGCGAGGCAAATAACCTGACAGGTCCGGCCGTTTGTAGCTTTCGAAGGTTTCATAATAGGGGAACGGGAAGGCTTTCGATGCCGGGATGTCTGCAAACCCGCCTTTCTGTTGGCCGGTCGTCGTCGACAAAGAATAGATGCTATTCGCTTCCAGGGTCAGGGTCACAGCGCCACCCTCAACCTTCAGGTCCTCAAGTCGAACAAACTGTTCAGCGGCGTTACTCCGCCAGACACATAAGGGTTTGGTGGACAAACCATCGACAATCTCCAGTCGGAGGTTCTGCGGTCCCTTCGCATCCTTAGTTTCTATGATCACACTGTAATCGTCGCCCGGCGACTTAAGCGTTACAAACGTACCTCCTTGTCCCAACTCACCACTGCCGCCGTACAGAAAAGTCCAGCCAATCTCCGTGAATTGACCCCAATGTGCGTAACCCCACAAGGATTCCCGGATCTTGTAGTGACCGCTCCAAGGCTCCCACGCCAGCATAGCCGCAGGATCTTCGGAATAGGGTTCTGTGGGATAAACACCGGCTATGTCGTACCAGTTTACGACCTTGGTGACACCGCTTTTGATGTAATTGTGGTTGAAGCACTGGGTGATGCTGATCGCACAATCAAAACCTTTCTTGTAGACGTGATCCTCGGTATTCCAGATCGGCTTGCCCAGTTGAGCGGCGATAGCCTGATTTTCAGGCGTTACCGGCCAGTTGGAATAGAAGGTGTGGGCGCCGATGATATCGATGGAGTCGCTCAGTTCCTTATCGACCAGCAGGTCGGGGACGAAGTCGAGCTTATCCTTGGGCCAGTTGTCGAAGCCGTGCAGCTTCACCTTCTCGAAACCTCTGGTCTTCAAAGCCGATTTCAGCGCCTTTGCGAAGCCATAGCTGACGCCTTTTTCATTTCGGACACCCATGGCATCCAGTTCGAGTCCATGAACCTTACGCAGGCCTTCCAGCCACTTGATGTAGTAGTCAACAGCATCCTGTGAGAAGAATTTTGCATCACCGTTTTTACCGATCTTGTCGAAATGGCCACCACTGTCACCGACCCAGCCAGGTGCGCTCCATGCCGTGCCGTCGAGTGACAGTTTCGGATTACGCTTCTTGGCTTCCTTCAGCACCCACCACGTGTAGCCGCGTTGGTAATTGAGGTCTTCTCGGGTGTGCATATGACTCAGCATGGAGCCTTGCGTGGAGTTTCCATCGCCCGGTATCTCGACCAACAAAGCGCTTACCGATGCACCGAATTTTGGCTTGTAAACTAGATCGAGAATCTGACTCCGCTGAGGCTCAGGGTAATCCTTCAACAGAACTGATGTGGCCCCACCCCCATTCACGACGCCTATGCCGTCGAAGCGTTTACCGCCCGCATGACCGTTCAGGAGGACCCTGTGCGTGGGCAAATCGCCCGTTACAGCCGCCACGCTGCGGGGTGCAAAACTCAGGCTCAAATGCGCGAAAAGACTTACTGACCCCAGAAGATGGGTCCGCCGGGAAACCGCAAGCCGTCCAGTATCGCTGTCGGTTTTAGAGGACTTCAAAAAAGTGCGGATCGCGGTGAACAGGCTCATATGTTTCTCCCGATGTAATTTTTTACGTTCGAACTTCGCGATGGAACGCCCCAGCCAAATAGTGAAAGTTTTGATCGGGCGAGGTCAAAACGAGAAAAAAGTCCGCCAAAATGGTCTGGCGGACCAAGTCTCTAGGAATGTACCCAAAAGGGCGGGGAATTCACGAATGCTCGAAGCGCGTGCGTTGGTGGACTACCTGTATCCGCGCTTCATTTAATAGAGGTATTTGGACCGGAATTTCCGCCACTCGTTTTCGAGATTTTTGCTAAAAAAACAGATCAAAAGGCGACCGCTATGGTCAGAGTAGACGGGAAGAGACACGTCCGGAGCCCCTCCCCGTCTGGGATCAGAATTTCGCTGTCACGCCGACAAAGAATTCCGTCCCAAGCGCATCATAGGTTTGCTGACCGCTTTGATTCGGCATCTCCACGTTGAACAGGTTGTTTGCACCACCGAATAGTTTGATTTTGTCGTTCAGATCGTAGTCGATGCTGAGATCGATATAGTTTTGCGCCTTGATCGTTGGATAGGCGATCGTATTGAGCGCAGGCGTTGATGCCGAGCCTTGACGCATCGGCACGATATATCGATCGGTTGTCACCGGTCCGAAATAGCGGTCGCGTACGCTCACGCTGAGATCACCCACATTCCATGTGGCGCGGAAAAAGCCCCGGACATGCGGCAACGGCGTCCCGCAGGTGCCGCCGAAGGTGCCGACGCAATCATTCTGGACAGCCGGCAGAGCCGATACTGGCACGCGGGTGAAGTCCTCCAGCCACGTGAAATTACCGGTGAGGTCGAACGTACTCCGATCAGCCAGCCGGGGCAGACCAAAGTTTGCCTCGATGCGGTAACGCACAGCGAGATCATAGCCTGAAGTCTTCAGCGCACCGGTGTTGGCGTTCAGAACGCGTAACGGGTTGTTTTCGACGATTTCACCGGTCGACGACAGGCGCGGGATGGCGCGGCAGAACTCACTGGCGGCATCCTTGACCGTGTAATAGCACAGGTTCATCGCGTTTTGGGCACCCCCGCCGAGGGGTGCGATCGCGCCTTCAAGTTCGATATTGAAGTAGTCGACGCTGACGAAGAGGCGCGGCAGGAAGCTCGGTGTGAAAACGACACCGAGGGTTTTCGTGTCCGACGTTTCTTCGCTCAGATTGGGATTTCCGCCTGTTTGAACCTGCACGAAGGCGTTCGGTTGAACACCGGTCCCAAACACATTTGCCGACGGTACGCCAGTGGCAACACACAGGGCGCGAACGTCCGCTGTTTGCAGCGATGTCGGGGCGCGGCTCGAACACGGATCGAACACAACGACCGAATTGGTCGTCAGGCCGCCGAACAGCTCTTGAATATTTGGCGCCCGGATCGCGCGCTGATATTGAGCGCGGAAAGCGACATCGCGGTTGACCTTCCAGTCGGCGCCATAGAAGTAGGTCGATACGGAACCGACACCCTTGAGCGAATAGTCAGACTGGCGGAAGCCGGTGTTGACCGTCAGGGCCTTGACCAACGGCAGATCGGCCAAGACCGGTATGCGCAGTTCGCCGAACAGTTCTTTGACGGTTACGCTGCCCTTTGTCGACAGACCGGGGCTGTAGCCGGCGATGTCACCCGTTGCGAGACCCTGATCCGGAACATACTCGCCTTCGGTCTTGCGCCATTCAGCGCCCCCGGAGAAGCCCACATCGCCCGCCGGTAGCGTCAGCAGGATACCTGTCAGGTTTGCCTGAATCACCTGCATGGTCGCGCTTGTCTGGCTGAGCGAGTTGGTCGCTATCGCGGTTGCGCAGGCCTGGCTGACGTTTTGGCCGAAGATGTTGCACACCGGGGCCGCGCCACCGACGGACAGGAGACTCCGTTGCAGGCGGCTTCGGGAAATACCGTTCAGCACCAGAATGGATTCTTCCGTGTGGGCATAGCTGTAATAGGCGTCATATTTCAGCTCGCGCAGGAAGGCCGGCGACACCTCCGGCAGACTGCCGCGCAGGCCCCACGCCCCGCGGAATACGTTGCGCGTATTGCTGCCGTGGCGCGGCCCTAGATCGGAGTATCGTCGACCCGCGGTGATGACGGCGAGGCCGTCATTGGGCGCGTTGGTGAAAAGCGCGTTTCCAGCCGTCACAGTGGTAGTCGAGGTTTCGGCGATATCCAGTTGACGGAGGACTTCGCGCATCTGGGTCGAAAGATAGGGATTATTCGTATTGAACAGCGTTGGCGAACCAACATTGGTCGCTGCCAGTTGGCCTGCAACCTTGTTGTAGCTGTAGTGCAGCTCCATATAGGCCGTCGCCCGATCACTGAGATCATAATGGGCGAAGGAATTTAGCATGTAGCGATCCTGCGCGCTTTGCAGGTAGTTGGGCGGCTGGTTGTTGTAGCGATCGGTCGGATCGACCGCCGGACGTGCGGTCGTGCCCGTGTCGTTGAAGGTGAAGCCGAATGAGCCCATGCCCGACAGGCCCGCTGCGGTATAGGCAGCATTCAGACCGGCATTGCTACCGCCGAACGACGGGATACCCGAGAAGCGGCCATTTGGAATATCGCCGCTGCCACTGAAGATATAGCCGATATAGCCGCCGGCCTGTGCGCAGGTCTGACCCGATGGCGGCACGAGTTGGGTGCCCGGAGTTGTCGCCGTACCGGTGCCGTTGGCGACACAGCTTTCGCCCAGACCGTAATATGACCAGTCGTAATCGCCACGGAAAACCGGCTCGCGCTTCACATAGTTCAGCGAAACGACCATGTTGCCGCGGCCGCCATCGAAATTACCACCAGCGGTAAAGTCGAGGTTGTAGGTCGGCGTGCCTGTGTGCCCAACCCAGTTGTACTGTGCCTTGGCTTCGACCCCTTCGAAATTATCCTTCATGACGAAGTTGACGACACCCGTGATGGCATCGGAACCGTAAACGGCTGAAGAGCCGCCGGTGACCACTTCGGTGCGTGCGATGAGGCTTGAGGGAATGGAATTCAGATCGGTGATTTGGCGTGCGTCAAAAATAGCGAAGCGACGTCCATTCACGAGGACAAGGTTGCGGCTCGATCCAAACCCGCGTAGGTTTATATCCACAAATCCGCTCGACTGGCCTGATACTTCATTGGAGAAGGAGCTGCCGGTCGACGACCCGAACGATTGCGGCAGTTGAAGCAGGGTCCGCTCGATATTGATGTTGCCCGACCGGCGGATATCCTCTTCGCGGACTACCGCCACAGGCGTTGACGCGTCGAAGCCGGTCCGGGCAATCCGTGATCCGGTTACGATGACCTCCTGCGGCTCATCGGCGGCCTTCTCAGCGGTGGGTTGGGCGTCCTGGGCAAAAGCACCACACGCCATCGAAAGACCTGCTGTAGCGACACCGGCGCACAGAAGCGATTTTACTCTTCGCATATGTTTCCTCCTGATTGGCCCGTTTTGTCTGATTTAACGGGCTCAATTAGGTAGAGCGGTGTTCGATACGCCTGCCTCCATACTCGGCGCGAAAATAATTTAAGCTACCCCCCCGGAATGGCAAAGAAATGAGCCACTATTGTGAGGCGGTCAGGTGCCTAGGTTTACGCTGAACGCCCGCTTCCCCCAGCATCGAGTTTATCGCCAATGGGAAATACCGATGAAGGCAAATCCCACTCGCCGAGTCAGGCAGCCTCCATTCAGCGGCGTGTTCGAAACGGCCAAGCGGGCAAGCCCTCTTTGTTCATTAAATTCGATCTTGCCCCCTCGTCCCACGCAAAGCGAACATCCATCGGTTCAGAGACAAACGGACTCGAAACTATGATCTGGTCGCCCGAGATTTCCGCTTTTGCGGGAAAATAGACCCCGTCCGCACCCGCGACCGCGAACCATGTGATCGGCTTTTTATCTCGCGATGCCAACCCACCACCTACAAAATCAAAAGTCAGAATTGCCCTGCCTTCCGAAATCGCCATTGACTTGAACCGCGGGCCGGAGAAAACGAGATCGCTACGGCCATAGGTTTTCGCTAACGCCCATCCAGCCAGACGTTCACCAACATCTTTCTTATTGCGAGGATGGATATCTGCCAGATCATCTACCAGATCACTCACAACGACCATGCCGGTTCCGGGTACCGAAAGCGCGTCGGTCTGCGCTTCCTGTATTAGAGGTGCCGCTTCAGGCGACGCGACACGAAGTGGACGTTCGATGTGATAGAGATAAGGTGCGATCTGGACATAGTAAAACGGTACATCGGACTTGAACGCCGTACGCCAGCCGCCGACAAGCGCGCGCATCTTGTCGGCATAGTCATCTCCCGCAGGATAGTCACTGGCGTTGCCTTCACCCTGATACCAGATCACGCCTTTGATCGTCAGATTTGAAAGCGGCGCGATCATTCCATTGAACAGTTCCGTTCGCTTGATACCGTCGACCTTCTCACCACCGGCTTCCACGGCAAGGAAGCGCTTCAGACTCGATTGCCCCCGAAAGCCATCCGTGGAAATCCATTCTTCGATCCGGGTTCCTCCCCATGTGGAATCGATAAGCCCAACGGGCGTACCCAAGGCTCCGTTCAGTCGCCGCGCAAAGTAGTAACCCGCGGCCGAGAATCCCTCCTCCGTGACTTGGTCAGGAGTACAGACAATCCAGTGCCCCTCGACATCATTCGTTTCCTTTGCTCCCCGCGCTTTCTTAACTTTGAAGATGCGGATTTCCGGATAGTTAGCCGCGGTCATTTCGGCCTTGTAATCGAAGATGCCGGGGAATTTTCCCCAACGAAAGGGCATCTCCATATTCGACTGGCCGGATGCCAGCCACACCTCACCGATTAGGATGTCTTTCACCGTCAGGGTGTTTGCCTTCCCTTTGACGATCATGTCGATTGGTTGGCTGGAAGACTTCATAGGCTTCAACTGCACCCGCCATTGGCCGCCCAAACCTGCCTTCGTTTTAACCGTCTGACCCGCAATCCGAACATCGACCTTTTCACCCGGATCGGCCCAACCCCAGACGCTAACGGACTGTCCCCCTTGAAGAGTCATATGATCTGAAAGAATAGCCGGTAGCCGTACGTCCGACCAGGCGAAGGTCGGCGTCAAAATGGCGACCGTCAGGGATATTATTTTGATGGTATTCATGTGCATGATCTTTCTTCCGGTATCTTCGGCGTCGGCCGTCTATTGTCTAGGATTTGGTCGCGGCAATCCTCGCGAGTTCGATGCGCTCATTCGCACTCTTCAATCACCGTGCTTGGCGCATATCGACCAGTTTCACGCCTTCCAAGGCGTTGCCGGGCTTGCCGTCGGTCGTGACGGCAAGCGCGATCGTGTTGGCGCCGTTCGGGTTCAGGAATGCCGGAGGTATGACAAAGGTATTCTGCGGCCCGACGTTTGAGACATAGTTGCCAGCATGCCAGCCGTTGACGAAGATCAGAACGCGCGTGTGCCTATCGGTTTTTGTCTGTGTCGGATCGCCGAAAACCAGGGCGAGTTGCGTATCGACATCCTTGGGCAGATCCAGCTTGAAGGCAGTGCGCAGCCAGTAGGTACCCGGTGCAGGCGGGGCGGCGGTGACGTTGGCGGGCGTCCACCCGTCGGGTCTGGCGTCGGGTAGGTGCCAGCCCTTGCGTTCACCGTAGAGCCCGCCGTTGTTGAACGTGCCCCGCACGGGGTCCATGGTCTCGCCCTGACCCTGAATTTTCCACGTGATCGGCGTGGTGAAGCGTTGCGTCTCGTCAGGGCTGAGCGAGGCCGAGATTAGGCCGCGCCCCTCCTTGTGTTCCTCATTGGCGAACAGATCCCAGTTGTGCGACATGTTGCGCACCATCACCGATATCTGGTGCGTGCCGGGTTTCAGATCGACGTCGAAGCTGGCCTTACCCACCGTTGGGATTTTCGGATAGGTGAAACCGCCCGGCAGCTCGTTCTGACCGACGAACCTGCCATCGATCCACACCTGCACGAGACCGACCGCGCCACCGCCATAGGTCAGCTCCAGTTTTTTCTGAGTGGTCCTCGCCGTCAAGCGGCCCCGATACCAGACATCGCCCTGATGGAAACCGTAATCGCTCATCGCCAAAACCGGCTGCCCCGGCGGCGGCTGGGTCGGCACGGTGGCGGCAGAAACCTTCAGGTCCGCCACGCGCCATGCGCTGTCGTCGAAGGCGGGATCGGCTTCACGCGAATCCCAACGGATTGTCCATTGCGCCGCCATCAGATCAGGCAGCACGACGGCTTTCGGCTCCGCGAGGTACGAGGTCAACAGCGATCCGGAGGCCGTTGAATGGGCGTCCAGCGGTGTTCCGTTGAAAGTCAGCGTTTTCGCCGTCGCCCAGACTTCGATGGCCTCGGCTGTCTGACCCTCACCGGTCAGGTTCAGGCGCTCGCCATCCCACACCGCGCCTTTGACGATCGCGCTCGTGCGTTGCAGAACAGGCCCTTTGTCTGTCTCTTGCCGCCAGAATTTCTGGGTTTCGGCATCCTCACCAATGAGTAGCAGCAGCGGGGCGGCATCGCCCGTTATACGCAGTCGGATTAGGCCTTTGTGCTGATAGTTCAGACGCAGGTCGCCGGTCTTGGCGTCGTAAACCGTGGTCGCCAGACCCTCGATCACCTCGACCTTGGGCTTAGTCTTGAAACGCAGGACGGTCTCGCCATCCTCACCGACCCGACCATACAACAGAGCAATATCGGTCGCGCCCTGTTGAAGGTGGGTTTGCAGGTCCGACGTCGTATAGACCAGCTTTTGTCGCTCCAGCCCGTAATCGGCCAGCAGCAGCTTGGCGTCCTGCCCCTTGAGCCGCAGCGTGCCTTGTTGCGGGATCAGGTACGATCCGGCCTTCGTCGTCAGGCGAAATTTGAACGCATCATCACCCATGCCGTCGTGCGGTTCGTGGATGGCGAAGACCAGATGCCCAGCAGGTCCTGCGTTATGATAGAGCTTGACCTTGTCGGACGTCGGATAGAGCGGCTCGGCCTTGTCCATATGGGTCAGGAGCGGTTCCGCGGCCTGAGTGAACTGACCCAGTTGCTTCAGGGTATAGGCTTTGTCACGCAGTTGCCGCGTCTCAGAGATCGGCGCACCGTAGTCGTAGGAGGTATAGACGACGCTGGCCGGCATCCAGCCCCACGAAGTACCGCCGAACGCCATATAGATATTGTGGATAGTCACGCGGTTGATGATATTGGCGCCATAGAACGTCCGGACATAGCCCGGCCCGAGGCGTTTGGCGTTGCATTCGTAGTTCCCGACACTGCCCCAGTAGTCGAACCAGCCCGCGCCATATTCGGCGGCAAAGCCCGGCGTCTTCGGCGATGCCAGCGAACCGATCTGCGGCTGGGTCGTCGAATAGATGCCGTTATTGGGCGCAGGGTTGTGGGCTCCGACCTCGCCCTTCTCGTTGCACGATCCACCCGGATAGCCGTCGAAGGCATAGAGGTCGAGACCGGGCGCGGCGACCGTATAGTAGGTCTCGGAACCCTGCGGCACCCAGTTGGGCAGGGAGTTGGGGGAATTATGGAACAGGGGCACATCGATACCGTCGGCACGAGCCTTCTTGATCAGGTGATCCATATAGCGACGGTGTTCGTCGGAGGTGTCGAACAGTTCGTTCTCGACCTGATAGAGGATGACCTTGCCGCCGCGGCTGATCTGATGTCTGGCGATGATGGCGTTGATATGGGTCAGCCAGTCGTCGGCTTCCTTGAGGTAGTCCGGCGCCATCGTCCGCGCCACACCTGTTTGACGCGCCAGATAGCCGGGGAAGCCGCCGCGGGAGACCTCGGCATTGATATAGGGGCCGGGACGCACGATGACGTAGAGCCCCTCTTCCTCGGCCATGCGGATCGCCAGATCCATGTCGCGGATACCCGTGAAGTCGTACGCGCCCGGCGCGGGCGAGTGATAGCCCCAGTTGAAATAGAGTGCGACCGTGTTGAACCCCGAGGCCTTCATCTTGCGATAGACGTCGCGCCAAGCGTTTGTATCCGGCAGTCGGAACGGATGGAACTCGCCCGACCAGATGAACTCGCGATGGCCGTTGATCATCAGGGAGTGTTCATCCCAGCTTACGGCCTTGGTCGAGGAAGCGATGACAGGCGCATCTGCTGCCCTCACCGCTGCGGCTCCCGAAGAGGCCGCCAGGCACAGCCACATTGCGGAACAGAGTTTTAGCTTAAAGCGCATGGTTTCCATCCTGATGGTGTTATGGGTTTTGAATCGAAATCGTTGGGGTCTTAAAAGGTCGTCTTAAGGGCGACTTGAAAAGTCCGGCCCAGCACGTCGTAGGTGGCGGGCCATGTGTTCGAGAGGTACTGAGCTGAACCGGGTATCGGCGGCTCCCGATTCATCACATTCGTGACGCCCCCAAAAAGACTCGTTCGCTGTCCGAGCTTTAACATAATGGATAAATCGACATAGACCTGTGGCGCGATGCGCGGGCTGGTCATGTTTTCGAGGTCGGGCACGTTGCCACCGGCACGCCGGGGAAGCCGGTAGCTGTCCCGCCAGACTTCGCCGATATAGCGTACCTTAAGCGACACTGATTTTGCTTCCCCACGCCAGGTGAGAGTCGAGACGCTTTTCCATCGCGGTACAGGCTGACCACAGGTGCCACCAAACGCGCCTACACATTCGTTGTTGAAATGGCTGAGCGCCTGAACTGGATTGATCGTGAACCTCTGTGTATATGTGGCGTCTACCGCCACCTCCACGGTCCCGATCAGGCGAGATAGGTATCCCGACGCGGACAGGGTGTCTCGCAGACTCAGGTCGACGCCCGACACTCGGAGGCCACCGGCATTAGCGTTTGTTGTCTGGACGTAAGTCGGTTGCGAGATTTCGCCCGTCAACCTGTCCCGGTGGATCGCTTGGCAATACGTGTTCTCCGCCGCGACAAATTCGTAGTAGCAGAGGTTCAGCGTACTTTGCAGACCGCCACCGCCTGAGCCGATGGCGCCGTCTACGCGAATATCGAAAAAATCCACACTCATGACCGCCGTCGGCCGGTGGGTGGGCTGATACGTGGCCCCAAATGTCAAGGTATCTGACTCTTCCTGCCCCACCAAGGGGTTTCCACCCGACGTCACGCCGATGATGCCATTCGGCTGGACGAGTTCAGTGAAGACGGCATGGTCGGGCACGCCGGTCTGGATGCACAGCTTTCGAACCGCATCCGTCTTGTGATCGGCGGCAGCCCGGCTGGAACAGGGGTCCACGGCCGGCGTGAATATTGCGGATTGCTGATTATAAAGTTCGCCGATGCTGGGCGCGCGAATGGAATGCTGAAGTTGAGACCTGACGCTAAAGTCAGCCGAAGGCTGCCATTGCAGTCCTGCGGAGTAACTCCAGACCCCGCCGACACCCGCTAGGCTATAGTCGGAATACCGCAGCGCCGCAGTCATATCCAACCGGCCGATATGCCGTTGATTGGCGATGAGGGGTAGTCGGACCTCTCCGTAAACCTCCTTGACCGACACCGATCCCGATGTCGGGCGCAACGCCGTAAATCCGGCGATATCTCCGAGGTCCGCAGGGTAGTCGGGCTTAAGAATGGCGGTATTGCGGCGCCACTCAAAGCCGAGACTGTAAACGATCCGTCCCGTACGCAATGTCGGGCCGCTTCCCCTGACGTTCCCGGCGAAGACGTCCTGCGCGGCGTACTGGTAGTTCGTCGAACCAAAGGTGACGGACTGTGCGGCGGTCGGCGATATATTCGCGCCGAATATGTTTAGCACAGGCGGCTGTCCATTGTGCGACAACAGGCCCAGCGCAAATCGCGATCGAGAGACCGCCCCAGTCTGCCTGTCGCGATTTCGCATTTTGGCATAGGAATAGTACACATCATATTGCAGGCCGTATCGGCTGCCTCTAATCCCTACGACGCCCCGCGCCAAACGCCGTTCCGAGACATTGCGTCGCACGGGAATTTCAGCCATTCGCCGCCCAATTCCAATGGCGATTAGGCCGTCCTGCGGCCGGTTTGTAAAATCGATACCGCCTTGATTGATGGTAGTCGTCGTTGTCTCCAAGGCATCGATCTCTCGAAAAACAGCTTTCATCTCAGACGATAGAAATGGATTGGTCGTTTCGAGCAAAAACGTTCCGTTGATGTTGGTGGGCGCGAATTGCATCCGGGTGGTGTTTTGCGACGCGTGCAACTCGGCGTACGCGGTATCGGCAGACGTCACCTGAAATGTGAAGAACGCATTGGCCGTGCGCCGTTTGAGCGGGATGATCAGATAATTCGGCGGGCTATTATTATAATCGTCCTCCGGCGTCAGGGCGGGGCGCGCCGTCATGCCAGCATCGTCGAAGGTGAAACCCCGCCCGCCGGCACTTTGCAGGCCTGCCGCCGTCAGACTCATATCGAGTTGCGGGCTGGAACGGACGGCCCCGTACTGAGGTATTCCAAAAAAGCGCCCGTTGGGCAGGTCACCCGAACCCGTAGCGATCAAGCCAGGCCGACCGCCAGCCTCTGTACAGGTCTGACCCGTCGGCACCGCCAAAGCCTGACCCGGCCGGCTAGCACTCCAGCTTTCCTTCGTTACGCACCCATCGCCTGCGGCAAAATAAGCCCAGCCACCCATCTCACCGCGCGTGATGGCATCCCGATCCGTCGCATTGACGGCGACCATAACTATTCCCCGATCTTCGGCAAAGGCGCGGCCGACGGTCAGTTCGATCTCATGGGTTCGCCTGCCGGTGGGTTCGTCCCAGTCCGTCCGAGCCGATAGGTCTACACCCTTCAGATCGGTCTTCATGATGAAATTCACGACTCCCGAGATAGCGTCCGACCCATACACTGCGGACGACCCGCCCGTGACCACCTCGATCCTGTCGACCAGACCGGGCGGGATGGCGTTCAGATCCGTCGTCTGATCTATCCCCGCTATGGCAAAGCGGCGTCCATTTACCAGTACCAGATTGCGCTGCTCGCCCAGTCCGCGGAGATTGAGCGCCACGCTACCGCCGGGTACGGTATTGCCGGTGGAGCTGTTGGTCTGGGAACCGAGAAATTGCGAACCCTGGCTCAGCAGGGTCTCAATCGTCTGATCACCGGAAAGGTCTATCTGATCGCGCCTGATCCCCAGCAACGGTGCCGGGGACCGCGCCCCCCGGACGAGTAGTCTAGAGCCAGTAATTATCACTTCTACCGGCTCGACCTGTGTTTCGGCAACGGGATCAGGTCGGGATGATAGCAGCTTCGTCTCCGGTACCGATGTCCTCACCCTTAAAGAGATCACGGTCCCAGTGTCCGACGCGACTTCCAGACCTGTACCCTCTAGTAAAAATCCTAAAGCCGCCCTGACCTCCATGTGGCCCTTAAGAGGGCGGGTCCGAATACCCTTCAATGTGTCAGCAGGCGCAAAAATTTGTATGCCAGCCTGACGGGCAAACTCCGATATTGCCTTTGTAGCCGGTTCCGACGGGATATCGAATCGTTTCACTTGCGCCACCGACGCACTGGCGAAGCCAAAACCGACGGCAATAAGACCGGCCGCAAGTCCTGCCCTCCGACTTACCATTCCTAAAACCTCCCTGGGTATCCGCTTGTTTTGTGATGCGGACTTCCCTTTAGTTAGAGGCGCAGAGGGTCAATGTTCCGCCATCCGACACAATATCTTTCTAACTTGCCTTGGCTACGAGGCGATACTGGTGGGTGTCTTCGATAACCGTAAGGCTGTAAGCTGCGGCTACGGCGCTGGCGAAACCGCCCGGGTTGCGGGCTTCGAAAAGCCCCGTAATCTCGTGGGCCGCGATAGCCGGGTCCGTAATGACTATAACCTTGTCATTGTAGCGCGCGAACTCGGCAACCGCCTCCGCAAGGGTTTGTCCTTCAAGGGCGATGTGTCCACCCTGCCACGCCAGCGAACGTGATAACTCGTCAGGGGAAAGCGATTCTGGGGTCGCGCCCGCCGTTCTCCACATCCGACTATCGACTTTCAGGCGTTCGCCCGCGCCAACGCGGACAATCGTATCTGAGCCCGCTAGACGCACGTCGACGAGCCCATCCCTTACAAGAAGAACTACCTGATGGCTGTTCAGGCGCCGCACCACGAAGCTAGTCCCTAAAGCGACAAATTCCACATTTTCAGTATTTACGGTAAAGGGTCGGGTCGGGTCCTTCGCAACCTCAAACAAGGCTTCACCCGCTTCGAGGTCAACGCGGCGATGCCGTGCATTAACCAATGCTCGTAAATGCGTATCGGTATTCAGATTTACCAACGATCCATCCTTCAGCGGGACCGCTCTCGCTTCACCTTTTTCCGTCGTCAGTACCTGCGCCTGGCTATCGACAGCGGACAGTACGACCAGCGCGCCTGCCATTGACGCAGCGACCGCGCCGCCACCCCAGAAAACCTGACGACGTGACAGCCCCCCCGGGACAAGTTTGAAGCCCTTCCCGTCCCGCACCTCGGCCCGACCACGATAGTCCGGCCCCAAGGCCACCGCGCGCTTTGCATAGATCAATACGGCTTGTGCGCGTCCATACGCGCCTGGCCGACGGACGTCGCCTGATAGCCAAGCCTCAAGTTCGGACATTTCGTCTGGTGTCAGCGGACGCCGATCGGCCCTCGCTACCCACTTCGCCGCTGTGGCGTCAATATCTACCGCCGTCTCAATCGCCGCCACGATGGGGTTCATCCCTACTCAATGCCATACCTATTCTCTTAGATGCGCGTTCAAAGTCTTTGCCACTATCGAAAAGCGTACGCATGAGCAAAAAAAGACTGCGGCTCATATGTTTTTCAACGGTGCTTTCAGAAAGTCCGAGCGTTTTGGCTACCTCTTTCTGCGACATTTCCTGAACCCGTCGCATCAGGAACACCTCTCGAATTTTCCCCGGGAGCCGGTTAACGGCCTCGGCGAGATGTCGCAGCTCCTCGCGCCCACCCGCATGGTCCTCTGGAGAGGGTTCGATGGCCGCGACGTTCAACTCCTCAATTTCGGATACGGCATCGATGAATACGACGCGGGCGCGACGGATATGCAATGCCAGAATGGAGTAGGCGACCTGATAGACGTAGTTCCGGATGTTCAAAATCTCTGCCACCGACTCCTTCATAATCAGACGGGTGTAGGTTTCTTGAAGGATATCATCGACATCGATGTCTGGTGGCACCCTCCCGTTAAGCCACTTACGAAGCGCTCGCTCGTGCGGGAGTACATGGCGCGCCAACCATTCCGCGCGATCCGGCGATACGATGCCCCGTTCAGGCACGGTACAGCCCGCTTGAGATTAGGTTCATGTCCTTGCGCACACGGCGCCCCTGCCTATTTATTTGTTCGGTCAGACAGGCCCGGACGGATTCATGTCCAAAGGCCGACCCTCAACTAACTAGAGTTGGAGTTCATCCTTCTTCCGCTATTTAGGTCTCGGTTTATTTTCGACGGCGCCTTCCCGCATCGCAAAAAAAGGGCGGACCTTTCGGTCCGCCCAGTCTCGACCAGTTGCAGGGAGTTTGCTTAGTCTGGCCGCGCATTGATGCTCTCACTTGTACAGCGAAGAGATCACATGCGAACAGGAAACGCAGGCCAATCACCCAAGAGAGGCGATGCACCAGGACGAGCGCGGCAGCCACTGCGGAAAAGCTGGATCACTTCTCCAAAAGTTCAAAAAACGGATTGTGCAGTGCCGCGACGCTCACATTAGATTAGAGAGCTGGGCGAGCTGATTTCCGCCATAAACCTGCAAAAAAATTTCGGCGTTGCGGCGGCACCTAACGCCCGCGACCCCATTCAATGGAGTTTATAAACCACACCTACAGTGAAGCGACGCCCGCCGTAATTGTAGCTAAATGGGTAATTCGAGTCGGCAAACCCGCGGCTTCCATCGACAACGCTGGCTTCCTTGAGGAGGTTTCGGCCTTCCCAGTAAATTTCAAACCCAGGCGCAATTTCGTGGCTGACCTTGGCATCAAGGTAGGCATAGGCGCGGCTGTAGTAGGGCTCACTGGGGTTATAAGGCAGCCCCACAAAACTGGTGCTGGCCGGATTGGAAGATGGAAAATTGTAAGCGAGCTCGGTATTGGTGCCACATCCCGTCAAACACCGTAACATGGCGTCACGGGCCTGATAGGTCAGGCGTGCGATCGTTTTTCCATCGTCATACCAAAGGCCTATATTGAGGAAATAATCGGACCGGCCCGGAACGCCGACTTTTTCTCCTGTAACCGGATCAATCAGGCTCGCCGCCCCCTGTGCCCGGTTCGTCGAAATATTGAAGTCGGTGCCCGTGTGGCGCAATGGACCGGGCAACCTCGTCCAGGCCGCTTTGGCGGCAATCTCCCAGCCTGCGTAGGTGTAGGCTGGGCCATTTACATAGGTCGAGTAATCTACGGCGTAGTCGCTTAGAATACGGCCCGTATTCGGGTCAGCGTCCGAGCTGTTTTCAAACAGAGGTCCGCCTGGCACACGAACAAGAATAGGCGCACCTATTTTCACCTTTTGACGGTAATAGGTCACTGTAAAATAGCTATCGCGATTGATGTACCATTCCAGAGAGGTATTGACCCGGCTAGCCCTGTAGGGCTTCAGATCAGGATTGCCGACCGTGCCGCATGCCAAGTATGGCGCGGTGTCGCCCGATATGACGACACGCTCATCAAAGGTACAATTTCCGGACGGCCACAGACGGCTGATGGGCGGTCTCGCGACGGCGATTGCCCAATTGTATCGCGCTACGATTTTGCCCGGCACAAACCATAACGCCAAATTGTAACTCGGGAGCCAATCACTTGAAATGGCACCCAGACTTACCGGTCGCGCTGTTACGCTCGTCGTCACACGGTCCGCCCCTTCGTTTGCATTCCAGTCCGCATTCTTGGTTATCGCGTTGAACGTAACGAAGCCTGATGTGCGCAAATCTGTCCGAATGTAGCGCACACCGAAGTTTCCATCGAGCCTCATGCCGAGGGGCAACGTTCGGTCGAAATTGACCATGTAGTAAGCCGCATACACCTGTTCATTGGCTGAACTGATAGGTGTCGAATAGATGATCCCATCACTGCCGCGACACCATTTCATGCAATCTAGGTTGAAGTGCTGCGTGCCGACCATAAGCGCAAAGGCGCGCTGCACGTCCACCGTGTTCCAGAGACGGGCATCGGCATAGCCGTCTATTCCGGGGAGAAACCCGTTGGAATTCATCTGGACACTATTTCGATAAACATCGAGCAATTGCTCTCGCGTCACTGTTTCAACACCGTAGAGCGCGCCATTGGAGATGGGCGCGTAGCCATAGGCACACCGGTTAGCCAGCGCTGTGGTCGGCGTATTCTCACAAGCGCGAATCGTCCCCCTCATGGTGCTTGCCGGAACCGTGACGCCGTTCCCCAATGCGTATCCGCCCCCGGACCAGTAATCTGTTTGGAGGTTCCGGTAACTCACACCGACCTTGATACGCGATAAGACACTGGCGTCTGGCCTGCGATAGGTCAGATCGACCTTAGCCGCATCCTCAGCGTTCTCGCTTAACTTGGGATCGTAGGTGACCTGCACCGGGTTCGTAAATTGGGCGGCGTCTGCATTGGTGGCTGGGTTTAACGGATAGGCACTCTCAATCTGATCGGGATCGAATCCCGCCGGGAAAGTTACACGCCATAAACCCTGCTCCGTGGCCCGTAAGGTTGCCTGAGAATAAAGGATTGATCGGCGAAAGCGCGCGTCTGTCCGTTGATAGGCGGCTTGGGTGTGGCTGGCCTGAAAATCAGCGCTTAACGACCCATTTTTGTACGCCCCGCCGACTTGCAGGTAAGAGCTTTTCCATTTCTGATCATTCTGGATGTTGTCGTAGGCCAGCGCCGGATTGGTGATCTCAAGACTGGTGGCGTAGTGATTGGAGTCGATTCTCAGCGACCCTGGAACCACGTTGAGCGCTACGCCATAGATCGGAAACGCGTTGAGAACATTTCCGCCGCCTAACGTGCTATCCAATCGGATGCTTCCCGTCGGTTGGCCCGTGTTGAAAAGCGAATACCCGCTACCGGCCACAGGGCTGAGGGTATTGAGACTTCCGATCGGAATAGCGGTGTTGTTCGATAGGGACTGCGAGACGTAACGGGCGTCGGTGTAGCTCCACAAGACCGAGCCCAGGCCCCGGGTGCGAACCTGTTCGTCCATCTCACGACCGGCATACTGATACTTCGCGAAAACGGTCAATTGCGCATTGACGCGATAGTCCAACCGGATGTCCCACGCGGTGCGATCCTCGTAGTTCGACTTAAAGCGTTCGTTGACAGTGTTGGGTAAGTAGTCGTTCCACTGGTTCAAACATGTCACTTGCTCCCGTATGCGTTGTTCCTGAAGGGCCGCGCGGTTGGCGTTGTTTGTGCCGGGCTGTATACGGTTCAGATCGGTTTCGGAATAGAGCGGAAAGGCCGACAGGCATTCCGCCTTGGACTGAGCCTGGGATGACAACCTCACGATGTCGAGAGCTGAGTTCGTGCTGAAGGTACCGGTTCCAGAGGCAAGCGCAAAGGTCTGGAGCGGCGCATTAAAAGCCACATTGTTCCGATCAACACCGCTGACCAGCGCTGGATTGAGCGCGTAGGTCTTTTCGGGCGAATCATCCAGATCAAATAGTCGAACATAGCCCTGAGAGTTGTTCACCCCGGCCTGAGCGACCTGATGGCTATCATTTAAGCGGCGCGTTTGCGTCAGATTGAACAGAACGCCCAGTCGACCATCCAGAAATGTTCGCGTGGCGACGAAGTTGGTATCCGGAGACCATCGCTGGCTCAATGAATTTCGATCGAGCGAAACGCGCATGGAGAGATAGGGGCGCGGAAATTCAAATGCTGTTCGGGTTGTAATCACCACCGTTCCGCCAAGCCCGCCCTCGGTCATATCGGCTGTCTGACCCTTTATGACGTCGACGGACTTGATGATGTCGGCGGGCAGTTCACGCAGATCGGCGGCGCGCCCCCCACCATTGACGGCCAGATCGAACCCCGAGGCGGCGACACCCATGCCGTCGATTTCCACACGCGTCAGGTCGGGACCGTTGCCCCGCAAGCTGATATCGGCTCCCTCCCCCATGTCGTTCCGCGCTAGCGCTACACCTGCAATCCGAGAAATCGCTTCATTGAGGTTTCGATCGGGGAAAGACCCCACGTCTTCGGCGACAATGGACTCCGCCAAGGTCGCCGACATTCGGCGGCGCTCGATCGCCGATTGCTGAGCACGCCGTACCCCCACGATGATTACTTCCGGAATAGGCTGATCGAGCGACGACGGTTGCGCGGCGTCCACTTGAGGTGGCGGCGGGAGGCGTTGGGGATCGGACGGCACCGAACGCAAACGAAGCGCGATGACCGATCCGCGGTCTGAAGCGATCTCCAGACCCGTCCCTTCGATCATTCTCGCCAAGGCTTCACGTGGCAGAAAGCGTCCGCTAACCGACCGGGTTTTTATGCCTTTGATGCGACCCGTGGGCGCAATAATCTGCAAACCGGACTGACGACCGAATTCGGGCAGCGTTTTCGATGCCAGGTCAGAGGGGATGTCGAAGGCTTGGCTTTGCGCGGAAGCGACCGGCGCGAGGCACATAGCCGTCGCGACCACACCCAGTAAAACAGGGGTGTTCAGTCCTCTGCGCATCATTACTCCCAAGGCCTTTTTTATGCCCTCTTAGACTAGAGCGTCCCGGCGTGGCATTTCCGCCATCTCGCTCTGCTGTCTCAGGCTTTTTATTTGTAAGCCAGGACGATTTCGTCCCCAGAAACGCTGAGTTTGAGGTCAAGGCTCTCGGCGACGGCTCTGGCGAAACCTACGGGATCGCGTAGGTCGAACATTCCGGAAACTTCTTCCTGGCCAATTTTCGGATCGGACCAGACAATCTTCACGTCCCCGTATCGTCGAAATTCCGATACGGCGTCTTGCAAGCGCTGTCCCTCAAGCCCTACTTTTCCGACACGCCACAGCGACGCCTGCTCGATCTGGCCCGGCGCAAGTGGCACCAAACGAATGGCTGGTGTCTGCGCATCGGCGACGTCCGGGACGATGGCACCCATATTCGCATTGAGTCGAACGCGTTGCTCGGCGGTTCGCCCGCGCAACTCTGCAACGCCGGCCGATACTAACACTTTAATCGGAGCGCCCGGCAAATTCTGAATTAGCAGTCTCGCGTTGCTCGATACAACTTCGACGCCGCGAACGAAGACGATGAACGGTCGCGCGATATCATTCAGAATCGAAAAATCCACCTCCCCGGAATCCAGCCATATTTCCCGTCGTTGCGGCGAGTATTTGGTTCGGATGCTGGTGTCGGTATTCAGACTGACCGCAGATCCGTCTGCCAGCGGGATGGACCTGATTTCGCCGCGCCGCGTGACTAGGGTCAAAGGCGCGTCTGCTTCGATCATCTTGTAGACAGCTAAACCTGAGAGACCCGCCGCAACGGCTCCGCCGCCCCAGAGCCATTGACGGCGCGTTATTATTCGTCCTGACCCAGCTCCCGACGGGTTACGTCCTGACTGACGCTGAGAATCTATGGCGACCGCCCGCTGCAAGATCAGGCTGGCAGCCCGCGCGCGCGCAAACGCGCCGGGATGCCTGACATCAGCCGCCAACCATTCGTCCAAAGCCGATTCTTCGCTCGGATTCAGGTCGCCACGATCCACACGCGCCGCCCAATCGGCGGCCGCTACGTCAATCTTATTGGCGCTGTCTCCTGACGTCACGGTCCGAACTATCCTCACTCAATCTCTTCCCCCATGCTTTAGAGGCGCGAGCGCCCTCATTTCCGCCATGGGTCAGCAGATTTAATACCATCAGAATTCCGCGGCTCATATGTTTTTCCACGGTACTCTCGGCGAGGCCTAGCTTTTGCGCCACTTCGCGTTGGGACAATCCATCCACTCTGCGCAACAGAAAAACCTCTTTCATCTTCCGTGGCAAGGCTCCGATGGCGCCATAGACTTGCGACAACTCGTCTCGACCCAAAAGATAATCTTCTGGAGTTGGGTCCGACACATAAGCTTCGTACTCATCGACATCGCTTAGGACTTCGATCGGCACGATTTTCGAACGTCGAACTGTGTGGACCAGAACCGAATGCGCGACCTGAAAAATGTAGCCTCGAACGTTTCGAATATCCGCTACCGAATCCAAACCAATCAAGCGCGAATAGGTTTCCTGTACGATGTCATCAACCTCGATGCCCGCAGACGTTCGCCTTCGCAACCACACTCGTAAGGCCGGCTCATGTGGAATCACAAACCGTGACAGCCAGATCGTCCGCTCTTCAGACACGCGTAGCATTTAATGAAATCCCTGCGCCGTTCCCTTGGAACCTGTCGTTACCGGTGAAATCCGAACGCAGGCTTTTTTATTTTTGACAATATTGTCATATGCGCGGCGGGTTTTCAATGTGTACGGTTCATTTTGTCGTACATATTCGAGGGGTGTTGTTGGCGAGCACCAGTGAGCGTTAACATTCAATTTCGTCGCCTAGTCGCTGAGCGAACCATTATGGCAACTGGTTAGACATTCGCGTCGATGAAGCCCATGAACTGGCTCGGCCATCGCAGATACGCGTCCAGCAACAGGTCACCCTTTCGAAAGCCATGACCGCCCGTCGCAAAAATGTGCATCTCTGTGCGTACGCCGTGGCGCACGGCTTCGGCTCTGAAACGCAGGCTATTCTCCACGACAACGACCTTATCGTCCTCGGCATGGGTTAGAAACACGGGAGGCGTTTGAGCGGTGACGAGCTGGTCAGGGGAGTAACGATCCATTTCCTGCACGGTCGGCATCCGCCCGAATAAAGCCGGATTGGCGCCCGCCCATGCGATTGCCGGATCTAGTGACAGGACACCATAGGCCAAGCCAATGAAAGCCGGTTTCGAACTATGAGAATCCATCGGATCGGTGGGGTCGTACAGGGTTTCGTTGAACCGTGTGGCAAGGCTCGCGACGACGAAACCACCGGCGCTGAAACCAACCGCGCCCACCTTCTCAGGATCGATATTGAAACGGGAGGCGTTGGATTTGATGAGACGCAACGCCCGCTGTGCGTCCACTGTCCCCACATCAGGCCGTGACTGCCACCCATTGTCGGCAAGCCGGTAAAACAACACGAAACAGGTATAGCCTTTCGAGGCAAATACGGTCGCGGGCATGTATCCTTCCGGGTCGAAATAATTGGTCGCGAACCCACCACCCGGAATGATGAGGATAGCTTTTCCATTGGGATGCTTCGGTCGGAAGACAGCCAGCCGAGGTCGAGTGGTACCGGTTAGGCGGCGCACCACCTCACCTGGAACCCGCGAAATATTCTCGATTTGCTCAGAAAAGTCCTTCGTCGCCATCAGCGGTGCCTCGTGCGACCATAACGCTAAGACTTCTGACGGGACGGTTCGTCCGGACGGGACCGGTGCGGCAATGGGGTCTGAGGAGGTGCCATGGGCAAGACCCGCGGTCGCCGCAAGACTCGATGCCCCGAATGCGAATGTACGGCGATTCACGACAGGCGACGACATGAGGACCTCGGTCTTTCCGCCCGACACGGGCCTATACTGACAATCCGACGACGTTGTCCGTTCTTACCGGTGTACCCGTAACCTTGTCCACCTTGACGTTTTTCAACGACACGTTCCGAACGGGCAACTCCGCTTCACCTTTAATAAAACACAGGTTCTTCGCCTCACCGACCTTGATGCCTGAAACGTGCAGGCCTTCGATTGGCGTGAGCTTGCGCACATAGGTCGGCATCAGGGTGCGCCACTGGTAAAGGACGTCGGTCTCTACCGCCACGACGCTGCCGGCGATCTTTGTGGCGGAGACGTTCGACATGTGGATATTCTTCACGTAGCCCCCGCGTCGCTCGTTGGTCTTGACGTAGAGCAGGTTGTTGATCGCCACGGCCCAGCCGTCGCCGCGCTCACCCGACCCGACGAAGTGGCAGTTGTCGACGAAGACGTTCTCGATCCCGCCCGACAGTTCGCTGCCGACAGCCATGAGCTGGTGGCCGTTTTTGACCTTGCAATTGCGCATGACGACATTTTTGGTTGGGGTATTGAGCCGCCACGCGTCCATGTCGCGACCCGACTTGACCGAGATGGCGTCATCGCCCTGATCGAAGACGCAATCCTCGATCAGCACGTTCTGGCTCATTTCCGGATCGACGCCGTCATTGTTATGGCCGTGGGCGCGGACCTTGACGCGGCGAATGACCACGTCGCGGCAGAGCAGCGGATGGATGCACCAGAAGGGGCTGTCTTCGAGCGAAAAATCCTCCAGAAGCACGTTCTTACAGCGGTTGAGCTGCACGAAATGCGGACGCAGGTGGTTTTCGCCCACGACCATCTGACGCTCGCTGACCGGCACGTTCTTGTACGCCATGTTATATAGGGCCACCAAGGCATCCATGTGAGGCTTCGGCCGCGCGTACCACAGCTTCCACACGTCGAGTTTGGCCTTCAGCTTGCCCTCGCCGGTGATCGCCACGTTTTCGCAGTCGAACGCATAGACCAGCGGCGAATAGTTCAGGCACTCGATGCCTTCCCACGAGGTCTGTACCGGCGGCAGGTAGTCTTCGGGCTTTTCCGAGAACAGCAGGGTCGCGCCCTTGCTGAGGTGCAGATTGACGTGGCTTTTCAGGTGGACCTTGCCGGTCGGCCATGTGCCTTCAGGCACGACGACGACGCCCTGCCCTGCCGTATGGGCCGCGTCGATAGCTTTGGCGATGGCGGCAGAGGTGGCGGCCTGATCGTCCTGACGCGCGCCGAAGTCGGTGATCAGGAAGCGTTTAGCCGACCCAAAATCTGGCACGGTGATCGAGGGCATGTCGAAGGGCGCGCTGGCTGACACCGTTTTACCGGTCGGGCGCGGCAGGGCCATCGTCGAACAAGCCCCCAGAAGCGGGACGGCAAAACCGGCGTAGAGTACCGAACGGCGGGACAGTGAAAAGTTTGGCATTTGGCCTCCAGAATGCGGGTATCAGATCAACGGCACAGCGTGTCGAGGTTGGGCGTGGATTTGACTTTCGGCAGATCACTCAGATCGAGAGCGTGCCGCTTTGCGGCGCGCTCCATCACCGGCCCGTTGCCCCAGTCGCTCTCTGGCTCCAGATAGGCTGGATCGGCCTGTGCCTTAGCCAGAGTGACAAAACGGGCGCCAGCCTTGTCGAGCCGCGCCATGACCTGGGGCAGCATATGGGCTGACCAGGCACTGAGATGAGTCAGAAGGACTTGAGGCACGACGCGTCCATAGACTTTCCGCGACAGGGCCTTCATCCTAACGATACCGTCGTCGACCTGAGCCAGATATTGAATTTCCATCGCCCCAATGGCCACGGCGTCCCCTTTGGCGCGGCAACGATTATAGGCCTCCGTGTAGGCCCAGTCGCTGAAACTCAAAGTGACCTCGGCAATACTGTAGCGTTCGGCCTTGAGCCAAGCGATAGCGCCGTCGTGACGTTCGCCCTTCCCACCACCTGAGAGGTTCGGAAACCGGAGGACGCGCCAGGCCTTTCCGTTCATTCGGGGCTTGATGAAGGGCTCATTGGCCTCCATGTCGCCGATCCAAGCCGCCAGCGACTCAGCCCGACCAAGATTCATATGGGTCAGACCGTGATTCCCGAGCGGGTATCCAGCGCTTCTCCAGTAATCTAAGACCTCTCTGCCGTCAGATGCGGTGGCCAACTTACCGCCGTTTACAAACCCGTACGCCTCTTTTACGTGGTACGCTTTCAGCGTTTTCACGTAAGATTTTGCAATCTCAAGACGCGATGGTCCCTCTGTAAAGGCGCCTTGAAGCGGTAGATCGTCAACGGTAATGGCTATCTCAAATCGTTCCCCCGCTAACCCAGACGTTCCCACACACATCCAGGCGGCCGCGGACCCGATAATGGCGGCTGTCAACTTCTGGAGGTTCAGGCGGCTATACTTCACGGCAACACCTGCTTCTGCAACTCCGGTGCGATCGTGACCAGAGTTTGAGCCACCTGCCTAGCGAACAGTTCCGCGCCGCGCGCCCCCAGATGCGTGTAGTCGAAAGTCTGGGTCTGAGGCCTATTCTCGGTGACAGCGACCTCCACAGTCGGTGCCGCTGGCTTGCGGGCACCGCGGCTGGTACCCGTTTTGGCAGCGGCCAGTTCCTCAGTCGATGGCGTTTTTGACGACAGACTGAGGCTCTCCACAGGCCCCATGGCCTGTACGGTGTCGACCGACATTGCGTGAAGGTCAATGAGGGGCACCCCCATCTCGTTGGCTACCTTTCGTGCCGCAGCGGCCCAAGGTGCCAAACTGTCTTGCAGCGATCCGTCGACGAAGACCCGCCGAGTTAACGGCGTAACGAGGATAGGCACTGCCCCCGTTGCCCTCGCATCCACTACAAACTGCGTCAGATTCTGGGGAAATTCCGACTGGAGGTCCGTCGAGTGACCAGGCTTACCCGGCTGGTCGTTGTGGCCGAATTGGATGAGGATGAATACCTGGCTGTAACCCGGCACCTTCGCTTCGTTGAGAGCGTAATCCCACGACCCTTCGGTCCGATAGCTTAAGGTAGAACGCCCGCCGCGCCCCATGTTCACGCAAGCCACATAGGTTGTGACATGATGCGCACAAAACGCGCCACCCCACCCACTGTTCACCTGCACGGTGGAATCCCCGACAAGTATAATCTTCCGCAGTGTTACCTTTCCTGTCTTTCGGCGCGCTGCGGCGTCGCTTACGGAAACTGGAATGTCCAGAACAGGTGCCGGCAGATAGGTCGGCGTCGGTTTGAGTGCCGCCTGCTCAGCCAAACTTGATGTCGGGCAGACGCTTAGAGCGACACCGATAAAAGCGGCCACGCAAGAACGCGCGAGTTCATAAATGTCTGAGCCGATAGGCTTATGGCTGGGGTTCATCATTCAGCCTCTGGGTATTGGCATGGGCAGAGCATGGTGTGGATTATATCAGCACACGGCAGAACCTGACGGCCCAAAGAAGAAAAAAAGAGGCAGGCACCTTTGTAAAAGTGCCTGCCAGTTGCGATCTGGAGTCGCGGTATCCAACAGCGCGGGGAGTCCGGATCGGGGAAACCGACGGGCCGCCAGTGATCTGGAAGGCCCATCTTATCAACAGGACAGGTCCTATTGAAACGACATCCGCCTTACATCTTGTAGGTCAGACCGAACGTAAACCGGCGACCGCCATAGCGATAGCTGAAGGGGTAACCGTCGGCATTCGAGAATTCACGCACGCCTTCGATAACTGTTGCTTCTGCTAGCAGATTGCGCCCCTCCCAATAGATTTCCACGTTCGAGTTGAACTTGTGGGTCACCTTGGCGTCGAGGTAGCTGTATGCGCGGGTATAGTAAGGTTCGCCGGGATTGTAGGGCAGAGAAACGTATTGGTTCGTGTTCTGAGTGGGGAAAGCGTAGGCACTAGTCTGATTATCGCCACAAGCCGTAATACACCGCAGCATCGCGTCTCGGGTTTGGTAGGCGAGACGTGCATTGGTCTTGCCGTCATCGTACCAGAGCGCCAGGTTGATGAAATAGTCGGAACGATCGCGAGCACCCAGATTTTCACCGGTAATCGGATCAATCAGAGTAGCCGCCCCACCCGTCTTATTGGTCGAAATGTTGAAGTCGGCACCTGTATAGCGCAACTGCCAAGGCAGGAAGGTAAAGGCAGACTTAGCTGTCATTTCCCAGCCAGCATAGACGGAGCCCGGACCGTTGCGATAGGTGGTGTATCTAAAACGATAGCTGTCCAGACGCTGCCCAGTGGCCGGATCGACTTCATCGGTTCCCGCGAACAAGGGTTGATCGCTGACGGAATAGGCCTCCGGCGCGCCTATTTTCGTCTTCTGACGGTAATAGGCGAGAGATAAGAACGTGTCCTTATTAACGTACCATTCGAGCGATGTATTGTTCTTATTGGCCGTGTACGGTTTCAGTTCCGGGTTGCCAAATGTGCCGCAGGTCATGTCCAGATCTTCGCCAAGTTCTACCAAGTCGGCGATGCGTTCGTCGTAGGTACAGGAACCGGCCGGCCACAGGCGGCTCACGGGGGGACGGGTGACGGTTTTAGACCAGTGGTAACGAAGCACCAATTTGTCATCCAGCAGCCACAAATTGGCGTTGTAGCTTGGTAGCCAATCAGTGACCGTCCGGTCGATTGTGATCGGTTTGTTAATCGTCGTGGTCGTAATATTGGAATCAGGCGTGAGAGCATTCCAGTTGGCGTTCTTCGTGATCGCATTCAGCGTCACATTACCACGACCCGCTGTTTCGACCTGAACCATACGTACCCCGAAATTACCGTCGAACGTCATATCCCACGGCAGCTTCTGCTCGAACTCGGCGACGTAATATGCAGCAGTGATCGTTTCGGTCGTGACGTTGACCGGCATCTCATACATTTTGCCGTCGGAGCCTTTGCAGACCTTCATGCAGTTCAGGTTGAAGTTCACAGCTCCAGCCATCTGCGACAACGCCTTGTTCACATCGACAGAGTCCCAGACTTCGAACCCTTCAAAGCCCTCAATGCCCGGCATAAACGGACCGTCATTTTCAAGCACCGAATTGCGATAAATCGCCTCCAGTTGCGCACGTGTAACCGTTTCGGTCCCGTAAGACGCGTTGTTCCCCGTAAGCGGCACATAGCCGTATACGCAGGGGATGGTCGACGTGGACGTCGCTTCGCAAGCGCGAATGTTTCCGCGCAGTGTGCTGGTCGGTACGAAGACGGTAGATGTCGGCGAATACCCACCGCCGCCCCAGAGACGCGTCGTGGCCTTGCGCATGCTGGCGCCCGATTTGAAAGACTTCAAGAAAGGCAGGTTTGGCGTACGATAGGTCACATCCAGCTTTAGCTGATCTTCACCGCTTTCCGACAGCCGGGGATCATAGGTTAGCTGGATATTCTGAGTATATTGCGGCGAGGCAGCGTTCGCGGCAGCCTGGAGGGGGTAGACCCGGCTGATATCGTCGGGGTTGACGCCGGCCGGGTACTCCGACACCCAAAGCCCCGAAGACGTCACCCTCATGGTCAGAGTCGGCGCCAAAACCGAGCGCCGGAAACGGGCATCCGTCCTTTGATAGGTGCCTTCACTACGGCTGGCGAGGAAGTCGATGCTCAGCGGGCCTTTTCTGTACTGAGCGCCGGTCAGCAGATAGTTGTTTTTCCACTCCTGATCGTTCTGGATGTTATCGTAGCCCAGACCAATATTGGTAACCTGGAGTTCGGTCACGTGGTGGGTATCATCGACCTTGGCAGAGCCTGGCACGATATTGGAGGCGAAGCCGTAAATCGGGTAGGCAAGCCCGCCAACTGTGTTGGTGCCGAAAGGCTGGCTGTCGTTGTACCGGTAGAAACCCGAAACCGGATTGATTAGGTAATTGGTCGTGTTCGGGATCAGGGTGCGTGCGCCGTACGTCGTCGCAACGCCTCCGTCAGTGAAACCACGGTTACGCGTACGCGTATAGTCTTCGGTGAGACGGTTGGCGACCTGATACTTGGCATAGACCGTCAGATTGTCATTCACCCGATAATCGAAGCGAACATCCCAAGCGAGCCGGTCTTCATAGAGTGTCTTATTCCGATCGCTGGCAGTGTTCGGGACGTAATCGTTCCACTGGTTCAGACAGGTGATTTGTTCCTTAATGCGTTGGTCCTGAACGTTCCACCGGTTAACACTGCTGGCACCCGGCGTAATGGTGTTGAGCTGCGTCGTAGTGTATAGGGGAAACGCCGCTATACAGTCGGCCTTGGTTTTGGCAGCCGCCGACTTAGTAAGAATATCCAGAGCCGAATTCGTGTTGAAAGTCCCACCAGCGAGGAGGGTATAAGATTGCATGGGCGCGTCATACGCCCGTGCCGGATTGGACGTGACGTACCGGTCCGAATACTCGCCACTCGCGATAGACGGGTCATATGTAAACGTCTTCTCCGGAGACCCGTCCACGTCAAACAGCTTGAGGTATCCTTGACGATCGCTGGAGCCCGCTTGCGAGACCTGATGGCTGTCATTAAGGCGCCGGCTCTGATTGACATTCACGATGACGCCCAGTCGGCCATCGAAGAATTTGCGGGAAGCGACAAGGCCGATATCCGGCGACCATCTCTTGCTCAACGTGTTTTGGTCCATGCCCACGCGTAGGGATAGGTACGGCTTTTTAAAGTCCAGACCCGAGCGGGTCTGAATGATCACCGATCCTCCCAAACCGCCTTCGGTCATGTCCGCCGTCTGACCTTTTACGACATCGACGCTCTTGATGAGATCCGCCGGAAGTTCACGCAGATCCGCAGCGCGACCCGTCCCGTTGGAGCCGTTGATGGCCAACTCGGACCCGCCGCTGTTCACCGACATCCCGTCCATCTCGACGCGGGTGAAATCGGCCGAGTTGCCTCGCAGATTGACCGACGCCCCCTCACCGTAATCGTCACGTGCAATAGCCACACCGGCGACCCGAGAAAGCGCTTCGTTGAGATTGCGGTCAGGAAACGACCCCACATCTTCCGCGACGATGGAGTCAGTTGCCGTCTTGGCGCGCTTTTTCCGGTCAATGGCGCTCTGCTGCGAACGCCGCGTACCGACCACGACGACCTCTGTCGTCTCATCGGCCTTCGCGGCTACAGGCGCTTCTTGTGCATGCGCGCTATTAACCGCAGCGGCAAAACTAATCAGACTCGCGCCCGCCAGCAGGCACTTAGCAAAATGGCTCGTTTTCAATGTACTCTCCCCGTTGAGAAGGAGTTCCTTTGGAACTCTTATAAATAGGGCCTAGACACCGGTGTCATGCGAACAGTTTGCTTGACGCGGATTTTGGCCAACAGCGGCTGAAACGTCCGCTCTCATTGGTAGGAGTTTTGAGGCGAAAAATTTCCGCCATAGATTTTTAAAAAATATTTTGAATTTCAGACCAAGGCCAAAATAGCTCAACCTATGGCGGATTTTTACACCTCCCCCACTCTTACAGGTGAGGCTGCAAAACAAGGAGGAATAAAATGAAGTTTATTTACGTCAAAAGATTTACATCTTTTGTGATAACATCTTTATTTGCCGCGTTTGTATTTTCTACAGCAAATGCACAGGAATGTGTGACCGCTGAAGAAATTTTCGCTGCGGCAAATCTAGTCGAAAGTACAAATGAAGCGGCGATTGACGCATATGAAGCCGTGTACATGTATTACACCAGCCCTCTGTATTCATTTGTCGATCTGCAATATGGTCGCTATTCGGAGTGGTGTGCCAATGGCGACCCTCTTCCCGTTGAAATATATGAATGCAGAGAAAGAGTCGAAATCGAGAGAGTAGCTGAACACCACAGTAATATCCTTGAGTTAGAGATCGCGGCAGAAGCACGCCATGATGAATGGATGGCCGCAGACGCCGATTTCGTGTACCTGCAATCACTTACGCCCTGCCCGATCTAATCTTCAAATTAAGCCGCAGCCTCACCTAAGCCGTAAGTGTATAAAGCTTGCCGTTCCCGGCGCGCGGCAGCCATTCCGGCAAGGCCTTCAATCTTGCTATCATATTCGTCAGAGGCGCCGGAGCGACGAAGGCCTCGTCAGAGCGTGGATGCGCTTTCGACGCCGCCCGTCGCGCTGGCCACCCCAAGGCAACCCTCGCTCAAAACAGATAGATAGCCTCCTGACCGAGACGGAAAAAACTGAACTGGACCAAATTCTCTCACCGAAAACCTGAGCCATGTTTTCGAATGAGTTTTAACTCTTTTATGGAAGGTCGTCGCGCACGTCTGATGCTATCTCTAAGGTGGGTCAGGTCGACTTTTGGCTCGTGATTTTACAGACGTCATCGCTGACGCTGGCGTGCGCCAAAACCCAGAGTTCGTTCGGACGCTACTTTTTGGCTGGTCGGAAATTCTTATCGCTCGCCAAAAAGGCTTCGAGCATAAACGGGATTAGTTCTACGACACTTTCCGGGCTGCCATACGTCGTTTGATACAGGTCTGCATAGTCCTTCAGTGCCTGATTTAGTTCCGCACCTAACGTTACCGTAAGTTTCACCGGCGTCCGGTCAGGCAAGCGCGGTAATTTCAACTCAGCCACGGGCGCCTCCTTCTTCGTTCGACACCAGTAGATCATTCGTGAGAATGATACGTACCGTCCACCCCGGGCGCACGGTGATCGTTACCGGCGCATCGACGGCCTGCTGCACGAGGCGTTGCCCGGTTTGGTTGAAGGTCCGTCCTGCGGCTTCGCGGATGGCACGGGTCAACTCACCTTCTTCGCCTTCGGCGCGCGTGTCCGCTAAAGACAGGATGGCGGAGAGCCCCACCCCCTTAGCCAACGCCGCGGGATGGTAGTCGACGCGATCCTTCAGGCCGACAAACCCCGCTTCATCTGCGGCGACACTGTCTTTTAGCGTCAGGGTTAGGCCGTCAGGGAGTATCATCTTGTCCCAACGCACATTGATACGCTGCTGGCGCGAGCCGGTCGCCCGCTCGTATCTGCCGATCAGACGGCTCCCCGCAGGAATGACGACCTGCTGACCGGTTCGGCTGTCGAAGACCGGTTCCGTCACCTGTGCCAGCACGACACCCGGCAAATCGGAATTCAGGCCGGTAATCAACGTTGCGGCTATGACGGTCCCCGCCAGCACCTTTGGCGCGGCTCCCGTTTGAACGACAGGCTCCCGGTTCTCAAGCTTGAGGGCCTCCGGGATTGGGGACCGCTGAGACACGGATACAAAGAGCCCGCTCGTCTTTGTTTGCGCCTCGGGTTCGGCGGCCGACGCGGGCATCGAATCTGTCGTCGCATCCGTACCCACTGGATTTGCAGCCACCTTGGCCTTTTGCGCTTCGAGCAAAGGGCCGCCCAAGTCCCCAGGAAGGGGTGGGCCGAGTTCGGGCACGTCCGCGTAGGATTTCGGCAGACCGCTCAGGGTTTCCGTCGGTGGCCGAACCCGCTTTTGGAGGTCGCCCGATTTATCTGCCGTCTCCACCGCCTTGATGATCGGCGGTGACAGGCCGAGCCAAGTCACCCCGGCCAGCGCCAGCGCGCCTACGGCACCCGCGCCGATCAGCAGATTACGGCGAAACCGTACGGCGCGCCGCGGCTTGGCCCGCAGGACGAGCGTTTCCGGATCGACCTTCTCGGTCGGGATGGGCTCAGTCATGGCGCACCCCTTTTCCTTTGATGGCTGATCCGGTCGCCTCCGCCCGGCGCAGTCGTACGACCGTCTGCGGCGCGGTGCCCAGACGCAGTTCAGCTACGTCGATCAACCGATCGAGGACGTAATAACCGGCCTGCACGCGATAATTTACAATCTGGGCCTCGCCGTTCGGCCCAATTAGAAACAGCGGCGGTGCGGCGGACGTCGCCGTTTCTGCGGGAAAAACGATGTACGTCTTGGCGCCATCGTCGAAGACCTGCCGCGGTCGCCAGGCCGGAACCGCGCCTTCGATGACATAGTGGAAATTCAGCTTGGTGACATCGAGAGACGGTTCGGTAGGTTTCAGTGGCTCGACCTTTGGCGTTGGCTCGATCTTCACGACTGGGAGGGCGGGATAGCGCCAAGAGACCGCTGCCATATAGGTGGACGGCGTGCTTTCAAGCTGAAGATGGTAGGTGCGGCTCGTCGTCAGAACCACCAGGTTGGTTTTCAGGCCAGATGTATGGGGCTTGATGAGGATATGGGTGCGGACGCCCGCCCCCTCGCCGCTTTTGGTGTCGCCGATAATCCAGCGCGCGGTGTCGCCTGCGGAAATCGCCATAACCGTTTCGCCGGGCTCAAGCATCAGGTCCGTCACCCGGTCCGGAGCAGAGTATACCCGGTACAGGGCGCCCTCCATATAAGCGTAGGTCTGGATCGCGTTCAAATAATTCTCAGTGGCCGGTTCGCGCGCCGCCGCCCGGTTGGCAGCCTCGACGCGCCCTGCCGGCGGCAGCTTTTCCACGCGCGCGGAGGCTTCCGATGGCGCAACGGTGTATTTTACCGGGGGTTTGGGCGCGGGCGTCGCGACGGCGACGCTGGCGAGCAATGAGAGGGGCGCAAGGCCCCACAGAACTTGGGGTTTCATCAATGTCTCCTTCAAGGTTAGGGTTTAGCGGGATCAGGGGCGTAATCGCTCGACCAGGCGAGATCGGTGACGTAAAGGCCGAGCGGGTTCCTTCTCAGAACGTCTTCGCGCGTCGGCGGCTGCACCTTCACACCGAGGATGGCCGTCCAGCGGCTGGTGCGCACAATCTGTCCGTTTTCAAAGACCTGTTCGGCCCACTTCACCTGGAACGAGGACTTCGAAGCGCGCACGACGCTATTGATCGACACGGTCACAGAGTTCCGTCCCACCTGCGCGAACGGATCATTCAGGCGCGCATGCTCGGAAAGAAAGGTGGCAGCGTCGCCGGTGGCGATCTCGTAGGCTTCCAGCCATTGACCGCGCACCAGCACCGGGTCGGTCGGCAGCGATCGAACAAGGGTGATGAATCGCCCGATGTGCCACGCCAATTGCGCCTCCGTCGGCGTGTAGGTGGTGGTCGCTGCCGCCACGTTGCGCACCGCGCCCTGCTGATCGACTTCGACAACGTATGGGACCACCCGACTCTGGGTCGTACTCCAGATCAGCCCGCCCCCAAGGCCGAAACTGAGGGTGAGCGCCCCGAGCGCAAGCAGGCGCCAGTTGGCGGCCTGCACGACGGCCGAGCCGATGCGATCGTCCCAGACCTGTGCGGCTTTCTGATAGGGTGTGACGGGTTCGGGCGTGCCACCGAACCGCTGGAGCGGGCGTTTGAACATGGATCAGTCCTTCTGTGAGAGATTGGGAGACGCCGAACCGGAGGCCTGATCCCCGGCGATGATCGCGGCCTGCACCATTTGCACCCGGCCACGCGTGCGCTGCTCGGCCTGCATTTTTCTCGCCCAGACCGGTGGCGCCGCATCGCCGCCGGGCGTGCCTGACCCTGTCGCACCCGGGCTCGATCCGGCCGAGGGCGACGGCGGTGGTGGAGGTGGTGATGCGCCGGCGGAGGCCCCGCCCCCGCCGCCGAGTTTCGACGCGGCGCTCGATATGGCCTGCATGCCACCACTGCCAGCCCCCGCGAGCGCTCGGGCAGCGCCGGAGACAGCGCCCCCGGCCAGAAGCCCAGCCCCGGCGGCTGCGCCGAGCGTACCCGCCACCGATCCGGCGCCGAGTTGCGGCGCTCCGGAGACGAGACCGGACGCAACAGTCGGACCGAACAAGCCGAGGCCCAGAAGGGTAAGAGACGCCAGGGCCAGCGTCATGGCCTGCATAAGATCAGGCTCCTGACCGTCCAGCGCGGTGATGAAGGTGTCGAAAAAGCCCGATCCGATACCGACGATCACGGCCATGACCATGACCTTGATGCCGGAGGTGACGACGTTCCCGAGTACGCGTTCGGCCAGGAACGCCGTCTTGTTCCACAGAGCGAAAGGCACGAGCACGAAACCGGCCAGGGTCGTCAGCTTGAATTCCAGAACGCAGATGAAAAGCTGAACGGCCAGCAGGAAGAAAGATAGAATGACGAGCAGCCAGGCGACGAGAAGCACGACAATGGTCAGCAGGTTGCCGAAAACCGTATCGAGTCCAAGCAGGTCGGCGATCTGCTCCAATAAGGGATGCGCCGCGTCGAACCCGGTCGCCGCGAGTTTTCCGGGTCGTAATAGATCATGCGCCGATACACCGCCGCCGCCGGCGCGCAGTCCAAGGCCCGCGAACGAGTCGTAGATGACCTCGGCCAAAAAGCTGAAATGGGTGATGATGAAAGCGAAGGCACCGACATAGAGCACCTTGCGGATCAGGCGACCGAACAGATGCGCCTCTTCGTCCAGTAACCAGAATAAAGCGGCGAGCGTCACGTCTATCGCGATCAGGATCGCCGCCAGATGTCCGACGTCGCCCTTCAGGAGGCCAAACCCCGAATCGAGATAGGCCAGAAAGGTATCGAGAAAGGTGTCGATGATGTTGAGGTCGGTCATGACGCTTCGCCGTATCTGGAGGGTTATTGTCCGGCCTTGCCGGTACCGAGGAAGCGGCGCGTCGCGGCCTTAGCGGCCGCTTCCGCCTCGGCCTTGCGGGCCGCATCCAGCGCTTCCGCGCGACCTTGGGCTGCGAGCAAGGCCTGGATTTGCATCTGCTGCTTGGCTGTGAGGGCAAGAAGTTGGTTCGAGGCCTGTTGCGCCTCAAGCGCCCCCTCCGACCCTTCGGCTGCCGACATGATGCGACTGAGGGCGGCGGCGTCTTCGGCGAGCGTTTCGGAGATCCTAGCTTGGACGTTGAGGGTCTGGCCGTAGGCTTCCATGGCCGACTTCCAGCGCGTCTCCGCCCCCGAGAGGAGATCACCCAGTTTCAGGTTGCTTCCGTAGGCACCGGGGAATTGGGTGGCGAAGGCCTGCCGGGTGGCGGTCAGATTTAGGGCGATGCCCCGCGCCTCTTTCATCAGGGCGTCGATGGCGGCCATGTTCTGGTTGAGGCCGGCAAGGGCGCTGACATCGAATTTCTTCAGGTTTTTGGCCATGTTCTGGAGCATGACCGCTTCGTTCTGGAGGCTGAGAATCTGGTTGTTGATCTGTTGCAGGGCACGCGTCGCCTGAAGGACGCTCTGGACGTAGTTGCTGGGGTCATAGACCACCATCTGCGCCTGTGCTGCGGGCACCAACGAGAGGTTTGGAACCGCTGTAAACAGGCCGGCAGCGAATAGGGATAAGGCATTCAATTTCATGACGAATAGCTCCTTTTGTTGAGACAATGATTTCGGCTGAAAGTTACCCAACCGACGGGGGATCGGTGACCGCGAGCAAGGTGCCCGCCCAGGACAGTCCGCGCGCGGTGAGGTAACGCGCAGCAAAGGTTTCAGGCGGTCCTTCGGCGAGCACGGTGTCGATCAGCCGCTGGTCATCCGGGCTGGATGCGGCACAGATGCTCAGCGCCACCTGACCCAACCGGAGATCAAACAGCCGGTTGCCGCGTCGGGATTGCAGGTAATACTGACGCTTGGGCGTGGCCTGCCCGATCAGGGTGATCTGGCGGTCGTTGAGGCCGAGTCGCTGGTAAGCCCCCCGGCTCTGCGGTTCGACGGCCCGCTCGTTCGGGAGAAACAGGCGCTGCGGGAAGGACTCGATCAAGACCGGCGCGATCGGGCTGTCCACCACATCGGCGAGACTCTGCGTGGCGAACAGGACACTGACATTCTTCTTGCGCAGCACCTTCAGCCATTCCCGGATGCGGGCCGCAAAGAGCGGGTGATCGAGGAACACCCAGGCCTCATCCAGTATCATCAGGGTGGGACGGCCATCGAAGCGCGCTTCGAGCCTATGAAAGAGATAGGTCAGAACGGGCGCGACGAGCAGGCGCTCCCCCATCAGGCTTTCCATCTCGAAGCCGTGGATCGCGGTCAGTTCCAGCGTCTCATGATCGGCGTCGAGAATATGGCCGTATGGACCGTCGAGGGTGTAGGGCCGCAGCGCGACCTTGATGTCATTGAAAGCCAGGACGGCACAGAGGCCTGTTAGGGTGCGCTGTTCGACGGGCGCTCCGGCCAGAGTCTCCAGTGCGGCCCAGAGGGCGTCGCGTCCGTCGAGGGAAAGGTCAAAACCCTGTTGATCGAGTAAGGCGGACAACCAGTCCAAGGCCCATGTGCGTTCGGCATAGTCGTCGATGTGACGCAGCGGCTGAAACGCCACCTGCCCGTCCCGGCCGATTTCATGATGGCTGCCGCTGAGCGCCAGGACGGCGGCGCGCGCCGAGCCCCCCTTATCGAAGACAAAGACCTGTGCATCGGGGTAGCGGGTGAACGACACCGCCATGAAGGCCAGCAGAACCGACTTACCCGCGCCGGTCGGACCCAGCACGAGCATATGTCCCACATCGCCGACGTGGGTTGAAAAGCGGAAGGGCGTGGCGCCGGAACTCACCGCATGAAACAAGGCTGGTCCGTCAAGATGCCGATTGCGCTCCGGCCCGGCCCACAGGGTCGACATCGGCGCCAGATGCCCGAGGTTCAAGGTGTGAATCAACGGTTGACGAACGTTGGCGTAGAGGTGGCCGGGTATACTGCCGAGCCACGCTTCCACGGCGTTCAGGCTTTCGGCTATAGCGGTGAAGCCCAGACCATTGATGACCCGTTCCACCTGACGCAGGCGTTCATCGGCTGTGTCGCGGTCGGGGCCCATGACGCTGAGCGTGGTGGTCAGATAACCGAAACCGACATGGTCGCCACCTATGGCCTGCAAGGCGAGATCGACATCGGCGACCTTATTGTCGGCGTCGGTGTCGGTGAGTGCCGAGGCTTCCTTGTAGAGGACCTCGCGCATCAGAGCGGCGACCGATTTTCGTTTGGCGAACCATTGGCGCCGTAGTTTGGTTAACGTCTTGACGGCTTCCGCCTTATCCAGCGCAATGAAGCGCGTGGTCCAGCGATATTCCATATCGAGGTGATTAAGGGCGTCCAGCATGGCCGGTCGCGTGTTGTTCGGAAAGCCGAGGAGCGTCAGGCTGCGCAGGTGCTGATCGCCGAGACGCGGTTCCAAGCCGCCCGACAGCGGCGTGTCGACCAAGATGGCATCGAGATAAACCGGTGTCTCCGGCATCGCTACAGGATGGGCCTTCGTCGAGACGCAGGCATGCAGATAGGTCAGGGTGTCAGCGTCGTCCAGGGCGCGGATATACGGCAACACGGTTGCCAGCAAATCGAACACCGCGTCGGTGCGGTCAACGAACCGGCGCAAAACGTCATGCCAATCGCGACCGATGACTTTTTCTTCGCGTTCGACAAAGGCCTCGCCCATGCCATCAAGCTGGTCGGCCGGGGGCATGTAGACGAGTGTCAGGTGATAGCGGGATTCGAAATGGTGCCCTTCCTCGCCGGCAAAGGCGGCGCGGCGCTCCTCGTCGATCAGACGACCCAACCCCGTCTCCGCACCGGAGCCGGGATAGGCCTGCGCGCGACCACGCCGGGCGTCGAAGAATACCGCCCAGCCAGAGCCCAGGCGGCGAAAGACATTATTCAACCGCGCGGAAAGCGCGACCAGTTCTTCCGGGGTCGCGCTCTCCACGTCCGGCCCTTCGTAACGGGCGGTGCGTTGGAAACTGCCGTCCTTGTTGAGGACGACGCCGGGCGCTGCCAGCACAGCCCAAGGCAGGTGATCGGCCAGACGGTCGGCCGTCTGGCGGTATTGGCGCAGGTTCAGCATATGAAATAGCCCTTCTGACGCAGGTGGCGCAGGGTGACGGCGACGCAGTGAGGATCGTGTTTGGCGGCGAAGACTGCGAGGGTGTGGCCCGCGACCCAAAGCACGAGGCCGGGAATCCACAGTTGCAGGCCGAGCCCCAGCGCCGCGGCGAGCGTGCCGTTGAGCAGGGCCAGACCACGGGGCGCACCGCCCAGCAGGAGGGGTTGGGTGAGTGCCTGATGCAGGGGCACCTCGAAGCCTTCGACCGCCGCGCTCATCGGATCAGCGCTCCGCCGCCGAAGCTGAAGAACGTCAGAAAGAAGCTCGACGCCGCAAACGCGATCGAGAGACCGAAGACGATCTGGATCAGCTTGCGGAAGCCACCGCTGGTTTCCCCGAAGGCCAAGGTCAGACCGGTGACGATGATGACCATGACGGCCACGATCTTAGCCACCGGGCCTTGCACCGACTCCAGGATTTGCTGGAGGGGTTCTTCCCACGGCATGCCGGAACCGGCGGCCTGCGCGCCGGAGGTCGAGACCGCGAGCGCCAGACCCAAGGCGAGCGGCACGGCCATCCGCAAATGGATGGATTTGGAAATAGGCTTATACATCAGATAGCTCCTTGTTTAGGTTGACGTCAGTTCTTCGCCGCTTCGAGCGGACGAAGGCGGTAATCGCCCTCAGCGGTCAGGCCATCGAGGGCCATGACGGCCTCGACGCGACGCGGCGTCTGGGTGAATGGGTTGGCGCTCTGGATGAAGACAACGATGTCGACGGCGTCGGCAATGAGGCGGCGGGGCACATGCACGACGGCCTCCTGAACAAGCTGTTCCAGGCGGTAGAGGGCACCGATCGCGGAGTTGGCGTGCAGCGTGGCGATGCCCCCCGGATGGCCGGTATTCCAGGCTTTGAGGAGTTCCAGCGCTTCGCCGCCGCGCACTTCGCCGACGATGATCCGGTCCGGCCGCAGGCGAAGTGTCGAGCGAACCAAATCGCTCAAGGACGCGACGCCGGGCCGCGTGCGCAAGGCCACCACATCGCGCGCCGCACATTGCAGCTCGCGCGTATCCTCGATCAGGACGACACGGTCATTGAGCGCCGCGACCTCGGCCAACAAGGCGTTGCCGAAGGTGGTCTTGCCCGAGGAGGTGCCTCCGGCGATCAGGATGTTTTTCCGGTCCTGCACGGCGGATTTGAGAAGTCGCGCCAGCGTCGAGGACAGCATGCCATCGCTGACGTAGTCCCCCAACGACAGGATTTTGGCGGCGGGTTTGCGAATGGCAAAACAGGCGCCCTCGACGACCGGCGGCAGCAGGCCCTCGAACCGCTCTCCCCTGCGGCCTTGGTTCAGCGTCGGCAGTTCGGCGCTGACGATCGGGGCGTTTTCATGCACTTCGACCGCGACATGGCTGGCGACCAGACGGACGATCCGTTCGCGATCGGCAGCCGGAAGGGCCATGCCGGAATCGCTACGTCCTTGTCCTAAGCGATCAAGCCAGATCGATCCATCCGGATTGACCAGGATTTCAATGACGTTTGGGTCGTTGAGTGCCGCCGCCAGGGTGTCCCCCATGGCGGTGCGCAGCATATCGCGCAGGCGGCGCGCTGACGGCAGCGTCGTCATGATGCGGTCTCCTCATCGTTTGAAAAGGTGGGCGTGCCCTGGGCCAGCTTGCGGCCGATCTGGGCGATGAACGCCTCGAACCGCTCGCGGCCCTTGGCGCGACTGTCGGCATCGGGGTCGGGCAGATGTGCATCCCGCTGGAGGGTCATTCGGACGTACAGAATGAGGCTTTCCAGAACGATCTTCTGATCGCGTTCGATGCGGTCCAACTGACGGCCCAATCGATTCAGGCGGTTGGCGAAGGCCGTCTCAAACGCCTGCGCATCGCGCCGTTCGACCCACGCCCGTGCGGCCGCTTCCAGCACAGCGGACTTGTTTTGGCCGGGCAAGGCGGCGAGTTGGTCCAGCCGCCGGCTTAGATCGGCGTCGGTATGGAACTGGTGGCGAATACGGGGCGATTTCATGGGGCGGGCTCCTAGAAATCGCTGAACAGGTCGAGATGGCGCGATTTGGCCGCCTTCGACTGGCTCTCGTGCAACGCATGCGCGCGTTGGACGGGCGTCAGGGTGCGGACGCGATCGAGGGCGCGTTTGTCGGCCGCCAGGTCGCTGTCGTCGTCCGCCACCCGTTCGGTTGTCTCTGGCGCTTCCGTTGTAGCGGGTGCGTCCCCTTCACCCAGACCCGGGTGACGTTGTTGCTGCACACCGCCCTCGTCTTCAGCGGTCGCCTCGCCATCCAATGCGGCGGCCAGTTGGCGCGACGTCGCACGTACCCGCCCTTGCCAGTCGTCCGGGCGACCGGCGGGCCGGTCAACGAAGGCGGTCTCGGACAGCACGGGGGGCGGCAGGCGGCGGGTCGTGAAATTGGCGTCTTCGAAATAGCGTAGCTTTTTCGCGCGGATAGGCGCTATTCCTGAGACGAGGACCAGTTCGTCCTGCGGCGGAAGCTGCATGACTTCGCCGGGGGTCAGGAGTTGGCGTGCCGTTTCCTGACGTGACACCATGACATGGGCGAGCCACGGCGACAGGCGGTGCCCGGCATAGTTCTTTTGCGCGCGCAGCTCCGTCGCGGTACCAAGGGCATCGGAAATCCGGCGCGCGGTGCGTTCATCGTTCGAGGAGAAGGCAATGCGGACGTGGCAGTTGTCGAGGATCGAATTGTTTTCGCCATAAGCCTTGGAAATTTGGTTGAGCGACTGGGCAATCAGATAGGTGCGGATACCGTAGCCCGCCATGAATGCCAGCGCCGTCTCGAAGAAGTCCAGACGCCCCAGCGCTGGAAACTCGTCGAGCATCATCAACAGTTGATGTTTACGACGCTTGTCGGGATCGCCTTCGAGGCGCTCGGTCAAACGACGGCCAATTTGATTGAGGATGAGGCGGACCAGAGGCTTGGTGCGCGAGATATCCGATGGCGGTATTACAAGGAACAGCGACACCGGGCGCTCGGCGTCCATCAGGTCAGAAATCCGCCAGTCGCAGCGTGAGGTCGTGGCGGCAACGACCGGGTCGCGATATAGGCCCAGGAACGACATGGCGGTGGACAGGACGCCTGACCGTTCGTTTTCGGACTTGTTCAACAGCTCACGGGCGGCGGAGGCGACGACGGGGTGGACCTGCGGCGCGTCCTTGTCGCCCAGGTGGTTCGTCGTCATCATCCGGTGCAGGGTGTAGACGAAGGTGCGCTGGGGATCTGACAGGAAAGTCGCCACCCGTTCCAGCGTCTTGTGCTCTTCAGCGTAGAGGATATGGAGGATCGCGCCGACCAGCAGCGAATGGCTGGTCTTTTCCCAGTGCGAGCGCTGTTCGATCGAACCTTCTGGATCGACGAGGATGTCGGCGATGTTCTGGACGTCGCGGACCTCCTGCGGCCCCTTACGAACCTCCAGAAGCGGGTTGTAGCGGGCCGAACGCAAATCGGTCGGGTTGAACAGCAGGCAATGGGAAAATTTCGAGCGCCATCCAGCGGTTAGCTCCCAGTTCTCACCCTTGATGTCATGGACGACGACGGAGTTGGTCCACGACAACAGGGTCGGCACCACCAGTCCCACACCCTTCCCGCTGCGGGTCGGCGCGAAGGCCATGACGTGCTCGGGTCCTTCATGGCGCAAATAGTCCGCACCGAACCGGCCGAGGAAGACGCCGGCATCACGAAACAGACCTGCCCGTTCGATTTCCGGGCGGGTCGCCCAACGCGCCGATCCGTAGGTGGTGACAAACTTCGCCTGACGCGCACGCCAGATGGAGCCCGCGATCGCCGCCCCGCAGCCCATCAGGCCGCTGGAGGCGGCCACTACACCGGCACGATGGAACACCTCTGGCGCATAGGCTTCGAAATGAAACCACCAGATGAAGAGTTGCCACGGGCGGTAGACCGGAAGCCCCCAAAAGACAAACCAGGTCGGGCCGAGCTGCGGCTGATAGGCGAGTTGGGCGGCGGCCCATTGGGTGGCGGCCCACACACCCAGCACCACGACGGCGAGGACGATCAAGATTTGACCGATGAGAAGTTTGGTGGGGGTCATGTGAGGCGTGCCGATTCAAACTGAACGCCTCCATCATCCCAATCGGTACCGGAATCGGCGAGATACCATGCGCCCCCAGCGACTACCCTGCTGCCGCCACGCCCGTTTGCGAATTGAAATTTAATCCTCTGCGCTTCGTGGAGAATTGGTGTTGAACTGATAGACTTACCGGAAAACCGGACCTAGTTTGCCGTTCGGTAAAAGGGGATATGAGGGATGAACTGGGACATGCCTGACGGCGCGCGGCGTTACCTGAAGGGTATTTTTGAAGCCGCGAATGAGACGGTCTCTAGCGGTTATACGAAAAGCCCCCATCAACATGAGACCATGCTCGACAACAATTTGCTGAACAGCGTGTCAGACAAGCATACCCGATTGTTTGAGGGTGTTCCGGTCAACGTCACGGTCAAGACGCATTTTATCGGAAGTCGGCGTATGATGGGGAATTTCGAGGTTGCCGACATCGCGATTGATATCGGCTTGGCCCGCCATGGATTCGGCCGCCTGCGGAAAGTCGCTCTCCTTCAAACGAAACGCCTCTTCCCGGACCTCGTAAGCGGCCAGTTGCAGAAACCGGTCACACAGGGACACAAGCAACTGTACCGATTCGACGATTCGAGCCTTTACCAGGCGTTCGATACCGGCGGGCAGCAGATCGCCACGATAGATGCCTATATGCAATCCAAGGGCATTCCGGTGTACTACGGCTTCTATAATCCGCTCACCCTTTCGAGCCCGATGACCACGCGCCCCTCGCCGACCCACGGATTTCCATCGCAAAACGACTTCGGGATGCGCATCATGCGGGCTCAGGACGTTCACGGATTGGCGCGGAGGGTGACCACCACGCACTTGTCCGCAAAACAATTGGACACCCTTCCCCACAAACCTCGACATGGCAACGCGACGCATTCCGGTTGGCGCCTAGAGACGTTCGTAGCCGACGAAGTACTCCTTTGCCACGAAGGCCAACAGGTGACGGCGCAGGCGCACGGCACTCTGCTCGACCTCTTGGATTTGCGAGACCGGCCGCTGTACGGCCAGATTGATATCGACGTCGAAGTCGGCTTCGACCATTAGCCTGTGGGCGCCATTGTTTGGACGGGATTATCCCTTTCAAAGCGGATCGGCGGCAGATTTTATATCTTCCAACCAGCGCACCCGGTAGGGTTCCGGCATGATCGCCGCAACCGGGGAGACGTCGTAAGTGGCCCCTTGCGCCGTGGCCTCAAAATTATCGGCCTGTATGCCCACCCAGAAGCGGGCCAGACCCTTGTCCGCCGTGAAGACGGCAGGGCGTTCGTTGGGGAATAGCGCCAACAGGTTCATCAGCAGTTCCAATGAACGTAAGTCGCAAAGCGTATTGTAAGCGTCTGCGGGGGTGTAGGCATCCTGAAATTTCAGCACCTTCGTCGCCGGGCTCCCTGCGTTCGGCACGACGACCAAACTGAGCGCCGCGAGAACTACCAGCGAGTGACGGGGCACGCCATGCTTTTTAGCGGCAGTTAGAACATCGACCCATCTTTCATCTTTTTGGGATTGCCTGACGTTGTTTTTCAGTAGCGGTGCGAGTTCGAGGAGAAAGCCCGCTTTCGCTTCAAACCCGCCGCGAGTGTCCTCAATGATGCCGACGGCTCCCCGCAGACTGTCCGGGCCAAAGACCGGCTTCGCTTTCGGCAATGCCGACTGAATCAGATTAACGGCTTCGACGAGTTGGCTAGCCACAGTATCCACATCTGGGATTTGCCGAATATTTCCCTCGATGGCGAACAGCATCGGGTTTATCCGGCCCTGGAAGTCCGTCAAAAGATCGAGGAAGTCGTCATCTTGACGGACGCTCGCGCCATCCTGAAACCGTCCCTTGATTTCGCAAAAAGTATTGCGGTCCGGCAGGATCGTCGTGTTGCCCGACAGCATCGCCAAACCCGAAGGCAGCCAACCCCCGCGTTGAAGGCTGACCGTCCGCGAAGAGAACGGGCTTTCCAGCAGGGCTTTTATGTGAGCGACGCTGTCAATATCGAGATCAGGATCATCGGTTTCCACGATGCGCGCATTCCTCAAATCGAGGCGCGCAGACACCGGCTTGTGCAGCCGGGCGGCTTCAAGTTCAGCGTAGCCGAGCGGCATGGGCTCCGCCCCAACAAAAGTGATCGAGCGCGGCGGCTTGCCCCCCACGCCGTCGGTCTCCTGGTAGCGCATAATATAGTCGCCGGGTTTCGCCAGCCGTTTCAATCGGAGTTCTCTCGTTTCCATGCCTTTGCCCCCTGAGTCGTGTGCGGGATCAGTTTGGCGCGAGGGAAACCTCGCGGCAAGGGAACGGTTTCTACTCCAAACCCCGGCCACGACTCCGCCCGATGGTCCAGTTTATCGGCCCTCCGTCCACGACGCCCGACACCTGCTTCCCGATATGCGGCTCCAGCACTGGGCGCCATGGCACCAGCGTAAAATCCCGCGCGCGTTCAATGACCGCCAGACGGCCTTCCGCCGTGTCGCGGTAGCCGGTTAGTTTCCCGTCCAAACGCTCCCCGCGCTGTGTGGCCACATAGGGTTTGTCCAGCGTCCCCCTGACGTCTCCGGCGACGTGCTCCCACTCCCGTCGGCGCAGGCCTTCGCGCTCCGGCCGTGACAAGAGCCTCCGGCCATCGACGAGAACGCCGAGGCCTTCGGCGGCCAGCCATGCCGTGCGCACGGCCAGACCTTGCCGAACGCGACCGCCGAACCCGGCCTCCGTCTCCGGCACAGGGAGGTCCGCCCGATCAAGCCAGGTAAGGCCGGCATGGGTCGGCAACCGGTCGATCGGCACGGACGACACCTGCTCGATCTGCACCGGCCGCTGTGTCGCCAGAACCTGCTCATAGGTCAGCGCGGTTTGCGCATAGCGGTCACCGATGTGGAAAGCGCCGTCAGGCGTTCGTTCGATGGCCCCGCCGGCGCGTCGTATCGCCTCCAGCCGTCGCACGTGGGTTTGGGCGAAGGTCTCGGTGGCCGTGGGCTCCAGTCTGAGGTGGGCTTCGATCTCGTAGACGTCGCTATTTCGGCCGGCGACGCTGAGAATGGCGTGATCGGCCGGTTTCAATGCGACCTCGACCGGGCGGACCTGAACGATTGCCCGGTCAGGCCAACCCGCATCGTCGCCACCTTTCCCGGTATCGAAGACGTGGACGCGGCCGTCCGTCGCGTTGAGGGCGACGAAGTGGCGGTCTCCAAAGTCGTCAAGCGGCCCCCTGCGCAGGACTTCGCCGGTCACCGGTCCCGGGGCGCGGGTCTCCGGTGTCAGATGCAGGACGGCGTGGCGCAGATCGACCCCGATGCTTTGCCCTTGAAGATCGTAGCTGAGGGATTTGATGATGTCGCCGCGTTGGCCCATGTCCCGCAGCGTGGTTTCCATCGCCGGATCAAGCCGCCAACGTCCGTTCCCCAGTTCCTCCGCCAGACCGAACGCGGCCAGGGTCTGGCAACGTCCGGCGCGCAGGGTCTGTGCGACCGAATCACGGTGTGCGGCATTGACGACGTTCTCGGCGTCCCGACCCGCCAGAAGTTGGCGGTCAATCCGGGTCAGCCGCGCCTGATCGATTTCGCGGCGCAGGCTGTTGTTGCGTTCCTGCTCGCTTTGCAGGCCAAGGTCGAGCGTCACCAGCGCCTCGGCGCGCTCCCGCATCCCTTGGCTGAGATAGGCTCGGGAGATCACCAGATCGCGGCCCTGATCGTCGATTCCGCGGACGACGATGTGGGTATGCGGTCGCCCGGTGTTGAAGTGATCCACGGCCACCCACTCCAGACGCGTTCCGAGGTCTTTTTCCATCTGCGCCATGAGGCGACGGGTGACGCTTTTCAGGTCGTCGTACTGGTCGCCGTCCTCGGCGGAGACGATGAAGCGAAACAGGTGCCGATCTTCCCGACATTGATCGAGAAAGGCGCGACCGTCGGCCCGATCCGTGGCCTGGTCATAGAGGGTGCCGGGATTGCCCTCGCGGGTGGTGCCATCGCGTTGGAGATAGCGCAAATGCGCGCGGGCGGCGCGGAGGCCCTTTCCGGCAAGTTGGGTAAAGCGCGCCTTGATGACGACGCGGCGCGTGCCCGCGATCCGGCCGGACCCCAGGCCGCGTCCCTGTCCGGAGCGGGTGCCTGGCCCGGCCTTGCCAGCGCGGGCCTTGAACCCTCCGGCGCGCTGGATGGCCTTGAAAATCTGGCCACGGAAGCTGCCTTTGCCCTTGGCGCGGATGCGGCCCAGGCGCGGGGTGAACTTATCGTCCGTCGACATGGATGGAGGCTCATTTTCCTGATATAAATCAATTGATTGACGCCAAACCGCCTCACGACAGACACCCCGGCCTCACGAAAAACCAATGTGCAGACAATGACTTAGCCGACATTTGAGGCATTGCTTTTATCTTGCCTTCCCTATCCCCCCGCCTCACGGTCCACCCTCCCGGCCTTGGGGATCGGCCAGGGGTACGAACAGCTCGCCGACCTTTGGGATTGCCTCGTTGGCGGTCGAGCGAACGAAAATCGCCAATCCCGAGGCCAGAGTGGGTTCACTGCGAATGACCTTTTTGAGGTACAGGCGCGTTTCGAGAGGCAGGGGCCGACCGCGCAGATAGGCTTCGTAGCGGGTCGGTCCGGCATTGTAGGCCGCGAACAGGCCGGGGTAGCCGAAGCGGTTCCACATGGCCCGGAGATAGGCGGTTCCGGCGGTGATATTGTCGCAGGGATCGTGCGGATCAGGACCCAAGCCGTAGGTTTCACGCAGATCGGCGTAGGTGCGGGGCATCAGTTGCATGAGGCCCATAGCCCCCGCTGACGACGTGATCGGCTGCCCATTGAGGTGTGTCTTGCCGCCGCTTTCCGCTGCCATGACAGCGTCGATCCACACAAGCGGCACGCCAAACCGCACGCTCGATTGCAGTTTGCAATCTTCCCATTTCGCGCGTCGCTCCACGGCGTGAACGGATTGGTTCGTCAGGGGTGCAAGACCGAGAATGATACCAATAGACACCGGCCTAACGATAGATTTCCGGATCATAGCGGGTTCAGCTTTCCCTGAATCAACGCGACCGACACGACGCCGAAATAGCGCCCGTCGAACGAATGCGGTGCATCAGTATTGAGCGGAAAGAACTCGTCGGATCGCAAATGATGACACCCGTTCCAATGGGGTAAAGGGCGGCTCATTGCGTCGTGGCGTTGCCGCGTCGCCACCGGTCGCCCATTGATCAGAATGCGGTGATCAGAAGCACAGACCTCGTCGCCCGCCAGTGCGGCAACGGTCTTAATCATGGGCACGGTTGCGGGCAGATAGCGACGCCGATCCGCCATGTCGCGCACCAGTTCCGGCGTCGTCATCAATACGAGATCGCCGCGGTTAAGGGCCTTTATCGGTCGGACGTGATAGAATCCAAGGGGTGCGCTGGCACTGGCGTTATAGACGATGTGGGGGGTAATGCCGCCCCAATAGGAAGTCGCCAGCGCGATGCCGGCGACGCTGCTTATGGCGGCAATGATCCAGACGCGACGCCGACGCTGCCGACGTCTGGAGGTGGGAACGGGCTGCCAGAAGCTCACGCCTTTGGCTCCGTCGCGAGGGTTCCATTCGACTTTTCGAGCGACCAGGCGTTGAGGTCATCGATGTGATAGCGAACGAAATTCCCGTGCTTACGGAAACGGGGACCGATGTCGCGTTTGCGCATCCGTTCCAGTGTTCGGCGTGACAGGCCTACGTAAAAAGCGGCCTGTGCGGTGTTTAAAAACGGGCTTCCCTTCTTGGCAGCGGTGGCGCGATCAATGTCTGAGGTCATCTGAAACTCTCCGGATTTATGGGGGCGGGTCCGCGTCGGTGGATGCGGTTCCGGAGATCACCCTGACGGCGACTGCCCCTCTGCGGCAGGGTCGAAAACGGCCCCCCTTAAAATCGTACCTCGTGATTTCAGAGCGTTCCTGTGGTCTTCGCGAGCCATGCCGAAGGCATGGCGAGCCGCCGGACAGTGCCCCCTCCGGTTCGCCACAGGATAGGCCGCGCGGCCAGATCGACCGCGCGGGGTTGTCAGGATCAAACCACGGCGGCCATGAGTTTCTTGGCCTTCATTTCGAGGTCCAAACGGCTGTCTTGATGCGGCTTTTGACGGGCCAAAGCCGTGATGCCCTGAACGAAATCGAAGACGCTTTCGGGCTTTTTGCCTTCCTCCTTCAAAACCGTTTCGATGATTTTTGCGGTCTCTGGCTTGGTAAATCCGCGCTTGGTGAGGAAGCCTGACCGCTCGTCGTCGGTCTTGGCCACCACGGTTTCGCGCGCCGCCTTGATGCCCTCGATGAACGGGGCCGGTGAGGAATTGGCGAAGCGGGTCAGGGCGGGTGCGGCCTCGTAGGCGAAACGTCCGGCGGCGAATTTGGAATGCCGGATGGTGATGGATTCGAAGTTTTCGACACCCCAGATATTCCTATTTTGGCAAACACCGCGCAGGTAAAACGAGGCAATCCCGAGGCTGCGCGATCCCACTTCGGAGTTCCAACAATAGAAGCCCCTGAAATAGACATCGGGGTCGCCGTTCGGTAACCGGCCCGCCTCTATGGGGTGGGTGTCGTCCACCAGAAACAGGAAGACATCCCGATCCGAGGCGTAAAGGGTGGTCGTGTCCTTCGTCACATCGACGTAGGGGTTATGGGTACGGGTGCCCCAATCCATGACACCGGGAACCTTCCACCGGGTTTCACCAAGGCCATTTCCGGCGATCTTCTGCACGGCGGCGACCAGTTCATGATCCCAGATACGGCCATAATCCGGCCCCGTGACGGCGCGCAGTTCAATGCCGCCGTCTGCGGTTTCCAGCGTCTTGATTTGTTCGGCGCGGTGGTTCACCAAGCCGTGTTGCAGGTTGATGCCGGACAGGGGGGCGGGCAACTGGCGCAGGTATCCCGACGGTGCGCCGACCAGCGTACACAACTGGCCGAAACTCCAGTGGGTAGGCGCAATCGGGTCGGGCCTGCCGGGGCAGATCAGGGTCAGGCGTTCGGCATCCTCGAAGCTGGCTTCCACGCGGACCTGATCGCTGGGGACGGTGCGGACGTGGGCGCTATCCGCGCGGCTTCGCACGGCGGCATAGAGGTCATTGAGGTTCAGGAACCGCTCGTCATCGGGGCGGGAGAACCATTGCGAGGACACGCGACCGTCGCGCTTGCCAAGAAACGGATTGACAGCGAAGGCCCCCGATACGGCGGTCGGGTCGGACTGGATATTAGACATTTGAAACTCTCCTATTGGGCTTGGGTTGCAGCGCACTTACCGCGCTGAAACCCTGCCCCTCGGCGAGAGCTGGGGTAGCAAGGGTCAAGGGCGTTTCCGGCGGAGGGGGATCACCCAACCTGCACGGAGGCGCAGCCGAAGGAAGGTTGGGGAGACCGCCGGAAACGGGACCGCAGGGACGCCCCCTTGACCCGCGCGAGGGCGGAGCCCTTAGCCTTAATTGTCTTATTGCGATCTCAATTCCGCTGCTTTTGACGCGCAGATTATCCACAGGCCGCTGGAACGCCCCTCACCCGGATGCCAGCGCCTTGCGGACGACCCTGCTTATGCTTGTTGGCCGTCCGCGCTCTCTCAAGGCTAAGACAGGCCCCGCCGTTGCCCCCGGCGGGGCTCCCTTGTTAGGGATTGAAGACGTTTGTCTCACGCCCTTGTGTGTGGTCAGGGCGCGCCCTTACCTTTAGCGTCAGGTCATGGTTATCGGGCTCATCCCCCCCCCCTCGACTCCGGTAACCGGAGCGGCTTCGCCCCCCGAAGCCGCTCCCAACCCTCGCACACGAAAAGACCCCGCAGCGATGGCCACGGGGTCCGTTGAGGCTTATTTCGACACCGGGCGGGTCCACAGCAGATTGTAGGCGTCCGGGTCTTCGTCCTGGAACAGGCTGGCATAGATCGGATGCGGGAAGCTCGGATCGTCCAGCTTGAGGGAGATGTATTCGCGCCCGTTGTCGGCGGTGCGCTTCCAGCCGGCACCGATTTCAGCCGCCCCGGTATAGATGCGGTAATCGGGGGCGTTTTCGGAGGCGGGTTCGTTTTCGACCAGACGGGCCTTGAAGTTCAGGGTCGCGGTCTTGACGGAGCCAGAGAAGCCGGTGTCGGATTTCACAAAAGTGCCGATGATGGACATGGGTTTGTTCCTTTCTGCGTTCGAGCCGCGCCAATCGCGACCTCGATGAGGGTCGTGCGAACGGGGCCGGACCGCGCGCACCCGCAGGGCCGAAGGACTGGCGGAGGGGGCTTTTTTGCTTCGCGATGCAAAGCCGAAGGCGGCGGAAAAAAGCCCCCGGAGCCGGTTGCGCGCATAGGTCCGGTTGCGTTCAGACCTCTCATCGTCGAGGTCGCGCCTTGGCTTCGGCTAGGCCAGAAAGGGGCAAACCGTGCGCCGTCCTCGCCGGTTGCGACCTCCGACACCGGCTTCTCTGGCTCCGTCGGGGATGGGCTCCGTTTGGCTAGCGCGTGACGGGCGAAGGCGATGTCGCCTCCGAAAACGCCCCCGATTACCGTGCCGCCCACGGGACGATCGGACCCGCGCGCTGGCGGACGCGCACCGCCGACACCGGGCGCGACAGCGCCCCCAAGATGGGCGAGCCGACGCGCCCGCATCCGATCTATGCCAGCCTGTTCCGGGGCGAAGCCCCGCCCCCTGCTCCTGCCGGGGGACTCGTCCGCCGTAGGGATAAGCCTCACCCGGACGCCGTGGTCCTCGCTGCGGGGTCTTTTCGGGGGCGACGGGACGACACAAAAAGCCCCGCGCCATTGGCGCGGGACCGTTTGAAACAAAAAAGACCGGGACCGCCCAAGCGGTCCCGGCCCCCGCTACTCTGCGGCTTCGGGCAGGTCCGGCAGACCGTCCGTTTCCTCCGGCGCGGGCAAGGCCAGAGGCTCGTCCTGATCTGGGAGTGCCGGGGTACGGAGGCACATCGGCAACCACCCCGTCGTCGCCACCAGTTGCTCGGCGGCAGCGGCCATATCCGGCTTTTTCAGCTTGACCAGACGGTCGGCCGCTTCGTCGCCGACCGCTTGGCGGACGGCAGCCACTATCTGGCCCTTGGTCACGCGGCTGAAATAGCTACGGGCGGTCGGACGCCAGTGGCCCGTCATATCCAGACCGATATGCGCCGCCATTTCGACGGAGGCCGCATAAGCCGCCTTGGGCATGTAGGGCTGCACCACGGCAAAGACCGTTGACGCCGTGCAATGGGCCATGAGCGCGCCCAAGGTTTCCGCGTCCAGCTTCTGGATATGCGGCCATAACTCGCGCGGGTCTTCGGGAAGGCCCTCGGCCCAAGCTTCGTGACGGGTGTTCAGCGCCGCCGCCGTGGGTGTCTCGTCCAGACCGTCTGCAAACTGCTCGATGGGGGCTCTGCGGGCGGTGATGTCGAGACAGGTGACGCTGCGCTGGCTGTAGAAGGTGTCGAGCGTCAGCTTATGGACGAGGAAGCGCGCGGCCAGTTCCGGCTGTTCGGCCAAAGCGTAGCGCAGGGCGAGCGTCCGGTGGGTGGTCAGGTCACGCAACAGGATATCAGACAGAGGCACGTCTTCGGCAATGTCTCCGTCATCGTCCGCGTCCGGGTCGGTTGCGGTGACGTTGCGGACCAGACCGTCCGTTTCATCATCCGCGTCTTCGCCCGTTTCCGACGCGCCCGCCGCTTCGTCATCGGGTTCCGCCACCTCGTCTTCGGCGCGGATCAGGCCCCGTGTAAGGCTGACCGTGCCGTCATGGGCAAGGCTGACGAAGACACCGCCGCGCGCGATATCGTCAGGTAGGTACGCGTCCTCCAGCGCTTCAAGGCGCTCGATTTCCTTTTCCAGTTCCCCCGCCTGACGGTCGATGTCGTCGGGCAGTTCGTCGGCCCCTTCAAAGGGCGCAACGAGATTTTCGAGGGCTTCCTGCGCGGCCAAAAGGGCCGCGCTGTCATCTGCTGACAGGTCTTGCGGCTCCTTGTAAATGCGGCCCCATCCGTTGCTATATGGGTAATCTATCGCGGCCTCGGCCCATTTCCAGCCTTCGGCCTGACGGGTGGCGGCGGCGACCTGCGCCAGATGCTGCATGACCAGTTGGTCGAGCAGACCCGCGTCAGAAAAGTATCCGCCGCCCTCTTCGGTGAACAGGTCGCGCTCGATGACGCCCCCGGCGTTTTCATAGGCCTCCATTCCGACCAGCTTGGCGCGGCGGTCGGTATGGGCCACCCGCCCTTCCATCAGCAACCGCTTGATGTGGAAAGCGTCATTATAGACGCCTTTCAGGCGGTCGAAGGCGGCTTCCTGACGCGCATGATCCTCGGTGATGGCGTAGGCCATCAATTGGCTGAGGGTCAGTTTTTCGTCGCGGTAGGCTTGCATCAGGACGGGCGACACCGCCCCCAAACGCAAGCGCTGCTTGACGGTGTGTTCCGACACACCAAAGCGGGCGGCGATTTCGGCGGCGTCCATGCCGCGATCCGTATTGAGGGCGCGGAACGCTTCGTACTGGTCGGCGGGTGTCATGGCTTCACGGGTGACGTTTTCGTCCAGACTAACCTCATGGGCGTCATCGGTGTCACGTACGACGCAGGGCATGGGGGTGTCGCGGGGAATTTCGCCGTCCTTGGCGCGGGCGATCTGCGCCAGTCTGCGGCCTTCGCCCGCCGTGACGTGGAAAAAGCCGGTTTCGGCCCCCGCCTCGTCCACTTCGGGTTTGACGATCAGGTTTTGCAGGATGCCTTTGGCGGCAATGCTGGCCCTGAGCGCGACCAGAGCCGCCGCGCTGTGCGGGGTCTTGCGGGCGTTGTCGGGGGATTTCAGGAGGCGATCCAAGGGGATCAGGGTTTGAAAGCCGGACTGAACCGTATCGGTCGAGACGGGCTTAAGGGCAAGCTTAGACATAGCCAGTTCCTTTCGTAGGCTAGGGTTTCAGCGGGCAAAATGCCGCGCTGAAACCCTGCCCGTCGGCGAGACCGGGGTAGCAAGCGCAAGGGCGACCGGGGCGGAGGGGGATCACCCGGCCTGCACAAGCGGTGTCTGAAATGCACTTTGTCTGAGGTGCGCGCGCGGAAGGCTGGGGAGACCGCCCCGGTCGGGCCGAAGGCCCCTGCCCTTGTGCGCGCGAGGGCGGAGCCCTTAGCTCTGGTCCCCGTGAAATCGACTCAAAGACCGTCGAATGGTGCCACCGGTGTCATTAGCGCGCGCATTTAAAGTGTGAAATTGCCGCCAAAACACAATCTGCGGTAATTGATGCTGCGAGTGTGACACTTTCGCATCGGTGGTCGTTAAGTCCTTCTCGCACTTGCGTTATAATCCGAATATATTTGTCAGACAGATGAAAACTATAAGGGTTCCAACCACATTTGCGGAATCGAGCGGTATTCCGCGGCCCACAACTCTTGATTTTAGACGGTGTCTCAAACACACTTTCCACTCGCCCTCCCCCGGCGCGTGATGTGCCCCCGCCCCATGGGGCTCCCACTTCGCCGGAGCGGCGTCAGGAGCGTGTACGAATGGTGGGAAAACCGCTGGCTTATGAAAAAGTGTATGAGACAGTCAAGCGGGCGGTCATGGAAGGCATGTTCTGGCCGGGCCAGCGCATTGAAATCGGACGCCTGAAAGCGTTGGTCGATACCAGCCACATCCCAATTCGAGAGGCGCTGCGACGCCTGTCGGCTGAGGGTCTGGTCGAGGCACATCGGCGGGAGGGGTTTTCCGTTCCGTTGGTAACGGAACCCAGTTTGCTCGGCCATTACGAGTGGCTTGATGCGGCTGTGCGTTTTGCGGCCAATAAGGGGACACCCCCACCGGCACATATCCTCGAAGAGATTGACTTCGAGGGCATGCGCGCCCTGCCGATCGCCGACGCCACGTCGCGCTTCTTTCTGGCAGTGGCCATCGCTTCAGGCAATACGGGCGTGGAAGCCACCGTCCGGTATATCAACGACAGCCTGCACCTGGTGCGCACACTGAAAGAGTCACGTCTGCCCGACAGCCGTGCTGAACTCGACCGCCTCATCGACACGTGGCGCCGAGGCCCCCTCTCCGAGTTCGAGGCGGCTCTGAAGGCGTATTTCGACCTTCGGCATGCGCTTGTGCCGGAAGTCGTGCGCTTATTGTCTCGCCGTAAGAGCTTCGATTAACAGACAAAAATCGTCAAGTTTTTAAACCCCTAGTTCGCCGCGAATATATTCGGAATATATTCGGATTATATAATTCATATACCCGCGTTCCGCTCCTACGCTCGGTTTTGCCATGATGACCATGGTTCAACCTCAAATAGGAGCCTCCTATGAAGACCCAAGCTGAAACCGCCGCCGACTACGCGCCTCTGGCCGATGATATCATCGAACTGGGCGTGGCTTCGACCGATACGCATGGTATCGTCGGCAACCAGGAGCCGAACGGCCAACTGTTCACCGGCATTTCCGAAGACTGAATGGCCACGGGCGTACGGGCGTAAGCCCGTACGCCTGCCTTTCCATGACCCTTCGCCTCGCCCCCCATATTTCCTATTGCCTGCTCGCGGAGCGACCTGTCTTTTTTGACGTGTCGAACGACCGCTATTTTCATCTGCCGGATGACCTGGAAAACCCTTTTCTCTTCGGATCAAAACACGGCAAAGTCGATCAAGCCGTCGCTGACCGCCTGATTCAACTCGGTGTGCTGGAAGTCTGTGCCCCCGATGCCGCGGGTTGGTGCCCCGTCGATCATTCACCGGCTGTCGTCAGCGTTCTGGAGCTTGACCAGCCCGAACCGCCCGTCACCCTGGCCGGGATATGTGAAGTCGCATGGATTGTTCTGACGGAAAAGGGCGGCCTGTCACACAAGAGTCTGCAAAGTCGCCTTCCGCCCGTTTTTCCCGCGCAGACGTCTGCCGATATCTCGAACACCACGATCATACAAAATGCCCTGTTTTTCCGGCGTGCCCGCAGGTACGTGCCGGTCGATACGATCTGCCTTCTGGATTCACTGTCCCTTCTCATTTTCCTGCGTCGCCGGGGCATCAGCGCGACCCTTGTCTTCGGCGTGAATCTGACACCTTTTTCCGCGCATTGCTGGGTTCAAGCCGGCGATCTGCTGCTCAATGATACGGTCGGGGGCGTTCAGTCTTACCTGCCTATCCGGGTGTTTTGACGTGCTGACCTACGCTCTCACCTGGCGCGACGGCGTCCTCGGCGATTTGCCGATGGTCGGCGAGATGGGCGAGGAAAGCCTTGTCCGACATCTGCCAGGATCGAACGGTTTGTTGCTGGGACGGGTCTATCCCAACCATCCCGAACCCGCCCACCACTGGCTTACGGCGCTCGACGTCCTTCCGGCGGAAGACGCTCAAACCTTTCTCAAGTCGCATTGCTGGGGCGATTTCATCGTCCTACTCCCCAATAGCCTGAAGGCGAATACCCTGGATGTGTTGCGATCGCCCTGCGGGCTGCTGGATTGCTTTCTGGCACACCAAGACGGCACGCTTTATATTTTCTCCGATCTTGCCCAAGCGCAACGATGCGGTCTGTCGTCCCCCCCTATCAACTGGCGGTTCATTACCCATTCGCTGTGTTATGCGGGTCTGCCCGAGTTCGACACCGGTCTCGACACCGTGCAACAGCTTCTTCCGGGCTTCAGCGCGACCTGTGACGACACTGCCATTACATTCAAGTCGTTCTGGTCTCCGTGGCCTGGCGCCGATCGCCGCCAGCAATACACAACGATGGCTGAATCCGTTTTTTCCCTTCGTGCCACGGTCGATCACGTGATGCGCTCGTACAGCCATACGATCCAACATGGTTTCATCGAACTGTCAGGCGGGCTGGATTCCTCCATCGTCGCGACTTGCCTATCCCGCCAGAAAATACGGCTTTCCGGCTTCAACTTGGTGACCAGCGTGCCGGGCGCGGATGAACGTATCTATGCGCGTGACGTCGCCGAGAGCGCGCAGGTGTCGCTGGTCTACTGCCCCTTCGACTCATCGCGTGTTCGCGCCCTGCCCGAGCCGGCTCGACCGGGGCCATTGCCGGGCATGGAGATGCTTCAGGCCGCGGTCGACGATATTTCTCAGCCCCTGTATCAAGCGGCCAAAGCCGATGCGCTCTTTTCCGGTGCGGGTGGCGATAGCGTCCTTTGTTACTTACCTACGGCAGCGTCCGCCACCGACGCGCTTATAGCGTTTGGACCGGGGCGCCGGTTTCTAAGCGCGTTGCAGGATCTGAGCGCGCTACACAACATAACCCTGTGGAAGGCCGGAAAGCTGGCTATCAAAAAAGCGTTGCGGCGGTCCGGCGTCGACTGGAAGCGAAACACCTTGTTTTTAGCGCCCGATCTGAAGGTGCCGGTTCCGTTCAAGCACCCCTGGCTCCAACCTGAAGGTCGCGTCCTGCGTGGCAAAGCCGAGCATGTCCGTCAGATAATCTCGACGAAATTCTTCGGCGAAGTCATGGAGCGGCGTGCCAAGGTACCGGTATATCTCCCGTTGTTGGCACAGCCGGTTGTCGAAACCGCTCTGCGCATACCGACGTGGTTCTGGTTCGACGGCGGTTATAATCGGGCCGTGGCGCGGCATGCCTTTGCCGATCGTCTTCCGACAAGCGTTCGCCTACGACGGAGCAAGGGCAATTTCACGAGTTTCAACGGCCTGGTCTTCGACCGCAACCGCGCGGCTTTGCAAACCTATCTATGTGATGGCCAATTGGCCGGAGCGGGCATTCTGGATATCAAGCCCCTCGCCGACTATCTTAGTCGGCCTCTAAAGAAACGCGATGCGGTGTTCCACCGCGTCTTTGAGCTAGCGCGCATGGAGGCGTGGGTTAGGGCAACCCTCAAGTCGTCGGACAGCCATCGGGACGAGCGGGACGACCTGCCTGATATTCCGCCTTCAGCTTAAACCACCCGTCATACTGCGCTTTCTTTTCCGGCACGGCATCGGTCAGGTTCTGGAGCCAGAAGCGAAACCAATCGAGGTTTCGCTGATAGACGGCGGCCTTATGACGCGGCTGGAACTTCTGGTGCGGCTCGTCCGCGAACACATAGACGTCGATCGGCGTTCCGGCGAGTCGGGCGGGGACGATGTAGTCGAGGGTTTCCAGGTATTCCTGTTCAACGACCTGTGCGAGTAAGGGGGCGCGCAGCTTGTTGAGGCGAAAGGTGGGTGAGATGGCCCGCCATCTCTCGGGTGTGTCCTCGGGTGTGCCAAGTCCCCAAGACCTCTTTAATTCGTCTCTGAAACCTTGCTCCCGAAACCCTCTGAACCAGTAATAGCTGGGCGAAATCGCATTCGACGCCACCGAGGCCGCCGCCAAGAGATTGGTATGGGTCAAGGTCCAAAGCGTGACCTCACTGCCAAAGCTTAAGCCCCCCATCCCCACGCGGCATCGATCAATGGCGTCGAATTGAACTAGGTCGTCAACGGCCGCAGCAACCGCCGAACTGGCCTGGTCAAACCGCTGCACGGCGTCACGGGACAGATCGGGCGGGTAGTTGATGCACAGGCTGGCGATGCCCTGGGCCGCGAGAATGGCCAAAGGCCATTCGTCGCCCAATCCCCCACGCACAAAGCCACGGCAGGTGTAGTAGGTGACGAAGAGCGGTGCGCCTTTGCGCTGGCCGGCCGCAGGATAGTACCAGCCGCTAAAGCGCGTGCCGGACTTATCGGTCCAGGTTCGCGGTTCGGCGCGTACCGCTGCCTGAAGTCCACGGTTCGGGTCGTCGAGGACGACGGCTTGCTTTCCCTGCTGTATCGAGACCAGCCGCGGTGGTACATTGGGATCGGCCTCGACACATATCACGCGGTCATTTCCAACCCCGCAGGGGGCGTTCGGACTTCGCCCGCCTGATAAGAGCCCATTAGATCGGGCCAATAGCGTGACGTTCGACGTATTGGGCTTCCAGCGGAAGACTGATTGGGCGTTGCTGCGCCCATAGTCGCGGGCGGCGAAGACCACGGCCCCACCGTCGGGTTGCCAGACCAACCACTCAATCCCCGACGCGCATGCCGCCGCCCCGCAGGTGAAAATCTGGCCGTCGCGGGTTTTTACCGCCAACCGGGTGAGGCGACCGGAGTCAGCTTTACTCTGATCGGTTTCCGCGATGATGGCGGCGCGGCTGCCGTCGATCGACGAGACCCCCATGATTTCGCCGTCCAGGCGTTGGACGCCTAACGCCTTCCCGTCCGAAGGTTCACCGCCCTCACCTAAGACCTGACGTCGATCTTCGGTCGAAAACGTCCGTATGGTGGGCGCCCGCTCCGACAGGAGCGGACTGCGGTCCATCCAGCGCCCATTGTATCGCATGGTTGTCGCCCGGTCGTTCACCAAGGCGGATCGAAACAGGGGTTGCCCCACAGGGACGGTCGGATCGAGCCGCACGCCGTCGTCGTACTGCTGCGCTTCGGCCTGTGCGATCTCGGCGCGGGACGCCGCGAATGATACCGTAATCGCCTTTCCTTCGGCACTTAACGCGAAGCTGAGGACATCAGCACCTTCCTCGGTAAACATTTGCGCCTGTCCGGTGGAAAGTTCGATCCGCCAGACCTCGACCTTGCCCGACACCACCGCGCGAAAATAGATCCACCTTCCGTCGGGTGACCATTTCGCGGGTTCATCGACGGACTGACCGGCACTGTCACGGATGGGCCAGCCGCCCGCCGCCAGCCATCGGACCGACGACCCGTCCACTGCGGCGACATACCAGGCGGTTTCGAACCTATTGCCGTCAATGCGCGGTTGCTCCCGGCGGTAGACGATCCATTTTCCGTCGGGCGACAGCGCCAGATTGGCTATATCGACGACTTCCACCAGATCGCGTACCGAGAGATCGGCACAAGCCGGGTATGCCAGCGCCGCAAACCCAGCCACGAGCGCACTCAGGGCCACCACGCGCACACGCCGAAGCCCGGAAAGAGCGCGTGTGGGATCATGGGGGCGGCGATAGCCGCCCCTCCTTTCTCGTTTCACCAACATTGATCAGCCTCCGATTAGAAGCGCTTCTTCAGGCCGATCGACACAAACCGGCCTATGGCCGACGTGTTGGCGCTATCGAAATTTATGCCTTCCTGTGTTCGACCGGGACCATAGGCATAGGGCGGGTCGGCATCGAAAAAGTTCTGCACGGCCAGAGTCAGATCGATATCCGAGAACATACCCTCCCCTGCCAATCGGTAGGCGATGGTCAGATCAACCGTGGTCCATGACGCCACAGTGCGTTCGGGCGTAACGTAGGTATCCGTGGCGCTCGATAGGTAGTTGACGATCCCGGTGGTCACGATCGATCCGACCGACCAGGTCGCACCGGCTCGCGCCCTGACCTTCGGCGCGTTGAACACTTTTCCGGTAAGGGTTTGCGGCGGCATCGACGCGATGGTCTGCTGTACGACTTTGAGCCACGTCGCCGATGCAAACAGATCGAGATCGCCGGTAGGCAGCTCGACGGGACCGCGTATAGCGAGGTCGATCCCGTCAATTTCCTGGCGGCTTACGTTGAGTTTGCGGTCGTCGACCAGTGCGAGAAGGGTCGCGGGGTTATAGGTTTGGCCGCTGAAATTCGCAATCCGGCGCGCACCGGCGGTTGCTGTCGTCTGTTGTTGCGGCGTGGGGGCCAGAACAACGAACGACGCGAAGTACGGGTTTGACAAGGCCTGAGTGAACGGTGTGACGGGTGCCAGCACCCGATCCCGGTAAGCGATGTTGAAGCGTGTGACCGACAGACGTGAACCCGCCCAAAGTTCGGGCGACCAGTCGACACCGACCGTCCAGGTTTTCGCATGCTCAGGCTTGAGGTCGGGATTTCCGCCGACGAGCAGCATGGCGACGCCCGGCGTGGTCGATCCCATGACCTGTGCATTATACAGGATTGCGTTGAATGGCTGGGCCAGTTCGCTGAGTCCCGGCGCCTTGAAGGAGGTCCCCAGTGTTCCCCGGACGATCACACCCGGCACGGGTTGATACCGGACCCCATATTTGTAGGTCGAGGTCCGGTCATATCGGTCGTAATCTTCGACGCGCGTCGCCACGCTGAAGTCCAGCCGGTTCAGTCCGGTGCGGGTGTCCGATGGAGAAACCAGAGGCACGAGCGCTTCGGCATAGGCGAACGTTACGTTGCGACGAAACTGATCGACAAGCGGCGACCCCATGCTCGATTTCCGATAGTGCTCGTCGCGGTAGCCCACCCCGATTGCCAGCTTCAGAGGGCCCCCCGGCAGGGCCAGCAGCGTACCGTTGCCGGAGATTTCGCCAGACTTGAGTAGCGAACGGAACATATCCTTGTAAGGTGCGCTCGTTTGCGGGCTGTAGCGATAATATCCGTACCCCCGCGAAATGGTGGCATCGGCGGTAATGGTCCAGTCACCGCCTGCGCGGTAGGTTAGGCCCGGGGCGATCATATAGCTACGCGAGCCGTTTTGCCCGGCGATCCGTTGATCGGTCTTGAAAAACTGAATTTTGACGTCGGATTCATGCTGGCTGACATAGGCATCCGCATTAAAGGTCAACCGCTCCGTGATGTCCTGACCGATGTTGACGAAAAGGGACTTCCGCTCCGTTGGGCGCAACAGCGTGTTGAAGGGCGCGGCGCTGGCCGTTACCTCGCGATCGGTCGTCAGAATTTCGTCCTGCTTGCCGTATTCGACATTCGCGAGCAGATGCCCCCCTGTCCACGTATGGCCGGCGAGCACATTATAGACCTGCTCAAAACCACCACCTTGGGTCGCGCCGCCTATGCGCGCGCCCAGTTGAACCCCGCTGTAGTCTTTGCGGGTGATGAAATTTGCCACCCCCGCAACAGCATCAGACCCGTAGAGTGCCGAAGCTCCATCGGCGATAATCTCCACGCGCTCCAAAGCCCCCAATGGCAACCCCGAAATGTCGCTGCCACCGAACGGTCCGTCTGAGGCTAAGCGGTGGCCATTCACCAGCACGAGGTTGGCGTCCGTCCCCAGGCCGCGCAGGTTGAGGGTCGACGAATTGAACGAGTTATTGTTTTGCTCGACCGGCGTTTGCATGACGCCGGGGTTCTGGCCGCCCGCGAAGGATTGGGGTATCGAACGCGCCAAATCCCCTGCATTGCTGTAGCCTGAACGTTCGATATCCTTACGCGTGATGAGCGTTACCGGTGAAGCGGGCGCGGCGTTCCGCAGCCGCGTACCCGTGACCACTACCTCGGTCGGTTCAGCTTCGACGGCAACGGGCGTGTTTCCTCCCCCTTGCCTCTCCGACACCTTTAGGTAAATCGCGCCGTCCACCTCCGATGCGATAACGAAACGGGTGTTGGCCAGAAGGGCCCCGAGGGCTTCCTTGCGGGTGTAGCTACCATTCAGAGCGGGCGCGGTCGTCTTATTTGCTTCGCCAAAGTCGAACATGATCGCAACACCGGCCTGACGGGCGTATTCGTTCAGGGCGGCGGCGGTCGATTTGGCTTCGATATGATATGTGCGCTTGCCATCATCAGCGCCGACACATGACACAGACCCGATAATCATTGCGGTGGCGAGCGCCCAGGCCGAGGTGCGGCTGGCCCAGTAGGAACGCGATTTTACAAACATGAAGTTATCCCCTCAGACATACGTCACTTTCGTGACAGGCGCGATATACAGCGCCGAGGACATCGAACCCCTAGTTCTGACGGTATGCCTTGATCCCTAGACGGATGGTTCTCGTTTATCGCGAAAGAATGATGCTGTGGCCTTCCTGCGTCACATGAATACCGAATGAAGCTTCCAAACCGGCCAGTAGTTTCGCCGGATCTCGGTTGGTGAAGCGGCCCCCGACGGGTATGGCCCCCAATTCGGGATTGGCGATAATGATCTTCTTGTCGCCGTAGCGATTCAGTTCTTCGACCACTTCACTCAGCACCTGACCGTTGAGCACCAGCTCGTCGTTGCGCCAGCCGGTCAGGAAATTGACATCGTCAGGTGAGACGGGGCGTACCCTGTCAGTTTCGGGGGTCAGCAAAAGCCCCTGATGCGCACCAACCTGCACGACCTTACCCATAGCGGCCTCGACTGTCGCCGCGCCGGACAGGCTGATCAGGTCGAGCGACTGGTCGCGTAAACGGGCCACGTATTCACCCGGGCCCAGTTCCGCCACGTTTTTTCCGGCACGCAATCGAAGCGGCTGAGCGCCCACCGCGACCTTTATCGCCACCTCGCCGCGTTCCAGCCACAGATCCCGGCGGCCTTTGTCCAGTTTCCATGCGGCTTTGGTGTTGGTGTTCAGTTCGACCTGGCCCCCATCGGGGAACGGCACGATCTTGCGTTCGCCTACCGCGGTTTCCGCTTGAACGCGGGAGTTGCCAAAATTGATGGCGAGTGCGCCGATGGCAATAGCACCAATGACGGCCGCCGCCGCGCGGCCGGTGGTCAGAAACCCGCGGCGTGTCGGTCGCGGCAAAGGTTCGATAGGCGCGGTGAGGCCGCGTAATTTCTCCAGTTGGCGCATGGAGGCATACACCTTGGCGAAGGCGACGGCGTGCTGCGGATCAGCGTCGCGCCAAGCCTCGAAATCGGCATGGCTCCCCTCACCGCTATCCATCCGCGCAAACCACTGGGCGGCGGTTTCCGCGATGTCGTCGGCGGATGCTGGAGATTCCGATGTCATACGTGCGCCACCCCGTAGAGGCCCGAGACCTCACCCGGGCACCGATGGCCCGAAGCATAATGCAATTTAAAGCGGTAGTCTAATCGCGGGCGGGGCGTTTTCGAGTGGTGTGCTGGGAATCCCGCACCATTTCCAGCCCCTGGCGATCAACGACGCCCATATTGGCGGCTTCGACGGCTTGCTTAAACAGCAATGCCCCTCGGGTCAGATGATACTCGACGCCCTTGACGGTCATGCCTAAGCGATGGGCGATCACCTTGATCGGTAAGGCGTCCAGCCGGCGCATCAGCAACACTCGACGGGTCATATCCGGCAGGGAGTGAATGGCGTCCATGCCGACTCGCACCTGCTCGCGCACCGAGAAGGTCTCGTAACCGTCCAAGTCCTGCGCCGCATATTCCAGGGTCTCGAAATCCGGAAGGGCGGACATCCGTACGACCTGCGCGCGCCGGACGTGCTTCAGACCCAGATTGAACACCATGCGCATGACGTAGGTGCGGGGCACGGCAATCGACCGCCAAGCCTCCCCGGTCAACAAGGTCGCATAGACGTCATGCACCAGATCGCGGGCGCTCTCCCCCTCACCTGTCAGCCGCTTCGCAACCCACAGGTACTGTTTTTCGTAAGGCGCCACGAGGTCGGCGAACCAACGATCGACATCCCGTATCCAAACACCGTTACTCATGGCTTTCTCAGCGCCTATAAAATTATTTGTAGCGGCCTATCCTGACCTAAGTGAAATCTGAGTATGGATCACGATCCATGAAATTCAAGCTAAATATGGATCATGATCCATGGCGGTAAACATCTGTTTGTTCGACGTTTACTCGTATGAAGCCCGAAGCAATATTAGGTTGGAACTTAAGAAGAATTCGACTGGAGAAAAACTTTTCCCAGGAAGAGGTTGCGTTTCGTTTGGGAACGGCAGATCAAAAATATATAAGTCGAATCGAAAGTGGAGACCAAAACATTACCTGTCGAACGGCCTTTCGACTTGCAGCAGCGATATGTATAGATCCAAGCGAGCTTTTCGATACAACTAAATTGCCCCACAAATATCAATCGCTACTTAAGTCACTATACGACCCCCTTGTTAACAATTGATCGAATTTGACGCTTGATGGATCATGATCCATGGCGCGATTTTGTTACATTGCCATGCTTAACCCATGGATGTTGAACGATTAATTGGCTGGAATTTCCGACGCCTCCGCATGCAGCAAGATCTGTCTCAGGAAGAGATGGCGTTGCGATTAGGCAGTGTGGATCAAGCTTACATCAGTCAGTTAGAGTCCGGAGGAAGAAACCCCACCGGGCGCACTATTTATAGATTGGCTCGGGTGCTCGACGTGAACCCTGGTGAATTGTTTTCAATTGAGGACGCGCCCTCTGATATTGTTGGCAATCCAGATGAAATCCTAACGTCGGTATCTACACACGGAAAAAGACGACGTTAGAGAAGTGATACTCAAGGCGATAGACGTTCAACGTTTGAGTCACTTTACTTCGGCCCACGTGTAGGTAAAGGAATCGGGTGAAGCACCGAAGGCATGTTGGAAGGCTTGCTTAGTGCTGTTCGTCATATCCTCTTTGGAATGCTTGCTGGTAAGCCAGCCAAATTCATAATTAAATGGCCCATCGGACAATATCCACTGCCTCACAAGATCATAGTTTATGACATTCGCGTAGAATGCAGTCAGTGTTTTTACTGCATTCTCCTCGCTTACGCCCGGTATTGCGCGGGGAAATATGCCATCATCGTCAGCTTTATCTGTAAAAAGCGATAGGTGTTTTAGGAATAAGTTCGTTATATCTTGCGACGCCCGCGCTCCAGTCATCCATGCACCAGGCCAGCAAAAAAATTCCGGACGGCTTAGTTTATCATCGCAAAATGCTAAAAAATGGGAGGACATCACTCTGACTACAATGTTGCTCAAGTCATATGTAAAGCCTCTTTTTTCCTCCATCAGCTTTGCTACTGGGCTGTGCTCCTGCCATTCTACGATATGCTCAATTACAGCAAGGGGATGATCATATCCGCAAGAGCTTGTAAGGATGTCCGCCGCCTCTGCGTATTGGGTGAACGAATATTCGGTTATTAGAGAAAGAACTTGTTTCTCGTCCCGGGCCGCTTGGCAAAGCCTCACAAAGCGGATTCCTGCATCGACGTCGATTAGGAAATTTTCAAAAGATTCAATCTGAATCGGAAAACCACGCGAGGGATTTATTGCGATGTCCAGAATTAGCATAAACAATGCGACGGCGGGATCGTCAATTTCTGACGGCACCGCTCCAGTAATTTCAAGGAATGCGTCAAAAGCTTCGCCGTATTCGCCGTCCAACATTCCTTTTTGGCGCCAACCTGCTAAATTCGGCGCGTCTTCTAACGCGAATGATAAAAACTGGAGCTGGATAAATCGCGCCTGCCCCTCATACAAAGCATGCGTTCCAATCGGCGATACTCGAACTGGTCCTTGATAAACAAATCCATCAATTCCAGCACGTTCCACTTATTTAAAGCTATCCTCCCAATGTTTTACGCCCGGTAAAATTTTATTTTCTGAATCGAAAGTAGATTGCATCAACGCGACTGCATGAATATAAGATATCCAATAACTATGACCCATACTTTCAAAATAACGATCTTCAGAAGCGGCAAAAATATTTTTCGGTTTAAATGATAGATACCTATAATACATAGCGTCTATGGCATTATTGACTATTGTATTTGCTTGAGACAATAATTCAGAATCATCTCCACTACGCATCTTACTTTCAGCCCATGATTTTATAGGTTTATGATTTACACCTCCTTCTACTAAGTTTGCCAGCCTCTGTGAATTTTCATGGACAATGGCAGGAATTTGAAAACTTGTAATTAAGCCTGACGTAGATCCTACGTGTTGCCACCAGTGAACAGTCTCATGCAAATAAGTCGAATATGCAAAAACCATATCCGCTGTTATTTCGCGTGCCGGTATTAGACCATTTTGTGACTTTGCTGCCGCGACCGCAGCATCAACCAACCGGTGAACTTGCGGATTCAATCTTAATACGAACTTATCTGTAGTGTATGTACCGCGAGCGTTTAGACAGGCATTAAAATCTCCAGCCTCCAATTCAACTGAGGTTGGCGTATCCAGTAAGCCGACGTCGCCAGCGAAATTTGCCATTTCAGTTCTCCAATTGACCTCTTCGATAGAAGCTGTATGCGATAAAAGCCACCACCTACGCAACCATATAGCGATTGAAATCAACCAAAACTTGGTAAATTATGCCCTGCGTTTACTATCGGCGCTGCGTTTTTTTATGAAGCGATCCACGGTCAAAAGAGCATCTATTTCAGCAAGTCACTATAGGCTCCGGCAATCATTGACTTGGAATAGTTTATTAGCCTCTTAATTCTAAGACGCATAAAGTCTGAGCCATTCGACCAATTTTCCGTTGCCCTTTCTCCAAAAAGGGTAAGCGCGATCTCGCGCTGGCTCGCACCTGTAGCGTGCGCATCATAGGCACGGAGCGCTTGTACCCAGCGCTCTGCTTTCGTCTCAGCCGGATAAAGCTTGGAAACGAACTGGCCATGTTGATGCAGACCCACCAGTCGGCGCAGGCTCATTACTCGGGTTTCCAAGTGCCTGAATCCTGACAAGGCATATCGCAGATATACCGGTCCATTCAGCACTGTCCCTTCAAGTACAAAGAGTTGAAGGTGATGCACCCCATCTGTCAGCAATACGACTTCGAAGCCTTCCTCCAATACCAGGACCGTCGCGAGCCCGCGGTAGAGATGGATATCGAAAGCATTTTCGGTGGCGTACGCAGGTAAAGTGCGGACAAGCAGAACGGATTTATCCCAATCTGGCCGCCAGAATACCCGAGCGCGGTCACCCAACCGTCCTTCGTTATGGGCGAAAGGATACCCCCCAGTGGCCAGCATCCGTCGCGGAACGCGCGCGGATGATCTGAACTTCATTTTGACTGTGGTCACCGTCGTGCGACAAATCTGGTTTTGAGCGGACTTGGTACAGAGGGTTGCGACGTAACCAAGCCCATGCCCAGCCGACCCTATCCATCTCGGTCAATGGCTGGTACGCAGCCGCGTCTTTCCAGTCTCCCGCATACAGGGGCATTAGCTCACTCCATGCTTAGGACATTGACTGCATTAAGATTATCCATTCGCCAAAGTACCATAATGCCGTTTTCGCATTTGCGAAATAAATTTATCCACAGACCTCACTAAATAATCGCAAAAACCTCTTTTGGTTGTGAAAAGGTCACAAGCTCACGCGGCCCGTTAGGACGTGCGGCTAAATTCCCAACTTCTGAGGGAAAGCATACAGACCTAAGCTGTTCGATGACTCAAACGTGCCAAATCGAGATGATGCAAAGGGAACTCCAATTTCTGAAGTGTCCGCTTATTTTACAGATTTGGCTGGTCAAGAATTTACGGATTTATTAATATGGTTCCGAAAATGTTCTTTTTTTAGCACTCCCCCCTCTTGAGTGCTAACCGGTCGATGTGTTACCATATCTGGTAGACAATCGAAAAATACACCCACTAAATCTGCCCCAACACTGGACAACGACGCGGAATCAAACCACAAGTGGAAGGTTTAAAATTTCGTTAGCGCGAATCATCGAAGTGCGTTAACTGGATAATATGGGGGAGAAATCTCACATCCCGACGCGACTTCGCTAGGCTCGAAGAGTCGAGCCCGCGCCTGAAAATCTTCGCGTAATGAGTAGCCCGGCTTTGGCCGAAATCGAAATTGGAAGAGGACACAAGCCTGACTTGGCGGTCCTAGATTGCGCCCTCTTCCTTCTTATCTTCCGACTCAAGTTGCGTCGGCAGATGGTCTTTAGCGTCTTTATTCCCGTCTTTCAACGGGGTGTAAGTCACTAAAGCACCGGATGCTTGTCCGACTGGGTCCTATGAACCAGAAGGACAAAACTTAATGTTGAACGCTCAAAACGTCGCACAACTCGACGATGTACACGCCCCGAAGGGTATTCAGCGAATCCGGCGTCTTCCGGACAGCCAACTCGGTGCGATGTGGGATTCTATTATCCTCGACAGCGCAATAAAATCTCAATTGGTATCGCAGGCGGTCCTAAACTTTACGCTGCGTGGCAAAATCAGTCGAAATGTCATACCGTTGCACGGCGTGATACTTCTGGTCGGCCCACCGGGCACCGGTAAAACTTCCCTTGCACGTGGCCTAGCAAATCGCGTGGCGGACATGTTTCCGCGCGGTGGTTTCAAGTTGCTGGAGGTCGACCCTCATAGCCTGACAAGCTCCGCCATGGGTAAAACGCAGCGTGCTGTGTCCGAACTTTTCTCTCAATCGATCTCAGAAGCCGCCTCGGCAGGACCCACCATTGTTTTGCTGGATGAAGTGGAAACTTTGGCGGCAGACCGCAGCAAACTCAGCCTTGAGGCAAACCCGGTGGATATTCACCGCGCCACAGATGCCGTGCTCGTACAGTTGGACCAATTGGCAGAGCAGCATCCCAATTTGCTTTTCATCGCCACGAGCAATTTTCCTGAAGCGGTCGATGCCGCGTTCACCTCACGCTGCGACCTGGTGGTAGAGGTCCCTCTTCCAGAGCGCACGGCTTGTGCTCAAATTCTGACGGATTGCCTGAACGGTTTGGCGCAGACATTCCCGGCTATCGGTCAGTTGGCGCGCTCAAACGATATCGGCGCTCTGGCGGCGGAATGCGTTGGCCTGGATGGCCGCGCCATACGCAAAATGGTGGCAACAGCATTGAGCACGTCGCCGGAAACTGCGGCAGATCCGTCTCGATTGACCATGGCCAACCTGCTTCTCGCGGCCCGGGCCTCAAAAGCCAATCGTCTAAAAGGGGCGCGGAAATGAGCACGTTATATAGCCGCACCTTCCGAAGCACACCGCACCGCACGGCACGGGCTACTTGGGACGCGATCATCAGTTTGTTATGTCAAGGCCGTAACGACACGAAATTTGCCGAGTTGTCTGCCGTTGCAGGCATTGCCTCTAGCCTGATCTCCGACCAAGCGCCGGCGTCGTCACCTATCGTCGTGACGTGCGATGGTCCACGCACGCGGATTTACTGCACCTTCGATGATGCGGCGATCGAAGATGAAGGCAATGAAGACGCTTTGGGATTCGATCCCCTCGCTGGAAATTGGGCGATTTCCCTTCCCTGCCCGGCGGACGACCTGGCTTGGGTAGAGGTCGCTTTAGCGGCAAAGTCTACACGCATCACGGCCCGGGACTTGGCCGATAAGAGTGTCACTGAAACAAAGGCGGCGTCTCAGGACGGCCTTGTCCTCGATTTGCAAAGGTTCCTGGCATCATGACAGCCGTTGCCGTTTACTCGTATACGCACTCCGTTACGTACGTAACGGACAATATCTTAAAGAGCCTGAAGGATATCATTCGCCTAAGCGGACTTAATCCAAATGACTTTGTCAGCGACTGGGATATCAACGCCCGCGGTATCCAGACCTGGATCGAAACCGGCGACTTGGAAAGCGTCAGCCTCGAAATCTACCACCCACGAACTGACGCACTGATCTTCCGCTGGGAGATTGAGATCGCGTACCAGTGGACTGGCGGAGACGGTAGCTTTTACACCGACACGGATCAACTCAAGTACGCGATCAAAAAGGCGGGCGTGGTGCCGTCAGAGGCGAAGTACCGCCTTTTGACACACACGAAGACCGGGCGACCTGACGTTAGCGGCTGGTCTCGTACTTCGGCACGCTCTACGACCGGCATGGTCAAACAAAGTCTTGGGTCAACAATTGAACATAGTGGGCTTGGTGCAAGCACCGGCTACTGGAGGCATCCATAATGCTGAGTATCGACGAAGCGTTTCGCAAATTCAAAAGCCGCCTGGAGCTGAATGATAAGGAACAGTCAAATGCGTCTGCACGCCAGACTGAGGTGCGCGACTATCTCAACACGAAATTTGCGATTGATCGCAGCTTCTTGACTGGTTCCTACGCGCGATGGACTAAAACCAAACCTCTCAAGGACATAGATATATTTTTTGTCCTGAAGACTTCGGAAGATCATTACCGTAAATCGGCACCATCCGTGATCTTGTCTGATTTCCACAAGGCCCTCGTCGAGAAATATGGCGACAGCAACGTGAAGAAACAGAACCGATCCATCAATGTGAACTTCGGCGTGAAGGCGGACGCGGACGACAATACGGACTACCGCATTATCAGCGTCGACGTTGTTCCGGCGTTTACCAGCGGGAACGACTACGAAATCCCCGATGACGAACTTGGACGGTGGATCAAGACCAATCCGGAAACACACGCTTCTAAGGCCGTCGCTGCGCACCAGGCTTACGGCAACGAATGGAAGGGTTTGGTCAGGATGATGAAATACTGGAACAATAACCCAAAGCACGGCGAAAAGCCCATAAAGCCGTCTTTCCTTATCGAGATTATGGCGCTGGACATTCTATATGGCGGCTGGGGTGGTCAGTTCGATCGTGAATTTCAGTCGTTTTTTGCCACCCTCGCAGACCGTATTCACGACAGATGGCCCGACCCCGCCGGCCTAGGTCCAGACGTCAGTAACGGTATGGATGCTGCCCGCAAAGACCGGGCTAAACAACTATTGAAGGCCGCAGAGCGCGAAGCGTCAAACGCAATCGCATTGACGCGTTCGGGTCGAAACGGCGAAGCGCTAAAAGCGTGGCGCGCCCTGTTCGGCCCTAAATTTCCACTTAGCTAAGGAGTTCAATCATGGCTGATTGGTCACTTTCCACATTGCTGACCCAGTTGCACGATGACATCGAGCGACAGTTGGCTTTTGCGCGCAAAGGGATGGAGCATCCGGTCGTTAAGGGCGATGCAAGCGAGGCAACTTGGCTCAAGCTTTTGAAAACCTATCTGCCTGAAAGATACAAAGCGGACAAAGCGTTCGTCGTTGACAGCCAAGGTCACTTTAGTGAGCAGATTGATATCGTTGTCTATGATCGGCAGTATTCGCCTTTCATTTTCACCTTTAATGATCAACTCTTCATTCCGGCCGAAAGCGTTTACGCCGTATTCGAGGCGAAGCAGGAGTTGTCAGCGGATATCGTCCGGTACGCTCAGAATAAAGCCACGAGTGTTCGCAAGCTAAAGCGTACGAGCCTTCCCATCCCCCATGCTGGCGGCATCTATGCCGCGAAGGTGCCAATGCCCCTTATTAGTGGGGTATTGGCATTCGAAAGCGGCTGGACGCCCTCTTTCGGAGTTGCCCTTGATAGAGCACTCAAAGTTAACTCCACGGAAGGTTTATTAAATTTGGGATGCGTTGCCGCTCACGGGCATTTTTACTTCGATCCGGCCACGCAGGACTACGTCTACAGGTCCGAAGGCAAGGCTGCGACGGCGTTCTTGTTCAAGCTCATTGCGATGTTACAGATGTGCGGAACGGTACCGATGATTGATATCGACGCATATGCCAACTGGCTTATCCCCGATGCCCAACCATAGTCCTCCTGAAGTTTCTGGTCGCAGAGGCCATGGATGTATACGTAATGCTTCCGCAGGCCAGTTTTAAAAGGTTTCTCTATGAAATCGAACCTAGCAAGACGACGTCACAAAACTGTGCAAGGGCATACGCGTCCGTTCGCAATTTCTTGTTCGATCACGAGGATTATCGCGATTTAACCCGGGATGTTTTTGTCGCTGGCAGCTACGCGCGGGACACAGCCATCCGTCCTCGTAAAATCAACGGTAGAATTAAGGCGCCCGACGTCGACATTATGGTGGTGACAGATCATACCCGTGCTGACCATCCGGAAGATGTGCTTCAAGACTTGGCCGATGTTCTTGCGGCTAAGTACAACGTCAAACGGACCAACAGGAGATCTGTACGGCTCGAATCCTACGGTTGCCAAGTCGATGTTGTTCCGGTGGCTTACTATAGGAACAAATTTCGCTTGCCTGACAGAGATGCCGAAGAATGGATATATACTAATCCGCCCCGTCATAAAGAATGGAGCACTTCTCAAAATCAAAAGTTCGGCAAACGTTTTAAGCCACTCGTCAAAATGCTCAAATGGTGGCGCCAAGAACATGTCTCTGGAAAGCGACCAAAGGGCTTTTTGATGGAAATTCTGGTCGCTTCTTATGGCCCTGCCGATGAGATACACTTGGGCGAGGCTTTTGCTCAAACTCTTGAAAATATCTGCCATGAATATTTCGACGCGGCGATGCGTGGGCGTAAACCGATTATTATAGATCCGGCTATGCCTGAAAATAACATGCTTGACGGAGTATCGGCACCTCAGTGGCAAGCTTTTATCGACAAGGTACGCATTCACGCTCAGTTTGCCCGCAAGGCACAAATTTCAACCGACCTCAATAAAGCTGTTTGGTATTGGCAAAAAGTGTTTGGAGATCAGTTTACTGGCTGAGTTGAAAATGTTCGTGGTTTGCCATGCTCTCGGTGTGATCGGCATATAAATAGGAGAAGTAATGCAGATTTTGAAGCCAGCCGTATTGGGAATGGGTGGGTCCGACGTCTATTTTTCAGATCAGCCTCGCCTCAAGGTGAGATTTGGCCAACCAGGGTCTCGCGTAACAATTGAGATTGAGAACGAAACAGATATTTGTACGGGAGATGGCAGCGCTGACGATCGCGAACGGGCGAGAGCCCATTTGGCTATCGTTTTAGAACGTATCTTGGCTGAATTGGTCTCGAAGTAGCATTTGCTTACGACGCTTAGTAGATGAGAATGACGATCCAAATGCGACAAAAGGCTTTGGTCCCAAGTTCTCTCTTGCGACTGTACGTCCCTCGTTCCTATATTGCTTCCATACACGAAGTAGTGCAGTGTGTGACCATGTACTTTTCCGGCAGGAAGGCTCCTATGACTCTCTTGAAATTAGTCGGCCTGGCACCGTCAGAGGCGGACAAGCGTCTTAAGGAATTGGTCAATTCGTCCTACAACTCAGTTAAAGTTGTAGGCAGAGGAACTGTACGCATCGATCCGGCAGAAGTGCGTGAAACTGAAGAGTTCAAGAAAGCGTCCCGGCGTGCAAAAGCGATCGTCAACTCTTAATCGCACGAACTTATGCTGACATTTTTGGGCCTGACAATTTTAGTCGCTGGTTTTTTTGCCTGCCATATTAGTCCCACTCATAGCTACAAATTACACCGCTACGAGGGTCAGTATCTGTATTTGCGCTGCGCCGACCTTGGCATCAGATGCTTCGCTATTGCAGTTTTCCTAGCTTTTGTTTTCTATCATATCCCGTCGTTCACTGTTGGTTGTTTTCGTATCCATCTTCCTATCTACATTTGGACGAACGCACTGATTTTTGAACTGTTTGCCAAGGACCAGGTTGAAGCCTCACGGTGGGGCTGGCTTTTAACCTTGACCGTTTTGACCTTTGTTTCTACCTTTATCTATAAGTTCTTGAGCCACGTTAGGCTGTTTTTACGGTTCGGCACTTGGGACTCTCGGATATTCGTCACCGCCAACATCCTCGCAGATAGCCCGCTAGACAGTTTACTTTTCAATCTGTCACTGGCGAAAGATAAATACGCGATGATTTCAATGGATGATCGTAAAGTATATGTCGGTAAAGTTTGCAGTCTTGGTGAGCCATCAGAAACAAATGGAATGGATCAAGACATAGCTATCATCCCTTTGATGAGCGGCTATAGAGATAAAGATACGTTAGAGGTCACCTTCAATACGCACTACGATGAAATAAGCGCCGAAATTCTTTTAACCCTTCGTCAGAGTTCAATCATCTCGGCGACAGAGTTCAACTTCGACGCTTACAAGATTTGGAATCCTAAACCCAAAAAAGCCAAAAAAACGAAGGCGGTGGCCGACCAGCCGACGGCAACGCCTCGGCAAAGAGTGCAAAAAGCGGCGCTCGGTAAAGCCTAGTGCTACCTGAAATCCCGGCTCCGTTGCAACGCGCGCCCACCTTCCGCTCTGACCACCCTTGGATCAACGCCGGACCCGCCATTGCGGAATTCATCACCCGGCATATGCGGAACGGCCAAAGGCGCATCCCGGTCGCCAATCTCGGCCAACATCGGTGACAGGTCGGCGACGGACCGGGCGATGAGGTGAACCACCTCCCCTTCCCGCTGGATCTGCCCAGAAATCAGGATCAGGCTGGAGCCGTAGACAGCGCGTTTGTGCAACTCGCCGACCTTCTCCCAGATAACGACATTGGCAACACCGGTCTCGTCTTCCATGGTAATGAAGATGACCCCGTTGGCCGAGCCGGGTCGCTGTCTGACCGTCACCATGCCGGCGACCTGAACGTAGCGCTTGTCCCTTGCCGTCATGGCTTCATGGCAGGTTACATAGCCCTTCCCCGCCAAATCCCCGCGCAGGAAACTCAAAGGGTGGGCGCCGCGCGTAAAGCCGACCTGGCTATAGTCCTCGACAACATTGGCGCCGTCGGTCATGCGGCTCAGCGTCATTTGCGGCGCATTAACCTCAGACTCGCTGAGACCGTCCGCGTCCAGCCAGCCGTCAAACAGCGGCAGGACGTCATCCCCCAGCGAGCGGATGGCGAACAGGGCTTCGCGGCGCGGGAGCCTGAACGCCGCCTCGAAGGCGTCGGCACGGGCCAGCTTGCGAAGTGTCGGCACCGGCGTCTTTGCGCGACGCCATAGGTCGGGGATTGACTGATAGGGTTTTTCGCCTCGCGCCAGAATCAGATCCGCAACGTCCTGACTGCGGATGCCGTTGATTAAACGAAACCCAAGCCTGACCGCAAACCGGTCGGGTCGGGTCGTGGGTTCCAGCGTACAGTCCCACCGCGAGGCATTTGGGCAGAACCAACGCACTTCTACGCCGTGCTTTTTGGCATCGGCGATCAGTTGGGCCGGCGCGTAAAAGCCCATCGGCTGCGAATTCAGAATGGCCGCCAGAAAGACGTCCGGGTGATGGCACTTTAGCCAACAACTCGCTTCAGTCACGATCGCGAATGAGAAAGCGTGGCTTTCCGGGAAGCCATACGAGCCGAAGCCTTCGAGCTGCCTGACCAGACTTTCGGCAAATTCCTGCGTGTAGCCATTGCCCAGCATACCGTCGATGATCTGCTGAGACAGCGGTCCGATACCACCGGTTTTTTTGAAAGTTGCCTGCGCCCTTCTCATCAGGTCGGCCTGGCCCGGCGTGAACCCGGCACAGGTGATCACCACACGCATGGCCTGTTCCTGAAACAGCGGCACCCCCAGCGTCTTTCCTAAGATGGCCTCCAGTTCCGGCGTCGGATAGGAGACGTCCTCCAGCCCTTCCTTTCTCCGTAAATACGGATGGACCATGTCTCCCTGGATTGGGCCGGGTCTGACGATGGCGACCTGCACGACCAAATCATAAAAGGTCATGGGCTTGGTTCGCGGCAGCATGGCCATCTGCGCCCGACTTTCGATCTGGAAAACACCGACGGTGTCGGCCTTGCGGATCATAGCGTAGGTGCGCGGGTCTTCCGGCGGTATGCTGGCCAAATCGATGTAGCGTCCTTTGGCTTCCGCCAGCAGGTCAAAGCCGCGTCGAAGGCAGGACAACATCCCCAGAGCTAGGCAATCGACCTTCATGATTTTCAACGCGTCGATATCGTCCTTGTCCCATTCGACGACCTGCCGGTTTTTCATGGCGGCGGGTTCGATGGGGACAAGCTGATCAAGGCGGTCATTCGTCAGGACAAAGCCGCCCGGATGCTGGGACAGTTGGCGCGGCACATCGAGCAGGAGCAGGTGAAGCTCGAAGGCCAGCCGCAGGCGGCGATCCTCCATATTGAGGTTGAGTTCACGGGCCATGGCCGGATCAAAACCCGACGAATGCCAGTGGCGGATCTGCGACGCCAGCGTCTTGATGGTGTCTTCAGGGAAACCGAGCACCTTCAGCGTATCGCGCAGTGCGCCGCGCGTACGAAAGCGCGTCACCACAGCGGTCAGGGCGGCGTGCTTGCGGCCGTAGGTTTCGAAGACCCATTGCAACACTTCCTCGCGCCTGTCGTGTTCGAAATCGACATCGATATCGGGCGGCTCATTGCGCTCCGCCGAGATAAACCTTTCAAACAACAGCTCGTTGCGGCTGGGATCGACGGAGGTGACGCCAAGGACATAGCAGACGCAGGAATTGGCCGCCGATCCCCTGCCCTGACAGAGAATGTCCTTCGACCGCGCAAACTGGACAATCGCGTTCACCGTCAGGAAGTACGGGGCGTAGTTCAGGGAATCGATCAGTTCCAGTTCGTGCTTCAACAGCGCGATGACGTGGTCCGGCACACCTTCAGGAAAGCGCCACTTCGCGCCTTCCCAGGTCAGCCGCTTGAGGGCCTCGATCGCCGTAAGGCCCGGCAATGTCTTTTCTTCCGGGTACTGGTATTCGATCTCGCTCAGAGAAAACCGGCACCGATCGGCCAGAGCCTGCGTCCGTCGCAGGGCGTCGGGGTAATCGTTGAATAAACGCCACATCTCGTCGGCGGGTTTCAGATAGCGGTCTGCGTATAGGTTCCGCAAATCCCCCATCGTGTCGATGGTGCAGCGATGGCGTATGCAGGTGACGACGTCGTGCAGCATGGCGCGGTCATGAACATGGTAAAGCACGTCATTGGTGACGACGGTAGGCACCCGGCAGGCCTGGGCGAGGTTCGACAAGGATTGCAGGCGCAGATGGTCGTTCTGCCGTCGGCGCAAGGTCAGCGCCATATAACCTCTGTCGGCAAAGACGCGCTTGAAGCTACGCAGACGCTGGGCCAGAAGCTCGTCGGGCTGGTCGGGGATATAGACCGCCACCAGGCCTTCCGAATAATCCTCGACATCCGACCAGTCGATATCGCAGGCTCCTTTCCCGGCCCTCGATTTGCCGAGACTGAGCAACATGCACAGATTGCCCCAGGCGGCGCGATCGGTGGGATAGACCAGCAAGGACTGTCCATCGCGCAGATCGAGGCGACAGCCGACGATCAGCCGCACCCCGGTTTCCTTTGCCGCCACGTGGGCGCGCACCATGCCGGCGACGCTGTTGCGGTCGCAGATTGCCAGGGCCTCCATGCCGAGGTCTTTGGCGCGATGAAATAATTCATCCGGCGAGGAACAGCCGCGCAGGAAGGAGAAGTAGGACGCGCACTGAAGCTCGATATAATTCATTTAGTCGAACTTGCCGTGCAGGAACCAATTGAGCCCGCCCGTACTTGCGTGCTGGCCATCCCCGGCTCTGAAGACCCAGAAGCGTTCACCGCTCTCAACCTCCAGAATGAAATAGTCGCGGACCTTGCCGATCTCCTTGTCGGTTCGCCACCACTCCTCAAGTACGCGTTCTGGCCCGTCGGCGCAGACCACGCGGAAGCGCTCGCGGCGCCACGTAAACGCTTTCGGAGGATGGTCGGGCAAGGCGGCCAATGTCTCGATGGGTTCTGGCCGCCGGTACAGGCGCTGGGGTCGACGATACCCGGCATTGCGCCGTGACCCGACCTCAACAGCCGTCGGCGGCAGACGTCTGACCGCGCGCTCGGGTATGTCGGTGGCGACCGAGACGGCCCGGTAGAGGCAGCCTGCCCCATAGCGATTGCTCAGGGTGTCCCACAGATCCTCGACATCCGGGCGCGCGGGCTCGGCATAGGCGGTAGCCATCTGCTTGAACCCGACCGGCTCGACCGACGCGGCGATCAGCTTCATGCGGTCGATCCCGAAGCCCGGATCGACGGTTTCGATCTTATCGGTCAGCAGTCGCCCCAAGCGTTTGGCGTCCCGCACCGGCTTGGCAGTGCCGACGAAGATCGTCTCGATGCGGTTGTCGACGCGAACGAAGTGAAGGTCCAAACGGCGGACCCCCAGCCCGTTCTCTTCCAGTCGCTCGCACATCATATCGACGAGGCGCTGGGTGTATTTCTGCATCGTCTCCGGCGCGCCGATGGGTTCGGCAAAGACACGCTCGACGACGATCAATTCGGGGGACTCGACGGGCTCTATAGGTTCATTCAACCGACCGAAGGCCTGATCGATGCGGCGAAACAACAGCGGCCCGAAGCTGCGCGTCAAGGGCGGTCGCGGCTTGCCGGCCAGTTCGCCGATGGTGTCGAGGCCAAGCAGACGCAGGTCGGGGATCATGTCGGACGGCAAGCGCAGGGCTTCGACCGGCAGCGGTAACAAAGCATCCGCGGTTTGTCCCGGCGCGACGATAGACTGAGGCTGCGCACCGAACCGGGCCAAGGCATAGGCCGCGCCCCAACTGTCGGCCAGAGCGGCCCGGGCCGTGATGCCGAGATCAGATAACCGGCGCACCACGTCGGCCACCAACCCGGCCTCACCGCCGTAAAGGTGCGCCGCGCCTGTAATGTCGAGGATCAATCCGTCAGGCGCATCGACAGCGACAAGCGGCGAATATTGCCGCAAGGCCCAGATCGCCACCTTTTCAAGGGCAAACGCATCTGCCGACACATCAGCATCTAAAAGAACCATATCGCCAAACAGGCTCTCGGCCTTGGCCACCGGCATGCCAATACGCGCACCCACATGTAAAGCCAGATCATCGACCGCAGTAATCAGGCGACGGTTACCCGACTGACCTTTGAGCGCCAGCGGCACGTCGCGCGAAGGCGCGGCCTCGCCCATGGCGCGACGCAGCCGATCGGTGGCCCAAAACGGAAAATACAGGGACAGAACTCTGGGCATGAGAGCCTACCCGGCCTGCTTTCGCAGGATGGGCTGGAAGTTGTTGGCCCAGGCCAGCAGCACGGCTTCGCGTTCATCGCGCAGTGCAGCGTCAGACATGACCAGTGACGCCGTGCGCCGGATCGGTTCCTTGAGGCCGGAGACATGGATGTCATAGCGCGGCAGATGCCGGGACACCCCACCCCAGCCGCCGATCAGGGCCGATTGACTATAGACGGGTGTAATCGCGGTGATGGCGGGCAGTCCTACTTTCAGCACGCCGACATCATATACCTGCCCAAGACAAAAAATCGTCCAGGCCTCGATAAGTCGATCTCTCTCCCGGCGCAGAAATTGATGTGCTTCCGCTGACGGATCAACGGACTGGAACCACAGCCCGGCGTCGAGGCCCCTGATATCGACATGGAAAATCAGATGCGGGTTGTCGCCATCGGTGCTGTCACGCACGGGCGCGATGACCACGATCCTGGAGAGGGCAACGACCTGCCCGCAACATTCGAACAGCTCGGTCATGCGATATCCGCGTAGTCAGTGCCATAGAGATCGATGACGTCCAGAATCTGCGGCGCACGCGGCAACTGCGGCAGCGCCGAGCAATCCTCACGATACCGGTAGTTCGCGATGTCGTAATAGACCTCGCCTTTGGCGGTCGTCTTACGCTCGCAGTACATGTAGTCGCGGTCGTGCCGCGCCACGGTCAGCAGGACCATGACGCCATGCGACAGCTTCATCGACGTTTTGTCGGTCGTAATCTCAAACATATCGGATTCCAGAGTCATGATGCCGCTCGCCGCTCCCATCCGCCCGACGACATATCGGCGGCCTCGTGATGGCCAAGACTGAGGCGACCGTCCGCGTCGCAGGCCTCTACCTCAAAGTCGGCGCTGTCGCCGCCCCGGCAGCGCATCAGCTCGACTTGCCATCGCGACCGCCCGACCCCGCGCACTGGCAAAGGCGAAGAGTTGAGTTCGGTAATACGCCATCGGGTAAAGGCTGCTGTCGGGTGCCCGAAATCACGGGCATCGACGTGACGGCGCCAGCGGCGCACAGCCAGCGCCATGGTCCCGGTCACCTCTGCCGCGGCGTTCAAGCGCTGCGAGGCGACGCGCGATAGCCCGGCCAGTTCACCCACGACGGCGGTCAGGCCGCCGTGGCGCAAGGCTTCTTCGCAAGCACCGAGAATAGCGCTCTCGTCGCGGACCTCGAAAAATACCACCCGGTCTTCGGTCAGGCCGGAATTGGCCAGAGCCGGGGCGAACAGATCAGGCTGGGTGTAGCACCACAGGACGTTGCCACCTGTCCGTGCCGCGATACCGGCGGCGAATGAGATGGCGGCCGAGCCATCGACGGCACCGTTGGCCCCGCCAGCGATCTCATGCAAAGCGCCGATCGTCAGCCCACCTTTCGGCAGTTTAGCGTCTATCTCGGGGACACCGAAAGGCAGCACAGACCGCGCGCGGGCACCAATATTTTCAATGGTTTCTATGCGTTGGCGTAACTGGGAGAGGACGACGGGCGAGTGGGTCGACATAACATCAGCGGTCCTTTCCAGTACGCGTATATGAGAGGGTAGACGTGAATATGTTCTATGTTTGTTCCAGATGAAAAGGGGAGTCAATGCCCCCTGCTGACAGCTTCCTGCTGAGACGATGTTCTTTAAATGTTTCGAATGAAAGATTCGCGTGAGTCCGCAAGGCCTTACCGAAATCGGAGCGGGTGAAAGATTTTTTCAACGACCTTCGATTTTTTGTGGAGAGGATCGTAGCCGAGGGTTGCCCGTGCTATCGTAAGGGAATGTCCAGCGGCAAAGTTATCGACTTCAATCGCGCCCCCGAACTCGACAAACTCCTCCAGAGTGTCGGTGAAAAAGAGTGCCTCCGGGTAGGATTATTCATCGTCGATGAAAGCGGAAGGTTGCAACTTACCAATGTGGGGTTTGCCTATCTGCTTTATATGGCAGAAGCGCAAACCCTGAGCTTGGCCGAAGCCTTTGCAGCGGGTTACGACCACGCGAGCGAGCTATAGGACCAGCTCAGCAAAGTTACTTGTAACCAAACGTGACAGCGCTGTCTCATCGAGCGCCTTGTTTCTGCCGCACCGCAGCAATACTCTTAAGACTTCGATGTTCGCATCGATTGCCCTTCCTGGGCGTTTCCTCCCTGTAAACTTTTAAGCCGCGCCGCAATGCGCGGCTTTTTTTTGCCCGCGGCAGTCGGGATTACGCATCGGTTCCGCTCCGGGCTTTTTCTTATGATCATCTCCCGCTAGTGTTGGCTTTAACATCAACGACCGGGACTTACCCCATGCCAGCGCTAGGCAGTGACAAACGACTGAAGGTGACGACGGCGGCCATTCTCGCCGTAGCGGTGGCCATCATCGTGTGGAGCGCGTCGCAAACGAAAGCGCCGAAAACCCCGGCCAACGCTCAACCGCCGGAAATGGTTCAAGCCAAGGCGGGAAAAACACCGTCGTCATCCGCTACCACTGCCCGCGCCAATCGCCACACCGTGCTGAACATTCAGAAGCTGCTGACGCGGCTTGGGTACGACCCCGGCCCCGCCAATGGCGTCTTGAGCGCCAGAACGGAACTGGCCATCGCGCAATTCAAGGTAGACGGCAACGGAACCTTCCAAGTGACGGACTATGAGGCGATCCTGAGCGCACTGGTCAGCGCGGTCGCGGCGGAGCCTGCAAAATGACCGAAGCGGTTTCGCTTACGGGGACCTGGTATGGCACCTATAGCTATCCTGACGACTGGGGGCAGCCCCCGTGCCTGTTCACTGCGCGTCTGGTCCAGACCGGTGTCGGCTTTTTCGGGTCGATAACCGAAACCGTCGAGGCAGAACTCGCCCTGCAACCAAATATCGGCGCCTATGTGGAAGGTAACCTCCATGGTGTCAGAGTATCCTTCGTCAAAACCTACGACGGATCAGGCGGCTGGGGTCATAGCGTCATGTATGACGGTGAACTTTCGCATGATCATACCGAAATCACCGGCGCTTGGTCCCTCTTCGAAAGCGGTCAGCGCTTTAGCAGTAGCTTCATCATGGTTCGGCGGACACGCGGCGCAGAGGCCGAACACCGTGAAGCCGTAGCGACAAGCGTATAGGAGAGCAGATGGCACTGACTCCGGAGAATCAGGCGCGCAGCATCGACCCGGCTCGGGTCAGCGAATGGTTGATGCTGTATGATCTGGGCGAGGCCGATCGACGAACCGTGGCCGCCGAACTCTACGATATGGTTTTCGACCACGTGCGCGACCTGCCGGAACTCGATCAGGCACGTTTGAGTACATTTATCGATCGTCTGCTTACCGGCATCGCAGATGGCAGCACAACTGTTCAAACGGTCCAACGCGCCATCGTGACTTGTATGTTTCGCGCCTGGCGCGGCGCGGATGTATTAAGGACGTACATCAACGAGTTTGGTCGGACTGGTTGACGAAAGCGCTTTCGCCTTTAAGCGATGACATCAACAGTCTGTTTCGGGGTCGCGCTGCCAAAAAGCAAGCGGCAGCCTGTCGATTTGAGAAAAGCTCTATCGCCTAAGCTAAACGGCGGATTCGGCTACGGACGCTTGCTGAGATGCGATCAGCGCGTCCATTGCCTCCCTGAATGTCAGCGGTGACGGAGCATCTGGAAGATCGAAAAATGCGTCGGCGAAATCCTGATATACCCAATGGTCGTCCTTCAGCCAGCGCAGCGTCGAATCGTCGCGAACAACGTCGTTGCGATCGACGTTCGTCATGCCCCTGGTTTCCCACGCCTCCAACAACTTGTTCACCCGATTAGCCATAGAGGTCAGCGTCCCTACGGCACAGGCACGTCCCTGAACAATCGGTTCCGGCGAGGCCTGAACTGCGGCGATCACCGCAGTTAGACGTTGCTGGTAAAGGCGGAAGGGTTCGGGATTCAGGCTCATCGGTTGCTCCGCAGGCTGGTCATCCGACCTAAACTGAATCGACGGCTTGGCAACGCCTGCATTTAGGTTTTCACTCACCTGCCCACAGGAAGGTCGACCAATGTGTAATTTGTTGTCTGATTGCGATCCAACCGACAAGCCCCTTTTCCACACCTTTCAACATTCGTTTTCGAGGCACATTTAGTGCGCTTGCGCACCCGGTAAACATCGGAGATGATCGGTTAAAACGGAGGCGCCCGTGTGCAATTTGTATAGCCAGACCAAGGCCGCCGAAGGCGTACGTGCCGCCGCGAAGGCCATGATCGATAAGACTGGCAACTTGCCCTATCTGCCGGGCATCTTCCCCGATTATATGGCACCGATCGTACGTAACGGAGCGGACGGTCGCGAGCTTGTCATGGCGCGTTGGGGCCTACCGTCCCCGGCCTTTGCCCTCGAAGGCAAGAACGCCGATGGCGGTGTCACCAATGTCCGGAAGACGACGTCATCGCACTGGCGCCGCTGGCTGGGTGAAGCCAACCGATGCCTCGTCCCTTTCACCAGCTTCTGCGAGCCCAACCAGGCCGATGGTTCTAAGGTCAACACCTGGTTCGCCTTCGACGACACGCGGCCGCAGGCCTTTTTCGGAGGGGTATGGGTGCCGCAGTGGACCTCAGTGCGCAAAGTCAAAGAAGGCGAGACCACCAATGATCTGTTCGCCTTCCTGACTACGGACGCCAACGCCGAGGTTCATGCGGTTCATCCGAAGGCCATGCCGGTCATCCTGACGACCGACGAGGAACTGGATCTGTGGCTGAACGCACCATGGTCGGAAGCCAGTAAGCTCCAACGCCCCTTGCCGGATGGAAGCCTGAAGATCGTCAAGACGGGTCCGAAGAAGGACGATGTCAACGAGGACCAGATTGCGGAAGCCCTGCCGCCACAAGCGGAGCTATTTTAATCCGTCCCTGCGCTTGACCCTGTAGTAGGTACAGGCTCTACAAACCCCGATACATCCCCTTGATCGAGTCGGAGGTATCATTCGTGCGCCCGCTGAGAGCCCATTTCCTGTCATCTGTCGCTGCCTTGCCGCTACTGCTTCTTGCCTTGCCCGCCGTTGCTCAGGAGCACGCCGACCATCACGACGAGGATGAAGAGATCGAAGAGGTAATCGTCCAGGCGACGCGCGCCGGGCGTAAACTTCAGGACGAGCCGATCCGCGTCGAGGTTATCAATCGGGAAGAGATCGAGGAAAAACTCCTCATGACCCCCGGTAACATCGCCATGCTGGTCAGCGAAACCCCCGGTATTCGGGTGCAGGTCACCTCGCCGTCATTGGGCTCCGCGAACATCCGTATGCAGGGCATGCTGGGCCGATACACCCTGCTTCTGACCGATGGTCTACCGTTATACGGCGGACAAGCCCTTGGCCTGCTGCAAATTCCTCCCACGGATCTGGGACAGGTCGAGGTGATCAAGGGATCGGCCTCCGCACTTTACGGTGCCTCCGCCTTGGGTGGCGTCATCAACCTTGTTTCGCGCCGCCCCAGCCCCGAGTTGGAGAACGAGGCTCTTCTGAACGTCACCAGCCGAGGCGGGCAAGACACTACAGGCTACACGTCAGCCCCGTTGAACGATGCCCTTAGTTACTCGGTGACGGTGGGCTATCACCGGCAGGACCAGAACGACATCGATGGCGACGGCTGGGCTGACATGGCCGGATATGAGCGCTGGACGCTGCGGCCGCGGCTTTTCTGGTACGGGGACAATGGCGCGAAGGCGCTGCTTACCGTCGGTGCGATGACTGAACAGCGTGACGGCGGTACCGTGCCCGGGCGAACTGCGCCGGATGGAACGGCCTTTGTTGAATCCCAGGACACGCGCCGTCTGGATGCCGGGCTGAACGCCACCATTCCTGTCGAGCATTGGGGTACGTTAAGCCTGCGCGCTTCAACCATGAGCCAGCGTCACGACCATCGCTTTGGTGCTGTCACCGACCGCGATCACCATGATACGACCTTTGCCGAAGCGGCGATAAATCAGGAAGCTGGTCAAACCTCGTGGGTGGCCGGTATCGCCTGGCAAGGTGATCGCTACCGCTCAAAGGCCTTCAGCGGTTTCAACTACGATTACACCGTTCCAGGTCTCTTCGCGCAGGTCGAGCAGAAGATCGGCACCGCACTGACGCTGGCCGGCAGCGGACGTCTGGACGACCACAGCCAATACGGCTCGCAGTTCAGCCCGCGCGTGTCATTGCTTTATCGCCCTGGCCCCTGGACCGTGCGAGCGTCCGTCGGCCGCGGGTTCTTTGCCCCTACGCCTTTCGTCGATGAGATCGAGGCCGCCGGTCTCGGACGGCTGGAGCCACTGGGTCAGCTTGAACCAGAAGTGGCGCGGACCGCCTCGTTTGATCTTGGCTATAATGAAGGGCCTATCGAGGCCAATGTCACCCTTTTCGGATCGGATATTGACGACGCCGTCCAGTTGCAGGAAACGAGCGCGACCTCCGTGCGCCTGATAAACGCTCAAGGCGTCACCCGCACGCGTGGCTCCGAACTGCGTCTTCGCTATAAGTGGGACGCGTTCTCGGTCACGGGGTCCTACGTCTATGTCGACGCCACCGAGACTGATCCCTCCAATGGTCTTCGCCGAGATATGCCCAATACACCCAAGCACACGGGCGGTATCGTCGCCATGTGGGAGGAGCACGGCAAGGGCCGCCTCGGCTTTGAGGCCTATTACACGGGCAAGCAGATGCTGGAAGACAACCTTTATCGAACCGAGAGCAAGCCCTATTGGGAGCTTGGCGCGATGGGCGAAATGGTCTTCGGTAAGGTCAGCCTCTTCCTCAATGCCGAGAACTTGCTGAACGTTCGCCAGACCAAACATAACCCAATCTTGCGGCCTCACCGCGCGGCGGACGGGCGTTGGACGGTCGACGCCTGGGCACCGACCGAGGGCTTTACGCTCAATGGCGGTGTCCGTCTGCGCTTCTAATCGAAGTCTCGGTGGCGGCCTGTCCGGTGCGCAACTCGGACAGGGCTTGCCGGACGATCTGCCAGCCGCCGCTGATGCCGAGACCGGCAAGGACGACAGCGACAGCAATGTCCGGCCAAGCCGCGTTTGTGCCAAAAACACCAAGGGCGGCGGCGACGACCGCGACATTGCCGATGGCGTCATTGCGGGAGCATATCCATACCGACTGGCGGTTGGCATCGCCGTGGCGATGCGTCCAGAGCAGGACCGCGCAGACGAGATTGGCGGCCAGGGCCAGCACGCCGATAATGCCCATGGTTTCGGCCTTCGGCAGTGTACCGGTCGACGCCATCCAGACTGTACTGCCCAGTACCCATAGTCCCAGGGCGAACAGCGACAGACCCTTGACCAGTGCGGCACGCGCCCGCCACTGCAACGCCATGCCGGCGACACCCAGACTGATTGCGTAGTTGGCGCTGTCGCCCAGAAAGTCCATAGCGTCAGCCTTCAGGGATGCCGAGTGCGACGCCACGCCTGCCACGATTTCCAACGCGAACATGCCAGCATTGATGATGAGCGCTACCCACAGGACGCGCCGCCAGCGCTTATCTTCTTTTGGGGCTTCAGGTTTACACCCGGAACAACATCCACCAGCCATACTGTCACCTCGTCAAATACGAACTGACAGGATATATAGACCCTGTAGCTACTATAGGGTCAAGCGCATGTCATTTTCTATCGGCGATCTCGGCAAGGCCACTGGCACCAAGGTCGAAACGATCCGCTTTTATGAGAAGTCCGGGCTTCTGCCCGCACCGGCGCGCACAGCAGGCAACTACCGCACCTACGACCGGGAACATCTAAACCGCCTGAGCTTTATTCGGCGCGCACGTGACCTCGGCTTCTCACTGGATCAGGTCAAGGCCTTGCTCTCCCTGTCCGATGACAAGGATCGCTCGTGCCTCGGGGTGGATGAGATCGCCAAGGCGCACCTGATCGAGGTCGAGCGCAAGATCGCCGATCTCACAGCCCTGCACACCGAACTGTCGCGCCTGATCACCCAATGCAGTTGCGGCACTATTGCCGACTGCCGGATCATCGAAAGCTTGTCGCCAGCTTGATTGAAGCAACAGTCTGCCCTGCCCCAAAGCCTGCGCCGAGGGCGTTGTAATTCTAAACCTGACGCTCGCTAGGCTCGTTCTTGTCTACGAAGTCGGCGCGCGGCCGCTTCCAGATGGTGGTCCGACAGTCGAAGGTTGCCATCTATTCCGCGTGCTCAAGACACACAAATTACAACGCAATCTCGTCAACCCGGTCTTTGCGGACATCCTTTCGCCAGCAGGCGAAACCCTAAATCTCTATCAACCGACGGCTCCTGGTCATGCCGTCGCCCCCGCCATCTCATCGGCCGTAGAGAAACGGAATACGGTCCCGTCAGACCTCCTCCACCTGTTCGGCTCGCCCGACGACCTGAAGTTTCGTTCGTCGTTGACGTTGTTCGCTCAAGTCGCCAACCCAGACGCACCTTACAGCGGCATATTTCAAGAAGCGCTTATTCGCCGGTTTGGGGCTGAGCCCGACCCCAAAACGGTCGCACTGATCGCCAGAATGGGCTGACGACAGCAACGCAGGGGCCTGAACGCCCCTGCAAGATGGAGACTACGCTTTGGTGCGTTTGACAGCGGGCTTAGTTTTTGCAACCTGACGACCGCCCTGCCCCAGCCCCATTTGCTTAGCGAGCGAAGAGCGCGCGGCCGCATAAGACGGTGCCACCATTGGGTAGTCTTTCGGCAGGTTCCACTTGGCGCGATACTCTTCGGGGCTGAGATTGTACTTCGTCCGAAGGTGCCGTTTCAACGACTTGAATTTCCGACCGTCCTCCAGACAAACGATGTAATCGTCGGCGATCGACTTCTTGATCGAAACCGCGGGTGCTTTGGGTGACTCCGGCTCTACCGAGGGCGCGGTGGACAAATTGCTTAGCGCACCAAAAACGCTCTGAATGAGTTGGGGCACCTCATTGGCTGGCACCGAGTTATGGCCGACATAGGCCGAGACGATTTCAACCACCATGTCGGTGAGTTCGGATTGTTCAGACACGCGAGCTTCCTTTTATTGCAAAGGCAAACAACAAAAGGTCTTTGCCAAGCAATCAGAGCCTTATACCAACTGATGGCACAGGTCAAAACTTGCATTTTCATTTACAATTCATGCGAACAACGGAGAACCAGACACCAGTCCGCTGTGGAAAAACGCTCGAACTTGCTAGATTCGTTTGCTGATCGGCGATGCGCCCGACTTAAATCCGGACGACCAGCAGGTCGATCAGATTGGCACCGGTAGCCGTCGGGTGGCCCCGGGACACGAAACCCCGTCCCTGCGCGAATTGATCGAGTTCACGCGCCTGGAAACTCCAGGCGTCAAGTGAAACCTGATGATCGTGGGCGCAACTATAATCGCCACGCGTGCCATCGGCGATAGCTTGCCTAAGCTCTTGCAGCGTCACTTCCTTGATACGTGCCTGAGCGTTCATGCCGATAATCCCTCTAAAGACCTAAAGTGCCACATGCCACCGTCTTTCACCAGCACTCGCACCTATTTTGTTGCACGGATCGTGCCGTAATCGGCGCATCCCGATGTCTCAAAGTCGTCGTCGGGAACGACGGCAACTTCGTGTGGATTGCCGTCGGTGGCCGCAGTTATTGATATTGAGCAGGCTGTGTTTGTTTGGCATGAGGCCCGAAACCACTGCCAGATATTAATGCCGCTGTAGTGATTGTGATGGCGACAGAAACGAGATCGACCTTCGCCGTTTGAAGGGCAGAACCCTTCTATCTATCGATCTACCATGACCTAAAAAGTATTTAAGAAACAAGCTCATCGATTGTTGTTCGTGCGACAGCCCTATCGGTAAGCGGTCTGTAATTTCGAACGGATCGGCAGCAGCAGCCGAATAAATGACAACTTCACAGTATAGGAGTCTTTCAGTAAGGTTTCGCCAAACACCCGCTGACAAACTAGCCCAATTATCAAAGCTTCCCACTTTGGCAGCGGTGATAAGAGCGGCATCAGCATCCTCATCAAAGGCATCGCTATAAACTACGCTCATTATCGCCTCCCACCTCGGTGAGAAGAGAGGGTGCAGTTCGAAAAATCGCTCAAGTACATCGAACGCCGTAAATTCTAGCGAAGGCGATAGCTCTGCACCTACAGCCATGTGTTCGTTTACATACCCTAGCCAAATCTGGTGCAGATCTACCGAACTTTCCGCCACGTCTTCGTTTTCTTTCATAGGCAAGATCAATTCATCCCATCTGGTAGCTTTTCATGCTCACCCTGATCCTGGTCCCGAGGAATCCAACTTGAGGGGATTAAAAAATCATTGTCTCCCCGCCAATCCTCTACGCCTTTTATGCCTTCAACGTGCCCCCACGCTTTCTGATCGGCGTGATCGAGGACAATTATCTGTAGCCGTCCCCCAAAACTTTGGTGCGCCCTCGCCAAGCTTTCAAATATTTTAACGGTGCTCTCGAAATCTGTTAAATGCCGGCGTCGGCGCCCTTTGCCCTTTTGATCAACCTCACCTGGAACGTAACTATCAAAAGTGTCACTGGGAAAATAAACCTGACTTGGCTGATCTATTACCAAAAGGGTCGGCACGGGATTGCTCTTGTCCCTATTCAAGAACACGCCATGCAGCGCGAGTAACGTGGCCAGGTGATAACCCATCCAATTCTCACCGCTTCCGATCTCCCAAAGAAAATCAGGTCTGTTTGCGCCTTCACGTTCGAACTTTAGATTCAGTTCCCGCTCGTCCAATACCGGCACGCCTTCGGCACCGGCTACGCCCAGTGCGGAGATAAAACGAGGTATGTAGGTCGAAATTTGCTGGTGAACCCTTGCAGAACGCAAGATCTTATCATCATCGTCACCCTCGCCCCCCAATTCCCGCAGTTCAGACCGCAATTCGTTGACACGAGAAACAAGCCCCCCCTCACCGTCAACCTCGCCTAACATTCGTAACGCTTGCTCCGTAGAGCCTATGAAGCGGAAAACATCTTCAAGACGTTGGCTATGGCCTCGTTCAGAGTCAACTTCTGCTTCGAAAGTTCGACGTGTTTGACGTAAGGATATCAGCTCGCGCTCGTCTCTGAGCAAGTCTTCCTGAATTGCAACAATGTCGCGGTCAACCATTGGTGCTGTTGAAGCTGCGCTTGCTGACAAAGCTGAAATCTCAGCAATAGAACTTTCTAACTCCAGCAAAGCCTCCATTGCTACCGACGTATTCGAGCCGCAGAGGATACACGAATCGTCATGGGTTTTGGCCTTGAACCATCCAGCGCCGACCACACTTCCAGCCTGTTCCTGCAAAACAGCATCATAGTCGATCACTGTCCGCGCCAAGCTCTTGAGCTTTCGCAGCTTCCGCCGTTGTGATGATATTTTGAGATCCAGTGCCTGCTCTCGTTGAATAATGCCGTCGAGCCGGTCAACAGCAGCAGTGACCCGTCCCGCAGCGGCAACTGATTTACCTCTGGCCTTCACCACCTCGTGCAGCACTTTGATCAACTGGGGAAGTTCACTTGGCGGCTCGCCCACTGGCAGCAAGCTCAACTCTTGGGCTCTGTAGAACGCGCCATGTGCGGTTGCGCGCCAATTATCGATAGCGTTCCGACGTGAGCGCAATTCGGTTTCAACTCGTCTCAGTTCATCCCGTATCAACCGAAGCCGATGAGCGCGAACCAAGTCTTCATTCGTGATAATCCCCAACGCCAGTGGCAGTATGTGCTGCAACTTTAATCGATGCTCGGACGAGTCTGCCTTGAACAACAGCGTATATGGGTTCGCCACGACATGCTGCGGCTGCAAATTAAATGAAACCATATCTCTGAAACTTGCCCGGTTCTGCGCTCCTTCCGGCACAACTCCTAAATTCGACAATCCCGAAAGACCGTCGAACACGCGCTTCATTCGAGCGACAGTGTTGGTAACAACGGGGCGGCGGGGCAAAGGTCCTTCTGTCTCGCGCCCTTCTTGCCACCAAATGTCATCCGACACTTGCCTTTCGGCAGGTTTCGGCCTTGCAACGCGAATGACACCGGCATCTGTTTCAATTTCTAAACCATACCACGAAGCCAGGTTTCTGATAACGCCGACCGGTATGGAACAGGTCTCTGAACCAAGTACGTAATTGATGATGTCGACAATGGACGACTTCCCGGTACTGCTCCACCCCGAGATAATTGATATCTTGCCAGTGTCGAACGGAACAACACGTGGTTCAAAATTTGGATCTTCCGGCCAGATAATTACCGAGCGAATTAGTAACTTCATCTTTCAAAACTCGACAATTAATTGACGTTGCACACTGTCCAACTCCTCAAGGGCAAACCAAGCCCCGAGGCGTTTCGCAGCACCAATCAATGCTGCGCTGGACACTTCTTGACTGCGTAGCTCCGCCGGCAGATCGACGCCGCCAATCGCCCTAAATGTGGGAAATCCCAAACCACCGTCTCGCTGCAACAGAGCGACATTGACTCCTAGTTGAACGCCCATCAGCGCAAACCGGGAGTTCATTTCAACCCGCCCCTGCAAGCCGACAATAAGGTCCGGCCGCTCAACCACCATTTTCACAAAACGGCTATCGAAATTCATCCGATGAACCTTCTCAACCGTTTCACGGTGCAGAAGCAGACCCCCGGATAACAGGAAAACGGGCAAAGAAGGCGATTTGCCACCCGAAGTCTCACTGAATTTTCTGGCAACATGCCAAAAAAGCCGCGCCAATAGTATTGGATTTTTTGCTAGTAGTTCCTCGTGGTTACCCTGCATCCCCGCTCCCCTTAGTGAATGCGGGGTCCCACCAGACCTCATCGTCGTCCGCCAAACGATGATAGTTTCCCGCGGTCATGTAAAGCTCATCACAAGGATGACCATCCAGAGGCTCCTTATACTGATAGGTTGCCTCGGCTAAAATCGCATGACCAATCTCTGAGTTCGTGCGGCCCGCCAGTTCCCGCCCCTTAACGCGCCTTATTCCCGCCCATCGCTCACGCAGACGACTGGAACGATGCCCCCATTCATTATCCGGCACCTCTCCTGTCCGAACTAACCGATGTTTCTCGATATTGAACCTCAAGAAATGGTCTACTGCGACCAATACGTCTTCATCGTCGGCGCTTATTTTTGAAAGATGCTCAACGAAATTTCGGGTCAGAGCATTCTCTCGATCGGCTTTCTGAAGCGAAATGTCGGCCGACGCCCGCGGCAAAAGTCGGCTGTTAGCCTGCTTCCTTTGCGAGGTACTGCAATAAATAAGCACCTCGGAGCGGGTTACTATGCAAGGATTTTTGGCCGACCAGTCTGCACGGGCGCGGGCAGTCAGCCAACCTAATAAGCTGGTTAGTATGTCGTCTATATCTGCGCGAGGATCGAGACCGAGACCATTCGCAAGGGAAGATGTCTCCTGTTCCCCGGCTGGCGCCAAAACTATCTCGATCTTATTGATCAATGCCTCAAGCTCAGGGTCAGAACGAGAGAGCACGTCATCTATGATAATCTGAATCTTTGATTGAGTGCGCTTGCCACCAATCGCGCGAAGGAGGCTGACGACCTCACTAGAAGTAATGCTTTTTTCGCCACACTCTTTCAGTTTCTGTGCAATAGGTGACTCTACCCACTGATTAACAAAGAAAAGATAGCGAGAGGTATCCGCCCCTGCGGCAGATGCGTCATGAGCCAACCAAATTTGTAGAGTACGCCAAAGTGCCCGGCTGCGATCAGCTAGAATTTTCTTTTGCTCTTTGGTCGACGATTTGTCTTGCTCAAGAGCAAGGACTTTTTCATCTTCCATAACGGCGACATCATCAAAGTGTTCGATAGCAACTGCTATTTTTATTGACGATGCGTGAGCTAAATGATGCAGCGCCCTTTCAAGCTGCAAAATATACCCTGCTGCTTGCGCGCCTGCCGTATTGTTCGTTTTCGAAACCAAAGAAAATTAGCGAAAAGGTTTTCCGCCCCCAAATCAAAGTACGGTTGCATCATGCCCTTATTCACCAGATCACGCAATTATCTGATCAACGTTGCAACACATAGTTCCTATCTAATCCACCAACCCTTTATCACGGGCTGACGTAGGGCATCATTCATAGCTATGTGTACTTTGCAGAAAAATGACTTAAATCAGCGAGGCTAAACCATTCTTACCCCGAGGAGAAGCCTATCGATGGCAACACCTTACCCACCGCCATACCCCAGCAGGATTTCTTTCTGCGATTTATTAAATTAATTCAAACGGATATTTTTGCGATCGGATGATGCACAACCACCCTTCGGGCGACCCCATGCCGTCGCAGGGCGACATCGACACGACCAAGGCGATCATCGCCGCGGGCAAGCCGCTCAAGATTACCATTCACGATCATCTGATCGTCGGCCGCGAAGGCGTGCTGAGCATGAAACAGGTCGGGGCGATCTGATATCGCATTCTTATCGCTGTTCAGGTAGCTCATAGGGAAACTATGAGGCCCATATGCAGCAACAGATTTCCGTCATTACGCTTGGGATCGACGACCTGAGCCGCTCGCGACGCTTTTACACCGAAGGCTTCGGCTGGACACCGGTGTTCGAGAACGCGGAAATCGTGTTTTATCAGATGAACGGCCTGATGCTGGGGACCTGGCTGAAATCCGGGCTGGCCAGCGACAGCGGCGTTTACGCCTCCGGCACCGGCGGCTTTGCACTGGCGCACAATGTGCCGGAACAGGCCGATGTCGAGCCGGTGATGGCGGCGCTTATGGCCGCCGGCGGGAAACTGACGGGTCAGGCCGACGCCCCGCTGCATGGCGGTTTCCGCGGCTATGTCAGCGACCCGGACGGGCATCTGTGGGAAGTCGCGTGGAACCCGGTATGGACCATCGACGCTCAGGGCCATGTGACGTTTGGGGTTTAAACCTTTCGTCGTATCCACCTCCACAGTCGCCAGCCGAGCAGCACCAGAACGATCCCGCCATAAACCAGAGGCATGGTCTTGTCGGCCTTGACCAACAGGAAATAGTGCAACACGCCCAAGGGGACGATGACATAGACCAGCTTGTGCAGATTGCGCCACGCGACACCGCCCAGACGTTTGATCGCGGCGTTGAACGAGGTCAGGGCCAGCGGAATCAGCAGCACGAAGGCGATCATACCGAAGGTAATATAAGGCCGCTTGACGATATCGGCCCAGATGCGGCCCCAGTCAAAAAACTGATCGACGGCGATATAGCTGGTCAGGTGCAGCGCCACATAGGCAAACGCAAACAGGCCGACGGGCCGCCGCCAGCGGATCAGGCGCGGTTGCTTGAAAATCCGCGCCACAGGGGTGATCAGAAGCCCGACAACCAGCAGCCTGAGCCCCCAGACACCCAGTTGCCGAACGAGGGTTTCGACCGGGTTGACCCCGAGGTCGTTCTGTAAAAATCGCCACACGAGCCACAGCAGCGGTAGCAGACAGATCAGGCAAACGACAATGATATCGGGCGTAAAGCCCCGTTTGGGTTTATGTGCAGGCTTTGTCAGCATCAGATTTGCTTTCATCCTTCCCCGTTTACGGGGAAGGTGGATTTGAGCCGTCAGGCTCAAAGACGGAAGGGGGGATGCGACGTTTCAATCTGAACGGTCAGAGTTTGTGAACTCTACAGGTTCCCCCTTCCGTCTGCTCGTCCCTCGCAGCCACCTTCCCCGTAAACGGGGAAGGATTTTTAGATTCTTTGGCCCCGTAAACGGGGAAGGATTTTTAGATTCTTTGGCCCCATAAACGGGGAAGGATTTTTAGATTCTTTGGCCCCGTAAACGGGAAGAGACATCAATAATACTTCTGTAAATCCATGCCCTTATACAGATGCGCGACATTGTCCCCGTAGCCGTTGAACATCAGGGTGTCGCGGCGCCTGAACTCGCCGATGCGGCGCTCCGTCGCCTGCGACCAGCGCGGATGATCGACCGTTGGATTTACGTTGGAATAGAAGCCGTATTCGTCCGGCGCACTCAGGTTCCACGAGGTCGAAGGCTGTTTATTGGTGAAGGATATCCGCACGATCGACTTGATCGACTTGAAGCCGTATTTCCACGGCACGACCAGCCGGATCGGCGCGCCGTTCTGGTTGGGCAGCAGATCGCCGTAGAGCCCGACGGCCAGAAAAGCGAGCGAATTCATTGCCTCGTCTATGCGCAGGCCTTCGACATAGGGCCAGTGCAGAACCGGTGAACGCACGCCGCGCATCTCCTTGGGCCGCGCCAGCGACTCAAACGCCACATATTTGGCGTCCGCCGTCGGTTCGGCGCGTTTGATCACGTCGGCCAGAGGGATGCCGATCCACGGAATGACCATCGACCAGCCTTCGACGCAACGCAGCCGATAAATCCGCTCCTCCAATGCGCCTTTGAGCAAGGTTTCGATATCGACCGTTTGCGGCTTGGCCGCCTTGCCGTCCAGTTTGATCGTCCACGGACGCGTGGTGAGCGCCGCGGCATATTTGGCGGGCTCGGACTTGTCGGTGCCGAATTCGTAGAAATTGTTGTAGGTCGTCACGGCTTCGCGCGGGGTCTGGGCCTCATTGGTCCAGAAGGTCTTCTTGCCACTGAGTTTGCCGGTCAGTTGCGCCGCCTGCGCCCCACCCGCCAGTGCCGACAGGCCCGCGCCGATGCCCATGGCCATGATCTCGCGCCGCCGGAGATAGGTCTCCTTCGGCGTCACATCGTTTTCGGTCAGGTCGGGCGCGTGTCGGATCAGCATGGTCGTCCTCCGTTTTATAGTTATACGCACCGCGTGGGCGTTGGGTTACGATCCTGACCCATTATTATGAAAATAAAAAGGCCGGTGCAGCGTCCCCTCCGCACCGGCCTTCCCCCAACATCGATCCGATCGCGCCTCCTAGTGGATACGAACCCCAAGCGCCTCGGCGGCCTCGACCGACATCTGACCCTGCGGCAGGCCCTTGTCGGCCTGGAACTTCTGCATGGCGGCGACCGTCTTCGACCCCATATTGCCATCGATCGGCCCCGGATCGTAGCCGCGCTTCTTGAGCGCGATCTGGATTTCCTTCATCTGGGCGGGCGAGGTGTTCTTGTCGCAGATCACTTCGCGCCAGACGGGCTCGGGTGCCTTCGACGCGCGGGTCTTCTCGACCGGCTTATAGACCGCCGGGACCGTATAGGTTTCGGTGCGCGCGGGCGTGATGACTTCCTTCACCTTTTCGACGCGATAGGTCGCGGGCACCACCTTTTCGACCACCTGCTCTTCGCGGTCGATGACCAGACGCTCGACCTTCTTGATCTTGGCCGGAGTGCGGACGCGATTGACGGTGGCCGGGCGGACCTCGACCTGACGCTCCATGGCCTTGTATTCCGCCGGATATTCCTTGAGGCACCACACGGTCTGGGCCGAACCCTTTTGCAGGTACTCGGTCGTGCGCGTATCGGCCTGCACCAGAACCGGTTCCTTGCCGGGCCAGGTCAGCATGCCGTCGGCGCGGTAGCGCACCGGCTGGTGATCGCCGGGCGTAACCAGAGCGGCACCGGTGGCGACACCTTCGGATTTCACCCATTCCTGACGGGCCGGGCGGACCATGACCTGTTCGACGCGCTTTTCATAGACTGCCGGGACGCTCTCTTCGCGCCAGCCGGCTTCCTGAATGACCTTTTCCTCGACCACGGTGCGGGTGACCGCCGGGATCACCTTGCGCTCCACGCGTTCGGGCGTCACGACAACCTTACGTTCGGCCCAGCGCCATTCTTCGGGAATGGTGCGCGTTTCGGTGCGCGCCTCGGCGACCAGCACCTTGTCGGTATAGGTCTCGAAGGTCGGCGCTTTCAGCAGGCGGGTGAAGCACTGGTTCGGCCGGGCGTCCTTGACGATATAGGCCGGGAGGTCGGGATGCTGACCGTCGACGGTACCCTCGGGGCAGTCTTTGTCCTTCGCCTTCAGCTCCGGCAGGTTCTTCGTCTTGACATCGCTCTGGCTGAAATAGACGCCCTGAGCGCCCGACTTGCCATAGGACGACGGTTGCTCGTTCAGCACTTCGCCGACCGGCCTGACCGCCTTCTTTTCCCCGGCCTGAGCCGTCATCCCGCAGGCCAGCACCGCCAGCGCCAGTACGGACACACCCGCTTTCAGCTTGAAACCGTTCACCTCAGCCACCTCATCACAATCTTACTTGAGGCCGATTTTAACGCTTCATTAACCGGTTCGCCAACCCTGCTCGCGCAGATAGCGTAAATTAACCAAATTAAGGCCGCAGGCGGTGCAAAAACACCTCAACAGGGTCGGTTGCATGGGCAAATCCCCCGAATCGCCACCGGTATTCACCTTCGGGCGCATGGTTTTAGGACTTGACTTTGAGGGGCACCCGCCTATCACGCAGGAAAATTTTTGCCGCTGCACAAAGGCCTTGCCATGATCCCCCGCTATTCCCGTCAGGACGCCGCCGCCATCTGGGACCCGTCGACCAAGTACAAGATCTGGTTCGAGATCGAGGCCCACGCCGCAACCAAGATGGCCGAACTGGGCGTCATCCCCAAAGATGCCGCCGAGACCCTGTGGGCCAAGGGCAAGGATGCGGCGTTCGATTCGGACCGCATCGACGAAATCGAGCGCACGGTGAAGCACGACGTCATCGCGTTCCTTACCCACGTCTCGGAAATCGTCGGCCCGGAAGCGCGCTTCCTCCATCAGGGCATGACCTCCTCGGACGTGCTCGACACCTGTTTCGCGGTTCAGCTTCAGCGTTCCGCCGACCTTCTGCTCGAAGGGACCGACCTCGTGCTGGCCGCTCTGAAAAAGCGCGCGCTGGAGCACAAGTTCACCGCCACGGTGGGCCGTTCGCACGGCATCCACGCCGAACCCGTCACCTTCGGCCTGAAACTGGCCGGGTACTACGCCGAATTCGTTCGCGCCCGTAAGCGCCTTGAGGTCGCGCGCGAGGAAATCTCGACCTGCGCCATTTCCGGCGCCGTGGGCACCTTCGCCAACGTCTCCCCCGAAGTCGAGATCTATGTCGCTGAGAAGATGGGCTTGAGCGTCGAGCCGGTGTCCACGCAGGTCATCCCGCGGGACCGCCACGCCGCCTTCTTCGCGGCGCTGGGCGTCGTCGCTTCCTCCATCGAGCGTCTGGCCGTCGAAATCCGTCACCTGCAACGCACCGAAGTCCTTGAGGCCGAAGAGTTTTTCTCGAAGGGCCAGAAGGGCTCGTCGGCCATGCCGCACAAGCGCAACCCGGTCCTGACCGAGAACCTGACCGGTCTGGCGCGCCTCGTCCGCTCGGCGGTCGTCCCGGCCATGGAAAACGTCGCCCTGTGGCACGAGCGCGATATCTCGCATTCGTCCGTCGAACGCGGTATCGCGCCTGACGCCTGCGTGCATCTGGATTTTGCGCTCCGCCGTCTGGCCGGGGTGGTCGAAAACCTGCTGGTCTATCCGGAAAACATGCAGAAGAACCTCGACCGTCTGGGTGGTCTGGTCCACTCGCAGCGCGTGCTGCTGGCCCTGACGCAAAAGGGCATGTCGCGCGAAGACAGCTACTCGGCGGTTCAGCGCAACGCCATGCGCGTCTGGCGCGGCGAAGGCAACTTCCTCGACTTCCTGAGCGCGGACGAGGACGTGTCGAAGTTCTTCACGCGTGAAGAACTGGAGCCGTTCTTCGACCTCGGCTATCACACCAAACACGTCGACACGATCTTCGCCCGCGTGTTCGGGGAATAAAGCAAGATACCCCACCACCCTTCGCTTCGCGAACGGTCCCCCTCCCCGGCATAGCCAGGGAGGCATAAGAAATGCGAAACCTTCATACCTCCCCAACTTGTTGGGGAGGGGGACCGCACGAACATGCGAAGCATGTGAAATGCGGTGGTTGGGGGTTCTTACTTGTCAAAGGTCTCCCATGTCCCTCGCCCTTCGCACCGACGCCTTCGACTTTGCCGGTTTCCAGAACCGCTTCGCCCAGAAGGGCCGCATCCGCCTCGAAGGCGCGCTGCCGCACGACGACGCCCACGCCATCCATCACGCCCTGGAGCAGCAGACCCTGTGGGAACTGCACCTCGTCAACGCCGAGGGCGCGCCGGACATCATTTCACGCACGGAACTGGAATCGCTGAACCCGTCGGAGATTCAGGACCGCCTCGCTGCCGCCGCCGAGCGCGCGCAAACAGGCCTGAGTTTCCTGCATCTGGGTTACGACCTGACGACGAAGGCGGCGCTGGAAAATCTCGGTGACGACCATCCGGTGTTCGAACTGGCCAAACTGGTCTGGTCGCAGGCCTTTGCCGATTTCTGCGAGCAGGTCACCGGCCTGACGGGCCTCAAGCTGCAAAGCTTGATCGCCACCGGTTACCGTCCGGGCGACTTCTTCACCATGCACACCGATGCCGCGGCGAAACTGTCGTTCGAGTGGAACTTCACCCATGATTGGCGCTCGGACTGGGGCGGTCAGATCCTGTTTCATTCGCCGTCGGGCGATATCGAAGGCGGGATCATGCCGCGCCTGAACGACCTGTCGCTTTACGCTGGCGATCAGCCGCGCTCGATCGCCTCGCTGGCCGCCTATGCCGGCGCGCCGCGCTTTGCCATCACCGGGCGGTTCGTTTAATCGGCTAAGGTCGTCTCGACGAAGCGCTTGCCGTTCCACGTATAGAGCAGAGCGCCGCTCTCGAACGTAAAAACGCTCACGCCGTATTTACTGACCGCCACCGGTTCACAGGCCGGCTTGTCGCACGTACCCACAACCAGCTCATGCTCGACGATATCGACGCCCATGCGCGGCATATCGGTTTTGAGGTCGAACGCCCGCATGGGCAGCATCGTCACTACGACGATGGGCTGGCGTTCCTTGGTGCCAAACGTGACACTGACCTTAACTTTACCGCTGCGTTTTACAAAGACGGCCTCGTCATCGATCCCGTCGCCATTGAGATCGCCGGTCGCCGACAGATAGAGCGTCGAGCTTTTGGCGCGATACGCCATGTCGCCATGTCCGGCAACATCGGCCTCGGTCACCCGTTCATCCGCCATCGCCCCGGACGCTACCAGCGCTAAGACAAGCCCCGCTATCAAAGCCTTCATCATTCCCCTCCCCAACAAAAAAGGCTCCGTTCCCGGAGCCTTTGAAAATCCCTATTGTTCCGACTTCAGCGCTTCGCGCGCCTGAGCGAGGAACTCGACCACCTTGGTCCGCACCTCGGTTTCGCGGACGGGGATGTTCGAGGCGACCAGATCGCCCAGCACCTTGCGAATCACGTCCTCTTCGCCCGGCTGCTCGAAATCGGCGCGGATGACCGCCTTGGCATAGTTTTCGAGATTATCCCCCGACAGGCCCATCTTTTCGCCCGCCCAGATACCGATCATCCGGTTACGGCGGGCCACAGCCTTGAATTCCAGATCCTCGCTATGGGCGAATTGCGCCTCGAAACCCTTGGACCGGTCATCAAACGTCGTCATTGGAATAAAACCTCACTTCTCATATTGGTTTTAATGCGCGCAATGGGCGTACGCAACACAAACCGTCATTTACATCACAAAAGTTTTTGATTATTGGCAGCGTCAATTCGCATCCGTCGGATGCCTCTTTCCGCGCCGCCTGACCGGCCATCCTCAGACAAAACCCGCTACGCTTTCGCTGCCCCGGATTGTCCGTATATATGGCCTCAGACGCGCCGCCCTCTGGAGATGGTGCCATGACCACCAAGAACCGCAAGAAAATCTACGAAGGCAAGGCCAAGATCCTGTACGAAGGCCCGGAGCCCGGCACCCTCGTTCAGTATTTCAAGGACGATGCGACGGCCTTCAACGGCGAGAAGAAGGCCCAGCTCGAAGGCAAGGGCGTGGTCAACAACCGCATCAGCGAGTTCGTCATGACCAAGCTGACGCAGATCGGCGTTCAGAACCACTTCATCAAGCGCCTCAATCTGCGTGAGCAACTGATCCGCGAAGTCGAGATCATCCCGCTCGAAGTCGTCTGCCGCAACATCGTGGCGGGTTCGATGGCCAAGCGCTTCAACCTGCCTGAAGGTCAGCAGCTGCCGCGCTCGATCATCGAGTTCTATTACAAGAACGACGAGATGGGCGATCCGATGATCACCGAAGAGCACATCACGGCCTTCAACTGGGCTTCGACGCAGGAAATCGACGATATTCTGGCCATGACGCTGCGGGTCAACGACTTCCTGTGCGGCATGTTCGCCGCCGTCGGCATCACGCTCGTCGATTTCAAGATCGAGTTCGGCCGCCTGTTCGAAGGCGATTTCGCCCGCGTCATCCTGGCCGATGAAATCAGCCCCGACTCGTGCCGCCTGTGGGATACCGCCACCGGTGAAAAGCTCGACAAGGACCGCTTCCGCCGCGACATGGGCGACGTGATCGAGTCCTATACCGAGGTCGCCAAGCGCCTCGGGATCATGAAAGACATGCCCCGCGTCATTGAAGGCGGTGCGCAATAAGACCCCTCAAAGTCCATCGCCCCCGGTGGACTTTTTGCTTATCTCCTATGTGAAGTGAAACAGATGAAAGCCACGGTTCATATCTTCCTCAAGGCCGGCGTCCTCGACGTACAGGGCAAGGCCGTCGAAGGCGCGCTCAACGGGCTCGGTCCCGTTCAGGGCTGGGGCGGCGTGTCGAACGTCCGCGTCGGCAAGGTGCTGGAATTCGACCTGACCGCCACCGACAAGGCCGCCGCCGAAGCCGAGGTGAAAGCCATGTGCGACAAGCTGCTGGCCAATACGGTCATCGAATCCTACCGCATCGAGGTCGCGTAACATGAAAGCCGCCGTCCTTGTTTTTCCGGGCTCCAACTGCGACCGCGACTGCAAGGTGGCGGTAGAGACCACCACCGGTGCTCAGGTGGAGATGGTGTGGCACGAAGAGACGTCCCTGCCCTCAAACCTCGACCTGATCGTCGTGCCGGGTGGTTTCTCCTACGGCGACTATCTACGCTGCGGGGCGATGGCGTCGCTGTCGCCGGTCATGGCCGAGGTCGTCAAGGCGGCGAACGCAGGCGTGTCGGTGCTGGGCATCTGCAACGGCTTCCAGATTTTGTGTGAATCGGGCCTGCTGCCGGGCGCGCTGCTACGCAATTCCGGCCTCAAATACGTCTGCAAACCCATTGAACTGACCATCGAAAATCGCAAGACGCGCTTCACCTCGGCCTATGGCGAGCAAAAGACGGTGTGGATGACGCAGGGCAATGGCGACGGCAATTTCTTCGCCGAACCCGACGTGCTGAAAGGCATCGAGGACAATGGCCAGGTCGTCTTCCGCTATGTCGAAAACCCCAATGGTTCGGCCAACAACATCGCCGGGATCGTCAACAGCGCCGGTAACGTGCTGGGGATGATGCCGCACCCGGACCGCGCCTTCGAGCCCGCGCTGGGCTCCGCCGACGGCGCGCCGCTGTTCCACAGCCTGATGCGTGTCCTTCAGGCCGCGTAATCGTTTCAAAGCCCTCGGTTTCGGGGGCTTTTTCCTATGCTTATCTATCAAAGGCCGTAAGACCTATGACCACCGCCCAAAAAACCACCGCCGAACTGGCCGCCGAATACGGCCTGAAGCCCGACGAATATCAGGTCATTCTCGACCGGCTGGGCCGCGAGCCCAACTATGTCGAACTGGGCGTCTTTTCGGTCATGTGGTCCGAGCACTGCTCGTACAAGTCCTCGCGGATGCACCTGCGCAAATTCCCGGTGACCGGTGAGCGCGTCATCTGCGGGCCGGGCGAAAACGCCGGGGTCATCGATATCGGCGATGGCCCGGACGGGCAAAAGCTCGCCTGTATCTTCAAGATGGAATCGCACAACCACCCGTCCTATATCGAGCCCTTCCAGGGCGCGGCGACGGGCGTCGGCGGCATCATGCGCGACGTCTTCACCATGGGCGCGCGCCCGGTGGCCTTGCTGAACGCCCTGCGTTTCGGTGAGCCCTCCCACCCGAAGACCAAGCGCATCGTCGAAGGCGTGGTCGCGGGCATCGGCGGTTACGGCAACTGCGTCGGCGTCCCGACGGTGGCCGGTGAGACCAATTTCCACAGCGGCTATAACGGCAACTGCCTTGTCAACGCCATGTGCGTGGGCCTGGCCGACGCCGACAAGATCTTCTATTCCGCCGCCCCGGAACCCGGCCTGCCGGTCGTCTATTTCGGCTCCAAGACCGGCCGCGACGGCATCCACGGCGCGACCATGTCGTCGGCAGAATTCTCGGAAGACTCCGAAGAGAAGCGCCCGACGGTGCAGGTCGGCGATCCCTTCGCCGAAAAGCTGCTGATCGAGGCAACGCTGGAACTGATGGCGTCCGGCGCCGTCGCCGCCATTCAGGACATGGGCGCGGCGGGCCTGACCTCGTCGTCGGTCGAAATGGCCGGCAAGGGCGGGCTCGGCATCACGCTCGACCTCGACAAGGTGCCGCAACGCGAAGAGAATATGTCGGCCTACGAGATGATGCTGTCCGAATCGCAGGAGCGCATGCTGGCCATCCTTAAGCCGGGCCGCGAAGAGGACGGTTATCGCATCTTCAAGAAATGGGGGCTGGATGCCGCCGTGATCGGCGAAACCAACACCTCGGGCCACATCGTCCTGACGCACAAGGGCGAGGTCGTCTGCGACCTGCCTCTGGCCCCGCTCTCGGACGACGCACCGCTGTACGACCGTCCGTGGGTCGAGCCGGATATGGAAGCGCCGCTCGGCAGCGCGCCGTCCGCCCCGGTCGGCGACGCCCTGCTGGCTATCCTCGCCTCGCCCGACATGGCCTCGAAGCGCTGGCTGTGGGAACAGTACGATCGTCACGTCATGGCCGACACCCTGGCCGACTCGGCGACCGGTGCCGACGCGGGCATGGTCCGCGTCCACGGCACCAAGAAGGCGCTGGCCGTGACGTCGGACGTCACCCCGCGCTACGTCAAGGCCAACCCCTATGAAGGCGGCAAGCAGGCCGTCGCCGAAGCCTGGCGCAACCTGACCGCCGTCGGGGCCGATCCGATCGCCATTACCGACAATCTGAACTTCGGCAACCCTGAGCGCCCCAAGATCATGGGGCAGATCGTCCGCGCCATCGAGGGCATGGCCGAGGCCTGCCGCGAACTGAACTTCCCCGTCGTGTCGGGCAATGTGTCGCTCTACAACGAAACCAACGGCGTCGCCATCCCGCCGACACCCACCGTCGGCGCGGTCGGCCTGCTCGAAGACTACGACCTGCGCGCGGGCTTCCACACGCTGAAGGCCGGGCACGTCCTGATCCTGATCGGTGAGACCGTCGGTGAACTGGGCTCGTCCATCTATCTGCGCGAAGTCCACGGTATCGAAGCCGGTGCCCCGCCCAAGGTCGATCTGGCCACGGAAAAACTGAACGGCGACTTCGTGCGCGGCCTGATCCAGTCGAAGACCGCCAAGGCCGTCCACGACCTGAGCGACGGCGGCCTGCTGCCCGCCGCCTTCGACATGGCCTCGGCCTCGAAGGTTGGGATCGAACTGCGCAACACGACCGGTCTTGAAGATTTCGTCTTCGCCTTTGCCGAGGATCAGGCGCGTTACCTGATCGCGGTCGGCGAAGCGTCGGCGCACCTCGTGCTGGCAAAGGCCGCCGAGGCCGGCGTTACCGCCGCGACCATCGGTGTGGCGGGCGGCACGGACCTCAGCCTGACCGGGGCGATGTCGCTGAGTCTTGAGCAATTACGCAGCGCCAATGAGCGCTGGCTGCCGGAATATATGGCTTAAGCTCAACCCCCGAAGCCTCGCTTCGGGGGTTGTTTTTTGAACTTTCTTATACCTCCCCAACTTGTTGGGGAGGGGGACCGCACGAGATGACCGAAGGTCATTGAGATGTGGTGGTGGGGTTTCTTGCTGCCTTACGACAGTGGCCGTCGAACCTCCGCAAGACACCCCACCACCATTTGCTCCGCAAATGGTCCCCCTCCCCGCACTAAAGTGCAGGGAGGTATGATTTGAAGGTAATCGGCTCTCATTTTTCAGCTACTTCCCAGCTTCCAGAAGAACGTTTCGATAGGCCTCAGGCTCCAGACGTATCAGACGGACAAGCGCTTGTTCCAATTTGTCGGCTTCGGCATCTTCTGATTTGCCGCCATAGGTTAGGTCCGAATAACGGCGGCCCGCTTCTTCGAACAGAGCGTACCAATGTTCAATATCGTTGGACGACACACCTTGCTCTATTGCCGCCCGTGCTTGAGCATTTGCCTCTTCGATGGTCTTGGAAAATAGGTTCAGACTCAATTCATTATAGGCATCAATGATTTCGGGAAGCGCGTCTGCAAAACTCACCAAAGTGGCACCAAAAGCGCCATTCAGAAAGCAACGGTGAAATACGGCCACGCGGGACATGGTCACTTCAGCCAAGGTCCCGATAGACTCGCCACCTAATGCGTTGTTCGAATTATAAAGCTCGGCAAGCGCAACATAGACTTCGTCAGGCAGTTCAGCTTCATCACCGACGAGTACGAACGGTTTCACCTCAGGCTTGGCACCAGACCCGAACCACTTTTGCCATATCGATATCATGCTCAAAACGCGGCTACCTTGTCCTTGCCGGGTTTTTCGCGTTTCGGGCGCTGGGTCTCGAATTGCGTTTTGGCAACGGCCAATTGTGCCTTGGTGAGCGTCGCCGCCACCCGCGTCGCGTCGGCGGACGGCGGCGCATCCTTTTGCTCCCAGGTCAGGGCTTCGTGCGCCAGCGCATACAGCACCCACGCCTTGACCGCATCCTTCGGTACACCGTCCCCGCGTTCATGGCGCGCGGCCATCTCGGCTTGCGCGGCGGGTAATCCCTGCGCCACAGCCTTCTGGATCAGTTCCACGCCCTTGGCGCAATCCGCCGCCACACCGCGCCCCTCGCACAGCAATTGTCCGGCCCGCAACTGTCCTTCCGGATAGTCCTTGAACGCCGCCTTCTGCACCCAGCGGAAGCCCTCGGCGTCGTCGCGGGCAATCCCCTCACCGTCGAGATAGTGCTGCCCCAGTTCGTACTGCGATTTGGCATGGCTCTGATAGGCGGCCTTACGGTACCAATTGACCGCTTCCGCCTTGTTCATGTCCGTCTGAAAGCCGTTGTCATAGGCCTCGGCGACGTAGAACTGAGAATTGAGCACCCCCAGCTTGGCGTATTCCAGTTCGTAATCGAAGGCGGTCTTGTAGATCTTGACGCCCTGCCAGCGGGCATTGGTCTGCCACATGACGACGCAGGCCACGATCAGCGGCACGGCGAACAGCAGGACGCGCAACACCCATCCCAGCGGCGTCAGAGGCTTGCGCTTCGGTTCGTCGGTCAATGCCATCTAAAGCGTGCCTATCGCGGTCAGTTCCCACTTACAACTGACCAGGGCGAAGGACAGTTCCGCCTCATTGGTCGGATGGCCGCGATTGAGCGTCACAATGCCGAAGACATTGCCGTTGCGTGCCGTATTGAGCCGTTTGGCCGGATTGGGGGCACTCAGCAGCGTCTTCAACCGCCCGGCCTTGCCGCCGCAGGTAAACAGCTCGCAATAGGCGCCCTTTTTGGCCTTGAAATCGGCGCTCAGGCTGGCTTTCGTCGCCTGCGGTCCTTCGGCCCCCATCATCAGGCCCTGCGTCCCGATCAAGGCGAGAAAGCCGTTGGCATCGCTGCCCTTGACGGCGGTTTGCATCTTCGCCACCGCCTGATCGAGGCCGGCGGCCGGATTGGGGCAGGTCTGCGCCCCCGCCGCCGCGGGCAATAACAGCCCAAAGGCCAGCACGGCCCCCCGGATCGCCACTGGTGTCATCTGCCGCCCCCCTGTGAATGTGCACATCTTCATCTTAACCTATTCAGGTCGAAACGCCATAGCCGACCGGCCTTACACCGCCCTGTCGGCATGAAGTTGTTAACCTTCCCATGATACCCCATACATCTTAAATTCCTGATGTGTTTTCCTTAAGGCCACCCGCATGCCCGTCGCCCATTCCGAACTCGAAGCCCGTCTCAAGGCGGCCTTCCCCGAGGCCGAGATCGTCGTCGAGGATCTGGCCGGCGACGGCGACCACTACAAGGCCTATATCACCGACGCCGGGTTCGCCGGCATGCCGAAGGTGCGCCAGCACCAGAAGGTCTATGCGGCGATTTCAGACCTGATCAGCGGCCCCCTGCACGCGCTGGCGCTCGAAACCAAAGTCCCGTAAGAGGTCACTATGCGCTACCGCCCCTTCGGACGATCCGGTCAGGCCCTTTCGACGCTGGGGCTTACCTTATCGTGGTCGGGCGCGCGCCAGAGCCGTCAGATGATCCATCGTCTGATCATGACGGCGCTGGAAAACGGCATCAACACCTACCATTTCGAGTCGGCTCATCCCGACCTGTTGAAAACCGCCGCCGAAGCCCTGTCGGTCGTCGAACGCCGTCTGCTGTTCATCTCCGTCAATGCCCACGAAGAAGGCGCCAACGATCCGGCCGCGCAATACGCCCTCACGCCGCTGCGCGACCGGCTCAAGCTGGTCATCAAGGAATCCGGCCTGAAGTGGATCGACCTGCTGATGTTCCACGCCACGGGGTTCGATCGCATCCCCGACAATAGCTGGGCCTTTATCGACAGCCTCCGCCGGGCCAATATGCTCAAATTCACCGGCGCAGCGGCCAATACCGACCGTATTCAGGCGGTGGTCGACGACGGGCGCTTCAACATCCTCAAGACCGTGTTCGACATCGATACCTCGTGGGACAAGCGCCACCTGCTCGACTACGCCATCTCGCGTGGCATGACCATCTTCGGACACGACTTCTATCCCGAAGCCTATCGCAAGGCGTCGGACGTCGTGCCCAAGGCCGCCCGCCGCGGCTTTTTCGGATCGCGCCCCGCCGACCCGCTGGCCGGAAGCGGCACCTATGCCTTCCTGCACCAGACCAACGGCTGGACGGCCGAGGAGCTGTGCCTGTCCTTCGCCCTGACCCAGCCGACCCTGTCGACCATGCTGATTCGTCCGGACACGCCCGATCACCTGGAGGCCCTGACCGAGGTGCCCGAACGCCTGATGCCGACCTCAGTCCCGGCCCAGATCGAGATGGCGCGCTTTTCGTTACAGGCCGCCGCCGCGCGCCGCGAAGAGATGAAAAAGAAAGCTTGACGCTGGATTTGGGGCCAAGACGCTGGATTTAGCGCCACGGCATGCCTATATCGGGGAAAGTTCATTTTTCTGCCGGAGCCCTGCCGTGAGCCTCGATCCCAATTCCGAAGTCCATCAGTTCATCGACACCACCGTCAAGAACAACCCCGTCGTCCTGTTCATGAAAGGCACGCCGGATGCCCCGCGCTGCGGCTTCTCGTCGCTGGCCGTGCAGGTTCTCGACCATCTGGGCGTCGAATTCGCCGGGGTCGATGTGCTTCAGGACAATGACCTGCGCGAAGGCATCAAGGCCTACACCGACTGGCCGACCATCCCGCAGCTCTATATCAAGGAAGAGTTTATCGGTGGCTCGGACATCATCCGCGAACTGTTCCAGTCGGGCGAACTCAAGGCGCTTCTGGCCGAAAAAGGCGTTATCGAGGCCTGACCTTACCGCCTTGCGATAGCGACAAAACCCGGATCGACAGGTCCGGGTTATTTTTTGTCCGGCGTCTTGCGCTTATCCCTTGCCCCCGCTTAAGTTGTGCGCATCTCAAGGGGGGATATCATGAAGCGCTTGTCTGCGATCGCACTGACCGGCAGCCTGCTCCTGTCCGGGGCCGCCGGTTCGGTGGCCGCCGCCACGAAATGGATCCGGGCCGAAAGCGATCATTTCGTCGTCTATAGCAATGTCAACGCCAAGGCGACCGAGGCCTATGTCCGCAATCTCGAAAAATACCGCTATGTGATCGGCGCCTTTTATCGCCGATCGGGCGAAGACGCGGTGCCGGAGCCCAAGCTAAACCTCTATTTCGTCGATAATCACAGCGATTTCAAACAGGTATGGCCCGATGTCAGCCTGCGCATTGGCGGTTTCGTGCGCATTTGCTCGAACGGCATGGCAGGCTATTCGCTTTACGGCGGCGACAGCATCCGCGACGCGTCGAAGATCGAGCGGCAGGAAGAAAACTCCAGCCAGACCATCATCTTCCACGAATATGCCCACATGTTCATGTTCCAGAACTCGCGTGTCGCCTATCCGCGCTGGTTCGTCGAAGGCTTTGCCGACTATTACGGCTCGACCCGCGTTCAGGACGATCAGGCGGTCGTCGGCATGGCCTCGTCGGGCCGTGTGCGCGAGCTGATGAGCGGCGGTTCGCTGCGCTACGAAGACATTCTGCGCGGATCGCCCAATACCCGTAACATGAACAATATGAGTGCCTTTTACGCGCAGTCGTGGTTGCTGACACATTGGATCATGGCCGACCCGGTGCGGTCGAAGGCCTTTTCCGGCTATCTGGCAGCGCGCAATGCCGGTGGCGACCCCGTTACGGCGTTCGAGGCAGCCTTCGGCGTCCCCGTAAAGAAGCTGGATTCGACCCTGAGCAGCTATATGCGCGGGCTCAAGGCGACCATCTACCGCCTCAGGGACATGCCCGACCCCAGGGTGACGCTGACGACGCTACCGGCCAGCGCCGATAAGCTGCTGCTGTGGGACAGCGGCGTGCGCAGTTGCCTCGGCAACGACTACAAGCCGGAGGTGCTGACCAGGATCAAGACCGAGGCTGTCAGATATCCTGGCGACGACTACGTTAGGGGCGTCGTGGCGCGTGCCGATCTGCTGCTCGGCGACGAAGCCCTGGCGCTCGACTATTACCTCAACTACACCAAGGCCAATCCGAACGATTCCGAGGGCTTTTTCCGGCTGGGCCAGACCTGGTTCCTGATGGCCGAGCACGACAAGCTGGCGCCGAACGAAACCCGTGACAGCCAGATGAAAAAGGCCCGCGCGGCGCTGGGCAAGGCCTATGCGCTCGATCCCCTCAATGCGGTCAATCTCTATTACCTGTCGCGGGCGGGTGTGAAGGGGCCGAACTATCCGGACGATAACACCGTCAATGCGGCGATCGAGGCGCACAATCTGGCGCCGTCGGTGCCGGAATTCGCTTTGCACGCTTCGCGTCTGCTGATCATGAAGGGCAGACTGGAGGACGCACGCTATACGCTGCTGCCGCTGGCCAATAATCCGCACGGCGGCAGCTTCGCGGAATGGGTCGCCTCGGTCGTCGCGGCTATCGATGCGGGCAAGTCGAAGGACGAGGTCCAGAGCCTGATCAACAGCCGCCCGAAGAAAGACGCGGACGACGACGCCAAAGATGACAAGAAGAGCAAATAAGAAAACCCCGGAAGGCAAACCTTCCGGGGTTTAATGTATGTACCTTAAGCCGTAATGACGCGGCGAAACGAAGTTCGGCGCAGCCAAAATGTCTGGCTTTTAAGCACCCGAAGCGAAGTGTACTTAAGTACATGAGCAAGGGCGCGCAAAAAGACGGGCATTTGCAGCGCGTCAGGACGCGCTTAAGACGAGTAGTATTCGACGATCAGGTTCGGCTCCATCTTGACCGGATACGGCACTTCGGCCAGTTCCGGCAGACGGATGAGCGTGGCGCGCTGCGCCTTGGCGTCGATTTCGATGTAGTCCGGCACGTCGCGCTCGGGCGATTGCAGGGCTTCGAGAACCAGAGCCATGTTGCGCGAACGCTCACGGACTTCGATCACGTCACCGGCCTTGCAGCGGTAGGAGGCGATGTTCACCTTCTTGCCGTTGACGAGGACGTGGCCGTGGTTGACGAACTGACGGGCCGCCCAGACGGTCGGCACGAACTTGGCGCGGTACACGACGGCGTCCAGACGCGACTCGAGGAGCGCGATCAGGTTTTCCGAGGTGTTGCCCTTACGACGGTCGGCTTCTTCGTAGATCTTCGAGAATTGCTTCTCGGTGATGTTGCCGTAGTAACCCTTCAGCTTTTGCTTGGCGCGAAGCTGCAGACCGAAGTCCGAAACCTTTTGCTTGCGGCGCTGGCCATGCTGGCCGGGGCCGTAGGAGCGCTTGTTGACGGGGGACTTGGGACGGCCCCACAGGTTTTCACCCATGGCGCGGTCGAGCTTGTACTTGGCGCTGTGGCGCTTCGACATAGTCTTTACCTTATACAACCCTGGCCGGCGCCCCGCGGAGGTGCGAGACTGCGATTTCAACGGCGGTGCAGGATCAATCCGTAATAACCGGCCCCCTTGCGGATACCGGTGAAAGCGGGCCTTATGGTCGATAAGCCCGCCCGAGTCAAGCGTCGGAGCGTCAAGACGACTATTCCTCGTCCTCGTCGTCTTTCGCCTTCTTATTGTCGATCGGCTCGAACAACAGCTTGTCGATGCGGCGTTCGTCCATATCGACGACCTCGACCCGGTGATGCCCCAGGGTGAGCACCTCGCCCTCCTTCGGGAAACGTCCCAGTTTCTGGAGTACGAGGCCCGCCACCGTGTGATAGCCCGTCCCCGGCTCGTAGGCTTCGCCGATGGCTTCGGACAGTTCGAACAGGTCGGCGCGGCCGTCGACCAGGAACGAGCCGTCTTCGCGATGGACGATCATCAGGCGGTCGTCGTCGTGATCCTCGTTGAAATCGCCTGCGATCATTTCCAGCAGGTCGGTCGGCGTCAGGACCCCTTCGATCGTGCCGAACTCGTTGATTACGAAGGCAATATGCAGCTTGGATGCCTTGAACAGTTCCAGTGCGCGCAGGAGCGACGTCGTTTCGGGAATATAGATCGGCTCGGCGACCATCGATTCCAGATCGAGCGGCTGCCCGCCCAGCAGGGCGTCGGCGACGTCGCGCTTATGCAGGACGCCGATGGGCGAATCCATGTCCTGACCGCGCACGACGACGATGCGCGAATAGGGACAGTCGCGGATATCGCTGCGGATGGTCGCCTCTTCGTCGTCGAGCGAAATCCAGAACACCTCGGTGCGCGGCGTCATGGCCACGCGCGCCGGACGGTCGCCCAGACGCATGACCTCGGTCATCATGGCCTGTTCCGCCGGCTCGATCAGGCCCGCGCCCATGCCTTCGGCCAGCGCCGTTTCGACTTCTTCCTGCGTGATCGTCTCGCCTTTTTCATCGCGGATGCCCAGTAGACGCAGGACAAGCGTCGTCGAGCCGGTCAGCAGCGTCACGAACGGTCCCATGGCCATGGCCAGCAGCGACAAGGGGCGCGAAATGACACCGGCTATGGTTTCCGGATAGATCAGCGCCAGACGCTTGGGGACCAGCTCGCCGACGATCAGCGACAGATAGGTCAGCAGCACGACGACGATACCGGTCGAAATGGCTTCGCTATAGGCCGCCATGGCGGGGAAATAGGCTTCCAGCAGTTTGTCGAGTTCGGCGGCAATGGTCGCCTGACCGTAGGCACCGGCCAGAATGCCGATCAGGGTAATGCCCACCTGCACCGCCGACAGGAAGCGCGTCGGGTCCTGCGACAGCTTCAGGGCCTGAGCGGCCCCCTTATCCCCCTTGTCCGCCCGGCTCTGAAGTTTGGCCCGGCGGGACGATACCACGGCCAGTTCGGACATGGCGAATATGCCGTTCAGCACCACCAGAAGGAGGACGACGACACAGGCGATCAGCAACATGGGGGAAGGAATCCGAGACGAAGCCAGAATGGCGGCTCCGGTATCGACCCTAAAGGCGATTGTGCGGCTTCGCAACGGCGAAGGGTATTATATTTGGATGACAGGCCGCTAAATTCTGCGTGATACGGAGGATCAGGAGGCTTAGGTTTTCAGGCGCGCCGCGTGGAATTCCAGATGGTCGTCGATGAAGCTGGCGATAAAGTAATAGCTGTGGTCGTAGCCTTCGTGGCGTCGCAGGGTCAGTTTCTGGCCCACCACCTTCGCCGCCTGCTCCAGCAGATGCGGCATGAGCTGCGTGTCGAGGAATGGATCGGCCAGACCCTGATCGATCAGGATGTCATCATAGGACAGGGCCTTGCCGCGCGCCAGACGCATGGCGGCGTCGTAGATTTCCCAGGCGTCGTGGTTCGGCCCCAGATAGCCCGCCATGGCCTTCTGACCCCACGGGCAATGGACCGGCGAGGCGATCGGCGCGAAGGCCGACACCGATGTGAACAGGTTGGAATGGTTCATGGCCAGTGTCAAAGCCCCATGCCCGCCCATCGAATGGCCGGAAATGCCGACGCGGCTCATATCGGTCGGGAATTGCGCGCCGATCAGCTCCAGCAGGTCGCGCGTGACATAGGTCTCCATCTGGAAATGCGCCGCCCACGGGCTCTGCGTGGCGTTGACATAGAAGCCCGCCCCCTGCCCCATGTCGTAGGCGTCATCGTTCGCCACGCCTTCACCGCGCGGCGAGGTGTCCGGCGCGACGACAATCAGGCCCAGTTCGGCGGCTTTTTTATAAGCGCCCGCCTTTTCGGTGAAGTTGTTGGCGGTGCAGGTCAGGCCGGACAGCCAGAGGAAAACCGGAAACGGCCCCTCGCCTTCCGGGACAAAAACACTGAGCGCCATAGGCGTTTTGGTCGCCGCCGAGTCGTGCTTGAGGAAATAGAGCGTCCCGCCGTGCAGGGTATGTTGCGCGGTGATTTCAGCCTTGATTGCCGGCGCGGTGGCAACGTCGTCATTATCGAGTACGAGCATGGAGAACCTCCTCAGATCAACCGGCGCATCAGGACCGCCGGTAGTATAAGCCCTTCCCCCATATGAATCTCAATCGCATTTTCCTTCTTGAATCCAAGATTGGCATAAAAGCCCTCGGCATTCAGGCCGGAAAAACAGACGAATTCGCGCAAACCCTGCGCCTTGGCCTCTTTCAGGCAATGCTCGAACAGACGTCGCCCCAACCCGTATCCGGCAAAATCCGGATGGGTCGCGAACGAACGGATATGCGCCACGCCCTCGATGATCTCGCCCGAACCCGGCATGTCGCGGCTGAACCCGCCGCTGGCGGCGATCTGCCCGTCCATATCAGCCATGACATAGAAGGTGCCCGACGTCAGTTGCGACGGTTCGAGCACACTGACCAGCGGCAGCAGGTCTTCGACCAGATCGGAACCATAGGCGCGGTGCAAGCCCTCTTCAAAAGCAAGCTCCAGCATGTCCTCGATCTCGGCGCGGTCTTCGGGCCGGGCCACACTGAGGGTCAGGCTTTCGGCATAGTCGCGCTCGTCACCGGAATCGACGCCGTAAAGGACGTGCGGTTCCCACGGCCATGACCCGTGCCAGTTCTTTTGCAGACAGGCCGAGTGCGCCCAGAAATCCTGCGCCAGCGGGGCGAATTTCTGCGCACGCCAGTGCGGCATCCAGGTCGCCGTCAGCGTCACCGCCGCCGTCTCGTCCTCGATGATTTCCGAACAATAGACGCAGCTATAGGGCTCTATGTGCTCGATTTCGATGTCGTCGTCTTCGTCCATAAACAGGATATAACCTTATTTCGTCCAGTCGGTGAAATTATTGCCCGTCCGGCCATAACTTCCCAAACAAGGCATCGTCGATATAACCGCCGGTGGGTGGCAACGCCTTAACCCATTGCTCTGGAATAACCATGCCGTCATTAGTATATCCGGCGCCGCCTTCCCATACATCATATAGGAGCGCAAACGCTAGTGGACCACCGAATACGGGCGGGACATCGACCTTGTGCAGAGCCTGAATCATCGCCTCTTCGTAAGGCTTCAGGCGTTCAGGCGACTTACTCATCACCCAATAACGGGCCTTGCGAACCGGTTTGAACAAAACCACAATCTGCCCGGAAAAGCCGGGCCCTTTGGGCTGCTGACCAATGGCGTCTGACGCAGCTTTTATCACGGCCTTCATGTAATTCGATAGATGTTGCGGGCTCGACAAGCGCGCTTCAAATTCCTGAGAGGGCTGATATAGCAAAGCCGACGATAGTCTCAAAGGACCATCAGACTCTGCTGCCTTTGCAAGCTCCGGTACACCGCAAATACCTGCACTCGCCATACCGCTCAGAAAGGCACGGCGTTGCATCAGAATACGATCACACTGCGGATCGATTCACCAGCGTGCATCAGATCGAAAGCCTCGTTGATGCGCTCCAGCGGCAGGGTGTGGGTGATCATCGGGTCGATCTCGATCTTGCCGTCCATGTACCAGTCGACGATCTTCGGCACGTCGGTGCGGCCGCGCGCGCCGCCAAAGGCCGAACCCTTCCATACGCGACCGGTGACCAGTTGGAACGGACGCGTCCTGATCTCCGCGCCCGCCGGGGCCACGCCGATGACGATGCTTTCGCCCCAGCCGCGGTGACAGGCTTCAAGCGCCTGACGCATGACGTCGACATTGCCGGTACAGTCGAAGGTATAGTCCGCCCCGCCGCCGGTCAGCTCGACCAGATGCGCCACGATGTCACCCTGCACTTTCAAGGGGTTGACGAAGTGCGTCATACCGAAGCGCGCACCCCACTCGGCCTTGGAATCGTTGAGGTCGACGCCGATGATCTTGTCCGCACCGACCAGTTTCAGACCCTGAATGACGTTGAGCCCGATACCGCCCAGACCGAAGACCACGGCATTGGCGCCGGGTTCGACCTGCGCCGTATGGATCACCGCGCCGACGCCGGTCGTCACGCCGCAGCCTATATAGCAGGCCTTGTCGAACGGCGCGTCCGGACGGATTTTTGCCAGGGCGATTTCCGGCAGGACCGTGTGGTTGGCGAAGGTCGAGCAGCCCATATAGTGATGGATCGCCTGCCCTTTATAGGAGAAACGCGACGTGCCGTCGGGCATCAGGCCTTTGCCTTGCGTACCGCGAATGGCCGTACACAGATTGGTCTTGCGGCTGAGGCACGATTTGCACTGACGGCATTCGGGCGTATAGAGCGGAATGACGTGATCGCCGGGCTTGAGCGAGGTGACGCCGGGACCGACCTCCAGCACGACGCCCGCGCCTTCGTGACCGAGGATCGAGGGGAACAGGCCCTCCGAATCGAGGCCGTCCAGCGTATAGGCGTCGGTATGGCACACCCCCGTCGCCTTGATTTCGACCAGCACTTCGCCGTGGCGCGGCCCATCCAGATCGACCTCGACGATTTCCAGCGGCTTCTTGGCCTCGAAGGCAACGGCGGCGCGGGTTTTCATGGCGGGGCTCCTCAAGTCGTTATGACCGGCAACTTAGGGCGTCCCTCCTCCTTACGGCAAGTCAAAAGCCAGACAAGCGTTGAATTTACAGTGAATGAATGAAGACACAGATATTACAAACGATCTGTACACTATTGTATTCCCTTAGGTTTTATCCGCCTCTACAGAAATTATTAAGGATGACGGCGTACATCCTGTAACCGGGTTATCAACCCGCAGATTTCCAGCCTGGGGTGAGACAGGCGCGTTCGAGTAAGCCCATACCTGTGGGCGGGGTAAGATTATGAAGATCAGATTCAAGATTCTATCGCTGGTCGCTGCTTTTGCGGTCGTGGCTTCGGCGATTACCGGCCTGGGCCTGGCCACCATCCACGATTACAACCGCATGATGACCCAGTACGGTCACGCCTACGAAAACGCCTACGAAGGCGAGCGGCTGAACCGGTTGGTCACGCAGGTGGTGATGGAATCGCGCGGGGTCTATATGGCTGAAACCACCGACAAGGCCAAGAAGTTCGCCGACGGCGTCGACAAGGGTCTCGACGATATTCAGGCGCTGTTGACCGCATGGAAGGCCAAGCTGGCCCCCGGAGAACTGCCGACCTTCGCCGCCGTGGAAGCCAAGGCCGCCGAATTCATTACCTTCCGTCGCGAAATCGCCCGTGTCGGCCGCGACGTCGCCCCGCAGGAAGCCAATGCGCTCGGCAATAACGACGCCAACCGCACCAACCGCGCCGGCTTCCAGAAAGACATCGACGCCATGGTCGAGGTCATTCGCACCGATCTGGAAACGTCTCAGGCCGCCGTGACCGCCTATAACGAGACCCGCGCCGGGCTGTTCATGGCGCTGGCCGTCACCGGCATTCTGGCGCTGCTGGCCGTGTCGCTGTGGATGGCGATCCGCGTCATTTCGCGCCCCCTGTCCGACATCGACGCCAGCGTGACGCGCATTTCCGAAGGCGCCTTCGACACGGTGATCCCGGAACGCACGGCCAATGACGAAATCGGCAGCCTGTGGCGCTCGATCCGCGTCCTGCGCGACCGTGCCGCCGAGGCCGAGCAGCTCAAGATCGAGCAGCAGCACAATGAGAAGCGCGCCTATCAGGAACTGATGGCCGAGCGCAACCGCATCGCGTCCGAGTTCGAAAAGCACATGGGCGACCTCGCCACGCGCTTTATCTCCTCGTCGCGCACCGTGGCCGAAGCTGCCCGCGGCCTGAACGAGACCGCCGAAGACACCTCGACCCGCGCCGCCTCGGTGTCGCAGGCCGCCGTGGACGCCGCCAACAATGTGCAGAACGTCGCCGCCGCGACCGAGGAACTGTCGGCCAGTGTCGGCGAAATCAATCAGCAGGTCATCCGTACCTCTGAGGTCACCCGCACCGCCGTCATGGAAGCGCAAAAGACCGAGGACGCCATCCGCACCCTGTCGACCGCCGCCCAGCAGATCGGTGAAGTCATCAACCTGATCCAGGCCATCGCCGCCCAGACCAATCTGCTGGCGCTCAATGCCACGATCGAATCGGCGCGCGCCGGTGAGGCGGGCAAGGGCTTTGCGGTCGTGGCGTCCGAGGTCAAGCAACTGGCGCAGCAGACAGCCCGCGCCACCGACGATATCCGCAGCAAGATCTCGGAAATCCAGTCGGCGACCGCCACCACCGTCGGCTCGATCGACGCTATCGTGAAGACGATCGAGACCATCGGCACCCTGACCGGTTCCATCGCCGCCTCGGTCGAGCAACAGGGGGGCGCGACGCAGGAAATCGCGTCCAATACCCACCGCGCCGCCACCGGCACCCGCGACGTCACCGGCCACATCTCCGGCGTCGATCAGGCGGCTCAGATGACCGGCCATGCCGCTCAGCAACTGCTGGGGCTGTCGTCGGAGCTTGAGGAACGCTCGGCCGACCTGCAAGGCGAGGTCGTCGCGTTTGTGAAACGCCTGCGCGCCGCGTAACGCGATAATAACAATAACAAAAAAAGCCCCCCAAGACCTGCGTCCGGGGGGCTTTTTAGTTTTTTGCCTTGTCGCGATATTGATGCCAAAAACCGCTTACACTGTTTGGCATATCGCTCTAGCCGACCAGTTCGCCCTTGATGCCCTGATCGAGCAGGGCGATCGTGCGCTCCAATCCGAAGATGGCCACGAACGACCCGAAGCGCGGGCCTTGCGACTGGCCCAGAAGGACTTCGTACAGCGCCTGAAACCACGCGCGCAAGGGCTCGAATTCGTGGACCTTTCCGACTTCGAAGACGAGGTTCTGAATCGCTTCGGCATCGCGCGTTTCGGGGTCGAGCGCGGCAAAGCGGTCGCGCAGGTCGATCAGCGCCGCCGTTTCCTTATCGTCCGGCAGACGGAAGGTCTTCGACGGCTTCACGAAGTCCTCGAAATAGTTCAGCGCATAGCCGGCCAGACGGTCGAGCACGGGCTCGGATTCCGGCGTCGCGCCCGGAATATAGGCGCGCAGGAAGCCCCACAGGGTCTCCTTGTCCGAGGCATTGGCCGCCGAGACGAGGTTGAGCATCAGGCCGAAGGTGACCGGCGGGCTTTGGATACCGGTTTCGCCGCGCAGCACGAACCACACCGGGTTTTCGATCTGCTTGGCCAGTTCCTGCTTCGGGAAGGCATCCATCTGCTGGAAGAACTCGTCCGTCGCGCGCGGAATGACGTCGAAATAGAGCTTCTTGGCCGATTTCGGCGACTGGAACATGTAGTAGGCCAGCGATTCCGGCGCGCCGTAACGCAGCCAGTCTTCCATGGTCAGGCCATTGCCCTTCGACTTGGAAATCTTCTGACCGGCCTCGTCGAGGAACAGTTCGTAGTTGAAGCCTTCCGGCGGCGTCCCGCCCAGCACCTTGCACACCTGCGACGAGACCTTGACCGAGTCGATCAGATCCTTGCCCGCCATTTCGTAATCGACACCGAGCGCCGCCCAGCGCATGGCCCAGTCGGGCTTCCACTGCATCTTGACGTGGCCACCGGTGACGGGGACTTCGAACTTTTCACCGTTCTCTTCGAAAACGATGGTGCCTTTTTCGACATTGCGCTCAAGCGTCGGCACCTGAAGCACATGGCCGGTCTTGGGCGAAATCGGCAGGAACGGCGAATAGGTCGCCCGGCGGTCCGGCCCGAGCGTCGGCAGCATGACCTTCTGGATGTCGTCGAACCGCTCCAGAGCGCGCAGAAGCGTCGCGTCGAACTCACCCGACCTGTAGGCATCCGTCGCCGACTTGAACTCGTAATCGAAGCCGAACGAGTCGAGGAAGGCGCGCAGGCGGGCATTGTTGTGCGCACCGAACGAGTCGTGCGTTCCGAACGGATCGCGCACCACGGTCAGCGGCTTATAGAGGTCTTCGCGCAGGATATCGGCATTGGGAATACCGTCCGGCACCTTGCGCAGGCCGTCCATATCGTCGGAAAACGAGATCAGACGCGTCGCCCAGTGTCCGCCAGTCAGGGCGGTGAAGGCCTGACGGACCATGGTCGTGCGCGCCACTTCACCGAAAGTGCCGATGTGCGGCAGGCCCGACGGCCCGTAGCCGGTCTCGAAGATCACCGGACGATTCAAAGTCTCGAAGGCGGCCAGAGCCTCATCGGTCTTGCCCGCCGAAATCAGCTCCTGCGCCCGTTTTTGCTCCGCCTGATCCTTTAGACGCGTTTTCAGCACGCGCGCAATCAGATTGCGGGCTTGCTCGAACGGCCAGGCACGGCCGGTTTGCGCGAGGACAGTCAGTTCGGAGGACACGTTGAGGCACACCTTTCAGGATACGAAAACACAGGCTGGCTTTAAGGCTTCGGTCTTCACGCGTCAATTGATTTGGCCCCTATTGACGGCGGCCCGGCATCGGGTGTACGTTTACGTAAACGTAAATTACGCGTTGTCGAAAACGCGATCGAGTTAACCGACCTACAGGGGGTCACACATGGATATGCGTACCTACACCATCCGTCAGCTTTCGAAGGAATTCGACGTCACCGCCCGCGCCTTGCGGTTCTATGAGGACAAGGGCCTGATCAATCCCGAACGCAAGGGCCAGACGCGCATCTATTCGGCGCGCGACCGGGCGCGGCTCAAGATCATTTTGCGCGGCAAGCGCATGGGTTTTTCGCTGATCGAAATCCACGAAATCCTCGATCTCTACAACCGCGAAGACCGCGGCGTGAAGCAGATGCGCGCCACCGTCGCCAAGTACCACGCCCAGATCGAGACCCTGAAACGTCAGCGCGAAGACATCGATCAGGCGATCAAGGACATGACCGAGGGCTGCGCCTGGATGGAAGGCGAAATCGAGCGTCATGAGTCGTCTAAGACCGACGGCGATCTGAAAACCGCCTGAATCCAACAGCTTCCCCGCAATAACTAAGAATAATCGTCAGGAGTCATCCATGCCGTATAAGGCCCCCGTGCGCGACTATCAGTTCCTGTTCAATGACGTGTTCAAAATCGAACAGTATTCGAACCTGAAAGGCTTTGAAGAGGCGTCACCCGATCTGGTCGCCGCCATCCTCGAAGAAGGCGCGCGCTTCACCGAAGAGGTCGTCGCCCCGCTCAATGGTCCCGGCGACAAGGAAGGCTGCGTCCTCAACGCCGATCACACGGTTACCGCGCCGAAGGGCTACAAGGAAGCCTATCAGCAGATGGTCGAGGCCGGTTGGCCGGCCCTGGGCGGCGATCCCAAATACGGTGGTCAGGGTCTTCCGCATGTCGTATCGACCGCCTATTCGGAAATGCTCACCGGTGCCTCGTCGGCGTTTGCCATGTATCCGGGCCTCACCGACGGCGCCGTGGCGGCTCTGACGGCGGGCGGTACGGACGAACTGCGCGATCTCTACCTGCCGAAGCTGATCAGCGGCGAGTGGTCGGGCACCATGAACCTGACCGAGCCGCATTGCGGCACCGATCTCGGTCTGCTGCGCTCAAAGGCCGTGCCCGACGCCGACGGCACCTATAAGATCAGCGGCCAGAAGATCTGGATTTCGGCGGGTGAGCACGATTTCACCAGCAATATCTGTCACCTCGTCCTGGCGCGCATCGAAGGCGGCCCGGCAGGGGTCAAGGGCATCTCGCTGTTCCTTGTCCCGAAGTTCATCCCCGATGCCGACGGCCATCCCGGCGAACGCAACAGCCTTCAATGCGCCGGCCTTGAACACAAGATGGGCATCCATGGCAATTCGACCTGCGTCATGGTCTATGAGGATGCAAAAGGCTGGCTACTCGGCAATGCCCACGAAGGCCTGAAGATCATGTTCTACATGATGAACAATGCCCGCCTCGGCGTCGGTCTTCAGGGCCTCGCCATCGGTCACGCCAGTCACGTCGCCGCCGTCGAATTCGCCAAGGACCGTTTACAGGGCCGCGCCCTCACCGGCCCGAAATCGCCGGACAAACCTGCCGACTCGATCCTCGTCCATCCCGACGTGCGCCGGATGCTGCTGGAAAGCCGCGCCCTGCTCGAAGGCGGCCGTGCCTTCTTGACCTGGGTGTCGTTGCAGGCCGATCTGGCCAAGGGCTCCGAAGATGAAGCCACCCGCGAAAAAGCCAGCGATTACATGGGTCTGCTGACGCCGGTTATCAAAGCTTTCCTGACCGAAAAGGGCCTAAAGGTCACGCAGGATTCAATGCAGGTTCACGGCGGTTCTGGCTTCACCGAACACTTCCCCGCCTCGCAATATATGCGCGATATCCGCATCACCCTCATCTACGAAGGCACCAACGGTGTGCAGGCGCTCGACCTCGTCGGTCGCAAACTGTCCTCCAAGGGCGGGCGTTCGGTGATGACCTTCTTCGGCGAGATCGACGCCTATGTCGCCGAACATGAGGGGGGCAAAGCCCCGGCTTTCGTCAAGGGCCTGAAAGAGACCAAGGCCAAGCTGATGGACGGCACCATGTGGCTGATGCAGAACGGCATGGGTAATCCGGACGCCGCCGCCGCCGGTTCGCTCGACTATCTCCACATCTTCGGCCTGACGTCACTGGCCTATATGTGGGCCATGATGGCCGAGTCCGCGCAGGCCGCCATCGACGCCGGGTCGACCGATCCTTACTATGCCACCAAGCTCAAGGTCGGGCGTGTGTTCCTCGATCGTATCCTACCCGAAGCCGACGCGCACCTGCAACGGATGAAGGCCGGGGCAGAGGATCTGTTCGCACTGGAAGACGAAGAGTTCTGAAGGGGCTCGCCGCAGGGCCATAAGGCCCTGCACCCCTAATTTGGAGAACGTAAAAAGGCCGGTGCTTTACACACCGGCCTTTCATTTTGTCGGTTATGGGGTGTGTGGTCTGCGACCCCACGACCTTGCATCCTTAGAGTTGCTCCAGCACGTAATCCGCCGACGAGACCTTGAACTCGCCCGGCGCTTCGACGAAGACCTGCTCGACGACGCCGTCATTGACGATCATCGCATAGCGTTGCGAGCGCTTGCCCATGCCGAAGCCCGACGCATCCATGGTCAGGCCGACGCCGTCGGCGAATTCGCCATTGCCGTCGCCCAGCATCAGCACTTCGTCGGTGATGCCCTGATCCTTGGCCCAGGCCTTCATCACGAATCCATCATTGACGCTGGTGCAGGCGACGAGGTCGATCTTCTTGAATTTGAAGGCCTTGGCCTGATCGCGATAACCCGGCAGGTGACGGGCCGAGCAGGTCGGCGTAAAGGCACCCGGCACGGCGAACAGAACGACGCGCTTGCCCGCGAAGACTTCAGAGGTGGTCAGCGGCTTCAGGCCCTCTTCGGCGGGCGACGAGAACTTGACTTCGGGCAGCTTATCGCCGGGTTGGATCGTCATGGTGCAGTTCCTTATCAAAAGAGGTTGGCTTTATAAGCCTGCGCTCTGACTTGCGCCAAGGGCCTTTATGCTCTTTTTTCTTGCCACAACGATTGTCGCCCCCCATCTTGCGCCTATGAGCGCCCTAAGCCCTTCCGATCCGACCGAAACCGCCACGCTACAGGGGCGGCTGCTGGTGGCCATGCCCGGTCTCGACGACCCCAATTTCGATCATTCCGTCATCTATCTGTGTCAGCACGACGAAGAGTCGGCGATGGGTATCATCCTCAATCAGCCGATTGCGGGCCTGAGTTTCGGACGCATGATGGAAGAACTGGGCATCGAGATTACCGACGACCGTCAGACCGAGCACAGCATCTATAATGGCGGGCCGGTGCAGAACGACCGCGGCTTTGTCCTGCACAGCCTCGACTACTTCATCGATGACATCACCCTGCCGCTCAATGTCGATCCGGAAGCGCTTGAGGTCCGGCGCGGCGTCGGCCTGACCGTGTCGCGTGATATTCTGGTCGATCTGTCGCGGGGGACGGGCCCGTCGAAATCCCTGATCGCGCTGGGCTATGCCGGCTGGGGGGCAGGTCAGCTGGAGGCCGAAATCCGCGACAATGCCTGGTTGGTCGCCCCGGCCAGCCATGAGATTCTCTTCTCGCACGACCCCGAACATATCTGGCAAAGCGCGTTGAAAACGCTGGGGATTGCCCCCGAGCACCTCAGCCATTTATCGGGCAAGGCTTAGAGTACGTGAACCGCCCCGGCTTTGCCGGAGGCTCCAACTTCTGAGAAGATGGAGCTACTATGAACAAAACGACGAACAAGTTTTCACCTGAAGTCCGCGAACGCGCTGTGCGGATGTTTCTCGAT
>NZ_JAQQKX010000002.1 GCF_028550415.1 Asticcacaulis aquaticus
GCTTCTTGAACCCATTGGCAACATCCCACCAGCCGAGGCCGAACAACTCTACTACGCTGCCCTCGACACTTTAGAATTGGCCGCGTAACTTAAACCAATGAGCCTCCGGCAAAGCCGGGGCGGTTCAATACCCTGTATCTTCTGACGCTTGGCTTCATCACGCATCAGCCGTGCGTCACGTAACGAAACCAACGGATATGCACCAAAGGTCAAAAGCTGCTCTTTCCCAAGGTGATAATATTTATACCTCCAGATACGAGAGCCATTGCGCTTGATGAGAAGGTAAAGCCCCTCTCCATCAAAAACCTTTTGGTCCCTGTCGGTAGGTTTGAGACCACGAATCGCAATGTCCGTTAATGCCATGTGCCAATTTCCTGCCCATACCCCTACCCGCACCCCTAAAAATGAGCGGATTGAGGCGAACTAAAGCGAACTAAGGCGAACCACCCCAGCCTTTGAAAGGCATAACTTACTAAATTTTCTGATTTTTTTCAAGCCACGGCGAACCGTTGCGTGCCTTGCGATGGTGACCCCTGAGGGACTCGAACCCCCGACCTCTGCTTTAGGAAAGCCTTGCTCTATCCGGCTGAGCTAAGGGGCCACTTCAGTCGGTCCTAGCACAGGCCGCGCGGGCTTGAGAAGCCTTTGAACGTCCGGCACGCAAATTTCCGGGGACATATGCACCCCCGATTACTGACTCGACTCTCCGCACGACTCATCTCATAAAGTTAGCATAGCGATATGGTTAAGGCCGTTGCCACATACCATATATGGTATAGAACGAATCAGGCATCTGACGATGTCACTGATTCGGTCATGATTCGTTTCCCTGCTGTTCAGGGTGAACGCGACCTTGCGTTAACCTTCGCAAATCCCCATCTCCCGGCCTCATTTCCGCCTTCCCAAAGCCTCCGTGCGTGGGTTTCTTTCTGATCGCCTATTTGAATCCGAAAACCGTTGCACAGTTTTCGGAATAGGCTCTAAAACAGTGCCGTGCCCGATCTTTCGCATCCCCCTTCCGATCTGTTCGCCCGCGAAGAACGCGACCACCGCCTCGTTGCGGTGCTGGGACCCACCAATACCGGCAAGACCCACTACGCGCTTGAACGCATGATGGCACACGGCACCGGCATGATCGGCCTGCCCCTGCGCTTGCTGGCGCGCGAAATCTACGACCGGGTGGTCAAGGAAAAGGGCGTCAACGCCGTCGCCCTGATCACCGGCGAAGAAAAGATCATTCCTCGCCTGCCTGCCTATTTCATCTGCACGGTCGAGGCCATGCCGCTGGAGCGCCGCGTCGATTTTCTCGCCGTCGACGAAATCCAGCTCTGTGCCGATACTGAACGCGGGCACGTCTTTACCGACCGGTTGCTGCACGCGCGCGGCTATCAGGAAACCCTGTTCATGGGGGCCAAGACCTTTGCGCCCTTGTTCCGATCTCTGTTTCCGCACGCCGAAATCCTGTTCCGCGAGCGCCTGTCGCAGCTTAAATACGCCGGGCCGAAGAAGCTGACACGCCTGCCGCCGCGCACGGCCATCGTCGCCTTTTCGACCGAGCAGGTCTATGCCATCGCCGAGCTGATCCGCCGTCAGCGCGGCGGCGCGGCGGTGGTCATGGGCTCCTTGAGTCCCAAGACGCGCAACGCTCAGGTCGACCTTTTCCAGCGCGGCGAGGTCGATTTTCTGGTGGCTACCGATGCCATCGGCATGGGCCTGAACATGGATATCGACCATGTCGCGTTCGCAGGCCTCTCGAAGTTCGACGGCAAACGCACCCGCCCCCTCACCGCGCAGGAAGCCGCGCAGATCGCCGGTCGTGCCGGGCGATTCAAGAAAGAAGGCACGTTTGGGGTCACCGGCGATGCACCGGAAATGGACGAGGATCTGGTCGAGGCCATCGAGCACCACCGCTTCCTCAGCCTGACCGCCGCGCAGTGGCGGAACCACAAACTCGACTTTTCCTCGCTGGATCATCTGCTGAAAAGCCTGACCGCGCCGTCGCCCCTGCCCGCCCTGCATCTGGCCAAGGAGGCGCTGGACGAAAAGGCGCTGCGCCATCTGTCGCAGGACGAGGACATCGCGCTCAAGGCCCGCAACCCGGTATCTTTGCGCATCCTGTGGGAAGTCTGCCAGTTGCCGGACTTCCGTAAGGTGTCGCTGGACGAGCATCTGAAGATGGTCAGCTTCCTGTTCTGGTCGCGGATGCGGCCGGACGGCTTCGTGCAGGCGGACTGGTTCGATGAGCAACTGAGCCACCTCGACCGGCTTGAGGGCGATATCGATACCCTGTCCGGGCGGTTGTCGGGCGTGCGTACCCTGTCCTATATCGCCAACCGCACTAACTGGCTGAAAAACGCCGACCACTGGCGCGGGGCGACGCGCGACCTTGAGGCGCGCCTGTCAGACAAGCTGCACGAAGCCCTGATGAAGCGCTTCGTCGATCAGCGGACCAGCGCCCTGCTCAAGGCGCTCAACGCTTTCGAAACACCGAAGCCCGAGGTCACGGCGGCGGGCGAGGTCATCCTCGAAGGTCACACGGTCGGGCATTTGCGCGGCCTGAATTTCGTGCAGTCGTCCGGTGAAACCCTTGTCGAGGACAAGGCCCTGCGTCAGGCGGCCCATCGCGCGGTGACGCCGATCCTCAAGGACCGTCTGAATGAACTCAGTCAGGCACCGACAAAAACGCTGAGGCTGCACGGCGCGAATATATTGTGGCGGGGCGAGGTTGTCGGCCAGATCGAGCCATCGGACTACTTTAATCCAAAGGTTCGGCTGGAGTGTCAGACCGACCATGCCGCCTTGCAACAGCGCGTGGCCAAACGTCTGGTCGATTTCGTACGCCAGCAGGCCTTGCAGCAGTTGAAGCCCCTGCATCGCGTCTATCAGGCGTCCCGCGACGAGTCCCTGCCCGCCGCCGTGCGCGCCGTCGCCTATCAGCTCTATGAAAATGGCGGCATAGTCCTGCGCAGGGACGACAAACTAACGCCGGAGGAGCGCAAGGCGCTCCGCGATCTGGGCGTGCAGGCCAACCGCTTCGTGTGGACCCTGCCGCGCCTGCCGCATCACCTGATGCAAGCTTTCGGTGGCGCCCGCGATCATCCGCAACGGGCGCTTAGCCTGAAAGGTCTGGTGGCGGTGGCCGACCATAAGCCGGTGAAGTTGAAAACGCTGGCAGCCATCGACAAGGCTCTCTCGGAGTGCCAGTTTCACAAGGGCGCGGTCTATCTTAAACCCGACGCTCTAAAAGACATTGCCAATGACCGCCTGATGCAGGCGCTGGGCTTTGCCAAGACCGGGACGCACAGCTTCGGCGAAGGCGACGAACGGACCGGCTGGCGAACCAAATCCGCCGCCGCACCCAAAAAAGCAAAGCCGGAACCGGCCTACGTCAATCCATATTCGCCGTTCGCCGTCCTGCGCGCAAAGTGATTTGACAAAGTTTGCCATGAATTGCACGCTTCGTTGAAACGAAGGAGCGCACTATGGCCACGATGAACATTTCTTTGCCCGAACAGATGAAGGCCTGGGCCGAAGCGCAGGCCGAAACGGGTCGTTACAGCAATACCAGCGATTATGTGCGCGACCTGATCCGTCGGGATCAGGAGCGCTGGGAAAAAACAGCTGAACTTCAGAGCATTGTTGACCGCAGTCTGGCCAGCGGGATCAGCACGAAATCCATCAGCGAAATATGGGACGAAGCCAAAAAACGCTTTGAGCAAAGCGCCGCTCAATGAGTTACTGCCTTACCGAAACCGCTCGTGACGACATCGACAGACTTCTGTTCGACGGGATGACCCGTTTCGGTCTGCGCCAAGCCGAATCTTACTATCGTAATTTGGTTGAGCGGTTTGAGTTTCTTTCAAACAATCCACGGGCAGCGCCTGAACGAAAGGACGTTGAACCGCATGTTCACGTCCATCCTTTCGTCTCCCATGTTATCATCTACAAGATAGACGGTGATGACATAGTCATACTGAGCATTCGCAATGCTCGCGAAAACTGGCACGATCTGAACTGGTTATTATAACCCCAAAAACGACAGCATCAGGAACGCGCAGAACAACACAAAATGCGTCGTGCCTTCGATGGCGTTGGTCTGGCCGTCGTTGAGGTTTATGGCCGCGACCAGAAGCGTCAGGGCCGTCATGATGCTTTGCGCGGGCGTCAGGGCCATATGGATCTGCTGATTGTTGAATAGCGCCAGAAGCTCGATCACCGGCACGGTCAGGACCACGGTCGACAGCGATGCCCCCAGCGCGATATTGATCACGGGCTGCATCCGGTTGGCGAGCGCCGCGCGCATCGCCGTCAGGATTTCAGGGCTGGCCGAAATGGTCGCCACCGTCAGGGCCGAGAAAATCGGCGGGATGCCCGAGCCTTCAAGCCCGACATCCAGCGTCTTCGACATGACCTCGGCCAGCAAGCCGATCAGGATCAGTCCCGCTACCAGAATGATCGCCGAATGCGCTGTCTTGCCACCGTGGACGTGGCCTTCCTCGCCCGACGCCGCATAGGTATAGGAAAAGAAGTAGCTGTGCTTCGTCGTCTGGAGACGCAGGAACATGGCATACAGGAAGATCATGATGCCGATGGAGAACATCGAATAGACCTTCCAGTGGGCGACCGGCACGAACTCCGGCACCAGCATGGATACGCCCATTCCGGTCATGATCATGACGATATAGGTCTTGCCCGAGGCGTCGTTGTAGGGCTGCTCGCCGTGCTTGAGACCGCCCATGATGGCCGCGATGCCGATGATGCCGTTCATATCCAGCATTACCGCCGAATAGATGGTGTCGCGCGCCAGCGTCGGATTGTGCGCGTTCGATAGCATGATGGCCAGGATCACCACCTCGACCAGCACCGCCGAAAGAGTCAGGATCATGGTGCCGTAGGGCTCACCCACCTTTTCGGCGAGAATTTCTGCGTGGTGCGCTACCCGCAACGAGGCCATGATGATCACCGCGATCAGGGCCAGCGCCGCGATCAACGACACGGTTTGCCCCGCATGGATGATCGAATGCTCAAGCCACATGGCCACGACCGCGACGATCAGCGCGATCAGCAGGAAGGTTTCTTTCTTAAGCGCGGCCCACATGACGAATCCTCAACACCTCAAACTTGCAATCGGTTCCACGACTGCGGTATCGCGCCGCAAGAATCAATCTTTTTCGAGCTCGCTTTTGCATCCTTGTTTGATTTGACAATCCGGCGGCACCTTACATTATCGCCGCATGACCGAACCTGTTGAAACCTGTCGCATCGATGTCTGGTTATGGCGGGCGCGCTTTTTCAAGACCCGCGCCCTGTCGGCAAAATTCATCGAAGGCGGCACAATCCGACAGGACCGTTTCGGTCAGACGACGCGCCTGTCAAAACCCGGCCACGCCATCCGCCCCGGCGACCGCCTGATCTTCGCCGTGGGGGCCCGGCTGATCGACATCCGCATCCTCGATACCGGCGAGCGTCGCGGTCCGGCCAGCGAGGCCCAGACCCTTTATGAGCGGCTAGACGCCCCTACCGATTAGTCGCCGCAAGAACCGCGCCAAATCTCGCGAATGTCTTGCAGTCGCAAAGCCATGGCCCAGCTTAGTAAAATCCATGGCGCGGTTTAGTAAAAATCGAGCCCTGCCGAGGCCTTAAGCCTTGACACTGTGACGTGCAAAAGTCATGACGCCACTGTCCGGCGTATCGACTTTGCACCGGCGTCGCACCGTCTTTGTCCATCCCCCGGGGATGGGCCCTATTAAGGCCTCAAGAGTTCCGATGACCTATATCGTCACTGACCCCTGCGTGAAATGCAAGTTCATGGATTGCGTCGAAGTCTGTCCGGTGGACTGCTTCTACGAAGGCGAGAACTTCCTCGTCATCAATCCGGACGAATGCATCGACTGCGGCGTGTGCGAGCCGGAATGCCCCGTGGACGCCATCAAGCCGGACACCGAGGACGAGCCCGACGGCAAGTGGCTTGAGGTCAACTCGCAATATTCGCGCGTCTGGCCGAACATTTCGGTCAAGGGCACGCCGCCCGCCGATCGTGAAGAGTTCGAGCGCGAAACCGGCAAGTTTGAGAAGTACTTCTCGGAAAAGCCCGGCGACGGCAAGTAAGATCACGGGAACGCCATGCCGGTTCCCGATTCTCCCATCGACGCCCTGAACACGGCCCTCTACGGGCTCGATTACGCCGCCGTGGCTGTTTTCGGCGCGTCCGGCGCCATTGCCGCGGCAAGGGCCAAGCAGGACATCATTACCTTCGGTTTTTTCGCCGCCATCACCGGTGTCGGTGGCGGCACGCTGCGCGACGTCCTGATCGGTGCGCCGGTCTTCTGGGTACAGCGCCCCAGTTATATCATCATCTGTTTACTGGCGGCAGTGGCGGTCTGGGGACTTGCCCCGAAGAACGCCTCACCTCATCCCGACGGCAAGCCCGGCAAACGCCTGATGGCCATGATGTGGCTCGACGCACTGGGCATGGCCGCCTATGCGGTCGTCGGTGCAGCCAAGGCGCTTAATCTGGGGGTTGCGCCGTTTTCGGCCATCGTCATGGGGGTGCTGACGGCCGCCTTCGGCGGCGTCATTCGCGACGTTCTGGCCGGAGCACCGAATCTGCTGCTACGGCGCGACATCTATATTACCGCCGCGCTTCTGGGGGCGTGCGTGTTTGTCGGACTGCACCTGCTGGGCTTCAGCTTCTGGCCGGCAGGCCTGAGCGGATTCGCCGCCGCCTTTGCGCTGAGGGCCGCCGCGATTCACTGGTCGCTGTCCCTGCCCGCGTTCGGTTCGACCCGCCAATAGGCCACTCCATATGAAAAATTTATTTTCAGCGCCATCTCGCCCGACGACGCGCTGACGCTTCGCACCTTAATCACTATACTTTCATCCACAGAGTTTTTTGCCGATAACCGCTCCTACCGCAGGGTTAGAGTCGGCGTTGCCTAGGGATAGAGGCCTCCCATGGGCCGTTAACCCTCTTTTTACGCTTGGCTTATCTCGTTCCTGACGCCCCCAAGTTGTCCGTGTGAGTTTTCGCAGGACTCTATGCTTATATTTCAAAGTTTATGATCCCGCCCTCCGAACGGATTGCTTTATATACCGTCGTCGGACAGCGGTATCGTGGTAAATGCGCCTGTGACGGATACATGAAGTCCGCACCCTTTATTTTTGCGTATTTTTGTGATACACAGGACAGGTTCGATACGAGGACGCACCGACGTGACGTACCCCGCATCATCTTTCTTCACCTAAACGCCATGCGGGCGACCCCGCGCCGTGGCGTCTTCGACAAAGGTCGGATGACAGGCTTGTCTTAGCAGTATTCAATCCCGAAACAGACGGTGCGCTTCGCTTACGCGGGACATCGTTTTTTTGTGTGCGTGTGTACCCTCCTGGCTCTCCCCAGTCGCCGGGCCTACGGTCTCGACACGCTGAATACTACTGAGACGGACTGATATTCGCCCTCCTTACCAAGCGAGAGGACCGCAATGTCGACTTTAGCAGCAGAACTCGATTTCAACGTGGGCGACAAGGTCGTTTATCCGGCGCACGGCGTGGGCCAGGTGGCCGCCGTCGAAAGCCAGGAAGTGGCTGGTTACACCCTCGAAGTGTACGTCGTGACCTTCGACCACGAAAAAATGACCCTGCGCGTCCCGACCAAGAAAGCCAAGACCGCCGGCCTGCGCCATCTGGCCGCCGAAGCCGTCATGTCGCAGGCACTGGTGACCCTCAAGGGTCGCGCGCGCATCAAGCGCACCATGTGGTCGCGCCGCGCTCAGGAGTACGAAGCGAAGATCAACTCCGGCGACCTCGTCTCGATCGCCGAAGTGGTCCGCGACCTGCACCGCGCCGAAAACCAGCCGGAACAGTCCTATTCGGAGCGTCAGCTCTATGAATCGGCCCTGGACCGCATGGCCCGCGAAGTCGCCGCGATCGAAAAGATCGACCGCGACGCCGCCGTTGCCATCCTGAACAAGTCGCTGCAAAAAGCCGCCGCTTAAGTTTCTGTAGAACGAACAAAAAAGCCCCCGGAGACATCCGGGGGCTTTTTTGCTTTTAAGCCAGCGTCCGCACCTTCGGCTCGCGCGCCCAGTAGCGCTTTTTCGCTGCGTCGATGAAGTCGTCGATCAGCACCACACCCTCGTCATGCACCACCCCGGCCTTTTCGAGCAGCGGATGGGTTTCCGGGGTGTGGCCGATGGCCTTCAGGTGGCCGTAAGCGTTCATGATCCATTCGATCGTCGCGCCTTCGTTCATATGCCGCTTCACGCCTGCCTCCGACAGCAGCAGGAACACCGCGTCGAAGATCTGCGACGGCGTGCCCAGAAGCTGCCCATCGGCATCGGTCAGCGAGCCGTCCGACAGCGGGATATTGTGCAGCCGGACGCCGACCACAACCGGTTTGGCGCCCGCCGCCACGATATCGGCCTTGAGCCTGTCCAGCAGCCCCGCATCGGTTTCCTTGCAGATCAGGATGCCGACCGTGCGGCCTTCCAGCGTGTCTTTCATATTACGGTGGATGCTGAGCGCGGGGGACGGCTCAAGCTCTACCACCGCCCGCGCTGCCTCAGCTTTTGCGGGCAGTTCGATCCCCAGCCCTTCGGCGACGCGCTTAGCCAGACCTTCGTCGACATTACGTAGATTGGCAACCATCCGGCCCGGCACCTGCGCCAAGCCGACCTTCGACAGTTCGAACACAAAGGACGAGGCGATATGGGCCTGCTCCACCTCCGTCTGCGACACCCAGAACAGGCGCGCCTGCGAATAGTGGTCGGCGAAGAGTTCCGGACGAACACGCAGCTTGTCGCCCTGCTCGTCGCGGTCGTCGCGTCCGGGCGCAGTCCTGAACCCCGTCATTGGACATTCGCGCGGCCCGCCTTCTTCGCCGTGCGCCGCCAGGCTATTGGGCTCGTAATTGGCGCGGCCCTTGGGGACGTTCATCTGCATAAGGCCGTCGCGCTGGAAGTTCATCACCGGGCATTTCGGCGCATTAATCGGGATCTGGTGGAAATTGGCCGTCCCCAGCCGCGACTTCTGCGTATCGAGATAGGAGAACAGCCGCCCTTGCAGCAGCGGATCGTTGGTAAAGTCGATCCCGTCGACGATATTGGCCGGGCAATAGGCGACCTGTTCGGTCTCGGCGAAGAAGTTGTCCGGATTGCGGTCCAGCACCATCCGCCCGACAAGCTTCACCGGCACCAGTTCTTCGGGGATGATCTTGGTCGGGTCGAGTACGTCGTACGGCAGGCCGTCGGCCAGGTCCTGATCGAACAGTTGCAGGCCCAGCTCCCATTCCGGGAAGACGCCGGTGTCGATGGCCTCATAAAGATCGCGGCGGTGATAGTCGTTATCGGCGGCCTGAAGCTTCACCGCCTCATCCCACACTGTCGATTGCAGGCCGAGCTTCGGCTTCCAGTGGAACTTGACGAAGGTCGACTTTCCCTCAGCATTGATCAGCCGGAAGGTATGGATGCCGAAGCCTTCCATGGTGCGAAGACTGCGCGGGATCGTCCGGTCGGACATGGCCCACATCAGCATGTGTGTCGTTTCGGACATCAGCGACGCCCAGTCCCAGAAGGTGTCGTGTGCCGATCCGGCCTGCGGATAGCCCGAATTGGCTTCCATCTTCACGGCGTGGACCAGATCGGGGAACTTCATGGCATCCTGAATGAAGAAGATCGGGATATTGTTGCCGACCAGATCCCAGTTGCCTTCCTTGGTATAGAATTTCACCGCGAAGCCGCGCACGTCGCGGGGCGTGTCTACGCTGCCCGCGCCACCAGCGACGGTCGAAAAGCGCACGAAGACGGGGGTGCGCTCGCCCTTGCGCTGGAACAGGTCAGCGCGAGTGATGTCCGACAGCGACTCATAAAGCTCGAAATAGCCGTGCGCCGCCGAACCGCGCGCGTGGACGATTCGCTCCGGGATACGCTCGTGATCGAAATGGAATATCTTTTCGCGCAGAACGAAGTCTTCGAGCAGGGTCGGGCCGCGCGCCCCGGCCTTAAGGCTGTTCTGATTATCCGAAACGCGAATCCCCTGATTGGTCGTCAGGTGCCCGTCGGGCGTATGCGGGCCGGAATGATGGATTTGCTGATGGGTTTCGCCACCTGCCCCTGTCTTGGTATCGAATTTTGCCTTATCGTCCATGGTCTGTCGCCTCGGTGAAGTGGTTATGACCCGCCGCCGGGTGCAGCTTTCCGTCCTGCGCGATAAAGAATCACTGCGGTTTCATTTTTCCGTACCGGGACAGGCCGCACCGGGCTTTTCCCCTTGACGGCCCGACAGGCTTTGCCTATAGAACGCCCCTCTTAAGGCCGCAGTCCGCTGTGAGCCGTTGTCATTTTGTTTCTAGCCAAGGTGGATCCTATGTCGCGTCGTTGCGAACTCACCGGTGTCGGCCCGATGGTCGGCCACTCCGTGAGCCACTCAAACATCAAGACGAAGCGTCGCTTCCTGCCCTCGCTTCGTGAAACCGCGCTTCAATCCGAAGCCCTGAACCAGTCGTTCCGTCTGAAGATCAGCAATGCCGCTCTGCGCACGCTGGACTTCAAGGGCGGCCTCGACGCCTTCCTCGTCAAGGCTGACGACGCCGAGCTGTCGCTCCGCGCCCGTCGCCTGAAGAAGCAGATCAAGGCGAAGCTGGCTGAGAAAGCCGCGGCTTAAGATTTGGCTTTGAGCCGAACACGTAAAAAGGCCTCGAAGGTTCGCCTTCGGGGCCTTTTTATTATTTGTAGTCAAAGACTAGTAACCGCGTCGGATCATTGTCGCCGATGGGATCGCTGATCAGATATAGGCTGTAGCCTCCTCCGGGCTTGCGGACCGCCGAGACGCCTTCGTAATTGTCGTTAGGCATCGGCGGCTTGACTTCGAGAATCGTATCGACCAGCGTCAGGCGCGTGCCCTCAAGTTTCAAAAGCCGCAGCACGGTGCGTGCGCCGCTCCACGGCGTATAGTAGCGGTAAAGCGCCAAAATCTGATCCGGTTTGTCCACGTCCAGCGGCGCAATTGATACCAGCGCATAGCCGAACCCCGGCGTCGTCGGACCCACCAGCGTCGTGCATTTATAATCCTCCAGCCGGCAACGCCAGAAGCCGCCGGCCTCGGCCCCCAGAATCAGCGAGGTCTCACCGGGGAACTCCCGCACGAAGGTCACCGCCTCAAGCCCCTGATTGCCCGGCAATAGCGGCAAACCGTCCAGCGGCAGCCGTTCACCCTTGCCGCTCAAACCACCCGTCTCGGTGCTGTAAAGCAGCACACGGGCGTCGCCCTCGAACGAGACGTAATGATCGCCCGTCATCGGATCGAGCGCCATGTCTTCCGAATCGGACAGGGTCTTGTTGCCGAAGGGCTTGCCGTCCGCGCCTTTGAGCGCGTCGATGCTCAGGGGCCCGGCGCGTCCATTGGCAGGCATGATCATCCGCACATGGTCGCCGTAATCGCTGACGGCGTCGATCATAAGGCCATCCTTGCCCGGCGTCACGATCAGGTCCGACAGGCCCATCAGGCGCGACGTGCCCTGCCCCTTGGCCTCGTAACCGCCGACATAGCGTGCCTTCATGGACGGCGCGGCAACCTTGGGCAAAGGCGTAAAGGTGACGCTCGTCCCACCTTGGTAAGGGACAGGATTGGCGATGGCGGCGGTTACGATACCGAGCGTAAGAAAAGCTATCAGGCGCATGATATCTCCGACAAACCCCCTCTCCCTGCGGGGAGAGGGTTGGGGTGAGGGGGAAATGTTGAAGCTGAGCGCGCGGTTGACAGTTCCCCCTCACCTGCCCTGCGGGCATCCTCTCCCTCAGGGAGAGGAAAAACCGCTTACCGCCGTCCCGGCCCTGCCGTCTTTTCGTCGAACAGCTCGGCCAGCTTTTCGATCAGCGCCCCGCCCAGATGCTCGGCGTCGATCAGGGTCAGCGCCCGGCGATACCAGCGCGTCACGTCGTGCCCGATGCCGATGGCGGCCAGTTCGACCCGGCCCGAGCCCTCGATTTCGGCGATCACCTTACGCAGGTGGTTTTCCAGATAATGCCCCGTATTGACGCTCAGGGTCGAGTCGTCGACCGGCGCGCCATCGGAAATGACCATCAGAATCTTGCGCGACTCGCTGCGCGCCAACAGGCGTCCATAGGCCCATTGCAGGGCTTCGCCGTCGATATTTTCCTTGAGCAACCCCTCGCGCATCATCAGGCCGAGGTTCTTGTTGGCCCGGCGCCACGGATTGTCGGCGGCCTTGTAGATGATATGGCGCAGGTCGTTGAGCCGCCCCGGCGCCGCGGGCTTGCCTTCACGCACCCACTGCTCGCGCGATTGCCCGCCCTTCCACGCCTTGGTAGTAAAGCCCAAAATCTCGACCTTGACCCCGCAACGCTCCAGAGTCCGCGCCAGCACGTCGGCGCAGATTGCCGCGACCATGATCGGCCGCCCGCGCATCGACCCCGAATTGTCGAGCAGAAGCGTTACCACCGTGTCGCGGAACTCGGTGTCCTTTTCCTGCTTGAACGACAGGGGCGCCGAGGGGTCGATGATGACCCGCGTCAGCTTCGAGGCGTCAAGCACGCCCTCTTCGAGGTCGAAACTCCACGAGCGCGACTGCTGCGCCATCAGGCGGCGCTGCAAGCGGTTGGCCAGACGTGACACGACGTTCGACAGATTGGCTAGTTGCTGATTGAGGAACCCGCGCAGGCGCTCCAGCTCCTCAGGGTCGCATAAATCCTCGGCGGCGATCACCTCGTCGAAGGCCCGCGTGAAAACGTCGTAATCCTTGCGCTCACCCTTTTGCGGCGGCATCTGCTGCTGGCTCGCCTCGGCGGCCTCGCCGTCCACGACCTCGTCGGCGGAACCGTCCGCCAGAGACTGAGGATCGCCCGACATCTGGGTATAGTCGTCTTCGCCCTGCTGGGACTGATCGTCGCCGCCGGTCGGCTGCTCCTCGGTTTCGGGCTGAGACTCCCCCTCATCGTCCGAGTCGTCCTCGGCATCCGGTTCCGGCTCGCTGCCCTCGGCCTGCTCATCGTCGCCCTGGTCGTTCTTTTCTTCCTCGGCAGCGTCCTGAGAATCATCGGTCAGGTCGAGCGCGCGCAGCACCTCGCGCGCCTTCTGCGTAAAGGCCTTCTGGTCGTGGATCAGCTCGCCAAGTTCGCTCAGGCTCTGGCCGGTCTTGTCCTCGATTTCTTCGCGCAGCAGGTTGACTACGCGCTGCACGGGCTCCGGCACCGGATCGCCGATCAGCACTTCGCGTGCGATCAGGCCCAGTATGTCGCCCAGATTGAGGTCGTTGCGGTCTTCCTTGCGCGCAATGCCGCTGCGGTCGAGATCGGCCTCCAGCGCCGCGCGCAGGTTCTTGCGCACCCCGCCCATGGCGCGCGAGCCCACGGCTTCTAAGCGTACTTCTTCGAGGATATCGAAGGCTTCGGCACTGACGGTTTCGATGGGTCGAGCGCGCGAATGGACAATATTGTCGTGGTGCGCGACCTTGAGCGCCAGCCGGTCAGCCTGACCGCGCACGGTCGCCGATTGCCGCGCATTGAGGTCGCGCGGCGGATTGGGCAGGATCAGTTTCTGACCGTCATAACGCGGCCCGTCCGGCCCGAAGACGACTTCGAGTTCGGGATTTTCCGCCAGAGCGCGCGTCGAATGGATCAGCGCCTTGCGGAAGGGATCGGACAGAACGGTAACGGGTTTGGCCATTGTATCCTTCATCAAACCACCTCACCCGCAGGAGAGGGCTGGGCGCGGGCCTGCGAGGCTGAGGGGGAAAGTTCCGGTGTTAGGAAGCCCCCTCACCCGTCAGCTTCGCTGCCTCCCTCTCCCCAAAGGGGCGAGGGAAGTTCTATATAACCTTCACCTTCAGCGCGCTTTCCTTCACATCCGCACCGAAGCTACGCTGATAGAACTCCGCCAGCGTCGGGCGCTCCAGCTCATCGCACTTGTTGAGGAAGGTCAGGCGGAAGGCCAGTTCGGTGTCGTTGCCGAAGATCAGCGTGTTCTGCGCCCAGGTGATCACCGTCCGCGGCGACATGATCGTCGAGATATCGCCATTGGCAAAGGCCGAACGCGTCAGGTCGGCGACGCGCACCATGGCGTCGATCAAAGCGCGACGTTCCGGCGTGTCGAATTCCGGCAGCTTGGCCAGAACGATGCCCACCTCGGCCTCATGGCTGAGATAGTTGAGCGTCGTCACGATCGACCAGCGGTCCATCTGGCCCTGATTGATCTGCTGGGTGCCGTGATAAAGCCCCGTCGTGTCCCCCAGACCGATGGTGTTGGTCGTCGAAAACAGACGGAAATATTTATTCGGGCGGATGACCTTGTTCTGATCCAGCAGGGTCAGACGCCCCTGCGCTTCCAGCACGCGCTGGATGACGAACATCACGTCCGGACGCCCGGCGTCGTACTCGTCGAAGACCAGCGCCACGGGGCGTTGCAGCGACCACGGCAGGATGCCTTCCTTGAATTCGGTGACCTGCTGACCGTCCTTGAGCACGATGGCGTCCTTACCGATCAGGTCGATCCGCGAGACGTGGCTGTCGAGGTTGACGCGGACCAGCGGCCAGTTCAGGCGCGCGGCGATCTGCTCGATGTGGGTGGATTTGCCGGTGCCGTGGAAGCCCTGCACCATGACGCGGCGGTCATAGGCAAAGCCGGCGCAGATGGCGATGGTCGTTTGCGGATCGAATTTGTACGACTCGTCGATTTCGGGGACGTGTTCGTCGCGCGTCGAGAACGCCGGGACCTGCATATCCGAATCGACGCCAAATACGTCGCGGAGCGAGACCATCTTGTCCGGCGCAAAGCCCAGCAAGGGATCATTCAGGGTTTCAGGCGTGATGAGGGACATGATCGGCGGTCTTCCGGAAACAAACAATATAGTCGATTTTCAGCTAAGACCTCAGGCCTCAAGACACAACACCTAATGTCGGATTTCAGGCACTTTTTTGGCTGGCATGCCGAATTGCCTCTCTTATGCCAAACATATAGATTTATCGCCAATAACGGGGCGCGCGGATGAAGAACGACAGGTTTATTAATTATGCTATCTGGGGATTAATAGGGTGTGGCTACGCTTTTGCCACCCTGTTTCTTAAAACAAATGCCGAAGCCCTAGGTTGGCATACCATCCCGGTCAAACTCAAAAGTGAGTTGCCGTTTATCATCGTAATCCTATCGATTCCGCTGCTCATAGTCGCTTTTATAAAGCCGAAACGCCTTTGGTTTGCCGCTCCGTTGCTTGTATTAGCCGCATGGTTAACCGTGGAGCATATGACAAAGGCTGAATGCGGTGGGACGAATGACGACATTTGCGTTGTCGCCTACTAATCCCGGTCCGGGTGCTGATAGCTGATCAGCTTGTCAAGGAACGGCGCGGCGTCGATATCCTCCAGCGTCGTGCGCTCCGGTAGGGTGCGCAGACCGTCGACCCACGGCAACTTGCCCTCGGTACCGAACTGGATGACCGGGGCGATATCGCTGGGGTCGTCAAAGGCGGCGATGGACACCGCCACACCGTCGGGCGCTTCGTAGGTCAGGGGCGTGCCGCAGTCGGGGCAGAAGCCGCGCTGAACCAGATTAGAACTCTGGAAGCGTTTCGGCGCAGCTTTGGTCCAGATGAGCGTGGCTTCACGGGCGCTGACCAGCGGCGCGAAGACATTGCCATAGGCCTTCTGACACATGCGGCAATGACAGATCGAGGCGTGGCCAAGCTCGCCTTCGACACGGAAACGGACGGCTCCGCACTGGCATCCACCGGTTCTTGTGGCTGGCATTTCCCCCTCACCCGGCCCTTTGGGCCACCCTCTCCCTCAGGGAGAGGGGATTTTACGCCAAGCCCATCTTTTTCAAGACCTTGTAGGCTTTAATGACCCGTTGCAGCTTCTCTTCCGCCGAGCGGTCGCCGCCGTTATTATCCGGGTGGCAGCGCTTGAGCAGTTCCGTATAGGCGGCACGCACCACCTCGGGCGCCGCACCGGCCTCAAGGTCGAGATCGGCATAGGCGCCGCGTTCGATCTTGCCGTACTGACGCTGAACCGGCTCGCTGCCGGGCTTTTGCGGCGCGGCACCGGCGCCGAAGACGCTATGCGGGTCGTACATGCCCGCACCTTTGGTACGACCGGCGGTAAAGGCGGCGGCTTCTCGGCTGGCGGCCGAGGCGCGGAAAGCCCAGGTCGGACGGCCGCCGGTCATGGTCGCTTCGCGGTGCGACTTGGCCTCGCCTTCGCTCATCCCGGCGAAGAAGTTCCAGCTCTTGTTGTACTCGCCCGCATGGGCCTGACAGAAGTTATAGTATTCGTTCATCATTTCGCGCGATTTCGGCGCGCGCGCGGTGGCGGCCTTATGGCATTCCGGCCATTCGCAGCGAATCTGACCCGGCTTGAGCGACAGGACATCGTCCTCCGGACGCTTGCCATCCACTTCGCCTTCCTTCGGCGGGCGGATACGCATATCCAGACCAAATTTCGGTTTGTACTTATAACCTTCGCTCATAATGCCGAACGCAGCCCTTTAACTTTATACAGTGGTCCCATATAGGTCTCTGGAAGAGAACTATAAAGCCCCTTCGAGGTTAAATTATGGGTAAAACCAGTGACCGAATGATGGTCAAACTCACCGAGGCCTTATCGCCTGCACGCCTTGAAATACAGGACGACAGCGACAAGCATAAAGGTCATTCGGGCGCGCGTGAAGGGGGCGAAAGTCACTTTTCGCTCACGATCGTTTCCGAAGCGTTCGAAGGCCTCAACCGCGTGGCGCGTCAGCGGCTGGTCAATGCCGCCCTACGTGAAGAACTGGCCGGACCGGTCCATGCGCTGAGCATGACCACCCTCACCCCGGCGGAAGACACCCGAATCTGACACAAAAAGACCTCCGGCATTCGATGCCGGAGGTCTTTTTGTGTTTCGCGAAGACAGATATGCTTACAGCTTTTCGGTCTCCTCAAGGCAGTAACCTATATAGAAGACGCGCACATCTTCCGGCAGGCCCTGCACCGAATTGATGTCGTCGGTCAGCGGCTTGGTGATATAGGCATCCGACGTGACGCTGTTCTTTTCGGCTGCCTTGGCGATCCAGGCGACCGCGATGGTTTTCAGCAGTTCGACCTTCTTGGCCTTGTCCGGCCCTTCAGCCAGATTGCTCGAATTGACGAAGGCCAGGCCCATCACCCCGGCGCAGACCTCATACATTTCTTTCGAATTCTCGACCGGTTTGGTCTTGGCCCGCATTTTGGTGAGGTCGAGTGCCGAGGCCTGACCGGCGGCCAGAAGCGCGGCAGTAGCCGTAACGCTGATGATGATTTTCCTGAACATGACGGTGAAGCCCCTATGAATTTTGCCAAAAACCCTTGGATGTTCAGAGGCTAACCGATCGGGACGAACCGCACAAGCACTTCGCGTAACATGACTATATTTGTAATCCCGCGGTCCAGGCACGGACCAGAAACGCGGACGCCAGACGCGAACCGGATGCGTTGATCGAATGGGTCAGGCCATCGAGGATGTGGGCCTCGACCATGAGCCCCGCATCCGAAAGTCTGTGCGCGGCCCCTTCGGTCTCATTGTACGGAATGACATCGTCGTCACGCCCGTGGATCAGCAAAACCGGCGTGGGGGATGGCGTCAGCGGATCGGGCGTCGATAAACGTCCGGAAAACGCGACCACCGCCGCCACCGGCCAGCGCCCCGTCGCGATCGCATCCAGCGCCATGATCGAGCCCTGCGAAAAGCCGACCAGCGCCACCTGCGCCGGATCGTCGATGCCGTGTTTCGCCATGAGCGTCGTGATCGTTGCATCGAACGCCGGACGCGCCGCAGCCACACGCGCCGCCCGGTTTTCTGCCGTGACGCCCTTGACCGAGAACCACTGATGACCCGACACATGCGGCGACATATCGAAAGGTTCCGGCCCGTCCGGCGCTTCGAACACCGCATCCGGCAAAGTCTGCGCCCAATGTCGCGCCAAACCGATCAGGGCGGCACCTTCGGAACCCACCCCATGCAGAAAGATAACCAAGGTTTTCATTGCACACACACCATCGCTTTTCCCCCCTAAACCGTATAGACCGGCCACAGGCCGTTGCCAAAGCCTGTTTGTCGAGCAAAGCGCATGAATTTCAGCACGTTAAACGTCAAAACGTTTTTTCAGGACCGGACAACCGTCTTCCTCAGCGCTGTTCTGTGCTGTCTTTTGTGGGGTAGCGCCTTTCCGGCGATCAAGGTCGGCTATCAGCTTTTGTCGATCACCCGGGATCAAGTGCCGTCGCAACTGCTGTTCGCGGGCTGGCGCTTCGTCATTGCGGGACTGTTGTTACTGATCTTCGCGCAACTGACCGGACGTCCGGTATTTCGCCTGACGCGGCAACAGGCGTTCGATATCACCGTGCTGGGCCTTATCCAGACCGCCATTCAGTACGTCTTTTTTTACATAGGGCTGGCCCATGCCACCGGGGTGAAGTCGTCGATCATGAACGCCACCGGTGCGTTTTTCAGCGTCGTGCTGGCGCACGTCCTCTACCGTAACGACCGCCTGACGCCGCTGCGGACCTTAGGCTGTCTGATCGGTTTTGCCGGGGTGATGGTGGTCAATTTCAAGCCCGGCGCACTCGATATGGAGTTTTCGTTGCTGGGCGAAGGCTTCGTCGTCATCGCCGCCTTTATTCTGTCGGCGGCGTCGATCTACGGCAAGAAACTGTCGCAGACGGTCGACGCCGTGGTCATGACCGGCTGGCAACTGGGGATAGGTGGCGCGATTCTGGCTATAACGGGCGCAGGCTTCGGCGGTCATATGGACGGCATGGGCCTGCCCGCGATGGGCCTGCTGGTCTATATGGGGATATTGTCCGCCGTCGCCTTCTGTCTGTGGGGTATATTGCTCAAATACAACCCCGTCGGCCTTGTGGCGGCGTTTCAGTTCCTGATCCCGGTCTTCGGCGTGACCCTGTCGGCGCTGTTCCTGGGCGAAAGTATCTGGGCCTGGAAAAACGCCTTGTCGCTGGTGCTGGTCTGCGCCGGGATCTGGCTGGTGACGCGGTCGAAACCGGCGTGACTATTTGCTGAACCGCTGAACCATGCCTTCGGTGCGTTCAAGGCACTGCTGCACGTAGAAGGTCCGCGTATCGCTTTCGAGCGCCCCGAAATCGGCAACATCCTTCATCAGATAGGTTTCCATATAGGCCTTCATCTCGATGCCCTTGTTCTTGCCGGCCATGAAGGCCCACAGGGCACCGATCTTCAGAACGCCTTCGGCGCGCTCCTTGTCTTCGGCCGTCTGGGCAGACGACTGCGCCAGTTGCCCCAGCCACAGGGTCGTGGCGCTGCATACCGCGTATTCCTCCGTCGAATTGACCGGCGGCATGACCTTGTTCTTGAGCGCGGCGGTATCCAGTGCCAGAACAGGACCACTAAGGGCCGTCAGAGCGGCGGCAAGCATGACGATACGCATGGGCGTCTCCTAAGATATGATATTACCGACAGGTAGCATATGAAAGCCTCATCGGTTCCATTACAAACCCTGAGACCAGAAACGAAACTGCTCCATCGCGCCGTCAAGATCGGCCTCATTGACCCCCGCCCCCACCATGATCACGTGCGTCAACGGTGCAAATACCGCAATGGCTAGTACGACCACGACGATCAATACCAATGTGGACACCAGAGGTTTCTGCGACAACCGCCGAATACGATGATGCCAGCGCCCGGTCAGATAAGGCTCTATCGCCATATAACCATCCAGTCCCGGTATAGGCGTAATATTGATAAAGAAAGCGATCAGATTGAAAAAACCCAGCAAACCGATTGCCTGACGAAGAGGTGCCACGAAGGGACCGCCGATGCTTAACAGGGCATAGAGGGCAAACAGCGAGATCGACACTGCCAGCGTCGTACATGGACCGGCCAGAGCGACAATCGTCTGGGAGCGCGAACCTTTCAGAGCATTGAGATCGATCCTGACCGCGGCGCCCGGCAGGGGAATGCCGCCGAGGACCAGAATCACCAGGGGCAGGAAAAAACTCATCCGCTTTGATATGTAGCGCAGCGGATCGAGCGTCAGATATCCCCTGATCCGGGTCATATAGTCGCCTTCGCGGAAGGCCGACACAGCATGTGCATATTCATGCAGACAAACGCCGACGATCCATCCCACGACAACAAATCCGAAGGTCAATGGCCCCGCCGCGATGAAAGCCGGCGACGCGGGATTCGTCAGATACAACACAGGCAATACCGCCAGTCCGCAGGCAAAAAAGCCCCACAGGCCTAGCAACCACCAGAATCGAAAATGAACCTTCACCTTCCCCCCAATTGAAAAGGCGGACAGTCGCCTGCCCGCCTTTCCGGTTTAATGCCTCAAATCAACCGCTTCAAGCCGCCTTGGCTTCCTTTTTGCCGAACCGGCCATAGAAGGTCTCACCCTTGGTCGCCATGTCGCGCAGCAATTGCGGCGGCGTGAAGCGGTCGCCGTGTTTGGCCGCCAACGCGTCCAGTTCCTCGACGAATTTCGCCGCGCCGATGGCGTCGATCAGCGACACGATCCCGCCCGACCACGGCGCGAAGCCCCAGCCGAGGATCGAGCCGACATCGGCTTCGCGCGGATCGGTGATGACACCCTCCTCGAAGCAGCGCGCCGCCGTTACCGCCTGAATGTAGAGCAGACGCTTCTTGATCTCTTCGACCAGTTCCGGCTCAGCCTCAGCGGTCGTCACAGTGAACTTGTCGCTCAGGCCCGACCACAGGCTCTTGTTGCCACCCGCTTCGGGGTAGTCGTAGAAACCCTTGCCGTTCTTGCGGCCCAGACGCCCGTCGGCGACCATATCGGCCACCTCCTTCTCGCCGGGGATGGGCACATAGGCGTCGCCCATGGCTTTCGCCGTTTCCGACGTGATCTTGACCAGCAGATCGAGCGCCACATCGTCCATCATCTCCAGCGGCCCGCGCGGCATACCGGTCATGCGCCCGACATTGTCGATCAGCGCCGGGGCATAGCCTTCGGACCACAGATGCAGGCCTTCGGCGGTGAACGGAATGAAGCAGCGGTTGGCGAAGAAGAAGCGCGAATCGTTGACCACGATCGGCGTCTTCTTGATCTTCAGTACGTAATCCATCGCCTTGGCCAGAGTCGCATCCGACGTCTTATCCGTCGTGATGATCTCGACCAGCAGCATCTTGTCGACCGGCGAGAAAAAGTGGATGCCGATGAAGTTTTCCGGCTTGCCCGACGCCTTGCCCAGCAGCGAAATCGGAATGGTCGAGGTGTTGGAGCCGAAGATGGCGGTGTCGGCCTTGTCGCCTGCATAGAGTTTGGCCTCGGCGTCCTTGGTGACCGTGGCTTTCAGTTCGGCGTTTTCGAACACCGCTTCGATGACGAGGTCTGAGCCCGTGATTTGACCGTAATCCGGCGTCGGCACAATCAGGTCGAGGATGCCCTGCCCCTTTTCCGGCGTCATCTTGCCGCGCGACACGGCCTTCTTGATCAGGCCTTCGCAGTGCGCCTTGCCCTTGTCGGCAGCGGCCTGATCGCGGTCGATCAGGATAACCCTGATACCGGCCAGAGCCGAGACATAGGCGATACCCGCGCCCATCATCCCGGCGCCCAGCACCGCGACCTGCTGCGGATCGGTTTTCGGCTGACCCGCCGGACGACCGCCGCCCTTGCCAAGCGCCTGCATATTGAAGAAGAAGGTGCGGATCATCGCCTTGGCCTGCGGCGTTTGCAGGGTGTTGACGAAGTAACGGCTCTCGACGCGGATGGCCGTATCGAACGGCAGTTGCAGGCCCTCATAGACCGCGCGCATCAGGTTTACCACCGCCGGGTAATTGCCGTAAGATTGCTTGCGCAGCAAGGCGTTACCCATGATGAAGACCTGAGACCCCGCCGGATGATAGGGGCCACCGCCGGGGATTTTGTAGTCCTTCTTGTCCCACAGGGCGACGGCGTCACCTTTAGTCTTGATCCAGGTTTTCGCGGCCTCGACTTCTTGGCCGACCGGCACGACTTCATGGACGATACCGGCTTGCAGGGCCTCCTTCGGCTTGAAGCTCTTGCCTTCTGACATAGCCATCAACGCGGCCTGAGCGCCGATCAGGCGCGGCAGGCGCTGCGAGCCACCACCGCCGGGGAACAGGCCTATCTTGATTTCGGGCAGGCCGACCTGAGTCTTCGGGCCGTCGTTCAACACGCGGTAATGACAGGCCAGCGACAGCTCCAGACCACCGCCCAGCGCCAGACCGTTGATGGCCACCGCCACCGGCTTGCCGCAGGTTTCCAACTGACGATAGACACGATTCATCTCGAATGCCGCAGTAAAGCCCGCCTTAAGCGCGCCTTCCGGATCGTTAGGGTCCGATTTGGCTTCCCACGCTCCGCCCAGCATTTCTTCGAGGTCGGCACCGGCGCAGAAGCCGGTTGTCTTGCCCGAGGTGATAACCACGCCCTTGACCTCGACGTCGGTTTTGGCGCGTTCGGCGATAGCCGACAGGTCAGCGAGCGCCGACTTGGTGAAGGTATTCATCGACTTGCCCGGCACATCGAAAGTGGCCAGCAGGATGCCATCGGCGTCGAGTTCGGTTTTGAAGTTTTCCATTTTGTTTCTCCCTCGACCTTTCTTAAATCCGCTCGATAACCGTGGCCGTGGCCATGCCGCCGCCGACGCACAGCGTCACCAGCGCGGTCTGCTTGCCGGTGCGCTCAAGCTCGTCCAGCACCGTGCCGAGGATCATGGCACCCGTTGCGCCGAGCGGGTGGCCCATGGCGATGGCGCCGCCGCAGACATTGATCTTGTCATGCGGGATATCGAGGGTCTGCATGTAACGCAGAACGACTGAAGCGAAAGCTTCGTTCAGTTCGTAAAGGTCGATGTCCGACACGCTCATACCGAGACGTTTGAGCAACTTTTCGGTGACATAAGACGGCCCAGTCAGCATGATCGAGGGCTCCGAGCCGATCGATGCCATGCCCTTGATGCGGGCGCGGGGCTTGAGGCCTGTTTTCGCCGCCGACCCCGCCGAACCGATCAGCACTGCCGCCGAGCCATCGACGATGGCCGAAGAATTGCCGGGGGTATGGACGTGGTTGATGCGCTCCAGCTCCGGATAGCGCTGATTGATCACCGCATCGAAGGCCATTTCGCCCATCATGGCGAACGACGGATTGAGCCCGCCAAGGGTCTGCATGTCGGTATTCGGGCGGATGGTTTCGTCGCGATCCAGAAGCGTCACGCCCATCTGGTCCTTTACGGCCAGCACGGATTTGGCGAAGCGCTGGTCGGCCCAGCTTTGCGCCGAACGTTTGTGGCTTTCCACCGCATAGGCATCGACGTCATCGCGCGAAAAGCCCCACTTGGTGGCAATGGTATCCGCCGAGACGCCCTGCGGCACGAAATAGGACGGAAACGCGGCATTGACGTCGATAGCCCAGGCCCCGCCGTCCGAGCCCATCGGGATGCGGCTCATCGATTCGACGCCGCCACCGATGGCCATCTCGGCCTCGCCGGAAATGACCTTGGCCGCCGCCATGTTAATGGCTTCGAGGCCCGACGCGCAGAAACGGTTGATCTGTACGCCGCCGGTCGTCTGAGCATAACCCGCCGCCAGCACCGCCGCGCGGGCGATATCGCCGCCCTGTTCGCCGACCGGCGTCACGCAGCCGAATACCACGTCGTCGACCAGCGACGTATCGAGATTGTTGCGGTCTTTCAACCCTTTCAGCACCTGCCGCGACAGCTCCAGCGCCGTCACTTCGTGCAGTTTGCCGTCCTTCTTGCCCTTGCCGCGCGGCGTGCGCACCGCGTCATAAATATAAGCTCCCGGCGCCAGATCTGGCATGGACATCCTCCTGAGAATAATTTTTGCTGTCGCACATCCGGTCCAAAAACCGCCTCACACCTTTTAGGATGCGCTTTGGTGCCATTAGTTGCGCGCTCTTTACGCAAACGTCAAGATAGACGTAAGGTAACATTCCCGAGACTTTTTATTATCTCATTGAAAGAAATATGAATTATTTCCATTTAAAGCCCAGCAGCGTACGCAATTGCGCCACGTCCTTAATTATCATACAAACTTGACCCCTTGCGAGCTTTCCTATAGTCGGACAAAAAAGGCCAACCGTACAAAAACAAGGGAACGCTTAATGTCCAGTCCGCTCGATACCATCCTCCGCCGTACCCCGCCGGGCGCGGCTCTGGGCGAAGGCCTGTTATGGTCGCGCCGCGACGCCTGCGTCTATTGGGTCGATATTCTCGGCAACAAGCTGCATGCTTATTATCTGGCCGATGGATCGTCGAAGACCTGGTATTTTCCCGAGCATATCGGTTGGGTCATCGAGCGCCAGCAGGGCGGCTTCATCGCGGGCCTGATGAGCGGTTTTTACGAACTGCGCCTCGATCCGTTCATCCTGAAACACATCGCCAACCCCTTCCCGCATGAGCCCGGCAACCGCCTCAACGACGCCAAGGCCGACGATCAGGGCCGCATTTGGGCCGGTTCGATGCACAAACCGCAAACGCAGAAGTCCGGCGCGCTGTACCGCCTCGATACCGACCTGACACACCGCGAAATCGACGGCCCCTATCAGGTCGCCAATGGCCCCACCTTCTCACCCGATCACTCGAAAATCTATCATACGGACTCAGGCGAAAACGACGTCTTCGTCTTCGATATCGAGGGCGGCGAAGCCGTCAACAAGCGCCTGTTCGTCCACTTCCCCGACGAATGGGGTTCGCCCGACGGCATGACTACCGACGCGCAGGGCGGCATCTGGATCGCCCATTGGGGCGGCGGCAAGGTTAGCCGCTTCCGTCCCGATGCCTCGCTCGACTTCTCGGTCGAACTCCCCGCAAAGCAAATCACCAATATCTGTTTCGCAGGCGATAAGCTCGACCGTGTCTTCGTGACCTCGGCTGCCGTCGATCAGCCCGCCGATCGTGAAGCAGGGACTTTGTTTGAAATCCCAAGTGAACTCCTGCGCGGCCATACCGGCCTTGAACCGCAGAAGTTTGGGGGGTAGGAACGCCCATGCCTTCTCCCCGTAACGGGGAGAAGGTGGCGCAAAGACGAACGTCTTTGGGCCGGATGAGGGGCTTCCCCCTCTGACTTTTGCCCCTCACCCCAGCCCTCTCCCCGTAAACGGGGCGAGGGGGCAAACGGAGCCTCGCCCATGACCACACCTTCGCTGATCGCCGCCGACTGGGGCACCACCAATTTCCGCCTGTTCCTCTACGACGAAGCGGGCAAGGTCATTGCGCGCCACGCCGCCAATATCGGCCTGAAGAACCTTGGCGTCCTGACCTTCGAACAGGCGCTGCTCAGCGTCCTGAAAGACGAGTTCGCCGGTCTGGAACACCTGCCTTTCCTGCTGTCGGGCATGGTTGGCTCGCGTCAGGGCTGGGTCGAAGCGCCCTATGCCGCCTGCCCAGCCGATCTCCAGACCCTCGTTGACGGCCTTGTCCGCGCCCCGTCGGAAAAGCTCGACGTCTCCATCGTCCCCGGCCTGTTCGCCGAAAGCCCCGGCACGGGCCTTCTCAACGTCATGCGCGGTGAGGAAACCCAGATTTTCGGACTGTTGAAAAGCGATCCGACCGACGGTTTCATGGTCCTGCCGGGTACGCACTCCAAATGGGCCCTGATCCGCGACGGTCAGGTGCAGTCCTTCTCGACGCACATGACCGGTGAAATGTTCCAGGTCCTCAAGGCGCATTCGATCCTCGGCGTGCTTATGGAAAACAGCACTGACAATGAGGAGGCCTTCCTCAAAGGTATCGAGCGCGGCATGTACAACCGCGCCTTCCTGTCGGTCATCTTCTCGGTCCGCACCGAAGCCCTGTTCAACAATATCGCGCCCGCGCACCTGTCGGCCTATCTGTCGGGCATCCTGATCGGCTCGGAAATCATCGCCGAGCTGGAGCGCCACGGCCCCTCGCCCGTGCGCCTGGTCGGCGACGGCGCACTGGTCGATCTCTACGAAAAGGCCCTCGCCTTTGCCGGCTTCAAGGACGTGACGCGCTTCGACGGCAATGCCGCCTCCGAGGCCGGCCTGTGGGCCATCCATAAACTGCGCACCGCGCAATAAGGAACTACGACATGACTCTCATCGAACAATGGCGGGATATCCTGAAAACCCTGCCGCTCGTCGCCATCCTGCGTGGCCTGACGCCCGAAGAGGCCCTGCCGGTCGGTGACGCCCTGATCGACGCCGGGTTCAAGATCGTCGAGGTGCCGCTCAATTCGCCGCAGCCATTCGACTCGATCGCCAAGCTGGCGACGCATCTGGGCTCGAAGGCCATCGTCGGCGCGGGCACGGTGCTCAAGCTCGACGACGTGCAGAAGCTGAAGGACGTCGGCGGTCAGATTTGTATCTCGCCCAACACCAATGTCGAGGTCATCCGCTACGCCAAGGCGCTGGGCCTGATCTCCTTCCCGGCCTTTTTCACCGCGACCGAAGCGTTTCAGGCCATCGACGCCGGGGCCGACGCGCTGAAACTGTTCCCTGCCGAACTGGCCGGCACCAAGGGCCTCAAGGCGCTGAAAGCCGTCCTGCCGCGCACCCTGCCGGTCTTCCCGGTCGGCGGTGTCGAGCCCGGCAATATGAAGGAATTCCTCGACGCGGGCGCCGCCGGTTTCGGCATCGGTTCCAGCGTCTATAAGCCCGGCGACACGCCCGAAATCGTCCACGCCAAGGCCACGGCCTTCGTCGAAGGCTGGAAAGCATTGCGGGGGTAATAAAAATCCTTCCCCGTTCACGGGGAAGGATGTTTGAGAACCTTGGCCCCGTTAACGGGGAAAGATTATTCCGCCCCCTCCTCATACACCTTTCGCGCCTCGACGATCTTAGGGTGATTGTCGACCGCCCAAGCGACGAGCGCGCTCAAAGGCGGCATGATCGACTCACCCAACTCTGTCAGGCGGTATTCGACGCTCGGCGGCACCGTCGGAAAAACATGGCGGCTGATATAACCGTCACGTTGCAGGTCGCGCAAAGTCTGGGTCAGCATCCGCTGCGAAATATCCGGCACGGCGCGTTTCAACTCTCCGAAACGATGCGGCTTGGTCGACAGGGTTAGCAGCATCAGGCTCGACCACTTGCCACCGATATGGTCCATCACGTCGCGCACCGGACAATTGGCCATATCGAACCCCGCGTTCAGCACGGCTTCGGCGACGCTAGGGGCCTCTCCGTCCGCCAATAGTTCCCTTTTCATCCCTATCTCCCGAAATAGTGCCGTCTTTACACCCCAACATAGCTTCTTATTTTATACCTGATCTCAAATTGAGACTATAGGAAAATTCAAGGAGCTTAACATGTCCACCCTGCTCGTCACCGGCGCATCCGGCCAACTCGGTCAACTGGTCCTCAAGGCCCTCGAAGGCACGTCCCACACGGTCATCGCCGGGTCGCGCGATCCGTCGAAACTTACCACGACCTTTACCACGCGCACCGTCGATTTCGACGCGCCCGACACCCTGACCGAAGCCTTCGCAGGCGTCGACCACCTGCTGTTGATCTCGACCGACGCACTTGCCGTGCCGGGCCAGCGCCTCAAACAGCACACCGCCGCCGTCGAGGCCGCCAAGGCCGCAGGCGTCAAACACATCGTCTATACCTCGCTGCCGAATGCCGAGCCGGGCAACAAGATCACCTTCGCGCCCGATCACTACGGCACCGAACAGGCCATCAAGGCGTCAGGCATCGCCCATACGATCCTGCGTAACGATTGGTACATCGAGAACCTGTTGATGAGTCTGCCGCACGCGCTGGACACCGGCGCGTTCTACACCTCGGCGCCCGACGGCCGTGTGGCCTATGTGGCGCGCGAAGACGCCGCCCGCGCGGCGGCTGCGGCGCTCACCGACGCCCTAGAAGGCACCTTCACCATCACCGGCCCGGAAGCCCTGACCTATGGCGAGGTTGTTGCCCTCGCCTCCGACATTACCGGCAAACCCGTCAATGTCATCGCGGTCACCGACGAACAATATAAGGGTGGCCTGCAACAGGCGGGCCTGCCCGGCTTCGTCGCCGACATGCTGACCTCTGCCGAAGCCGCTATCCGCGCGGGCCAGCTCGACGGCGTTACCCATGCCGTGCAGACCCTGACCGGTCAGGCACCAAAGACCGTCAAGGACGTGCTGTCAGCCCTGCTGAAATAACGGCCACACATGAGCATGGTGAAGCTTTTCGCTTTGGTGTAAGAGCCTCACCATGCTGATTCATTCCGTTCAGGCCTCCGACATCCCCGCCCTGTCCGCGCTCGCCAAGGCGACGTTCACGGACACGTTCGGCCACCTCTATCCGACGGACGACCTGAACGCCTATCTCGATAAGGCCTACGCGCCGGACGTGCTACTCAGGGAAATCGACGAAGCCGATCAGTTCTGGCGCATCGTCTATGACGAGGCCCACATGGCTATCGCCTATATTCAGGCGGGTCCGGTCGGTCTGCCCCACATCGAAGCCGACAAACATACGCAGGGTGAAATCAAACGCCTTTACGTGGCCACCTCGGCGCAGGGGCGCGGTCTGGGCAAAAGGCTGCTGGAACTGGGGCTCGATTATCTTAAAGCCCGTTACGACGACGCCCCGCAATGGGTCGGCGTATGGAGCGAAAACCACCGGGCGCAGAAGCTCTATCTCGGTTACGGCTTCAAGCGCGTTGGCGATTACGGCTTCAAGGTCGGGCGCACGACGGATTTCGAATTTATCCTACGGCGCTAACTATCCGCGACCCCGTAGCCACATCAGCAAGGCCCAGGCATAGCCGTCCTTCTCCAGCCGCTTGAGCGCCTCCAGCGGTCGCATCCAGACCAACTCGTGATCGGCCTCGGTCTTGGCTTCCGGCTTATCGCCGACGATCACCGCCTCGTAGAAATGGGCGTGGTTGGCGAAGGCGTAACCTTCGGCATTGACAAAATACTGCAACACCTCGCCCGCCGCCGCACCGGGAGCGATCTCGACCCCGGCTTCTTCGAGAAATTCGCGTTTCAACGCCTCGGCGTGGGATTCCCCCGCCTCGATCGCGCCGCCGGGGAAGTCGTATTTGAAATGACTGTAGCCCTGCTGAACCAGGGCGATATAGCCGTCACGCAGGACTATGCCATAGGCGGCGGCGCGGGGTTTGTAATCCAGCCCCGCCCGCCGGTCGCCGAAGGCCCGCAGCGCCCCAGATATCCGACTTTCAGACATCCTACTTTTAGGCATCCTACTTGTTGTCTTCGCCGCGCAGCGACTGCCAGAAGTCGCCCTTGTTGGCCAACAGGTCTTCGTAGGTCATGGTCGGATAGCCGAAGGTCATGGTCTTGGAATCGCGCCACGCATCCGTCAGCACGTCGCGCAGGTCCGATGCGCCCTGCGCGATACGACCCTTCATGAAGTCGATGCCGCGCTTGTCGCCCTCGGCAAAACCGCCGTCCTTGTAGAGCTGATACATCGGAACGACATAGGTCCAGTTGCGGTCCAGCTTGGCGTCGAAGCAGCGCTCGGTCTTGAGCGTACACGATTCCGGCGCCACTAGTGCCCCGCGGATCATCTCGTTGGTGATCCCGGCGCTGACGAAGGCGCTTTCCAGCGGCCCGTGGATCTTCTCCAGTGTGAAGCCCTGCGGGTTGGGATATTCCTCGCCCCAGCCGTTATAGTGGATCGACAGGTGCAGCGGCTGCGAGGCATCGCCGACATAGTGCGACAGGATGCCGATATCACGCAAGGTCAGGGCCTCACGACGACGAATGGCGGTGCGCAGCCATTCCTTTTTTGCCGCGTCGGTTTCCTTGGCTTCGACATGGGTCAGGGCGCGCCAGTAGGCGAAATCCTTGACCACCTGCTGATAGGCATCGACCAGCGCATAGTTCAGATAGCCCGACTTCCACGGCATGACATTCTTCGTCCGCAGAAGCGCGTCGAAATCGGAACGCGATTGCGGCACCTCCTGAAGCTTCACGCCCGCCAGAGTCTTGCCTTCGTCATCGAGGTCGATGAAGTGTGCGGAATCGCGCTCGAAGTCGTGGACCTTACCCGCGCCCTTCCAGTTGTCGGGCTCGTTCGAATAGGCACCGATATCGCCGATGCCTTCGGGTGAGCGCAGAAAGGCCGGCATATAGGCCGGTAACGCGCGCGCCGCCTCTTCGCCGACGATGCGGTGACCCGTCGGCCCCCAGGCCTGCGCCCCCGACGAAATCGATGTGGCACACAGCAGGGCCGCACCGGCCATCAGGATCGAACGAACGGTATTACGCATGAAAGCACCTTGCACTTGCGGGGATTTGACTTAGCCTTCGGGCGCGAGCGTGACCTCAAGCCCGTCGAGGTCATCGCGCATCAGGATCTGGCACGACAGACGCGAATTACGCTTGACGACAAAGGCTTCGTCAAGCTTTTCCTCTTCCTCGTCGCTCTTTTCGATCAGCTTGTCCGTCCATTTCGGATCGACATAGACGTGGCAGGTGGCGCATTCCAGCGCCCCGCCGCACTCGGCCTTGATCGGCAGGCCGTTGTCGCGGATGATTTCCATGATCCGCCAGCCTTCAATTGCCGGCAGGTTATGCACGACACCGTCGCGGTCGGTACACAGGATATGGAGTTCGTCGTCGCTCATCTTGGCCTCGGCTTAGAGCGCATCCCGAAAAGTGTTCGCGGTTTTTCGGATTAAGATGCGCGGCAGAAATGCCAAGGCTTTAATGCGCACACCGCCGATTGCCAAGCGTTTTTAGACCCGCAGAGCCTTGAGTTGCAGGCCGTGCACATAGGCGGCCACGTCGATCAGGGCCGCGTCAAGCGCCGTTTTCAGCTTTTCAAGTCGCCCCTGCGCCCCTTCGAGGTCGCCCTTCTCCACCGCCTCGGCGGCTGCCGACAGGGCATTGGCGCCGATCCCGGCCGCCGCCCCTTTCAGGGTGTGGGCGGCGTCGCGCCACCCGGCGTGAGAGGTGTTCAGCAGGGGCGCCCAGATCTCGGCCTGTTGCTGAAACAGGCGCAGCACCTCTTCCATCACTTCGATATCGTTACGCGTATAGGACTCCAGATAGGAAAAATCCACTGCGCCGCTCAAATCCCTGAAAGCCATGCCTACCCCTTACTCATAAAGCTACGAGTTGTATAAAATACGCGCAAAGGTTTAACGAATTCCAACGTTCTGCGACTCTTTTTCATCCATATGAAGATTCGTTAGGAATTTCATCCGCATCTTGCCTAGAAACCAGCCATCCACAGGTCAAACGCAAAATAATTCAAATAACGCTTGAAACCGCCGAAAAAATTCGTATGTTCCGCCCCTCACCGCCGGGGATCACCAAGTCTCCAGTCACGGCGGTTCTGAAATAGTGTGGGTGTGTAGCTCAGTTGGTAGAGCAGCTGACTCTTAATCAGCGGGTCCACGGTTCGAGTCCGTGCCCACCCACCATTTCAATTCCTTACACTGTAAGGTTTTTCACGACTTTCCCAATTAGAACAAAACCGCCAACTGTGACCGAAACGCGGATCACAGCGCCTGTGGAATCGTGGGGCGAATGAGGTCACCCAGCAGGGTCTGGAATTGCGTCGGCTCGAACGGCTTCGGGATAAAGCCGGTCATGCCGGCATCGTAGCATTTCTGACGATCAGAATCGCCCACATGGGCCGTCATGGCGATGATAGGCGTTGGTCGCAATCCGCGCATGTCTTCGATTTCACGGATGCGCCGCGTACTTTCATAGCCGTCCATACCGGGCATCTGGACGTCCATCAGGATCACGTCATAGTCGCACTGTTCACTGCGGCGTACGGCTTCCATGCCGTTGCGCGCTACGTCGTAGCCGAAACCGAGCCGGTCGAGCAACGTCGTCACCACCAGAATATTGGGTTCGTAATCATCGACGACCAGCGCATTCCTGTGGGCGCGAACAACGCTGACATCGGGCCGGCGCGCCAGTGCCGCCCGCAACGGGTCGTGCTGGATCAACAGGTCGACGGAAAAGCTAGACCCCAGACCCAGCGTGCTTTTGACGCGGATCAGCCCGCCCATCTGCCGGGCGATGGCCTGACTGATCGACAGGCCCAGCCCCGATCCCCCGTAACGGCGGGTCATGGAGGCGTCGGCCTGTATGAACTTGTCGAAAATCAGCGGCAATACCTCGTCGCTGATGCCGATGCCCGTGTCGATAACCTCGAACAGGAGCCGCGACGCGTTAGCGCCCACATCCACAGCGGTCACCCGCAGATCGACCGACCCGCTTTCGGTGAATTTCAGCGCGTTGGACACCAGATTGGTGAGAATTTGCTGAAGCCGCAAGGCATCGCCCCGGTAAAACTCGCGGACGGGACCGCTGAGCGACACATTCAGCGCGACACCTTTTTGCGTAGCGGACAAGCGCTGCGGGCCAACCGTATGTTCGATTAGTTCGGGCAGGTTGAAATCGTTGATTTCAAGCTCCATCGCGCCGTTTTCCAACCGGGAAAAGTCGAGCAGATTGTTGATCAGCCCCAGCAGATTATCGCCGCTTTGCTTTAAAACCGCGATATATTCCTGTTGCTTCGGCGTCAGATTGTCCGACATGGCCAGGATATGCGTCAGGCCGATAACCGCATTCATCGGGGTTCTGAGTTCGTGGCTCATATTGGCCATGAATTCTTCGCGGCGGCGGCCGACCTCGGCCAGCAGGGCCTCGGTCGCCTTTTGCTGGCTGATATCGCGGGCGACCTTGGACGCCCCGATGACGCGTCCCGTAGAGTCGCGGATCGGCGACACGGTCAGCGACAGATGGACCAGCTGACCGAACTTGCCAACGCGGATGGTTTCGAAATGATCGATACGTTCGCCCCGGCGCACCTGACCGATGATGTGGGTTTCTTCGTCGCGCTTGTCGTGCGGAATAATAAGGGTGATGTGCTGGCCGATGGCTTCTTCGGCGGTATAGCCAAAAATGCGGTGAGCCGAGTCGTTCCACGCGGTAATGATGCCATCCAGCGTCTTGCCGATAATCGCATCGTCGGAAGACGCCACGATCGCGGCCAGATAGCTGCGCATATGTTCAAGATCGGGCTCTCCCCGGAGGCCTGAGTCCGATACTGGCTCACCCATATAGTCACCCCACCTGTACGCACAGCGCGTCGATTTTTATAAAAAACGCGCTTTACATCTATATATTGCCCTTTGAAATCCGACAAGAAATTAACCTTTAAAGAATTGATTTTATAAGATTATTTATAAAATCCTTATTTTTCACAACTACGGCATTACGCTCTCTTTTCAATGAAGAAAAAGAAATGCAACCCTTGCGATAATTTTCCACTGAAACAATCGATCGCATGCCCATCGGTGCGCCCTGGCATCATTAACCTGCCCGAACCTGTGATCCGTTAGATCCCTGCGTCATATTCACGTCGATCTCAGTTAGGAAGCGCACAGTCTTCGGGTGCTCGTGGACAGCATGACCATCGCCCCGCAGCTAATCAATTGCTATTTATGGCTTTTTCACGAAACCCAACAGGAAGGACGGGGCCTTCTTATGCGACGCCCACTAGGTTGCCCGTGCTGTTCGTTATCCCGCATCAGAGGCGTTACCCTGCCCTTAACGGCAACGACACCCGTCATAGCGGCATTAAAACGATAAATATCGCGCGTTTATCCGCCCCGGATAGTGCCCTATTGGAGAGAAACATAATGATCCTGAAGAAAACCCTGCTGACCGCCTCGCTCGCCGGTTTCCTGGCCGTCGCCGCCTGCTCCTCGCCCAAGGAAGAGGCCGCCGAAGAGGCGTCTGAGAGCGCATCGGAAAGCGTCACTTCGGTCTATGACAGCGCCTCGTCCTCGGCGTCCGAAAACGTCGATTTCGCCGGTCGTGCCACGGTCGCGGGCCTGTTCGAGATCGAGTCGAGCAAGCTGGCCATCGAACGTACGAAGAATGCCGACCTAAAGGCCTTCGCCCAGCGCATGGTCACCGACCAAACCAAGGCCGCAACCGAACTCAAGACCGCCATTACGGCTGCCGGTCTGACCCCGCCGAAGGAAGGCCTCGACGAGGAGCATGCCAACCTGCTCAACGATCTGAAAAACGCCAAACCGGAAGAGTTCGACGCCAAATATATCGATGCCCAGCAAAAGGCGCACGACAAGACGGTCGATCTGTTCGAAAAGGAATCGAAGGACGGTCAGGCGGGACCGGTAAAGGATTTCGCCACCAAGACCATGCCGACGCTTCAGTCGCACCACGACGCCATCAAGGCGATCGACGAAAAGTACTAAACCGCGATAAAATGAGAGAGAAGCGCCGTCCCGTCATGGGGCGGCGTTTTTATGTGATCAGCCCAGTGCCTTCGCCGCTTTCTCGCTGGCCTCCTTATGCGCAGCGGCCTCCTTTTCATCGCCTCCCTCGCGCGCCTTGGCGGCCAGACGCTCATAATGTTTTTGCAGGTCTGCCAGTTCCTTCTCGCTCATGTTTTCCATGTCGATATAGGCCGTATTGGCGTTTTTCGCCGCCCGGATCAGTTCGTCGAGCTTCAACTGCATGATCTTGGAATCGCGGTTCTGGGTATTCTGGATCAGAAACACCATCAGAAAGGTGACGATGGTCGTGCCCGTATTAATGACCAGTTGCCAGGTATCGGAGAACCCGAATAGCGGCCCGGTGACGACCCACAGGATCACCACCCCCGCCGCCAGACCGAAGGCCGCGGGGCTGCCGGTGGCGACCGCTGCGGCTTGCGCAAAACAAACGAACCAACCCTTCTTTTCTGTCTTTTCAGTCTCTTGTGCCATGATGTCTCACCTTGGAATGTGAGCCAAGGCTGGCCGTCGGAGCGTAAGAAAGCAATGACGTGCCAAAGCATTTTCAGGCAAAGTGGACACCGGTTTGCCGTAAGGAAATGCGATAAAACAAAAACTTAGATTACATACAGATCGACATACTCATGCACAGGTGTGTTTTCGAGCCGCGTCTGGTCGAGACTGAGGGCATAGATTGCGTCCTGCTGCTTCTTCGGAAAACGGCGGGCGAGATTGGTTCTGAACTTGGCCTCAAGCAGCGGGATGCCTTCCTCGCGGCGACGCTTGTGGCCGATAGGGTATTCAACGACGATTTCGTCCATCGTCGTGCCATCGGTGAATTCGACAGTCAGACCATTGGCGATCGAGCGCTTTTTCGGGTCGTGATAGTCGGCGGTAAAGGCCGGGTCTTCATGACAGACGATCCTGTCACGCAAGACGTCGATACGGGGATCGAAGGCGACATCGTCCTCGTAATCCGCCGCCGTCAGCCGCCCGAAAATCAGCGGCACAGCGACCATATACTGGATGCAGTGATCGCGGTCGGCAGGGTTGTTGAGCGGACCTTTCTTGTCGATTATGCGGACGCACGCCTCGTGTGTGCGGATCGAAACGCGAGCGATGTCATCAATCGTTTTCCCGCGCGCCTTAAGGTCGAAATGCAGGCGCATGGCCGCTTCGACGGCGGTCTGGGAATGGAATTCCGCCGGATAGCTGATCTTGAACAGAATGTGTTCCATGACGTAGTGGCCATAGGGTCGCTGGAATGAAAACGCCTGGCCTTTAAAGGAAACATCGTAGAAGCCCCAGGTCTTCGCGGTCAGAGCCGAGGGATAGCCCATCTCGCCCTTCTGCACCATCAGGGCCAGCCGCACCGCGCGTGAGGTGGCATCCCCCGCCGCCCACGACTTGCGCGACCCGGTATTGGGGGCGTGACGATAGGTACGCAAGGCCTGTCCATCGACGAAGGCCAGCGACACGGCGTCTATGATCTCATCACGCGTCAGGCCCAGCATCTGCGCCACCACCGCCGTCGAGGCGACCTTTACGAGGATGACGTGGTCGAGGCCGACACGATTGAAACTGTTATCGAGCGCCAGCACCCCCTGAATCTCATGTGCTTTGATCATGGCGCGAAGGACGTCCTTCATCAGCAGCGGCTTTTTACCCTTCGCCACGTTGTTGCGCGATATCCAGTCGGCCACGGCAAGGATGCCGCCGAGATTATCCGACGGATGCCCCCACTCCGCCGCCAGCCAGGTGTCGTTGAAGTCGAGCCAGCGGATCATGGCACCGATGTTGAATGCCGCCTGAATGGGATCGAGCTGGAACTGCGTACCCGGCACCTTTGCGCCGTGCGGCACGACGGTGCCCGGCACGATCGGGCCGAGCAGCTTGGTGCAGGCGGGATAGTCGAGCGCCTCCAGCCCGCAACCCAGCGTGTCGATCAGACAGTTGCGTGCGGTCTCGAACGCCAGACCGGAGTCGATATTGTAATCGAGCACGTAGTCGGCGATGTCGACGAAAACGCGGTCGGATTCGGGGCGGATATTTGAGATATGTGTGGACATGAGATTCTCCTGCATCCCTCCCTGTTTACGGGGAGGGGGGACCGCGAAGCGGTGGGTGGGGGAAGCCCCCTTCCGTCAGCGCTGCGCGCTGCCACCTTCCCTGTGAACGGGGAAGGATGTTTAATCGCGTTCCTCGATCTTCACGAACGCCCGATCCTCAGGACCGGTATAGTTCGCGCTCGGGCGAATGATCTTGCCGTCGATGCGCTGCTCGATCACGTGCGCCGACCAGCCGGCCGTCCGCGCAATGGCAAACAGAGGCGTGAACATCGCCGTCGGCACGCCCATCCGGTGATAGGAGACCGCCGAAAACCAGTCGAGATTGGGGAACATTGTCTTGGCGTCCCACATCACGCTTTCCAGTCGCTCGGCGATCGAGAACATCTTCATCGAATTTTGCTCGGCGCTCAGGTCGCGCGCCACGGTCTTGATCACCTCATTGCGCGGGTCCGACACCGTATAGACCGGATGCCCGAAGCCGATCACGACCTCTTTGTTGGCGACCCGCTGACGAATATCCGCTTCCGCTGCATCGGCGTTGTCGTAACGCTTCTGGATCTCGAAGGCGACTTCATTGGCACCGCCGTGCTTCGGCCCACGCAGCGCCCCGATCGCCCCGGCGATGCACGAATACATGTCAGACCCCGTCCCGGCGATAACCCGCCCGGCAAACGTCGAGGCGTTGAATTCGTGCTCGGCATAGAGGATCAGCGAGACGTGCATGGCCTTCACCCAGCTTGCGCGCGGCGTTTGCCCGTGCAGCAGGTGCAGGAAATGCCCGCCGATCGAGTCATCGTCGGTCTCGACTTCGATGCGCTTACCGTTGTGACTGTAGTGGTACCAGTAGAGCAGCATCGACCCCAGCGAGGCCATTAGCTTGTCGGCGATATCGCGTGCCGAGGGGGCATTATGGTCGTCCTTTTCCGGCGCCAGACAGCCCAACAGCGACACCCCGGTGCGCATCACGTCCATCGGGTGCGCCGAAGGTGGGATGTTCTCCAGCACCGACTTCAGGCTGACCGGCAGCCCCCGTAAGGCCTTCAGCTTGGTCTTGTAGGCGTCCAGTTCGGACTGCGTCGGCAAGGCCCCGTGGACCAGCAGATAGGCCACCTCCTCGAACTCGCACCCTTGCGCTAGGTCGAGGATATCGTAGCCGCGATAGGCCAGATCGTTGCCGGTGCGCCCGACGGTACACAGGGCGGTATTGCCCGCCGCCATGCCCGACAGGGCGACAGATTTCTTGGGCTTGAAGGCCGTCGTCGCCTCCCCCTTGGGCAGCTCAGTCACTGCGCTCATAAACGTCTCCACCTATTTGTTTTTATTGAACATCGCATCAAGGCGATCTTCGAAGTCGTAGTAGCCGATGCGCTGATAAAGCTCGTCGCGCGTCTGCATAGTGTCGAGCACGGCCTTCTGATGACCGTCGCGACGGATGGCCTCATAGACGGCCTGGGCGGCCTTGTTCATCGCCCGGAATGCCGACAGGGGGTAAAGCTGGATCGCCACACCGGCAGACGCCAGTTCTTCGCGGGTAAACAAAGGCGTCCTGCCGAATTCGGTGATATTGGCCAGCACCGGCACCTTCACGGCGTCTGCGAATTTACGATAGGTCTCAAGGTCGTAGGCCGCTTCGGCGAAAATGCCGTCGGCCCCGGCTTCGACGCACCTGATGGCCCGCTCGATGGCCGCATCGACGCCGTCCACCGCAATCGCATCGGTGCGAGCGATCAGGAAAAAGTCCGGATCGGTCTTCGCATTGGCCGCCGCCTTGACGCGATCAACCATTTCATCTGTGGAGACAATCTCCTTCCCCGGACGATGGCCACAGCGCTTGGCGCCCACCTGATCCTCGATATGGCACGCCGCAGCCCCGGCCTTGATCAGCGCCTTGACCGTGCGTTCGATGTTAAACGCCGACGGCCCGAAGCCGGTGTCGATATCGACCAGCAGCGGCAGGTCGCAGACATCGGTGATACGCCTGACGTCGATCAGCACGTCCTCAAGGCCGCTGATACCGAGGTCGGGCATTCCCAGCGAGCCCGCCGCGACCCCGCCTCCGGACAGGTAGATGGCCTTATACCCGGCCCTTTTGGCTAACAAGGCATGGTTGGCATTGATCGCGCCGATGACCTGCAAGGGCTGTTCGGCGTTGAGCGCGTTTCGAAATTTCGTACCGGGTGATGTCATAAAATCCTCATCTGCCCTCCACCTCGCACGCGGGGAGAGGGGTTAGTTCAAACGCTCCAGAATACTCGCATAATTGGCTACCGCACCGCCGCCCATATTGAACACAGCCCCAAGTTCGGTGCCCGGCACCTGCATCTCACCCGCTTCACCGGTCAGTTGCCGCGCCGCCATCACATGCATCGACACGCCCGTCGCCCCGACCGGATGCCCCTTGGCTTTCAGGCCACCGGACATATTGGTCGGCAACACGCCCTGTCGCCCCGTGCCACCGGCGACGATGAACTCCGCCCCCTGCCCCCTGGCCGCCAGCCCCATGGCCTCGGCCACCAGCACCTCGGCGATGGTGAAACAATCGTGGACCTCGGCAAAGCCCAGTTCCGACACCGTCACACCTGCCTGTTCGTAGGCTTTCGCAAAGGCCAGACGCGGACCGGTGAAATCGAGGAGATCCTTTTGCGACAAGGGCAGCAGATCATTGATCTGTACCGCCGCGCGGAAACCGACCGCGCGCTTGAACTCTTCCGCCCGATCGGTGCGCACAAGCACCACCGCTGCCGCGCCGTCCGAGACCAGCGAACAATCGGTCATCTTCAACGGATCGGAAATCAGCGGGTTTTTGTCGGAAACGGTATGGCAGAACTCGACCGACAGCGGTTTGCGCAACTGCGCCAGAGGATTATGCAGCGCCGCCGCGTGGTTCTTGGCCGCCACATGCGCCATGGCCAGGGTCGGATCGCCGTATCTTTCTGCATAAGCTTTGGCATAGCGCGCAAAGATATCCGGAAACGACAGCCCCGCCTCTTCCTTCTGATAGCTGGCCATGCCCAGCGACCGCGTCACGCCCGCGCCATCGAGGTCGGTCATTTTCTCGGCCCCGACGACCAGCGCCACGTCAATACGGCCTGAGGCTATGGCATCCATCGCCGCATACAGCGCCGCCGATCCCGAGGCACAGGCATTTTCATAACGCGTCGCGGGCTTGTAGCGCAGGCCGTTATCGGCGCCCAAAACCATCGACGAACAAAATCCGTCCGGTGTCAGCCCGGCATTGTAGAGCCCGAGAAACACGGCATCGACATCGTTGCCCGCGATTCCGGCATCGCTCAGCGCCTCACGCGCCGCCGCCTGAATCAGGTCTTCCAGCGACTGGCCGGTGAGCCGTCCGAACGGCGTGTGGCCCCATCCGACCATAGCGGCCTTAGGCATACCCACTCCTGTGTTTTCGCCGGATCAATCCGGCATCCCTGCCGTGCCACACAACTTATATTGTTGCATTTGCCACTAAATTAGACACCCTGCCCTTGCGTCAGTCAAGCCCATGCGCTGGCACAACTGCGTGACCGCCCGCACTGCATTTTTATTTCGCATCTGCGAAGGTCAGCTACCATGCGCAAACCCTTTTCCATTCCGCTGAACCAGACCGCCTTCGCGGCCGGCCTGATACTGCTCGCCTTCGGGCTGGTGGCGTGGATCGTATTGTCACCCGCCGCAGTGCATGGCCTCTATAATTCCGATATCCTCCTACCCGCCGCCCTGCACGACAACGCCTTTACACGCCCCAACGGCTATATGGGGTTTCAGCAGGCGCGCATCCTCAGCTTCTTTCCCGATCAGGCCGTCTATCATCCTATGGCCCTTCTGACCGGCGATCCGCGCGCGGCTTTTTTCGGCTATGCGGTGATCTCGTTCCTCGCCCTGACCTGGGTCGGCGCCACCGCCATTCATCAACTCGATCCCAACATCAGGGTGCCCACAGCGGCGCTTGCCTTCGCACTGGTGTTCACGCTGCTGACCTTTGGCTTGAAGCAGGTGCCCGGCCTCAGCCCGCCCTACGACGCCCTGCTGTTCCCGGTCAATCATTCCGGTCCGCTGATCGTGTCGATCTGGCTGTTCACGCGCTTGAAGGCACCCCTGAAACCGCAAATGCTTCTGTTGTCGGCGATAATCTTTCTGACCAGCCTGTCGGATGCGCTATTCCTGCTGTTCGCCGTCGCGCCTTTAGGGCTCGCCGCTCTGACACGGCTGGATTTCGTCAGCCCGCGCGCGCTCCTGCGCTCGCTATGGCGCGAAAAGACCTATGCCGGTCTGATGGCATTCGGCCTGTGCGGCGTCGGCGCGTCCAGCCTCTTCTTTTCACAGGGCGCGCCGCCCCTGACGGTTCAGGCCGTCGTCGACGCATTGCGCCTCCTCCGCCACGACCTTCTGTCGCTCAATCCGTTCAATCTGTATTATCTGATCGGACTTGTTGTGCTTGTCGGCGTGGTGACGGAAGTTGTCAAACGGTCCGGCGATGCCCGCCGCCAGATGATCTATGTCGCTGCCGCCATGAGCCTGCCGATCGGGTTTTTTGTCGTCTACTACGGCGGTCAGGGTGCCTCGCGCTACCTGATGGCCCTGTTTGTCTGGCCGCTGATCCTGCTGAGCGGCGCTTTGGCAAGGCACCTGCGCAAAGGCCGCCGGGTCATCCTCGCGGGCAGCCTTGTCGGGCTGGCCGCCGGAACCGCGGCCCATGGCAGCGCTATCCCCGCACTCAACTGGCGCGACCCGGTCGAGACCTGCCTGAGCCGGTATCCATCCCTCACACGCGGGTTAGCCGCCTTCTGGGTGGCGCGGCCGATCTCGGTATCCAGCGACTTCCGCCTGCGCACCGAGCAAATTAGTCCCGACGGCCAGCCCTATGTCTGGGGCAACGACCCGTGGTGGTACTGGCATGGCGCCGACGGTACGCCTGCGCGGTTCGACTTCATCGTCATGAAGGACCTTGACGAGGCCGCTATCCGTGCGAAGTACGGCGATCCGGCCCGCGTCATTCAGTGCCCGACGACGGCGGTCTGGATGTACGACGATCCCGCCCGCGTGGCGGAAACTCTGGTACGCGACGCAACGCGCTTGAAACGTCAGATCAGGCTATGATTTATTCCACCCGCGTCACCTTAGGCCGCACCGTTTAACTTCGCTCTCGCCGCGTCTCTCTCTGCCTTGGACACCCCCCAAATATCTCGGCCCCTTTCAATCTCCTGCATGATCTCGGGGGTAGCACAATACGCTCGGTCAAAAGCATTCAGTGCCTCCGGATTTTCCCTCTTATAGAAACATATCCGTGCCGCATCCCATGGCCGCATCATATCCAGCGGCTCAGACCGGCGGTCACCCCGCACCAAAACCACATGCAGACGCTTAAGATAGTCAACCAAAGCCCAGCGATTGCGCTTCTTTTCGTCACGCAACTCAAAGGCTTCTTCGCGTGTCACCGGCAATCCCTTCGACAAAGCTTCGACATTCAACGCATCGTAAACAGCCTGTGCCTTGTCGAATTCACCCAGTTCCCGGTAGGCGTTCATTACCCGCAACCGGATCGCCAGCCATGTCTCGTCCTCCGGTTTGGCCGGAAGAGTTTCGGCCAAATTTAAGAAAGCCCGCTGATACCTCATCTTGAGAACAGCATCGTCATCGGCTTCCCAACTTGCATTCAGCAAATACCAGACGATCTTTTCCGATTTCGGATTCAGAGCCTTCTCGATCCACGCCACACGAAAGAACGGCGTATCGGTCTCACGCAGAGCCTGATATTCAGCCGACGCCAGAAGCCCTTCAAGCGCCTTGATTTCGGCCTTGGTAAATTCACGATACATGATGAGCCCATTGTCGGGACAGATCGGCGGCGTTACCGGAAACTCACCGGACCCGTAGGGTTTGCCGTCCGGACGCTGCCCCCATGTCGAATAGGACATGTAGAACGAATGCTCGAACGACTTTCCACCGACGGGACATTTGAGCTCCTGGGGCGGCGCAATAGTGCTCGCGGTGGTAGACGCCGCGCTCGCCAGCAAAGCCACCGCAGCCGTTAAAATCCATGTGCGCATAATCCCCCCCCGAACCTGAAACTTCGCGGCACACTATAGGCGCGAAAAATAATACAGTACAATCCCGCTGGTGGTCGCGACATTAAGGCTGTCGAAACCACCGTGCATGTCGATGCGCACCGTTTCGCACGCGGCCATGATGTCGGCGCTCAGCCCCGGGCCTTCGGCACCGAACAGTACCGCCGAGCGGGCGGCAGGCACCACCGTCTCCAGCGTCATCGCCCCCGAGGGCGTCAGGGCATAGGGCGTCAGGTCCAGCGCTTTCAGCGTCCCAACTACGTCATCGACGCGATAGTGCGGCACTTCGAGCACGCCGCCGACGCTAACGCGGATCGCCTTGCGGTACAAAGGATCGCAGCAGGTCTCATCCAGCACCACGGCATCGACGCCGAAAGCCGCCGCGTTACGCATCAGCCCGCCCATATTATCGGTATTGCTGATCCCGCAAAGGACCAGAACCCGCGCCCGGTTGCCACTCACGCGTTGGGTCAAGGTCTGTTTGGGCGCATATCGCCCCAGTGCCAGATAGCCACGATGGATCGGAAACCCGGCCACAGCGTCCATGACAGCTTGCGGCACGACATAGACCGGCGCATCAGGCAAATGCGCCAATCCCGGCAATCGCTCCGGCGTTGTCAAAACGCTGACCGTTTCTGCCACCGGCGAGGTAAACAACCGCTCCAGCACGACCTTGCCTTCGGCCATGAACAGGCCGTTCCTCCCCGTAAGGTCACGGTCTTTCACATCGCGATAGAGCACAAGACGGGTGTCGTCAGGGTCGGTGATTTCAAACAGCATTCGTCACGGTGGCGGCGGAATCGGCGGGGTCGGATATATCCGCCTTTAACCGCTTCCGCCCCGCATCGCCAGCCTCTTCGACCACGGCTCGCGTTTTCGGCAAGGCTTCGGGGTAGCGGGCATTGATAAAGGCCACCATGTTTTCGCGCACATAGCACCTCAGGTCAAAGGCCGTCGGCGAGTCGGCGGCGCTGACCAGAATGCGGATCTTCACCACATCGGGATAGGTCTCGGTCATCTGCACGACCTGCACCTGCTGATCCCACAGGTCGGTTTTCGCCAGAAGTTCCAGCAGGTGTGCCCGCAGAGGCTCGACCGGCAGGCTGTAGTCGGCATAGAGCTCGACGGTGCCGATGATGCTGGCCGAGGTCCGCGTCCAGTTCTGAAATGGCTTCTCGATAAAATAGCCGATGGGCAGGACCAGCCGCCGTAGGTCCCATATGCGCACCACGACATAGGTCAGGGTGATCTCCTCGACCCAGCCCCACTCGCCCTCAACCACGACGGCGTCCTCCAGCCGGATCGGCTGGGTGATGGCGATCTGAATACCCGCCAGCAGATTGCCGAGCGTCTTTTGCGCCGCGAAGCCGATGACAATGCCCGCCACCCCCGCCGAGGCCAGCAGACTGACGCCCAGCCCGCGCAGTTCGTCGAACAGCAGGAAGATCGCCGCCAGCGTCAGCACCACCAGCAGGAAGGTCGCCAGCCGCCGCGCCAGCATGATCTGGGTATGGACGCGCCGCGCTTTCAGATTGTCACGCACCGTAATATCGTGACGGCGCGAGATCGAGACACTGACGATATCGATGGCGCACAGGGCCAGCCAGTAGATCAGGACGATGGTCAGGAACTTGGTGACCGTTATCACCACGTCTCCATCCATGAGCTCGGGCCAGAATATGCGGATCGCGACAAATACGGCCAGCACCGGCATGGCCGTATAGAGCGGGCGCTTCAACCTCTCGACATCGAAGCGGTACAGTGCCGTCGCATGGCGCTTCGCCCGCCAGCGCGCAAAAGCCATGACCAGCCACGCCACCAGAAACGCCGCCGCATAGGTCATGACGACCATGGCCGACACGGCAACCCACAGTGGCAGGCCTTCGAAATAGTGAGTTAGAAGCAAACGCATCGGCACACGCCCTCGACAACGGCCGCAAATTGTGATCACACTAGAGGACTGATTGCGGGGTTGGAATCTGGGGTGCCACGCGCCATCATCCAACTTAGAATCCTGCCGCATCAAAAATCCATATTCCTGTGTGACTCATGAAATCGAAGTCCAAACGCCCGCAGACCGGCTTTTCCAAGCGCGGGGCAGCGAACGTCTCCGAAGCCGGTGCCTGGCTGGCCGAGCAGAATATCGAAGAGATCGAGTGCATGGTGCCTGACCTTGCCGGGGTGGCGCGCGGCAAGATCATGCCCGTGCGCAAATTCTTGACCACGGCGGCGATGAACCTGCCGCTGTCGATCTTCTATCAGGATATTACCGGCGACTTCCCCGACCTCGAAGGCATTGTCGGCACGGTGCAGTCCGACACCGACATCTTCCTGCAGCCCGATTTCAATACGCTGGCTACCGTGCCGTGGGCGACCGACCCCACCGCGCAGATCATCCACGACGCCTATCACCCGGATGGCCGTCCGGTCGAGGAAAGCCCGCGTCAGGTCCTGCGCAAGGTGCTGGCTCTGTATCACGAACGCGGCTGGAAACCGATCATCGCGCCGGAGCTGGAATTCTATCTGGTCGAAAAGAATATCGATCCCGACTATGCCCTAAAACCCCCTATCGGACGGTCGGGGCGGCCGGAAACCGGGCGTCAGGGCTATTCGATTTCCGCGGTCAACGAGTTCGACAGCCTGTTCGAGGACATGTACGAATATTCGGAGTCGCAGGGCCTTGAGATCGACACCCTGATCCACGAATCCGGCGTGGCCCAGATGGAAATCAACCTGCGCCACGGCGATCCGCTCGAACTGGCCGATCAGGTCTTCATGTTCAAGCGCACGATCAAGGAAACGGCGCTGGAGCACGACATCTACGCCACCTTCATGGCCAAGCCGATGGCGCTGGAACCGGGCTCGGCCATGCACATCCACCAGTCGATCGTCGATATGAAGACCGGCCAGAACCTGTTTTCCGACCCGAAGACGGGCGAGCCGACACCCTTGTTTTTCAGCTTTATCGCCGGTCATCAGGTCCACCTGCCCGCCGCGACCTCGCTGCTGGCGCCCTATGTCAATTCGTACCGCCGCCTGTCCAAGGGATCGGGCGCACCGGTCAATACACACTGGGGCTTCGACAACCGCACGGCGGGCCTGCGCGTGCCGCCATCGGACGCCGATAACCGCCGCCTGGAGTGTCGTATTCCATCGTCGGACGCCAATCCGTACCTGGCCATCGCCGCGACGCTGGCCTGCGGGTATCTGGGGATGATCAAGGCGATGACGCCCGACGCACCGGTCGATAGCGACGTATCGAACGATCCGTCCGCCGACCTGCCCTACTCGCTGATTCAGGCGGTCATCAAACTGGAGCGCAGCGAAGAATTGCGCGAGATTTTAGGCGCGCAGTTCGTCACGGCCTATGCGCGGGTCAAGCACCACGAGTACGAAACCTTCATGCGCACCATCAGCCCGTGGGAACGCGAGTTTTTGTTGTTGAATGTGTAAGTATTCCCTTCTCCCCGTTTACGGGGAGAAGGTGGCCCGATAGGGCCGGATGAGGGGCATAACCCCTTTTCATTGTAAGCCACCGTTAGAAGCCCTCACCCCAACCCTCTCCCCGCATGCGGGGAGAGGGGGTAAGTCATATGACCCAGACCGCCAAAAATACCGGACATCCTGACAATTCGTGGTACGCCGACACCGCGCTCATTACGGCATTCCCGGCATTCGGCGGCACGCAGACCACGGACATCGCCATTATCGGCGGCGGCTATACCGGCCTCGGCGCAGCGCTGGAACTGGCCCAGCGTGGCGTCTCGGTCACCCTCCTCGAAGGCGCCCAGATCGGCTCCGGCGCTTCGGGACGTAACGGCGGGCAGATTCACACCGGTCAGCGCGTCGATCCGCAAACCCTCGTGTCGCAACTGGGTTCGGACGCCGCCCGCGAACTGTGGGACATGGCCGAAGCCGCCAAGGCGCACCTGTTCGACCTGATCAATAGGCATGATATCGACTGCGACCTCCGCCACGGTCTGATCCATAGCTGGCACAAGCCGCGCTTTGCCGATGACGACCACGCCTATGCCGATTTCGTCAGCCAGACTTACGGTTACGACAAGTTGTCCCTGATGAACCGCGAAGCCGTCGCGGTCGAGCTAGGCACCGACGTCTATCACGGCGGGCTGTTCGACGCGGGTGCCGGCCATCTGCACCCGCTTAAATTCGCTCTCGGCATGGCCCGCACCGCGCAAGCCGCGGGGGCGGCACTCTACGAACATAGCCGCGTCCACAGCTATCATCGTTCAGGCGACGACTATGACCTGCACATTGGCGACGGTCACCGCCTGAGATGCCGTAAGCTCCTGATCTGCGGCAATGGCTACATGCAGGGGCTGGACCGTGAGATCGACCGCCATGTCGTACCGATCAATAATTTCATCCTGACGACCGAACCCCTGCCGGACCGGACGATCCTGCCGCACGACTATGCGGCAGCGGATTCGCGCTTCGTCGTCAATTACTGGCGACGGACCGCCGATAACCGGTTGCTGTTCGGCGGCGGCGAAAACTACACGCCGTGGTTCCCCAAGGATATAAAGGCCTTCGTCCGCCGCAACCTGCTGAAAATCTATCCGCAACTGGACACGGTCAAAGTCACTCACGCCTGGGGGGGGACGCTGGCCATAACGCTTAGCCGCGCGCCCTTCGTTCGCGCCCTGTCGCCCGACTGTCTGGTCAGCGCCGGCTACAGCGGTCAGGGCGTCGTCCTGGCCCCCTATTTCGGCAAATTGCTCGCACATGCAGCATTGGGCGACCACCATGATATCAAGCTTTTGTCGCAACTCAGACCGCCCGCCTTCCCCGGTGGGCCTCTCCTGAGAACACCCGCCCTGATAGCGGGCCTCAGCTGGTACGCGCTGCGCGATCGCCTGTAATCCTTATGGTACAAGGGCGTATCAAAGTTTCCATCGCAACGCTTTCCGTTGCGTAAGATATCATTATGTGACTTCTTTGCGACAATTTAAGAACGAATATCCATTTTACGTGTAAAAACAAAACGCACCCCCCCAATCACTTAACCCGTTGTTAACCGCCCTGCGCGCCATGCTTCTATTGCGCCGCAACAGGTCAACGAGGATCTCAGGCGTACTGTCTGAGTGGCTTAAAGTTTACATCCTGCACCTCCCACCTCTCTGTGTGTCCGGCCCCGTTGCCGCACCGCATGACCTTGCTTGCAACGAAGGAAGCTGTTCATGTCCGCCTTTTCTCAGCCCGCTGCGGCTGTCACCCTGTCCGACATTCTGGCCCAGACCTCCAAGGCCAAGACGATCACCAGCAACAAGGTCAAGGACATCCGCGCCGTAACCGGCAAACTGCGTATTCTGGCGCTCAACGCCCTGATCGAAGCCAAGCATGCGGGGGAAAAAGGCGCCGGGTTTTCCGTGGTCGCCGACGAGGTCCGCGCCATCTCGACCGAGGTCGAAGGGCTGGCCAAGGATCTGGGGAATGAAATCGTGACGCTGGAATCTCTGACTCAGGACATGGCTCACGCCAGTCAGGGCGCGCGCCTGATGGATCTGGCGCTCAATGCCATCGAACTGATCGACCGCAACCTTTATGAGCGCACCTGCGACGTGCGCTGGTGGGCGACCGACTCGGCGCTTTGTCAGGCCGCCGCCGAACCCGTCGTCGCGCGTACTGACTACGCTAGCCAGCGCCTCGGCGTCATTCTCGATTCCTACACCGTCTATATCGATCTGTGGCTGTGCGACCTCGATGGCAATATCATCGCCAACGGCCGCCCCGACACCCACCGCGTCATCGGTCAGAACGTGAAAAGCCGCCCGTGGTTTGCCCGCGCCGCGAGCTTACGCAGCGGACAGGACTTCGCCGTCGCCGATATCACAACCGAACCCCTCCTCAACGGCGCTCAGGTCGCCACCTACGCCACCGGGGTGCGCCGCGACGGCGATGTCAATGGCGAGTTGCTGGGCGTTCTGGGCATCCAGTTCGACTGGCAGCCTCAGGCCGCCTCGATCACCCAGGGGGTACGCCTGTCTGACGAAGAACGTCGTAACACCCGTGTCCTGCTGATCGATGGCGATGGCGTGGTTATTGCGGCGTCGGACGGCAAGGGCATACTGAACGAACGTATCCGCCTGAAAACCGAGGGCAAGGGCTTCGGCCACTATATCGATCCCGTATCGCGCGCCATGGTCGCCTTTCACAAGACCCCTGGCTACGAAACCTATTCCGGGTTGGGCTGGTACGGCGTTATCATTCAGGAATCCTAGAATCCCGACGGCGATTCTGATCGATCCCTGATGCGGCCCCCGCCAATGTGGGGGCATGAACGCATCCAAAGATCTGCGCACCGGCGATCCGGTGTGGCTCTCGCATCCCGTACCGCGACTGGGCACCGGCGCGCTGAAACGTGACCGCAGGACCGATATTGTCATCATCGGCGCGGGCGTCACCGGGGCCATGGCCGCCGAAGCCCTCACCGACGAAGGCTTCCGTGTCATCGTACTGGACCGCCGGCCGCCGCTGAAAGGCTCGACGGCGGCGACCACGGCGCTGTTGCAGTACGAGATCGACAACCCCTTGACCGAACTGACCCGGCAGATCGGTCACGACAAGGCTTGCCGGGCGTGGCGACGCTCAAAACTGGCACTGGACAGTCTGGCCGCGCGGGTCGAGCTTCTTGGCATCCCTTGCGCCATGAAGCGCAGCGCCTCGCTCTACCTCAGTGGCAATGTCCTCGATCCGGGCGGCTTGAAACGCGAAGGCGAGATGCGCCGGGCTATCGGCCTGCCCAACGACTATCTGACGCGGAAGGGATTGGCCGAGCGTTTCGGCATCGACCGCGCCGCCGCCCTTCTGACGACGCAGAATCTGACGGTTCAGCCTTTGCGCATGGCCGCGGGGTTCCATCGCGCCGCGATGTCACGCGGTGCCGAAATTCTTTGTCCGGTCGAGGTTGCAGCCGTGGAAACCCATCGCGATGGCGTGACCCTGCGCACCCGAAACGGCCCTGTTATCGAAGCGCGTTACCTGATCTATGCCACAGGCTATGAGACCCCGACGGCAATCCGCCAGAGCCGCCATTCGATCCATTCGACCTATGCCATCGCCACCAAACCGCAGCCGGACAAGCTGTGGCCGGAACAGGTCATGATCTGGGAGGCGTCCGATCCCTACCTCTATATGCGCACAACATCCGACGGACGCGTCATTTGCGGCGGCGAGGACGAAGCCTTTTCCAATGCCGATCACCGCGATAGCCTGTTAACCGGAAAAACGAAGCGGCTGGAAGAAAAGCTGAAGACGATGTTCCCTCAGCTGGATACCCGCGCCGATTTCGCGTGGTGCGGCTCGTTCGGCGCCAGCCTCACCGGACTGCCGACCATCGGCGCGGTGCCGGGCATGAAGAATGTCTTCGCCATCCTCGCCTATGGCGGCAACGGTATTACCTTTTCACGGCTGGCGGCTGAAATCCTCAGTGCCGCTTTGTCCGGGCACGAAGACCCGGACGCCGAACTGTTCAGGTTCTAACGGTTTTTCCCGCCCGGCTCTGAAGGCAGGGCCGTGAAGCGCTTCACCAGACCGGCCGTAAGACCGCCCAGCGTCTGTTCCATCGCTTTCGGCAACACCACCGGATCCAGCGTGATCTCATAGGTCTTGGTCGAATAGGAGCCGCCGGTGCCCGTCGCAAAGCCGATCATCATACCCGCCGCATCCCCCAGCTTGGCCTTCTTGGACGTCACGTCCTTAAAGGCCAATACCGGGTTTTCGGCGGGCAGGACCGTCGTATTGAGCACCAGTTGCTGCTTGGTGCCGTCGACCTGAGGGAACGGCATGAACCACAGGCGCGAGCGTTCGGGGATGACCTGCATGGCCGCATCCCCCTTGATATTGACCACCCCGTCGCCAAAGATATTGGAGTATTTGCCGCCGCCTTCGCCCTTGATCTGGACGAAGCCCACCGCCAGTTCGATGCCGACCACCCCGGCTTTCAATTGCGTCGGCAGGGCGTATTCCTGCGTCGCGCGGCCCATGGCGTCGCCTACCTGGGCAAAGGCCGCAAACCCGCCCTTGCCGCTGAATCGGATATCGTCGGCAGCGATATAGACCCCCTTGCCGCTGGGGCCATAGAAGGTTGATTTACCGCGCTTGCCCGTATCGGCGACCATCGGCGTGGGCTTCATATTGGCGCTCAATTTGCGCCAGGCCTCGGCCTGCCCCACCTCAGCGTCGGTGACGATGACAAAACCGGCCGCCGTCAGGGCATCGATATATTGTTTGTACAATGTATCCACCGCCGCCTGTACCGCGGCCTGATCGATTCCGGCCACCTTGAAGGTTGAATCGGCAGTCGCATTGGCGTGGTACTTGCGGTCTTCCTCGTGCGCGCCGTCCTCTTCCAGAAGCTCGACCTGAAACACCGGCAGGACGCGGCTGCCCGCCGCAATCGAAGCCTTGCCGTAGCGCGTAAAGAGGGTCGCCGCCTTGGCTTCACCTTCCGCTACGGTGGACAGGGTCGTGACCGCCGCCTTCTTGTCCTTGGCGGCCCAGGCGGGCGAACCCGCGGCAAGGGCAAGCGTCCCGGCAATACCGGTAAGCGTGGCGCGGCGAGAGATAGATGATTGGTTCAACGTCAATTCCCCTGATCGCATTTCAATAAATATCAGCGTTCGACGAAATACCGTCTCAGTTCAAATGACAAACTCTGTAATCCGGATACGTACCGGCACGTATTGATCCTTTAGCTGCCTGATTACAGGGTCGGCGCACATATAGAGGATCGCTCATGCCACTGAAATTCATCGCCACGCTAATCGGCGCCCTCTCACTATCCGCCTGTGCCAGCGCGCCCCTGACCGATGCCTCAAGCTTGTCGGCGACGGACAATCTGAAGCCGGGCAAAACAGGACGCACGACGACGAAAGAGTATCGCGACACAACGGCATTGAACGGCGTCAAGCGTGTCTATCTGCACCCCACACGTCTGATGACGGGATCGAGTACGCGCTACACTTTGAAAGATAACGAGCGGCTTCTGGTGCTGACCGAAGTCGAAGCGCAACTGTGTTTCGAACTGGCCGAACGCTACGAGATCGTGGCCGATGCCGCATTAAGCGATGCTCAGGTCCATTCGGCAGTCACGTGGTTTGAGCCGACCGGCACCGCAGGATCAGGGGCCGCAGCCGCCCTCAATTTCTTTATCCCCGGTCCGCTGGGCTTGCGCGTCCCCGGTTCTCTGGGCGGGCTGGCGGCGGAGGCTGAACTGAAGCAAGGCAAGACGCAGGTCGCCGCCGTCGTCTGGGCGCGTCAGGCACAGGCGCTGGGGACCGACTCGCCGTCCCTGTCGCGGCTGGGAGATGCTTTGCAATTCGCCGAACCGTTCGGCGACGATGCGGCGCGGGTCATGTCGCCGGAGCCCCTGCCTGCCAAACGCACCTATACTACGACCAATGATCCGTGCCTGAAATACGGCGGTCGCATCAATGAAACAGGGTTTGTGCTGGACCGGGTGACCGGCGTCTATATCCCGACCGACCGCACCAAGGCCATGGAAAAAACCAAGTTTCAGAAGAACTAAAGCGCCCGCAATTGCGGCTCGGCTTCGTTGAGCGAGGCCTCGATAGTCGACACCAGTTGATCGATCTCGGCCTCGCTGATGATCAGCGGCGGGCACATGACGATCGAGTCGCGGATGCCGCGCACCATCAACCCGTTCTTGATGCAGATGTCGCGGACCAGCGGCCCGGCGGTGCCCTCAGTTCCTTTGAAACGTGTATTGGTACCTTTTTCAGCGACGATTTCCACCGCCCCGATCAGGCCGAGAGAGCGCACTTCGCCGACCAGCGGATGGGCGGCGAGGCGTTGCAATGCCTGAGCCAGATAGGGTCCGGTGACCTCACGCGTGCGAGCGATCAGGTCTTCGCGCTCCATGATCTCGATATTGCGCAGCGCCACGGCAGCCGCCGTCGGGTGGCCGGAATAGGTATAGCCGTGGACGAAATCGCCGCCGGTTTTCAGCACCTCCACAATCGCGCCCGATACGCCGACCGCCGAGATCGGCAGATAGCCCGACGACAGGCCCTTGGCCATGGCGATGATATCGGGTTTGACGCCGTAATGCTGATGGCCGAACCACTGCCCCAGACGCCCGAAGCCGCAGATGACCTCGTCGCAGATGAGTAGAATACCGTATTTGCGGCACAGGGCCTCAACCTTCGGCCAGTAGGTTTCCGGAGGGATGATCACGCCACCCGCGCCCTGCACCGGCTCGCCGATAAAGGCGGCGATCTTATCCGGCCCGACGCTGAGGATGCGATCCTCGATATCCTTGACACAGGCGTCGGCAAAGGCGATCGGGTCTTCGCCAAAGCCTTCGTTGAACATGTAGGGCTGACGGACGTGCTCGATCCCCGGCACCAGTGGCCCGCCCTGAGTGTGCATGAAGCTCATACCGCCCAGCGACATGCCGGCCACTGTCGAACCATGATAGGCGTTGCGGCGGCTGATGATGACATTACGTTCCGGCTCGCCTTTCAGCGTCCAGTAGTGACGGACCAGACGCAATACCGTGTCGTTGGCCTCAGACCCCGACGAATTGAAAAAGACGTGCTTGAGGTCCGGATTGCCTTCGGACATCTTGTCGGCGATCTTGGCCGCCAGACGGATGGCCGGTTCGGTCGCCGTCTTGAAAAAGGTGTTGTAATAGGGCAGTTCCAGCATCTGCTGATAGGCGACTTCGGCCAGTTCCGTGCGGCCGTAACCGACATTGACGCACCACAGCCCGGCCATGCCATCGAGCAGCGATTTTCCGTCGATATCCGTGATCACACAGCCTTCCGCATGGGTGATGATGCGGCTGCCGCCGAGGTCTTCGAGCAGTTGGTAGTCGGCCTGCGCGGGCAGATGGTGGGCCAGGTCCAGCGCCTTTAGTTCGGTGGATTCGTTGTGGCTTGCAGGAACGGGCATGACGGACCTTCGGAAATAAATCGGAAAGACAGCACTATAGCTGTACGGCAGACTATGGAAACAGTCTAATTGCAATCGGCAGCAAAATTGTGATCACAATTTTAATTGCCCGCTCAAATCGGATGACCGCGCAACGCCGCGCCCATCAGTTCGAAAAAGGTCTGCCGATCGCGGTAACGCTCCGGTTGCCATTCGGGATGCCACTGCACGCCCAATACCTGCGCGCCGCCAATATTGGCGCTGAAGCCTTCTATGATGCCGTCAGGCGCGACGGCTTCGACGGTCAGGCCCTCCCCCAGCCTGTCGACACCCTGAAAATGTACAGAATTGACGGTTAGCCAGTCGTGCAGAACCGCCCGCGCCAGCACACCGCCCGGCGTCAGGGCTACTTCATGCCTGTGGTTGAACATGGAGTCGAAGGCGACGTCGGCAGGGGCATGGTGGTCGATGCGGTTGGAGCCCGGCGCCGCCTGCCCCAGATCGCGGCGCAAGGTTCCGCCGAGCGCCACATTGATCTCCTGAAAGCCACGGCAAATGCCGAAAACCGGCTTACCCGCAATGATCAGGCTTTCGATCAGACTCAGGGCCACCTCGTCACGCGCCGGATCGAACGGTCCCTCGCCGTCGGCTTGTCCGTAGCGGTGCGCTTCAACATTCGACGGCGAACCCGTCAGCAGCAGTCCATCTAATCGCGACGCCACGGCCTGCGCATCGAAATAGCCGGTAATGGCCGGGATCAACAGCGCCGAACACTGGCCATAGGTCATGGCCGCCCGCACGTAACGATCCATGACCGCCTGCGCCATTTCGACGCCGAAATCGCGGTGGCAGCACATGATGCCGACGACCGGGAGCGGCTCACGCATGGCTTAACTCAGCAGAGCCGCAGGGGCGCAGGCATTGAATGACAGCCACACCTTTTCGTCCCACGTAAAGTCTTCCTGATCCCAGCGTGTCAGGTTCGAACGCAGAACCTTGACCATACGACCGCTTTCCAGTTCGACCTCATAGACCGTTTCCGAGCCCAGATAGGTCATCAGGCGGATCGTCCCGGCGACAATATTGTAACCGTCGGGCGCGTCTTCCATCTTGGCCGGTTTGTGGTCGAACTTGTCCATCTCGATCTTTTCCGGCCGCAGCGCCGCCCAGACGGTCGCCCCGGTCGCGCCGGTCACGCCGTGGTCAAGATAGATATCGCCGACGTCCTTCGTTTTGATGATCGCATGGTCCGGCTCGTCGATATCGAGCGTCCCTTCGAACAGGTTCACGCTGCCGATAAAGTCGGCCACGAAGCGCGAATTGGGGAACTCATAGAGATCGAACGGCGTCGCCACCTGTTGCAGCAGCCCACGGTTCATCACGGCGCAGCGCGTGGCCATGGCCAGGGCCTCGTCCTGATCGTGGGTGACCATGATAAAGGTGATGCCGACCTTTTCCTGAAGCAGCGACAGCTCCGTCCGCATGGCATCGCGCAATTTCGCATCCAGCGCCGACAAAGGCTCATCGAGCAGCAGGACGCGCGGCTTCTTGACCAGAGCCCGGGCCAGCGCCACGCGCTGCCGCTGACCGCCCGACATCTGGTCCGGCTTGCGCGGCCCGAAACCGGCCAGCTTGACCAGTTCCAGCGCTTCCTCGGCGCGGGCACGGGCCTCTGAACCGCCGATGCCGTCCATCTTGAGACCATAGGCGACGTTGTCGAGCACGGTCATGTGCGGGAACACGGCGTAGGACTGAAACACCATATTGACCGGGCGCTTGTTCGGCGGCGTCGTCGAGACATCCTGCCCATCGATCAGGACACGGCCTTCGGTCGGCATTTCGAACCCGGCCAGCATGCGCAGCAGCGTGGTCTTGCCACAACCCGACGGGCCGAGCAGCGAGAAGAACTCCCCTTCCTTGATGTCGAGCGAGACGTTGTCGACGGCGGTATTCTTGCCGAAGCGCTTGGAGACGTTCTCGAAACTGATGATGGTTTTGGCTTCGGACATTTACTTTTTCTCCGTGCCGTGGCCGGCGGTCAGGGCGTCAGAGCCCTGAAATTTGAGCGCAAGGAAGGTCAGCAGCACCGTAACGACGATCAGGATGGTCGAGGCGGCATTGACCTCGGGCGTCACCGAGAAGCGTACCATCGAATAGACCTTAACCGGGAAGGTCACCGTGTCCGGTCCCGCCGTAAAGAAGGTGATGACGAAATCATCGAGCGACAGGGTGAAGGCCAGAAGCGCCCCGGCGATCAACGACGGCTTGATGTGCGGAATGACCACGTCCATCAAAGCGCGGAAATCGCTGGCCCCCAGATCCTTGGCGGCTTCTTCGAGCTCGCGGTTGAACGAGGCCAGACGCGCCCGCACAACCACCGCCACGAACGGGAAGCTGAAGGAGACGTGGGCAATGATGATGGCCCCGAGGTTCAACGGCCACGGCAGGCCCTGCGGCCAGGGCAGCACCTTGGCGAAAAAGACGAGCATACCGACGCCCATGCAGATTTCCGGCACCACGATCGGCACGGCCAGCGCCCCGTCGAATAGGGTCTTGCCGCCGAACCTGAACCGCCACAGGACTATGGCGGCCATGGCCCCGACAATCACCGAAAGGATCGTCGAGCACAGCGCAATGGTCAACGAATTGCCGAACGCCGTGATCAAGCTCTCATTGGTCAGGGCCTTCTGGTAATATTTGAGCGTGAAACCCTTCCAGATCGTGGTCGAACGCGAGTCGTTGAAGCTGAACACCATCAGGGTCAGCAAAGGGCCGTAAAGGAAGATGGTAACGCCGATCAGCCAGGCCTGAATCGGCCAGCGGCGCAGATATTCCAGCGGCGCAGGCGGCATCTTGCGCGGTTTGATAGCGGTTGTCATGCGACCCTCTTTCTGGCGCGGGCCTCCAAAACGCCCTGAACGGCGATGGCAATAAAGGTCAGGTAGACGAGCAGGAACGACAGCGCCGCCCCGAACGGCCAGTTATTGGCGCGCTTGAACTGAGATTCGATGACATTGGCGATCATCTGTGAATCCGGCCCGCCGAGCAGGTCGGGCGTCAGGTAAGACCCCAGCGCCGGGATGAAGGTGATCAGGATACCCGACGCGATCCCCGCCCCGGCCATCGGTATGACGACGTTGAACAGGGTGCGGATATGCCCGGCGCCAAGATCGAGCGAGGCCTCCAGCAGCGACTTATCCAGCCGGTCGAGCGCTGAATAGAGCGGCAGGATCATGAACGGCAGGTTGACGAAGACAAGCCCGAACACCACGGCGAAATTGTTATTGAGCAAGGCCAGCGGTTCGAACACGCCCAAAGCGCCGCCGGTCATGCCGTTGACGCTGTTATGGACCATTTCAAGGCCCATATTGATCAGGCCCTTGGTGCGTAAAACCGCGATCAGGGCATAGGTGCGGATCAGCAGGTTGGTCATGAACGGCAGCATGACCAGCAGCAGCAGCCACGGTTTCAGCTTGTCCGAAGCAAAAGTGATCGCCAGCGCGACCGGAAAACCGATAACCAGACACAGGAACGTCGTCAGACCTGCTATCCAGAACGATTTAACGAAAATATTGAGATAGAGCGGTGAAAAAGCATGGGCGTAGTTCGACCACGTACCGGTAAAGGCAATGTCGACCAGCCCGTCGTTCTGCCCGAACGAATAGAGCCACACGATGCTCAGAGGGGCGATGAAGAACACCACCAGCCAGAACAGGGGCGCGCTGAGGAGCGTCAGGAAGAGCCCCTTCGCCTGCCGCCAGGATTGTTCCATAACCACCTCCCTATCTTACCTACTCCCCCGGCGTGCCGGGGGAGGTGGATGGCCGCAGGCCAGACGGAGGGGGGCTTGCGATGTTTCAACAATTACGACGGTTGAAATTAAGAGCCCCCACCACCGCATCTAGCCGCGTAAACGCGGCGTCGTGCGGTCCCCCTCCCCAGCAAGCTGGGGAGGTATTAGATCGACTACGCCTCTTCTTCTGCCGGCATACCCGCCGCCGCACGGACGCGCGTGATCAGCTCTTCCATCTTCTGCGCCATTTCGGCACCGGCAAAAGCCGCGTATTCGCACTTGGCGAGAGCCTCGGCGGGCGGGAAGATGATCGGGTTGTTCTTGTAGCTGTCCGGCATCAGAGCCTTGGCGGCCAGATTCGGCGTCGGATACTTGATCTCGGTCGAAATCGCCGCACCCGCCTTGGCATCGAGCAGATAGTTGATGAAGGCGTGCGCTTCGTCTGGCATAGGTGCGCCGACCGGGATAGCCAGCGTATCGGCGTTGAACTGCGAGCCTTCGACCGGCACCACGAAATCCAGTTCCGGCATTTCGGCCTTCTTCTGCGCGATGTCGCCGTTATATTCAATGACCACATCGACGTCACCACCGGCCAGCAGGTCCTGCCCGTCGTCGGAATGGAAGCGCAGGATATTGCCCGCCTTGACCTGCTTCGTCAGCAGGGCCTCGACATCTGCGAGCACCTTGTCGTCCAGCGCATTGACGCTGTGGCCCAGATATTTGGCCGCCAGACGCACGAGGTCACCGGCTTCGGATAACCACGCGATCTTCTTAGCATAGGTGTCGGAGTCGAAGACGTATTTCCACGAATCCGGGATCTTGCCGTCCTTCATGGTCTTGGTGTTATAGCCGATGCCCAGCACCAACCAGGTGTAGGGCATGGAGAATTTGCGGCCCGGATCGTAGGGCGGATTGAGGAAGGCCGGATCGACGTTCTTGAGGTTCGGAATTTTCGCATGGTCCAGCGGCATGAGCAAATTGGCCTGGCTCATGCGCTCGACGAAGTCGTTCGACGGCACAATGACGTCGAAGCCCGAATTACCGGCCTTCAGCTTGGCAAACAGTTCGTCGTTCGAGGCGAACAGGCTCATATTGACAGGTGTGCCGGTGGCTTTTTCGAAATCGCCGAGCGTCGTCGGCCCGATATAGGTGTCCCAGTTATAGAAGTTCAGCTTCTTCTTGGCCGGTTCGCAACCCGCGAGACCGCCGAAGCTGATGCCCATCGCGGCGGCGCCAAGGCCTTGCAGGATCGAACGGCGCGAGGCCGGGATTTTCGGAAAAGTCATGTCCCCATCTCCTTCAAGGCTTCAAACGCCGCCCTTTACGGGACGGGCGACGCGGTGGTGCTGAACCATTGGAGAGCCTTATCCAGCCCCCCTGAATGTGACGATAAGTTAACAGAATACGGGAATGACCTTCTGTCAACCGCGTTCTGTGATCACGTTCGCAAATGCGGTAATTATTTACGCGTTTCTCAGATACCAGTCGTAGTCCAGTTCGGTCACCTCCTCGAAGAAACGCGCCTGTTCCGTCTTCTTGACCTTGACGTACATGTCGACGAAGCGGTCCCCCAGATAGTCGCGCAGGACCGCTGATTTATCGAGATAATCGACCGCCGCGTACCAGTTGGTCGGCAGGGTCGCGCCGGTTTCCGCCGCCACGGCATAGCCGTTGCCGACCACCGCCGGGCCGGGATCGGTTTTCTGTGTGATGCCGTGATGCGCACAGGCGAGAATCGCCGCCAGTACCAGATAGGGGTTACCGTCCGCCCCGGCGACGCGGTGTTCGACGTGACGCGTGTGGGCTGGACCCGCGGTAACGCGAAGGCTGACCGTGCGGTTATTCACCCCCCAGGTCAGGCCGACCGGCGCGTAGGAATTGGCTTTGAAGCGCTTGAAGCTGTTAGCCCCCGGCGCGAGGATACCCATGCAGTCGGCAAGGTGATCTTTCATCCCGCCGATCATGGTTTTCAGCAACTCCGAACCTTCCGGGTGTTCGGCGGCGCACAGATTCTTGCCGTCTTTGTCGGCCACCGACACATGGACGTGGAAGCCGGATCCGGCGCGATCGGCCCACGGCTTGGCCATGAAGGTCGCCTCGATACCGAGGCTGAGCGCCACGCCCTTGGCCATGCGCTTGTACAGCACCGCATCGTCGGCGGCGCGCAGGGCGTCGGGCTTGTGCTTTAGTGTGAGTTCGACCTGACCCGGCGCGAACTCGGAAATGGCCCCTTCGAGCGGAATATTCATGACATCCGCCGTCTCCCACAGGGTGCGGAAGAACTCGCCGTGCGCCTCGACCTCGGGAAGGCCATAGACCTGAATGCCCTTGGGCGTCTCGCCGGTGTTGAAGCCGCGCGCGGGAACGAGTTGCCCGTCCTTGCGCTCGATATCGACGAGGTAATATTCCAGTTCGCACGCCACCACCGGCGTCAGACCATCGGCTTTATAGCGATCCAACACCCCTTGCAGGACATGGCGCGGATCGAGATCGTTCGGCGTGCCGTCAAGCTCATAGAGCGACAGCATAACCTGCCCCACGTCGTCGCCCAGCCACGGCGCGGGCGTCAGCGTCCCCGGCACCGGGCGCGCCACCCGATCCGCATCGCCATCTTCCCAGACAAGGCCGGTGTCCTCGCAATCGGCCCCCAGCGTATCGACCACCAGAATCGACCCCGGCAGGAAGCGCCCATATTCATAGATCGGCAAAAGTTCGTGCCGCCGCAGCCGCTTGCCGCGCGGGACCCCGGTCATAGAGGTAAACAGAATCTCGAAATAGTTTATCTCAGGGTGCGCATCGAGAAAGGCCTTGGCTTCATCGACAGTGGCGACCATGGGGTGCGGGGGTAGTGACATTGGGCTCTCTTTCGTCCTCCCGCCTACGCGGCAGAGGATGTGAAACGCTTATATTCGATACTAAAAGCTTCGATGGCGTCGACCAGCCGCTTAACCGCTTCCGGTGTCGTTTTCGGCGAGATCAGCATCATATTGTGAAACGGCGCGATCAGAACGCCCCGGTTGATCAGGTACAGATGAAACGCTTTTAACAGAGCCGGATCAAGGGCCTTGCGCATGGTTTGCGCGTCGCGCGGGGCAGGCGACGCAAAGACCAGTTCAGCCCGCGCGCCGACATGCACGACGCTCCAGTCGAGTTCCTGCCGCCAGATGACGCAACGCAGTTGGGCGACCAGACTTTCCGCGCCCTTCTGCATGTAGTCGTAGGCCGGACGGGTCATGATTTCGGTCAGCATGGTCCTGATGCCGCTCATGGCCAAAGCATTCCCGGACAGGGTCGTGCCGATACCCGAAGACCCGCCGCCGATGGCTGTTTGTGCGGCGTCCATGCGCGCGGCAACCTCAGCGCTCACGCCCCAGACGGCGGCAGGAATCCCCCCCGCGATGGCCTTGCCGATCACCAGCATATCGGCGCGCAGGTCGTGTTCTTTGACATAACCGCCATAGCCCGACGACAGGGTATGGGTTTCATCATAGACTAGCAGCGTACCGGTACGGTCGCACAGGTCGCGCAAGGCCTGATGATAGCCTTCGTCCGGCAATATCATGCCGCAATTGGTCATCACCGGTTCGAGCAGTACGCAGGCAATATTGTTGCCCGCCAGGGCACTTTCCATCGCCGTCAGGTCATTGAACGGCACGACGACCGTGTGTTGGGTCAGGTCGATGACCTGCCCGATCAAACCGGGTTTGGCGACCGTCTGGCCGTCCTTCAGCACCACGAAGGCGTCATCGACCATGCCATGATAGGCACCGTCGATAATCAGGATTGTGTCGCGCTGGGTAATCGCCCGCGCCCAGCGGATCGCCGCACGGTTGGCGTCGGATGCTGTCGTCGCGCATTGCCACAACGGCAAGCCGAACCGTTCGGAGAGCAACCGCCCGACCTCGACGCTGTCCGCCGTCGGCAGCATGAAGCCGACGCCCTGCCCCGCCTGCCGGGTTATCGCGGCTTGCAGTTCTTCGCGCCCGTGACCGAACATCGACGGCGTGTCGCCCAGGCAGAAATCGTCATAGGCGTAACCGTCGACGTCCCACAGGGTCGCGTCCTTGGCACGGGTGGCAAATAGCGGCACCGGCGAGGCCCAGTCGTCCATCCAGTGCAACGGCACGCCCCCGCGCCACACGGCCTGAGCCTCGGCGGCGTGTGCGAGGGTCTTGGGGTGCATGGCGTTGAAGATCGCGGTTTGTTCGGCGATTAAGTCAGCGAGGGACAAAAGTGGCCCCCTCCGTCAGCGACTTCGCGCTGACACCTCCCCCGTTACGCCCTGAAAGGCTTACAGGGGAGGATGAAAGCATTACATCCTCCCCTGCGATAGCGGGGGAGGTGGCGGCGAAGCCGACGGAGTGGGCAAAACCTACCCTCACCCCAACCCCGCTATGCTGATGAACTTGGTCTCCAGAAACTCCTCAAGTCCCTCGGTTGCTCCTTCGCGGCCGATGCCGGATTCCTTGACGCCGCCAAACGGTGCGACCTCGGTAGACATCACGCCGTCGTTCAATCCGACCATGCCCGCCTCAATTGCCTTCACGACCCGCAGACCGCGTGTGATATCCTGCGTAAAGGCATAGGCCGCCAACCCGAACGGCGTGTCGTTAGCCAGAGCGATCCCCTCCTCCTCCGTATCGAACGGATAGAGCGCGGCGACCGGGCCGAAGATTTCCTCCTCGAACATCTGCATGTCGCGCGTCACGCCGGTCAGGACGGTGGCCGGATAATAGAGCGGCCCCTGCGCATCGACCTGCCCGCCGAGTGCGATCCTGGCCCCCTTCGACACGGCGTCCTCGACCAGCCGCACGACCTTATCGATGGCCTTCTGATTAATCAGCGGCCCAAGACCTGTGCTTTCCTCATAGCCCGGTCCGGATTTGAGTTTAGCGGCTTCAGCGACGAACCTTTCGACAAACGCGTCGTAAATCCCGCGCTGAACGAAGATGCGGTTGGCGCAGACGCAGGTCTGACCCGAATTGCGGAATTTCGACGCCGCCGCGCCCGCGACCGCCAGATCGAGATCGGCGTCGTCGAACACCACCACTGGCGCATTGCCACCCAGCTCCAGCGATATCTTTTTCACCGTCGTGGCGCATTGGGCGTAGAGTTTTTTGCCGACCGGCGTCGAGCCGGTGAAAGAGAACTTCTTGATCCGCGCGTCCGACGTCAGCACGGCACCGATATCCGCCGAATGAGTCGTGGTGATGATGGCGATCAGGCCGTCCGGCACGCCCGCGTCTTTGGCCAGACGCTTAAGCGCAATGGCACAGATCGGCGTATCCTCCGACGGCTTGACCACCGCCGCGCAACCTGCCGCCAGTGCGGGCCCCAGCTTGCGCGTAATCATCGACAGCGGGAAGTTCCACGGCGTAATCGCGCCAACGACACCGACCGGCTGGCTGATGGTCAGCAACTGCTTGCCGTCGGCCGTGGCCGGGATGGTGCGGCCATAGGCGCGCTTGCCCTCTTCGGCGAACCATTCAATGAAGCCGGCCGCATAGGCGACTTCGCCACGCGCCTCCTTGATGGCGCGGCCCTGCTCCAGCGACACCAGAAGCCCCAAGGCCTCCTGATGCTTCATGATGACGGCGTACCAGGCTTCCATGACTTTAGCGCGCGCCTTGGCGGTCAGGGCGGCCCAGGCGGGCATGGCTTTTTCAGCCACAGCGATGGCCGCTTCGGTGTCGGCAGCCGTCATTTCGCGCACATAGGCCAGCACGTCGCCGGTCGAAGGGTTATGGACCGCAAAATGCGGCCACGACGGCGGCGTCAGGCTGATATCTTCGCCGAGCAGATCGATAAGGGCGGGAGTCAATTTCATAGTTCTATGCCTTGAACGTTATGGAAACGGCCTTGAGGTCGGCATACTTATATAGGGCGTGCAGGCTGCGATCGCGACCGAAGCCCGACTGTTTAAATCCACCGAACGGCATGGTGATGTCGCAGGCATCCCACCCATTGACCCAGACCAGACCCGCCTTCAGCGCCTTGGTGGCCCGCATGGCGCGGTCAAGGCTGGCGGTCCACACCCCCGACGCCAGTCCGTAAACCGTGTCGTTGGCCAGTCGGTAAGCCTCGGCCTCATCGGTGAAGGCTAAAACCGAAAGGACCGGCCCGAACACCTCTTCCCTCGCCAGCACATTGTCGGCGGTAATATCGAGCAGCGACGGCTCGACATAGAAGCCGCCCGTTTCGGTTTGTACGCGGTGGCCGCCCAGCAGCAGACGCCCACCGTCGGCCTGTCCCTTGTCGATATAGCCGAGCGCCGTGTGCATCTGACGTTCAGAAATCATCGCCCCAAACTGCGTGGCCGGATCGAAGGGATCGCCGACTTTGATCGATTTGGCCACGGCGATGACTTTTTCGACGAAGGCGTCCTTGATCGAGGCCTCGACGAACAGGCGCGAGGCCGCCGTACACACCTGCCCCTGATTGTAGAACACCCCCCACGCCGCATTCTGCGCAGCGGCATCAAGGGCGGCGCAATCGGCAAAGACAATCTGCGGCGACTTACCGCCCAGCTCCAGCGACACGCGCTTGAGGTTCGAATCCGCCGCCGCCCTCATCAATTGCCGCCCGACCGGACCGGAGCCGGTAAAGGCGATCATATCGACATCCATATGCCGGGCGAGTGCATCCCCTGCCTCGTGCCCTAAGCCCGTGACAACGTTGAACACGCCAGCGGGCACCCCGGCCTCGACCGCCAGCGCGGCTACATAGAGCGCCGTCATGGACGATAGTTCCGCCGGTTTCAGCACCACCGAATTGCCCATGGCCAGGGCGGGGGCAACCTTCCACATGGCCATGTGCAGCGGGAAATTCCACGGCACGATGGCGCCGATCACCCCTAACGGCTCATGCACCGCATAGGACAGGCGGTTGTCCGGCGTCGGTCCGACCTCGCCATATATCTTGTCGAGCGCTTCGGCGTAATAGCGCGTCGTGTTGATGGCCAGAGGGATATCGACAGCGCGGCTGTCGCGGATCGGCTTACCGGTGTCGAGCGTCTCCAAAAGCGCCAGATTTTCAGCGTGGGCGCTCATCAGGTCGGCCAGCTTGTGCAGAACCTGCTTACGCGCTTTCGGGGCCAGACGGGTCCAGCGCCCGTCCTCGAACGCGGTGCGCGCAGCGATCACGGCGGTGTCGACATCAGCAGCATCACAGGCGGCAATGCGGTTGATCAACGTACCGTCGCGAGGGGTGTGGTTATCGAAGGTTTTGCCGGATCGGGCATCAACCCAGCTACCGCCGATGAAAGCCTGAGCAGGCTTGGCGACCGCGCTCAAGGCGGCCATCACACCGTCGAGGTCCGTGGCGGGCGACAGGGGAGTCGAAAACGCGCTCATGACAACAACCTCCGAAACTGTGATCACAGATGGAGCATGACGCACAATATCATGTCAAGCTTTCATCCTCCCCTGTAGCAAAGCGTACGGGGGAGGTGCCGAGCAAGCGAAGCGCGTCGAGGCGGAGGGGGCAAACCATGCGCAGAAACGCCTCCTCCGTCGGCTCATTTCATTCGCCGCCACCTCCCCCGCTTTGCCCAAAGGCTCGCAGGGGAGAATGACTAACCCTTCAACGCCTCAAGCATCAGTTCCATGCCCTCGTGCACGTCCTCCGCCATATGCTGACGGACGGCGGCGTGATCGCCGGTCTCCAAAGCCTTGATCAGTTCCTGATGGTGGTCCTGCGGCAATTGCACCGTCCCCAGTCGCCCGAACACGACCCGCATGAACGGCCCCGATTGCAACCACAGGGTCCGCGCCATATCGAGGAACAGGTCGGCTTCGGCGAGGTTATACAGGCGGAAATGGAAGGCGTAATTGGCCTTCATATAGCCGTCGACATCGCCCTTCGACAGCGCCGCCATCAGGCGTTCATCATCGTTTTTAAGCTCGACAATAACGTCGCGGGTAATTTTCTGCGCGCCCAAAAAGGCCAGTTCCGGCTCGACCCACTGCCGCGCCGTCATAAGTTGCAACAGGCGATTTTCGCTTAAAGACGGCACGCGCAGGCGCTTGTTCGACGGCTGCAACTCCAGCGCCTTTTGCGCGATCAGACGGCGCACGGCCTCGCGCACGGGCATGGGACTGACGTTCAACTCGTTGGCCAGGGTGCGCAGCGATACCGACTTGCCCGGCGGAATCTGCCCCTGAATGAGCGACTCGGCCAGGGCCTCATAGACCTGATCGTGGATCGAGGTGTCGTCGTCCATGCTCAGGGGAAACTGATTCAAGCCCGGATAACCCATACTGTATTCATGACCTCAAAAATGTGATCACGATTTTACGCCGCGCGTCACAATAGACTGGAAGCGAAATCTATAGCCTGTATGCTCGGTTCCGACAAATCCCATCTTTACATGAGCCCCCCGATGGACGACCGCCTCCCCTCCCCTGACGCGATGCAATCTTTCTGGATGCCGTTCACGCCCAACCGCGCCTTCAAATCCGGCCGCCATAAGCTGCTGGTCGAGGCCGATGGCATGTTCTACAAAAGCCACGACGGTCGCGAGATTCTGGACGCAACCTCAGGCCTCTGGTGCTCCAATGCCGGGCATAACCGCCCGAAAATCACCGCCGCGATTCAGAAACAGGCCGCGACTATGGACTTCGCGCCGACCTTCAACATAGCACACCCGCTGGCCTTCGAGTTCACGCACAAACTGTCCGGCATCCTGCCCTACGACCTCAAAAAAATCTTCCTGACCAATTCGGGATCGGAGGCCGCTGATACCGCGTTGAAGATCGCCCTGGCCTATCACCGGATGCGCGGGCAAGGCGCCAAGACACGCCTGATCGGTCGTGAACGCGCCTATCACGGCACGGGCTTCGGTGGCATCAGCGTCGGCGGCCTCGTCAAGAACCGCATGTCTTTCGGTACGCTACTGACGGGCGTCGATCACCTGCCACATACACACCTGCCGGAAAATGTCTTCACCAAGGGTGAGCCCGAACACGGCGCGGACCTCGCCGACGCTCTGGAACGGATTGTCGCCCTGCACGACGCCAGCACCATCGCCGCCGTCATTGTCGAGCCCGTCGCCGGATCGACCGGCGTCCTGATCCCGCCCAAAGGCTATCTGAAACGCCTGCGCGAGCTATGCGACAAGCACGATATCCTGCTTATTTTCGATGAAGTGATCACCGGCTTCGGGCGTCTGGGCGCGGCCTTCGGGGCCGACTATTTCGGCGTGCGGCCCGACCTTTTGTGCATGGCCAAGGGCATCACCAATGCCACCGTGCCGATGGGCGCGGTCGCCGTGTCGAACCGCATCTACGACACCTTCATGCAGGCGTCAGACACCCCGATCGAGCTGTTCCACGGCTATACCTATTCCGGCCATCCACTGGCCTGCGCTGCCGGGATCGCCACGCTGGAAACCTACGAAGACGAAGGCCTGTTCGCCCGCGCCGCTGACATGGCGCCCTATTGGCAAGACGCCGTGCACAGTTTGCGTGATGCCAGACACGTCATCGACATCCGTAATCTGGGCCTTGTCGCCGGGATCGAACTGCAACCTCGCGAAGGCGCGGCAACCGCCCGGGCGCTGGAGGTTTTCGACCGCTGCTTCGACGACGGCCTGCTGATCCGCGTGACGGGTGATATCATCGCCATGTCACCGCCTCTGATCGTCGAAAAGCCGCAGATCGACCGGATGATCGAGACCATCCGCTACGCTTTGGCCGTTACAGAATAGACGTCACCACCGCAAACAGCCCAAACGCCGCGCAGCCCAGCACGTTCATCCACCGCCCGCCAAGCTTTCTGACCTGCGGATGAAAGCGCGCGACGAACAGGACCAACACCAACCCCAGGGCCCATTGCCCCACCGGATCGCTCTGCCCCATCAGGATGAAACCACCCCAGATAAACAACAGCCACAGCAACCAGTATAGCGGCGCGCTGACCACACCCAGCATATGCCACAGGGCTTCGGCGAAGGTTTTCATAAATCGCGCTCGTTTTTATGATTTTCTTACGGAATCAGGCCGATATCCTTGCCCTAAAGGCCGTCAAAGCGCCATAGTGTGACGGCTCATTCTTTTCACCTCCGGGGCTCGCCATGTTTAACCTGTCCGAACAACTCAGCGAACTGCGCGACTCCATCATCGCTGTTGTCCTGCTGGTCGCCGCCGCCATTCTGGGCGTCGCCTGGGCCAGTATTGGCCTGTTCAATGCCCTGCAAATCTGGCTCGGTCCGGTATGGGGGCCGGTAGCGCTAGGGGCAGCAATGATCCTGCCGCTGGCGATCTACATGTTGATCAAACGCCTGACCAAGGAAGAAAAAAAGCGTCAACAGACGCTTGCGAAACAACAGACACAAGCCTTCTATACCCAATCTTCGGTGGTCCATATCCAACGTATCCTCGATGCGCTCAAGGGTCGCTCGCCGGTACTGGCGACCGTGGGCGCGGTGATCGCCGGGTTCCTCGCCTCGAAATTCCCGTCCATGCTGGCGGTCCTGTCGGAAATCATCGGTGCCTGGGGCGACGACGTGAAGCGCAAGACCGCCGAACACGACGACTGAGGGCACAGGGGATAGCCGGTTTTTCCGGCTTGCACGGCGGCTTAAAACTCGATAACAACGGCGCTCTTGTCGGACGCGCCTGTTGTCTGGCCCTGTGCCCCTGTGGTGAAATTGGTAGACGCGCCGGATTCAAAATCCGGTACCGCGAGGTGTGTCGGTTCGAGTCCGACCGGGGGCACCATTTCTTTTGAAAATCAAAGCTAACCCCGGGTTCCGGGTCTTTGCGGACGTCGTCCTTGGGGGGGCATCAAACTGTCTGAAAATCGTATGCGGACCGTCTCGTCACGCCTTCCCTCGACGGACGACTCACCGAATAAATCTGTCACATAAGTCATGTGGCGGAGGAATCCATGTACGGCAAACTCACGGTTATCTGCGGCCCCATGTTCGCCGGAAAGACGACCGAACTGCTGAAACGCATCCTCTGGGCCCGCAACGGCGAAAACAAGAACGTCCTGGTGCTCAAGACGGCCTTTGACAATCGTTACGCCGATACCCGCGTCGTCTCCCACAACGGCCTGTCCGCCGACGCCAAGGCCATTCGCCGTTTCGCCGATATCGCCGATCTGTCCCGCGAAGCCGAACTGGTCTGCCTCGACGAAGTGCAGTTTTTCACCGGCATGGATATGGACGTCGTCGAATTCGTGTCCGACCTGCTGCATGGCGGCCGCGATATCGTCGTCGCCGGTCTCGATACCAACTGGAAAGGCGAGCCCTTCCCGGCCACGGCGCTGCTGATGGCCATGGCAGACGAGGTGATCAAGCTCAAGGCCCACTGCTCGGTCTGCGGACAGCCCGCCTATAAGTCCTTCAAAAAATTACAGGATGGACGCGAAATCGTGCTCGGTAACTCCGACATCTACGAAGCCCGCTGCAATCAGCACTGGATCGCGGAAAGAATCGACCGGCCACAAGAGATCGCGGCCGCGCACGCCTGAGGCACCCGTCAGACCACCATGTTAGGCCAGCATGTTCTTCTTGTGCTTGGCCAGCTTCCCCTTGGCCGGGCCCGGCGGCAACGGCGGCAGGTCATCCGCCCCCGATACCGCTGCGGGCGCGTCGACAGTCACCACCACCGTGTCGCTAACCGCCTTCGATTTGCGGCTTTTCGGACGCGATTTCGGCGGCGTCGGTGTGGCGGGCGCCGGTGTACCGCGGCTCAGATGCTGAAGCGCGTGCGCCGCCGAACGCGAACGGCTCAACTCGGCCTGAGCGCCTTCGATCAGACCGAGGACGGCTGTCTCGTCCGACCAGACGGCGTGAAAACCCTGCAAGGCCTGCCAGACCGCCACCCGATGCTCGTCGGCGGTCATGTCGGCCTTTACCTTCGTCGGTTTTTCCGGCTTTACCTCGCCCGGTACGGGGTCGGGCTCATCCACGGCCTTGGCCAGATCCTCGAACAGCTTTCCGCTCTTGTCTTTGAGTACCAGCAGGCTGCCCAATCGCGCTTCGACGGTCGCCGACAGTTCACGGGCGTATTCTATCTGGATAGCGCCCGAGGCATGGACGGCGCGCAGCAGAGCCAGATTGATGCTGTCATAGATCGCCTTCGCCGACGCCTTGCGCCGTGCCTCCAGCCGCGCCCGCGCAAAGCTGCGCGTCAGCCCATAAAAGACCGCGCACAGTAGCAGGCCGAGCACAACCAGCCCGCCCAGCAGCATGAGCGTATGGCCATCCAGGATCACGGTCGCGACGCTGCGCGGACCGTCGCCAAAGGGATCGCCGAAATCTTCGGGGGCGTCGGAATACCTCATCGGATATAGCCCTGTCCCGGATCGGCGGTACCCGCGCCCGGCAGGGTTTCGGGCGGATGGAACGGCGGCGATTGGTTAAGCTGCTTCTGCACGGCGGCATATTGCGCCGTCATCAGCGTCAGATCGCGCCACTGCGCGGCCAGCTTTTGCAGCAGCAGCCATACCTTCGTCGCCTTGTCGAAGCCGGGCGCAGATGCCTTCTTCGCCTCGGCCTTGCCGGGATAATTCACGTCGCCGCCCATGGCACCGATCGCCTGCACCGGTGCGCGTCCGTCGGGATCGGCGGTGACGGCACCGCCTTGGTTGACCGCGATATTGATGACGGTGCCGCCCGACATACCCGCTGCGGTCGCTGCCGACGTCTTGGCCTTGTCGGCCTCGACCTCCTTGATGGCCGAGGCGGCCTTGATCAGGGCGCCGTGGTGTTTAGACACCAGGTCCACAAGGGCATTGGTATTGGGAAACAAACGGTCATTGGTGGCGATCACGTCCCGCGCATTGTCCACCACCTGGGCCTGAGAACCGGATACAGAGCGCGTCACCGCCAGCCACAGGGCCTTGACGCCGGATTTGAGATCGTAAAAGCCCTCAGGACCGCTTTTGCTGCCGGCGACAGCACCGGCCAGAATCATCACAAGGCAAAAGACAGCCCCCGCGATCCAGATCAACCCCCCGCTCCACCACAGGCGCACCAAGGTGTCCCACAGGGTGGGGTCGTAAAAGCCGTCGGGCGGCGTGTTGTACTCATCCCCGCTGTACCGCATACGCCCCTGAAACCTCCCCCTCTTCCAGCCTCTCGCGAGTTACACGATCCTGTTGAAACGGGTTAACAGATTGCCGCGCGGTGCGCCAGACGGTTCGCGCGTTTTCATAGGCAAGTGGGCCCGCATTGCATCAATGCGGGCCCACTATGATATTCATATGGGATAGGCTTAACGCTCGGCCTTGCTCTGGGTCTTGAGCGCCGATTCCTCGACCCGGCGCAGCAGATCCTTGAGCGTATTGATTTCCTCTGCCGACAGATTGGCCAGCACTTCCTTTTCGAATTCCACCGCCGACGGGGCGACATCGTTGAACAGGCGCTGACCTTCGGGCGTGAGAATCAGGTGGTGCGAACGTCCATCGTGTTCGTGCGGGGCGCGGGTGATCAGGCGGCGCTTGGCCAGGGCCTGAGCGGCGCGCGAAATGGTCACCTTATCCATGCCCGTGCGCTTGACCAACGCCTGCTGGGTCGACGGGCCGTCTTCGTTCAGCACCCAGATCAGCCGCCATTCCGGTATCTTAAGACCGTAGAGACTGTCATAGGCCGTCGAAATCAGCGCGCTGACGGCATTCGACGCCACGGAAAGCCTGTAGGGAAGATAGTTATCAAGCGAAAGCTTACTGTACGGCATACCGGTTTCCTGTCCTGAGGTTCCGGGAAGATGCGTCGTAACCGGACAAATATCAAATGAGTTTTTATTAATCCTTTATCCAAGGTGGCTAATGAAAACGCGATCGGCGTTATCGGATATCACGTCATTATTTCGCCACGACCGCAGCGCAGACAGCGCACACAATATTTTCGCGCTGCAACAGGCTGTGAGGCGACAAAGCGCCACGCACCTGATATGGGGGCGCGATCAGCGCGGCCACTGCGTTGAAAAGCCAAGGAAACGTTACGTTGCTTCGTCCCCTTTACGACTGGACCCTGAAACAGGCCGCCAAACCCAATGCCGAAAAGGTGCTGGCCGCGATTTCCTTCGCCGAAAGTTCGTTCTTCCCGATCCCGCCCGACGTCATGCTGGCGCCTATGGCGCTGGCCAAGCCGGAAAAAGCCTATCGCTTCGCCCTGATCTGCACGATCGCCTCGGTGCTGGGCGGTCTGTTCGGCTATGCCATCGGTTATTTCCTTGAACCGGTCGGCCTGTGGCTGCTGAAGATGATGGGCCATGGCGACGGTCTGGCGCACTTTCGCCATTTCATGGACGAATGGGGCATGTGGGTGATTCTCGGCAAGGGCCTGACGCCGATCCCGTTCAAGCTGGTCACCATCGCTTCGGGTCTGGCGCACTTCAATCTTGGTATGTTCATCTTCAGTTGCGTGGTGACGCGCGGCGCGCGCTTCTACCTGACCGCCTTCCTGCTGCAGCGTTTCGGCCCGCAGGCCAAGGAACTGATCGAAAAGCGCATCAATCTGGTTGCCGCCGTCTGCGTCGGCGTGCTGGTGCTGGGTATCGTGGCGATAAAGTTTATTTAAGCGCGATTGCCATTTCGGCGATCCCCTATAAACTGCGCCGCGATTGAATGCTTAAGGATTGACGATGAAGGCCGTACTGTTTTTTAGCCGCTGGTGGTCGGTCATCGCCCTGGTCAGCGCGCTGAGCCTTCTGGGCGCCGCCCATGCCTTTCAAACCTTCGGCGACCTCAATCCCTGTCACCTGTGCCTGAAACAGCGCGACATCTACTGGATCGCGGTCGGCGTGTCGCTGGTGGCGACCGTATGGGCGGTATTTACCGGTGCCAAGGGGCCGCCGCGCGTCTTCTCATTTGTCCTGTTCGCCATCTTCGCCACGGGATGCGCCATCGCCGTCTTCCACGCCGGCGGCGAGCTGAAATGGTGGGCCCTGCCCGCCACCTGCACCGGTTCGTCGGACGACGTGTCAATCGATTCGATCGCCGCCATGCTGTCGGGTGCCAATATCAAGGCGCCGCAGTGCGACGTTGTGGCCTGGAGCTTTCTCGGCCTGAGCATGGCAGGGTGGAATGCCGTGATTTCGGGTGTTCTGGCCGTTCTCAGCCTGATTGCTTCTCTGCGGCTGCAACTCTATTACCGCCTGTCCCAGCGTCAGGTGCGTAGCTAAGGATTCTTGTCTATGAGCGCCTTCCGAACCGTTCCCCCTAAGCCCGGCGCGGGCGAGCGCGAACGGCGGCTGCATGAGATCCTGCGCGTCGATCACGCCGGAGAACTGGCCGCCGTCCATATCTACCGCGCTCAGGCCGCGGTTTTTGGCGCGACACCGCAAAAGGCCCTGAGCGACGACCTCAAACGCATGGAAGGCGAAGAGCAGGTCCACCTCGACCGTTTTGAGTCACTGATGCGCGAACGTCAGGTACGCCCGACCCTGATGACACCCGTGTGGCGTCTGGCGGCGCTGGGCCTCGGGGCGACCACGGCCCTGCTTGGCGAAAAGGCCGCCCATGCCTGCACCGAAGCGGTCGAAAGCGTCATTTCCGACCACTATCAGGCCCAGATCGACGAGACCCGCGCCCGCGATCCGGAGTTGGCCGCCGAGCTTCAGCAGTTCCGCGACGACGAACTGCGCCACCACGACCACGCCATCGAGGAAGGCGCACACGAAGCGCCGCTCTATCCCCTGTTGTCGGCTGTGATCAAGGGCGGCTGCAAGCTGGCTATCCGGATCAGCGAAAAGATATGAGCCACCATGTCCCGAAACCGCCGCACCTCGCGTCCGATGTGCCGCTGGGGGCGCGCATGGCCGACAGGGTGGCCGCCGTCGTCGGTTCGTGGACGTTCCTGATCGTACAATCGGCGATCCTGTTAAGCTGGATCGTGCTCAACAGCATCGCCTGGATTCGGGGCTGGGACCCGTATCCGTTTATCCTGCTCAATCTGGTTCTGTCGTTTCAGGCGGCCTTCACCGCCCCAATCATCATGATGTCGCAGAACCGGCAGTCGGAGGTCGACCGGCAAAAGGCCGAGGCCGATTACCACGTCAACATCAAGGCCGAGGAGGATATCTGCGGCCTGCACGAGAAGATGGACCTGCTGCGTGAACAGGACGTGGCGCGGCTGATCGGCCTGCTGGAAACCGTGATCGAGGACAACCGTTCCTTACGCGAAGAACTGGCGAAGCGGGATTAATTCCCTTCGCCCTGTTTACGGGGAGAAGGTGGCGAGAAGCGACGGATGAGGGGCGAGTCACACAAGGAAAGTGGCCATTCCCCCTAACCCTCTCCCCGCACGCAGGGAGAGGGGATTATATTAAAACTGCGCCGTGATGTTCTGGCCGCCGCGATTGATCGTCACCACGTACCGGCCCTTGACCGATTTAAGCACCGTCTCAAGCTGCGCGGTCGAGGTGATCGCCTGACCATTGACGTCCTTGACGATATCGCCCGGACGGAAGCCCGCTGCCGCCGCGTAGGACCGGCCCGACAGGCTGTAGACCATGACGCCTTTCGACGCCGCGAAGGGATCGAGGCCCAGTTCATCGGCCACAGCCGGCGACAAATTGACCACGGTCGCCCCGGTTAGCGGGAAATTACCGGTCAGGGCGCGCTGATCTTTCGGCGCGCCGGTCGGGGCCACGACCCTGGCATTGAGATTGAGTATCTTCCCGGCCCGCACGACATTCAAGGCCGCATTGCCGTTGACGCCCAGCAGACTGACGCGATAGTTCAACGTCTTGGGGTCATTGACCGGCTCGCCATTGACGCTGAGGACGACGTCGCCGGTCTTCAGGCCCGCCTGATCCGCCGGACCGCCCGCATACACGTCGGAGACCAGGACGCCGTCGGGCTTGGACAGGCCCAGCGACCGCGCAATGTCGGAGGTCACCGGGTCGCCCTTGGCCCCCAGCCACGGCCGGACCAGGGTCGATTTGCCGCCGAGCGCCGTATCGACTGCCCGCTTCACCACGGCCGCCGGAATGGCGAAACCAACCCCGGCCGACGAGCCTGACCGCGACAGGATGAAGGAGTTGATACCGATCAGGTCGCCATCCATGTCGATCAGCGCCCCGCCGGAATTGCCGGGATTGATCGCCGCATCGGTCTGGATGAAGGCGCCTTCGGCATCGGTCGTACGATCCACTGCCGAAATGATGCCGTTGGTCACGGTCTGACCGACGCCGAACGGGTTGCCGATGGCCAGCACCAGATCGCCGACCTCAAGGTCGTGCCCGTCATCGACCTTGATCGTCGGAAACTTCTCCCCGTTGGCTTCCAGCTTGAGAATGGCCAGATCGGTACGCTCGTCCGCCAGCAGGACCTTGGCCGGGAATTCGCGGCGGTCGCTGAGGACGACCATCAGCTCCTGCCCGCCCTGCACGACGTGATTGTTGGTGACGATGATGCCGTCGCCGCGCACGATGACGCCCGACCCGAGCGATTTCTCGACGCGCGCCTGAGGCTGACCGCCGCCGAACATCTGCCAGAACGGATCGACCTGCTGACGCGTGATGCGCTGGGCATAGACATTGACCACGGCGGGGGCTGTTTGTTTGACCACGGGCGCGAAGGATGACTTCATCGTACCGGCGTCGCCCGGCACCTTGCGATTGGCGGGCGCCGGGGCTTCGTGGAAGCCCTGATAATCCTGCGACTTGCCCTCCCCCGGCGAACAGGCCGCCAGAAGTGCAAAGGCGGATACCATCAGGGCGGATTTCATCGTCATCGAAGCCATCTCTGTAAAGGTCGTCATGGCCTATAATGTAAAAACCATCGTGGCGACTTCAAGGCGCACTCAAAGAGGTCATTTTTTAAATACAAAGCTGGAAAGCGTTACAGATGCCGGTCGTACCGAAAGGTCCGGCTGCAATGTTTTTAAAAATATCGTAGCTGCCGCAAAACGTTCGTCTTCTTCTTTTGCCGGTACGAAACCTTTGAGAGACTGACCATTGAGAACCTGAGGAATGGACGGCGACCTCAACATTTTTCCGTCTTTGACAGCCTGAAACACCGTCGCTCGGTCTGCCGACGGGATAAGCGTGCCGACATAGACGACTTCACCTTCTGAAAGATGAAGTTTCAGAGTTTGCGCGTCGAGTATCAGATGCCAAGCGCCCTGAACCATAAAGGTTTGCAAGGTAATCTCGCCGACGGGCACATAGCCCGTAAGCCACCGACGACCCGTTGCAGAGTCGAAATAAGCGTCTCCATCTATAGTCGAAAATTTTTTGCGACCGTCCACTTCCGCGTAGAAGCTCAATGCATAAAAATTGGGCTGATTGTACTGCCAGTGAAAAAAATCAACGCGCTTTTTGAACTTATCCGGATTGGTTGCTTTTATAGCAGCCCACTCGGGATCGTCTTCGAGGCGTTGTGCCAACACCTTCCACTCTATGTAATCGGCATCCGCGACATCGAAAACGATGATTGCCCGATCCTTTTTAGGGGATAGCTTTGGCTGATCTTCGGCCAAGGCCAGCGTAGGTGCCAAAGATAAGACAAAAAGTAGCAGTGCAAATATACGGCGCATCGGCCCTCCTTAAAACAGCGGTTCGCCATCGTGGTGGATATTCGGCGCTTTTGGCGGCGCGGGTTCACCCTTGGCACGGTCCTTAACCCCCAGCGCCATCAGCAGCGCCACCAGCAGGGTCAACGCCGCCGCAAAGAAGGCCGCACCGCTCCACACCCTATCGACGCCGGGGCGCGTCATCACCGACAATATATAGCCGAAGACGAACGGCGCTATGATGCCCGACAGCGACATCAGGCTCGACAGCGCGCCTTGCAAGAGCCCCTGCTCGTCTACCTTGACCCGCGTCGTCATCAGCGATTGCAGGGCCGCATTGGTCATGCCCCAGAACCCCATCAGCGGGATCGAAAACAGGAAGATGTGCCAGTTGGTGTTGTAACCATAACTGATGAACCCCAGCAGACCGCACAGCAACCCCACCACCAGAGTGGCCTTCTCGCCGATGGTCCTGACGACGATGCCGGTCAGCCCCCCCTGCACGATGATCGCCCAGACGGCGTAATAGGCCATGGCCAGCCCCACCTCGCGCTGCCCCCAGCCCAGCCGGTAGCTGGCGTACAGCACAAACGTCGCCGGAATGACGTGGTGGGCGAAGTTCGATACCATGCTGATAAGAGCCATACGCATGACGCTTTTGGCGCGCCACAGGAACAGGATAGAGGCGACGGGATTGGCGTCTTTCAGACTGAACGGCTTGCGGTGGGCCTTGTCGAGCGATTCCGGCAGGACCAGCGCCCCGTAGATGGCGTTGACGAGACTGAGCAGACCCGCGACCCAGAACGGCAGGCGCAGGTCGATATCACCCAGCAAGCCGCCGAGCGTCGGCCCCAGTACGAAGCCCAGCCCGAAGGCGGCGCCGACATAGCCGTACATCTGCGCGCGCTCATCGGGTTCGGAAATATCGCTGATATAGGCGTAGGCCGTGGTGATCGACGACGAGGTCACGCCATTGAGCACCCGCCCGATCAGCAGGCACCACAGGTTGGGCGCAATCGCCATGATCAGATAATCGAGCGCCAGCCCCAGATTGGACAAAAGGATGATCGGTCGCCGCCCGAAGCGATCGGACAGGGCCCCTAAGATCGGCGAGCAACCGAACTGCGTCAGGCCCCACAGGCTGTTGAACAGGCCGCTCCACCACCCGGCCGCCGACACCGTGCCGACAAAACCCTGAATGAGGTGCGGCAGGACCGGAATGGCGATCCCCAGCGCCACCATATCGAGGCACACCGTGATAAAGATGAACAGGACGCCCGGTTTCAGGCGCTTATGATCCCCCCCCATGACAGCCTCAGTGCATCGATGCAGAAGGCGCGGCAGACCCCGGACGGATCACCGCCTTGACCGTGGTGCCGATCAGCAGGCCCGCGCACAGGATCGCCGAGGCCAGCACGAAACAGGCGCCGGCAAAAGCCAGTGGCAGGTGCGACGAGGTCGAGACCGCGAACACCGCGCCGAAGACGATGGGGGCAAAGATGCTGGCGGTCGACATCAGGCTCATATTGGCGCCTTGCAGCGTCCCCTGCTCCTGCGGCGCGACCTTCGACGTCATCAGGGCCTGCACCGACGGCCCGGCCAGTCCCCACAGGCTCATCAGCGGCACGAACAGGATATAGGCCTGCCAGGTCGGTGCCAGTCCGTAGCCCAGAAAGCCGATCACACCGAAGGTCAGGCCCAGCAGCATGGCCTTCTTCTCACCGACGGCCTTGACCACGCGACCGGTCAGCAGGGCCTGCACCACGGCACTGCATATGCCCACCCCGGCCAGAGTCCAGCCGACTTCCTTGGCCCCCCAGTTAAAGCGCAGGGCGGCATAAAGCACGAAGGTCGTCGGCAGAGCGCTATGGGCGAAATTGACCGTCAGATTGATCAGGGCCAGCCGCATCAGGTCGGCATTCTTCATCAGAAACTTCGCCGCACCCAACGGATGCGCGGTGCGGAACGAAAATGGCTTGCGGTTTTCGGGGCTGAGCGACTCCGGCAGGACGAAGAGACCATAGACGAAGTTCAGCAGGCTCAGGCCCGCTGCCACATAGAAGGGCAAACGCGGCTCGATATCCCCCAGCACACCACCCAGCAAAGGCCCCAGCACGAAGCCGACACCAAAGGCCGCCCCCATCAGACCGAAATACTTCGCCCGGTTTTCCGGCGCGGTGACATCCGAAATATAGGCATAGGCCGTCGAAATACTGGCCGAGGTGATGCCGTTGATCAGACGGCCCAGCAACAGCCAGCCGAGGCCCGGCGCCAGCGCCATCAGCAGATAGTCCGCGCCCAGCCCGAAATTCGACAGGAGGACGACCGGGCGGCGACCGAAACGATCCGACAGCGCCCCGATGACCGGCGAAGCGAAGAACTGCATCAGGCCCCACATCGAACCGAACAGGCCCAGCCAGTAGCCCGAGCGCGACACGTCACCGACAAAATCGGCGATCAGCGACGGCAGGACGGGAATGATCAGGCCCAGCGCCACGATATCGAGGCACACGGTGACAAAGATGAAAGGCACCGCGGCCTTATGGCGACGCGACAGGTCCGGGGCTTGGCTCACTTAGGGGGCTCGCGTTTGCGTAGATCGGGGCGACCTTCATAGGGGAATTCGATCGGCTTGGCTACTGCCTCAGGACGGGCGTCAGCGTCGCTATCCGACCATCGCTTTTCTCCGCTTTCAGACGCAACAGATGCATGACCAGGGGATAGACCGCCACATTGTCGAAGGTGTCCAGCCTGACCCCGGCCCTGATATCCGGCCCGAAAGCGATCAGGCACGTCGCCATTTCCGTCTCATACGGATCGTAGCCGTGGCTGCCGCCCTGAGGTTTCGGCATCCAGTTATCTTTCGACGGTGAGACGATATAACTGCCTGGGTTGGCGAGGCAGACAATCGCCGGGACGCGGACATGCGTGCCGTAATGGAATTTCGCGGGAATCTTTGCCTTGGGCCAGCAGGTCATATGGGCATGGGGCTTGAGCAGTATCGCATCCAGTTCGGCCTCATGCCCCTTCACATAGTTGAAACCAGCGATCTGACCCGACGGGACCAGTTCGTATATGCCCTGTGGCAACAGATCGGCAATCTTGATGAAGGTCTCCGGGCGGTGCTTAGTCATACCGTGATCGCCAACGATGATCAGATTGACCTTGCCCCACAGGCCGCGCTTCTGAAGATCGGCGATCAGATATCCAATCGCCGCATCGACGCTTTTCAACGCTGTATCCACTTCCGGCGCGTCGGGTCCGAAGTCGTGCCCGGCGTGATCGACATCGCTGAAATAGAGCGTCAGGGCGCGCGGTCGTTCGGCCTCGGGCACATCCATCCACGCCATGCCGCGCGTCACCACGTCCAGCGGCGGGACGTGGTCCTCGAACTTGGAATAGAGGCTCGGGCGCAGACCGTGGATTTCGGCTTCCGATCCCGGCCAGAACATCGTAGCGACGACCATGCCCTGCTCACGCGCGCTGACCCAGAACGGCTTGGCATCATTCCACCAGAAGCCGTCAGTCACCGCCTCATTATTCGACAGCTTGAAGGTCACGCCGGGTTTTCGCGCATCGCGCATGGTATTGCCGACGATACCGTGGTGATCGGGCCGCATCCCTGTCACCAGCGTATAGTGATTGGGAAAGGTCAGGCTGGGGAAGCTGGGGCGCATGGCGCCGGTAGCCCCGTTATCGGCCAGATATTTGAGGTTCGGCGTCAGGTCGCGGTCCATATAGTCGGCGCGCCAACCATCAATGGAAATCAGGATCAAGGTGTTCGGCGGACCTCTGTCCGCCATGGGTACCGTCGCGCAGGCCGACAGAAGGAGCAGGAAAAGCCCACTGATCCACAATTTCGCTGCCCGCATAAGCGACTCCTTACCGATAATTCCCTTAGCTTAGTTAAGAAGCACGACGGACGGATGACAAGCGAAACTGTTTCATTGACAACGAAAAAGCCCCCGGCTTCCACCGGAGGCTTTCAAATGGCTGTAAAGGCCTTGCGTTTAATCGCAGGCGCGCACGGCGTCGAGCACCGGCTGACTGTACGGTTCCACCTCGGACGCCGCCTGAACAGTGGCGTGGGTGTATTCCGTCATGGCTTCGGACGTGCTGATGGCACCCTCATATTCATAACGGTCGGCGAGAGTCTCTGTCGGCATAGTGAACCTCCTCGTCTGTTTGGAAAAACCGGTGGCGAGCGAAAGCGCTAAATCCACACTGGGACGATAGGGTATAAATCGCAAAGGACGAAGTCACATAAACGCCGCAATCGATCACAGCCGCGTTAACAGAAGTTTATAAAAGACTAAGGGCCGCTGACATCCGTCAACGGCCCTTATTGAATAACCCATTGAAGGGGTAATTCTTATTCTTCGCCGTCGGCTTCGACCGCGAAGACCGGGCCCGAATCCTTGCCCTTGGCGGTTTCATCACGATCGACGAATTCAATGACAGCCATGGCGGCGTTATCGCCGTGACGGAAACCGGCCTTCAGGATGCGGATATAGCCGCCGTTACGGTCGGCGTAGCGCTTGGCCAGCACATCGAACAGCTTGGCGACCTGCGGCACGTCGCGGACGCGCGAGATGGCGATGCGGCGGTCGTGCAGGGTGCCCGACTTGGCCAGCGTGACCAGCTTTTCGACGAAGGGACGCAGTTCCTTGGCTTTCGGCAGGGTGGTGACGATCTGTTCGTGCTTGATGAGCGAAGCCGACATGTTGGCGAACATGGCGATGCGGTGCGAGGTGGTGCGACCGAGCTTGCGGTAACCGGTACCGTGACGCATGAGAATTCTCCATAAGATCACGCCGCACACGGGCTGTGCGTGACCCCAAAAACGAGCCCGAAGACAAAGGTCAAAGGCCGACGGCCCCTGCCCGCTTCGAACGTCCATCACATGATGGAAATTACCGGGACAAGGTTTTGGTCTTTCCCGGTAAATGATCGGGCAAATTACCCTCTCATAAAAAGGCAAAGGCCCGAACCTTGCGGATCGAGCCTCTTTTAGTCTTGTCAGAAGTCTTAAATCTGATCTTCGAACTTCTTCGCCAGGTCTTCCACATTTTCGGGCGGCCAGTTCGGCACATCCATGCCGAGCGACAGACCCATCGAGGACAGAACTTCCTTGATTTCGTTCAGCGACTTGCGGCCAAAGTTCGGAGTACGGAGCATTTCCGATTCCGTCTTCTGGATCAGGTCGCCGATATAGACGATGTTGTCGTTCTTCAGGCAGTTGGCCGAACGGACGCTGAGTTCCAGTTCATCGACCTTCTTGAGCAGGGCCGGGTTGAACGGCAGCTCAGGCTTACCCTCTTCGACGACAGCCGGCTTCGGCTCTTCGAAGGTGATGAAGATCTGGAGCTGGTCCTGCAGGATGCGCGCGGCATAGGCCACGGCGTCCACCGGCGTCACCGCGGCGTTGGTTTCGACTTCCAGCACCAGCTTGTCGTAGTCGAGCGACTGACCCTGGCGGGTCGGCTCAACCTTGTAGGCGACCTTCTTGACCGGCGAATAGAGTGCGTCGACGGCGATAAGGCCGATGGGCGCGTCTTCCGGGCGCAGACGGTCGGCCGGGACGTAGCCCTTGCCGGTCTGAACGGTGAATTCCATGCGCACCGACGCACCTTCATCGAGGGTGCAGATCACGTGATCGGGGTTCAGCACTTCGATGTCCGACGGAACGTCGATCATGCCGGCGGTCACAGGACCGGCCGACGAGGCGCGCAGAACCATGCGCTTGGGGCCTTCCGCATGCATGCGGAGCGCCAGTTGCTTGATATTGAGGATAATGTCGACCACGTCTTCGCGAACGCCCTCGATAGAGGAGAATTCGTGAACGACACCGTCGATTTGGACCGCCGTCACCGCCGCCCCTTGCAGGGAGGAGAGGAGCACGCGGCGCAGAGCATTGCCGAGCGTCACGCCAAAGCCGCGTTCCAGAGGTTCCGCCACAAGACGCATCTTGCGCTGGGAATCCTGACCGGACTCGATTTGGGGCTTCTCGGGACGAATAAGCTGCTGCCAGTTTCTTTCGATCATTGCGTCCCTCAGACGAGAATGGTTGCCCCCGGCTTGCGGCCAGGGGCAACGGAAAAGGGGTAGAAGTAGGTATTAAACGCGACGACGCTTCGGCGGACGGCAGCCGTTGTGCGGGATCGGGGTCACGTCACGGATGGTCGTGATCGTGAAGCCGACGGCCTGCAGGGCGCGCAGAGCCGATTCACGGCCCGAACCCGGACCGGCGACGCTGACTTCCAGCGTCTTCACACCGTGCTCGATCGCCTTCTTGCCGGCGTCTTCGGCTGCAACCTGGGCAGCGTACGGGGTCGACTTGCGCGAACCCTTGAAGCCCATGTGACCGGCCGACGACCACGAAATCGCATTACCCTGCGCGTCCGTGATGGTGATCATGGTGTTGTTGAACGAGGCGTTGACGTGAGCCACACCCGAGGTGATGTTCTTGCGTTCGCGCTTTTTAACGCGTGAAGGTTCTTTAGCCATAGGTCAGAATCCCGCTTACTTCTTCTTGCCGGCGATGGGCTTCGCCGGACCCTTGCGGGTACGGGCGTTGGTGTGAGTGCGCTGACCGCGGACCGGCAGGCCCTTACGGTGACGCAGGCCGCGGTAGCAGGCCAGGTCCATCAGACGCTTGATGTTCATCGAGACTTCGCGGCGCAGATCACCCTCGACCAGATAGTCACGGTCGATGGTTTCGCGGATCTGCAGCACTTCGGCGTCCGAGAGCTGGTTGACGCGGCGGGCGTCTTCGATGCCCACCTTTTCCACGATTTCCTTGGCCTTTTGCTGGCCAATGCCGTGGATATATTGGAGCGCGATGAGAACGCGCTTGTTGGTCGGTATATTGACGCCTGCGATACGGGCCACGTCTGAATCTCCTGAACGTGTCTGACTTGCACGTTAAAATGCGAAAGGTGACACGCCAGCCACCCATGCAATCCATGTTTGGATCGTGGGATAACCGGGCGCCTTTCGCGGAAGCTGCCCCTTATACAGAGGGTTTCGCTCCCGTCAATGGGTAGGATTGAGATATTGTCAAGATTCAAACGTGAATCCCGATCATATCCCGGTGAGTAAGCGATTAAAGCGTTCCGGCAGGAGGTGAAGGCCATCCGAAGCGCTTTAGAGTAGAATTCCGGTTCACGCCGGAAGGATGATGAGCCCCGCCCTAAGGCGATTCTCATCGGTGGAAACCGAAGTTTCCGAAACTTTGTTTGCGCCTCATGTGTTTCCCAAAACCGGGAATCACTTTTGGGCATGAGGCTTTTAACTAACCAAGGCCGACAAAGCGGCTTCGACGCGCGCCGAGACCTCCTCGACCGACCCCATGCCGTCGACCTCGACCAGCTTACCCTGCGCCGCATAGTACGGCAGGAGCGGCGCGGTCTGGGCATTATAGGTCGCCAGACGGTCCTTGTAGGTCGCCGGATTGTCGTCCGAGCGGCCCTGTTCGGCAAAACGCTTTTCGATACGCTCGATCAGAGCGTTTTCATCGACCTTGAGACGCACAACCACATCGATCGGCGCGTCGCGCTCGATCAGGATGGCATCCAGCGCCTCGGCTTGCGCCAGGGTACGCGGGAAGCCGTCGAAAATGGCGCCGCCCGCCGCTTCTGCCGCCGGGAGGTTGGCCTTGATCAGGTCGATAACGATGTCGTCCGACACCAGACCGCCGATATCGAGGATCGACTTGACCTTCTGGCCCAGTTCCGATCCGGCAGCGATGGCCGCCCGCAGCATGTCACCGGTCGACAGCTGGACCAGATTGTGGGCGACGACGAGGCGCTTTGCTTGCGTTCCCTTGCCTGCGGCAGGCGGTCCGAAAAGAATGAGGTTCATCGGCCGCGCCCTCCCCGCGCTTTGGATTTCTTGATCAGGCCGTCATACTGGTGCGCCAGAAGATGCGACTGAATCTGCGCCACGGTGTCCATAGTCACGGTCACGACGATGAGGATCGAGGTGCCGCCGAAATAGAAGTTGTTGCCGAGGTTCGAGCTGAGGATTTCCGGCAGCAGGCAAACCGCGGTGATATAGGCGGCGCCGATGACGGTGATGCGCGTTAGGACGAAATCGAGATATTCGGCGGTGCGCTTGCCCGGGCGGATACCCGGCAGGAAGCCTCCGTACTTGCGCAGATTTTCCGCCGTCTCGTCCGGATTGAACACCAGCGAGGTGTAGAGGAAACAGAAGAAGATGATCAGGAAGGCATAGAGCGCGATGAACAGCGGTTGCCCGTGGTTCAGCATGGCGGTCACCGACGGCAGCCAGGACAGCCATTCCGGCACCTTGGTCGGATCCTTGGCCAGGAAGGCCGCCGCGGTCGTCGGCAACAGCAGGAGCGACGAGGCGAAGATCGGCGGAATGACCCCGGCGGTATTGACCTTGAGCGGCATGAAGGACGACTCGCCGCCCATGATGCGATTGCCGACCTGACGCTTCGGGTACTGCACCAGCAGACGGCGCTGCGAGCGTTCCATGAAGACGATGAAAACGATCGTGGCGACCAGCACCAGAACCAGCAACAACAGGATGCCCGCCGAAATCTGGCCTTCCTTCGACAAGGACAGCAGGTTGCCCATGGTGCGCGGCAGAACGGCGACGATACCGGCGAAGATGATCAGCGACGTGCCGTTGCCGACCCCGCGCGAGGTGATCTGCTCGCCCAGCCACATCAGGAACAGGGTGCCACCCGTGAGGGTGACAACCGAGGAAATGATAAACATCGGACCGGGATCGAGCGCCAGACCGTTGGCCTGCATCCCTGCGGCGATGGAGAAGGATTGCACCAGCGCCAGGATCAGCGCGAGGTAACGGGTATATTGGTTGAGCTGCTTGCGGCCGGCCTCCCCGCCCTCCTTCTTCAGCTTTTCCCACGGCGGATAGACCGACTGCATGAGCTGAACGATGATGGAGGCCGAGATATACGGCATGATGTTCAGGGCGAAGATCGCCATGCGCTCGACGGCACCGCCGGAGAACATGTTGAACATGCCGAGAATGCCCTTGGACTGCTCGGAAAACGACTGAGCGAAGGCGTTGATGTCGATGCCCGGAATGGGGATATAGGTCCCCAGACGATAGACGATCAAAGCCCCAAGGGTGAAAAGAAGACGTTTATGAAGCTCGGTCGCCTTGGCGAAGGAACCGAAATTCATATTGGCCGCTAATTGTTCAGCCGCAGATGCCATAAAAACCTCAAGTCATGGGCGGACGCGCGTTTGGCGATTCCAGCCCTTCGTGTACCACCCTTACGGGCCCCGCATCCCATTGTCAAAGCGGCGATTTGCCGACTTTAGTCGTGGGACTGGATCGCATATGGGCACGAGTGCCGCAAAATGCCGCGCTCAGGCGCATAACGCCTGAGCGCGTGACATTTTTGCTTAGGCTTCTTCGGTCTTGGCCGGACGCTTTTGCGTCAGCGAGCCACCGGCGGCCTCGACGGCCTTCACGGCCGACGCGGTGGCCGAATAGACCGACAGGGTCACCTTCGAGGTCAGTTCGCCTTCGCCCAGCAGACGCACGCCGTCCAGTTCACGACGGATGATACCCGCGGCCTTGAGGGCAGCGGCGTCAATCGGCGCCGATGCGTCGATCTTGCCCGCGTCGATCGCCTGTTGCAGGCGCCACAGGTTGACTTCGGCGAATTCCTTGCGGTTTAGGCTGTTGAAGCCGCGCTTCGGCATACGCATATAGAGCGGCATCTGGCCGCCTTCGAAGCCCAGCAGCGAAACGCCGGTACGGGACTTCTGACCCTTGACGCCGCGACCGGCGGTCTTGCCCTTGCCCGAACCCGGGCCACGGCCAACGCGCATGCGGCCCTTGGTCGAACCTTCGTTATCGCGGATTTCGTTCAGCTTGGTCATGTTGATTGCCTTTCTGACTAATTTAGCGCCGACGGAAACCGCCGACTCGGCTGAAATTGCGGAACTGTTAAGAAATACAGCTCTCATAAATAGCAAAACGCCCCGGCATTGCTGCCGGGGCGTCTAAACTTAATCGGTTAGTCCGACCTACTCGACGATTTCGATGAGGTGGGCGACCTTGGCGATCATGCCGCGAACCGAGGGGGTGTCTTCCAGGGTGGAGACGCGACCCATCTTGTTCAGGCCCAGACCGGCGAGCGTAGCGCGCTGGTCCTTGGTGCGGCGAATGGGCGAACCCGTTTGCTTGACAGTGACTTGAGCCATGATGATTAGCCCTCGATGGATTCAGGCGACGACGCGCCATCGTTGCGGCGGGTCAGGATGTCGCCAACCTTCTTACCACGCTTGGCGGCGATCTGACGGGGCGAAGACTGCACCTTCAGAGCCTCGAACGTGGCTCGCACCATGTTGTAGGGGTTCGACGAGCCGAGCGACTTGCCGACGACGTCGGAGACGCCGAGGGTTTCGAGCACGGCACGCATCGGACCGCCCGCGATCACGCCGGTGCCCGGAGGGGCCGCGCGGAGCTGGATCTTGCCGGCGCCCCAACGACCGTAGCCGTCGTGGTGCAGGGTGCGGGATTCGCGAAGCGGCACGCGGACGAGCGACTTCTTGGCTTCTTCGGTCGCCTTGCGGATGGCTTCCGGAACTTCACGGGCCTTGCCGTGACCGAAGCCAACGCGACCCTTTTGGTCACCGACGACCATCAGAGCGGCGAACGAGAAACGACGGCCACCCTTCACGGTAGCGGCGACGCGGTTGATGTGGACCAGCTTTTCTACGAACTCCGAAGGTTCTTCGGTACGATCGCGGCGGTCATTGCGGTTTTCGCTGGGACGAGCCATTGAATGTACCCCTTAGAAGTTGAGACCGGCTTCGCGCGCGGCATCCGCCAACGCCTTCACCCGGCCGTGATAGATGTAACCGCCACGGTCAAAGACGACGTCCTTGATACCGGCTTCGACAGCGCGCTGGGCAACCAGCTTGCCGACTTCGGCGGCGGCGGCGGCGTTCGAACCACGCTTGGCTTCCGCTTCCAGCGACGAGGCGGAGGCAACGGTCTTGCCGTTCAGGTCGTCGATGACCTGAGCGTAGATGTTCTTGTCCGAACGGAAGACCGACAGACGCGGGCGGCCGTTGGAGAGCTTCTTCAGGCGCGTACGGTTACGTTGCGCGCGACGAGCCATTTGTTCACGAGGAGAGAGAGCCATGACTTACTTCTTCTTCCCTTCCTTGCGGCGAACCTTCTCGCCGGCATAACGCACACCCTTGGCCTTGTAGGGCTCAGGCGGACGGATCTTGCGGATCTTCGCGGCCAGTTCACCGACGACTTGCTTGTCGATGCCCTGGATCTTGATTTCCGTTTGCTTCGGCACGACGAAGGTGACACCGGCGGGCGGCGCGACTTCGACGGGGTGCGAGAAGCCGAGCGACAGTTCCAGGTTCGCGCCCTTCATGGCGGCGCGGTAACCGACGCCGACCAGTTCGAGGCTCGATTCGAAGCCTTCGGTCACGCCCTTCACCATATTGGCGATCAGGGTGCGCGAAAGGCCCCACATCGAACGGTGACGCGCCGTTTCGCCACGGGGGGCGACGGACAGCGAACCCGCTTCCTGCTTCACTTCGATTTCTTCAACGACGGTCCAGTTCAGTTGACCCTTGGGGCCCTTGACCGTGATGGCTTGGCCATCGAGCGTGATGGTCACACCCGACGGCACTGCGATGGCTTTTTTACCAATCCGTGACATGGTCTTAATTTCCTAACAGCCGACGTCTTAGTAGACGCGGCAGAGGACTTCGCCGCCGACGTTGTTTTCGCGGGCTGCGTTGTCAGACATGACGCCCTTGGGCGTGGACAGGATCGAGATGCCGAGACCGTTCTTGACGGGCTTCAGATCTGCGATCGACGAATAGACGCGACGACCCGGCTTGGAGACGCGGGCGATGTCCGCGATAACCGGTTGATCGTCGAAGTACTTCAGTTCGATTTCGAACTGCGGGAACTCACCCGGCACTTCCAGCAGCTCGTAGCCGCGGATGTAGCCTTCGTCCTTGAGAACGTCGAGCACGCGGGCGCGCAGCTTCGAGGCGGGGGTGAGCACCTTGGAACGCTTGCGCATGGCGGCGTTCTTGATGCGGGCGATCAGGTCGCTCAGGGGATCAGAGATAAACATGTTTCGATCTTCCCTTACCAGCTGGCCTTGGTCATGCCGGGGATTTGACCCTCGTTGGCCAGCTTGCGCAGGCTAACGCGGCTCATGCTGAGCTTGCGGTAGAAAGCGCGCGGACGGCCGGTGACTTCACAGCGGTTGCGGATGCGGGTGGGCGCCGAGTTGCGGGGCAGCTTGGCGAGCTTGAGGCGGGCGGCGAAGCGCTCTTCCAGAGGAAGCGACTCGTCCACGGCGGCGGCCTTGAGGGCCTCGCGCTTGGCGGCGTACTTGTCGACGAGCTTCTTGACCATCTCGTTGCGGTTGACAGCAGATTTCTTAGCCATTGTCTTAATTTCTCCGCTTACGAGGTGAACGGGAACTGGAAGTGCTTCAGAAGCGCCTTGGCTTCTTTGTCGCTCTTCGCCGTGGTGCAGACAACGATGTCCATGCCCCACATCTGATCGATCTGGTCGTAGTTGATTTCCGGGAACACGATGTGTTCCTTCAGGCCCATGGCGTAGTTGCCACGGCCGTCGAACGAGTTACCGTTCAGACCACGGAAATCCTTCACGCGCGGCAGCGCGATCGTGATCAGGCGGTCGAGGAATTCGTACATACGATCCTTGCGTAGGGTGACCTTGGCGCCGATCGTCATGCCTTCGCGCAGCTTGAAGCCGGCGATGGACTTACGGGCCTTGGTTTCCGCCGGCTTCTGACCGGTGATGGCAGCGAGGTCGGCAACAGCGGCGCGGACCTTCTTGGAGTCGGCCACGGCTTCACCGATACCCATGTTCACGACGATCTTGTCGAGCTTGGGGACCTGCATTTCGTTCGTGTAGCCGAACTCTTCCTTAAGGGCGGCCCGGACGGTCTCCAGGTAAACGCTCTTCAGGCGCGGAGTGTACTTTTGATCAGCCATTGATGACAGCTCCCGTCGTCTTGGCGAAACGGACCTTCTTGTCACCTTCGATGCGGAAACCGACGCGGGTCGGCTTACCAGCGGCGTCGGCGATGGCGACGTTCGACAGGTGGAGCGAGGCTTCCTTGTTGATGATGCCGCCCTGCGGGTTCGTCTGCGAGGCGCGCGTATGGCGCTGGACGATGTTGATACCCTGAACGACGACGCGGTTCTCGGTCGGGAGAACCTTCAGGACGGTGCCCGAACGGCCCTTGTCCTTGCCCGTGAGGACGACGACCTTGTCGCCTTTTTTGATCTTAGCAGCCATAGCTTAGATGACCTCCGGCGCCAGCGAGATGATCTTCATGTGGTTCTTGGCGCGAAGCTCGCGCGGCACCGGGCCGAAGATACGCGTGCCGATAGGCTCGCTCGACTTGTTAACGATGACGGCAGCGTTGGTGTCGAAACGGATAACCGAGCCGTCCTTGCGCTGGATGTCCTTGGACGTGCGAACGACGATGGCGCGCAGAACGTCACCCTTCTTCACGCGACCACGGGGGATCGCTTCCTTAACCGAGACGACGATCAGGTCACCCACCGAGGCGTAACGGCGCTTGGAGCCGCCCAACACCTTGATGCACATGACCCGGCGCGCGCCCGAATTATCGGCAACGTCCAGATTAGTTTGCATCTGAATCATAATTCAAACTTTCCAAAATCTCGCAAAAGGCCCCTGCCCTTGCAGGCCGGGCTTTCCACGATAACGATAGAGATTCCGAGGAAGCGGGCCTTAAACCCTATTTCCCCGGAATAAGCAAACGGAAAAATGCCCGACGAAACGATCTGCCGTTATTTGGCAAAAGTTTCGCGAGCATTCCCCGAAATCAACGTCTGCGGAAGGTATTCCGAATGTGCCGGAACCAAACCACAAATGCTTAAATCAAGACTTAGGCAGCGTCCTTGGGAAGCACTTCCCAGGTCTTCAGCTTCGACTTGGGCGCGCATTCGATGATGCGGGCGGCGTCGCCGGTCTTGTAGGTGTTGTTCTCATCGTGGGCGTGGTAGCGCTTCGAAACGCGAACCGGCTTCTTGAAAAGCGGGTGCATAACGGTGCGTTCCACCTTTACGACGATGGTCTTGTTGCCCTTATCGGAAACAACCAGACCTTCAAGAATGCGCTTGGGCATGGTCTATTCCTTTTAGGCGGACTTCTGAGCGTTCAGAAGCGATTTGATGCGGGCGACGTCCTTGCGGATTTCGTTCACGCGGTGGGTCTTTTCCAGCTGGCCGGTGGCCTTCTGGAAACGCAGGTTGAACTGTTCCTTTTTGAGGTTCAGCAGTTCTTCCTGGAGCTGGTCCGAGGTCTTGCCCCGAAGATCGGCAATCTTGGTCATGATCTTACTCCGCAGCCGCCGCGATGCCGGCGTCGAGACGGGTCACGACGCGGGTGCTGACGGGCAGCTTCGCCGCACCGAGACGCAGGGCCTCACGCGCGATATCGTCCGGCACGCCGTCGATTTCAAAGAGGATACGACCGGGGGCCACGCGGGCCGCCCAGTAATCCACGGCACCCTTACCTTTACCCATCCGGACTTCGGCGGGCTTGCCCGTGACCGGGAGGTCAGGGAAGATACGGATCCACACGCGGCCCTGACGCTTCATTTGACGCGTGATGGCCCGACGGGCGGCTTCGATCTGACGGGCGGTCAGGCGCTCAGGCTCGACCGTCTTCAGACCGTAGGAACCAAAGTTCAGCGTATAGCCGCCCTTGGCATTACCGTGGATGCGGCCCTTGAAGGCCTTACGGTATTTTGTGCGCTTAGGAAGCAGCATAGCGATTAGGCCTCCTTATTGTTGCGATCGCGGCGCGGGCCACGGTTGTTACGGTCACCGCGCTCAGGACGCTCGTTGGACGACGGGCCAGAGGCTTCGTTCGCCCAGCGCTTGTCCTGCGCCATCGGATCGTGCTCCAGCACTTCACCCTTGAAGATCCACACCTTGACACCGATGATGCCGTAGGTGGTCAGGGCTTCGGCGAAACCGAAATCGATGTCGGCGCGCAGGGTGTGCAAAGGCACGCGGCCTTCACGGTACCATTCCATACGGGCGATTTCCGCACCGCCGAGACGGCCCGACAGGTTCATACGGATGCCCTTGGCGCCCAGACGCATGGCCGACTGGATCGAACGCTTCATGGCGCGGCGGAAAGCGACGCGGCGCTCCAGCTGCTGGCAGATCGATTCGGCGACCAGTTGCGAGTCGACTTCCGGCTTGCGGATTTCGACCAGGTTCAGGAACACTTCACCATCGGTGATGGCGGAGACGTCCTTGCGCAGCTTGTCGATGTCGGCGCCCTTCTTGCCGATCACGACGCCCGGACGGGCGGCGTAGATCGTCACGCGGCACTTCTTGTGCGGACGCTCGATGATGATGCGCGACACGCCGGCGGCGTTCAGCTTTTCCTTCAGAACCTTACGGATCTTCAGGTCCTGGTGAAGCAGCTTGGCATATTCCTGACGGGCAGCGAACCAGCGCGAATCCCAGGTGCGGTTGACGCCGAGGCGCAGACCGATCGGATTGACTTTCTGACCCATGTTATGCGGCCTCCGCGCCAGCTTCACGGACGACGATCGTCAGTTCCGAGAAGGGTTTCAGGATACGCGAAGAGCGACCGCGGGCGCGGGACGCAAAACGCTTCATGACGATGTTCTTGCCCACATAGGCTTCGGCAACGAACAGATTGTCGATGTCGAGGTTGTGGTTGTTTTCGGCGTTCGAAATCGCCGAATACAGGGCCTTGCGCACGTCACCGGCGATACGCTTGTGCGAGAATTCCAGCTCGTTCAGCGCGCGTTGAACCTTGAGGCCACGGATAGACTGGGCGACGAGGTTCAGCTTGTACGGGCTGATACGGATGGAAACCAGCTTGGCGCGGGCTTCGGTCGGCTTGACGCGACGCGGATTGGACGTTTGCGACATGCTTACTTCCTCTTCGCCTTCTTGTCAGCGGCGTGGCCGGGGAAGTTCCGCGTAGGCGAAAATTCACCAAGCTTCATGCCGACCATGTCTTCCGACACGAGCACGGGGACGTGCTTCTGACCGTTATAAACACCAAAGGTGAGCCCCACGAACTGGGGCATGATGACAGACCGGCGCGACCACGTCTTGATGACGTCCTTGCGACCGGAGTCCTGAGCCGTTTCCGCCTTCTTGAGAAGGTGGCCATCGACGAAAGGACCTTTCCATACGGAGCGAGCCATGGATTAGCGAGCCTTCTTAAGGTGACGCGAGCGGATGATGAATTTATCCGTCGCTTTGTTGGTACGGGTCTTGCGGCCCTTGGTCGGCTTGCCCCACGGGGTAACCGGGTTACGACCACCGGAAGTACGGCCTTCACCACCACCGTGCGGGTGGTCGATCGGGTTCATGGCCACGCCGCGGACGTGCGGGCGGAAGCCCATGTGACGCTTGCGACCGGCCTTGCCGAGGCTTTCGTTCATGTGGTCCGGGTTGGACACGGCACCGATGGTGGCCATGCAGGTGTCAAGCACCATGCGCAGCTCGCCCGAACCCAGACGGATCTGAGCGTAACCAGCGTCACGACCGACCAGCTGGGCGTAAGCGCCAGCCGAACGGGCCAGCTGACCACCCTTGAGGGGCTTCAGCTCGATATTGTGGATGATCGTACCGATCGGCAGGGCGCGCAGCGGAGCCGCGTTGCCGGGCTTCACGTCGACCTTTTCCGAAGCGATGACCTGATCACCGGCCTTCAGGCGTTGCGGGGCCAGGATATAGGCCTTTTCGCCGTCGGCATAGTTGACCAGCGCGATGAACGCGGTGCGGTTCGGATCGTATTCCAGACGCTCGACCGTACCGACGACGTCGAACTTGCGACGCTTGAAGTCGATGATGCGGTAAAGCTTCTTCGCGCCACCGCCACGGAAGCGGACGGCGATACGGCCACCGGCGCCACGACCGCCCGACTTCGTCAGACCTTCGACGAGCGACTTTTCCGGACGACCCTTGTGCAGTTCGGAACGGTCAACGAGAACCAGTTCGCGACGGCCGGGCGAGGTCGGATTAAAATGCTTCAAAGCCATTGTTAAAACCTCCCCTTACAGACCGGTGGTGATGTCGATCGATTGGCCCTCTTCGAGGGTGACAATCGCTTTTTTGACATCGTTGCGACGGCCCATGATGCCCTTGAAGCGCTTGGTTTTGCCCTTCGTGACCACCGTGTTGACCTTGACGACCTTGACGTTGAAGAGCGCTTCAACGGCCGAGGCCACTTCGTCCTTCGAAGCGTCCAGCGCCACCTTGAAGACGACCTTGTTCTGCTCCGAAAGCAGGGTCGACTTTTCAGTGATGTGCGGGCTCAGAAGCACGTCGTAATTGCGAATAGTAGCAGCCATAACGATTAGGCCTCCACTTTGAAGCGGGCTTCGATCGCTTCAACCGCCGACTTCGTCAGAACCAGCGTCTGGCGGCGCAGGATGTCGTAGACATTCAGGCCAGCCGACGGCAGGACGTCGATGTTCGGGATGTTGCGCGAAGCGAGGGCGAAGTTGGTGTCAACTTCCGGACCCGCGATGAACAGAGCGTTCTTCAGGCCGAGCGTTTCGAACTGGGCGCGAAGAGCGGCGGTCTTGGGAGCGGCCAGGACGGCCTGATCGAGAACGATCAGCGAGCCGGACTTGACCTTCGACGACAGAGCGTGACGCAGGCCCAGAGCACGGACCTTCTTCTGCAGGTCGAACGCATGCGAGCGAACGACCGGACCGAAGGCGCGCGAACCGCCGACGAATTGCGGGGCACGGCGCGAACCGTGACGAGCGCCGCCGGAGCCCTTTTGCTTGTACATCTTCTTACCCGTACGAGAATTCTCGTTGCGGGTCTGAACCTTGTGCGTACCGGCACGGCGCTTGGCCAGCTGCCAGTTGACGACGCGGGCCAGGATGTCCGAGCGGATCTCGTCGATGCCGAAGACGGCGTCGGACAGATCGATCGAACCGGCCTTGCCGTTGTCGAGGGTGATGACTTCGAGTTTCATGATTATTCAGCTCCCTCTTCTTGAGCAGGAGCTTCCTCAGCTTGAACCGGGGCCGTGTCGGCCACAGCAGCCTTCTTCAGACCAGCCGGGAACGGCAGACCCGCAGGAGCGGCCTTCTTGACGGCGTCGCGGATCTTCACGAACGAACCTTCCGCACCCGGGACAGCGCCACGGATGAAGATCAGGCCGCGCTCGGCGTCCACGCGAACGACTTCGAGGTTGAGGGTCGTGACGGTTTCGACACCGTAGTGACCGGCCATCTTCTTACCCGGGAAGGTACGGCCCGGATCCTGACGGTTACCCGTCGAACCGTGGGCACGGTGAGAGACCGAAACACCGTGGGTGGCGCGCATGCCGCCGAAGTTCCAGCGCTTCATGGCACCGGCAAAACCCTTACCGATGGTCGTGCCCTGGATGTCGACCTTCTGACCTTCGGCGAAGTGATCGGCCGACAGTTCAGCGCCGACTTCGACGAGAGCGTCTTCCGACACGCGGAATTCAGCGAGGATCGCCTTGGGCTCGACCTGCGCCTTGGCGAAACGCACGCGCTCGGGGTTCGAGGTGTTCTTGGCTTTCTTGGCACCGGCGCCCAGTTGCAGCGCGGTGTAGCCGTCCTTGTCCTTCGTACGCTGAGCGACGACCTGACAGCCTTCGAGCGAGAGAACGGTGACGGGAGTGTGCAGGCCCTGCGCGTCGAAATAACGCGTCATGCCCAGCTTCTTGGCGAGTAGACCGGTTCTTTTCATGGTCCGGCCCCTTAAATCTTGATCTCGACGTCCACGCCAGCGGACAGGTCGAGCTTCATCAGCGCGTCAACGGTCTGCGGGGTAGGATCGACGATATCGAGCACGCGCTTGTGCGTACGGATTTCGAATTGTTCACGGGACTTCTTGTCGACGTGCGGCGAACGGTTCACGGTGAAGCGTTCAATCAGCGTCGGCAGGGGGATGGGTCCCCGCACGGTGGCACCGGTGCGCTTGGCCGTATTTACGATTTCGCGTGTGGAATGATCCAGTACGCGGTGATCGAAGGCCTTGAGCCTGATGCGGATATTCTGACGATCCATATCGCTCTTATTCCAAGTTAAAGGGTTTGCGTATCCCGCGTCCGTTGAACCATTTCAAAGACCGGCTTCGACCCCGAAATGAGACCGACGCGATATCCGCAAAAAACAAAGCCACGCAGGGGTTGCCTGCGAGGCCATTCGGAAAGTCTGAACAGAGTCACCTGAAACCAGATGAGGCCGCACGACTTAATTTCGTAGTATGCGGAACGCGTTTAAGACCAAGGTCTCACGGCCGATCCAACAGAGGTCGCGTATATGCCTAAGGAGTCCGCCCGCGTCAACCCCTTAAGGCACAAAAGTTATACCCCACGGCGATATTCCGCGATCAGGGCCTCAAATACAGAAAAGCCCGGTCGAACCAAAGGCCAGACCGGGCGTTTTACATATATTTACGACCGTCTAAAGATCCGCTGCATCGTTCGCCGCGGCCGCCGTCACAGCCCGGTTTACAGGAGACTGGCGCAAGCGGTCGAAACCACGCCGCATCAAAGCCTGAAAAGCATGGCGGCGCCCCTTGGGGCAGGTTTCGCAGGCGCGAATCACCCGCAGGCGACGACGCAGGGATAAACGCAGGCCCTTGAGGCGCGGCGACAGGTTTTCCATCATATCCCCGACGGCACTCAATATATGAGGGCGCGCCGTCACGACGCCTTCAAGGCAGGTCTGTGCCGGTGAGGTCATGGTGTGCTTATAGCTTTCACCACCCGCGCCGAAATCGACGCGCGTTACGCCCATGGCTGCACCGTGCTCCATAATCTTGAGCGCCAGAATAATTCCAGGGCTGTAACGGTGGTAGGCTTCGGCATAGGCCGGGAACCAGAAATGGATGTAGTCCCCACGCATCAGACAAATTTCGGCGGCGACCAGATGATTGCCTTCGCGCAACACACCAACGCGCAGACCGAAGCCCTCATCCTGACGATGCGCCAGCTGACTGAGGAGCTTCAGCGTCCAGCCGCAGCCGAAGACGTCGTGCATGCCGGAGCGCGCATATTGTTCACGCTTCTGGTCGATAACCCATTGCAGCAGGTCCGGCGTCACACGTTCGAACGAAAACTGAAAACCGCCGAAATCGCGCTCGGCATTGCGCCCGCAACGCCCGAGGTTTTTGTAAAACTTGTGATGTAACGCCTTCTGACGGGCGAAATAGGCGTCGTATCCCTCGGACAGATCAGCTATCTGACTCACGACGCTAAGGGTCCGCGCCCGCGGGGCCATACCCCCTACCCACCCCTGGAATTCCAGCCGGTCGGCTTTCAGGGTTTTCAATAACAGGGAGTAGTCTACCTCCAGCCCCGCCTCGCCGATAATGCCGTGATAGTCTGTCAGCGGTGCCCCCAGGGGCTGAAGCGTGCGTCCGCGCATCTGATAAGGGAGGAAGCCGGCGACTTCGCCCGTTTCATCGCGCAGGCGCGCCACATAGGCGTCTGGGACGCTCTGACCGATATCCATAACGTAGCGTACGTCGAAGTAAGGGCCGATCATGTCCGGACGGCGCGCGGTGAAGCTCTCCCACGCGGCAATATCGTCGCCGGTCAGGCCGTCAGGCGCGACCACCTCGATCGATTTCAATCTGGACATTCGGTTAACCCCATCTCGGCTTCGTACATGTCTGTATCAGGACGAGGTTTAAATGCGCCTAACAGTCAGGGTTAACGATCCGCAACCCTTTGCCGTGAGCGGTAATGTCACACACGATACACGCGTTGCGACGGCGCAAACCACATCGATTCCTGAGGCGTTGAATCGCCTATTATCCATGGCTGTATGTGTGTTAGAGCGAAGTATGAACACGGACCTGGAACGCCAAAAGATCGAAGTGGTTTTACGCGCGGAGGGCATCGACCCCGGGCAGCCGGGCTTCTATGCTCACCCGGCATTCGTCGCCCGGTGCGCGACCGACCCGGCCTTTATCGAACTCTACGCCCGCTGGGTCGATCTGCGTCCGGTCGAGGCCGGTTACGAGGCCCGGGTGCGCGATGTCGTGCCGCGCCTGTGCGACATCATCCTCTCCACGCTTAAGGCCGACGGTTGGGAAGGCGCCTGTGTCGAAGCCGCGTCGATGATGATCCGTATGCTGGAACGGCTAGGCATATGGAGCTACGGCATATTGGGTTCGACCACGTTCATCGTCGAACCCGAAGGCATCTGGTGCGGGTTTTACCGTCACGATTTTCAGGACTTCCCGATGGCCGTTCTGGGGCATGCCTGGCTGGTCGTCCCGCCCCTGCGCCTGATCGATCCAACCGTTTCGCAGCAGTGCTGGGGGGATGACCCTATCCGCAATTATCTGCCGAAATTCATCGCGACCGACGGGGTAACGGATGTCACTCCGGATGTCAGCGATGTGATCAGCCGCCGGATGCGCGACTATTTCGCTTCGATGGACGACTACTGGGACGACAATCTGCATCTGCGCCTGCAGCCGAATCTGCCGGTCTTTGCCGAGCACTTTCCCGCCGTCCAGTACCAGCGCGAGCATCTGATCACGCGGTACGTGCCGATCAATATTCATTTACCCGATGCGCCGCTCGAAGCGCTGAACAGCGATGGTCATATGGGCCGTCCGGCGATCGATATTTGGCGCGATCTGGTCGCTCCGGCCTTTGGCGTAGAACCGTAGAGGCCTTACCTCTTCCGACGCAAACAGCAAAAAAGCCCGCTGAGGTTTCTCAGCGGGCTTTCATTTGGTCTGTGACAGTCATGGGGTGTGGGGTCGAGACCCCACGACCTTTTGACGTCGCTTATTAGGCGAGGATCTTGGCAACGACGCCGGCGCCGACGGTACGGCCGCCTTCACGGATAGCGAAGCGCAGCTTCTCTTCCATGGCGATCGGCGTGATCAGCTCGACGTCCAGCTCGGCGTTGTCGCCCGGCATGATCATCTCGACGCCTTCCTTCAGCTTCACGATACCCGTCACGTCGGTCGTGCGGAAGTAGAACTGCGGACGGTAGTTGGTGAAGAACGGCGTGTGACGACCGCCTTCTTCCTTCGTCAGGATGTAGGCTTCGGCGATGAACTTGGTGTGCGGGGTGATCGAACCCGGCTTGCACAGAACCTGACCGCGCTCGACGTCTTCGCGCTTGGTGCCGCGCAGCAGAACGCCGACGTTGTCGCCAGCTTCACCCTGATCGAGCAGCTTGCGGAACATTTCGACGCCCGTGCAGGTCGTCTTCTGAACCGGACGGATGCCGACGATTTCGACTTCTTCACCGACCTTAACGATACCGCGCTCGACGCGGCCGGTCACAACCGTACCACGGCCCGAGATCGAGAACACGTCTTCAACCGGCATCAGGAACGGCTGGTCGATCGGACGCGCCGGCTGCGGGATGTACTCGTCAACCGTCTTCATCAGTTCCAGAACGCGCTGTTCGCCGATTTCCGGGTTCACGCCGTCGGTCGCGGCCTTGGCCGAGCCCTTGGTGATGGGGATATCGTCGCCCGGGAACTGGTACGACGACAGAAGTTCACGAACTTCCATTTCGACGAGTTCCAGCAGTTCTTCGTCGTCGACCAGGTCGACCTTGTTCATGAACACGACCAGGGCCGGCACGCCGACCTGACGGGCCAGCAGGATGTGCTCGCGCGTTTGCGGCATCGGGCCGTCAGCGGCCGAAACGACCAGGATCGCGCCGTCCATCTGAGCCGCGCCGGTGATCATGTTCTTCACGTAGTCGGCGTGACCCGGGCAGTCGACGTGCGCATAGTGACGGTTTTCCGTCTCATATTCCACGTGCGCCGTGTTGATCGTGATGCCGCGGGCCTTTTCTTCCGGCGCCGCGTCGATGTCTTCGTACTTCTTCGCCGTCGCGCCGCCCGACTTCGCCAGCGTCATCGTGATCGCCGCCGTCAGGGTCGTCTTGCCGTGGTCAACGTGACCAATCGTGCCGATGTTGCAGTGCGGCTTGCTGCGGTTGAATTTTTCCTTGGCCATTTTTCAATTCCGCGTATGCGGACCTTCATTTGCGTAGGGTTGATTACGTAAGGAGCGGCCCGTAGCACAGTCCGCGCTACGGGCCAATAGTTTTTAGGCGTACTTCTTGATCACTTCGTCGGCGACGTGCTGCGGCACGGGCTCGTAGTGATCGTAGACCATCGAGAACTGCGCACGGCCTTGCGACATACCGCGCAGGGTATTCACGTAGCCGAACATGTTCGCGAGCGGCACGAAGGCATCCACGACGATGGCGTTACCGCGCATGTCCTGGCCCTGAATCATGCCGCGACGGCCGTTCAGATCGCCGATGACCGAACCCAGATACTCTTCCGGGGTCACGACTTCGACCTTCATGATCGGCTCAAGCAGCTTCGGGCCGCCCTTTTCGCGCAGTTCCTTGAAGGCCGCGCGCGAGGCGATTTCGAAGGCGAGGACCGAGGAGTCGACGTCGTGGTACGCGCCGTCGATCAGGGTCGCCTTGAAGTCGATCAGCGGGAAACCGGCCAGCAGACCGTTTTCCTTGGCCGATTCGAGGCCCTTGGTGACGCCCGGGATGTATTCCTTGGGGACCGCGCCGCCGACGATGGCCGACTCGAACACGAAGCCCGTGCCGGGCTCGCCCGGTTCGAAAACCAGCTTGATGCGGGCGAACTGACCCGTACCACCGGTTTGCTTCTTGTGCGTGTAGTCGATTTCCGCCTTGCGGGTGATCGATTCACGATAGGCCACCTGCGGCGCGCCGATATTGGCTTCGACCTTGTAGGTCCGCTTCAGGATGTCGATCTTGATGTCGAGGTGTAGTTCGCCCATGCCCTTCAGGATCGTCTGGCCCGACTCGTGGTCGGTCGAAACGGTGAAGGACGGATCTTCGGACGCCAGCTTGGCCAGGGCGACGCCCAGCTTTTCCTGGTCGGCCTTCGACTTGGGTTCGACGGCGATTTCGATAACCGGGGCCGGGAACTCCATGCGTTCCAGGATGACCGGCGACTTCAGCGGATCGCAGAGGGTGTCACCCGTGCGGGTGTCCTTCAGGCCAGCCAGAGCGACGATGTCGCCGGCATAGGCTTCCTTGATGTCTTCGCGGTTGTTGGAGTGCATGAGCAGCATGCGGCCAACGCGCTCGCGCTTGTCGCGCGTCGAGTTGAGCAGGCCCATACCGGCTTCCATCTTGCCCGAATACAGACGGCAGAAGGTCAGCGAACCGACGAAGGGGTCGTCCATGATCTTGAACGCCAGAACCGACAGGGGCTCTTCGTCCGAAGCCTTACGGGTGACTTCTTCTTCGGTCTTGTAGTCGATGCCCTTGGTCGGCGGAATATCGACCGGCGACGGCAGGTAGTCGACGACGGCGTCGAGGAGCGTCTGCACGCCCTTGTTCTTGAACGCCGAACCGCAGAGGATCGGGTAGAAGGCGCCGGTGAGGACGGCCTTACGGATGCACTTCTTGATGGTCGCTTCGTCCGGCTCGTTGCCTTCGAGGTAAGCTTCCATGGCTTCGTCGTCGAGTTCGACGGCGTTGTCGATCAGGTACTGACGGGCTTCGTTGGCCTTGTCGACCAGGTCGGCCGGGATCGGCACGTCCTTGTACGAGGCACCCAGACCGTCGTTGTCCCAGACCACGCCGGTCATGCGGACGATGTCGACCAGACCGGTCAGGTTCGATTCCGAACCGATCGGGAACTGGATCGGCACAGCCTTGGCGCCGAGACGGTCGCGGATCGACTGAACCGACTTGTCGAAGTCGGCGCCGATCTTGTCCATCTTATTGACGTACACGATGCGCGGCACCTTGTACTTGTCGGCCTGACGCCAGACGGTTTCGGTTTGCGGCTCGACGCCGGCGTTACCGTCCAGAACCGTGACCGCGCCATCGAGCACGCGGAGCGAACGCTCCACTTCGATGGTGAAGTCCACGTGACCCGGGGTGTCGATGATGTTCAGGCGCTTGCCTTCCCAGAAGGCGGTCGTCGCGGCGGACGTGATCGTGATGCCGCGCTCCTGCTCCTGCTCCATCCAGTCCATCGTGGCGGCGCCATCGTGGACTTCGCCGATCTTGTGGCTCTTGCCGGTGTAGTAGAGGATACGTTCCGTGGTCGTGGTCTTGCCGGCGTCGATGTGCGCCATGATACCAAAGTTACGGTAGTCCTCGATTTTGTGACTGCGGGGCATGATACGGGCCTCAGACAAATAAGGATAATGGGAATGTAGTTCGCGCGGGTGCGTTATCTAACCAACGACCCGCGCGTTATAGTTCAAATATGACGGGAGCATGACACCCCCGCCAGCCGCTTACCAGCGGTAGTGAGCGAAGGCGCGGTTCGCTTCGGCCATCTTGTGGGTGTCTTCGCGCTTCTTGACCGCGGTGCCGCGGTTGTTGGAGGCGTCGAGCAGCTCACCGGCCAGCTTTTCCGTCATGGTGTTCTCACCACGCTTGCGCGCGGCGTTGACCAGCCAGCGGATCGCCAGGGCACGGCGACGGTCCGGACGGACTTCGACGGGGACCTGATAGGTCGCACCACCGACGCGGCGCGAACGCACTTCGATCGAGGGCGAAACGTTGTCGAGGGCCGCGTGGAAGGTCTCGATCGCGGTCGCGTCCTTCTTCTTGGCTTCGAGGATGTCGAAAGCACCATAGATGATGTTTTCGGCAACGGCTTTTTTGCCTTCGTACATGACGTAGTTCATGAACTTGGTGACCACTAGATCGCCGAACTTGGGATCGGGCAGAACTTCGCGCTTCTCGGCGCGGTGACGACGTGACATGTGATCGTCTCCTTACTTCGGACGCTTCGCACCGTAGTGCGAACGGCGTTGCTTACGGTTCTTCACGCCTTGCGTGTCGAGCACGCCGCGCAGGATGTGGTAACGGACGCCCGGAAGGTCCTTCACGCGGCCGCCGCGGATCAGAACCACCGAGTGTTCCTGAAGATTGTGGCCGACGCCCGGGATGTAGCACACCGATTCGATGCCCGAGGTCAGACGGACCTTGGCGACCTTACGAAGCGCCGAGTTCGGCTTCTTCGGGGTGGTGGTGTAAACGCGGGTGCAAACGCCGCGGCGCTGGGGCGAACCCTTCAGGGCCGGCACCTTGTTGCGCTTCGGCGGGGCCTTGCGCGGCTTACGGATAAGCTGGTTAATCGTGGGCATATCATGCTCTCGTATAGGGAACCTGTGCCGTTTGGCCGGAGGGTTCCGGGTTGAAATACGGCCGTTTGGCCGGTCGTGATCGAGGGCCCATATCGACAAACACAAAAGCCGCAACCTGCGCTTTGGAGGTTACGGCGGGCACACAGGCCCTGCATAATTCGGCATGGGGAACGGACTTTTGCGGGCCCGACCTCAAAAAGATTGCGCGGCTATACAGGCGCGGCCCCTGCGGGTCAAGCGGGATTCATGAAACCCGTCATATAGATGGCGGCCTTAACCCTATTGCTTGATAAAAGCGTAAAGCTTCTATGGCACATTGTCATACATGACGCCCCGCAAGGCTCCCTTATTCCGTCATCTGATGCCTATCGCCGGATGGGTGTTCATGGGCGTGTGGTTGTCAATGCTGAGCCTGTTCACATGGCTCTTTCTTCGCGATGGCGGCTTTCATCAGTTTCCGGCCGAAATCGAACTCGGCATCATGGGTCTGTTCTGGCTCTTCGGCATAGGGGGTGGGGGACAATTCTTCGACCTTCCCATTGTATGGCTGAAAATGGACGGCAACTATCTGCGCGTTCGGCGACAGTGGCTGCTGACAGCGAAAACAACGATGATCCCGCTAGACGCCGTGCCTTCACCCATCCTGCGCGAAAGCCGCGACGAGAGTGAGCCGTATTTTCATTGTGTGCTGACCCTGTCCGAAGGCGATTCAGTCGTCTTCAGTGAGCACCGCGACCGTCAGGATGCCGAAAACGCCCTCGCCCATTTTCGCGATGCCGTCTCACAAGGGCAAGTATAAGAAAAGGCGTGGGGTCATGGACCCCACACCTCTTAACTGGTAGATAAACGGTTCAGCCCGCTCCAAGTTACGGGTGCAGGGTCCGTGACGCTGCTATTGCGCTGGCTCTACCGGAAGATAGACCTCCGAACCCAGCGCCTTGAACTTCTTCGACATCTCGCTCATGCCGGAGCTTTGTTCAACAACGGCGGCCTCAAGGTCGGCCTTCTCGTTATCCGTCATGTTTGCCGCGTAATCGCGAACCTCCTGGGTGATCTTCATCGAGCAGAACTTCGGGCCGCACATCGAGCAGAAGTGCGCCGTCTTGTGCGCTTCCTTCGGTAGGGTCTCGTCGTGGAAGGCCCGCGCCGTGTCCGGGTCGAGGCCGAGATTGAACTGATCCTCCCAACGGAAGTCGAACCGCGCCCGGCTGAGGGCGTCGTCCCAGGCGCGCGCCGCCGGGTGCCCCTTGGCGAGGTCGGCGGCGTGGGCGGCGATCTTGTAGGTGATCACCCCCGTCTTGACGTCGTTGCGATCCGGCAGCCCTAGATGTTCCTTCGGAGTCACATAGCAGAGCATGGCCGTGCCGAACCAGCCGATCATCGCCGCACCGATGCCCGACGTGATGTGGTCGTAGCCCGGCGCGATGTCGGTCGTCAGTGGGCCCAAGGTATAGAAGGGCGCTTCGCCGCATGTGGCGAGTTGCTTGTCCATATTGGCCTTGATCTTGTGCATCGGCACGTGGCCAGGGCCTTCGATCATCACCTGACAGCCTTTTTTCCACGCGATCTGGGTCAACTCACCCAGCGTCTCCAGCTCGGCGAACTGCGCGCGATCGTTGGCATCGGCGATCGAGCCCGGACGCAGACCGTCCCCCAACGAGAACGTGACATCATATTCGCGCATGATGTCGCAGATTTCCTCGAAATGCGTATAGAGGAAGTTCTCCTTATGGTGCGCCAGACACCACTTGGCCATGATCGAGCCACCGCGCGACACGATGCCGGTGACGCGGTTGGCGGTCAGGTGGACATAGGCCAGACGCACCCCGGCATGGATGGTGAAATAGTCGACGCCCTGTTGGGCCTGTTCGATCAGTGTGTCCCGGTAGACTTCCCAGGTCAGGTCTTCGGCAACGCCGTTGACCTTTTCCAGCGCCTGATAAATCGGCACCGTGCCGATGGGGTTCGGCGAATTGCGCAGAATCCATTCACGGATATTGTGGATGTTGCGGCCCGTCGACAGGTCCATGACGTTGTCGGCACCCCAGCGGATCGCCCACACCATCTTGTCAACCTCCTCTTCCATCGACGAGGTGACGGCGGAATTGCCGATATTGGCGTTGATCTTCACAAGGAAGTTGCGGCCGATGATCATCGGCTCGACTTCGGCGTGGTTGATATTGGCCGGGATAACCGCACGGCCACGGGCTACTTCGTCGCGGACGAATTCCGGAGTGATGAAGTCAGGGATAGACGCCCCGAAATCTTCGCCGTCGCGGATCACTTCGGCGTCGGCCTTGCGGCGGATATTTTCGCGGATGGCGATATATTCCATCTCGGCCGTGACGATCCCGGCGCGCGCATATTCGAGCTGGGTGACCATCTTGCCCGGCTTGCCACGCATGACCTTGGGCAGGTTCGGGAACTCCGGCGCCAGACGATCGGCGGAAACATTGCCGTTATCCTCAGGCTTCACGGCGCGGCCTTCGATGAATTCGACGTCGCCGCGATCGAGCACCAGCTGTTCGCGCACGCGCGGCAGGCCCTTGTCGATCTCAGGCACAAAACCGGCTTCGGTATAGGGACCGGTCGAGTCGTAGAGGCTGACCGGCGGCTCATTGGCCTCTTTTTGCAGCGCCACTTCGCGGAACGGTACGCGGATGTCGGGGAACAGGACGCCCGGCTCATAGACCTTGGTCGAACCGGGGAACGGAGACGCTTCAACCTTGATCGGCTTCAGCTCTTTAATAGGCTTGTTCATTGTGTAATCCCTTTAAAACAAAGGGATCATGCGCGTCAGGTGCTATGGTCCACGGGCGGGTTGCTGAAAACGCGGCTGCCCGAGGCTGTACTCACTCCCTTCGCCGGCATGACCCGGATCAGGTTCGGCGGGTTTACGGAAGCTTGTCCGATTCTCAGCCCGCTTTGACGCGCGGACACCCCGGTGAACGAAGCGCTGAATTTAAAGGAAGGGCGACCGGGGGGCAAGGGGAATGTCACACGTCTATCTCGCAGCGACTCTCTTTACGTCTTCGTAAACTTCCGGGCGCAGACTTATCCACAGAAGGGTCGTTCAGAGCCCGGAGGAAATCGCATGACCGGACACGAACCCTTACGCACCGTGTCGGAGCAGGAACTGCATATGAAGGTTGGTGCCTATGATGAACTGCGCCACCCACACGGCTATATCTACCCGAAAGAGCGCCACCATTGGTACTGGTTCGCCGGGATCGGGGCGTCCATCGCGCTGACAGGGGCCATCTTCTGGGGTTATGCGCTCTATGAACGCGGTGCGACCCCGGTTTGTGCCTCAAGCCTTGTCGATCGTTCCGTATCTCCCAATGGCGGTCTGGTGGCCGAAATCCGGCAAGTGTCTTGTCTCGGCGGCGCACCGGACTTGCGCGTCGTGGTGCATGAGGTCGATGACACCGCCGATATCCCGGCCATTTCAGCCTTTGAGGCCGGGACCGAGGTGCGTCTGCGCTGGCTGAGCGACGACGAACTGGCCATGGCCAAGCAAGGCGGGCGGGTGTGGTTCTTCAAGACCCACTGGAAGGCGGTGCGGGTGCATCTGGCGGGATAGCCTCGGAAACGATTGCGCTGCGGAGGATCAGCACCCTGTCCGATTTTTAACGAAAAGCCGCTTCCCTTTGCCGCCAGTCGCGTTAAACCTGTGCCGATATAACGCAGGAGCCTCCCATGTTCGGCAATTCATCCGTCCCCACCACCCACCACGGTCGTCAGGCTGGTGTCGCCGACGACATCGACTTCGATATCAAAGGGCAGGAACTGCAATTCGTCGAGATCGAACTCGATCCGGGCGAAAGCGCCATCGCCGAAGCCGGGGCTATGGTGTGGAAAGACGCCTCGGTCGGCATGACCACCGTCTTCGGCGACGGATCAGGTCAGCAAAAAGGCTTCATGGGCGCGCTGCTCGGCGCGGGCAAGCGTCTGGTCACCGGCGAGAGCCTGTTCACAACCGTCTTCACCCATAATGGCCACGGCAAGGCGCGTGTTGCCTTTGGCGCGCCGGTGCCGGGGGCCATCGTGCCGCTCAAGCTGTCGGACGTCGGCGGTCGTCTGATCTGTCAAAAGGACTCGTTTCTCGCCGCTGCCAAGGGCGTGTCGCTCGGCATCGCGTTTCAGAAGCGCGTCATGACCGGCCTGTTCGGCGGTGAAGGCTTCATCATGCAGAAGCTCGAAGGCGACGGCTGGGTCTTCGTGCAGTTCGGCGGCATGGTCATCGAGCGCGAACTGAAAGCCGGTGAGCAATTGCATGTCGATACGGGCTGCGTCGCGGCCTTTACGGATACGGTCGATTTCGACCTCGTACAGGCGGGCGGCGTCAAGTCGATGCTGTTCGGCGGCGAAGGCGTCTTCTTTGCGCAACTGACCGGGCCGGGCAAGGTGTGGATTCAGTCCCTGCCCTTCTCGCGTCTGGCCGGGCGCATCGTCGCGACGGCGGGCGGCGGCGGGTCCAACCGCGGCGAAGGCTCGGTGCTGGGCGGCCTCGGCGACCTGATCGGCGGGAATAACTAAAACCAATGTCCCAACCCGACTCCTACGATCCCTTCGTTCCCGCGCCCGCTGACAAGCGTGTCCTGAGCACGCGCGATGCGTTTTCCCTGTGGTTCTCGCTCGGCATCGGCCTGCTGGTCCTGCAAGCCGGAGCCTATCTGGTGCCCGGCCTGTCCCTGCCTCAGGCGCTGCTGGCCATTGTGGTCGGCAGCGGCATAGGGGCGATCCTGCTGGCGCTGGCCGGGGTCGTCGGGGCGGATACCGGTCTGGCCACTATGGCGGGGCTTAGGCCGACACTCGGCATTCGCGGTGCTCATGTCGCGGCCGTTCTCAATATCCTGCAACTGATCGGCTGGGGCGCGTTCGAGATCATCGCCATGCGCGACGCGGCAAGCACCCTGTCGCAAAACGCCTTTGGTGCCAGCTTACCGATCCTGTGGACGCTGGTCTTCGGGGTGGCGGCCACAGCCCTGGCCATCATGGGACCGTTGAGCTTCATCCGCCGCCTGCTGCGTAAATATGGGCTGTGGATTCTGCTGGCCGGGGCCGCATGGATGACCTTTGCCCTCCTGTCCAGCGGCGACCTGAGCGCCGCCTTCGCCCAGCCCGGCGATGGCTCGCTGGCCTTTGGCGGTGCCGTCGATCTGGTTATCGCCATGCCGCTCAGCTGGTTGCCGCTAATCGCTGACTATGCGCGCTTCGGTAAATCGCCGGGTGCCATGTTCAAAGGCAGCGCCGCAGGTTACGCGCTCGCCAATATCTGGTTCTTTTCGCTGGGCGCTGCCTATGCCCTGAGCGCCGGACAAAGCGCCGACAATATGCTGTTGTCGGCTCTGGCGACCACCGGCGGTGGGCTGGCCCTGCTGTTCATCCTGATCGATGAGACCGACAATATCTTCGCCGATATCTTCTCGGCGGCAACCTCGCTGGCCAGCCTGATCAAGGCCCACATCCGCCATCTGGTGATCGGTTTCGGCGTCCTGTGCACCGGGATTGCCTTGTTCGTGCCAATGACGCAGTTCCTGACGTTTCTTTACGCCATCGGTTCGGTCTTCACGCCGCTCTACGGCGTGTTTCTGGTCGATCACTTCATTGTCCGCAAACGTCAGGTCGTGGCGTCGGAAATCCACAGCCTGAAAGGCCCCTACGCCTTCACGCTGGGCATCAGCCTGACGGCGTTTGCGGCCTGGAGCCTGGGCGTCGCCACCTACTATGCGGTACTGAACATCATGCCGTCTCTGGGCGCGACCCTGCCCGCCTTTGCGGTGTCGGCCATCAGCTACTGGGGGTTGGCACGGCTGACACGCCGGGCTTCCCGCTAAAGGGCCCCTAAAAACGCGGCCTGACACCTTTTTTATCCCCGGCGACCACCTGTGGCAGCGTCTTTTGATGGCGCTCGGCGTATTCTAAACGGGCATGAAAAAGCGAACCGAATTACACGAGGCCCGTAAAGGGTGAGTGTAAACCAGCGGCCCGGCCTGAGTTTCCCCCGGCTCAGACCGGGCCGTTCTGTCTTCAAGAAGGATCGAACCCCGCATGTCCACGCCCGTTTCCCCTGCCATCAAAGCCGACGAAACCAAGACCGACACCGCCGATGTGCGTGAACATTTCAAACGCGACAGACCCCATGAGGGCAAGCCGGGCCAGCCTTATGGCGATGAAACCGAAGCCCGAGACGAGCGCCACAAACCGCACACCGATCAAGGCAGAGGGTTGAGCAATGATCGTTACACCAAAAGCGATTCCGACCAGCCAAAGGTGAGCCGCAATACCGCGCGCTAAACAGCATTTCCGTGCGGACGACAAAAACGGTAACAATTGCAACTTGTAATTAGACGCGATCTACCCTATATGGGTGAGATCAAACGCCGATAGGCGCCCGGCAAGACCGCACCCATAAGCGGACCGGCGCCCACGGACAGCCTCTGTTCTTATCCCGTTCGATCGCCGCCTGACCTGCCGGCGTCCAAACCCATTCTGTCCCAAAAAGACGACCGCGCGGACAAACCGCCGGACAAAGGAGTAATTCCCATGGCTCATGCCTATGCCCATCCACGGCCTTCCGACCCGCGAACGCTTGCCGCCAAGGCCAGCCGTCAGGCGGAACCGAAGGCCACCATGCCCGGCTTTACGCCACGCGCCCTGCGCCGCCTCGTCGCAGCCATGATCGACTGAGACATTTCCTGTCATAAAGACAAAACTTCGAAACAGGTCGATCTGATATCCCCCCATGATCGACGACGGTTTGAAGACCAGGTGCGCCCATATAGCGCCCTGATTTGACTCTCAAACTTACAGGATTTGCAACTTTGGTCCCGGACCTGAGTTTGCTATTCTGTACCGGTTCAAAAGGGGTCTATCATGAAATCGCTCTTATCCGCCTGTTTTGCCCTTGCGCTCGCCGCTGCCGTGCCAGCTGAGGCCGCGTCTACGGCGTTGGAACAATCGCGCGCCATTTCAACCGATCTCAAGGCATCAATGAATGAGATGACCGAGGCGTCGAAGGCCGGTGACATGAAGCGCGCCTGCGCCGCGTCGCGCCGCTCGGTTGACCTGCTCGATCAGTATATCGTCAAGTTCAAGGAAATCCGCGATGCAAACAAGAGCGCTGATGCCGACAAACTGGCCGAAGCCGATCTGATGCACGCCAAGCTCTCCAATCAACACACCGAACTGAAAGGTTTGAGCGACGCGATCTGCGCCAAGGCAGGTTAGGTCGCGCGGTCATTGACGCACGGGACGGGGGCTGGCAAAATTACGCCATGCCCCGCCCCGCCTCCCCTTTGCGCCGTCTGCGCCTGCTGAAAGGCCTCAAGCAAAGCCATCTGGCCGAGCTGATGGGCGTGGCGCAGACCACCGTGTCGCGCTGGGAAAGTGGCGCACTCGATTTGCCCGAAGATCAGTGGCGCAAGGCCCAAAGCCTGCTGGCTGACTCGGCGCAGGACGCCATTCTCAAGCGACTGGTCGAGTCCTCGACCCTCAGCCTGCATCTGATCGACGACCGGACGCACGATCTGCTGGCGGTATCGGCCTCACGCGAAAACCGCTGGAACGCCAAACCGGGCGCGTTTTTGGGCAAGACCCTGATCGGATTCGCCACCCCGGAAATCCTCGCCGCCGAAGCTTCGCTGCGCGATCTCGGCTGGTACGACGACCGTGTCACGCGGCTTGAGGTCGAGACCGGGCCCAATCATAATCCGGTCGTGCCGATCATCCAAAGCCGTCTGATCTGGGAACGCGTCCGCCTGTCCGATGGTCGCGCCGCGCGATTGGTAACGACCTTATAAACACAGCTCTCTCCGTCATTTGCTTCGCAAATGCCACCTCCCCCGTACGCTGTGCTACAGGGGAGCACGCATATCTTATGCGTTGATCCGTACGGCGGGACACCCTATCGAACGCGCATGAATATTCCCGCACACTGGCGTCACATTATCCTGCTCTGGCTGATCGGCGTGCTCGCCGCCGCCGAACTCGGCAAGTTCGCGTCTCTGGCCCCGGTCATCCGAGAAGATCTCGGCTTGTCACTGGTACAGGCCGGGTGGCTGGTCTCGCTGATCGAGACCGGCGGCGCGACGCAGGGCCTGATCGCCGGGCTGCTGATCGGACGGTTGGGCAGCCGCAAGGCCCTGATCATCGGCGTCACCTTGCTGACGGTCGCGGGCATCGCCGAGGCCCTGTCGGCGTCAGTCTGGCCGTTGTTCGCCGCGCGCGTGGTCGAAAGCGCCGGTTACTTGCTGATCGTCATCGCCGCACCGTCCCTGATCACCCACGTCGCCCGGCCGCAGGATCAGGCCCACGCCCTGACCTTATGGAGCACCTTCGTCCCCGCCGGTTTCGCCATCGGTATGATCCTGAGCGGCATCGCCCTCACCTTAAGTAACTGGACCGGGGCCTTGTGGCTGTGGGCCATGGTCGCGGTCGTGGCTCTGATCGCTGCGTGGCGCTCGCCCCCGATGGAGATCAAAACCGACACCAAATTCAGCCTGCCCGTCCCGGCGGTGTGGCTCCTGTGCGGTGGATTCGGGTTCTATACGACGCTGTTCGTCGGCCTGATTGCCATGTTCCCGGCGTTTCTGATCGCGCATGGCCTGACGCCGACCTCTGCGGCAACCGTGACGGGCATAGCGTCGGCGGTAACGCTGGGTGGCGCGTGGGTTGCCGGTCAAGCCTTGCATAGCGGTGACCGCGCCCGCTGGATCGCGCTGGGGGGCGGTTTGCTGATCCCCGCCGCCCTGAGTCTGCTGATCTTCGCGGGCGGGCATCCCCTGTGGCTGTCGGTCCTGATCGTCGCCTTGAATGCCGTATCGGGGATCGCATCGAGCATCGTCTTCGCCCGACTGCCGAAGATGAGCCCGGTGTTCGATGCCGCGGCCGCCAACGGCGTCCTGACGCAGTTCGGCGCGGGCGGCTCACTGATCGGCCCGCCTCTACTGGCCTTTATTGCCGGACACTTGGGCTGGAGCGCGGTCGGGCTTGCGGTGGTCGTGGGCTCGCTTTGTGCGTTGGGCCTGATGGTGCTGGCCGAACGCATGGCAAGGCGTGCGATGAACCAAGGCTAAGGGTTGGCCACGAAAAACACGAAAAGCACAAAAATCCTCGCGCGAAGCGCCTTAAAGCCTTTCAGAATGCACATGAGTAAGGGCGCTTCGCGCGGTATATCTAACCTGCTTTTTAGTGCTTTTCGTGTTTTTCGTGGTCAAAATCTACTTCCTCGACCAGTAACGCTGCGTGATCCGAAAAGGGCTGCGGGATCACCTGCATGGCCAGCCGCCCCTCCAGCGAGGTCGAACACACACACAGATCCAGCAAATGTCGCCAGCGGTGGAAGCTGAAAGTCGTCGTATCCGTCGCATTGAGTAACATCAGATCGCCCCCATCCAGCAAGGGTGCCAGTTCCTCCAGTCCATTGAAGGTGTTGAAATCGGCCAGGATCATCACCTCGCCACCCGCCGCGTCGATCCACTCGCGCATCTGCTGGAACTGCTTCTCGCGTACCGGACGTTGCAGCGAAAAGTGCGTGAAAAACAGCGTCAGCCCTTCGCGCAACACAATGCGGTGTACCAGCCGTTTCGAGCCATCGCGAAAATAGAGATAGTCGAACGCAAACGGCTGTTTCGCGATGAAGGCGTTGCTCTTGCCATGATGGAACGGCAGGCGGGTCAGGTGGCTGTCGGGACCGTACTTCCCCTCGATATCGTAGACCGTGTAGTCCTGACACATCAGGGCCTGAACCTGATTGAAGCCGCCGGAATGGACCGACCCCTGATCCAGTTCGACGAGGCAGCACAGGTCCGGCGTTTCGCGGTCGATAATCTGGCGGAACTGCGCCAGCACGGCTTTCTGCGCCGCCGGTGACTGATAGACGTGGCGAAAGGCCTTGGTGACATGGTGATAGAGGCTGCCCGAAATCCCGGTGGCATAGCCCAGATTGGAAAACAGAATGCGCATCAGGCGGTCTCCATCGCGTCCGACGCCACCACGTCTCCCAACACAAGACAATGCTGACGGTCGGTCTCGAAATGCGATGCCAGGATCGCCACCACGCCGGGATCGCGCACCACCATATTGGCTTCACGATTGAGATGCAGGCTGAGAACATCGAAATTGCAGCTCCCGACCGTGCCCCAGTCGCCGTCAATCACCGCATATTTGGCGTGCAGGGTTGTGCCCTGATAGACCAGCACCTCGAAACCCAGCTTCAGCCATTTGAACTTCAACCGCTTCGTCATGAAATCGGCGGAACGCACATCGGTCTTGCCGGACAGCATGAGGTGGATCGACACGCCCCGGTCCTGCGCCGCCAGCAAGGCGTCGCGCAACCGTTTCGGCGGAAAAAAATAGGGCGTGGCGATGCGAATCGAATGACGCGCGCGCTCGACCGCCTGCAACAGCGACTCGTAGATCTGCCCGTAGCGATCTTCGGGGATCTGCACCGCATAGGACCGCGGCCCGGCAATCGCTTCGGGCGGCAGGTCGCGATCGGCCCACCCCCGCGTCAGCCGCGTCCACAGACGTTCGAAATCGGCCTCGGCGGCCTTGGAAATATCGGGCGTCAGCACCACCTGCGTATCGCGCCAGCCGCGCATATATTCGGCCAGCCCCATGCTGCCCAGAAGCGTCAAACGACCGTCGACGTGCAGGGTCTTGACGTGGGTGCGAGGGAACCATTTCCACGGGGTAAATATCTGCCAGAACCGCAGACCACCGAAGAAGATGACCTGCGCGCCCGCCTGTCGCAAGGCAGTGATAGCGTCAGACCCACGCAGGGTCCGACTGCCGAAAGCGTCGAGAATGACCCGAACCCGCACGCCTTCACGGGCCTTGCGCCCCAGAAGATCGAGAAAATCGCGGCCCATTTCGTCGTCGCGCACGATATATTGCTCGAAGTCGATGGACACCTTCGCTTCGGCGGTGGCGCGCGTCAGATTGTACCACGCCTCCTCGGCGCTGAGATGGAACTGCATGACTCGCAGCCTAACACGGCTCAAAATAAAAATCGCATATGACTGTGTGGGCGCCGGTACCACGCCGTTGCATTACAGGTTTTGTCAGTTGAACGGTCAGGACGGACGTCACACAACGCCGTTTTCAACGAAAGGTTCGCCATGAAAACCGCCGCGACGATCACCCTTCTGGCCCTTGGCCTGAGCACCCCTCTCATGGCCGCCGAAAGCACACTGAAGGCGCGCGAAGCCGAAGCCATCGCCTTGCATAAGAAAGATCAGGAACTGGCCTACAAGATCGAGGATGACTTCAAGCGCGGCGACAAGGCCACGGCCTGCGCCGGCCTCAGACAGAGCGTCGAGCAGCGCCGATGGATCGCTACGACCGTGGCCGGGATTCAGGCTGAACTGAAAAGCGGCAAGGCGTCGGCGGCCGATATCGCGGCCTTCCCGCAGATCGACGAAAACGTCGAAGCCACGGCGCTGAACCTCAAACACGTTGAACAGGACCTCGCTTCGAAGTGCGGTTAAGCACGCGGCTCCAAACCGTGGAACCGCCGCACGACGTCGGCGTCCAGCTTCGATATGGCGCACTTCTGTCCCACCTTGCGACAGCGTTCAGCCCGTTGTGAAAACTGCGGCAGACAGGTTTTGAGCGCTGCCTTACCCTTGTCCGACAGGCTGAAAATACGCGCCCAGCGCGGGTCTTCGCGATGGCGCGGGGCCTGATTGGCCAGGTAGTGCATCAGGGAACACGGGTCGTAATCGGAGGCGTATTTTACCCGTGCGACGGCCGGGAAAGATAGTCTGACATCCCGGCAAACTGCTGTACCGACACCGCAGGTTTTCAGTAAATCGCGTAGAAACGGCTCGATCGTCAGATAGGTGTCACGGTCGGGCCTCTGGTGTTCGTGCATAAGGCCCAGCACGTGCCCGATTTCGTGCAGCACGGCACCGTAGGGCACACCGCGTTCAATGGTGACGCGATTACCCAGCGGCAAATGTCCGATGGTCGCCGTGGTCGCGTCACCGTCGCGGATCACCAGCGTGTCCAACCGGTTGCGGGGATCATAGATAAAACGCACGCCCGACGCCCGGTGCCAGTCGTCCATCGCCTGACAGGCCAGCCGCGCCTGTGCGCCTTTGGGCCAACGGTCCCAGCCGGTGCAATCTCGCCCTTTGGCCCCGGCGCGCGCCAGCAACGGCGCCTCGATACGGTAAGGCACCACGCCGTCTTTCCACGGCTGCGCCCAATCGGGCACGGCGGCGGCCTGCGCCGCACCGGCCCACAGCATCATGACCGCAAAAATAAGGTATTTCACGCCTTCCCCTCGCCCGAATTGCCGCCTACCTTACGCGCAATTATGACATTTCAAAGGTTTCCCATGCGCGCCCTTCTTACCGCCGCCCTCGTCCTCGTCGCCGCCCCCGTCTTCGCGCAGGACGCCGCACCCAAGACCGAAAAGCCCGTGTGCCCGACAACGCCCGCCATGACCGGAGAATTCGCCCACTGGATGCACGCTGGTCCAGTGACGGCCACGGTTGATGCCAAAGGCGCACCGCTGCTGAAAGTCGGCACCCCGCTCAAAGTCACCCTGCTCGATTCGACGCGCGTCACCTATAAGCGCGCGCGCGCCACACAGCCGACGACCCCGGTCTATTCCGGCACCCTGTCGCTGAAAATCGACACAGCGGGGCAGTACGGCATCGCCGCCGGGGCCGGGGTGTGGATCGACGTCGAAAAAGACGGCAAGACCCTGTCGTCCAACAAGCACGGTCACGGCCCGGATTGCTCGGGCGTGCGCAAGATCGTCGAGTTTGCGCTGGAGCCCGGCACCTATACGGTGCATCTGGTCGATAACAAGGAACCGACGATCACCGTGATGGCGGTGTCCAGATAACAGGTGTCTAAACACCTGAAAATCTTTGCCTTCCTTCCCTTGCGGTAACGGAAAATACTTTCCGTTCACGTCAATTTTACACTGGCCAAACGCTTAATCCGGGCTATGCTGTTCCCAAGGAAACGATACAGTTTCCACCCAGAGACAGGGCAGCGGAGACCCACCATGAACCTGATGGCCATGGCCAAGCGCGAGTTCATTTTCCTCAAGCGTCTATTGCGCCTGCTCAAGCGCGTGAAGACGGTCGATCCGGCCTCGTCCAATCTCGTTTGCGACGATTTCGAAGCCGTCGTCGACCGTTTCAAGGACCAGCCGGCCCTTCTGTTCGAAGGCAAGACCCTGACCTATGGCGAACTGGACGGCATGGCCAACCGCTTCGCCCACTGGGCGCGGGCGCGTGGCCTGAAAACGGGCGATACGGTCGCGCTGCTCATGCCCAACCGGCCGGAATATATCGCCATCTGGCTGGGCCTGAACAAGCTGGGCGTCGTCACCGCCCTGATCAATAATTCCCTGACCGGGTCCGGCCTGGCCCACTGCATCAATATCTCCGGTGCCAGCCTGACCGTGGTGGATACCTCTACTCAGGTGGCGTTTACCGACATCGAAGCGACCCTGTCGCGCCATCAGGGCCTGTGGATTCTCGACCTGCCCAAGGAAGAGGAAACCAACACCCGCCATTCGCTCAGCCACGCCCTCAAGGGGCAGAGCAGCGTCCGCCCGGATCACGCCCATCGCGCCCATCTCAAGGCGCACGACCCGGCCATGTATATCTATACGTCGGGCACGACGGGCCTACCCAAGGCCGCCAAGATCACCAATGCCCGCGCCCAGTTGTATATGAAGGCCTTCGCCGGACTGACCCATATGAAGCCCGGCGAGCGGCTTTATAACACCCTACCGCTGTACCATTCGACCGGCGGCCTGTGCGGTACGGGCGCGGCTCTGCTCAACGGCGCGTCGATGGTCATCAAGCGCAAGTTCTCGGCCTCGGCCTTCTGGCACGACGTGCGCACGCTCGACTGCACCCATATCGTCTATATCGGCGAGTTGTGCCGCTATCTGATCAATTCGCCGCCGTCGCCCGATCCGACGGATGAGATGAAGCACCGGATCAAGATGGCGTTCGGCAACGGCATGCGGCCCGAGGTCTGGGACGAATTCAAGAAACGCTTCAACGTGCCGATCATCGTCGAGTTCTACGGCTCGACCGAAGGCAATGTGTCGCTGTTCAACCTCGACGGCCATTCCGGCGCCATTGGCCGCGCCCCGGCATACCTGCGCAGTTCGTTCAATATCCGGCTGGTCAAATTCGACATCGAATCCGAACTGCCCGAACGCCGCGCCAATGGCCTGTGCATCGAGTGCAAACCGGGCGAGATCGGCGAGGCCATCGGCGCCATCGGCACCGATGCCCGCCATGCCTATACCGGCTATGCCGACAAGGCAGCCTCGGAAAAGAAGATCCTGCACGACGTCTTCAAGCCCGGCGACGCCTGGTTCCGTACCGGCGACCTGATGAAGATGGACAAGGACGGCTATATCTATTTCGTCGACCGTATCGGGGACACCTTCCGCTTCAAGGGCGAAAACGTCTCAACGTCCGAGGTATCGGAATGCTGCGCCCGCGCGCAGGGCGTCGATGAAGCGATCGTCTATGGCGTGCCCGTGCCGCACTACGACGGTAAGGCCGGGATGGTGTCGCTGATCGTCGATGACAGCTTCTCCATCGAAGCCTTCGGCCACCACGTCTACACCAATCTACCGGTCTATGCCCGGCCGCGTTTCGTGCGCCTGCTCCAGCACGTCGAGACGACGGGCACGTTCAAATACAAGAAGATGGATCTGGTCATCGCCGGTTTCGACCCGGCTAAAACCGACGACCCGCTCTATGTGATGAAGATGGACGCCACCGACTACACGCCGATGACCGAGGCCTGCATGCAGCTTATCGAAAGCGGCCAATACCGTATGTAGCTTAGAGGGAAGCGAGGCCCATCAGCATCACGCCCGCGCCGCCGACAAGACCCGTAAATGCGGTCGCAATGTGCCAACCCAGCGCGTAAAGGAAATCCAGACGCCCTTCCGCCCAATCTACCGGCGGCTCGTCATTGAACAGGGCCGCGATACCGAACGGCCTTACGGCCCCACGACTGACAGCACGCCAGACCTGAAACGCAGAATAAAGCCCCGCCGGAAAAACCAGCGTTGCCAGAAAAATATACAGCATCATCCCCCGCATTGTGAAAACGGCACCGGGAGAAACGCCCGATGCCGCTCAGTCTAATTATTAATCCCGGCGCAGCAGCAGCCCGACCACAAGGCCCGCCGCGGCGGCGATGGCCAGAGAGGCCCCCGGATGACGACGGATCTGGCGACGGACGATCTTGGTCTTGTCCTGAGCTTCGTCGCGGGCGTCTTCCAGCAGGTCCTGCAGCCGGTCGATCGTCCCGTTGATCTTTTCACGCGTGGAATCCGAGACGTGCAGCTTGTCTTCGAGGAATTCCAGCGCGTCGGCCAGCGAGCGGGTCTTCTTTTCCGTCACCTCGGCAGCGGTATCGAGAGCGGCTTTTACATTGTCGGGCATGGGGACCTCCTGTTGGACAACGACTTCAATATAGCGTCTGCCGTATAAATTTTCACCCCTCTATCATTACAAATCAACCTTACAGCCTTTGTAAATTGTGGCAAACGCCCCTGACGCGTACCCCTGAGACGCACTCAGGGAACGATGTTATGGACATTATGAAAGCGCTTGTGGCCGCCGCTTCGCTGCTGGCCCTGATGCCTGTCGCGGCACACGCGGCATGGGGGGCGGCGGACGACGAAGCTAACCGTCAGCGCATGATGAACTCGATGCGTCAGCAGCAGGCCGACAACGACCGCCGGTCGTTCGAACGCCAGCAGCAACAGCAGCAGAGCATGTACAACAAGAATCTGGAGCGTCCGGCCGGTGGAGGGTCGTCCTATTCAGGTAGTTCGTCGTCGGGCGGGGCGTTCAATTCCTATCAACGCGAAGACCCCGTCGATACCGGCCCCCAAAGCGTGGTCAAATCCTACCGCTTCGTCATCTACGTCAAGGAAACCGAGGCCCAGACCATCGCCCGCCTTGAGAAAGAAGCGGCCGCCGGGAATATGCTGTCGCAGTTCAATCTGGGGCGCGTCTACTACACCGGCTATGCGACGGCGCGCGACGATGCGAAGGCGCGCAAATGGTTCGGGGCCGCCGCCAGACAGGGCCACGTCCCTTCGGCGGCCCAGTACGGCATGATGAACATGAACGCTCAGGGCGGGCCCGCCGACCGCGCCGAGGGCATGAAATATCTCAAATTAGCATCCGACAAAGGCGATACCTACGCCATGTCGCTCTATGGTTTCTTCCTGCTGGACGAGCGCAAGTTCGAGGAAGGCCTGCGGATGCCGGACGCCGTGGCCCTGCTGACCAAGGCCGCCGACGGCGGTGAAGTCATCGCTCAGGCGGCGCTGGGGCGCTTCGTCTATTATCTGGGCGTCGGCGCGCCGCTGAACGCCGATCTGGCGGTCAAGTACCTGACGCTGGCGGCTGACAATGGCGATCCGGGTTCGATGGACGATCTCGGCGAACTCTATATGGGCGGGTCGAACGGCCTCGTCAAACAGGACACCAAGGAAGGCCTGCGCCTGATCAAGGCCTCGGCCGATGGCGGCTTTGCCCGCGCCCAGTACCTCTACGGCCTGATGCTGTTGCAGGGCAAACTGCTGCCGCTCGATGCCCCGACCGGGCTCAGCTACGTCAAAAAGGCCGCCGAAAACGGTCATGCCGACGGGCAGTACATCTATGCCGACTGCCTCTATTTCGGCACGGGCACAGCCAAGAACGTCGTGGAATCGGCCCGCTGGTACGGCAAGGCCGCCGCCCAGGGCCACAAGGAGTCGATCGAGATCATGAAAGAACCCGAAATGATCGAGGCCGCCAAAAAGCTATCTTAACGTCAACAAAGGAACGACCTATGAAACTGCTTAGTATCGCCGCTGCCGTCGCCGCCCTGCTCGTCCTGCCTGCCGTGGCCTCCGCCGCCGATGGCTACGTCACCTGTCAGGCGCATCAGGCCGACAAGAACCGCGTCCTCTACACCGTCGCCTTCCCGGCCAACAAGGCCGATACCGACGCCCTGTGGACCAAGTTTGTCGCCAAGCTGGCCGACAGCGGCTACACCAAGAGCATGTATTCGACCGAGGCCTCGCCGGTGACCGGCATCTGCAACTGGGAAAAGACCGCCGCCGAGGCCAATACCAAGACCGAGAATTTCAAGGCGGCCTTCGTGGCCAAGGGCGCCAACACCATGGGCGTTTCGGGCTTTCCGGAATAGGTGAACATTATCCTGTAAAAAAGCCCCGCTGTCGCCAGCGGGGCTTTTCTTGTTCCACCTTCAGGCAGGTTTAGTACTTCACGCGCAGGGTCACACCATAGGTGCGCGGCTGGCCCATGAAGGCATCGTAGGTGTTGGTATCGGTCGCCGCATTATAGTAGGTGCCCGGGTTCGAGCCGCCCGTCTGAACGGTCGTCGTGTTGGCGAAGCCCGTGCCTTGCAGCGGGGCATTGATAACGACCTGCTTGTAGGTCTCATCCGTCAGGTTCTGCGCCCAGAATTCCAGCATCCACTTCTGATCCGACGCACCGATACCGATACGGCCATTGAGCAGGGTATAGCTGTCCTGCATCTTGTACGGGATCAGATCCGAGCCGGTATTGTATTCCGACGAATACTTGGCCGACAGGTTGCCGCTGAGGCGCAGGTTGGACGCCACATTACCCGACCAGGTGACCGCCAGCGTGCTGGTCCATTTAGGCGCGAACGACATCTGCGAGCCCGGGAGCAGCGATAGCTGCGGGAAACGGGCCGGGTTCGACAGGTCCGAAGCCGTGAAGGTGCCGTACTTGGTGTCGGCGTAGGCGACGCCGCCCTGCACCGACAGACCCCGGATCGGCGTCGTCCAGTAGATATCGGCATCGACGCCCTTCGATTTCAGCTCGGGGATCGACTCGACCACGAAAGCCGTACCGAGGAAGGTATTGAGCTGGAAGTCCTTATAGGCCTGATCGAAGGCGGTGATGTTGAACAGCAGCTTGTTGCTGAACAGCGAGGTCTTCAGGCCGACTTCGTAGGAATCGACCGTCTCAGGCTTGAAATACAGGTTCGTGTCGGGTGTGATGCCGGTCTGGGCGCGGTCGAGGTTGTAACCGCCGCCCTTGTACCCGCGTGCGAACGAGCCATAGGCCATGACGTTTTCGTTGAAGCGGTAGGCGCCTTTCAGCGTGCCCGACCATTCCTTCTCCTCGACATCGTTGGCGACCCGGCGGTTATTGAAGGCGGCATTACCCCAGAAGGTACACATATTGCCGACCACCGTCGGGCGCGAGGCCGCCGGGATCGAGGCCCACAGGCCGACCGGCGTATTGCCCAGAATGCCCGAGCGCGAAATCGCCGATGCACAGCCGACGCCCGAATCCGAGTTGGAATAGACCGCCGTCATCTCCTTCTTTTCCTGCGTGTAGCGCAGGCCCAGTGTGACTTCGAAGGCGTCGGTGAACTTGTAGCTGTTGTTGGTGAACAGGGCCAGCGATCGCGACTGTTGCGTGTAGTGATCGAGCGCGCCCTCACCCGGCGTATAGGAGGTGCCGACCGCGCGGCCGGTCAGCAGGGACACCATCGGCAGCGAGGTCGATTGCCCCAGCGCCTGAGCCAGCAGAATCGACAGGTAGGTTTCGTACTGCGTCCCGTACACATAAGAATCCGTGCGGGTCAGGTCTTCGTCCGTAAAGAAGGCCCCAACCAGCCAGTTCAGCTTGTCATTGCCGCCGGCCAGTCGCAGTTCCTGCGAGAAGGTGTCGAACTGGGCGCGGAAGTCGCCATTATCGCGGCGATAGAGGATGTCGGCGCCGGAATAGTCGATGTCCTGACCGTTGGTGTTCTTCCATTTACGCACGCCGGTGACCGAGGTCAGGGTCGAATCGAGCCAGTCGAGCTTGAGATTGGCTTCGACCGAAATGCCGCCGTCGGTGATCTGCTGGGTCGTGTCGCGGTTGGCGTAGGCCAGACGCTTTTCCGGGTCTGCGGTCGTCGCGACGCCATTATTGGCGGTCAGCGAATTGATGATGGCGCCGGTCGGACCGGTACGCGTCTGCACGGTGGCGCAGCAATATTCATCACGCTTGGTATAGTCGGCGATGACGCGGATCTTGTGCGCGCCCGGCGTGAACAGCAACTGACCGCGCACGGTGTAGAAGTCCTGCGTCGCGTCTTCCTTGACACCACGCGGACCGATGCCGGTATTGACGTCGTAATAGCCACCGCGTTCACGGCTGGCCACGTAGAGGCGGCCCGCCACAAGGTCTTCGGCCAGAGGACCGGTCACGGAGGCCGACACGCCCTTACCGTCATAGTTCGAAACGCTGACCTCACCATCGGCCATGAAAGCAAACTTCGGCTCCTGGGTAATAATATTGATCACGCCCGCCGAAGTGTTTTTGCCGAACAGGGTGCCCTGCGGCCCTTTCAGGACTTCAATGCGGCCGATTTCACCGAGGTCGCCGAAACCGACGCCGTTGCGCGGACGGTAAACGCCGTCGATGACCACGCCGACCGAAGATTCCATGCCGGGGTTGTCGCCGACCGTACCGACGCCGCGGATACGGGCCGTAGTCAGGGTTTCGTTCTGCGTCGAGGTAACCGTCAGGCCGGGGGTCAGGACCTGCATGTCCTTGATGTCGCGCACGCCTGCGTCCTGAAGCAGCTTGGCCGACAAGGTGGTGACGACGATCGGCACATCCTGCAGCGACTGCTCGCGCTTCTGGGCGGTGACGGTGATGGTCGTAACGGGCTCGTCCTGAGCCTGAGCGTCTTGCGCATAGGCCGGGGTCAGCAGGGTAAATCCGAGGACCATGCCGGAGCAGGTGGCCATCAGGGTTTTATTAAAAAACGATGTGGTTTTTTGATTGTTCAGAGCGCGCATGCGTTTCCCCTAAGGTAACTTTTGTCGTCTCATAACCCACGTAAAGATTACGAAGGGTTAATAAGCGATACCTGTTCTCACCTGTTGTGCTTTAATTCTATTACGTAAGTCTGACCGCGGTCGATTACTTAAAGGCGATCATATGGCACATTCTTTAGCAAAGACAATTTGAAAAACATCTCGCAATTGCACATGAAACGGGCGCGAATCCTTGTGAAAACAGGCTTACGCGGCGTTAGCAACGGCAAGGCGCGTCTGGAAAAGCCAAGGAAATATTGACGGTTACGCAAACGTCAACTTATGCGCCGCGCCCGCGAAAGGACTATTGCGCCTGCACATCCCGACAGTAACGATCCCGTAATTACACCGAGCTTTATGGCATTTTGGGCACTTTCCGCATGGTCAGCAAAGGCCAGAGCCCCCAGAAACAGGCTCATGGTGAAGCCAATGCCGCACAGGAGACTCACTCCGTAAAGCTGCACGAAGTTGCCGCCTTCCGGTATGCGCGCCAGTCCGGATTTGATGGACAGCCATGCGATGCCGAACACGCCCAGTTGCTTGCCGAGGAAGAGGCCCAGCGCTACGCCGAGCATTTTCGGATCGAGTAAAGACGCGAACGACATACCGCTGAACGAAAAACCGGACGCCACGAAGGCAAAGAACGGCACGATGCCATAAGCCACCGGCGTATGCAGGTCGTGCATGATCGATTTCAGCAGGCTTTCTTCACCGCGTGCCGGCGCATCGAGGGTCACCATGAACGCGGCGGCCACCGCCGACAGCGAGGTGGATAGTCCGGCCTTCAAACTCAGGGCCCAGATCGCGATGAAGAGGACCGTATAAAGGCTTTTCAGGCCGCGCGGATACTTACGCAGGGCAAATTTCGCCAGCCCCATGGACAGCAGAAGTCCCATGATCCATACCAGCAGGCCGAACTTGAACCCCGTCGAATAAAACATACCGATCACCATCACAGCGCCGAGATCGTCGACAATGGCCAGCGTCAGCAGGAATACGCGCAGGGCATCGGGCAGTCCCTTGCCCACCACGGCAAACACCGCCAGCGCGAAGGCGATATCGGTGGCCATCGGTATAGACCAGCCCCGCAGATCCCCTCCGGGCAAGGCACCGTTAATCGCCACATAGACCAGCGCCGGCACGGCCATACCGCCGATAGCCCCCAGCACCGGCAAGGCCAGTTTGCGCGGGTTCGACAATTCGCCACGGAAAATTTCGTATTTGATTTCAAGCCCGACGACAAAGAAGAAGACCGCCATCAGGCCTTCCTTCGTCCATTTGAGGATCGACTTGTCCTCGGCCCAGCCGCCGACCATCACCGGCACATGATGATTGATGAAGTCGAAATAGATCGCCGCCCAGGGTGAATTGGCCCAGACGACCGCGATCAGCGCCGCCAGCCCCAGAACGAACCCTGCCCCGGCTTCGGTCTTCAGAAAATCGAGGGTGAATTTCATGGGAACTCCAAATCAAAATTGAATCGACAACTTATGCGAAGCGTAGCAAACCCCTACACCCTTCCCAAGCGAAACCGGACGCCATGCCCCCGAAATCGACCTATCGCCCTGATCCGCGCATGGAAACCTCCGGCCTGCCACTGTTCGACCGCGTGGCGGCCGCAGATTTTCCGCAGACGATCCTGCGCTACCGCAATGATCGCGCGGCGGCGAGTATCGGACTGGACATGAGCGACACTGAATGGATCGCGCATTTCGGGCGGTTTCAACCCCTGCCCGATAACCTTCCGGAGCCTCTGGCCCTGCGTTATCACGGCCATCAGTTTCGCCATTACAATCCCGATCTCGGCGATGGACGCGGCTTCCTCTTCGCCCAGATGCGTGATGGTGCGGATCGTCTCCTCGACCTCGGCACCAAGGGCTCGGGTCAAACGCCGTGGTCACGCGGTGGCGATGGACGGCTGACGCTCAAAGGCGGGGTGCGCGAAGTCCTGGCCACCGCCTATCTGGAGGCCCTCGGCGTCAATACCTCGAAGAGCTTTTCCCTGATCGAAACCGGCGAAGACCTGCGCCGTCACGACGAGCCGTCGCCGACACGCTCGGCGGTGCTGGTGCGTCTGTCGCACAGCCATATCCGTTTCGGGACCTTCGAGCGACTGGCCTATGTTAACGACCGGCTGGCTTTGGGTAATCTGACTCGTTATGTGGCGGAACTCTATTACCCGGAACTTGCACGGCTCGAAGGCCCTGACCTGACCCACGCCCTGTTCGATGCGGTCCTGACCAAGACGGCGCAACTGACGGCGCAGTGGATGTGCGCGGGGTTTGTCCACGGTGTGCTTAATACCGACAATATGAGCCTGACCGGCGAAAGCTTCGATTATGGACCCTACCGCGTCCTGCCGCATTACGAGCCCGGACTGGTGGCTGCCTATTTCGACGAAGGCGGGCTTTACGCCTATGCGCGGCAACCGGACGCGGTGTTCTGGAACCTGCACCAGTTGGCCCGTTGCCTGAGCCTGATCGGCGACAGCGCGCCGCTGATCGATAGCCTGAACGCCTTTACCGACCGCTATCAGACGGCGATGGCCGAAACCTTCTGCCGCCGGTTGAATATCGTCTCACAAGGGCTGGAGGCCGATACGGCATTGCTCGCCGCCGGGTTTAAGGTGTTGGAGACGCTCAAGCCGCAACCGCGCAGTTTCGAGGGCTTTTTCTTCGATTGGTTCGGAGGCGTAATGTCGGAAGGCCGCGCCTTGTCCGGTCCACGCGCCGAGGCCTATACGACCGATGCAGGACTGATGTGGCGTGAACGGTTGAAGGGCTACACGACTGCCGATCCCGACCGGCTCGATCATCCGTTCTTCACGCGCCCCGATCCGGCCACCCTGCTCTATGACGAGATCGAAGCCTTATGGGCACCGATTGCAGACCGGGATGACTGGTCGCTGTTCGAGGCGAAACTGGCTGAGATCGATGATTACAGGACGGCGTTGGCGCTTAACCCGTAAGCATATCGGCGTTCACCAATCGGGCGCTGTGCAGGATGCGGCTGACCCTCAGTTCCACCCCAGCCAGACGGTAGAAGATAGAATAGTTACCATAAGGTGCACGTCTGAACTCACCCAAACCTTCGATTTGAGCATAGCCGCGTGGCCGATCGCCTAAACCCAGACAGAAACTCTTAAGCTCAAGCGCAAAACGAACCGCTTGCACCGGGCTATCCTGTGCGATGAAATCCGCGACGTCTTCAAGATCAGCCAAGGCTTGGCGCGTTATGAAAACCATCATGCCGCAGCGTCGTCCTTGAGCATGGCCTGGTATTTGGCGATCAACTTATCGAAGGCTTCTTCGGCAGGCACGTAACCGCTCGCCTCGCCCTCATCGATCAGGGTTTTCAATTCGGCGATCTTCTGCTCGCGCTGCTGTTGCTTGTATTTCCAATCGCGCAGGGCTTCGCGGACGACTTCGGAGACTGATGCGTATTCACCGCCGTCCACCGCCTGACGGATCGTGGCGGCCATATCGGCGGTCAGAGCAATGCTGACCTTTTCGACGCGGGGCTTATCATCGGGCATGGCACGTCTCCAGTAGGAAATGGTAGTAATTTATACCACCGATCACAACACCGAACAATTGGTGATCTGGCTGAACGCCTCCAGAGCCGCGAAACCAACCACCGACGTGCCGAAACGATCCAGTTCCGGCGACCAGACGGCGATTGTCGCCTGACCGGGGATGACCGCGACGATGCCGCCGCCGACACCGCTTTTCGCAGGCAGCCCGACGCGATAGGCGAACGACCCCACCGAATCGTACAAGCCGCAGGTCAGCATCAGCGCATTGAGCCGCCGCGCCAGTCGTTCAGGGAACACCGTCTCCTCGACCACCGGCGAAAACCCGCCCGCCGCCAGAGGCAGGGCTGCACGCGCCAGATCGCGGCAGGAAATGGTGATCGCGCATTGGCGGCAATAGGCGGCAATGACCGCCTCGACGTCGTGCGTGATCGTGCCCGCGCCCTTCATCAGATTGGCGATGGCGCGGTTCTTATGCGCGGTCTCGACTTCAGATGCCGCCACGTCTTCGTCGATGGTCAGGGACGATTGCGCCAGAAAGCCCATATAGTCGCGCACCAGCGCATCGGAGCGCTTTGCCACCCGCATCAGCATATCGGTGACGGCCAGCGCCCCGGCATTGATAAACGGATTACGTGGCAAGCCCCCTTCGTGCTCCAACTGCGACAGGAAGTTGAACGGCGTCCCCGATGGCTCCTTGCCGACGCGGGTCCAAACCTCATCGCCGATACGGTTGAGCGCGATGCCCAGCGCGAACAGCTTGGTTACCGACTGCGCCGAAAAGGGCTCGTCAGCGTCGCCCACGACGTATTCGGCACCGGACACCATCTTGACCGCCATGCCGAACTTGCGCGGATCGACGCGTTGCAGTTCGGGGATATAGTCGGCGGGGCGGCCCTTGCCGAAATGCGGCTGCACGGTCTTTTCGACCTGCGACAGGACCTCTGCGATGGACAGTTCGTGTTTCATAGCACCTCTATACCCCCTCTCCCCGCAAGCGGGGAGAGGGCTGGGGTGAGGGGCCACTTTCTTTGTGCGACTCGCTCCTCATCCGGCCTTATCAGGCCACCTTCTCCCCGTAAACGGGGAGAAGGGAATTACGACGAGGCGCTCTCGCTGTCGAGGCTTTCGGCAAAGGCCAGGGCATCGACGACCAGCCGCGCGATATCGGCGACGATCGCGTTGCGGGCCTTGTCGTCCAGCGTCCCGCCGGTCGTATAGATGGCGAGGAAGATCGGTGCCGTTTCACCCGCCGGCCAGATCACCGCCACGTCGTTGACGGCACCATTAGCCCCGCGCCCGGTCTTGTGCCCCAAGGTCCAACCCTGCGGCAAACCAGCGGGGATCATGTTCGGCCCCGTCGTCGTCGCCTTCATCCAGTCGGTCAGCATCGACAGGCTTTTCGGCGTCAGCACATTGCCGGTAAACACTGTGCGCAGCAAACCGCTCATGGCGTCGGGCGTCGTTGTATCGCGCGCGTCGCCTTCGACATTGCTATTGAGTTCCGGCTCGGTGCGATCCAGCCGCGTCACTGTATCGCCCAGGCTTTGCACAAAGGCGGTCAACCCTGCCGGACCGCCGATCAGCGGCAGCAGCAGATTGGCCGCCGTATTGTCGGATACGGCCACCGTCGCCGCACAGAGATCACCGATCGTCATGCGGCCCTCGTCGAGGTGGATCGTGGTGACCGGCGCGTGATCGACAATATCGGCCTTTGAGTATTTGACCTCTTGCGCAACGGTCAGCTTGCCCTCATCGACAGATTTGAGGATCGCCGCGGCCAGCACCCACTTGAAGGTCGAGCACATGGCGAAACGTTCCGTCGAATTGATATTCAGGCTGCCGTCGGCGGCCGTGTCACCCACCATCCGCGTCGAGCTGGTCAGGGTCGACACCCCGATCCGGCCGCCGTGACGCGCCTGAATCTCCATCAGCCTCTTGCCGAGGTCGATCACGCGATTGACCTTTTCCGAACATCCGGTCAGGGCGAGCGCACCCGCCCCGGCCAATATCCCCCGCCGCGTCAGCATCTATTTCGCCTTCGTGTTTTCGTTCAGCCAGTCGAACACGGTGTTGTGCCACTTGAGCGAATTTTGCGGCTTGAGCACCCAGTGGTTCTCATCCGGGAAGCGCAGGAACTTCGATTTGACGCCGTTCATTTGCAGCGCGGTGAAGGTGCCGATCCCCTGTTCCGGGATGACGCGGAAGTCCTGATCCGAGTGGATGACCAGCATCGGCACCGACCAGTCCTTCGAATGGAGCGCCGGATTGAACTTGTCGTAGTTTTCCGGCTTTTCGTACACCGTACCGCCGTTTTCCCATTCCGAGAACCACAGCTCTTCGGTCGCGTAGCCCATCGAGCGGTTGTCGAACAGGCCGTCGTGGTTGACCAGGCACTTCCACGGTTCTTTCCACTGCGACGCGATCCAGTTGATCATGAAACCGCCATAGGACGCCCCCAACGCACAGGCGCGGTCCTTGTCGAGGAAATTGTACTTCGACAGGGCGAAGGCATAGCCCTTTTGCAGGTCTTCCAGCGGGCGGTCGCCCCAGTGCTGACTGATGGCGTCGGTGAAGCCCTGCCCGTAGCCGGTCGAACCATGGAAGTCGATCATGATCACCGCGTAACCGGCCCCGGCATAGGTTTCCGGGTTCCAGCGGTACGACCACGACTCGCCGAACGAACCCTGCGGCCCGCCATGGATCAGGAAGGCGATGGGATACTTTTGGCCTTCGACGTAATTGGCGGGTTTGAGGATATAGCCATGCACCGTCTCGTCGTTCCAGCCCTTGAACGAAAACTGCTCGAAGGCCCCGAAAGCGCGATTGCCGATCACCGCATCATTGATGGTGGTCAGCTTGGTCGCGCCATCGTCTATGAGTTTGGCCTTGGGCTGGGACACAAACAGTTGCGACGGGGTATCGAGGCTGCTCTTCATGAAGACGAAGCCGGTTTTCAGCGGCGCGAAGGCGTCCATATGCCCGCCCTTCGACAGCGGCGTGACCTTGTTTGTCGCGATATCGACCTGAAACAGCGGCGTCTTGCCGACGTCACCGGCAACGACATAGAGCGACTTGCCGTCAGCGGCCCATTTCAGGCTGTCGGCCGAGCGGTCCCAGTCGGCGGCAATCTGCTTCGTCTCACCGGTGGCCAGATTGCGCAGGAATATCTCGAATTGATCGGCCTCGAAACCTGCGCGCTTCATGGCGCGATAGGCCAGCCACTTGCCGTCAGGCGAGACTTCGGCCCCCGTGTCCCACGCCGTATTGGCCTCGGTCAGGTTGGTCTGAACCGTGGGGTTGGCGATATCGACCTTGTAGATGTCGAAATTGGTCGAGCGCGGCTCGTCCTTACCGGCGATGCGCACCGAATAATAGACGCTCTTGCCGTCGGGCGAGAAGCTGTATTCGCTCTCATCACCAAAGGGCTTGGACGGCACATCGCCATCGACTCCGGCGGTCAGCGATACGGCCTCACCCCCGGCCAGTGGAACGTAGAACAGGTGGTTTTGCGTCCCATCGGCCCAGGTGTCCCAGTGGCGGACGAACAGGCGATCATAGACAACGCCGGTCGACTTCTCGGCCTTCTTCGCCTCGGCGACTTTCAGCGTGCAGGCGATTTCATCGGTCTCGCAGGTCTCGGCGATAGCCAGCGCCACGACGACGCCCTTGCCGTCCGGCGACAGCTTGTAGGCCCCGACATCGAGCGCCAGTTTCGTGACCTGAACAGCCTCGGAGTCCTTCGTGTCGGTCTTCCACACCTGCATTGAGCCCGAGCGCGCCGAAAGGAAATAGAGCGCGCCATCGGCCCCCCACTGCGGCGACAGGGCCCCACCCTTCGAGGCCACCGTCAGGGGCTTCGAGGTTTTCGTCTTTAGGTCTGTCAGCCACAGACCGTTGACGCCCTTGCTCTTTTCCGCATTGAGCACGCGGACCTGAAACGCCGCGAAGCTCTCCGTCTTATCCACCGCAAGGCCTGATATGCGGTCGAGCGAGATCAGGTCTTCGTAGGTGAAGGGTTTTTTATCCTGAGCCTGAACGGGCAGACCGGTGAAAAGAACAGCCGTCCCTAGGGCGACAGAGGCGAGCAAACGGTGTTTCATGACGGGCACCCGATAGTTGCAACAGAAAGTGTGTCCGTTTTAGACGCCTGTTTCGGAATCCTGTCGAGTCTGTGCCCGCCCTGAGAAGATTAAAAAATGTTAATATACGGGCGCGCGCTCCGAAGGCCGCATCCCCGACGGTCCCGGCTCACCGACGGCGGGCGGTACGATATCGGGCGTCGCCGGCACCTTAGGCGATCGGATGAGGTACTTTTTCAACGGCGTGTTCAAACGCGTCAAACCGTCGATGACCAAGGCCGCATTGAACGCCGCACCGGCCCAGTTCGGGTGGACGTCTTCTTTCGGGGGAAAGAAGTCCGCCGTTACCTTTGCCTGCCCGATGACGTCATACCTGTCTGCAATCATGCCATTAAGCGGAATGAACAGCGCCTTTTCCTGTTCGGCGGCCTGCTGCGCCCACAAGGCATAATCCGTATCGTTGCGGTTGACCTTGTCGCCGGTCCAGCGGTTGCGCGGGATCAGCGATACGACGATCGGCACCGCCCCCTTCGCACGCACCTGCCGGATATATTCGCGCATATACCAGCCGTAGCTGTGGACCCCCTCGATCACCTTGCCCGCCTTGTCGGTCAGCGGTCCCGTCTCATCGCCATTGCCTTTCAGCGAGCCCTTGCTGTCATTATGCCCGAAAGCCATCATGACGTAGTCGCCGGGCCGGATCATCGGCACGACTTTCGCCCACAGATCCGGCGAGGTCTGGAAACTGCGCGACGAGGTGCCGCCCATGGCGTCATTGACGACATGCAGGCGCGACGTGTCGAAATAGTACTTCATCATGCGCCCCCAGCCGAATTGCCCGCCGGTCGCGCCATTGTCCTCACGCCCGTTGCGGACGGTGGAGTCGCCGATCAGAAACAAGGCGGGCTTGTCCTTCACCTCGGCCCAAGATGACGAGGCGATGACGGTGGTGGCTGCGGTCAATTGCAGCAGGCGGCGGCGAACGAAAGATGACATGGGTTTCCCTCAAATATTTATTGGTTTTGAGAGTGAAACGCCGGTCTCCGCCACAATCCGGCGATAAGCGGTAAATATTAGTGCTTTTTTATTTGCGAGCCGTTCTTATAGAGCCATTGTTTCGCCGCCTGACGTCGCGGCGGGGGTTTGCGGTATTTTTTGACAGGATTTTCGACCTTGCGCCTGGTGTTTCCAGCCTTTCTGGCCTTGACGTGGCTGACCGGCGAAGCGGCGGCGCAAACCGTGCCGCAACCGGTTCAGGATGCTCCTCCCGTCGATGAAACCCCGATCATCACCGATGAGGATTTCGAAAAGGCGCTGCCGTCCCTGACCGCGCCGAAACCCGTCCCGAAACCCGAAACGGATCAGGCGAAAGCCGGAGAAAAACTGCCTGACAAAACCACGGCTGAAAAAACGGAAGCTGAAAAGGAAACGCCACCCCCAACGCCTCCATTGTCGGCGCAGGTCGGCGGTCTCGAAGTCCTCGAATTGCCCGATTTCCCGCCCCTGACCGATCCGGAACTGAAGACCGATCTGGCGCCGCTGGAAAGTTTCAACCCCGATGCCGCCCCCGTCGGCGAGGCCATCGCCAACAACGATTCCGAAGTCCCGCCGCCCATCGCCTACGAATTGCACGTCGACGGTCTGGCGGCTCTGGGTCTTGAGGGCCGCTTCAAGGATCTCAGTGCGCTCGCCAGCGGCAAGGGCAAGGCCGACAACGCCGCCATGTTGCGTGCGCGCCTGACCGAAGACGAGCAAACCGCGCTCAAGCTACTGAAATCCGAAGGCTATTACGACGCCGTGGTCATAGCCCGCGTCGAAAATGCCGACATGGCCTCCAGTCAACCCCTCGGGCCTCAATCTGAAAATACCGCGCCGAAAAATGACGCCAATACGCCGCAACGCCGCCTGTCGGTGCTGGTCAACGCCAATGCCGGTGAGGCCTACAAGCTGTCCTCGGTCAAGGTCGTCGCCGATCCGACCGAGCCGCCCGATCTGGTGCGCAACGCCCTGCCGCTCAGCCCCGGCGACGTCATCGCCGCCGACCTTATCAAGTCGGCCGAGGCGAATGTGGCGCTGATTCTGCCTCAGGAAGGCTATCCCTTCGCTGAACTGGGGCTGCGCGACATTCTGATCGATCCGCAGACGCGAACCGGCGACTATACCTTGCCCGTCAAGACCGGACCGCGCGCCCGCTTTGGCGCCATCGTCAACGACACCAGCGGCGGGCGTCAGGCCTTCGGCCCCGACCACGTCCAGATTCTGTCGCGCTTCGAGACGGGCGACCTGTACGACAGTCGTGAGGTCGACGACCTGCGTCAGGCCATGACCGCCACCGGCCTGTTTACCTCGGTCGGCGTCGAACCGGTCCTCACCGATCGCAAGAACGCCGACGGCACGGCGGTGGTCGATCTCAAGGTAACGCAGAACGCCGGGCGGCCGCGGACCATCGCCGGCGATCTCGGCTTCTCCACCGGTCAGGGGGCACGCGCCGAAATCAACTGGACGCACCGCAATTTCCGTCCGCCCGAAGGCGCGCTGATCGCCAGTATCATCGTCGGCACGCAGGAGCAGGGCCTGAGCGGCACCTTCCGCCGCTCGAACGCCAAACGCCGCGACCGCACCTTCCAGTACGGCGCCTCCTTCAACCATCAGGCTTACGATTCCTACGAAGCCCAGACCGTCTCCCTGTCGACCAGCGTCTCGCGCGTCTCGACACCGCTGTGGCAAAAGCTGTGGACCTGGTCCTACGGGGCCGAGCTTCTGGCCACCCGCGAAACCGGTTTTTCCAAGACGCGCGGCGTCGATGTGCAGGACGACTATTTCTATGCCTCCCTGCCGCTCAAGCTGAATTACGACCGCACCGACAATCTGCTCAACCCGGCAAAAGGCTGGCGCGCGGGGGTGCAATCGACGCCGACCGTGACGCTCAACGGCCAGGGCGGCTATTTCGTCTCCAATATCGGCGACGTATCGTGGTATCGGCAGGTCTCGACCAAGTGGGTCGTCGCCGCGCGCGGACGCGTCGGCTCGATCTACGGCGCGGATACCGGCGTCATCGCCCCCTCGCGCAGACTCTATGCCGGCGGTGGCGGGTCGGTGCGCGGCTTCGGCTATCAGGAACTGGGCCCGCGTGACGCCAATAACAACCCGTTCGGTGGTCGCAGCGTCGTCGAAATGGCCGTCGAGGCGCGCTACCGCTTCGGCAATTTCGGCGTCGTGCCGTTTATCGACGCCGGGCAGGTCTACGACAAGGAATTCCCGGAATTCACCAATATCCGTTTCGGCGTGGGTATCGGCGCGCGCTACTACACCAATTTCGGCCCGGTGCGCATCGACATCGCCACCCCGATCAGCCGCCGCGACGGTGAATCGCCCGTCTCCCTCTATGTCGGTATCGGGCAGGCCTTCTGATGAGCAAACCGCCGAAAAAAACCTCAGATACGCCCGTTGAAACGCCGGAGATTGTGCCGCAGGACCATGCGCAAACCGAAACGGAGGATTTACCGCCGCCGGAACGTAAGACCCCGGAAAAGAAGCTGTTTCCCGTCAAAAAAGCCCTGTTGTGGACCGGTGGCGTATTGGGCGGCCTTGTCGTGCTGGCCGGTCTGACCGTCGCGGGACTGGACAGCGATCCCGGCAAGCGCTTTATCGTGTCTCAGATCGTCGGATTGAAGCCCGATAACGGGCTGAAAATCGGCATTGGTCGTATCGAAGGCTCGATCTATGGCGACATGACGATACACGACCTGACCGTCGCCGACCCGCAGGGCGTCTTCCTCAAAAGCCCGGCGGTGCGCCTGAACTGGAAGCCCTTCGCTCTCCTCAACAAGCACGTCGATGTGCGCGAACTGTCGTCGCCGCGCGTCGAGATGCTGCGCATGCCCGCGTTCAAGCCGACAGCCCCCACCGGCCCGTCCGAACCGTTCAAGCTACCCGACATCAGGATCAACGCCGAAAAAGTCGATTTCAAATCGATCTATTTGGCCGAACCGGTCACCGGTCAGGCCCAGACCCTGACGCTCACCGGCACGGCGCATATGCTCAAGGGTCGCGCCACCATCGATGCGCGCCTCAATGGCGATAAGGACGACCGCGCCGAGCTGAAACTCGACGCCCAGCCCGACGCCAATAAACTCAGCCTGTCGGGCATGGTCAATGCACCGCAAAAGGGGGCGATTGTCGGCCTGATCGGGCTCGATGCGCCATTGAACGCCACCCTGAGCGGCCAGGGCGACTGGAAGAACTGGACCGGCAAATTGGTCGGCACCACCGGCGAAGCCCAACTGACAGACCTGACCCTCACCGCGCGTGACGGTCTGTTCGGTATCAAAGGCACCGCGCGGCCTCAGGCCCTGATCCCGTCCACCGCCGACCTGTTCGCGCCGGCCGTCAGCATCGACCTCTCGACCACCTTCAAGGACCGCGTCGCCGACGGCACGCTCGCCCTCGCCTCCGATGCCCTGTCATTGGGCGCGAAAGGCCGCATCGATCTGGCCAAGGGCGAATTCGGCGAACTGAGCTTACGCGCCGACCTGTATAAGCCCGCCTCAGTGGCCAAGGGCCTGACCGGCAACGACGTGTCGGCGGATGTCTTGCTCGACGGACCGTTCAAGCGCCCGCTGATCGATTACAAGCTCAATGCCAAAACCATCGGCTTCAACGACGTGGTCGTGCATCAGCTCAAGGCCGAGGGTCGTTCGCGCCTCGACGGCGATCACATCCTGATCCCGGTCAAGGCGTCGGCGAAACACATCACCGGCCTCGATGCCGCGGCGGAGTCGCTGGTCAGCAATATTACGATCAATGGCGATCTGGCGTGGTCGGACGGCATGATCCTGTCGGACAATCTGAAAATCCGCTCGGACAAGATCAACGGTACCGCGATCATTCTGGCCCAGCCCAGCGAAGGCCGCTACGAAGGCGCGCTGAAAGGCAAGGTCAATCAGTATCTTGTCCCCGGCCTCGGCATCTTCAACCTGACCATCGACGCCGACCTCAAGCAACTAAACGTCGGCGGTTTCGGCATCGTCGGCAAGGTCGATGGCGAAAGCGTACGCCTCGACAATGGTGGGCTGCGCGACTTTATGGGGGGCAATTTCAAGTTCTCCGGTGGCATGAACACCACCGGCAGCGGCGACATCGTCCTGCAACGCCTGAACGTCACAGGACCCGATTTCCGCGTCACCTCGGCCAGCGGGCGCTACGCCAAAAATGGTACGCTGAATTTCAAGCTAACCGCCGAGTCCAAAAAATACGGCCCCCTCGCCGCCGATGTCGGCGGCACCATCAAGGCCCCCACGGCCACCCTGCGCGCCGCCAGCCCGGGCCTGGGCCTCGACCTGCAAAACGTCGTGGCGCGCCTGTCCACGACCGAAGCGGGTTACGTCATCAAGGCCGAAGGCGGCTCGAAATACGGCCCGCTGCTGGGCGATGTGGTCGTGCGCAAGGGCGACGGGCCCCTGACCATCGATATCAACACGGCTCAGGCCGCCGGCATCACCGCCAAGGGCACGGTCGTGCAATCCGACGCCGGTCCGTTCACCGGCACGATCTCGCTCACCGGTCAAGGGATCAACGGCACGGCGCGGCTGCAAGGCTTCGGCGCGACCCAAGGCGCTCAGATTTCCGCCCGCGCCAATAATTTCGTCGTCCCCGGCGTCGCCGATGTCCGCATCGGGCGAGCCATCATCGAGGCTACGGCCAAGCTGGAAGACCAGCCCACCATTCAGGGCGACATCCAGATCGCCGACCTGCGCTACGGCGGCAACTGGGTCCAAAAAGCCCGCGCGAAGGTCAACCTGACCGGGATGCGCGGCACGGTGCAGATGATCGCCAATGGCGACGCCGGCACCTCGTTCAACCTCGCCGCCAATGCCGAGGTCGCGCCGGACAATATTATCTTGGCGCTCAGTGGCCGCAGCGGTGCCGTGCCCTTCGCGCTCGAAGCCCCCGCTCGTGTCATCAAACAAGGCGAGGACTGGGTGCTGGCCCCCGCCGTGCTTTTGACCGCGCAGGGTAAGGTCAATCTGGCCGGGCGCTTCGGCAAGGTCATCCGGGCGCAGGCGCAGTTCACGCGCTTCGACCTCTCGATCCTCAACATCATCAATCCGGACCTCGGCATCAACGGCGCAGTCTCGGGCGGCCTGGACTACACCCAGCGGGGAGACGCCTTCCCCGAAGCGAAGATGCAGCTTGAGTTCGACAATATCACGCGTTCGACCATCGCCCGCGTCTCGACCCCGATCGACATCCAGATGGAAGGCACGCTGGGGTCGAACAACACCTCGGCGCGCGGGGTGATCCGTCAACAGGGTCTGGTTATCGGGCGCTACGACTTCCGCCTCGATCCGCAAGGTGGCGGGTCCTGGACCACGCAACTGATGAACGGCACGGTGCGCGGCGGCCTGCGCTATAACGGCCCCTCCAGCGCCCTGTTCTCGCTGGCCGGTCTTGCCGATCAGCAGATGACCGGCAATGTGGCCCTGGCCGCCGACGTGTCGGGCAGCCTCGGCTCGCCGCGCCTCAATGGTCTGGTCAAGGGCACCGGCCTGACCTACGAGCACCTGACCTTCGGCACCCGCATCCGCGATATCGCGCTGGAAGGCCGTTTCTCCAACGACCGGCTGGAGTTGCAGAAATTCGACGGTCGCGCGGGGTCCGGTACGGTGTCGGCGACCGGCTTCGTCGGTCTGTCGGCGGACGACAAGTTTCCGATGAAGCTTAATGCCAAACTCGACAATGCCCGTCTGGCGGCGTCGGACGCGGTGTCCTCGACCGTTTCCGGCACCATCGACGTCACCAACGACGCCCAGAGCGGCCCGTGGATCAGGGGCGACCTGCGCCTGCCCGAACTGCGCTACGCCGTGGTGTTTCAGGGGGCCTCCAAGGTCAACGAGCTTGAGGGTGTCCGCATCAAGGGCGTCGAGCTCAAGCCGCGGCAATCCGGCAATGCCGCACCGTCCCTGTGGAACCTCGACATCAAGGTCGCAGCGCAGAACCAGATATTCGTCACCGGCATGGGCCTTGAGTCCGAATGGAGCCTGAACCTTGCCGTGACCGGCTCCACGCAAAATCCGCGCGTGCTCGGTCGCCTTAACGCGTTGCGCGGCACCTACGCCTTCTCGGGCCGCGAATTCGACATCGACAAGGGCCAGATTCTCTTCGACGGCGGCAGCCTGACCAATCCGGAAATCGAGCTGACCGCCTCGACCGTCGTCGAGGACATCACCGGCACGATCAATGTGACCGGTCGCGCGCAGAACCCGCAGATCGCCTTTGGCTCCTCGCCGTCCCTGCCGCAGGACGAAGTCCTGTCGCGCATCCTGTTCGGGGAAAACGTCGCCAACCTGTCGGCCACTCAGGCGCTGCAACTGGCCGGATCGCTTCAGGCGCTCCAGGGCGGCGGCAACGGTCTCAACCCGCTGGGCAAGCTGCGTTCGGTGACCGGGATCGACCGCCTGCGCGTTCTGGGGGCCGATGCGACCGCCGGACGCGGCACGGCGCTGGCGGCGGGGCAGTACCTGACCAACGACATCTATGTCGAGATCGTCACCGACACCAAGGGCTTCACGGCGACCCAGATCGAGATCGCCCTGTCGCGCACCCTGTCGATCCTGACCCAAACCGGAACGACCAGCGGCACCAGTGTCAACCTCAGATATTCAAGGGACTACTAAGGCGAGCAAAAAAGGGTTGTTAACCATAGGGCTTACCCAAATATTCACCCTTCCCCTATAGATTGAGGCGATTGAATATCAGTTGTGTAAAGCGTACCCCTATGTCTGCATTTCCCGCTGCCCTGCCCATGCCCTTACCTATCCCATCGGGACCGGAGGAAATGGCCCTGCTCAAGGGCGTGGCCATCGAGGAGATCGACACGGCGGTCATCATTACCGACGCCGGCGGCCGCTTTCTCTATCTCAACCCCCGTTTCAGCGAATTGACTGGCTATCAGCCCGATGACGTGACCGGACGGGCGATACCCGACTTGTGCGCCCGCCATTCGGCGTCGTGCGGTCATATTCAGGACATCCTGTCGCGTGTACGCCTCAAGAGGCAATATTCGGGCGAAGTCCTGATCCACAACAAGGACGGCCACCCCATGTGGGTGGAACTCAACGCCACGGCGGTGCGCGACGCGCACAAACGCCAGCGCCTGATCGCCACCGTCACCGACATCACCTACGCCAAGCTGCACGACACGCTTCAGCGCAAGGTGCTGGAGGCCCTGCTAGAAGACCGCCCGCTGGTCGATACGCTGAACCTGATCTGTCATGAGGTCGAAACCCTTTTGCACGGCGTGACCATGTCGGTCCTGCGCATCGTCGACGACCGTCTGGTGCCGCTGGCCGGGCCGAACCTACCCGACTGGTACAACAACGCCATCAACGGCGTCCCCGTCGGTCCGGATCAGGGGTCGTGCGGCACGGCGGCGTTCCGCGGCGAGCCGGTGCTGGTCAACGATATCCCGACTGATCCTTTGTGGTCAGAATACCGCAAGGCCGTCGCGCCATTGGGTTTCCGCGCCTGCTGGTCCACGCCCATCAAGGACAAGTCGGGCACGGTGGTGGGCACCTTCGCCTTCTATGCGCCCAAGCCGCTGGTGCTCAACACCTTCACCCAGAGCATGGTCGATATCTGCTCGCGCCTGTGCTCGCTGGCGTTTGAGAAGTGCGCCTTTCAGGATCGCATCCAGTTTCTCGCGCACCACGACGCCCTGACCGGCCTGCCCAACCGCGCCTTCTTTCAGGCCCGCCTGGCCGAGGAAGCGACGCGCGCCACGCGGCAGAAGACGCAACTGGCCCTGCACATCATCGACCTCGACCGCTTCAAGGAGGTCAACGACACCCTGGGCCATCCCGTTGGCGACGAGGTGCTTAAGACGGTCGCGCGAACCCTGCGAACCCACGCCGCCCCCGGCGACGTCACCGCGCGTCTGGGTGGCGACGAGTTCGTCTTCCTGCAGGTCGGGATCACCGATCGCGCGCAGGCCGAGTTACGCGCCACGCAACTGATCGATGGCATCCGCGAGACCCTGTCGGCGCAGTTCGATCACCACGGCCCGCAAACCAGCGCCAGCGCCGGTTTCGCCCTGTTTCCCGACGAAGCACCGTCCTTCGATCACCTGATCCGCCATGCCGACATGGCACTCTACCGCGCCAAGACCGAAGGCCGTAACCGCTGGCGCGCCTTCGACGCCACCATGGCGCAGGCCCTGCTCTATCGCCGCCGGCTGGAAAGCGACCTGCGCGACGCGCTCGCTGCGGACGGTGAAGGCCTGTCCCTGGTCTATCAGCCGCAATTCTGTCTCAATGACAGCCGCATCATCGGTTATGAAGCTCTGGCGCGCTGGAAGCATCCGTCGTTCGGTGCCATCCCCCCCGCTGAATTCATCCCCATCGCCGAAGAGGCCGGGATGATCGCCGAACTGGGCGAATGGATTTTGAACCGCGCCTGCGATGCCGCCCGCGCGTGGGCAGATGATCTGACCATAGCCGTCAACCTCTCGCCCGCCCAGATTTTCGAAGGCGACCTGACCGCCTTCGTGAAGGCGACACTTGACCGTACCGGGCTTGATCCCGCACGGCTGGAACTCGAAGTCACCGAAGGCGTGCTGATCGACAATCCCGAGCGCGCCCTGCACGTCCTGCACGGCCTGAAGGACCTTGGTGTACGGATTTCGATGGACGATTTCGGCACCGGTTATTCGTCGCTGTCCTATCTGCAAACCTTCCCCTTCGATGCCATCAAGATCGACCGCAGCTTCACTCAGGGGCTCGACGAAACCCGCTCGAAGACCGGCCTGCACGCTGAAGCCATTGTTCGTGCCGTCATCGGTCTGGGTCACGCCATCGGTATCCCGGTCATCGCCGAGGGTGTCGAAACCCAGACGCAGTTCGACCGACTCAAGGCGTTGAAATGCGACGCGGTTCAGGGTTATCTCATCGGCAAGCCCATGCCGCACCTGATCGATCCACTGCCGGAATTCGACACAAAGATCGTGCGGATTGCTTAAGCAAGGATCGGGCTTAGGTCAGCCAGATTGCATGTAGTTAGATCGACCGCGTCATCAGGCGGATCGCCATATTGATAGGCTTCGAGGCACAAGGTTTGATCGTCTTCAAACCATAGAATAAAACCCATTAATACCAACTGCGTACCGACTTGGACTTCCAGATCAGGTAGGTAGAAACTTCTGGATTCAGGCGCAGGCCGAGACAACGGTAAAGGTGTAAGTGTCGTATAAAAGCCAACGCCTGTATTTTCCCGTGCGTGGACTACAGCCCCCGAAACCCACGAAAAAATTTCAGGAAAATTGCTGACCGAACCAAGCACATAAGATTCCAGGGGTATAAAATCTGACATTAAGGATTCGCTCCCGAGTCCAGATCGATCAGCACAAAGCTGGCGTCGTCGTGAGTCTTGAAACGCGGATAGGTCACGCCATCCGGATCGGCGCGTTCGATGGCGCGCAGACGCTCGGTCAGCACCGCGCCTTCGCCAACCAGCAGATCAGAGAAGACCTCATCGAACGGCACGCCATAGGTCTTCCACAGATCGTAAAACCCATCCGTCGCCATGAGGATATGCGTCACCTCGGCCACGGATATGCGGGTGATCTCCAGCCCTTTCAGGCAGGCCGGATCAAGGCTCAAGACCCAATAGCCCGCTTCGGTATTCATCAGAGCGCGCTTGTCTCGTAAAACCGGATCGAGCCACACCCGCGCCGTCTTGAGGTCCATAGGGCCCCGCTCGGCCTGAACGTGCTGCAAGACCTCCAGCGACTGCGCATCCAACGCTTCCAGCACGCCGCCGCCCAAAACGCGCCGCACACCGTCCGGTGCGATCAGCCACGCCTTGACGTCGCCCAGTGTAGCAATCTCCAGCCTGTCGCCATCCTGCCGCACCCAACACAGTCCCGCCGACGGCATGGCATAGGCTTCCGCAGCGACTGGCCCGAAGGTTTCATATTCGGCCCGCACCGCCGCGATGACCGAACGTAGACGATCTTCAATGGTACCGCTGGCCGTCTCCAACGCCGCCGACACCTTTTCGACCAGCCATCGTGCCTCGCTGACGTCGAATCGCGATGGCCCCAGCGATGTCGCCCCGTCGAGCAGCCACACGGCATCCGCCGAATGCCCGATCATGTCTTCGTTTTGCGGGCTGCCGCGATCCGATCCCTGCGCGATGACCTTCATTTGGGCATAAACCGGTCAAAGAATTCGCCGCGCGTCAGCTTCCCATTGATCTTGGCAATCACCTCTACGCGCGCCCGGATACACACCGCCTTATCCGACACCCGCACAATGCGCTGATCGAAGATAGCCTTCGCGCCCTTGCGGCTGACCGTGCTTTCGACATCGAAGACCTGCCCGCCGCTCAGCGAGTTCACGAAATCGATCTCCAAATGCGCCACCATCAGGTAAACCTGATCGCGCACCAGATCGGCAAAGGTCACCCCCTGCGCCTCAAGGAATTCATGCCGGGCATATTCCATATAGACGAGGTAATTGGCGTTATTGACCACGCCCTGCGCGTCGCATTCGGAGTCGCGGACTTTCAATGTGGTCACAAAGGTCGTGCCGTCGAAGCGGTTATGCATGAAGGGCCTCCAACGGCTCTTCTACCTCATTTCGCTTACAGGGAAATTACAAATTACGCCGAACACCGGCAGCGCATCAAGATCGCGAAAATCCTAACCTTATCCTCAGGTTACAACTTCATAAAACAGGAGGACGGTCATGGGCCGTGCGATTCTTCTCTGGCTGCTGGGCGTGCCGATTCCGGTCATCATCCTGCTGGCGCTTCTTTTCCGTTAAATCCTGAAACTGAGGACGCGTCATGCCTACTGCAACCCCAACGACCGAAGTCGTCGCAACCGATGACGACTATGAATATATCGATTACACCCCCGGCTCAGGGGCGTGCTGGCCAGCGATCATCGCCGGGGCCGTCGCCGCCACAGCCATCTCGTTAATCCTGCTGATGCTGGGGCAGGGACTCGGCCTGTCGTCCATTTCCCCGTGGCAGCCGATCCACGACACAGCGTTCAAACTGACGGCGGGCATCGCCATCTGGCTGATCGTCATGCAGTGGCTGTCTTCGGCGCTCGGCGGTTATCTCGCCGGTCGCCTGCGCAAAACCTATGTCGGCGTCGATAAGGACGAGGTCTTCTTCCGCGACACGGCGCAGGGCTTTCTGGCGTGGTGCGTGGCGACCCTGTTTACGGCGGCCGTTCTGGCCGGCGTCGCGGGGGCCGTCATCGGCACGGGCGTTCAGGCCACGGCAACCGTAGCGGCCAGCGCGGCCAAAGACTCCGATCCCGCCACGGCCTACTATGTCGATCAGCTTTATCGCCTGAACCCCAATGCTCAGGTCGCGGGGGCCCCTACGGGTCAGACCCTGCCCGACGTGACGGCGGAAACCGGCCGTATCCTCAGCTACAGTCTGGAAACCGGTGACGTGTCGTCCGCCGACAAGGCGTATCTGGCTTCGCTGGTCGCCGCGCGCACGGGCCTGACTCAGACCGAAGCCGCCGCCCGTGTCGACACCACCCTGTCTCAGGCGAAGACGGCTCGCGACATGGCGCTCAAAACCGCTGACGACGCGCGCAAGATGTGGGCCAAGGTCACGCTATATGCCTTCCTGTCGCTGCTCATCGGGGCGTTTATCGCCGCGGTCGGCGGTGCCATCGGTGGCCGCCAGCGCGATCAGGATTAAAGAAAACATCCTCCCCTGCGTAGCGGGGGAGGATGTTTTTAAGCAATGATATCCGGGCGGATGCGATCTTCCAGCGTACTGATCTGATCCCGAAGCGCCAGCTTCTTGCGCTTCAGGCGCGCAATCAGAATCTGATCCGGCATCGGCATGGTTTCCAGCGCCTGAATCGAATCGTCGAGATCCTTATGCTCCTGCTTCAGGATCGCCGCCTGCGCCCGGAGCGCCACCGTCTCGCCATTGATCGGCAGGGCGGAGACAGGATTGTCCAGTTCGCGATAGGAGGGTTCCAGATCGTCCGGCTGCGTATCCACGGTCTCGTCGGAGACCAGTTCTAGCGTCACCTTGTCCAGCTCTTCGCGATGACCGACCCGCCGCTCAAGGTCACCATTGGCGTCGGCCGGCGTGTTTTTCACCAGTTGCAGCGAATCGGGACGGAAAAGCGCGCGGATGTTGTTGTCATCGTGCATAGGGCTCAGCTCCGGTCATTCTGGACGGTCTGTTGATCACAAAGCCCCTGACACGGTTAATTTCCACACCCGATCAGAGTCTTTTCATTCAGGAGTATAGCTTAAAAAACCGCGCTCCGAAAGGGCGTCGCTCAAGGCATGAAGCGGATTTCGCGGCACCACCGGCGCCCACGCCCTGGCCACGCGAACAAGGTTGTCCTTCGCCTGTTGAAAAGCCAGTGCCTGACCTGTGGGCGAAATCAGGGCCGACAAGGCCGCCATCTGCTCGCGCTCGCCCAGAAGCTCGGCGGATTTGACCTGTTCCCGCACGCGGTGTTTGGCGTCCGGTTCGATGTCGCCGATCGGGCCCTTGATCTGACGGCGGATGGCGCGCAAGGGGCCGACCACGTGGTGGGCCCAGGCGCGCGAGATATCGGCAGCCGCCTCAGCCGTCTCCTCGTCCAGCGCTACCCCGACCGAGGCCGCCCACTGCGAGAACAGCAGCAGCGGTACATTCTGGCCATGCATGTCCTGTAAATCGAGGCACAGCCCGGCGACGCTTTCTGCTGCATAGGCTTTCACCGCCCAATTCCAGAAGTTACTCACCCGCTAAACCATTCCAACGCGTCATGGGCGCATCAAGCCCGAACAGGTCGAGCGAGCGCGCCACGGTCTGATCGACCATGTCCTGAAGGCTTTGCGGGCGCGTATAAAAGGCCGGCATGGGCGGAGCGACAATGGCCCCCATTTCGGTCACCGCCGCCATCGCGCGGATATGGCCCAGATGCAGCGGGCTTTCGCGCACCATCAGCACCAGCCGGCGACGCTCCTTGAGCACGACATCAGCGGCGCGGCTGATCAGGGTCGAGGTAACACCCGTGGCGATTTCGCCCATCGTCTTGACCGAGCACGGCGCGATCAGCATCCCCAGCGTTTTGTAAGAGCCCGACGCGATGGTTGCCCCAATGTCGCCGACCTTGTGTACGTGATCGGCCAGGGCATTGACCTCGGCGACCGACAGGTCGGTTTCCGCCGACAGGGACAGGGCGGCGGCCTTTGAGATGACCAGATGGCTCTCGACCTTGAGAGCCCTCAGCATACGGAGTGCGGTGATACCGTAGATCGCCCCCGACGCGCCAGAGATCGCGACGATAAGCCTCTGATTACTCTGGGAGGCGCTCATGGTTACTCCGTAAGAAACCCATAAAATTAAGCTTTTATTTGATTTGAATCTCGCAATTCCGTGAACGGATGTAATGGATTGTGATTACCGCGTCCAGCCTTTTGGGTGTTTGCTGAGGGGGTTCAGACACGGGTCTGGGCTGGACCTCTTACCCAATGTAAAGGAGACTGCCTATGAGCATCGAAGCGAGAGTGCGTGAACTTGATCATCGTCATCAGGTCCTGAAAGACACCATCGCCAAGGAATCGCGTTCGCCGTCGGCGGATGCCCTCTATCTCAAGGAACTCAAGCGTAAGAAGCTCAAGCTTAAGGACGAAATCGACAAGATTCGCGCAGATATGCGACAGGAACGGGTGCTTGAGACTCTCCAGTGATGGGGGGTGATGCACCATTCTAAAAAAAACGCCGGAGGTTAGCCTCCGGCGTTTTTTATTCACTTAATATTCGTCGTCGTCTTCCGGAGCCGATTTGGTCGAGGTGCCGAACACGTCCTCGACCGTCAGGTCGGCCTTGCGGGCGTAAGGATCTTCGTCCTCATAGGCCGGAACGACCGGGGCGGCGGGCTTCAGCGACGGATCGTCAAGCGGGATGCCCAGCTTTTCGGCCTGCTTGCGCTTGACATCGGCGGCCTTGCGCACGGCGGCATCGAGTTCGATCTGCGAGATCAGGCCCAGGGTCACCGGATCGACGGCGCGCAGATTGGCCGAGTTCCAGTGCGTACGGTTACGCACCTGCTCGATGGTGGTCTTGGTCGTGCCGAGCAGCTTGGAGATCTGCGCGTCGGTAACTTCCGGGTGGTTCTTGACGAACCAGTTGATGGCGTCCGGACGGTCCTGACGACGCGAGACCGGGGTATAGCGCGGGGCCTTCTTCTGCGGCTTGAGCAGTTCGGCGTGGCGGCTCTTGAGAGCCTGCATACGATAGGCCGGGGTCTTTTCGGCCTTGTCCAGCTCTTCGCGGGTCAACTGACCGTTGGCGATCGGATCGGAGCCGCGGATGTCGCGCGCCACTTCGCCATCGGCAATGCCCTTCACTTCCAGAAGGTGCAGGCCGCAGAAGGCGGCGATCTGCTCGAACGAAAGGCTCGTATTGTCGACCAGCCACACGGCGGTCGCTTTCGGCATAAGAATGTCGGACATGGATACCGTCTTTCAAAATCGGCGCGCGGAACAACAATTCCACGGACCACAAATAGCTACGCCCGGCCTTTGCGACCGGGCGTGGATGTTCCTGAGTTTGATATAAAACGATTTGTGCGCGAAGGAAACCCTATTTTACACGATCAGGCTTTGGCCTGACACAGGCCCTTGGCCGACGCTATCCCCTTGCTGTCGCGCATGATCGAGACCTCGAAGGGGCGATCCTGGGTCGTGGACGACGAAAGGGTGGCCAGATAGACCGCCCCGCGCGACCGGAAGCAATAGGTTTCCTGTACCCGCGTCCATTCACCCGACGTATAGGGATGATAGACGCCGAACGGGCTCAGCCTGTAGCCTCGCACCTCAAGGCTTTGCAGCAGCGCCCCCCGCAACTGCGCGCCATCCCCCTTGGCGGCGCTGATCGTACAGCCGCCGTTAGAGGTGGTCACGCTCAGGCCGATATCACCATGCGGTGGACGCGAATCGGTCATTTCGGCCTCGGCCTTGATCGCACCCTTGCCCAGACCTTTCAGGCAGCCCTGTTCAAGCGCATGGTTCATGGCTCCGGTCAGGTCGGCATCGGGCTGCGCCTGAGCGCCCGATGCCAGCGCCGCAAGCGCGATACCGCCGGTGCACAGTCTTACCGCAAAGTGTTTCCACATGACCCGAACCCTTCTGAAATCAGCCTTTGAGCCAATTGTCAGAGGTCGGACATAAGGAGTCGCAAGGGAATAGCGAATAAAAAATCAGAAACCGATAACCGTGTTTTTACGCCACACAGAGCCCTTTCTTCGCCGCCTCTCCTTCACGATCGGTCCAGATCGATACCTGAAGCGGCGTTCGGCTGCGATTGGCCGAGCTGGAAATCAGGATCATCCGCACGGCATCCCCATCGCGAACGCAATAACTTTCCTGAACATAGCTCCAGTCGCGGTCGCGCGTCGCCGGACCGTAATCGGCAAACGGCACGGGTTCGAGGCCCATATGGCTCAGGGTTTCCAGCACGGCGTCCCGCATGTCCGCACCGTTACCCAGCGTGCCGCGGATGTAGCAACCGCCACGCCCGTCACTTTTCACGGTGACATGCCCGCCGCCATAAAGCTTTTCCGCCTTGTCATCGCTGTCACCGGATACGTCCCTCTGAGTAACGGTGCGGCCATTGCGTCTGGAGTAGTCTTTCAGATTGCCGCCGTAACGCAACCAGGTCAGGCAACTCTGCTCGACGGCATAGGCGACCGTCTCCTGACTGGACGAAAACGGGTTGAGGCCGCCGGCCTGAACCGGGGCGGCAAGGCTCAAGACCGCGATCACCGCAGCCGCCGTTTTGAACATGCGCATGGATAGTCCCTCGAATTATCGTCCCCGGGAGCTACCTACCGTAAAGATGAACAATGTTCAATTCTAAAGTTCCAGCACGACCTTGCCGCTGTGTGCGCCAGAATCGAGAAACGCATGCGCAGCCCCGACTTCGGCAAAGGGGAACACCTTCGCCACTACGGGCCGGATCGCGCCCGCCTCGATCAGTGGCCACACCTTCGCCCGAACTTCGGCGGTCAGGCGCGCCTTTTCCTCCGGTGACCGCGGCCTGAGCATCGAACCGGTCAGGATGGCCTGTTTCTGCATGATGCGCGTCACATCGATTTCCGCCGTGTTGCCGCGCGCCATGCCGACCTGCACCAGCCGTCCCCTGGGTTTCAGACACAGGATGTTTTTCGCCACATAGTCCCCCGCCACGATATCAAGTATGACATCGGCCCCGCCCTCCGCCTTCACCGTGTCGATGAAATCACCCGCTGCCGTGTCGATGACGACATCGGCCCCCAGCGCCCTGACCCAGTCGATCCGTTCTGCCCCGCGCACCGTGGCGATGACCCTGGCCCCAACTGCCTTGCCCAGCATGACGGTCATCGAGCCGATGCCCGAATTGGCCCCATGGACCAGCACCGCCTCTCCGGCTTTCAGCCCACCATGCTCGATCAGGTTGGCATAGACGGTCAGCGAGACCTCCGGCAGGCTGGCGGCTTCGGCCAGCGACAGGCCTTTCGGCACGGGCAGAAGGTGACGGATATCGACACTGACATACGCCGCATAGCCGCCGCCATTGACCAGAGCGCAGACCTGGTCGCCGACTTTCCATCCAATGTCGTCGCCCCACTGGGGGTCGGGCACGATCTGTTCGATCACCCCCGCGACTTCGAGGCCCATGATCGGTGACGCGCCCGGCGGCGGCGGATAGAGCCCGCGCCGCTGCAAAATGTCCGGGCGATTGACTCCCGCATGGGTGACCCGAATTAACACATGCCCCCGCCCCGTTTCGGGACGTGCTACCTCGATTATGCACAAATCGGCGGCGGTTTTCCCGCCGTCACGCACAGCTACGGCTTTCATGGTGATTCGTTTTCCTTGCTTTTCTCGCGCCTTAGGGGTTTTATGACGCCAGCTTAAGGGCATTTGCGAACCGCGCACAATGCCCCCTTTTGGTTGTCCGGAGGTGGCGATGTCTGAAGACGAAACCGTACCCGCGTTCAAAACCGGCGCCGGACAGGCCTCCGCCCTGTTCGCCTTGGTGCACGAAGACCTGAGCGACTATGCCGTGACGGATCTGAAAGACAGGATCGCGGCGCTGGAGGGCGAAATCGTCCGTGCAAAGGCTATGGTAGAACGCAAGCAAAGCGGTCGCAGCGCCGCCGATGCCCTGTTCTCCTTCAAAGGGAATTAAGACTTTTTTATCCACACCCGTGGCACACAAAATGTGAGGCTTAGGGTGCGAATGGCACGCCGGTTGCAGACGTGACCTGCATATAAGTGGGCCGAAATAGGGCCTCTGTTTCGAGTTTGAAGAAAGATACGTTCCCATGTCTGATGCTGGCGTCGCACCGTTTGCCCAACGCGTTGATATTGTCCGCGATTTTGCCCGTTCGGACCTGTTCGACCGCACCTTCCGCGAAGGCATGGCCCTGGTCGAGGAAACCGCCGCCTATCTCGATGGCGACGGCCGCCGCGACTCGCGTATCCTCAGCCGCGAAGACGCCCTTCTATATGCCGGCGAATCCATGCGCCTGACGACGCGCCTGATGCAGATCGCCTCGTGGCTGCTGGTTCAGCGCGCCGTCCGCGAAGGCGACATGGAAGCCGCCGATGCCTGCGACGACAAATACCGCCTGTCACCCGCCAATGCGGTCGAGATCAACGAACAACTCACCATCCTGCCGGAAGGCCTGCTGACCCTGCTCGACCGTTCGAACCGCCTGTACGACCGTATTTCGCATATGGACAAGCGCATGTTCGTCGAAGCCGAGGCCGACCTGCCGATGGCCAATCCGGTGCTGGACCAGATGGCGCGCCTGCAAAACGCATTCGGCGTGTCGCTGTAAGCGGGCTTGCTCTCACGCACGGTTTCAGGCATTCCGTCGGCATGACCTGTCAGCTCTATCTCATCACCCCGCCACAAATCGCCGACCACGCCGCCTTCGCGAAGACGCTGGACGACGCCCTGTCGGCGGGCCCGGTCGCGGCGCTGCAAATCCGCCTCAAGGACGTGTCGCTCGACGAAATCCGCGCCCTGACGAAGCTGATCACGCCGATCGCCCATCGCCACGGCACGGCGGTGCTGATGAACGACCACGTCAATCTGGCGAAGGAACTGAGGCTCGACGGCGTCCATATCGGTCAGTCGGACACCTCGTACAGGGACGCCCGCAAGATGCTGGGCACTGAGGCCATGATCGGCGTCACCTGCCACAACAGCCGGCATCTGGCCATGGAAGCCGCCGAATCCGGCGCGGATTACGTGGCCTTCGGCGCGTTTTTCCCGACCTCGACCAAGACCGTCGAGCATATGGCCGAACTGGACACCCTGACCATCTGGCAGGAAACCATGGAAGTGCCCTGCGTCGCCATCGGCGGCATCACAGCCGACAATGCGGCTCAGGTCGCCGCCGCCGGCGCCGACTTCATTGCCGTATCAGGCGCGGTCTGGAACCACCCCGACGGCGACGGCGCAGGCGTAGCAACCTTACTCGCCGCTATTGCGGGTTAGCGGTCGCCGCCTCCGGGGACGGCCAGCCGACCGACAGACGCGACACCACCGGCTGAAGCGCCTGAAGATTGGCGTTGGTCGAGGGTATTTGCTGATCACCAACGATATCGCTGGTCAGGGCCTCGTTATGCCCCTTGGGCGGCGAAAACCGCAGACTCAGCACGCAACCGCCGTCGAGGGTATTCAACTTCCCGCCCTGAAAATCTGACGCATAGCCGCCATAGTCCCACTCGAAGCCATAGACCGTCAGGGGCCCGCCATTGGCGGCTTCGACATCCTTCAAGGGTGAACCGACGCGGATATTGCCGGGGCCGTACCATTGCACGGCCTCATCGCCGATACTGACATCGGCGACCTTCGTCTGTGCCTCGTCCCAGAAGGTGACGATCACCTTACGCGCCGGATCATTGGGGTAGATGACGACGGCATTTTCGGTCGAACCCTCCGGTCCCGGGACAGCTTCCTTTTTCGCATTGCCGGGAAAGGCTTTAAGGATCGCCTCGGCGGTCATGTCCTTAGTCACCGGTACGCCACACGACAGGGCCTGCACGCCCTTTTCGGCCACGGCTTCGACTGAGGTCCCATCACCGGCCCCCGGTGGCGTCTCATCCTTTTTCGAGCAGGCGGTGAGCGCCAGCAGGGCCAGTCCGCTCATGGTGATAGTTCTGAACATAAGACGCTCCCTTCGATTTGGCGCGCACGATGCGGCGCGTGAAATAAAAAGTCCATCGCCCTTTGGCCGCCTTTGCGAGGCCTTGCCTTTGGACGCCGTTACGGGTAGTAACGCGCGCAAGCTATTCCGGGTCTGCATGGCCCCTACTCTTTGACAAGTCATATCCTTATGCCCAAAATTAACGCCAATACGATCAAACCCGGCATGGTTCTGGAATATCAGGGCGGCCTGTGGTCGGTCGTCAAGACCGCTCACGTGAAGCCCGGCAAGGGCGGCGCCTTTGCTCAGGTCGAACTGAAGAACCTGATCACCGGCACCAAGCTCAACGAGCGCCTGCGTTCGGAAGACACGGTCGACCGCGTTACGCTGGAGCAAAAGGATCACCTGTACCTGTTCGAAGACGGCGACATGCTGGTCTTCATGGATCAGGAAAACTACGAGCAGATCAGCCTGCACAAGGATTGGGTCGGTGAAGACCAGATCCAGTACCTGCACGACGGCATGATCGTCATCCTCGAATTCCACGACGAGCGCCCGATCTCGATCACCCTGCCGGACACCGTGATCCTTGAGGTCATAGAAACCGAGCCCACCATCAAGGGTCAGACCGCGTCGTCGTCCTATAAGCCCGCCAAGGCTTCCAACGGCATGCGCGTCATGATCCCGCCGTTCATGGGCGTGGGCGAGCGCATCGTCGTCTCGACCGCCGACGGCGAATATATGAAGCGCGCCGACTAACCAACATCCTCCCCTGCGTGAGCGGGGGTATAGCGCCAGCGAAAGTACAGCTTTCGCCAGCGTTGGTCGCAACTTATTTGCGACGGAGGGGGCATTACCGACGGTTTTGCCCCCTCCGTCATTTCACTTCGCTCAATGCCACCTCCCCCGCTCACGCAGGGGAGGATGAAGGAAAACCCAATGGTTCTTCAATCCGCCCTCATTCAGGCTATGGTCTCCGCCATCCGCAAGTCCTGCAAAGGCGTGGCGCGCGACTTCGGCGAAGTCTCGGAACTTCAGGTCTCGCGCAAGGGCCCCGGCGACTTCGTCACCGCCGCCGACAAGCGCGTCGAAGCCGCCCTGTTCGAAGAGTTGCTGCGTTTGCGCCCCGGCTATGGCTTCCTCGGGGAAGAGCAAGGCGCCCACGAAGGCACCGACAAGACGCACCGCTGGATCGTCGATCCCATCGACGGCACGACCAACTTCATGCACGGCATCCCGGTCTTTGCCTGCACCGTCGCTCTGGAGCGCGAAGGTGAAATCGTCGCCGGGGTTACGTTCAATCCGGTGACCAACGACCTATACTGGGCCGAAAAGGGGAAGGGCGCTTACCACAATGACAAGCGCCTGCGCGTCTCGGCGCGCCGCAACCTCGACGAATGCCTGATCGCCACCGGCGCGCCGTTCATCGGCAAGACCGGCCACGCGCAATTCCTCAAGGACCTGCACCAGATCATGCAGCGCACGGTCGGCATCCGCCGTCTTGGCGCCTGCTCGCTCGACCTGGCCATGGTCGCCGCCGGTCGTGTCGACGGCTACTGGGAACGCGGCCTGAAACCGTGGGACATGGCGGCGGGCATCCTGCTGATCACCGAAGCGGGCGGCAAGGTCACCTCGATCGACTCCGATCAGTCGCCAATGGTCACCGGCGAGATGATCGCCTGCAATCTGGACCTTTACCCCGAATTCCTCGACAAGCTACATCTGGCGAAGTAAGTCGGATACCAAGCAACAAAAAAAGCCCGCCGGTCCGTACCGGCGGGCTTTTTTTGTTTTTACGCTTCGATCCAGACCTCGTCGTCAGTGACTCGCATGTTCGGTGCAAACCCTCTGAAAGCCGTCCTGACCAGCTTTTCGGCCTCTTCGGCGTTCATCATGTTGAACCGGCCGGACAGGAAGCGGAACATCATCGTCCCGTAGAGGATGTCGAGACCCATCTGACGGTCGATATTAGCGCAAATATCGCCACGGTCGACACCGCGCTGCCACATGACCGCCACCTCTTCCTTTCTTTGGGTAAGGAAGCGCTCCAGCAGCACCTCGTGGAAGTTGGCATCACCCTGCCCTTCGGCCAGAAGCTGCGCCAGGGTCCGGCCCGCCGGCGACGAATAGAAGGCCATGGCCTCGCGCACCTGAATCAGGAAGTCGCGCTCGGCCGAACCGGTATCGGGCGTTGCGACTTCCATCTTCACCCGCGCCATGAAGGCGTCAAACGCGATATAGGTCTTGTTCGGCCACCATTTATACAGGGTCGCCTTCGACACGCCCGCCTTCTTGGCGATGGCCTCGGCGGTCATTTCGCGCAAGGTCCCCTGCTCCAGCAATTCCATCGTCGCCTTGAGGATGGTATCGCGCGCACTTTCGGACCGCGGGCGCCCACGCGGACGCTTGACGGGCAGGACGGGTTCGGAAACGGCGGAGACGTCGCCGGTATAGGTGGTCATGATTACGCGGCCTTATCGGTCGAAAAGCTTACAGTACGCCAGGCCGCCAGTTCGGCCTGAAGGGTTTCCAGTTTCTTCACCGCCCGCTCATAGGCACCTTGGCCCAGCACGAGGTGCAGCGGCGGGTTGGCGGAGGTGACGGCGTTGAACATGGCCTCGGCGCCCAGCGCGGGATCGCCCGCCTGAACGCCATGGTTGGTGTCGCGGTAGCGGCGCGCCTGACCGGCGCTGACCTCATAGTCTTCGATGATACGCTGAGTCGCGCCCAGCGAACCGCCGAGAAAATCGGTGCGGAACGGGCCCGGCTCGATCACCGTGACGCCGATACCGAGCGGACGCAGTTCCTGCGCCAGAGCTTCGGACAGGCCTTCGACCGCAAACTTGCTGGCATTATAGAGGCCCCAGCCCGCGCTGCCGACAAGGCCGGCGATGGACGACAGATTGACGATATGGCCCTGACGGCGGGCGCGCATGTGCGGCAGGATGGCGCGCGTCACGCCCAGAAGGCCGAACAGATTGATGTCGAACAGAGCGCGCGTTTCCACGTCCGACGCTTCTTCGACAGCGCCGAGCAGGCCGAAACCGGCATTGTTGACGAGAATATCGATATGACCGAAGCAGTGCAGTGCCGTATCGACGGCGGCCTGAATGGCGGTCGCGTCATTGACATCCATTTCAAGCGCCACAAGCGCGTGGGCATGGTTGGGAAACGCTGCGCGCACGGCACCGGGGGTGCGCGAGGTGGCAACCACAAAATCACCGCGCTCCAGCGCGATGCGGGTCAGCTCGTGGCCGAAGCCCTGAGACGTGCCGGTGATGAACCAGACGCGATGCGCCTGATCCTCCGGTTCGAGAAGATCGTGTGACAAGGTGCAAATGTCCTGAACAGGCCTTTATGCGGGGGAGGAAAAGGCCATGAAAAACCGGCTCTTACGCCACGCGCCGGATGAGGACGATATAATACGGAACGTTTAGTATTTCAATTGTGCCCAGCCGTAAAAGATGATTTATTTTGCAACCAATTGTTTTTATTGGCGATAAAAATGCACGCTAGAGTTATATTTTACCGAGCAACGTTCCGTATGCGGTATAATAAAACCGTCACCTTTGATATCGCTAACGCGTCCGGAGTTTAAATTCGCGATTCAGGCGAATCGGACGGCGCTTAACTGTTAAATTGAAGCTCCGCCAGACGCGCATAAAGCCCGCCCTTCATCACCAGTTCGTCGTGCGATCCCTGTTCAACCACGCGGCCTTCGTCGATCACGACGATGCGGTCGGCTTTGAGGACCGTGGCCAGACGGTGAGCGATAACCAAAGTCGTGCGTTCGCTCATGGCTTCGTTCAGCGCATCCTGCACCAGACGCTCATTCTCGGCATCGAGCGCCGAGGTCGCCTCGTCGAGCAGCAGGACCGGCGCGCGGCGGACCAGGGCCCGCGCAATCGACAGACGCTGCTTCTGCCCGCCGGACAGCGATTTGGCGCGCTCGCCCAGAGCCGTACCGAATTTTTCCGGCAAGGCCTCGATGAAGCCCAGCGCCTGCGCCTTTTGCGCGGCCTCACGGATGTCCTCGTCGCTGGCGTCAGCGCGACCGAAGCGAATATTATCTGCCGCCGAGGCCGAAAACAGCGCCGCGTCCTGCGCCACCAGCGACAGACGCTCGCGCACGGCCTTCGGATCGGCCTTCGTGATATCGACGCCATCGAGCGAAATGGTGCCGCCGCTCATCTCGTAATAACGCAGCAGAAGCTTGAACACGGTCGACTTCCCGGCCCCTGACGGCCCGACCAACGCCACAGTCTCCCCCGCCTTTACATCGAGGCTGAACCCTTTCAGCACACGCTGATCCGGGCGCGCCGGATAGGCAAAATCGACATCCCTGAACACGATCTCGCCGCGCGCCGGTTCCGGCAGGGCCTGCGGATGCGCGGGCGCGACGATGGTAGACTTCGAGCCCAGAAGCTCATCGATACGCGCCATAGCGCCAGCGGCCTTTTGCACGTCGCCCCAGGTTTCCGACAGCGAACCGACTGAGCCCGCGACGAGTACCGACAACATGACGAACTGAATCAGCGTCCCTTCGGACATGTCCCCGGCGATGACCGCGCGCGACCCCAGCCACAACACGAAGGCCACACCGCCAAAGACCAGCGAGATAACCAGCGCCGTCATGAAGGCGCGTGCCCCCATGCGCTTGAGCGACAGTTTGAACGCGGTTTCCACGCCCTCAGCGAACCTACCGCGCGCATAGTCTTCGCGCACGAAGGCCTGCACAGTTTCGAGCGCATCCAGCGTCTCACCCGCGGTGCCGACGGCATTGGCGAAGCTGTCCTGCGTCTGCCGCGTCAGCTTGCCCACACGCTTGCCGAAGGTGAACAGTGGCACGAGCACGACCGGGAAGATGCACAGTACGAACAGGGTCAGTTTGGGGCTGACGAACATCAGCAGGATCAGGCCGCCGATGAACGAAATGCCGTTTCTCAGCGCTACCGAAATCGAGGTCGAAACCAGCGTATCGACGATCTGCAGATCGGTCGTCAGGCGCGACACGACTTCGCCCGTACGGATTTTCAGGAAAAAGCCGGGATCAAGGCTGAGGATATGGCTGAACACATCCTTGCGCAGATTGGCGACGACGCGCTCACCCAGCTTGGTGATATAGAAGTAGCGCAGGGCCGTCGCGAGCGCGAGCACCAGCGCCACCACGGCAACGATCAGGAACCAGAAGTTCAGTTGCGTGGCATTGCGCGACCCGAATCCGTTGTCGATCAGGAACCGCGACGCGCCCGTCAGGGCAAAGGTCGCCCCCGATGACAGCAGCAGGAACAGCACCGCCCCCAGCGCATCGATCCTCGAGGCCGCAATATAGGGCCACAGGTGAATCAGTGGTTTAAGGTCGCGGGTTTTCTCACGCCCGCCGGCGGCGGTATTGAGCTGTCCCACCAGCTCCGCGCCCGATCCGGGGCGGTCTTTATGGGCGTCTGCGGCGGTCGGCTGTGTCTGATCGGTCATAATGGGTTTCCTTAAAGGGTTATCCCTTGCGCCGCAACGCCGCTTCCTGTAAGGAGCGCCCTTCGCTATTCCCGGCATCACCTTTCTTTGCGTCCGCATCCCTGCTGGCCGGACGTTTTTAAGGATCAAAGACATGAAAAAAGACGGTCACCCCGACTATCACTGGATCACGGTCACCCTGACGGACGGTTCGTCCTATCAGACGCGTTCGACCTACGGCAAAGAAGGCGCCGTCCTGAACCTCGACATCGACCCCCGCACGCACCCGGCGTGGACCGGTGGCAACGGCACCCTGCTCGACCGCGCCGGTCGCGTATCGCGCTTCAACAACAAGTTCGGTGGCTTCCTTAAGAAGTAGTGGGCACCGCCCACAGGGACAACCGATCCTTGGAAATTATCCGGCTCAGGCAACTGGGCCGGATTTTTCATTCCGGCGCCCAACCGTCCGGCGCCATTTCAAATCCGGCAAATTCGAAGGCCGGTGCGACCGTGCATCCGACCAGAGTCCAGTCCCCCAGACTCTCCGCCGCCTGCCAGCCGCCCACCGGCACGACACCCTGAGGACGCTGACCGTTCAGAATATCAGGGCCAAGTATGATGTCCTCGCCACGCCCGCCATGGTGCAGGCTAAGCCGCAACGGTGCCCCCGCGTAATAGTGCCAGACCTCGACCGCGTCGATACGATGCCAGTGCGACCGCTCCCCCGCTTTCAGCAGATAATAGATCGCCGAAGACGCCGCCCGTCCGTCGTCTGCATCGCGAAAGGTCTCGGCATAGTGCCCGCCTTCGGGATGCGGCCTGAGATTCAAACGGGTGATGATGGCATCGGCGGTCATGAACGCTCCTTTGGCAGACGGCCCAGCCTAAGGCGATACACCCGCTTTGTCACTCAGGCTCAATAAACCGCATGACAGCCGCCCCCATATCCTGTATGCGCCGCGACATATACCTGTCACCCTTTGCTGATACGCCGGACGGCGTAATCCTGAGGTAATTTACACCCGAAATGATCAAGCAGACCCAATCCGACGCGCAACTCGAAGAAAAAGGCTGGGCCACCGCCCGTACACTGGCCGAGGCCCTGCCCTACATCCAGATCTACGACCGCGAAATCGTCACCATTAAATACGGTGGTCACGCCATGGGCGACGAAGCGGTAGCCAAGCTGTTCGCCTCGGATATCGTGCTGCTTAAGCTTCTGGGCATCCATCCGGTCGTCGTCCACGGCGGTGGGCCACAGATTTCGGCCATGCTCAATCGCGCGGGCGTCAAATCGACCTTCATTGACGGCCTGCGCGTCACCGACGAAGCGACGATGGAAATCGCCGAGATGGTCCTGTCGGGTGCGGTGAACAAGGAAATCGCCAACTGGATCACGCAGGCCGGGCGCGAAGCCGATGTGCGCGGCGTCGGCCTGTCGGGCAAGGACGCCGGCCTGCTGCTGGTCGATAAGGCCACGCGCACCAAAAAAGACCCGGACTCGATGATCGAACAGGTCGTCGATCTGGGCTATGTCGGCGAACCCAAGGTCGTCGACGATAAGCTGATCCGCACCCTGATCGGCGATGCCGAACACGACTACGTGCCGGTCATCGCCCCCATCGGCGTCAGCGAGGACGGCCACACCTACAACATCAACGCGGATACCGTCGCCGGGGCGGTCGCGGGTAAACTCAACGCCAAGCGCATGCTGCTGCTGACCGATATCGCGGGTGTGCTGGACGGTGACAAGGATCTGATCCGTCAGATGACGGTTTCCGAAGCGCGTCAGCTGATCGAGGACGGTGTCGCCGTCGGCGGCATGATCCCCAAGCTGGAAACGGCGATCGAGGCGATCAATGCCGGGGTCGAGGCCGTGGTTATCCTCGACGGCCGCCGCCCGCACGCCATGCTGGTCGAGCTGTTCACCGAACACGGTGCCGGTACGCTGATCACGCGGGACTGAGTTGATTTAAGAATTTTTAACCACGAAAAACACGAAAAGCACGAAAATGGTGCTGCAATTCCTGCGCGAAGCGCTGAGATGACTATATGCGCCACACAATCGTTAAAGCCCTTCGGGCTATATACTATCAACCTGCCTTTTCGTGTTTTTAGTGTTTTTCGTGGTCAAATCTTTCTGTGCTAACGCAACGCTTCGTCAAACTGCTTGAAATTTGAATGCCAAACACCGAAGCTTACGGGATGACCGTAACTTCTCCCGCTGCCCTGCCGCACGTCTCGACCTGGCTGTTCGACCTCGACAACACGCTCTATCCGCCCGAGGCCGAGGTGATGGCGCTGGTCGAAGGCAAGATGACCGCCTTCGTCATGCGTCAGACCGGACTGGCCAGACAGGAAGCCTTTGAGCTTCAGAAGAAGTACCTCTACGAGCACGGCACGACGCTGGCGGGGCTGATGGCCTATCACAGCATCGATCCCTATGCCTTCATGAACGAGGTCCACGACGTCTCGCTCGACAATCTCCTGCCCGATCACGACCTGAACGCCGCCATCACGGCCCTCGAAGGCCGCAAGCTGGTCTTCACCAATGGCGACGAGAACCACGCCTATCGCATCCTCGACAAGCTGGAGATGACGCACCTGTTCGAGGACGTGTTCCACCTGGGCCACGCCGATCTGATCCCCAAGCCGAACCTCGCCACCTTCCATCGCATGATGCAGAAACACGCGGTCACCGGTCCGGAAACGGCCTTCTTCGAAGACAGCCCGAAGAACCTCAGGCCCGCCCACGACCTGGGCATGACCACGATCCTCGTCGGGCCACACGCCGAAGCCAATACCGACGCTTTCATCCACGTCCGCGCCCCGTCGCTGAAAGCCTTTCTGTCCCAAAATTGAACGTCGTTCAAATTTAACTTGACGCGCGCTCGAAAATGAACAATGTTCACAATTGCCATTTGTGGCATTGGGAGTCCCGTTCATGTCCAGAACCCTAAGCCTCGCCTGTCTCATAACCGCTCTGGCCCTGCCTGCCGCCGCGCAGGACAGTCTGGAGAACGCCTCCCGGGCGTCCGGCCGGACCGCAAACGCCAGCGCCGAATTGTCGGGGGCCGGCGTGCTGGTCGCTGCAGGCAGCGTCGCCTTGCCGATCATTCTGGTCGGTGCCTCGGCCCAGAGCGGTGGCGAAGCCGTGCGCGATTCCGGCGAAACCCTGTGGGACGAAGCCAATGCCCCTTTGCCGGTCACGAAGGAAACCGTCGTCGCACAGGCCGCACCCGACGTGCCTTATGACGCACAAAAGCCCGCCAAACCGGCACAAAAGACACCCCAGAAGACAGCCCAGTGAAATCGCTCCCGGCCTTTCTGGCCGCGGGTCTGCTGCTGGTAACGCCTGCCTTCGCCGGCGACGAGTCGGGCGACAGCGCCGCCAATCCCGCTGTCCACCTCAGCCCGTCCGACGCCGCGCGCTTCGCCAAACAGATCGAGACCGACCTTGCCGCCAAAGGTGCGCGCGTCGCCATCGTCTTCCGCACCAGCCGACCGCGCGGCAAGTTACCCCCCGGCATCGCCTATACGCATGGCGCCTTCTGGGTCTATCGCGATATAGAGACCTCCGACGGTCGCGTCCTGAAGGGGTACGCGGTCTATAATCTCTACCATGGCGACGGCAAAACCCTGCCGGTCACCCGGTCATACCTCAAGCAGGATTTTCCGCTCAACTTCGCCGCGGTTACGGCCGAAAACGATGTCGGCATCATTATCCCGACGCCCGAAATGCAGCGCCGCCTCTACGGGCTGATCGGCACCCCGGCCTATGATCGCCTGCACATCCGCGACTATGCCCTGGTCTCGAACCCGTGGGATCCACGCTATCAGAACTGCGTCGAATTCCTGCTCGACGTGGTGGCGGCATCCGCGTGGGAAACGACATCTTACCCACAGATCAAGGCCAATCTCCGGGCCTATTTTCAACCGACGCTCGTCAAGGCCGGGTTCCTGCAGCGCGCGCTGGGACCGGCCGCCGACCCGCGTCTGAGAACGGACGACCACAAGGGCCCGGTCCGAACGGCGACCTATGAGAGCCTGTCGGCCTTCATGCTGGAACGGGGGCTGGCGGCACAGGCCTATATCCTCAACAGGGCTTGATCCATCAGGCCTAACCCTTTAAGGCCTCTCTCATTCCTTTTCCGATTGATGAGAGACCCGCCATGTCCGACCTCGCCGCCTTCCACGACGATATCGAAGCCGCCTGGGAAATCCGCGACACCCTGTCGCCGTCCACCACCGGTTCGGTCCGCGACGCCGTCGAAAAGGCGCTCGGTCTGCTCGACAACGGCCGCTTCCGCGTGGCCGAAAAGGTCGATGGCGAATGGGTCGTGCATCAGTGGCTGAAAAAAGCCGTCCTGCTGTCGTTCCGCCTCAATGCCAACGAACTGATGCACACGGGCCGGGGCCTGTTCGAGCAAGCCCCGATCGGGCCGTTCTGGGACAAGGTGCCGAACAAGTTCGCCAAGTGGAGCGCCGAAGACTATCAGGACGCCGGCTTCCGCTCGGTGCCGGGCGCCATCGTCCGCCACGGCGCGCACGTCGCTAAAAACGTCGTCCTGATGCCGTCCTTCGTCAATATCGGCGCCTATGTCGGCGAAGGCACCATGGTCGATACGTGGGCGACCGTCGGTTCCTGCGCCCAGATCGGCAAACACGTTCACCTGAGCGGCGGCGTCGGCATTGGTGGCGTGCTTGAGCCGCTGCAAGCCAACCCAACCATCATCGAGGACAACTGCTTCATCGGCGCGCGTTCCGAAGTCGTCGAAGGCGTCATCATCCGCGAAGGCTCGGTGCTGGGCATGGGCGTCTATATCGGTCAATCGACCCGCATCGTCGACCGCGCCACCGGCGAAGTCTTCTACGGCGAAGTCCCGCCCTATTCGGTCGTGGTCGCCGGTTCCATGCCGTCGTCGAACGACAAGAACCCGAACGCGCCGCACCTCTACTGCGCCGTCATCGTCAAACGGGTCGACGCCCAGACGCGCAGCAAGACCGGCATCAACGAACTGCTGCGGGACTAATCTTCTTCACCCTCCGAGGCTTCACCTCGGAGGGTGTTTCAGATCGGGTAGTTGGAGTAGATTTTCCGCACCTCGGCATCACGGGCGATGCTGACCGGTGTAACCAGTTCGCGCGACATAATGCGAGCGATACAGGCGTCGGGCGATAAGCCTTTGCAGTCCGGATCCTTAGCGGCGCGTTGCGCAATAAGTTTACGAGCTGCGCCTTCGCCGACGCCCAACTGACCGATAGGCTGCCGCTGCCCCAGTTCGATGCCAACCGGTTTAAACACCAGATAGGCCAGTTCGCTGCAATAGATGCTGCGATTATCGAACGAGAAATAGATATCATAAGGGCGACCGTACAACGCCTTAGCCGCAGCAAAGACTTTGCGTGTTTGGGCCTCGGTCAGCCGCTTTGGGCGATAGACGGCATAACGGGCAAACTTGCCGCGCGCAACCCATGCCTTGAGCGGCGTTTCCTTGACCGGCCCGACGGCCTCGACAACAACCCAGCCATCGGGCGTGCGTTTGACGATCCCCATATGTGTATAAAGGCTACGGCTGGCCAGCAGGATGGCTTTCGATTGCTGACTGCGCGAGGTTTGGAAAATCAGATCGCCGTCGCGCCATTCCGGCGTGGACGCATTCCAGCGCCAGACACTAACGGCCAGCCCGATACACAAAATGAGCCCGACGACTTTCCAGATTTTACCCATGTTCCCCCCTGACCGACGTTAGAGTTTAGCCTTATCCGCCACTTCGTCCAGATAACGCTTGGTATCATCCAGCGCGTTATTCGCCAGGGCCGCGCGGCGGCGCTTCAAATCCACCGCCCCCGCATCGTAATCGGCCATCAGAGCGCGCACGAAGTCACCCGACTGAACGTCTTTCAGCACGTCGTCCATCGCCGCTTTCGAGGCGTCACCGATGATGCGCGGGCCGGTCAGATAGGCCCCATATTCCGCCGTATTGGAAATCTTTTCGAAGCCCCCCGACATGCCGCGCTCCCACAACAGATCGACGACCAGCTTCAGTTCGTAACACGTCTCGAACCACGCCACTTCGCGCGGATAGCCCGCCGCGACCAGCGTATCGAAGGCCGTCGTGACCAGTTCGCGCGTCCCGCCGCATAGTACCACCTGCTCGCCGAACAGGTCACTTTCGCATTCGGCCTTCATGGTGGTCTCCAGTATCCCCTTGCGCCCGCAACCCAAGGCCGCCGCGAACGACAGGCCGATGGATTTGGCTTCACCTGTGGTATCCTGATGCACGGCGAACAGGCAGAAGACCCCCTCGCCCGCCTCATAGATGTCGCGGATGCGCGGCCCGATCCCCTTGGGTGAGACCAGCAACACATCCACATCTGCGGGCGGCGTGACCAGCCCGAAATTGACCGACAGGCCATGCGCGAAGATCAGGGCCTGACCGGCGCGCAGATGCGGATTGATCTGATCGCGGAACAGGGCCTGATGCGCCTCGTCCGAGGTCAGGATGACGATGACCTCGGCCCATTGAACACCCTCTTCGACCGTCACCACACTCAGGCCATCGGCCCACACTTTCGCGCGGGTATCGCTGTCGGGTTTAAGTGCGACCCTGATCTCGACCACGCCGGAATCGCGGGCATTGAGCGCCTGAGTCCGCCCCTGCGAGCCATAGCCAACGATGAGCAGTTTCTTGCCCCGTATGACGCTCAGGTCGCAATCGCGGTCGTAATAGACGGGCAATGACATGGGGCGAACTCCTCACTATAATCGTCGCAGAATCGTACCCCCTATAGAGTAGCGCGCCATGACCCGACACCCCGAATATCAGTATCTCGATCTCGTGCGCGACCTCATGGACAATGGCGTGACACGCATGGATCGCACAGGCACAGGCACGACCGGGGCGTTCGGGCGGCAGATTCGCTTCGATCTTTCAAAGGGTTTTCCGCTCCTCACCACCAAGCGGGTGCATTTCAAATCCGTGGCGGTCGAGCTTCTGTGGTTCCTGCGCGGTGACACCAATGTGAAGTACCTCAAGGACCACGGGGTTTCCATCTGGGACGAATGGGCCGATGAGAACGGCGACCTTGGTCCCGTCTATGGCAAGCAGTGGCGCAGTTGGGCCGCCCCCGACGGTCGCGTCATCGATCAGATGGCGCAGTTGATCGAGAACCTGAAGACCAATCCCTATTCCCGCCGCCACGTCATTTCAGCTTGGAACCCGTCCGAGGTCGAAGACATGGCTCTGCCGCCGTGCCACTGCCTGTTCCAGTTTTTCGTGGCCGAAGGGAAACTGTCGTGCCAGCTTTATCAGCGTTCGGCGGACGTGTTCTTAGGTGTGCCGTTCAATATCGCCTCCTACGCTCTGCTGACGCATATGGTGGCTCAAGCGGTCGGCCTTGAGGTCGGCGACTTCGTGCACAGCTTCGGCGACGTGCATTTGTATTCCAACCATATGGAACAGGCGACGACGCAACTGACCCGAAATCCGTTGCCGTTCCCGACGCTGAAACTAGCCCCCAAGACGGATTTGTTCGGGTTCGACTATGCCGATATCGAACTGATCGATTACCAGTCGCATGGCGCGTTGAAAGCGCCGGTGGCAGTATAACTTTTTCTTCGCCCCTGTGGGGAGAAGGTGCCGCAAAGCGGCGGATGAGGGGGCCACTCCTCTAGTGTTATCCCCCTCACCCTAACCCTCTCCCCATAGGGGCGAGGGGATTAAGGTTAAATATGCCCCGTCCCAAACTATCCCTTATCGTGGCCATGAGCGAAAACCGCGTCATCGGGCGCGACAACAGCTTGCCCTGGCATCTGCGATCCGACCTGAAAATGTTCAAAGCGATTACCCAGTTCAAGCCGATCATCATGGGCTCGAACACCTGGGACTCGCTGCCGCGCAAGCCGCTGCCGGGACGGCTGAACCTCGTCTGTTCGCGTGATCCTAAGTTCGAGGCCGAGGGGGCCGTGGTGTGCGAAACCCTGTTCGAGGCGATGGAGATCGCGCGCGAACACGCGGCGGACGACGGTGCGGATGAGGTGGTGGTCATCGGCGGCGCCAATATCTACGCTCAAACCATCGGCAAGGCCGACCGGCTCTATGTAACGCTGGTCCACACGACGCTGGACGGTGACGCGCATTTTCCGGAAATCGATCCGGCGGTGTGGACAGAAACCAAATCGGAGTTCGTCGAAAAAGGCGACGGCGACGATTTCGATTTCACGCTGAAGGTTTATGAGCGAAACCGGTAACCCCTTCTCCCCGTAACCGGGGAGAAGGGAAGTCCTAAAACCCGATCTTGGACTTGACGCCTTCCTTGATCATGTCGCCCAGCATCGACTTCTTCTTTTTCTTCTCTTCGGGCTTGGCCGAGGACGACGCTTCGGATTCGGCCTCCGCTTGCGCGCCACCCATCATGTCCTGCATCGACTGCCCCAGCAGCCCGCCAGTCGAGGAGCGATAGCGCACCTTGACCGTCCACTGGATATTCCACGGCACCTTCAAATCGGTGGGGCGCGGCGGATAGCTGAGATTGGTCTCGCCGCCAAACGCCGTCAGACTGAGCATCGATTGGGGCGCGGCCTTATAGACTTCGGCCGGCACGGCGCAGGTCGTGGTCTGCGGCGACAGTAGCACCTTTTGCGTCACCAGACGCTGAGCCTCCGCGGGTGGCAAATAATCGGCCATCAGGCTCATCGCCATCAGACCGGCCTGCGCCTCCGACGAACTCCAGAACACGAAGGTGTTGCCGTCGCCGCCGATGGTCGAGGCAAAATAGCCGGTCGAATTACCGACGGCGTTCCACGCCAGGTTTACCGCGCCCGATGCCACCGGGGCATTCGACGTCAGCTCCAGCGGCGCCATGAAATCCTGCTGGGGTGTCAGATTGAAGGCGATGTCCGGGCTGTAATTCCCCTTGATCGTATGCGCCCCGGCGATCGAGCTTTGTCCCGGCAGGCCCTTGTTGTGCTTGACGTTCGGCCATTCGCCATAGGTCGTCGAGGTCGACGGTAGCGGTCCGACAACGGTATTGATCTTCACCGTCGACGCCGTCAGTTTCTGAAACTCCGCCAGACGCGCGTCGGTCGCCGTCAGTTTCGACAGATCGACCACCACCGGCTGACCCGGACGGGCCTTTTCACCGCAACCCCAATAGATCAGAATCTTGCCCTTGGGTGGATCGTAGGTATGGGTGCCCGGCCCTTCCTCGACCTTCCCCGGTTTGGTGGGCGTGGTCTTGAAATAGAGCGGCAGGCTGGCCCCCATGCCAAGCGCCGACGGCACGAAGTGATCGGCCTTGGCCTCGCCCGTGGCGGCTGTTTTCGAGGAGAGTTCCAGCTTGAGGTCGTGGTGGACCTTATCGCCGCCGCCCATCATGGTGCTCATCATCGAGCCCATGCTCGGCTTGCCGCCACCGAGTGCGAAGCCGGTCCGCGTTGTGGTGTCCATCCAATATTCAGCCACCGGTCCGGTGACCACCTGTTTCGGCTGCGTCGCCGAATGGGCCGTCGTCAGGGCAAGGCCTGAGCTGGCCACAATCATAGCTGCGGTCTTGATACGCATGTCCCAACCCTTCCGATAATAACAATATGAACGACGTTATCCTAGGAAGGGTTGATGACAGCCGCAATACCAAATTGGGGAATTATACGAGGGTCGCCAAGGCCGAACGGTCGAACGGCTTCAATTCCTCGTGACGACCGGCGCTGATCTTGGTCAGCCACGTCGGATCACCCAGAATAGCGCGCCCCACGGCCACCAGATCGAAGTCGCCGCGATCCAGTCGACGCAACAGTTCCTCGATCCCCTGCGGGCTGGAATGCTCGCCACCGAAGGCGCTGATGAAGTCGCCGCTCAGGCCGACGCTGCCGACCGTGATCACCGGTGCGCCCGTCAGTTTCTTGACCCAGCCCGCAAAATTGAGATCCGAACCCTCGAATTCCGGCTCCCAGAAGCGGCGCTGCGAGGCATGGATGATGTCGGCACCGGCATCGAGCAGCGGACGCACCCAGGCTTCGAGATCGTTTTCGGTCGTCACGACGCGGGCATCATAAACCCCGCCCTTGAATTGCGAAATACGGATGATGATTGGATAGTCCGGCCCGACTTCGGCGCGGGCGGCCTTGATGACCTCAGACGCGAATTTTGTGCGCTCACCGATGGTCGGTCCGCCCCACTGATCGCCGCGGCGGTTGGTCTGATCCCAGAAAAACTCATCGATCAGGTAGCCGTGCGCGCCGTGCAGTTCGATGGCGTCGAACCCCAGCCGTTTAGCGTCACTCGCCGCGCACCCGAAGGCAGCAATGGAGTCGGCAATCGCCGCGTCGGTCATCGGCGCCCACTTTTGTTCGCCCGTCAGGCTCAGGCCTGATGGCGTATCCTTGGGGGCCGGATCGTAGCCGCTCTGGCTGGCCGCCGCGCCTGTGTGCCAGAGTTGCGGCGCGATACGCCCACCCTTAGCATGGACGGCTTCGACAACCTTGCCCCACGCTGTCAGCGCCTCGCCGAAGAAATTCGGGATATTGGGCTCGTTCTTCGAGGCCGGACGCTCGATCACCGTCCCTTCCGTGAGGATAAGGCCGATACCGTCCTCGGCGCGGCGCTCGTAATATCGGGTGACGTCATCGGTCGGCACGCCGCCGGGTGAAAACTGACGCGTCATGGGTGCCATGACCACGCGGTTCGGCAGGTTCAGCGATTTCAGGGCGTAGGGCGACAGAAGGGTGTTCAGCGACATGGGCGCGGCTCCGGCGGATAAGTAACCGATCCTGATATAGTTACGCTTTTCGCACCCGCAAGAAACACCCAAAGAAACGCCCTGTGGAAAAACTTAGCCGATGATCTTGGGGTAGGCCTTGAGCAAATTGACCTCCGCCCCTTCGGCGGCCTTGAGCAATTCCGGCGGCAGTTGCGATTTCAAAGCGTCGCGCGCAGCGCCCGCTTGCGGATGCCCGTTACGGGCCGCCACATCCAGCCAGACATAGGCATTGGCCTGATCGTTCGGTGTCTTGGCCGTGTCGTTGAGAAAATACTGGCCCAGCGCATATTGCGCCTCGACATGCCCTTCCCTGGCGGCGTCGAGCCATAATGTCTTGGCACCTATCCGGTCGTTAGCGGCATGGACCTTTTGTCCTTTTAGATACAGCGCTCGGGGATTGCGAGCAGAGACGGCATCATCCAGCCAAAGCGCGGCTCTTGCCTTGTCCATCACAACGCCCTCACCGCGATCGTATATCTCGGCAACCAGAAGCATTGCGTCCACATGGCCCGCACCACCTGCCTTTTCGAGAAGGTCCACGCCCCGTTTCTGATCCTTGGGCCCGGCCTCGCCGTTATACAGCAGGCGGCCGGCCTGATACCGCGCCTGCGCCAGACCGCGCGTTTCGACAGTACCCTTCGACGCGATCACCCGTTCCGCAATCGTCAAAGCCTCAGGTAGATTACGAAGCTGCGGATCGGGAAGCGTATAAAGATCGATCAGCCTCAGGGCACCCGTCAGGACAAAGTCAGGCATCACCGTATCGATCAAATCGCCCGCGCTGTCGTAACACAGGCGATGCCACTTCATAGCCTCATGCAGATCCTTAGCAACGCCATCGCCTTTGACGTAGAGCTCTGCCAGCAGACGGGTCGCAAGGCAGCGGTTATCGACTCCCAGACGCGGATTTGTGGCCATGCTGGTGATGAGGGCGATGCGCGCCTGTGGATCGGGCGCCATGCCGATCAGGACGTCCTGAGAGGTCGAAACCCCCAGATACATGGACTGGGTATAGAGTTCCGTTGCCTTCACTATATCGGCGGGAACCCCCAGCCCTTTGCGGTACATGTCCGCCAGATCATGGCAGCTTCGCAGCGCCTGCGGCGTCCGGTTCAGGCGTGTCGCCCGTTCCGGCAGGTTCTTGCTTTTTGCGCCCGTGGCGACGGCCTTGCTACAGTCCTTGTCATACCGCTTCAGAAGATAGGGATAATCCTTCTTCCGGATCGCTTCGGCCACGTCTGTATCGACCTGCGGCAGGGCAACGGCCTTTTCTGCGTCGCGACGCGCTCTATAATCCTGGGTTCCCGAAGCCGTCCCGTAGGTATCCTGAAAGTCGCGGGAACTCTGCGTCTGGGCTTCGGCCGTACAAGCCATCGCCGTCGTCAGCAGCACAATAGCCAAGGCTGTATTCGAATTCATATTCCCCCTCGATCACGCCTCCCCGGCGCGTATTATGCCCCTACACAAGCATGAAGCGCCTGCTTAGGTCAACTGCGCCCACAGAGCCTTCGCCATCTCATCGAACCGCTCGGCCATGACGCCGGTTTGCAAAGGTGCGGCATCGTCCGACGCTTGCCGTAAGCCCGGATCGAGCGGCACTTCGCCAAGGAACGGCAGGTCCAGCCCCTCGGCCATCCTGCGCGCGCCGCCGCGACCGAAAATCTCGATCGCCGTACCGTCGGCACCGAGGAAATAGGCCATGTTCTCGACGACCCCCAGCACCTTCGTCCCGGTTTTGCCGAACAGGGTCACGGCACGGCGGGCGTCGATCAGGGCCATGTCCTGCGGCGTGGAGACCACCACCGCGCCGTCGATCAGCGTCTTCTGCGTCAGGGTCAGTTGTACGTCGCCCGTACCCGGCGGCAGATCGACGATCAGCACATCGAGCGGGACATCAGCGCTACCCCATGCCGTCTGGGTCAGGAGTTGCGTCAGGGCCTGCGACGCCATCGGTCCGCGCCAGATCATCGCCTGATCGGCATCGACGAGGAAACCGACCGAATTGACCTTCAATCCGAAAGCCACCGGCGGCACCATATGCTTGTTATCGTCAAAGGTCGGCGGCGTGGTGATCCCCAGCATGACCGGCGCCGACGGCCCGTAGATATCGGCATCGAGCCAGCCGACACGCAGGCCGAGGCGTTTAAGGCCCAAAGCCAGATTGAGCGACACGGTCGACTTGCCGACCCCGCCCTTGCCGGAGCCCACGACGACGACGTGTCTGACGTGATCGGGACGCGCCGTGGCGACCGGCGCCTTCGGCTTGCCCTGATCAGCGGCCTGAGGCGAGAGCTTTGCTTTGGTTTCCGGACGCGGCTGAGTGGGCGCTTCGGTTTCGGCGGTCAGGACGACCTGCGCCTTCTCAATGCCCGGCAAACCAGCCAGCAGAGTCTCTGCAGCGTCCCGCACCGGCCCGAAGCGCGTCACTTCCTCTTGCGGCACCTCCAGCATGAAACCGACGCGACCCGGTGACAGGACCAGCCCGCGCACCAGCCCCGCCGCTGTCAGGCCTTTACCGGTCACCGGATCGGCAATCGTATCGAGGGCGTCGAGGACGGTCTGTTTGTCGAGGCTGGCCATTTTTGTCTATCCATACAGTGTTGTGCGCCGTATAGGCTGAAACGGAATTGGCACAACCTTTTTTCGCGTTTCATGACTGACAAAGCGCCTCACATTCTGTTGCTGGGCGGCCCGACAGCCTCGGGCAAATCCGCACGCGCCTTGGCATGGGCGGCTGAAACCGGCGGCGTCATCCTCAATGCCGACTCGATGCAGCTTTATCGCGATGTGCCGACCCTCACCGCCCGGCCCGATGCGGCCGATGAAACGCAGGCCCCGCATGTCCTGTACGGTGTGCTGGGACCGGATCAGTTATGGTCCACCGGCGACTGGGTTCGTGCGGCAACGCCCTATATCGAGGCGGCTTTGCGTGGGGAGCAGCCCCTGTGCATCGTCGGCGGCACCGGGCTTTATTTCCTCAGCCTGACGCGTGGGCTGGCCGAAATCCCTGAGATCGATGACGCGGTGCGACTCCGCGCGCGCCAGACCTACGAAAACGAAGGGGAAACCGTGGTGCGCGACCTGCTGCGCGCGCTTGATCCCGATGCGGCGGCGCGTATCGCCCCAAACGATCGTCAACGCCTGACCCGCGCGCTGGAAGTCGTCTGGCAGACCGGCACGGCGCTCAGCGACTGGCAGAAACGCAATGTGCCGCTTCTTCCGCAAGGCCGCTACAGGCTCGACATCCTGAAACCCGACCGCGACTGGCTCTATGCGCGTTGCGATCTGAGGTTCGATCTGATGCTGGCCCAAGGGGCATTGGATGAGGTCGAAACCCTTGTGGCCAGCAGCCTGCAAGCCGACTGGCCGATACTGCGTATCCTGGGTCTGGCGGAGTTGTGGGCGTATCTGCGCGGCGACATGACGCTCGATGCCGCCCGCGATCTGGCGAAACAGAAAACCCGCAACTACGCCAAGCGCCAGACGACCTTTTTCGGCAATCAGTTCGCGCAAAGATAATTACACCGTGACCGCAACCCCGCTTGATTTGTACGATAATTAATTTTATAAAGTTTTCTATTGTCTGACTAAAAACCAAGGTCTAATCATCACCATAAGCCGCGACAAGACGCGGCAGCGTGTTCAGGAAACGCAATCCCTTCATGGAAAGGCCTAAGGCATGACATTCTCCACCTCCACGGCGCTGGCCGCCGGTATCGTTCTGGCTGGCCTCGGCCTGACCACGGGCGCGTTCGCCGCCACCGCCACCAGCGAATCGTTCGGCAAGCTGGCCGACGGGACCGAGGTGAAGGCCGTCGTGCTGAAAAACGCCAAGGGCGTCACGGCCAAGGTCATTTCTTACGGCGCTACCCTGCAATCGCTGAAGACGCCCGACCGCGCCGGCAAGATCGCCGACGTCGTCATCGGCTACGACACGATCAACGGCTATGTCGAGACGCCGCAATATACGGGCGTCACGGTGGGCCGCTACGCCAACCGTATCGCCAAGGGCAAGTTCTCGATCGACGGCAAGGAATATACCCTGGCCACCAACAATAACGGCAACCACCTGCACGGTGGCCTTAAGGGCTGGGACAAGGTCAACTGGACTGTCAAGGACGTGAAGTCCGGCGGCGCGGCGGGGGCCGCCTCGGTGACGCTGGCCTATACCTCGCCCGACGGTGAGGAAGGCTATCCCGGCACGGTCAAGGTCGAGGTGACCTACACCCTCAGCGAGACCAACGACCTGACCGTCACCTACAAGGCGACGACCGACAAGCCGACCGTCATCAACCTGACCAACCACTCGCTGTTCAACCTCGGCGGCGTCAATTCGGGCCGCTCGGCGCTCGACGCCACGCTGCAACTGGAATCGGACGGTTATCTGCCGACATCGGACACCGCCATTCCGTCGGGTGAGATCACCCCGGTCAAGGGCACGCCGTTCGACTTTACCAAGCCGGCGCTGATCGACAGCCGCGTCCGCGACGCCCGCGACCCGCAGATCCTCGTCGGCCTCGGCATCGACCACAACTACGTCCTGCGCGGCGGTGTGACCAAGACCCCGCGTCTGGCCGTTACGCTCACCGACGCCAAGTCCGGTCGCGGTCTGAAAATCCTGACGACGGAACCGGGCATCCAGATGTACACCGGCAACTTCCTCGATGGTAAGGTCCCGGGCAAGGGCGGTCAGGTCACCCGCATGGGCGACGCCGTGGCCTTCGAAGCCCAGCACTTCCCCGACAGCCCGAACCAGCCGAAATTCCCGACCACGCGTCTGAACCCCGGCGAAACCTACACCCAGACGACGGTCCACCACCTGTACGTCACCAAATAATCCTTCTGTCTCTATATAAAAAAGATCCCCATACCGATGTCTCAGAACGCCGTACCCCGCTCCAAGACCACGCTGCGCTCGCGCCAGTGGTTCGACAATCCCGACAATGCCGACATGACCGCGCTTTATCTTGAGCGCTACATGAACTTCGGCCTGTCGCTGGAGGAGCTTCAGTCTGACAAGCCGATCATCGGCATTGCCCAGACGGGGTCGGACCTGAGCCCGTGCAACCGCCATCACCTCGAACTGGCCAAGCGCATTCGCGACGGGATCATCGAAGCCGGCGGCATCCCGCTGGAGTTCCCGGTCCACCCGATTCAGGAAACCGGCAAGCGCCCGACCGCCGGTCTCGACCGCAACCTGGCCTATCTCGGCCTCGTCGAGGTGATCTACGGCTACCCGCTCGACGGCGTCGTCCTGACGATCGGCTGCGACAAGACGACCCCAGCCTGCCTGATGGCCGCCGCCACCGTCAACATCCCGTCGATCGCCCTCAGCGTCGGGCCCATGCTCAATGGCTGGTACAAGGGTGAGCGTACCGGCTCCGGCACCATCGTATGGAAGGCCCGCGAACTGCTGGCCGCCGGTGAAATCGATTATCAGGGCTTCATCAAACTGGTCGCCTCCTCGGCCCCGTCCACCGGCTACTGCAACACCATGGGCACGGCGACGACCATGAACAGCCTGGCCGAAGCGCTGGGCATGCAACTCCCCTACTCCGCCGCCATCCCCGCACCGCACCGCGACCGTCAGGAATGCGCCTACCGCACCGGTCAGCGCATCGTCGACATGGTCCACGAAGACCTCAAGCCGTCGGACATCCTGACCAAGGAAGCCTTCATCAACGCCATCCGCGTCAATTCGGCCATCGGCGGCTCGACCAATGCCCCCATCCACCTCAACGCACTCGCCCGTCACATCGGCGTCGAGCTGAAAGTCGAGGAATGGCAGGAGTACGGCGAAGAGGTGCCGTTGCTGGTCAATCTGATGCCCGCCGGTGAATATCTAGGCGAAGACTACCACCATGCGGGCGGTGTTCCCGCGGTTGTGGGCCAGCTTATCAAGCAGGGCCTGATCTATGAGGGCGCGCTGACCGTCAACGGCAAGACCATTGGCGAGAACTGCAAGGACGCCATCATCGAGGACGAACGCGTCATCCGTCCGTTCGAGCAGCCGTTGAAACTGGCCGCCGGGTTCCGCGTCCTTAGCGGCAACCTGTTCGACAGCGCCGTCATGAAGTTCTCGGTCATCTCGCCGGAATTCCGCGAGCGCTACCTCTCCGATCCGGCCTCGCCCAACGCCTTCACCGGTCGCGCCATCGTTTTCGACGGCCCGGAAGACTATCACCACCGCATCGACGACGAGTCGCTGGCTATCGACGAACACTGCATCCTGTTCATGCGTGGTGCCGGTCCGATCGGCTATCCGGGGGCCGCCGAAGTCGTCAATATGCGCGCCCCGAACTACCTGCTCAAGCGCGGCGTGACCTCGCTGGCCTGTATCGGCGACGGTCGTCAGTCGGGCACGTCCGGGTCTCCGTCGATCCTCAACGCCTCGCCGGAAGCGGCGGCGGGCGGAAACCTCGCCATCCTGCAAACGGGCGACAAGGTCCGCGTCGATCTCAATGCCAACACGGTCAACGTCCTGATCTCCGACGCAGAGATCGCCGACCGCCGTACCGCCCTTGAGGCCGCCGGTGGCTTCCAGTACCCGGCGCACCAGACGCCGTGGCAGGAAATGCAGCGCGGTGTCGTCGGCCAGATGGGCTCGGGCATGGTGCTGGAAAACGCCGTCAAGTATCAGCGTATCGCTCAGATCGGCATCGGTGTCCCCCGCGACAACCACTGATTTTGGCACTAGGCCACGGGCCTAGGACCGTTACTTGGAACAGAATGAGCCGCCGGAGTTTTAACCTTCGGCGGTTTTTCTGCGCAATAAATTTCTGTAATTCTGGATATTGAGATTAATTGTCTTAAATATCCTTTTTACAATTTTCCTCTTACACTCACCTTGCCCCGCAGAATGGGCCGTCGTGCAAAGTCACGAACCATAGTTACCGAGAGGAACCGCCATGTCTATCCGCGCCCGCATCTTCGCGCTGGTCGCCGTCTTCGCGGCCATGGCGCTGGCCATAACCGCGCTGGGGCTGGTGACCATCGCCCAGTACCGCGACATGATCGGCGAATATGGCCGCGCCTATGAACATACCTACGATATCGAGCGCCTCAACCATCTCGTCAGCAATGTCGTCATGGAATCGCGCGGCATCTACAGCGCCCGCAATCAGGCCGAAGCCAACGATTTCGCGGGCAAGCTGACCGGCAATCTCGACGCCATGGAACTGCTGCTGGCCGACTGGCGCACATCGAAAGACCCGGACGATCGGGCGCGTTTGAAAACCACCGAACCGCTGGTCGGCAAGTTCATCAGCGTTCGCCGCAATCTGGCGGCACTGGCGACCCAACGGCGCATCGAAGAGGCGCGCGCGCTCGGCCTGACCGACCGCGCCGATCGCATCCGGTTCCAGTCGCATCTTGACGGGCTGGTGGCCGATTCACGCAAGGAACTGACCGCCAGTCAGGACCGGACCGCTGCCTTTAACGCCGACCGCACCATTACCTTCCTGCTGGCCGCCCTTCTGGCCATCGTTGTCATCAGTGTGGTGTCGCTGTGGCTGATCGTCAACTTCATCAACAAACCGTTGCGCCATCTGGCGGGAACGATCATCGGCCTGTCGGAAGGCCAGTTGGACACACCGGTTCCCGACACCGACGGCCAGGACGAACTGGCGCAGGTCTGGCGCGCCGTGGCCCGGTTGAAGGCCCATGCCATAGAAGCCGAGGCCGTGATAGAGGCCCAGCGCGAAGCCGACCGCCAGATACTTTTGGATTAGACAAGCCCGGCTTTGCGATAGATCGTCGAACGGTGAATGCCCAAGGCCCGCGCCGCCGCGCTGACATTACCGCCGTGAGCCTCAAGCGCCCGACGAATGGCGGCGGTTTCCACGTTGTCCAAAGTCTCTGCGGCGGCCAAAACCCCGCGCCCGCTATCGTCGCAACGGCTGAAATAGTCGCGCCCATCATGCCCCCTGAGCCGTCCGGTGCTATTCGGTGCACCATCGAACAGATCACCCAGACGCACCTGATCGAGATCGTCCCAGTTGCGCCCGATCAGCGACAGGCCGCGTCGGTTAGCGCCCACCACCACATCGTCGCGCAGGACCAATATGCCTTCGCGCACCGCGCCCAAAAGACCCGGATCGCTGTGAAAGCGCAGGGTGCGGCAATCCTCGAAACCTTCGCGGAACAGGCGGTGTTCGATCTGCTCGACCGCCAACCGCATCAAACCCAGCATGTGTGCGCCCTGTACGCTGGCGGGCGTCGAGATATCGAGCACCCCCAGCACCGCCCCGCGCGGATCGATGATCGGCGTGGCGGCGCAGCTTAAGACCCCATGCACCTGAAAATAATGTTCCGCGCCATTGACCGAGACGCCGCGCCGTTCGGCAATCGCCGTGCCGATGGCATTGGTCCCCGTGCCGTCCTCGCTCCACAGGGCGCCGGGACGCAGCGCCACTTCGGCGGCTTTTCCGGCGAAGGTCGCGTCTCCCACCGCATCGAGAATTTCACCCTTGGCATTGGTCAGAATGACGATCCCCGACAGGTCGCGCGCCTCCGAATAGAGCGCGTCCAGTTCCGGGCGGGAAATCCGGCGCAGAGCTTCATAGCGTTCATGCAGATGACGGATATCCGACGCGCTGGGGGCCTCGGCGGGTGGGGCCCGGCGCGCATCGAGGCCCATGTCGGCGCAACGCATCCACGAACGCAGAATGGCGTGATTGACCTGATCGACGGGCAGGCTGCGCTGCTCGAAAAACACCTTGCGCGCCGCTTCGACGCGAGCGGCATCCATGACGGTCATGAGCGTCTCCCGGTAGGTTCGGTCCATTCTTACGACCGGTTTGCGGCCATTATGCGCCCTCTTTTTTACCCTGTCACCTGTCGCAATTTGCGACACCTGCGACACCCCTGACGCAGGGCGCGACACCCCGCAAACCCTTACGATCACAAGGCGCGTGATGCCGCGCCGCAGCATCGCGGCTTTTGATTGCCGGACGGTTTCAGGCAGGCGCAGACTAAAATTCTCAGGGGAAACCAAACCATACGAAGGACAAAGCAAATGACCAAGCATGAACGCGATATTTCCGCCGCTACGCCGTTCAAGACGCGCTATGGCAATTTCATCGGCGGCGACTGGGTCGAGCCGGTCAATGGCCGTTACATGGACAATATTTCGCCGGTCAACGGACAGAAACTGTGCGAAGTCCCGCGCTCCGACGCGCAGGACATCGAACGCGCGCTCGACGCTGCGCACAAGGCGAAGGCCGCGTGGGGCCGGACCTCGGTCACCGAACGCTCGAACATCCTGCTCAGGATTGCCGACCGCATCGAAAGCCACCTCGCCACCATCGCCGAGGCCGAGACCTGGGACAATGGCAAGCCATTGCGGGAGACCACCGCCGCAGACATTCCGCTGGCTATCGACCACTTCCGTTACTTCGCCGGCTGCATCCGCGCGCAGGAAGGCTCGATCGGCGAACTGGACCACGATACCGTCGCCTATCATTTTCATGAGCCGCTGGGCGTGGTCGGTCAGATCATCCCTTGGAACTTCCCGATCCTGATGGCGGCGTGGAAGCTGGCGCCGGCGCTGGCCGCCGGGAACTGCGTCGTGCTGAAACCCGCAGAGCAGACCCCGGCCTCGATCCTTGTCGTGGCCGAATTGATCGCCGACCTGCTGCCGCCCGGCGTGCTCAACATCGTCAATGGTACCGGTATCGAGGCGGGCGCACCCCTGGCCAAAAGCCCGCGTATTGCCAAGATCGCCTTTACCGGCTCGACCGCCGTCGGCAAGGACATCATGCGTTCCGCCGCCGACAACCTGACCAACATCACACTGGAACTGGGGGGCAAGTCACCGAACGTTTTCTTCGCCGACGTGATGAACGAAGACGATGCCTTCCTCGACAAGGCGCTCGAAGGCTTCGCCTTCTTTGCGCTCAATCAGGGCGAGGTATGTACCTGCCCCTCGCGGGCGCTGGTCCACGAGTCGATCTACGACCGTTTTATGGAAAAGGCCATTGCCCGCGTCGAATCCATCACGCAGGGCGATCCGCTCGATATGGGCACGATGATCGGTGCGCAGGCCTCGCTGGAGCAATATACCAAGATCCAGCGCTATCTCGATATCGGCAAGTCCGAAGGTGCCAAGGTGCTGACCGGGGGCGAAGCCAACCGCCTCTCCGGCGACCTTAAGGACGGCTTCTACATCAAACCGACCATCTTCGAAGGTAACAACAGGATGCGCGTGTTTCAGGAGGAAATCTTTGGCCCCGTCGTGTCGGTAACCACCTTCAAGACCGTCGAGGAAGCCATCGAGATCGCTAACGATACGGTCTATGGCCTCGGCGCGGGCGTGTGGTCGCGCGACCAGAACATCGCCTACCGCGCCGGGCGCGGCATCGAAGCGGGCCGCGTGTGGACCAACTGCTACCATGCCTATCCTGCCCATGCGGCGTTCGGCGGCTACAAGCAGTCAGGCATCGGCCGCGAGACGCACAAGATGATGCTCGATCACTATCAGCAAACCAAGAACATCCTCGTCTCCTACGCGCCGCAGAAGCTTGGTTTCTTCTAACCCCGATACAGGGCGTCTCTCCCGGACGCCCTGACGCACGGCGCTTTGTCCCGAAGCGGGCCGTCCCCCAAAGCCCCTGAGGTCGTGCGCCCAGACCACGCTGCATTTTGAAGGAAATGCAGCGTGGTCTGGAGTCTTTGCGGGTCGCATGCTTGAGACGAAAAACCGGTTTCCACTTTTTCGCAGCATGCTCCAAGGCCGTCCGCTTAACCGCGGACGGCTTTTTTATGTGCATGAGGCCCCACCCCTCTTTCTTAATGACCAGAGAGCGCCTATATTCAAGGCGTTCCTTCGGGGACTATGGGGATAAACGCCCACGTAATAAGCGGACTGGACCCGGGTGCGATTCCCGGCGGCTCCACCATTTCTCCCTTACGGGATATCATGGGGCCGATCAGCATCGACAGACGTGTAAAGGTGTCGCCTTCTCTCAGTGTGAGCCTCTGTGATCGGCTCAAACATATAGTTGCGAACGATAACTTCGCTTCGGATGTCGCTCTTGCTGCGTAATGCGGCGGAGTAAATCCACCTAAACTCCTGAAGAATAAGCCCTTCAGGCGGGGCCCGGCGAGGGCCTGGCAACAGAACCTCGCCACTTCTCACACATTTAGTTCAGGCCCTCGCCTCTTTTTTGAGTGTCTTTGGGAGGGCCTGGCAACAGAACCTCGCCACTTCTCACACATTTAGTTCAGGCCCTCGCCTCTTTTTTGAGTGTCTTTGGGAGGGCCTGGCAACAGAACCTCGCCACTTCTCACACATCTAGTTCAGGCCGTCGCCTCTTTTTGAGTGTCTTTGGGGGGCCTGGCAACAGAACCCCATCAATTTCCAAAATTCCGGAATTTAAGACGCCTTGCGCAGGGTCTCGAAGAACCGTTCGACATGGGTCGTCAGTTGCTGCGATTGCGCCGTCAGGGTGCCCGCCGAACCGTCGACATCGCGGGTTGCTGCGCGGGTTTTCTGCACCGCCCCGTCAAGCGCGGAAATGTGATCGCTGAGGCGACCTGCCGCATCCGATACGTGCTGAATGCTGCCGGCGATTTCATTAGTAGCCGTCGATTGTTCCTCCATCGCTGCCGCGACCGAGGTCGTCGCCGCCTCGACGTCATTGACCGCAATGGCGATGTCGCGGATCGAGGCCACCGCGCGACCGGTCGAGGCCTGAATGGTCTGGATGTGGTTGCCGATTTCGGTCGTTGCCCGCGCCGTCTGATCGGCCAGCGCCTTGACTTCAGTCGCAACCACGGCAAAGCCCTTGCCCGCATCTCCGGCGCGGGCCGCTTCGATCGTGGCGTTGAGCGCCAGCAGATTGGTCTGGCTGGCGATACCCTGAATGAGGCCCAGAATTTCACCGATGCGGTTGACGGCGCCGGACAGTTGCGCCACCTCTTCGGAGGAGGTTTCGGCCATGGTGACGATGCGCCGCACATGTTGCGATGCGCCGGTCACCTGAGACGTGATTTCCTGAATCGACTTGGTCAGTTCTTCGGACGCCGCCGCCACCGATGACGCGTCCATCTGCGAGCGCGCGGCGACATCGGCCACGGTGCGCGAGGTGTCTTCGGTGATCCCGACCGTCTGGCCCAGGTCCTGCGACGTACCCTGAAGCTGGGCCGAGCTTTCGGCGAAGATACCGGCGATCTGATCGAAGGCCGTGCGGAAATCCTCGATGGCCGATTCGGTGGCGCGCGAACGGACACGGATCGCCTCCTCGCTGGCGTGCTGATAGGTCGAGATGGCGATATCGAGGTCGAGGAACACCGCCTTGATCACCGAGGTGAGCGACGCCCCCATGGCCTGAGTGCGGAAGCGGTTATGAACGGCCAGCACGGCGATGATTTCATCGAGCACGAACTGATAGGCCGCGACGTACCAGCGCGGCTCCAGACCGATGCGGTGGTGAGTCTGGCCGATGCGATAGGCCTGTTCGAAATAGGCCTCGCTGAACCCCGAGGTGAACAGGTTGCGCCAGTGGCTGATCTGGGCCCGTTGCAGGCGGTCTTCGTGGTCGCCGATCATGCGCGCCAGCGAGTCTTCGCGCTTCACATGCGCGTAGAAGGCGTTGAGGATGCGCGGCAGGTGCGGCTCCAGCACCGGCCACACCGTCTTCAAACGCATGATATCGGCCGGCGCGATCCGCGCAAACGCCAGACGGTGGGCATAGTTGGTGTCGACGACGGAAGCAGCGGAAGTCATCATGGTCGGTGCCTTACGGATCACTAAAACTCAAACGCGAATAATGCCGTTAAGACTCAACCTTTATGATTAATAAATCATTGCCGGACCTGCGACAGGTGGTCGCGGCATCCCCATTTTTTTAAGGTTCCATTACCATTTTTTGGTTTCGTTTCACCGGTGCCGTGCTAAGTCTTCTCATCTCACTCAGCGCATGAACCCTCAGCAGGTACCCAGAGTCAGATGTCAGATACGCCGGCCGTCATCGATCACATGGACTACGCCAACCTGACCCAGAACGCCCTGCGCGGCGTCATCCGTCAGGCGCTCCTGCGTGCGGCGCAACCCGGCGGCCTGCCCGGCGATCACCACTTCTATGTGACCTTCCTGACGCGCGCCGAGGGCGTCTCGATCCCCGACGACCTGCTGCAGCGCTATCCCAACGACATTACCATCGTCCTCCAGCATCAGTTCCGCGACCTCAAGGTCGAACAGGATCGCGTCAGCGTCACCCTGAGCTTCGGCGGCATGCCCAAGGTCTTGCGTTTCCCCTATGCGGCGATCACGCGTTTCTATGACCCCAGTGTGCAGTTCATCCTCGAATTCGAGGTCGAGGAGGCCGAAGAGGCCAATGACGACCTGATCACCGAGGCCGAAGACACGCCTGTCGAGCCGGTGAAAACCGACAGCGATGACGCCCCCAAGGTCGTCTCGCTCGATCAGTTCCGCAAGAAATAAACGGCCCTTTCGCGGAAAGCCAACCATGTCCGGGTTTCACGCTTCCCTCATAAAATTAACCAAACATCGCTTGCCGATTATAGCCGGTGTGATCGCCGCCCTTTGCCCGGTTGGTGCCTTCACCGCCGCGGTGCCACCACCGGTCGAAGTCCCTGTCGCCGCCGTTGATACCCCCCCGCCGCCGGTCAATCCGACGCCCCCGCCTCGCCGCCGGGTGGTGCCGCGCACGATCGTCTCCCCCGCCCCGCCGCCCATCGTCAACCGCCTCACCGGCACCCCGGTCAGTGCAGACGATATCGAAAATTTCACCGACGCCCTGATCCCGGCGCTGATGCAGCGCGACCACGTCGTGGGCGTCACCGTCGCCGTCGTGCAGGGCGATACGCCGGTCCTGATCAAGGGCTACGGCTATGACCGCCTGTCGCCGCGTCACGCAGTGGACGGTAATGCCAGCCTGTTCCGTATCGGCTCGATCACCAAGACCTTTACCTGGATCGTGGCGCGTCAGGAAATCGAGGCCGGGCGGCTGAAACTCGACGGTCCCGTCGCCGCGCACCTGCCACCGGACATTTTTCGTGACGATCGCCGCTATACCCGACCGCTGCGGATGCGCGATCTAATGGCCCATACCGGCGGCTTCGAGGATTCGTCGCTCGGCCACCTGTTCCGCCTCGATCAGGGCAGCATCGAATCGACCGACACCTATTTCCGTCGCCACGCACCCGACCGGGTGCGCGAACCCGGCGCCTTCGCCAGCTATTCCAACTATGGCGCCGCGCTCGCCGCCCGTGCCGCCGCCCATACGGCCAAGGCATCCGACGTCCCTACCCTTATGGAAGCCCGGATTTTCAGACCGCTGGGCCTCAATGCTACCACCTTGCGCGAACCCTATGACCCGGCGCTTATCAATGCCTCAGCCGCCGCCGAAGGCCTGCCCGCCCCTATGCCGGCGGCGCTGGCCGGACGCCTGTCGCAAGGCTACAGCTGGGACGGCGCGACCTGGAAAACCCAGCCTTTCGACTATGCCCTGCCGCTGGCCGGGGCGTTGAGCGGATCTTCGACCGCCGCCGATATGGGTCGCTACATGTCGCTGCTGCTCGGCGATGGGCAACTGAACGGTGTACAGCTTTTCGATGCCGGATCGGCCCGGGCCTTCCGTTCGCCCCTGCTGAGCATGCCCAACGGCTATAATGGCTGGGCCTCGGGCCTGCGCATCGGCGAAACCTCTCAGGGGCGCAAGACCTACGGCCATGCCGGCGCGACCCTGTGGTTCAACGCCAATATGATTCTGGTGCCGGAACTGGGCATCGGCATCTTCGTCGCCGCCAATACCGAAACCGGCGACGTCCTGACCCGCGCCTATCCGGAACTGCTGGTCCGCCATCTCGAAGGTGCCGCTACCACGGGACCGCGTCAACCTGCCCAGAGCTACGCCCGCAACCCTGCCTATTTCGACGCCCTGCGCGGCACCTATGTGTCTTCGCGCCGTGCCTACGGCGGGCTGGAAGGCGCGGTTACCCGCCTGATCAATACGGTCGAGGTTGACGTCGACAATGACGGCCGCCTGATCGTCGCCGCACAGGACGGCGCGTCCGCCTTCGTCACCACCTCGGCGCGCGGCTTTTTCGTCCCGCAGGAAATGAACCCGCTGGGGCCGCAGATCGGTTTCGAGAACCTGCATTTTCTGTTCAAGCCGCAGGGCGGCAAGGCCACCGCCTTTGAAACCTCGGCCAATATGGCGCGCTTCGAGCGCGTCGGATGGTATCATACCCCCGACTTCCTCTACAGCATGACCGCCCTGATGCTGGGGTCGTGCGTCATGGTCCTGATGGGACTCAGCCGTATCGGTCAACGCGACCATCCGACCGACCCGCAGATCATGGCGACGTGGATTTCCTATGCCACCGCCTTCGTATGGATACTGGCCATCGCCGTCTTCCAGAGCTGGAAAACGAGTCTCGACGGCGACCCCAGCGCCCTGTTCACGCGCTGGCCCAGCGGCCAGTTGCAACTGGCGTCGGGCATGGCGGTGCTCGCGTCGCTGGCGACCCTGTTCCAGTTGGGCAACCTCTATCGCGTCTACGAAGAGGCTCACTATCATGCCGATGGCTGGGCCCTGTGGCAGAAGACGGCGCACACGGCGCTCAATCTCGGCTGGTTGAGCTATGCGGTGCTGCTGATGTCATGGGGGGCGTTAACGCCGTGGGGGTAAGCCTCCGGCGGGCAGGGTCACAGACCCTGCACCCGTAGACAGTGGTCGCATGCTTGGCGCGAAAAACCGGTTTCCACTTTTTCGCAGCATGCTCTAACGATTCACCGCTTCAGCGCATAGACCCGGATGTGGATTTGCTCGCGCTCGCCTTCGAAGCGTTCGACCAGCAGCCGCGCCACCTGACTGTCGTCGTGAAACACAAACCCCTTGATCGCATCGAGCAGGGCCTTGGCCAGATTGTCGAGGTCCATCCACGGCGGATCGCCGATATGTTCCATGCGGATTTCCACCGCATGATCGCCCCAGGCCGGACGCGATCCGCGCCACTCCTTGCGGAAGAACTCATAGACCAGGGGCTTATAATACTTGGCCTGAGTCGTCAGGCCATCGATAAAGAGCTCCAGCCCATCGGCGGTTTCCCGCGCCCGCACCTTGCCCCAGACGGTCCAGCCTTCCGTCATCACGCCTTTTCCACGAAGCTGTCGATGACCTTTTTCTCACCCGACACGTCGAAGTCGACGATCAGCTTGTTGCCCTCGGTCTCCATCACTTCGCCATAACCGAACTTGGTGTGGAAAACGCGGGTGCCGATGGTGAAGCCCTTCGACGGCTGCGGTTTTGACGGCGCCACACGGTGCGGCGTGGGTTTGCGTTCCAGACGGCTCATATCGACGCCCGATAGGCGGTCGCTGAAGCTGTCGGTCTTTTTCTCGTGGTTCGGCTGATAGCCCGCGCGATCCCAACGCGATTCCTGCGACTGCCAGCCGGCCTGATTATAGCCGGTCTGCGACGACGCCTCGACGTGTTCGATCGGCATTTCATCGACGAAGCGCGACGGTATCTGGTTCGTCCAACGCCCGAAGACCTGCCGGTTGGCAACGAAACTGACCTTGGCCAGTTCGCGCGCCCGCGTCAGCCCGACATAGGCCAGACGCCGCTCTTCTTCGAGGCTTTTCAACCCACCCTCGTCCAGCGACCGTTGCGACGGGAAGACGCCCTCTTCCCAGCCCGGCAGGAAGACGACGGGGAACTCCAGCCCCTTGGCGGCGTGCAGAGTCGAGATGCGCACCGTGTCGTCGCCCCCCTTGCCCTCGATGTCCATGACCAGCGACACGTGTTCCAGATAGGATTCGAGGTTGTCGAAATCCTGCATGGAATTCATCATTTCCTTGAGGTTGTCGATGCGCGTCGCCCCCGACACCTTGTCGGCACGCTGCATGTCGTAATAGCCGCTGTCGGTCAGGACCACATCGAGCAGATTGTCGTGCGCGGTCTCTTTCGCGACGGCGACCCACTTGTCGTAGTCGCGCAGAAAGGCAATCAGGGGCGTCTTTGTCCGTGTCGGCAGTTCATCCGTCTGGACCAGATCGCGCACCGCGGCCATGACGCTTTGCCCGGCCAGTCGCGCCTGCATCAGAAGCTTTTGTACCGTCGCATCGCCGATGCCGCGCTTGGGGACATTGACGATACGCTCGAAGGCCAGATCGTCGTCCGGCGACTGGATCAGGCGCAGATAGGCCAGGGCGTCGCGGATTTCGGCGCGCTCGAAAAAGCGCGGGCCACCGACCACCGTATAGGGGATTTGCAGCATCAGAAACCGCTCTTCAAACGCCCGCATCTGGAACGAGGCGCGCACCAGCACGGCCATGTCCTGATAGCGGCGGCCCTGCTTTTTCAGGCGCTCGATGTCCTCGGCGACGTTCTGGGCCTCGGCCGCGCCGTCCCACAGACCGTTGACGCGAACCTTTTCACCGCCTTGCTGATCGGTGAACAGGGTCTTACCCAGACGCGCGCTGTTCGACTTGATCAACCCGGATGCCGCCGACAGGATGTGCTGTGTCGAGCGATAATTGCGCTCCAGTCGGATGACCTTGGCGCCCGGATAGTCGCGCTCGAACTTGAGGATATTATCGACCTCCGCACCACGCCAGCCATAGATCGACTGATCATCATCTCCCACGCAACAGAGGTTGCGGTCGGCATTGGTCAGCAGGCGGAGCCATAAATACTGGGCGACATTGGTGTCCTGATATTCGTCGACCAGCACATATTTGAATCGCCGATGGTACTGGGCCAGAATGTCCGGATTTTCGGTCAGGATTTTCAGCGTGTGCAGCAGCAAATCGCCGAAGTCACAGGCGTTGAGCACCCGCATCCGCTCCTGATACTCGGCGTAGATTTCCGCGCCTTTGTTGGAGGCGAACTGCGCCCCTTCGTCGGCGGTCATTTTCAGGACCTTGTCCGGCGTCAGACCCTTGTTCTTCCACTGATCGAGGAAGTGCGCCATGACCTTGGGCGGGAAGCGCTTCACGTCGATACGGCGCGCCTCCATGATCTGCTTCAGGAGGCGCGTCTGGTCGTCATCGTCGATGATGTTGAAGCTCGATTTGAGCCCGACCAGATCGGCGTGACGACGCAGGATCTGCGCGGCGATCGAGTGGAAGGTACCGAGATTCGACAGGTCGCTGGCCGAATGCCCGATCAGGCGCTCGGCCCGCTCGCGCATTTCGCGCGCAGCCTTGTTGGTGAAGGTGACGCAGAGGATTTCCCACGGCTTCGCCAGTCCCTGATTGAGGATATGGGCGATTCGCGTGGTCAGCACCCGCGTCTTGCCCGTCCCGGCCCCGGCCAGAACCAGCACCGGCCCCTGCGTCGAGCGCACGGCATCGGCCTGTTCAGCATTAAGTCCCTGAAAATAATCGACCGGACGGCCCGCGCCATTGACGGAGGCCTGCTGGCTGATCGAAAGACCGGAGTTCGGGATATCATCTGGAGTCATGATCGCAGTTTAGCCCGATCCGTGAACGGAACCAAACGGAAACATGCGCATCATGGATTTCAGCGGCGCTTATGCACAGGCCGCCCTCTAAACCTTCTTGCGTTTCACCGGCCCGCCCTTGCTCTGGACGAAGGCCAGGGCCGACAGGCGGCAGAACGACGCCAGCAGGCTTTCGCCGCGACGCGAATCCAGATCGGCGATCAGCGCCGCCAGACTGATTCGCTTGTCCTGCGCCATACTTTCGAGCACAGCCCAGAATTCCGGCTCCAGCGCCACCGATGTTGCGTGCCCCGCAAGGTTAACTGATCTCTTTTTCAAGCCCGGCATAGTGTCCCTCCTGATCCCAGGGCGCCCCCGATAGAGCATGAGTCCCGTCATGCCCGCCTTAGTGTATGTGAAGCAGATACATTTGCTTCATATGTACTTGTGGTATTATTAAACCACTGACATTTCTAAGATTATCGAGAGTTGGTTGTTTGGTGCAAAACGTCAACTCTTTTTATTTTCATCGCTTTTTCCGAGACGCAACTGATCCAGTTTTCGCATCTCCAGGCGTTCGTTTTCGCTTGCCGCCTGCCGGTCCCGGGCTGAAATGCCGTACACCACACGGTTTTGCGCCGCCGTCGCCTTTTTCTGGTCTTTCTGCCGGGCCTTTCTGGCCTTGTTCAGATTGATGACTTCACTCATCATACGCCTCGGTTTGCACTCTGATATCGTCCGGACACATCCCCATGGCCCGGCCGATTTATAAAACGTTTTTTCGTTTGCGGTCTGATTATACGCCAATACCATAACTTATGAAAGAATTTTAACGTGATCACAGCGCTAAACCCTTTATAATCTTGATTAAAACGCCGTTACGTCAACAAAATCAATGCCTCGTTCAATACCCTGCACGGCAGCAACTCAAGGCCTCATAAGAGAAAAAAGCATGACTCTCCTTCTCAACCTTCTGTGGTTCGTTTTCGGCGGCTTCGTGACCGGAATCGCCTGGCTGCTTGGCGGCTGCCTGCTGGCCATCACCATCGTCGGCCTGCCGTGGGCCGGGGCCGCCTTTCGCATCGCCGGGTTCAGCTTCTTCCCGTTCGGCAAGGCCATCGCCGACCGCGACCTGCATCTGGGGCGCGACGATCTCGGCACCGGCGTGTCCGGCGGGATTCTCAATATCGTGTGGATTCTGCTCGGCGGCTGGTACATCGCGCTGGGGCACCTGACCCTTGCGGTGGCGCAGGCGGTGACGATCATCGGCATCCCCTTCGCCATCAAGAACGTGCAACTGGCCTGGCTGGCGCTGGCCCCCGTCGGCAAGATCGTCGTTGAAAAGCCTTAGTCATCCGGTTAGAGCCCGTTCCAATTCAATGTGAACGGGCTCTAGGTTTTGCTCTGTCGCGCATTTGAGTCCAAAAACCGTTGCACACTTTTCGGAATGCGCTTTAAGCTTTCCCGATAAGATTACAGGGAAACGTCATGACCATCGACCGCCGCACGCTTCTGTCCGCAGGCCTGACATCCGGTCTGATTGCCACCTCTGCCGGTGCCGTTCATGCGACGACGCCACAGGAGGTCATGGGCCTGCCCGATACCACCGAATATATAGATCTGTGGCCCAAGGGCCCCGCAGGCCGCCTCAACCCGGCCCTGACCGAGACGTCTCCGGCATCGGGTGAACCTGCCATGCGCCGCACCTCCGGCATCGTCAATCCGCGCATGGCGGTTTACCGGCCGAAGACTCCAAACGGCAGCGCCATGCTGATCATTCCCGGCGGCGGCTACCGCATCGTGTCGATCGACAATGAGGGCCATTACATCGCGCGCTATCTGGCGGCCGCCGGTATCACCGCCTTCGTCCTCTTCTATCGCCTGCCCAACGAAGGGTGGGCCAATCAGGCCGATGTGCCTCTGACCGACGCCCAGCGCGCCATGCGTCTGATCCGCGCCAGAGCCAAGACCTACAACCTTGATCCGCAGAAGGTCGGCGCCATGGGGTTCAGCGCCGGGGGGCATCTGTGCTGTTCGCTGGCCACACGCTATGCCGCCTCCGTCTATACAGCGGTCGATGAAGCCGATGCACTCGACGCCCGCCCTGTCCTGTTTGCGCCTGTCTACCCGGTCGTCTCCATGCGCCCGGGCATCACCCATACGGGATCGCGCGACAACCTGATCGGGGCGACCGCCGAAGAAGCGAAGCTGGCGCTATATTCAACCGACGAGCAGGTCACGACCCAGACCCCGCCCGCCTTCATCGTCCATGCCGAGGACGACAAGACGGTGCCGGTGGAAAACAGCCTGCGCCTGCGCGCCGCCCTGCGCAAGGTCGGGGTTACGGTCGAAACCCATCTTTATCCCGAAGGCGGACACGGTTTCGGCCTGCGCAACCCCAAGGCGCAATGGGGTGAATTGTTCCTCAATTTCGCCAGAGGCCGCGGCCTGTTCAACGGATAAGGCGTTCAGGCGCGTATAATCTATTCGACAAACACCGAAACTTACGCCGCCCCGTGTATGACTCAAGTGTAACAATGTTAAATACGCTTCATGACAGAGGTTTAATTTGACCCACAGGACTATGTGCGGGATTTTTTAGCTCACATAATTGGTGGATAATCTGACCGTCATGCGCGTAACCCTGCTCCTTTTTGCTTTGCTTTCCCTGCCTGGACTGGCCCTGCCCGGACTGGCCCAGGCCGGTGAAGACCGCGTCGAGCTGAAAAACGTCGCGGCGCGCGTGATCGTCATTGCCCAGCCGCGCGCCGATGTCGATGTCCGCGTCAAGGCCGGGACCCGCGCCATGCCTCAGGTGACCGTCGCCCGTCAGAACAATGTCGTTCGTATCAATGGCAATGTCTCCCCCCGCAATCAGTCCTGCGGCGAAACGACCAATATCTTCGCCTTCAATTTCGCCGACAAGAACGTCACCACGGTCAAGGTATCGGGCATGGGACAGGTCAATCTTGGCGACCTGCCCGTCATCTATATCTATGCGCCGGAAAACCTCGAAATCGTCAGCCACGGGGCCGTCTACGGCTCGCTGAACGAGACGAGTTCGCTGAAACTCAGCGTGCATGGCTGCGGCGACTGGCGGCTGGGGCCCGTGCGCGGCGATCTTAAGCTCATGTCGACCGGGTCGGGCAATATCCACGGGCCCAATGCCGGACGGACCGAAATCGTCAGCGGCGGCTCCGGCGACATCATCATGGGCCCGGTGCGCAGCCTCAAGGTGTCGCAATCCGGCTCCGGCGACATCGTCACCGGTCCGGTCGCCGAGGGGCTGTCCGCCGCTCAGGCCGGGTCGGGCGATATGGCGATCGCCTCGGTCAACGGTCCGATCGAGGTCAGTCTGGCCGGATCGGGCGACGTCACCATCGCCCGCGGCCGCGCCCAGACGCTGAAGATCGCCATTGCGGGATCGGGCGACGTGCATTTCGGCGGCGAAGCCCACGCGGTCGAGGCCGCCATCGTCGGCTCAGGCGACATCTATGTCGCGCGCTCCACGGGTTCGGTGCAAAAGAAGGTGCTGGGCTCGGGCGAGGTCAGCATCGGCGGTCGCTGACACTTTTTGGCATATCGCTCTAAGATTACAGAATATCCGCGTCCTTGTCCTTGAGACGCTTGCGGACGGAGGCCCTAAGCACCGATACGCCGATAGTCAGTGGCGCGAGAGCCCATACATAGGCCTTGCGCCACACATTGTCGGCGCGTTTGTTGAAATAGTAGATCAGGCCGATGCCCTTGTTCATTTCCACAAAGATCGGCTCGACCCGCGAGGTGTGGCCTTCGTGGATGACCTCGGCCTTTGGATGGAATAGCACCGTGCCGCCCTTTTTTCGGATACGCCAGCATAGGTCGATATCTTCGACGTGCAGGAAGAAGCGCGTGTCGAAACCGCCCATGCCGAGGAAATCGGCCCGCGCCATAGTGAAGCAGGCGCCGGACACCACCGGAACGCTGATCGGTGCCTCGGGCAGGGGTTGATTCTCCTGATGGATTTCGTATTTCTTAAGGAACGGCAGTAACTTCGACAGTCGCAACAACGAGATAAGCGTCGTCACCGGCGTGACTTCGCCGCGCCGCGCGCCACGCTGTTCGGTCAGGTCCGAATTGAGCACACGCGCCCCGATCAAACAGGGCCGTGGCTGATGGAGGGCGGCTTCTACCATCGCTTCGACCGCGCCAGGGCACAGGTGCGCGTCAGGGTTGAGGAAAACCAGCCACGGCTGCGAGGCCAGTTGCGCCCCCAGATTGGCCGCGCGGGCAAAACCGATATTGCCATGCCCCTGCACCAGCAGGATGCGTTCATAGGACTGGTCCAGTTCGCGCAGCATTTCGGCGGTGTGCTCCGGCGAACCGTTGTCGATCAGCACCAGCTGCCGCACGGCCGGCTCGGCCAGAACGCGCTCGATGCTGTCAAACAGGATTTTGCCGGTGTGATAGGCGATCATGATAACGGTCACACCGCGCGTGTCGCGCGGCGCCACGATCGTTTCCGCCCCCTTGACCAGATCTACAACCTCTTCCGACGCCAGACGCTGCGCTTTAAGCAAATCACGGATCGACGGCGGAAGCGAATGCTGCATTGAAAATCGGCTTTTTAAAAATACGCGTCAGGTTTTTAAATCGGGCGGCAAGCACTCTTGGGTCAGGCGTGTGACGGCGTCGTCCACCGTCAGCAGGCTTTGCCCCTCCTGGCCCAGATAACGCAGGGCCACCTCTCCGGTTTCGGCTTCCTTCCGACCAACGACGGCAATGACCGGCACCTTGGCGAGCGAATGCTCGCGGATCTTGTAGTTGATCTTCTCATTCCTCAGATCGGTGTCAACCCTGATACCGCTTGCACGCAATTTTGCCGCGACCTGTTGCGCATAATCATTAGCATCCGAGGTAATCGGCGCAACCACAACCTGTACCGGGGCCAGCCATAAGGGGAACTTACCCCCGTAATTCTCGATCATGATACCGATAAAGCGCTCGAACGAGCCGAGAATGGCCCGGTGCAGCATTACCGGGCGCTGACGCGATCCGTCCTCGGCGACATATTCGGCATTGAGGCGTTCCGGCAGGACATAGTCGAGCTGGATCGTGCCGCAGGTCCACTGACGACCGATGGCGTCGCGGACCACAAAGTCGAGCTTCGGCGCATAGAAGGCCCCGTCGCCTTCGGCAATGACGGGTTCCACACCTGCAGCACGGGCGGCCTCCAGCATTTGCTGCTCGGCCTTGTCCCAGAATTCGTCGGAGCCCGCGCGCTGTTCAGGACGCGTGGCCAGCGCCACATATTCGGCCTGCATGTCGAGATCGGCATGGACCTGACGGCAGAGACGAATGAACGCCGCCGTTTCTTCGACGATCTGGTCTTCGCGGCAGAAGATGTGGGCGTCATCCTGCGTGAAGCCGCGCACGCGCATCAGACCATGCAAGCTGCCCGACGGCTCATAGCGGTGGCAGGCACCGAATTCGGCCATCCGGATCGGCAGTTCCTTGTAGGAGCGCAGGCCGACCTTGAAAATCTGCACGTGACCCGGGCAGTTCATCGGCTTGAGCGACAGGGTTTCGCCCTCGACCGTCTCGCAGACGAACATGTTCGGGCGGTACTTGTCCCAGTGACCGGACTTTTCCCAGAAGGTGCGATCCAGCACCTGCGGCGTCTTGACCTCGGTATAGCCGGCGGCATCGAGACGGCGGCGCATATAGGCCTCCAGCGTCCGCCACAGCGTCCAGCCGTGCGGGTGCCAGAAGACCATACCCCGGCCCTCTTCCTGCATGTGGAAGAGGTTCATCTGACGGCCCAGCTTGCGGTGGTCGCGCTTTTCGGCCTCTTCCAGACGCGTCACATAGGCCTGCAGGTCCTCTTCCGAGGCCCAGGCCGTGCCGTAGATGCGCTGAAGCTGCGCATTGTTGTGATCGCCGCGCCAGTAGGCCCCGGCCAGCTTGGTCAGCTTGAACGCCTTGCCCACAAAGCGCGAGGACGGCAGGTGCGGCCCGCGACACAGGTCTTTCCATTTATCGCCGTGACGATAGACGGTGATGGTTTCCGTGCCCGGCAGGTCGCGGATGATCTCGGCCTTGTAGTGCTCGCCGATTTCCTCGAAGTGTTTGATGGCGTCGGTGCGATCCCAGACCTCGCGCACGATCTTTTCGTCGCGATCGACGATTTCCTTCATCTTCTTTTCGATCTTCGGCAGATCGTCGAGGCTGAACGGCTCATCGCGGGCGAAGTCGTAATAGAAGCCGTCCTCGATCGCCGGACCGATGGTGACCTGCGTGCCGGGGAACAGTTCCTGCACGGCTTCGGCCAAAAGGTGCGCGGCGTCGTGACGGATGACCTCAAGCATTTCCGGCGCGTCGCGCGTCAGGATTTCGATGGCAGCGCTCTGATTGATCGGGCGGTCGTAATCGTAAAGCTCGCCGTCGAGCTTGATCAGCACGGCCTTCTTGGCCAGCGATTTCGACAGACCCTCCGCCACAGCCCGGCCGGTGGTCCCCGGCTCATAGGATCGAACGGCACCGTCGGGGAACGTAAGGTCTATCATTGTGTATTCTCTCGGTTCATCCCGCCCCTACAACAGGCTAGGATATTTATGTGAGCCGCACCCCTACGACAGGCGTCGGCGGTTAGGTTTCGCTTTTCGGCGGCACCGGATCATATCCGTGACCGCCGCCGGGACGACACCGGCAAATCCGTTTAACCCCCATCCATGACCCTTTTACCGGGCCGTGAACGATCATGGCCTGCGCCGTATATTCCGAACAGGTCGGTAAAAACCGGCAGGCCTGTCCGATAAAGGGCGACAGGGTCAGCTTATAGGCCCTGAGCCCTGCCATCACGGCCTTGGCATAGATGCGGCTCATTCCGCAATACCTTTAAGCGATATGCTGAAAAGTGTGCAGCGGTTTTGACTGCGTCGAACTGCGTTTCAGCTACAATATCGCGACAAAACAAAAAGCTACCGTAAGTCCATAGCGTGTTTGAGGTATTTGCGCGCGCAAGGCAACCGAAAAAGCCGCCTTAAAAAAGACATCACGTCATTATCACATTCATATCACGGAAACGTGAAACGGAAGCGTAAAACGAGGGAAGTGGGATGAAACGTTTAATAATCGTGGCTAGTCTGCTGGCCCTGACGGCTTGTACAAAACCGGCGCAAGAAGCGGCCATGGACAGGTCGATCGTCGGACCGGATATGGAAAAAGCCGGACCGTTCGGGAACTTCCGTCGCATCACCTTTGCCGCCGTTAGGGCCGAAGACACCCCCGCCGATTCGCAACTGATGCGTATAGAACTGGTCAAAGGCCGCGGTGAAGAGGTCGCGACGCTCTATAATCTCCTCTCGGACAGCAAGCCCTATCTGGCAGGCGTCACCTACCACGCCTTTGTGCCGGTCATTGCCGAGACCAATGCCGAGCGTCAGGATTACTGGATCGTCGGCATGAACCTGTCGCGTACCCCCGACCGATCCGTCTATTCCGTCATTCGCTTTACCCATGGCGCAAACTTCACGCCGGGCCAGACGGTGAAGGTCGATTATCTGAGCCTCGACTGTGACGACCTTGAAATCGCCCGACGCCCGGTCGCCTATTTCGCGCCGGAACCCCCTGAAGGCGCTGACGCCAGCGCGTCGGCGGGCGAGGACGCAGCGCCCGCCGAATTACCCGAATTCAAACCCGAGGCTGGAGAATGCGAATTCAACAGCCTGACCGAAGCCTATCGCGTAACCGCTGAGGTGCTGCGCCGTTACGATCAGATCAAGCATTTCGAGGACGTCCCGACGCCGCGCTGGCTGCCCTTGGTCGCGACGATTGAATAAAAAAAGGGCGCCCCATCGGAGCGCCCCTTCTCATTTCAAAGCTGCGTCGGCTTAGAAGCGACGCACATAGGACACCTGAACGGCGTCCATGCTGCCGTCATCCAGTTGATAACGGGTGAAGTCGCCACGAATGCCGTGAACGCCGCCCTTCGGGAAGTAGCGCAGACCGACACTGTAGGCCGGGCCCGTGTCGCTGTCGTCTGCCGAGACATTGCCGCTGGAAGCTTCGACGGAGACCTGCGAGAAGCCCACGCGTCCAACCAGATCGAGGTTTTCGCCGATCGGCGCCGAACCGACCAGATAAATGCCCGCCGTGTGCTTGATCTTCGCATCGACGTTCACCGTACCGACGCGATAGGTCTTTTCCGTGAGGCCGAGGCCGAATTCGGCTTCGACCGCGAAATTGCGGTTGAAGTTATAGCCGCCGGCCGCCTGAATGACGCCGAACTTTTCGCCATCGGCATCGACCTGACCGCCGCCGACCTGAAGATAGGTCGAACCGGCGTCCTGCGCCTGAGCCGAAACAGCCATACCCGCCAGAAGCGCGCTCGCCGCCAAAACCGTAACAATCTTAACCATTTGTTTCCCCATATGTTTTTGTGGAATGGCTTGCCTATCCGACGACCAAGCAAGCGTCAATCCTGAAAAAATACACAACCCCGCATTGCGGCGCACAACGTGCCATTCCGGCCACAGCCCTGTGGATGAACATTTTATGCGCGAAATTTTACGCCCGCACCGCCGCGTCGAGGGCCTGGGCGGTGGCTTCCAGCGCCAGAAGCGTCGAGGCGTGACGGGCGGGGAAATCCTTGACCGATTTGAGGATGGCGAAGTCGGCAAAGCGCTCCGGATAGGCGTAGTCCTCACCCTTGAGCATATGTTTCATGGCGTCGCGCGCGGCGATGATTTCGTCACGCGATGCGCCCACCACGGACTGACTGAGGATGGCGGCGGCGGCCTGCCCCAGGGCGCAGGCTTCGACCTCCTGTGCGAAGCCGGTGACGATGTCGTCGGAGAGCGTCACCTCGACATGGATGGTTGAACCGCACAGCTTCGCGGTCCGGTCGGCGCTGCCGTCGGGGTTCGCCAGCCGCCCGACGTGCCGAAGCTGCGTCGTCCGGCGTAAAATTTCACGGGAATAGAGTTCGTCGATCATGGCCCACTTTCCCTTCGCCCCTCCGGGGAGAAGGTGCCGTCCAATCCGCAGGATTGGCGGCGGATGAGGGGGAGTCGCAGGCACCGTTGCCCCCTCACCCCAGCCCTCTCCCCCGAGAGTCAAGAATTGGGGGGCGAGGGGGTTTACGATTATATCGCCCCTTCCGCCTTCGCCTTCAAGGCCTCGGCGAACTTATCGAAACCCTCGCGCAGGAACTTGCGATAGCGTTTGCCTTCGCGTTCGGACAAAAAGCCTGAAAACTGCGCCCCGATGGTGAAGTGACAGGCATTGTCCGACAGGATTTCGAACTCGTAGAAACGAATCAAAGAGCCTTCGTAGAACTTCTTGGGCACGCGGATATGGATGTGCGACAGCGGCGTCCAGTCCTCGACGAACCCGGCAATCTCCCACGTCCCCAGACCTTCATAATATTCTTCGAAACGCACCGGTGCCCCGAAACCCAGCCGACCTTCGGCGGACCTATGGATCGGGCTCCACGACGGCCAGCTATTGATATCGGCCATGATCTCGTAAGGGGTATCCACCGCCGTGGCGATGCCGATGCGTTTCTCGATTTTCAAAACCATGCCTTAAGCCCCTGTCTTTACCTTCCACGTCGCGCCGGTCGGGCCGTCCATGACCTCGACGTTCAGCGCGTTCAGCTCGTCGCGTATGCGGTCGGCCTCGGCCCAGTTCTTCGCCGCCCGCGCCTCCTTGCGCGCCACCAGCAGCGCCTCAACCTTGGCCGTCAGATCGTCATCGGCGCCGGCCTTGAACCAGGCATCGGCATCGCCTTGCAGCACCCCGAGCAAGGCCCCGGCCGCCAGCAGTTGCGCCTTCAGACGCGGCTTATCGGCAGCTTCCGCCGTCTCCAGCGCATTGGCCAGCACCGACAGTTCCGCCAGAGCCCGCGGCGTCGACAGGTCGTCGCACAGCGCCTCAAGCACCGCATCGGGCACCCCGGCCTCGACCTGTTCGACATCCGCTGCGCGACGCAAGGCCCCATACAAACCATCCAGCCGCTTATGCGTCTGGGTCAGCAGGTCCTGCGTCCAGTCGAGCGGCGCGCGGTAATGGGCCGACAGCAGCGCCACGCGCAGCACCTCGCCGGGGAAGTGCTTGATCAGTTCATGCACCAGTTGCACATTGCCTATCGACTTCGACATCTTCTCGGAATCCATGGTCAGGAAGCCGTTGTGCATCCAGTAGCGCGCATAGGTCTCCTCATTATGGGAATGACCATGTTGCGCACAAACGCCCTGCGCGATCTCATTCTCATGGTGCGGGAAGACTAGATCATGGCCACCGCCGTGGATATCGATCGGCAAACCGAGATTGGCTTCGATCATCGCCGAGCATTCGATATGCCAGCCGGGACGCCCCTCGCCCCACGGGCTTGGCCAGCGCGGCTCGCCGGGTTTCGACGGTTTCCACAGCACAAAGTCCTGCGGGTTTTTCTTATAGGGGGCGACCTCGACCCGCGCCCCAGCGATCATGTCGTCCAGCGAGCGGTTCGACAACGAGCCATAGGCCTTGTACGACTCGACATCGAACAGGACATGACCTTCCGCCGCATAGGCGTGGCCGTTGCGGACCAGCGCCGCGATCTGCGCCACGATGGCGTTCATGTTCTGCGTCACGCGCGGCTGAAGCGTCGGCTCCAGCGCGCCGAGCGCCTTCATGTCGGCATTATATATGTCGGCGAATTTCGAGGTGATGATGTCGATATCGACCCCCTCAGCGATGGCCTTCTGATTGATCTTGTCGTCGACGTCGGTGATGTTGCGGGCATAGACGACGTGCTGCTCGCCGTACAGGGCGCGCAATAGGCGGAACAACACGTCGAACACCACGACGGGTCGCGCATTACCGATATGGGCGTAATTATAGACGGTCGGGCCGCAGACATACATCGTCACGCGTTCGGGGTTTTTCGGAACAAATTCCGTCTTTTCGCGCTTCAGCGTGTCGTTGATCTTCAGTTTCATGACGATTTCGGTTGAACTCTTAAGGCTTTGCCCCATATAGACGCTGCGGCGGCTTACCACCAAGCGAATATGCACCGGAACACGTCCAAAAACGTGTTATATTCGTAAGCTGTTTCAGTTACGGCCCGACCTCGCCCGCGTAGCGAAGAGGTCAAAGAGGGATGCCACGCGTCATTCCGGAGCCTTCGCTTCGGCGCCACTCGGCCCTCCGGAGAAGAGTAGAGAATTATGGACAGTTTTGAACCCGAACACCGCGAATCCAACGATCCGCTGGTCGCCGCCCTCAATGCCACCCGCGCCAAGGGCTTTTCCGAAACCATCAATGTCGAGCGCCCGACCAAGGCGCAGGCCATGGACGCCGTAAAGACTTTGCTGGCCTGGGCCGGTGACGACCCGTCGCGTGAAGGCCTGATCGATACGCCCAAGCGCGTCGTCGAAGCCTACGAAGAGTGGTTTCAGGGCTATCAGGCCGATCCGGCCAAGGAACTGTCGCGCACCTTCGAAGACGTGCAGGGCTATGACGACATGGTCATGTTGCGTCAGATCGACGTCGAATCGCACTGCGAACACCATATGGCGGCGTTCCTCGGCAAGGCCTATGTCGCCTATATGCCGACCTCCAAGGTCGTCGGCATTTCGAAAATCGCCCGCGTGGTCGAAATCTTCTCCAAGCGCCTACAGACTCAGGAAACCCTGACCAAGCAGATCGCCGACGCCCTGGTCGATTCGCTGGCCCCGCTTGGCGTGGCCGTCCTGATCGACGCCGAGCATCAATGCATGTCGACCCGCGGCGTCCATCATAAGAACGTCACCACCGTCACCACGCGCTTCACCGGCGTCTTTAAGACCGATCTGGCGTTGCAGGACCGCTTTATGCGCTTCTGCCAATCCTAAACGCTTGCCGCCCTTGCGTTTCGCATTACCCCGGATACGGGAAATGTCGTAAACTCGTCATGAAGAATTTGTAATCTTGTGTGACCGAGGGGTTTACATTTGCGTTTGAGTTAGCCTAAATCGGGTATCTGAATTTTAGTGCCCGCCTCAGGCGCGGCCTCTAAGGGAGTTAAACATGGGCGCTAAGCTCGGTGGCGGTGGCGGTTCGCGCTATACCGTTGAACAGAATTCCGAAATCAACGTCACGCCGTTCGTTGACATCATGCTCGTGCTGCTGATCATCTTCATGGTGTCGGCGCCGATGGCCACCGTGTCGATCAAGCTCGACCTGCCGCCCGCAATCCCGAACCCCGTTCAAGTCGAACAAAAAGAGCCGGTGTTCATCTCGATTCAGGGCCCGGACGACATCTATATCGGCCCGAACAAGACCTCGCTGGCGACCCTGCCGGGCGATCTGACCGCGGCTCTGGCCTCGGCCAACCCGACCGAAGAGCGCGTTCTGGTCCGCGGCGACGCCGACATCGAATATAACGACTTCATGTCGGTGCTGAACGTCCTGCAGGACAACGGCTTCTTCAAGGTCGGCCTGATCAACGAAGACATCGAGTAGTCTTCGGCGATCCGACGAAAATCCGAACACGCCGGAAGTCCTGCTTCCGGCGTGTTTTTCGTTATAACCCCCTCTCCCTTGAGGGAGAGGGAAGCGCGTAGCGCAGGGTGAGGGGGAAATGTCAGCACCATACTCGTATCCGGCAGTTCCCCCTCACCCGGCCTGTCGGCCACCCTCTCCCTCAGGGAGAGGGGAGATATAAATGACCTCATACGATGACATAGATGATGACCTGCCATTCACCGATACCGGTGAGGTGCTTGAACTGGTCCTCACGCCCGATCTGTCAGGTGACCGGCTCGACCGTGCCCTGCTGCCGCTGCTGGGCGAGATGTCGCGCGCGCGCCTGCAGGCCCTGATCGCCGAGGGCCGCCTGAGCCTCGATGGCCAAGCCGTCACCGACGGCAAGCACAAGGCGAAAGCGGGCACCTATAGCCTCACCATCCCTGCGCCCGTTGCCGCCATCCCCGAACCGCAAGACCTCAGACTTGAGGTACTGTTCGAGGACGCCCACCTGATCGTCATCAACAAACCCGCCGGCATGGCCGCCCACCCTGCCCCCGGTACGCCTGATGGTACGCTGGTCAATGCCCTGCTCTTTCATTGCGGGGACACCCTGTCCGGCATTGGCGGCGTGCTGCGGCCGGGCATCGTCCACCGCCTCGACAAGGACACGTCGGGTGTCATGGTCGCCGCCAAGTCCGACGTCGCCCATCGCGGCCTGAGCGAACTCTTTTCCCGCCACGATATCGACCGCGCCTATGAGGCGCTGGTGCGCGGAACACCGAAATCGCCCAAAGGTACCGTCACCACGCGTATCGGCCGCTCACCGCACGACCGCAAGAAGATGGCCGTGCTGAAAGCCGGAGGCCGCGAAGCCATCACCCACTACCGTGTGCTGGAAAGCTTCGGCACCGCGGCCGCGCGCGTCCGCTGCACGCTGGAAACCGGGCGTACCCATCAAATTCGCGTGCACATGGCGCATCTGGGCTGTCCGTGCCTGGGCGATCCGGTCTATGGTTCGGGAGCCGCCGCCAAACCGGTCGCCGAGGCCCTACGCGAACAGGGTTTCGTCCGTCAGGCGCTGCATGCGGCGCATCTGGGCTTCGTGCACCCCCTTACCGGGGATAAGCTGAGCTTCGAAGCGCCCCTGCCAGAGGATATGGCGGGCCTCTATTCGGCGCTTGAAGGGCTGAATTAGAATTACCAACCGGTTCGCATAAAAATTTTTACTGACGGGGTCTTTATTTCCGAAAAGGAGTCCCTACATGGAAATGGAAGACAAGAGCATATCTTTTATCGCGGCCTCAAGGTTCGCGATTTTTTAGGGGGATATGCCGATGCCGAATACATCAGGAGCGCCGGGGACTACCCCGACCCTCGAAGGGGACACTCACATGGCCAGCAACGCCTTATCCATTCCCAATCCTTCGGCCCTGTCGCCCGATGGCGGCCTGAACCGTTACCTGTCGGAAATCCGTAAGTTCCCGATGCTGGCCAAGGACGAAGAGTTCATGCTGGCCAAACGCTGGTCCGAACACGAAGACCCCAAGGCCGCGCATAAGCTGGTCACTTCGCACCTGCGCCTCGTGGCCAAGATTGCCATGGGTTACCGCGGCTACGGCCTGCCGATCGGCGAAGTGATTTCCGAGGGCAATGTCGGCCTGATGCAGGCGGTCAAGAAGTTCGACCCCGACAAGGGCTTCCGTCTGGCCACCTACGCCATGTGGTGGATCAAGGCTTCGATCCAGGAATATGTTCTGCGCTCGTGGTCGCTGGTCAAGATGGGCACCACCGCCGCGCAGAAGAAGCTGTTCTTCAACCTGCGCAAGGTGAAGTCCGAAATCTCGGCCCTCGAAGAGGGCGACCTGCGCCACGAACACGTCGAACAGATTGCCACCAAGCTGGGCGTGACCGAGGACGAGGTCATCAGCATGAACCGCCGCATGTCGGCGGGCGATTCGTCGCTCAATGCCCCGCTGCGTGCCGCCGAAGGCGATTCGGAATGGCAGGACTGGCTGGTCGACGACAATACGCCGTCGCAGGAAAGCGTGCTGGCCGATTCGGAAGAATACAGCCTGCGCATGAGCCTGCTCGAAGAGGCCATGGGTGAACTGAACGATCGCGAAAAGGAAATCCTCAAGGCCCGCCGTTTGCAGGAAAATCCGACCACGCTCGAAGAACTGGCCGATCGTTTTGGCGTGTCGCGCGAACGCGTCCGTCAGATTGAGGTCCGCGCCTTCGAGAAGTTGCAAAAAGCGATGATGGCCTCAGCTCAGGCTTAAAGTTGAGATGAAAATCAAAGCCCCCGGAGCAATCCGGGGGCTTTTTTTATTTCTTCGCTGGCAAGCTCTTCTCGGTATAATCGAACAAACCATTGGGTTTGAGCCATACAACCCCTTGCGCATCGAGCACCATATCGAAGCGGCGGATGACGCCGATCCCGATCCAGCCGCCGTGGGGGCCCGCGTCCGTATCCGGATTGGCCGCCGGATCGACCATGGTCACCGGTGCCGGGTCGATGCGAAACGCCCCGATCTCCAGCGGACTGAGGCCGCCGAACCGCGCCTTGGCGACGGCCTCACCATTGCGCACCGACCGCTCTTCGGGCTTCACCGCCGCATCCCAGAAAGCGTGGGCCTTGACCGTCTGCGCCGGCAGATAGGCGCCATAGGCCACGCTGGTATCGTAAATGAGGGACATGTCCTTGCCCGCGACCCGCGACGGCACGGCCAGGCGGCCGGATGCGTCGCGCGTCATTGCCGTTTTCTCATAACCGGTCGTATCGGGCGTCGCCCCCACGAACAGGGTCATGTATCGGTGCTCGAAATTCAGCGCGCACGGCATAGACGTCAGGAAATCCGCACCGAGCATGATGGCGGCTTTCGGCACCTTCGCCGTCTTGAGCACCAGCCCCGGCCGCTTCGTACCGGCAAAATCGATGATCGAGCCATCGTAACCGCCCGCGACCTTTTTGAGGCCCAGAGCCGAGGCCGTCTCCTCGCCGACGGTACTGACGCCCTGCCCGGTTTTCAGGAAGGCCAATACCGGCTTGTCACCGACCTGCCCCCGGAAAATCAGGCGGCGATCCTCACCCAACTGGAAGGGGATGACCGGCTTTTCCGGCGTCGAGGTTGGCACGGCATCGGACACAACAACTTTTTCGGGCGGGGCCAGAGCCGCCATCTGCCCGCTCGACTTGACCAGCATCGTGCGCTCCGGCGTCACCGCCAGCACAAAACCGCTCAGGAACGGCGACCCTAGCAAACCCTGATAGGGGGCATCCTTGGCATGACCGGCCCGATCGTTCGGATCGCCCAGCACGACGGCCATGCGCGGCACCCAGATACCGCCGACCTGAATGTCCTTCACCTCGACCGTGCGCGACTTGAGCGTCTTGCCATTGACGCCGACGACGCTGCTCTCATTCAGCACCGGATACTTGTCCCACAGCTTGTTATCGCGGACGTAATCCCCATGAACGAACAGGGGCGAAGCTGCGCCCGTATCGAGCAGGCACGACAGGGCATGGCCCGCGAAGCCGATATCGACGATCACCGAATCGGAAAAGCCGCGGATATTGGTGCGGAAATAGCTTTTCAGCGGCGCAAACCCCTCCAGCGGCATGGCGCTGTTCAGGTAATAACGGATTTCCCGCGCCTGATAGTCGAGCTGACACGGCAGACGCAGCAGCAAATCGGCCGCCAGCAAGCCGTCGAAACCGAATTTCTCGATGCCTTCCGACGCGTAGATTTCCCACTCGCGCATCTTCAGCGCCGAACCGATGATGACTTCGGGAACGACGTAACGCGTCACGCGTTCTGATCCCTTGACGCTGCGGGCCATGGCGTCGCCGCCGGGCACCAGGCCAAGCTCCGAACCCAGCGATCGCCGCATGACCGTCATGCTGGCACCGGTATCGAGCATGAACCGGTACGGCCCCTTGCCGTTCAGCATGACCTGAATGACCGGCTTGTAGTCCTTCGACAGCTCGAACGGCACCCTGAGCACCTTGCCCTGGGCAAAGGCATTCCCGGCCAGCAGCCCGACGGCGGACGCACCGATACAGATATCGCGACGTGTTATCATGATTTCCCCCTGTTTATTTGAAGGGTTATCATGCCGCCGACGCAACTGTCACGCGTATATTTATGAAAACATTCAGGCCGCGCTGGGCGGCTTGCGGTCCTCGATCTTCATGAACTTGACCAGACTGTAGATCGCCGGCCGGATCGCTTCGAGATTGGGGACGTCCATGCGAAGCTGTGTCAGCACGACCTTCACATCTTCGCGGAACGACTGGCTGGCGATGGTCTTGCACGCCGGAACCAGCACTTCCAGCTGCGCATACATGGCGCGGCGGGCCTGCGCCGGATCGCTGGCATACTGTTCGTACGACGCCTTGAGGATGCGTACACCCTGCTCGATCTGCGCCAGTTTTTCGTCCCCCAGATCGGCAGCGCGCTTGCGCGGGCCGGTATAGTCGCCGGAGTTGAAACGGCGGCGGTCGGGACCGACATAACCCACGGCCTCGATCCACGGACGCGCTTTCAGCGACACGTGTTCGACGCGCTTTTGCAGGTCGCCCCAGGTGAAGGGCTTGCGCATGAATTCGTCGGCGCCGCAGTCGCGCACCTCGTTGAGCAGGCTGAGCGTCGCCTCGGTCGCGATGACGATCACCGGCGCCTTGCGGCAGGCGGCGTTCGACCGGCGCAGCTTCTTTACCAGATTGAGACTTTCGCATTCTTGCGGCTGATGGGCGCAGACGATCAGGCTGAAATTGTCGCCGACGACCTTGTCCTCGGCTTCGCGCGCATCCTTATAGAGCGTGATATGCTCGGCACCCAGCATCCGCAGCATGTCGGCCAGCATCCGCGCATAGTTGGGGTTCGTCTCCAGCAGCATAACCTGCTTGAGCGTCCGTTTCAGCTTTTGCGCTGTGGCTGGGTTTTGCCCGTACACACCTTACCTCGTTGAATTTCGAGGAAACCTTAGCAGACAGGCGTAAACAGGCGATTTACAACATATTATTTATCCCCTCTCCCTGAGGGAGAGGGGGGACAAAGACTTTAGTCTTTGGCCGGGTGAGGGGGAAAGGGTTGAACCGCGCGCGCGGATAGGCAGTTCCCCCTCACCCCGGCCCTCTCCCTCAGGGAGAGGGGGAAGTAAGCTTAGTCCTGAAACGGATCGCGCATGAGGATCGTGTCCTCGCGCTCCGGGCTCGTCGACAACAACGCCACCGGCGCGCCGATCAGTTCCTCGATACGGCGGACGTATTTTACGGCATTGCCCGGCAGGTCTTTCCACGAGCGCGCGCCCTGGGTCGATTCCGACCAGCCTTCCAGTTCTTCATAAACCGGCTCGATCCCGGCCTGCGCCTTGAACCCGGCGGGCAGGTAATCCAGCACCTTGTCGCCGACCTTGTAACCGACGCAGATCTTAAGCGTTTCGATACCGTCCAGCACGTCGAGCTTGGTCAGGGCCACGCCGTCGATACCGTTGATAGCGATCGACTGACGCGCCAGAACCGCATCGAGCCAGCCGCAACGACGGGCACGACCGGTGACCGTGCCGAACTCATGCCCGACACGCGAAATACGCTCGCCGATCTCGTCGAACAGCTCGGTCGGGAACGGACCCGAACCGACGCGCGTCGTATAGGCCTTCAAAATCCCCAGCACATAGCCCGCCGAGCGAGGCCCCATGCCCGACCCGGCGGCGGCCTGACCGGCAACCGTGTTGGACGAGGTGACGAACGGATAGGTACCGTGATCGATGTCGAGCAGCGCGCCCTGCGCCCCTTCGAACAGGATGCGCTTGCCTTCCGACTTGGCCTTGTCGAGCACGTACCAGACGGGCTTGGCAAAGGCGAGCAGACGCGGCGCAATCTCTTTCAACGAAGCCACCAGCGCAGCGGTATCGACTTCGGCCAGGCCCAGCCCCTTGCGCAGGGCGTTGTGGTGAGCCAGCAAGCGCTCGATCTTGGCATCCAGCGCTTCGAAATCTTCGAGGTCGGCAACACGGATGGCGCGGCGACCGACCTTGTCTTCGTAGGCCGGACCGATGCCGCGACCGGTGGTGCCGATCTTGCCGGCACCGGCGGCGGCTTCGCGCGCGGTGTCCAGTTCGCGGTGGATCGGCAGGATCAGGCAGGCATTGTCAGCCAGAACCAACAGGTCGGAGGTGATCTTCAGGCCCAGCGCCTCGACGCGGCCGATTTCATCGAACAGTGCCCACGGATCGACAACGACGCCGTTACCGATGACCGACAGCTTGCCCTGCACGACGCCCGATGGCAGCAGAGACAACTTATAGACCTTGCCGTCGACGACCAGGGTGTGACCGGCATTGTGGCCGCCCTGAAACCGCACCACCACGTCGGCACGATTGGACAGCCAGTCCACCAGCTTACCCTTACCTTCGTCGCCCCACTGGGCGCCTACAACGGTCACATTGGCCAAGACTATATTCTCCGCAAGACGAAACGCCTCTCCCGCAAATTGGGAGGGGTTCGGACATAAAAAATTCAGGCGGTTGCAGCCTATAGACTTAAAGAACCGCGTTGATAAGCCTTAAAAAGGCGTGACACCCAATTAAATCAGGAGGGCACTTTTTAGATTGGCAAAAAAAATCATACCTCCCCGCGCAAGCGCAGGGAGGTATAATCAGGCTATAACACCCTCAACCTTCAACGCCTCGACCGCTGCCGCATAGGCCCATTCCAGCCACGGCAGCAGCGCCTCGATATCGTCCGCCTCGACCGTGCAGCCGCACCACAGACGCAGGCCCGGCGGCGCAGCGCGATAGCCCGTCACGTCAAAGGCCACGCCCTCAAGTTCCAGCAGGCTGCCGACCTTGGCCGCCAGTTTTGCCTGCACATCGGCAGGCTGGGCGCGAATCGCCGGATCGATGAACTTCAGACAGACCGAGGTCGTTGAGCGCGTCTCCGGCACTTCGGCGACGAAATCGACCCATTCGGTCTGCTCGATCCAGTCGAACAGCACCTGCGCATTGCGTTCGCAGCGCCCGATCAGACCGTCGAGCCCGCCTTCGCGCTGCCCCCAGCGCAGGGCGTCGAGATAGTCCTCGATGACCAGAAACGAGAAGGTGTTGATGGCGTCGCCACCCATGATCGCCGGATCGGCAGCGTCTTTTTTCTTGAGGCGCAGCACCTTGGGGATCGGACGGCCCGAATCGAACGTATTCAGCCGCTCGATGGCCTTGGGCGACAGGACCAAGACGCCGATACCGGCCTCTCCACCCAGCGCCTTCTGGAACGAGAAGGTCGTCACATCGAGTTTGTCCCACGGCAGATCCATACAAAATGCCGCCGAGGTCGCATCACAAAGCACAAGCCCCTGATGACCATCTAGGAAATCGGCGTTCGGCACCTTGACACCCGAGGTCGTACCATTCCACGGAAAGACCAAATCGGCAGTTGGATCAATCTGCGTCAGGTCCGGCAACTGCCCGTAGGGCGCGCTGAGGACTTCGCAGTCGAGCTTGAGGTGTTGGGTGGCATCATCGGCCCACAACTGGCCGAAATTTTCGAAGGCCAGAAGCTGCACCTTGCGCGGCCCCAGCAGGTTCCACATGGCCGCTTCGAACGCACCGGTGTCGGAACCCGGCATCATGAACACCTTATAGTCCGCCGGGATGCCCAGAATTTCGCGCGTCATGTCGAGCGCCTGCCGGATACGGCCCACCGTGACCTTGGAACGGTTCGAACGACCCACCGGCGCGCCGGACAGAGCCTGCGGCGTCCAGCCGGGACGCTTGGCCGTCGGGCCCGAAGAGAACCACGGACGTTCAGGGGTGGTGGCTGGTTTGGCGCTCATCAACAAGCTCGCTTTCTCAGAGTAATGCCTCCGGTCAGCCCGGCTGACCGGCAAGCGCGACTGCGCGCCCGAGCTTATGCGAGGAGCCTCGCGGCGCTTGAGCGGAAACTGCGCGCCTTTTGCGACCAAACCTGTCGGAGAGCAAGGAAAAACATGAACTGAGAATGAACCGCACCGTTCAGGTTCGGTTCGAGTCGGGCGGTTTATAAAGGTCTCAACGCTGATCAACAGCGCTAACACACAGACCTAAAGGAGCCATACCATGCACACCAAGTTCAAGATGTTCGCCATCGCCGCCATTGCCACCGTTTCGGCTTCGGCCCTCTCCGTCCCCGCCCTGGCCGCCGGTCAGTACGACCGTGGCGACCGCTGGGACCGCCGCGAAGATGTCCGCGACCGTCGCGACAACCACGTCGACGCCCGTATCGACCGCCTCGAAGATCGTCTGGATCAGGGCCGCCGTTCGGGCCGCCTGACCCGCGCCGAGTTCGTCCGCCTCAACAGCGAACTGAACGGCATCGACAACCTGTCGCGTCAGTACGAGCGTTCGGGCCGCGGCATCGACAGCCGTGAAATGGCCAATCTCGACTACCGCCTCGACCGCTTCGAAACCAAGCTGCGCTGGGAGCGTAACGACCGCGACTACGGCATGCGCCGCTAACCCCTTCAGGTTGGGTGGTCCTGATCAAACGCCCCTCCAGAAGGTCAGAAAGGATGCGCTCTCCTACTCTCTCCCATCCCCGGGAGGGCGCATCCGACCTTACGACTTAAAGCTCTTCGATTTTTCAATTGCAATGATAGGCACGCCACGTTTTTGAAGTAATTTTTTGTAACTATATATCTCAAATCGGTCTATAAAAACACTAAACAATATAATTGAAGTAAATAAAATTATTGCCTCATAAACGGATACATTGAAATTAAAATCAAATAAATCAAAAAATATAAATCCAAGTGTGATAAAAATTGCTGCTGCAAAAATGTTTCTTATTAGAATCGAAAAATAAAACAGTGAAAAGAAATTTGAAAATTTAAAACTTACATCAGGATAATGGTAATTATTTTTAATCAGATTATGAATAACGACAATCAGAAGGCCAATGGCTCCCAAAAAACTGGGCAGCTCATAATCAAATCCATCAATTTTACCTTTAAAAACAATAGCAAACAGAATTGCACCGCCAACAAGCTTAGCTGCAAACGAAATTAAATTATCGCCCTTTAAATTCATCGCCCCCCCTTTCCAACTGACACTATGTGCGAGCTTAACCGAGCTTACAATACCCAGTTATGCCGCAGCGGACCATGCCCGTGCCCCAGATTAGGGGCCATCAAAATCGCCCCCAGAACATAGTCGCGCGCCATACCGACGCTTTCGCTCAGAGGGCGTTCCGTCGTAATCAGGGTCGCGCAGGCGCTGGCCAGAGTGCACCCCGTCCCGTGCGTATGCCGGGTTTCGACGCGCTTGGCGCTGTAGCGTTCGCCACCGTCCGGCGTCATCAGCCAGTCGACTACCTCATCGCCATCGATATGCCCGCCCTTCATCAGCACAGCCTTTGCGCCGAGTTCGAGCAAAGCCTCGCCGGCCTTGCGCTGAGACGCTTCATCGACGACCTCGATCCCGGTCAGCACCGCGGCTTCCGGCGCATTGGGCGTCAAGAGCCCCGCGCGCGGGATCAGCACCGACCGGATCGCCGAAATCGCTTCAGACGGCAGCAGCGGGTGCCCGCCCTTGGCCACCATCACCGGATCGACCACCACAAAGGCGTCGGGCGCTTCGTCGATCAGCGCCGCCACGGTCTCGACCACCTGAATCGTCCCCAGCATCCCCGTCTTGATCGCATCGGCGCCGATATCGCTGAGGCAGGCGCGGCCCTGCGCCGTGATGATAGCCTCCGGCACCGGCATGACATCGGTGACCCCCAACGTATTCTGAACCGTCAGGGCCGTGATCGCCGTCATGCCGTAACCGCCCAGGCACGTCACGGCTTTCAGGTCGGCCTGAATCCCCGCCCCGCCCGAAGGGTCCGAACCCGCGATGATCAGCACACGACGCATAGGTCACTCCTCAAACTGAATTGACTTTCATTAGTCACGACGGCTCGCTAAGGAAAGACGCAAATGGAGGCCTTTGCCATGAGCCGTGCGATTTCCGACTACGACAGCGCCTTACCGACCGGACTTTATCAGCATTACAAGGGCAAGACCTATGTGGTCTATGGCTCGGTAACCCACTCGGAAACCGAAGAGGTGCTGGTACTATACGCCCCCGTCGATCAGCCCTCTGGTGCCCGTTTATGGGTGCGTCCGCTGGCTATGTTCTGCGAATCCGTGGAAACTGAGGACGGACCGGTGCCCCGGTTTTTGAAGATATAAACTGATATCCCCTCGCCCCTATGGGGAGAGGGAATGATCGACATGCCCCGTAAGAAAACACCGCCCTCCCGCTGGAACGAACTTGAACCCGACGCCTTTGGCGAGACGGGCGATCCGCTGGTGCGCGTCATGCTGGGCAAGTTGGTCATCATCCGCCTGAACCAGATCGATGCCCGCGACGAACTGATCAGCTCGGAAATCATCGCCGGACGCGTCGTCCGCGCCAACCGCGCCGAAGGGTTCGTTTTGTCATTGGTCGGCCAGCGCAAAGGCGAGGAATTTTTCCTGCCGCTGGTCCCGCAGGCCTTCAAGCTGATCGATCCGGGCGACTACGGCCTAAGCTGCGGCACGCCGATCCGCGACCCGGATTTTCAGGCTGCCTTCGACATCTATGCAAATTCTAATTAGAAGCGTGACGCCAGGAAGGCGGCATCATAACCACCGGCCTTAGCCAGAGCCGCGACAATCAGCCCCAGCACGGCAAAACCGATGACCGGCAAAACAATCGACACAATATGATCGCCGACGGATTTGGCGGGCTTTTTAATCACCGCCGTTGCCGGTTTGACGGCGCTTTCGCTTGTCCACTCATAGGCCGGGACATCAAGTTCGACCGGGCCAGCCGTCACGGCGGCTACCGGCGCAGGCTCTGCCCCCAATTCTGGCACAACGGGCGCTTCAACGGCGGTATGCGAGAACTTCAGATTGCGCTTGGGCCGTTCAGCCAGAACGGTTTTCTCGAACTGAGGTTTTTTCGTCAGCACCCGCTTCATCAGATAATCCCGTATCCGCCCCACCTGAGCGCCGTTTCCGCAGCGCACCACAAAGGTTAACACGAGGCGGACGGCGTCTGTAAATAGGCTTAATCGCGGGGTTTCGTTTTTTTAAGACGAAACTATCGGAGTGTTACATTTCAAAGACATATCACTCGCCTGTCAGGTGAGTGCCTGCCACAGACGCAGAGCCTGCTTCATCGCCGCGACATCGTGGACGCGCAGCATCCGCGCCCCGTTCTGTGCGGCATAAAGATGCACGGCCATCGTCCCGCCGATCCGCTGAGTGGCATCGGACGCTGTGTCGCCCTCGCGCTCTTCCAGCGCCGCGATGAAACGCTTGCGCGACGCGGCCATCAGCAGCGGAAAGCCGTGCGACGCCAGACGCTCCGTCGCGCGGATCAGGGCGAGGTTGTGGTTTAGCGTCTTACCGAAACCGATACCGGGATCGAGCCAGATTTTCTCCCGCGCGATACCTGCCGCCATGGCCGCCTCGGCGCGGTCGAGCAGGTAGGCTTCGACCTCGGCCACCACGTCGTCGTAGTGCGGCGCGGCCTGCATGGTGCGCGGCTCGCCCTGCATGTGCATCAGGATAACGTCGGCGTTCAGTTCCGCAGCGGTAGTGAGGCTTTCCGGCGCATGGGTTAGGGCCGTCACATCGTTCCAGATCGTCGCCCCCGCTTTGAACGCCGCGCGCGCGACGTCGGGCTTGAGCGTGTCGATGCTGATCGGCCCGGGCCATTCGGCGCGAATGGCCTCGATCAAAGGCACCACCCTAGAAATCTCATCTTCGACCGACACCGGTGCGGCTCCGGGCCGGGTCGATTCCCCGCCGATATCGAGCACATCAGCCCCTTCGACGATCAACTGGCGCGCATGGCTCAACGGATCATAGGCCCCGCCGTCGGAAAACGAATCCGGCGTGGCGTTGATGATGCCCATGATGAGGGGGGCAAGGTTAGGGAGAATAGATAACATATTGCCGCCCTTCCCTTCTCCCTGAGGGAGAAGGTGGCCGATAGGCCGGATGAGGGGGAAATGGTAGAAACCGAGCCTTAATAGGCAGCTCCCCCTCACCCCAACCCTCTCCCTCAAGGGAGAGGGGGTTATTTTTTACCGATGCGCTTGATTTCCCAATGCAGATCGATGCCGAACTTGTCTTTCACCTCGGCGCGAACCGTGTCACCCAGACCTTCGAGGTCGGCCGCCGTCGCATCCTCGGCATTGATCATGAAGTTGGAATGCAGGTCCGAGAACTTGGCGCCGCCGAACAACTTGCCGCGCCAGCCCGCCTCGTCGACCAGCTTCCACGCCGAGTGACCTTCGGGGTTCTTGAACGTCGAGCCGCCGGTCTTTTCGCGGATCGGCTGGGTCGTTTCGCGGCGCGCGGTAATCGCTTCCATACGCTCGGTCACGGCCTCGACGCTGTCCGCACTCAATTCATAGGCAGCACCCAGTACGATTAGAGGGCTATGTTGCAAAATCGAATGTCTGTAGGCGAACTCAAGCTCAGCATTCGACATAATAAAGGCTTTTCCGGAGCGGTCCATGACACGTGCAGATAGCAGCACGTCTTTGGTTTCTCCGCCGTAACAGCCCGCATTCATCGTCACCGCCCCGCCAACCGTTCCGGGGATACCTGCATAGAACTCCAGCCCTGCAAGACCCGCTTTTGCGGCTGCCCTTGCTACCTGAGCATCTAGTGCCGCAGCACCCGCTGTAAGCCCCCACTCATCCGTTACAATCTGCGCGAAATTACGCCCCAGACGTACGACCACTCCGTCCAGCCCGCCGTCGCGGACCAGCAGGTTCGAGCCCACGCCGATCGGCGTCACCGGGATGGCCGGGTCGATTGTTTGCAGAAACGCCGCCAGATCGGCCTCGTCTTCGGGCAGGAAAATGACGTCCGCCGGACCGCCGACGCGGAACCAGGTGAACGGCGCCAGTTCGGCGTTCTTCACGATCTTGCCGCGCACGGCGGGGAGGCTATCGATCCAGTTTTCAGGCAAGCTCAGGGTAAACGCTCCTGCAAATTCACAAAACCCTCCGCGCGCTCATCAAGCTGCGTCGGTTCTTCCAGCGCGCCGTCGCACAGCGTGAGCGACGGCCATTTCGATTCGATACCGTGGTGCTGATCGAATGACACCGCGTTCGGATCATCGAGCGACCCCAGCGTCACATTGCACCACGTGCCCTTATTATAGGCGAAACTCAGCGGCGTCCCGCAGTCCCGGCAATAGCCCCGCGTCGCGACCGTCGAGGACGCATAAAAAGCGGGCTCGCCCTTCGTCCAGGCAAACTGATCCTTGTGCGCGCCGCTGAACGCCCCGAAGACGTTGCCGACCGCGCGCTGACACATGCGGCAGTGGCAGAAGCTGGCCGCGCCGGGCGCTACGGTAAAACCGTAACGCACCGCGCCGCACTGGCATCCGCCCTCGGCCACATAGCGGCTCACCCCGCAAGGCCTTCAAGCTGCGCCGGCAGGGCATAGGCCCACTGCGTGATGTCGCCCGCGCCGAGCAGGACCACGATATCGCCGGATTTCGCTTCCGCCGCGACGATACCGGCCAGCGCCGCCGGGCTTTCCAGCGCTACGGCGTTACGGTGACCAAAGCGGTGCAGGGCCTCGACCAGATCCTGCTTCGAGACGCCGTCGATCGGCTGTTCGCCCGCCGAATAGACATCGGCGACGATGACCATGTCGGCGTCGTGGAAGCAGGTCGAAAACTCGGTCATCAGGTCGCGCAGACGCGTATAACGGTGCGGCTGAACGACGGAGATAACGCGGCCGGAGCTGACCTGACGCGCCGCCTTGAGCACGGCGGCGATCTCGACCGGGTGGTGGCCATAGTCGTCGATGACGCGGATGCCGTTGACGACGCCCGTGGTGGTGAAGCGGCGCTTGACACCGCCGAAGCCTTCGAGGCCCTTGCGCACATCGGCTTCCGACACACCCAGCTCGCGGGCGATGGCGATGGCTGCGGTGGCGTTCGAGACGTTGTGGTTGCCGGTCATCGGCAGCTTCAGACCCGCCCAGGTGAAGGGTTCGACACCCGTGGGAGAGAAGACCACGTCGAAGGTCGCGCCTTCCGGGCCGAAGTCGATATTGGTACAGCGGACCTCCGCCTGCGGCGAGACGCCGTACGGGATCAGGCGGCGGTTTTCGACCTTGGCCGTCAGGGCCAGAACTTCCGGGTGATCGACGCAGACCGCAGCGAAACCGTAGAAGGGGATGTTCTCGACGAAATCGACAAAGCCCTTTTTGACGGCTTCGAAGTCGCCCCAGTGATCGAGGTGTTCGGCGTCGATATTGGTGACGATGGCCAGAGTCGATTTCAGGCGCAGGAACGAGCCGTCGGATTCGTCGGCCTCGACCACGATCCAGTCGCCGTCGCCGACCTTGGCATTGGTGCCGTAGGCGTTGATGATGCCGCCATTGACCACTGTCGGATCAAGCCCGCCCGCATCGAGCAGGGCCGCGACCATCGAGGTCGTCGTCGTCTTACCGTGCGTGCCGCCAACCGCGATGGAAAACTGCAGGCGCATCAGTTCCGCCAGCATCTCGGCGCGGCGCACCAGCGGGATACGGCGCGACCGCGCGGCGACCATTTCCGGATTGTCTTGCTTCACCGCCGTCGAATAGACCAGCGCCGACACGTCGTCGGTGACGTGGGCAGCTTCATGGCCGATGAAGATGGTCGCGCCCAGCTTTTGCAGGCGCTCGGTATTGCTTGATGCCTTGGCATCGGAGCCCTGGACCTTATAGCCGATCTTGATCATGATTTCGGCGATGCCGCTCATGCCGATGCCGCCGATACCGACGAAATGCACGGGACCGAGATCGAAGGGCGTCGGGCGAAGCTTGGAAGGCGAAATCATGCGGGAATCTTCGTAAATCACAGAGGGATATTTGCTTTAATCCATCCGATTCCACCTGTCACGGAGGATTTTGAGCTCGCCGCATAATCGGAATATTTGCGATCAGATCGGATTTGATGCTACTATGTGCACATTCACAGGAGCATCGCTATGGCCAAGTTTTCCATTTCCATGACCGACCGCATGGCCGCTACCGTTCAGGCCCGCGTCGAGGCTGGTGACTACAACAATGTCAGCGAATATTTCCGCGACTTGATCCGTCGCGACGCTGAAAAGCGCGAAGCCGAAGACCGGTTACGCGTCATCTTCGACGAAGCCGAAGCCAGTGGCGTGAGCGACAAGAGCTTCGACGAAATCTGGGACGAAGCCGAAGCAAACTATCTGAAACAGCAGGACGTCAAGCGCCATGCCTGAGTTCAGCCTCAGCGCTCAAGCGGGCCGCGATCTGATCGACATTTCACGATATACGTTCGAAACCTTCGGCCTGCCGCAGGCACGCATCTATCGACAGGAACTCTATGAGACCTTTGCCTCGATCGCACAGCACCCACTGATGGGCGCATCCTGCGACCACATACGTCCCGGCTTTCGCCGTCTGATGCACGGCTCGCATACGATCTATTACAAAGGCTTGCGTGGCGGCATCCGGATCATGCGCATCCTGCATCAATCGCAGGACCCGATGAAACACCTCTAACCCTTACCGACCTCGCCTGCGACCTGAGCCTCGGCGCCGTGATCGCCCAGCACCTCGCCGATATAGAACTTCATCACCAGCGTGTGCAGCACGACCGTCAGCGGTGTGGCAAACAGCACCCCCAACGGCCCCAGCAACGCGCCGAAGCCCAGAACCGCAAACAGGGTAATCACCGTCGGGATCGAGGCCACGTGTTTCTGCACCATCGGCGTGATGACGTTCGATTCAAGCTGAGACACACCGATATAGATCACCAGAGCGGCGATGAAGGTTGTGGAGCTTTCTGACGCCGCCAGAAGCAGGCCCGGACCGGCCGAGACCACCGGCCCGACGATCGGCACGAACTGCGCCAGACCGGACATCAGCCCCAAGGCTCCCGCCGAGGGCACCCCGGCCAGAGTCAGTCCCAGCGCCGTCAAAGACCCCACCAGCACCATCGAGAACAATTGCCCCAGCAGCCACAGACGCAAAGCCTTGCCGCTGAGGTTCAAGCCTTCGCGCACCCGCTCCTTCTGCGATTTGGGGAACAGGCGCACGATCCCGTCACGATAGCTGAGCGGCTGCATGGCAATGAAGATACCGGCGACGATCACCACCACCAGATTGGCAATCGACGAGGCGATTTCCCCGGCAATCTTGGGCACCAGCGACAGGACGCCGGACGCCTTCTGGCCCAGTTGATTGACCTGATCGAGGATCATCGCCCCGATGTCCGAGGCGCGAAGCTGCGTCTGAATGCGCTCCCAGGCGACCGGCAACTGCTCTGACAGAGTGTTGGTTTGCAGGACGATCTCGCGTCCGAAGAAGAACCCGGCGGCGACAATCAGCAGGATCAGAATGACCAATCCCAGCAGGACGGCCCAGCTTTCCTTGAATTTCAGATACTTGATGAAGGGCTCCGCCGTCGCGCGCAGCACGGTTGCCACGACGATGGCGCCGAACACCAGCAGCCACAGGCTGATCAGCTTGACCGCCAGCAGGCTCAGGGCGATGACCATGAGCAGGAACAGCGTCTTTTGCAGGAATGCGGTGTCGATCTTGTCGCGTTTGAAGAACATGGCGGCCCCCGTAATCAAATCAATCTAATCCGATTTGAGGGCAGCACCATCAGGAATCAATGTTGTAAAGTTATTCCTGCGCCTTTTTCTTTATCGTGCGCTCGACCAGATCGGCCAGAAGCTCCGCCGCGTCCGGACGCGCGACCGATTTGGCCGCGTCCGAGCGCTTTTTAAGCCCCGCCCCGCCCTCTTCGATCAGGCCGCGAATAGCGTCGGACAGGCTTTGTGCCGTTACGTCGTCCTCGCGCAGGACGACCGCGGCACCGGCTTCTTTCAGCACGGCGGCATTGTGGGTCTGGTGATCGTCGGCAGCGATCTTGAGTGGGATCAGGATCGACGGCTTGCCCGCCACGGCCAGTTCCGAACAGGTCGAAGCACCTGACCGCCCTATAACAATATGGGCGCGCCCCAACCGTTCAGCCATATTATCGAAGAACGGCGCGACTTCGGCGTCGATTTCGGCATCGGCATAGGTTTGGGTGGCGAATTCGATCTGCTCGGCGCGGGTTTGCTGCTCGACCTTGAGCAGGATGCGCAAGCTGACCGGCAATAAAGCCAGCGCCTGAGGCACGGTTTCGGACAGGATTTTCGCCCCCTGCGAGCCGCCGGTGATCAGCAGGCGAATCTCCCTATCGACCGCCGGGTAAGGCGCGTCGTACAAAGCTCGGATATCGGGGCGTACCGGATTGCCGACCACCTGTACCTGACCTTCCAGCGATGACGGGGCCATTTTCAGCACCGGGAACGCACAGGCCACCGCATCGACCTTGGCGCAGACCTGACGGTTCGAGCGCCCCAGCACCGAATTCTGCTCGTGCAGCAGGGTGACATCCTTGCGCCCCAACGCTGCCATCAGCGCCGGATAGGACGGATAGCCGCCGAAGCCGATCACCGCCCACGGCTTGAGGCGTTTGAAGGCCTTGGTCGCCTGTCGCGTACCGGCAAAGATTTTCAGCGCCGCCCTGGCCATGCCGACGACATCGCCCTTTTTGAAGGTCGCGGCCTCCAGCGACAAACGCTCGATGGCCGGGAATTTCTCGGCATAGGCCGCCCCACGCGCGTCCGACGCCAGCACCACCTGCCAGCCGCGTTTGATCAGTTCCCGCGCCAGAGCCTCGGCCGGGAACATGTGCCCGCCGGTGCCCCCTGCGGCGACGACGGCCAGCGGCGTTTCCGAGCGAGGTTTGAGTTTTTTAGTTTTGGCCATGAAGGTCTCGCATTCTTCCCCTCTCCCTGAGGGAGAGGGTGGCCTTTAGGCCGGGTGAGGGGGGAATGGTAAAACCGCGCTCGTAATTAGCAGTTCCCCCTCACCCCAGCCCTCTCCCTCAGGGAGAGGGGGAATTTGATACTTACCACTTCGTATGATCGTCCGGTTCGACTTCCGCCGGGCGTTTGCGCGTCAGGGCCAGAATCAACCCCATGCATAGCCCCATGGCCAGCAGCGACGACCCGCCGTAGGAGATGAACGGCAGGGTCATGCCCTTGGGCGGAATGACCTGCAAATTGACGCTGACATTGATCAGCACCTGCATCCCCAGCATGATGTAGAGACCCGACGTCGCGATCTGACGAAAGGTGTCCGGCATAGCCATGGCTTTCCACAGGCCGCGAATGACGACGAAGGCGAAGATCGAAATCAGCAGCAGCGACAGCCAAAGGCCGTATTCTTCCGCCGCCACCGAATAGATGAAGTCGGTGTGCATGTCGGGGATCAGGCGCTTCATAGTACCTTCGCCGACACCGGTTCCGGTCAGGCCGCCATGCGCAATCGCCGCCGCCGCGCGTTCGACCTGAAAGCGGTCGCCGGCAGGATCGATGAAGTCTTTAATACGATCGCGAAAGTGCGGAAGGATGAAATAGAGGCTGACCAGACCGGCGGCACCGGCTCCTGACAGCCCGACGATCCACCGTGTCGGCACCCCCGATATATAGAAGCAGGCCCCAAACGCGATGGTGATCAGGATCGACTGCCCCACATCGGGCTGGATCAGCAGCAGCGCGATACACAGGCCGTAGAGGCAAAAGGCGATCGTCACCCCCGGAACGCCCTTGCCCTTTTGCCCTTCGGCGAACATCCACGAGACCAGAACGATCAGGGCGGGTTTGATAAATTCCGACGGCTGAAGGCTGAAGAAGCCGAGGTCGAGCCAGCGTCGCCCCCCTTTGGACGTATGGCCGATCAGCGGCAGCAACGCCATGACGGTGATTGCGCCACCGTAGATGGCGACCGAGGCCCGGCGCACCCCCTTGAGCGAGAACATCGAAATGGCCAGCATCAAGCCGACCGAGGCGGCGGCAAACAGCAGGTGGCGCTGGGTGAAATAGAACTCGTTGGCAATGCCGATCTTGGGCGCAGCCACCGGCGACGACGAGAAGGAGAAGACCAGCCCCGCCAGAATGAGCAGCAGCACAAAGGCAAGCGTCAGTTTATCGACCGTCCACCACCACATCGCCAGCGGCGAACGGTCGGTACGCGTGAACGGATGGGCAAAGCCGGTAGCCATAAGCAAGCCACTTTCACAAAAACACGGGCACAAAGGCACGGGGCACAGATTTACAGGAGATGCGCCAGTGACGCCAGGCGCGAGAATCGCCGCAACACGGTTAATATGACGTTAAATCCGAGCGATCCAGACACTCGACACACAGGTTTTCGGCCTTATACTGCACCCCGGTCAAGGGGGGACCGGCCATGCGCATACTCATACTCTTTATGGCTATCGGCTTGTCGTTAATCGCTCCGGCAGCCGGGCATGCCGATGTGGCCAAATGGGACAGCCGGACCCTGTGCAGCGCCAGCTACGCCCAATGGGCGTGGAGCAATCCCAATCCGGACGAGGACATCCAACCGTCAACAACTGGCACAAAAGGGGTCTATACGAATATTCTGGCCTGCACGGTCGGCGACCATCATGTCCGCATCAACTGGCGCACGAAACCCAATCCCCTCTACCGCTGCGGGGCTACCGAAAACGGGATACTGAGCGCCTGGGTCGATGGCGTAAAGGTGGTGGATAAGGCCGCCTATGGCGATTATCAGGCCTGTCAGGGCGGCGACGCCAGAACGCTGGTCAAGCTCATTATCAACAAACAGCTTAACCTGACCCTGTGTGTCGGCGATCCGTTCGATAGCGATGTGAAGCCCGACTGCACCCTCACGCCGCTTATTCTGAACAAAAAGCCGCGTGAAGCGGTGTATGCGGCACCGCTAAAACCGACACCGCCCGCCCTGATCCTGCGCACCCGTCGAAATTCGGTCTGCGATGCGCTGACGACCGATCTGAACCGGCAGACGAAAGACCCGATTGCCGCCAGCGCCCTTGCCGGACCGCCCTCCAATTTCGGCAAGGACATCGATCTTTTCGAGCTCGATACGCCGATTGACAGGACGTTTAGCGCCGATATCGACAATGACGGCACGGCTGATCGCCTGCGGCTGCATTTCGAGCCGACGAAGCGAAATATCCCCGGTGTTTTTTCATGGCAAAGTGCCGCGCGGGGCCGGGACACCGTTATCGACGGCCGCGCGCTCGGCGACAAAACCCCCGACACCGAACTGATCGACGACCTGCGCTTCGTGAAGCTGAACGGACGCACCTATCTCTATCGCCTGACGCTCGGCCGGACCAATGGCTTCGTCGGCATAGAGACCGGTGAGGTCGAAGCCTATTTCGCGACCCTGGCCGATCTGGCGGCGGTCGAAACGCGGCAACTTTACGAACTCAGCCCCGATGGAAAGATCAGGCCGCTCTGCGGCTGGTCGCCGCGTCAACGCCCGGAAGAGTATCTGTAAAACATATCTGCGAAGACTCCGCTTGCACGGATAAATCTTTTCCTGTATCAGCCCCACCTTCCTACGGACTCGCCGGGCCAATGACATGCCTTGGCGGGTTTTCACCCCTTCCAAGAGGGCGGCCCTAACCCGGCCGTACAGCAAATGTCAAAACTGAAGACCAAATCGGGCGCCAAGAAGCGTTTCCGTTTCACGGCCTCGGGCAAGGTAAAGGCCGGCGTCGCCGGTAAGCGTCACCGCCTGATCTCGCACAACAGCAAGTATATCCGTCAGAACCGCGGTACGTCGGTCATGTCGGCGGCTGATACCGTGAAGATCAAATCCTACATGCCCTACGCCTAAGACGGAGACATTTGAACAATGGCACGCGTTAAAAGAGGCGTAACTTCCCACGCCAAGCACAAAAAAGTTCTGAAGCAGGCAAAAGGCTTTTACGGCCGCCGCAAGAACACCATCCGTACCGCCAAGGCGGCCGTCGATAAAGCCGGCCAATACGCCTACCGCGACCGCCGCGTCAACAAGCGCAACTTCCGCGCTCTGTGGATTCAGCGTATCAACGCGGCGGCCCGTCTGGAAGGCTTCACCTACTCGCAGTTCATCCACGGTCTGGCTCTGGCCGGCATCGAACTGGACCGCAAGTCGCTCTCGAACATCGCGATGGACGACGCCGTGGCCTTCAAGGCCATTGCCGATCAGGTCCGCGCCGCGCTCGACGCTGCTCCGGTCGCCGCTTAATCTGTTAAGCTGCTGAACGATTAAAACCCCGCGCTGGCAACGGCGCGGGGTTTTTCGTTTATCTCTCTTCCCTAACGCATAGCGGAGATAGAAAACGCTTCACTCGACGCCGATTGCGCACTAAACAGGCGCGACCAAAGTTTAAAGTGATCCGTGATGAGCAACTATTCCGATCTGGCTGCCGAAATCGAAGCCGAAATCCTGACCGCGCAAGACCTGGCGGCGCTCGACGCCGTCCGCGTCAGCGCCCTGGGCAAGACCGGGCGTATTTCCGGCCTGCTGAAAACGCTGGGCACCCTGCCGCCCGAAGAGCGCAAGGCCACCGGTGCCGCCATCAATGCCGTCCGTGACAGCGTTCAGGCGACGCTGGACGCCCGCAAGGACGTGCTGGAGGCAGAGCATCTGGCCAAACGCCTGCAATCCGAGCGCATCGACCTGTCGCTGCCGTCGGCCCCGCGCCCCAGGGGCGGTGTCCACCCGACCATGCAGGTCATGGACGAGATGGTCGCCATCTTCGCCGAGATGGGTTTCGAGGTAGCCGAAGGCCCGGATATCGAGGACGATTTCCACAACTTCACCGCCCTGAACTTCCCCGAGAAGCATCCGGCGCGCGAAATGCACGACACCTTCTTCTTTAACCCCGACGAACAGGGCGTGAGGAAGCTGCTGCGCACCCATACCTCGCCGGTGCAGATCCGCACCATGATCTCGGGCAAGCCACCGTTCCGCCTGATCGTGCCGGGCCGCGTCTTCCGCTGCGATAGCGATCAGACCCACACGCCGATGTTCCATCAGATCGAAGGCCTCGTCATCGACAAGGGCGCCCATATGGGTCACCTGAAATGGGTGCTGGAAACCTTTATCTCGCGCTTCTTCGAGACGAACGACGTCACGACGCAGTTCCGCCCGCACCACTTCCCCTTTACCGAGCCGTCCGCCGAACTGGACGTGCGCTGTTCGTGGGAAAAGGGCGAACTCAAGGTCGGCTCCGGCGACTCGTGGCTCGAAGTGCTGGGTTGCGGCATGGTCCACCCGAACGTGCTGAAATCGTGCGGCCTCGATCCCGACGAATATCAGGGCTTTGCCTGGGGCATGGGCGTCGATCGCCTCGCCATGCTGAAATACGGCGTGCCGGACCTCCGCGACATGTTCGCCGCCGATACGCGCTGGCTGTCGCACTACGGGTTTAGCGGATTCAATGCACCGAACCCGGCAAGCGGATTGAGCTAATGAACGAGCAGGAGCGATTGGAATATGAAACTACAGCCGAATGTTTTAGGCATAATCAAGGCCTAATTCATCAAGGCATTTCATCATATATCGCTCTTGCTGCCCCTCTCGCCGCCGTTTCACTAGCAAGTAATCTTGAACAATCGATCCGCTCTCTTGCCGCCTTTACTGGGTTTTTTACCTCAGTGCTTTGGGTGCTCATTTCCAGCAGGCTAATGATTTACAATCACCATCATTTCAAAAGATTGGTGCTTCTGGAGGGCCGAACACCGGGGTTCGCTGCTAAGGACGTCGAATTAAAAGAATTAGTCCCTTGGTTAAAAAAACTCCCCGGAACAACATATACCATACTAATCACCTACGCTTTTTGCGGTTCTCTCTTTCTAGGTTTTGCGACCTACATAATCTTCCGATAGAAAAATGAAATTCTCCCTGAGCTGGCTTAAAGATCACCTCGATACCGCCGCCGACATCCATGTAGTGGCCGCTGCCATGACCGCGGCAGGCCTTGAGGTCGAAGACGTCACCGATCCCTCGGCGAAGCTGAAACCCTTTACCGTCGCCAAGGTCGTCGAAGCCGCGCGCCACCCCAATGCCGACAAGCTTCAGGTGCTTCAGGTCGATACCGTCGACGGGCGCAAGGAAATCGTCTGCGGCGCGCCCAATGCCCGCGCCGGCCTGACCACCGTCTATGCCCCCATCGGCGCCTATGTGCCGGGCCTCGACGTGACCCTCGTCGAAAAGCCCGTGCGCGGCGTCGTGTCGAACGGCATGATGTGCTCCGCCGCCGAACTGGAACTCGATAGCGAGTCCGACGGCATCATGGAGCTTTCCGACGAACTTGCCGTCGGCACCCCGGTCACCGAGGTCTTCGGTGTGGAACCGGTCATCGACTTCGAAGTCACCCCCAACCGTCCCGACTGGCTGGGCGTCCACGGCATCGCCCGTGATCTGGCTGCCACGGGTCTGGGGGCATTCGCGGAAAAGGCCATCGCGCCGGTCGCGGGGGCTTTCCCCTGCCCGATCACCGTCAAGGTCGACGGCGACGCCTGCCCGCTGTTCTCCGGTCGCGTCATTCGCGGCGTGAAGAACGGTCTGTCGCCGAAGTGGTTGCAGGACAGGCTGACCTCGATCGGTCTGAAGCCGATTTCGGCGTTGGTCGATATCACCAACTACATGTCGTTCGACCGCGCCCGCCCTCTGCACGTCTATGACGTGGCGAAGCTGTCCGGTACCGTCATCGAAGCCCGCCTCGGCCACGACAACCCGGTCGCGGAGGGCGAACACGCCCACGCGCACGAGCAACTGATCGCGCTCGACGGCAAGACCTACAGCCTGACGCCCGACATGTGCGTCATCGCCGATGCCAATGGCGAGCGCCCCATCGGCCTCGGCGGCGTCATGGGCGGCGAATCCACCGGCGTCGATTTCGACACCGTGGATGTGTTCCTTGAAAGCGCATGGTTCGACCCGATCCGCACGGCGCAAACGGGCCGCACCACGACCATCACGTCGGACGCGCAGTACCGCTTCGCACGCGGCGTCGATCCGGACTTCGTCGTCCCCGGCCTTGAGCTGGCCACCCAACTGATCCTCGACCTGTGCGGCGGTGAAGCGTCCGAGATCGTGGTCGCCGGTGAGGCGCCGAAGGGCCGTCCGGACGTCAGCTTCGACCCGGCCTATGTGGGGCAACTGACCGGTCTCGTTGTTTCTGACGATGAGGTCGAGCGCATTCTGATCGCGCTCGGCTTCGGCGTCACGCGCGGTTCGCCGTGGACCGTTTCGGTGCCGTCCTTCCGCCGCGACGTGGACGGCAAGGCCGACCTCGTCGAAGAAGTCGCCCGCGTCTATGGCTTCAACCATATCCCCGCCACGCCACTGCCGGTGGTCGCCCCGAAAAACGGCGGCGTCCTGACCGCGCCGCAGGCCAAGGCCCGCGCCGCCCGCCGCGCGCTGGCCGCGTTCGGCTATTCCGAGGCCGTGACGTGGTCGTTCATGCGTCAGGACTGGGCCAAGCTGTTCGGCGGTGGCGATGACAAACTGCTGCTGGCCAATCCGATTGCCTCGGAACTGAACTGCATGCGCCCGTCGGCCTTGGCCAACCTGCTCGAAGCCGCCGGTCGTAATGCAGCCAAGGGCTTTGCCGGGTCGTGCCTGTTCGAAATCGGCCCGGTCTATCAGGGTCTTGAACCCAACGATCAGAAGACGGTTATCACGGCGCTCCGCGCGCCGGATAAGGCCCGTCACTGGTCCGCGACGGGCGAAGACGCCTTGTTCGGCCTGAAATCTGACCTGCTGCGCCTGCTCGAAGAAATCAATGTGCCTGTCGCCTCGCTGCAACTGGTGCAGGGCTCGAACGCATCACACTGGCACCCGGGCCGTTCGGCGCGCCTGCAACTGGGGCCGAAGCAGGTTCTGGCCGAGTTCGGCGAACTGCATCCGTCGGTGCTTAAGGCGATGGACCTTGATGGGGCTTATGTCGCGTTCGAGGTTCGCCTCGACCTGCTGCCGTCGCCCAAGGCGAAATCGGGCAAATCGAAGGGCGCACTGTCGCTATCCAACCTGATGCCGCTGACGCGCGACTTCGCTTTCCTCGTGGACGCCAACACCGTGTCGGGCGATCTGGTCAAGGCCGTCAAGGGCGCGGACAAGGCGCTGATCACCGACGCCAAGGTGTTCGACGTCTATCGCGGTCAGGGCGTGCCGGTAGGCCAGGTCTCGCTGGCAGTCGAGGTGACCCTGCAACCGACGGACAAGACCTTGACCGAGCCGGAAATCGATGCCGTCTCGCAGAAGATCGTTGCGGCGGCTCAGAAGGCCGGGGCGACGCTGCGCTCGTAACCTTTCCTCCCCCAGGCCTGCGGCTTGGGGGAGGAAAGAGGTTAACTTCGCTTAACCCTCTCTTTACGCACGCTTTTAAGCTTTGGCGCGCATTATCCACAGACCGGTCATCACAACCGGCTTTAGTGGAATGCGTACCATGATTGCTTTCAACACCGCCGCAATGGGCGCGATCAACGCCGCCCAGCGCTTCGACAAGGCTGCCGTCAAATCCGTGAGCGAGGCCAGCGCCGCCCGCGACGTGGTCAGCGCCTTTGTCGAGCAAAAGGACGCGCGTACCGCCTTCGAGGCCAGCCTTCAGGTTCTGAAAACCAGCGACGAGATGACCGGCCGCCTGCTGAATATAAAAGTATAAAAAAGCGATCCACCGTGCGCAGGGTAAACGATTGCATCCGCGTACAAATGAGTACCGTTGCCTGATGTGACGGGAACTCACTTTGGAAACACCCACGGAATCCCCCATGAAAACTCTGCTGATCGCTTCCGCGCTGCTGCTTGCCGTGCCTGTCGCCGCTCTCGCTCAGGACGCCCCCCCGCCCCCGCCGCCCGGGGGCGGCATGGGTCAGGGCGGTCCCGGCGGTCAGGGCCCCCGCATGACCCCCGAAGAACGCTTCGCCCAGATGGACGCCAACAAGGACGGCTTTATCGCCAAGGACGAATATAAGGGCCGCCGCCCCGAAATGTTCGACGAAATGGACGCCAACAAGGACGCTAAACTGACCAAGGACGAAATGGTCGCCTTCGCCAAGGCCCGCATGGGCCAAGGGGGCGGACAACGCGGCCAGGGCGGTCAACGGGGTCAGGGCGGCGAACAGCCGAAGACCAACTAAACACCTCCGGAAGGCGGGCGTTCCCACCCGCCTTCCCCCTGCCCCTTCTCCCCAAGGAATACGTCATGTCCCCTGCTTTTGTCAGGACCACCCTGATCGTCGCGGGCCTGCTGGTCGCGGCCGTCCCTGCCGTGGCGCAGAAACAAAACCCCGACCCGGTACAAACGACCGGCTACAAGGCCGATCGCAAGTCCGGCCCGCCCGAGGCCCTGCGCGAGCGCTTCGAACAGCGCTTTTTCGAGAAGCTCGACGCCAATCGCGATGGCGTGGTATCGCGCGAAGAGTTCCGCCGTCAGGCCGATGAACGCTTCGACCGGCTGGACGCCAACCGCGATGGCAAACTGTCGCGCGAGGAAATCCGCGCCGAGGTCGAGGGCCGCAAGGGTCCGGGCCCCAGAGCTCAGTAACCCGCCGCCCGGATGCTTGAGCGTACAGCCGACAACGAACTGGTCAGACGCATGGCCGCGGGAGATACCGCGGCCTTCCGCCACCTCGTTGACCTGCATATGCCCAAGGCGCATGCCGTCGCCTATCGCGTGCTGCTCAATCGCGAAGATGCCGAGGACGCGGTGCAGGCGGCCTTCACCAAGGTCTGGACCCATGCCAAACGGTTCGACCCGGCGAAGTCGGCCTTTTCGACCTGGCTCTATACCATCGTCACCCGGACCTGCCTCGACCGTCTGCGTCGGGCCAAACCCCTCAGTCAGCCGATCGACGACTGGTCCGAGCGCCTGAGCGACGACGCCCCCGACGCGCAGACAGGCCTGGAGACCCGGCAGCAGGCGCAAAAGGTGCGCGATGCCGTGGCGACCCTGCCGCCCAATCAGCGGATGGCCGTCGTCCTGTGTTATTTCGAAGGGTTCAGCAATGCCGAAGCGGCGCAGAGCCTCAAACTGAATGTAAAAGCGCTGGAATCTCTGCTGGTCAGGGCGCGCAAAAGTCTGAAAAACGTGTTAGGCTCCCCTCATGGATGACTTCTTAAAAACCCTGAAAGTATGGACCGCACCATCACCGTCCGCCGGTCTCAGCGACCGTATCGTGGCGCGCGCCATCGCTAAAACCGCGATCCGTCCGTCTATGCTCGCTGTCTGGCGCGAAGAACTGACTCTGTCCCTGACCGACTGGCGCTACGGCATGGCCTACAAGGCCGCGGCGCTGGCGGCCTGCGCCCTGATCGGCGTAGGCCTGACCCTGAACCTCGGGGAACCGGTGAACGAGGATACCAACCTCGAAGAAATCGCCTTTATCGTTGGGATATAGGCCGTCTCAGCCCATCTTCACGGTGCGGATCGAAAACTGCGACACCAGTTTCGACACGCCCGGCATGGACGACAGGACGTCGCGGTGGACGTCCTCATAGGACAGGCTTTCGCGCAGGACGATCTTGAGCAGATAATCCGCCTCGCCCGACATCAGATGGCATTCCTCGATGGCGGCGATCTGCACCACCGCCTTCTCGAACTTCTCGAAGGTCTCGCGCCGCTGATCCTGAAGCGTGACGTGGACGAAGACCATGCCCTGCTTGCCCTGCACGCTTTCGGCGATGACCGCGCGATAGCCGGCGATGACCCCGCGCTGCTCAAGCAGCTTCACGCGACGGTGCGCCGCCGACGGGCTCAGGCCGACCTTCTCCCCCAGTTCCGCCGCCGTGGCACGGGCGTCGTTGCGCAAAACCTTGATCAGTTCGCGGTCGAAGGAATCGAGATCGGAAAATTTATCGGAATTGACCATGGAATTGAGAATATATCCTGCAAACCACCGAGACAAGCCGCATAATTGCGAAAAAATCTTGTTTTAATTGATACAATTACCCTCCTTCCCTTCCGGGCAGGCCACCATTCACCGCGTGGGCTTCTCAGCTTGACTCGCTTTGAGTGCCGCGCTTAGCTGTCCCCAGCGGCAGGCGGGGCCGTACAGGGGGCGGATCATGCGGCATATCTGGGTAGCTTTAGGCGGATTGGCGCTGTTTTTGTGCGGGCCCGTCGGTGTGAGCCACGCGGCAGAGGTCAAACCCGCGACCAGGCCCGCCGCCATCGACTGGTCGAAAAAGTCATTCGACGAGATTCAGCAGGGCGCCTTTAACGGCGATGCCGAGGCCCAGTATCAGCTCGGCCTCCGTTATATGTATCAGGCCGAAATTCAGGACTATTTCACCGCCCTGCGCTGGTTCCAGAGCGCCGCCGATCAGGGCCACGGTCTGGCCACCTATTCCGCCGCCATCATGTACGCCCTGGGTCAGGGCACGCCGGTCGATTTCGCCCGCGCCATGGCCTTGTACAAGCTGGCCGCGGAACGCGGCATCGTGCGCGCCTATTCCGACATCGGCATTGCCTACCGCGAAGGCGAGGCGGTGGCAAAAGACCCGGCCGAAGCCGTCAAATGGTTCCGCAAGGGTGCCGAAGCCCGCGACCCGCAATCGGTCATGCTGCTGGGGCGTAGCTATATCGACGGGATGGGCGTTGAAAAGGACGTGGCCAGGGGCCTTGCCCTGATGGAAGAGGCAGCCGCGCTGGGGGATGTCCGCGCGCAACAATCGCTGGCCGCCTACTACTATCTGGGCACCCTCGTCACGACCGACTATGCAAAGGCTTTCCGATGGGCCGAAGCCGCTGCCAATGGCGGCAGCCTCTGGGGCCACTATTACGCCGGGATGATGCACGAACTGGGACGCGGCACGACCGTGGATTACATCGCGGCGCTTCAGCATTATTCCATTGCCGTCAAGCAAAAGCACGCCCAATCGCTGGTGCGCATGGCGGGGATGGCCTGCCGCGGTCAGGGCCTGAAACCGGACGTCCCCGGCTGCACGAAGATACTGTCAGGTCTGGCCGGTCAGGGGATGCCCGACGCCTTTTTCATGATGGGCGAACTGTACGAGACGGGCGGCGGTGTGGCAAAGGATCTGCCGCGTGCCTATGTGTGGAAACATTTCGGCATCATCCTGCGCGACGGCACGTCGAGCGAATGGCCGGACGAACTTAAATATCTTAGTGACGGCTTCACGCCAGAAGCGCGTGCGCGCCTACCCGGCCTGCGCATCGAGGTCGCCAAGGCCGTCGGTATTCGCATCGAAGGTGCCACAACCGGCAAGATATCGTGGAATGACCTGCGGCACCCTGCCGCACCCTCGGGCGCCTCTTTTTCCGTCGGCACGGACTGGAAATCTGAAAACGCGCCCCTACATACAGCTTACCAGCCGGGCTGACGTCCCCCCCCTGAACGGTCCGGCTGAAGACCAGACGCTTAAGGCCCTCCCCCTGGCCTTAGGCGTCTTTTTTTTGCTATGAGATCGGTATGACCTTCACCATTACCCGCATCGACACCGCCGAACGGCACCGGGTGACCGCCTTGGCCGAACGCATCTGGCCGGAGTGCTTTGCCGGGATCATTGACGCCGAGCGCATCCCGCATATGGTGGCCGAAATCTATGCGCCGGATACCCTGCGCGCCGATATCGAACAGCGTGGCCACGTCTACTGGCTGGCGCAGGTCGATGGCGAAGATGCCGGTTACGTGTCCGGCTTCATTGAGGGCGACCGCCTGTGGCTCAAGAAGCTCTATACGCTCGACAGCGTGCGCGGACGCGGTCTCGGCAAGGCCCTGATGCAAACCGTGCGCGACCATTTCAGCGGCGCGAAGACCCTGTCGCTCTATGTCTATTCGCTTAATGCCCCGGCCATCGCGTTTTACCAATCGCGCGGTTTCACCATCGAAGCCAAGGTTCCGGTACAGATGGGGCCTTACCGTTTCGAGGACTACATCATGAATCTGGACCTCACGAAAAGTGACAGGGCCTGAAATAAAAGATCGACTTTCGTGATTTCTGTGGCAAGTTATTAACAGGCCATGACCCGATGGCCCCTGAGGAAATGCCCCGGAAGACGCCAAAACGACGCTCCGGACCGACCATGCCGCCCCTTGCCCCACCCGGAGGTCCGCCATGTCCCATACCGCGAAAATCCGCCGCATCCGCGTCGACGAACTGCCGATCGTGCGTGAACTGGCCATGATCATCTGGCCGCGCCTGTACCGCAGCGTCGTATCGCCTGTACAGATGGACGCTATCCTCAGCGACCTCTTCGACCTCGATACGCTCGAAGAGGACATGGAAACGCGCGGCCACGTCTACTGGATCGCCGAAGTCCACGGCAAGCCGGTGGGATTCCTGTCGGCCAGCGCCGAAAGCCGTCACGTCAGCATCTACAAGGTCTATGTACTGGCCGACTATCGCGGCGCGGGGATCGGCAAGGCGATGATGCAGGCCGCGCTCGATCATTTCGACGACGCCCGCACCCTGTCGCTGATCGTCCCCAAGGACCACGACCACGGCATGGGCTTCTCGCTGAAATCAGGCTTCAGCTTCGACAAGGAGGTCCCCACCCGCGTCGGCGGTTATGACCTGACCAACTATGTGATGCAGAAGTCGCTGGTCGAGACAGTGGCCTAACCCATCAGTTCCGCCAGAGACGGCCCGCCGAGATACGCTTTCCATGCCCAGACCAGAACGGCATGGAACAGGACAGCGGGCCATAGCGATCCGGTGAGATATCGCATCAGCGCGCACCCCAGCCCGATCAGACCCGCACACAACAGAAAGGCGGGCTCAAGGAACAGGGTCGCGCCGGGCAGAAAGAGTTTCGCTTCGACCACGTGCCACAGGACGAACACCGCCAGACCGACGGCGATGATCAGGACCGGGCGTTGCGTCTCGCCGCGTTCCGGCACCAGCAGGCCGCGAAAGAACAGCTCTTCCGTAAAAGCCGGAACCACCAACACGCTCAGAAACAAAAGAGGCAGGTTACCACTTGCCGGTTCCCATTTCAGAATGCCTGACGCAAAACCGACACCGGCGACCGTCGTCGCTACGAGGCCGCCGATCAGGAGGCAAAAGCCCCACCCCCGAAGTCCGGGCCAGCGAAGCAAACACCGCCCCAGACTTCGAAATCGTTTGCGTGTCTCAGTAGCGACATTCATCCGGTACAATTCCCATTCTGTCGAATAAGTAATCCTCGCGACCTCTTTTGCACAGGCGGATTTTATCCTATGTATAGGGCCTGTGTGCGACCCTGAAGCGCCTGATGGCAGGCGACGGCGCACCCATTCGAGGGAGCTTCATTGCGATGAACCTTAAGCGTATTACCGGTCTGCTGGCCGTTGCCGGCGTGGCCCTGTCTCTGGTCGCCTGCGACGTCAACCGCATCCCGACCCAGGAAGAAGCCGCCAAGGCCTCGTGGTCCGAGGTCCAGAACCAGTATCAGCGCCGCAGCGATCTGGTCGGCAATCTGGTCGCCACGGTTCAGGGCGCCGCCATCGCCGAACGCGGCACGCTCACCGAAGTGGTCGAGGCCCGCGCCAAGGCGACCAGCGTCAATGTCGATGCCTCGACGATCAGCGATCCGGCCAAGTTCCAGCAGTTCCAGCAGGCGCAGGACGGCATGTCCTCGGCGCTGGGCCGCCTGATGGTCGTGGTCGAAAAGTACCCGGAACTGAAAAGCCAGCAGGGCTTCATCACCCTGCAATCACAGCTGGAAGGTACGGAAAACCGCATCGCCATCGCCCGCAAGGACTATAATGCCTCGGCGCAGACCTATAACACCACTCTGCGCTCGTTCCCGCAGAACATCCTGGCCGGCACGATCCATTCGGGTTCCAAGCCGATGGAGTATTTCAAGGCCGCACCGGGCTCGGATCAGGCGCCCAAGGTCGACTTTTCGGGCGTCGCACCCCAGAGCGACACCGCCGCGTCTCAATAACATCAACTGAAAAGACCGCCCATGTCCCTGCCTCTTCCCATCCTGAAGATCAGGTCCTTATGGGCGGTCTTTATCTTTGCGACGCTGTGTCTGTTCGCCTCGGCGGTTCAGGCCGCACCACAGTTTCCGGCTCTGACCGGGCGCGTCGTCGATCAGGCCAACCTGCTGACGCCCGAGGTCGAGGCCGACCTGACGGCCAAGCTCAAAGGGCTTGAGGACGCCACCACCGATCAGGTCGTCGTCGTGACGCTCAACAGCCTCGACGGTTACGAGATCGCCGACTACGGCTATCAGTTGCTCCGCCACTGGGGCATTGGTCAAAAAAGTGCGCAGGCTTCTGCTACGGCAGGGTCCGAAGCCCTAGGGCAGTTCAAGAACAATGGCGTCATCCTCATCGTCGCCCCGAACGAGCGCAAGGTGCGTATCGAGGTCGGCTACGGTCTGGAACCGGTCATAACCGACGCCTACAGTTCACTGATTATCAATAATGGTATCATCCCGTCGTTTCGGACCGGTGACTATCAGACCGGTATCGTCAACGGTACGGACCTGATCATCGCGCAACTGGCCCAGGATCGCGGCGTCGCCATACAAAAGGCTCAGGCGGCCGCCGAGCCCGTTCAACACGGCAGGCAGCAACGCATCCCGCTGTGGATCATCGTGGTCGTCGTGCTGTTCCTGCTGATTTTCGGACGCGGCTGGCTGCCGTTCTTCATCCTCGACGCCCTACTGCGAGGCGGCGGGGGTTGGAGTGGTGGCGGCGGTGGCGGCTTCGGCGGGGGTGGTTTCAGCGGCGGCGGGGGTTCCGGCGGCGGCGGCGGCGCATCGGGGAGTTGGTAAGCACATGGCCTTGAACATCGACCACGCGCGCATCAATGCCGCCATTGCCCGCGCCGAGACACATACCTCCGGCGAGATCACCTGCGTCATCAAGAAACGCGCTCTCGACTATCCCGAAACCCCGCTGATGTGGGCGGCGGCGGTCGCCTTTATCCTGCCGCTGGTCCTGCTGGGTCTGGGGGTGTGGCCGCACGACTGGCTGGGGCCGGCCTTAAGCGCCGTCGCCGGCTGGAACGCACCGAATGTCACCGGCGAATTGATGGCCGCCGAAGCCATCATCTTCTACGCCCTGATGCAACTTATTCTGTTCGCGGCGGTCTATCTGCTGGTGTCGCTGCCCAAGGTCAAACTGTGGCTGACGCCGCGGTTCATCACCCGTCGCCGCGCTCACAAAAAGGCGATGGAGCAGTTTCTGGCGCGCGGTCTGCACCTGACTGCCGGGCGCACCGGCGTCATGATCTTCTGCGCGCTGGAAGAACACTTCGTCGATGTCATCGCCGATGAAGGCATCTATTCGCGCGTCGACAAGAGCGTGTGGAACGAGACGGTCACCACCCTGATTGCGCATATCAAAAAGGACGATCTGACGACCGGTTTCGAAGAGGCTGTGGCCAAATGCGGCGCAGCCTTAAGCGCGCACTTTCCGCCGGATGCGATCAATCTCAACGAACTGCCCGATGTGCTGATCGAGATTTAACTCTCCTCCCTAGGAAGTGAGGAGGAGGGCGTCTAACGCCAGCGCGTCTTAAGCAATGACAAGGCAATCAGTAAAAAAAACATTCCGATGATACCGCCCCTGAGATATCCGTCCCACGGGGCCAGCAGGTGTTTGAACAGGTTGTTTTGATTCAACAGAATGAAAATACCAATCTGAACCAGAAGGACGAGATAACCCTGCCATTTCACAGGCACCCAATACCCCAGCGGCCCAAATTTAAAGACAAACCACGGATCGCCGAATACCGACGCCTCGCGCGCTTGCCATAGGGGTGTGCGTCCGTTCATCCCGCCCTCCGCTGATGTTCGCAACGTCTAAGAGTATGAGCCTCTGTCCTACGCGACACAAGCCCCTCTTCTACCTCCCCGGTGTGCCGGGGAGGTAGAAGAAATCCATAGCCATCTCCGTCATTCCCGTGTAAACGCGCCGATCCTTTTTTGTGTGCAACGCGGTAAAGTCATGTCTCCCCGTCCCTATTGCGGTATCGATTTCGGCACCTCCAACTCCGCCGTCTGCGTCGGGCGCGGCGACGACCTGCATCTGGTGCCGATCGAAGGCGCCTCTGTGACCCTGCCGTCGGCGTTGTTCTTCAATACCGAGACCGAGCGCCTGACCTTTGGCCGTGAAGCCATCGCCGAATATCTCGACGGCTACGAAGGCCGCCTGATGCGGGCGTTGAAGTCAGTGCTGGGCAGCCGCCTGATCGGCGAAACCACGCAGATCGGCTCGAAACGCAAAGACTTCCGCGAGATCATCGGCAACTATATCGCCCACCTCAAACGCGCCGCCGAAGCCCATATCGGCGAGTCGCTCGAAGACGTGGTGCTGGGCCGCCCGGTCCACTTTGTCGACGACGATATCGAGGCTGACAACCGCGCCGAGGCCGAACTGCGCGGCATCGCCGAAGCGCAGGGCTTCAAAAACATCAGCTTCGAATACGAGCCTCTGGCCGCCGCCCGCGATTACGCCAGCACGCTCACCAGCGAAGAAACCGTGCTGGTCGTCGATATCGGCGGCGGTACGTCGGACTTCTCCGTCCTGCGCCTGAGCCCCACCACATCCGAAATTCTGGCCAATGCCGGGGTCCATATCGGCGGCACCGACTTCGACCGTAGCTTAAGCCTCAATACGGCGATGGTCGATATGGGCTATCAGTCGAAGCTGAAAAGCGGGCTCGACATGCCGCTGCTCAACTACCATCAGCTTTCGACCTGGCACCTGATCAACTTCCTCTATACGCAGAAGGCGATGCTGGGCATCCGCGAACTGCACTATCTGGCCGAGCGCCGCGACCTGACCCAGCGCCTGATCACGGTGGTCGAGGAACGCAAGGGCCACAGCGTCGCCAACCGCATCGAAGCCGCCAAGATCGCCCTGTCCGAACACGACCTGACCTCGGTCGACTATACCGACATCGAAAAGGGCTGGGTGTCGGAAATCCACCGCGACACCCTGATGCGCTCAACCGGCAACGACGTGGAGAAGATCGTCACCACGGCAGGCGAAACCGTGGCGCAGGCGGGACTTAAGGGCGCCGACATCCATACCCTGTTCATGACCGGCGGCTCGACGGCCATGCCGGGGTTCGAAGCCGCCATGCGCGCGGCCTTCCCAGAAGCGCAGGTCAATTACGGCGACCGTTTCTCGTCAGTGGCCTCGGGTCTGGGGCTGGCGGCGAAGGCGCGGTTTGCGGCTTGAGGATTAGTCCCGGCGTGTCTTAAACAGGCCTATAATAAACAGCACGGCAAACACGGCAACACTACCCATGCGCACATATGGCCCGAGTGGATCGCCGCGTTCAGAAAGTATCTCGCCATATTCCAGCCCGCCAACAAGGCAAATGAGCTCCGCCATCAGCAAAATCAGGCCCTGCCAACGCACCGGATAGATATAGGGCAACGGGGCGAATTTGATCAGAAACCACGCGCCGGGTATTTTCGGGATCCGGCGTTTTTGATCCCATATGGGCTTGGGGGCGATCTCAGTCATAACGCAACCATCCGTTCAGGTTGCAACCCTGTCAAGCTGAACGCTTTACAGGACAGGCGGGTTGCGGCATGTGGATCACAAACCAAATAAAGCCTTGCCTTCCCTCCCGCGTCGCTGTATTAGCGCGCTAACACATTAAAACAGACCCCCATGACCGACACATCGCCCGAGAGATACGCCGCCGACGAGGCCGAACTGGTGAAAGCCCTGCTGACGCTGGAAACGGCCGAAGAGATGCGCGCCTTTCTCGACGACCTGTGCACCCCGTCGGAACTGAGGGCCTTTGCCGAACGGTTCAAGGTGGCGCGGCTGCTGGACGAAAACCAGTTGTCCTACCGTGACATCTCCGAAAAGACCGGGGCCTCGACCACCACGGTGACCCGCGTGGCGCGTTTCCTGCGCGACATGCCGCATAAGGGTTACCGACTGGTGATCGACCGCCTCAAAAGCCAATAAGAAAGTAAGACCATGACTTCCCGTCTCCGCATTGCCGTTCAGAAATCGGGCCGACTGGCCGACCGCTCGCTGGAACTGATCTCCGGCGCGGGCCTGCGCGTCATGAAGGGCGCCAACGAACTGCTCTATCGCATCGAGAACCAGCCGATCGACCTGCTGCGCGTGCGCGACGACGACATCCCGACCTTCGTCGCCGATGGCGTGGCCGAACTGGGCATCGTCGGTTACAACGTGCTGGCCGAACACTTCCCTGAAGACGACCTCGAAGAGCGCATCGTCATGCGCCTCGGTTTCGGCAAGTGCACGCTGAAAATCGCCGTGCCGGACACCGCCACTTATGAAGGCCCGCAAAGCCTCGAAGGCAAGCGCATCGCCACGTCTTATCCGAACATCCTCGGCAAGTGGCTGAAAGACAAGGGCGTCACCGCGACCATCGTCGAGATGCGTGGTGCGGTCGAGGTCGCGCCCCGCATGAAGATTGCCCACGCCATCTGCGATCTGGTCTCGACGGGTGCGACGCTGGAAGCCAATGGCATGAAGGCCGTCGATCTGGTGCTGGCCTCCGAAGCCGTGCTAATCAAGGCGCCGCATGCGCCGCCCGCCGATCTGGAACACGTCTATGACATGCTGCTGCGCCGTTTCGACGGGGTGACGGCCTCGACGGGGGCCAAGTACGTCATGCTCAACGCCCCGCGCGAGCATCTGGACGAGATCATCGAGCTGATCCCCGGCGCCGATTCCCCGACCATCATGCCGCTGGCACACCGCGAAGACACGGTCGCCGTCCATGCGGTGTGTCAGGAAAACGTGTTCTGGGACACGCTGGACAAGCTCAAGGCGGCAGGCGCTTCGGCGATCCTGGTCCTGCCGATCGAAAAGATGATGAAGTAGGTGTCGCGGACACCCTTGAAATTGGTCCGCGCGGCTGCGGACAGGTGCGTATCATGAAGACCTTTATCTGGAACGATCTCAGCGCGGCGGAACGCAAGACCGCGCTCGCGCGCCCCGAAAACCGGCGCGACGAGAGCGTGCTCGACACTGTGCGCACGATCTTCGACGACGTGGAATCGCGCGGCTTCACCGCCGTCAGCGACTGGGCCGTGCGTCTGGACGGTCACGCCCCGGTGCGCGTCGAGTTGAACCCGTCGCTGGTCGATGAGGCCCGTGCGCTCCTCACCGCCGACGATCTCGAAGCCATGGAACTGGCCGTCGAACACGTCCGCGCCTTCCACGCCGCCGAACTGCCCACCACAGGCCCCGTCATCGCGCCCGCCGAAGGCCTGAGCCTGCAACGCGTTTTCCGCCCGATCTCGACCGCCGGTCTCTACGTCCCCGGCGGCACTGCGCCGCTGTTTTCGACCCTGATCATGACCGCCGTTCCGGCCCTCGTCGCCGGTGTGCCTAACCGAGTCTGCGTCACCCCGCCTGCCAAGGACGGCTCGCTGCACCCGATGATGATTGCCGCCGGGGCCGCGGCCGGGCTCGACGCTATCTGGCGCGTCGGTGGGGCGCATGCCATTGCGGCCATGGCCTTGGGCGCCCTACCCGACGTTCCGGCGGCCGACAAGCTGTTCGGGCCGGGTAACAAGTACGTCGCCGAAGCCAAGCGCTACGCCACCGAGCGCCTGTCGGGCATTGCCATCGACATGCCCGCCGGGCCGTCCGAACTGATGGTCATCGCCGATGCGACCGCCAATGCGAAACTGATCGCCGCCGACCTGCTCAGTCAGGCCGAACACGACGCCGACGCGCAGGTCGTGCTGGTGACGCTCGACCGCGACCTGATCGAGGCCGTGGGCGCCGAACTGGAGGCGCAACTGTCGACCCTGCCGCGCGCGGCGATCGCCCGTGCCTCGCTGGAACAGGCGCGTTTGTTCGTTGTCGACAGCCTTGAGGCTGCCGCCGAAGTCGCCAATCTCTACGGTCCGGAGCACCTCGCCTTGCAGGTCGAAGACCTCGACGCCCTGATCCCGCAACTGACCGCCGCCGGCACCGTGTTTGCGGGCACCTATGCGGCGGAAACCTTCGGCGATTACGCCGCCGGCCCCAGCCACGTCCTGCCGACCGACGGCGCAGCGCGGGCCTGGGACGGCATCACTGTGCGGTCGTACCTGACCAGCTTCGTCGTTCAGCGCGCCACCCGTCAGGGCGCGGCCACCATTGCGCCCGCCGCCGCCCGTCTGGCTCGCCTCGAAGGTCTCGAAGCGCATGCGCTGGCGGCAGACTTCCGTTTAGAGGTGTAACCATGTTCGCGTCCCCTTTCACCGCCCTGAACGCTCAGGGCTCCGGCCTCGAAGCTTCGCCGCCGTCGTTAGAGCCGTTGCGCGAGCGCATGGCCGAGATCTATGGCGTCGAGCCCTATCAGCTGATGGTCACGCGCGGCGCTTCGCACGGGACCGAGATCCTGATGCGCCGCCTCAAGGTCAATGGCTATGAGAACGTCTTCACCAATCCCTGCTATTCCGAGCGGCAATATCACCTGCAAAGCCTCGCCGACGCCTACGGCCTGACGCTGAAACAGGCGACCAAGCCGCTGATGACGCTCAAAGGCGCGGGCATGTACCTGATCGATAACCCCAACATGCCCGACGGCAAGGTGTGGGATTTGATCGCCGCGCGGACTCTGGCCGTCGAAATCTTCCCGGCCCTGCTGGTCATCGATGAGAGCTATTTCGACGCCTGTGACGGGACAAGCCTCGTAGAACTCACCAAATCCGAGTCGAACGTCGTGGTCCTCAAAAGCCTGTCGTTCCTCTACGGCCTGTCGGGGGCGCGCGTCGGCGCGCTGATCTCGTCGCCCAAAACGCTCAACGGTCTCAGCCGCTTCTGCGAGCCCACCCCCTTGCCGACGCCCTCGATCAAGGCCGCCGAAGCCGCCCTGGCCCCGTCGCGCGCCCTGAACGTGCAGTCGCGCATCGACCTGATCCGTGGAGAGCAGGCCCGGGTGCGCGAGGCCCTGACCGACGCGCCGTCGACCCTGCAATTTCACCTCGCGGACGGGCCGTTCCTGTTCATCAAGCCGAAGGACCTGATCCGCACCCAGACCGCGCTCAAGCGTTTCGGCGTGGTGGCCAAGAACGCCTATGAAGGCCTGATCATGGCCATCGGCGACAAACCGTATAACGACCGCCTGCTCAACGCTCTGGGCGTCGCGACCGATGCCGGTCGCCCGGCGCGCCGCGGCGAAACCCTGCGCGACACCAAGGAAACCAAGATTTCGGCCATCGTCGATCTCGATAATCCGAAGCCTGTGAAAATCCACACCGGGGTCGGCTTCTTCGATCACATGCTCGATCAGGTCGCCACCCACGGCGGTTTCTCGCTGCAATTGTCGTGCGAAGGCGATCTGGAAATCGACGCCCACCACACGATCGAGGACTGCATGCTGGCCTTCGGTGCGGCGTTGAAAAGCGCTTTGGGCGACCGTATCGGTATGGCGCGCTTCGGCTTCGTCCTGCCGATGGATGAAACCGAAGCGAAGGTCAGCGTCGATATTTCCGGCCGCGCCTACTGCGTGTTCAAGGGCGAGTTCGATGCCTCGCACATCGGCGACTACCCGACCGAAATGACCGGTCACGCTTTCCGCTCGCTGTCCGAAGCCCTGGGGGCCTCGATCCATATCGAGGTCACCGGCGAAAACGACCACCACAAGGTCGAGGCCTGTTTCAAGGCTTTGGGCCGCGCGCTGCGCATAGCCACGCGCATCGAAGGCGACGCTTTGCCCTCGACCAAGGGGATGTTAGCGTGAGTAAAGTCGCCGTTATCGAAATCGGTTGCGCCAATACGGCATCGGTTCTGTTCGCGCTGGAACGTCTGGGCGCGGAAGCCGTGCTGTCGTCCGACGCCAATGAAATCGCCGCCGCCGAGCGCGTGGTGTTACCGGGCGTCGGCGCGGCGGGCTTCGCCATGAGCCGCATCCGTGAGCTTGGCCTCTACGATACGATCCGTGCGTTGACACAGCCGCTGCTTGGCGTCTGTCTGGGCCAGCAACTGCTGTTCGACTCGTCCGAAGAGGGCGATGTCGATTGCCTCGGCCTGATCCCCGGCAAAGTCGTGAAGATGGACGCGCCCAAGCCTCTGGTCGTGCCGCATATGGGCTGGAACCAGCTGGAGGCCGTCGCCGACGACCCGCTGACGGCAGGGCTGAACGCGGGTGACTACGCCTATTTCGTGCACAGCTTCGTCTGTCCGGTGACCGAACACACATTGGTGCAATCGACCTATGGTCACCCGTTCGCGGCCATGGTGCGCAAGGACAATGTCTGGGGGTGTCAGTTCCACCCGGAGCGCTCGTCCGCCGCCGGTGCGAAAATACTGGAGAATTTTCTCCGCATATAATTAAATCCCCTCGCCCCTTTGGGGAGAGGGTTAGGGTGAGGGGGAAAGCCCCGCGCTCTTCCGTTGACACCCCCTCACCCGGCCCTACGGGCCACCCTCTCCCCTCAGGGAGAGGGGGAGATTACCGACCATGATCCTCTACCCCGCCATCGACCTGATCAACGGAGAATGCGTCCGCCTCGCGCAGGGCCGTTTCGACGCCGTGACGAAATACGACTCCGATCCGTTCAAGCGCCTCAGCCTGTTCAATGACGAATTTGCCCAGTGGGTGCATATCGTCGATCTCGACGGGGCCAAGGCCGGTTCACCACAGCAGCACGAACTGATCGGCCGTCTGGCGCAGGCCTCGCGCGCCAAGATCCAGACCGGCGGCGGCGTGCGTACCCGCGAGCACGTACAAACCCTGCTCGCTCAGGGCGTCTCGGCCGTCGTGGTCGGCTCCGCTGCCGTCAAGAACCCCGAAGAGGTGCGCGGCTGGCTGCGCGACTTCGGCAAGGACAAGATCACGCTGGCGCTGGACGTCCTGCCGACCAAAGACGGCGATTTCGACGCCGCCCTGCACGGCTGGGTCGAAGGCTCCGGGATTTCGTTGTGGGACGTGCTTGACTACTATCCGGTCGGCGTGGCGCAGCGTATCCTCGTCACGGACGTGTCGCGCGACGGCATGCTGATGGGGCCGAACATGGACCTGATGCGCGCCCTGCGCCAGAAGCGTCCGGACCTTGAAATTCAGGCCTCGGGCGGTGTGAAGTCGATCGAAGACCTGTACGATCTGAAGGCGCTCGGCGTCCACGGCGCCATCGTCGGCAAGGCGATCTACGAAGGCCTGATCGACCTCAAAGCCGCTTTGAACGTAGGATAGACCATGCTCGCCAGACGCATCATTCCCTGTCTCGACGTCAAGGACGGCAAGGTCGTCAAGGGCGTGCAGTTCGTCGGTCACGAAGTGCTGGGCGACGCCGTCGACATGGCGCTCCGCTACCGTGACGAAGGTGCCGACGAGCTGGTCCTGTACGACATCACCGCCTCAGCGGAAGGCCGCACGGTCGATTACAACTGGGTGCGCGACATCGCCCGCGCCCTCGATATTCCGTTCTGCGTGGCCGGCGGCATCCGTTCCGGCGAACAGGCGGTCAAATGCCTCAATTCGGGCGCTGACAAGGTGTCGATCAACTCGCCGGCGCTGGAACGTCCCGACCTGATCAACGAACTGGCCGAAATGGCCGGATCGCAGTGCGTGGTCGTCGGGGTCGATTCGCGCGAACTGGACGGGGACTATTATGTTCATCAGTACAGTGGCGATCCGGACAAGATCCGCGCCGCCGGTCGCCGGACGCTCGACTGGGTGGTCGAAGCCCGCGACCGCGGGGCGGGTGAAATCGTGCTCAACTGCATGAATCAGGACGGCGTGCGCAAGGGCTACGATATCCGGCAACTGAAGCTGGTGCGCGACCTGATCGACATTCCGCTGGTCGCCTCAGGCGGCGCAGGCGCGGTCGAGCATTTCACCGAGGTCTTCGAGCAGGCCGACGTATCGGGGGCTCTGGCCGCCAGCGTCTTCCACAAGAAGATCATCCATATCCCCGACCTGAAACGCGACCTGCAAACGGCGGGAATCGCGGTTAGACTGTAAAGCAAGACACCCCACCACCATTCGCTCCGCGAACGGTCCCCCTCCCCGCCAAAGGCAGGGAGGTATAGGATAGAGCAATACCTTCATACCTCCCCAGTTTACTGGGGAGGGGGACCGCACGAGATCGCGAAGCGAGCGAGATGTGGTGGTGGGGGTTCTTACTTGCGCAGGAACGTAGACATGTGGCGAAAGCTGATATTCTGGCTGATCGGTCTGGCAGGTTTTCTGCTGTTTGCCGTAAGCGGATTAGTGCTTTATTCCGTTGTCCTCGACCGGTTAGCCGTCGGTGATCCCGAAGGCACCAACCGGCTGACCTTCCTGTCTCTTCTGGCCACCATGTGTCTTGGTGCGTTTATTGCCCGTCCCGCCTTCCTGAAACTGATCGCTCTCATAAAGTCACAGACCCGATAATGGCCCAATCTCATAAACTGCCCAACCCCCTCACCCTCGCCGACATCGACGCGCTCGATTTCACCAAGGGCGACGGCCTGATCCCCGCCATCGTGCAGGACGCCGATACGCTTCAGGTCCTGATGCTGGGTTATATGGACAAGGCCGCCCTGACCGAGACCCTGACCGCGCGTCAGGTGACCTTCTTCTCGCGCTCGAAGGGCGGGCGCTGGCGCAAGGGCGAGACCTCGGGCGACTTCCTCAATCTCGACCACATCCTGACCGATTGCGACGAAGACGCCCTGCTGGTCATGGCGCGTCCGGTCGGCCCGACCTGCCACACCAAGACCACCTCGTGCTTCGGGCATGAAACCGCGCCGGGGATCGGCTTTATGGGCCATCTGGCGCAGGTCGTGAGGGAGCGCGCCAAGGCCCCGCCCGCCGACAGCTATACCGCGCGCCTGATGCAGAAGGGCGTCGCCAAGATCGCCCAGAAGGTCGGTGAGGAAGGCCTGGAGACCGCGCTGGCCGGTCGCGCGGGCGACCTCGACGAACTGCATGCCGAAGCGGGCGACCTGCTCTATCACCTGTCGGTGCTGCTGATGGCGCGCGAAACCACGCTGGAAGCCGTACTGGAGGTTTTGCGCGCGCGTCACGCCGGGCGCTGAATCGCGTTTACATTGCTGCGCGCCTGTGCTCTGCTACCGGGACGATAATCGCCATTCCGGGGGGAAAAGCCGTGGCGGCAAAATCATACAGATGGCTGGGGGTACGCGAGTTCCTGTCGCCGAAGGGGCGGTTGAACCGCCTGACCTATTTCGCCAACAGCGCCGGTATCAACATCGCCGCCTTTGCGCTGCTCATGATCGTCGGCGCCTTTGCCGACAGCCTGTTCAACGACCTCACCGCGCCCGCGGGCATCGCCCTGACGATCGGCGTCATCCTGATCTACAGCCTGCTGAACTATCTGTGGTTCTGTCTGGTCGCCAAGCGGCTGCACGACCTCGGCCTGAGCGCCTGGCTGGGGCTGGTTCTGTTCATCGACTATGGGCCGTGGCTGCTGAGCATGACCATCGGCCTGTTCGACCTGCTGCCGCTCGCTTTCTATGAGTTTTACGAGAGCTTAAGTCAGGTCACGACCTGGTTCAATCTGGCGGCTGGCCTGTGCCTGCTGCTCATCCCCGGCAAGAAAGGCGATAATCGCTACGGCCCGGACCCGCTGGCCTATCTGCGCCCCTCAAAGCCCCATGTGCTGGAGGGATAGGCGCGTGATAACCGCACGGATTCATGAGCCTGATTTAGCGGACATCCTGTCACCACGCGGCCGCATCAATCGCGCCACCTACCTCCTCTATTCTCTGACGTTTTTACCACTGGAGCGTCTTTTTCAAGGCATTGCCAGCAGTGATACCTCGTGGCTTGAACTCTTGGGCATAGCCGTCGCGCTGCCCTTGATCTGGCTATGGGCCTGCCTGACGATCAAGCGCCTGCATGACCTGAACCTGAGCGGTTGGTGGTGTCTGGCGCTGCTTCTGTTTCCTGTCACGTCGGCAGGTGCAATGGTTCTGATTTATTTTCTTGAAGCCGGAAGCGTTATACCTGTCCTTCTGGCCGTCATTGCCGGGATTCCCGTTCTGCTGGCCTATATACTCCTGACCTTTGTTAAAGGCACCGTGGGCGATAACCGGTTCGGTCCCGATCCCCTAGCATAAAAGCCAAGATCGGCATTATTTGTCCGATTTACGGTTCGCCAAAGGCCAAAGCGGTGTTAACCTTTACGGACCTGCCCCGAAATAGAGCCTTTCCGATGACGACCGCCGACTCCCCGCTGCATACCGGACGCCTGACGCGGCGCGGTTTCATCCTCTGCGTCGTCGTTCTGCTGGTCCTGTCCTATGCGCCGGATGCGATTGCGCTGATGGTCGAGACGCCGCAGTGGCTGATCGAACTGCCGGTCTTCGCCGTTCTGGCCATCGTCCTTTTACTGTTCGCGTCGCGACGGCTGCGCGACAGCGGGAAATCGACCGGCCTTCTGTGGCTGGCCCTGATGGTGATTACGCCGGTTTATCTGTTGTTCGCCTCACCGCTGGCCGGATTTCTGCCGGTGCCGAGCCAGCTATCGACGCTGGCCCTGATCGGGGCCAACGGCATCGTCTTCGGCGGGCTGATCTATCTCGCCCTGCAACCGTCCTATGCCCCGCCCGCGCCAAAGGTTCTGGCGCCGGAACCCGATACCGGCCCGTCGGTTCCCGTCCTCACCGATCCGGAGGTCGGCCTCACGCCTGACGCCCCTGACGTATCGGCATCTGACGCGTCAGCGTCCGACTCTTCGTCATCGTCTTCGGATTAATAGATCGGACAGGCCTTCCACTCATAGGCCACCGCCATCAAGGCCCGACCGCGCCATTCGATCAGGTAGCCGCGGCCTTCCGCCGGACGGTTGGGCATATCGTTGCAGCGATTGAGCCAGATCGAACCGAAGACCTGCTGCCCCTTGCGCTCGGCGACGTATTTGCCGTTCTCAAAACGCACCTTGGCGGTCTCGTAATTCTGCCACACCGTCTCGCCGTCGCGCACCGGGCGCGTCAGCACCACCACGTCCAGCGCATTGTGGTTGAAGGCCTTCATATAGGCGACGACATCGGCAAAGCACGCCCCCGCCGTCAGCAGCAGGTCGGGCGGGCAGTCGCGGCGCACCGTCGCCACGGGCCGCGCCTCGCCATAGGCCTCATAGATATCGGTCGGCACGGGCGCCAAAGGCGCACCGCAGGTGGCCAGCACCTCTTCGGTGATCAGCAGGTCACGGTTCTGTTCGTGGACGCGGAATCCGACCGCGCCCGCCGCCCCGCATCCCGCCGGCAGGGTCAGCATCGACTTTTCGAACCAGCGTTTGTCGGCCTTGTAGCCCTTGGATTGCCGCTTGAGGACCAGTTGCTCGATATCGTCGTCGTGCAACAGATCGCCGTCCTGCGCCGGACGCTTGGCGGCGATCATGTCGACCTCCTTCTTGTCCGGCGCGCCGTCAAGATAGGCGATACCCGAACGCGCGCAATAAAGCTTGCGCACCAGATGGGTGTCCGGACAGCCCGGCTCCGGCACGGCCAGATAACGCCACGCCCCTTCGGCGCGAATCGTCCCCGTCCGCGCCCAGACCTCGCCGCCGATATTGACCGCCGCGCCGACCGAGGGCGGATCGAGCGGGATCGAAGCGCCCTCCGGCTGATAAGGTCCCTCCGGACGGGCGGGACCGCCACCGCAGACCACCGTCTGACGCTCCTGCGCCACGTCCTGATCGCCGCGACGCTCGACCGTGTAGAACACGCCCTCGCCTTTCAGGGCGTAGCAATCGCGCGGCACGGTCACGTCGGAGATCGGTAGTTCGACGGCGTCCCAGCGCACGTCCTTGCCACTCAGTTCGACGTCGTAAAGCCGCGCCTGTTGGCCGTAGGGCCCGCGAATCGCTTCGCCCGCCGCCGCCGGATGCCGAACCCCCAGCACCCGGGCGCGGGTCTGGCCCGCCGCCTTCAGCCGTGCCACCACACCGTCGAGGCAGGGACCGCCATCACCGGTCGCAAAGGCTTGAGGGCATTGGCTTTTCGGTTGCGCCAGATAGCGCGCCGCTCCCAGCACCTCGCGCACCGTGCCGATGCGGGCCTGTTCGATCAGACGCGGACTGCGGGTCTGGGCCTGAGCGGCCTCAGGACCCGCGAGCATGGCAAATATTACCGCAACCGTGGAAAGTGTCCGCTGCATGAAGGCCCCCTGTTTTACACATCTTGAGCCTATGTAACGCGCCGCGCCGCCGATAGGCAAGCCACACCTTGGCCGCAATTCGCATAACGGCTGCGTGGCCGTTTTATCGCAGTGGGACGTCCATCGTCGTGCACCACGACGGATTTGCGGTTTTGGTTGCACAGGTGACCGTTTTAAGGCATGATGGCTGCATATTTGTGACCGTGCGTCAGAAGGTATATGACCAATCTGACTCAGGTGAGCGCGTAAAGGCTCAGGGACGTTTGGGACGCCGCTCGACCGGCTGGGGAATTTGGACGCGCACACCTATGTCATCGCTGTTTGACATTATTATCGGCTTTATCGCGGCGCTGGTGTCCGCCGCCTTCCTGCATTTCGGTGCCGGCGGCAGCGCCCCCGTCCGCAAGGCCCCCGCCCCTGTGCCCGCGCCCGAACCCCGCACCGAGGTTCAGGTCCCTGCTGAGACTCATGACATCGCCGAAGCCGATGCGCCGGACGCCGAAGACGCTGTGGCGGCACAGGATGTCCGTGCCGAGGTCGAGCCTGTCGCCAAGATAGCACCGGTAAAGGTCGTGGCCGACGAAGCCCGTGACGTCGCCGTCGCTTCGCCGTCGCCGCGTCCTCGCCCCATGCCCCGGCCTCACCTGATCGCGCCTCCGGCGCCGCCCGCCGCACCGGCACCGCCGGTCATGCGCTTTTCGCTGATCGTCGATCAGGATACCCGGCTGGAGATGGAACGGCGCCTCGAAGCCGACCTTGAACGGGAAATGGCCGTGCACGCACAACGCATCGAGCACGACGCCGAACAGGCGGCTCAGGTCGAGGCGGCTCAGGCCGAGGCTCACAAGGTACGCGCCATCGAAGCCGCCGCAAAGATCGCGCGCAAGATCGTCGTCAAGGCGCAGGTGGCCGCCACGGCGGAGCCGGTGTCCGGTCCCGACTGCCCTCAGCAGGACGAAGGCCGCGACCGTCCGGAAAATATCCGGACCTTTACCGCGCACTAAGGCTTTTTGCCTTAAGGCTCGCCTCAGCGGAAATCCCCAAGGAAAATCCCCAAGGAAAGTCCTCTGGGAGAATCCTCTGGGAACACCGCAAATCTAAATTCAGAATCTAAATTCCCGGCGCAACAAATATTTGCGTTAAGGACGATCTGCGGCTAGCGTTTCGCCTAATGGGAGAACCCCTGCCCTTCGCGTCGCGAAGGGTGACGGCGCAGGACACAGTATCGATGAAATCACGCATTCGCCCCCCTCTGAATCTGACGTCTTCGGAGATTCGCGGCCGCGTCCGTTCCCGCCGACCGCAGGACCTCGAAGCGCCGGAAGCGGAGCTGTCGGACACCGAGGGTGAAGACGACCTCGACATCCCGGAGTCGCGCCTCGGTGACGAAGACATCGTGGGTACAGCCACCACGGCGTCCGAAACCGCTGATACGCCCCCCGAAGCGACCCTGCCCGAAGCGACCCTGATCGCCGAGCCGGACTATGCACCGGACGCCGCTCCCGCAGCGGAAGCCGATGCGCCCACGGCCTATGACCCTCTGCCGGAACCCGAATATGGCCCCGAGCCGGTGGCGGTCGAATCCGCGATGGCCCCTGAACCGGAGTTCATGACGCTTACCCCGCCGCCGGAACCGTCCGCGCCGGTAGCACAAAAGCCCGGTGCCTATCGTCCGCAGGTCAAGACCGAGACGCCGACCGACGTCGCCGCCATCAAGGTCAAGCCGGAAGGCGTGATGAAGGTCTCGGGCGGCTCCGGCGGCCTGTTCTGGGGCGGTGTCACGGTCATCAGTCTGGGTTGGGCGCTATGCCTGACGGCCTTCGTTCTGGGGGCCGAAAGCAACCTCGCCGCCTTTACGACGCAGCCCTTCCGTCTGGTGATCCTCGGCGCGCTGGCTCTGTTCCCCATCGGCCTGATCGTCGCCACCGCTTTTGCCCTGCGCCACGCGGCTGCCCTGTCGCGCGAAGCCCGCCGCACGGCGGCTCTGGCCGACGCCATGGTCGCCCCGGCCTCTATAGCCGCGTCCCAAACCACGGCATTGGTCGATTCGCTACGCCAACAGGTCGAGCAGGCCGTGCGCGCCGTGCGTCTGGCGCATGGCGACCTCGATGACCTCAGTCAGCGCCTGAAGACCGAGACCGAGGCGCTGCTGGCCGCTGCCGAACACGCGCGCGGGTCGACCCAGCATATCACCGGCACGCTGGCCAGTGAGCGTCAGGCCGTCATCGCCATGGGTCAGCAGCTCGACGTGCAGGCGCAGGGCGTTATCGAGGCCGTCGACCGTCAGGCGCGCATGGTCGCCGATGCGTCGGACCTCGCGCAAACCCAGCTTCGCGAAGCCGAAGCGGCGCTGGCCGCCCGCGCTGCCGATCTGGCCACCGCCGCCTCGGACGCCCACAATACCGCCCGCGTCATTACCGAAGACCTCGACCGTCAGACCCTGCGCCTGGAAACCGCCGGGGCTGGCGTCGCCGATCAGATCCGCAGCGTCGAGGAAGGCCTGTCGCAGCAACGCGCCGGACTGGTCTCCGCCGCCCTCAGCCTGCGCGCCGATCAGGAGGATTTCGCCGTCCATCTGGAAAACCAGCGCGCCCAACTGAGCGAAGCCCTGACCGTCACCCGCACCGCCACCGTCGAGCTGGGCGAAACCTCGTCGCGCGGCGTCGACGTCCTGCGTGACCTCGTCCTCCACGCGCAGGAGCAGTTCCGTCAGGTGCTCAACGGCGCCGAAAACGAGCGCACGGCGTTCGAAACGCGCATCCATTCGACCCTGTCGAACATCTCGGTCATGGCCGCCGATGCGCGCGACGAGATGATCAACGAAACGCGCCACGCGCTGGAGCAACTCAACCTCGCCGCCGAAGACGCCCGCCGCGCCGCCGATGCCGCCGCCATCACCGCGCAGGGCCGCGTCGATCGCCTCAACGAATCGCTGTTCGAAGCGGGCAAGAAGGCCGATGAGGCGTTCGATTCGCGCTTCGTCGCCGCGCGACGCCTGATCGAGGATTCGGCCAATCTGATCGACGACGCCGGAACCGTGGCCGCGGACCGGCTGGATCGGTCGTTTGCCCACGCGCGCGAAGGCATCAAGCAGGTCGATGCCGCGCTCAACGAACTCAATGCCCGCGCCGACGAGCTACCGATACAGGCCAAGTCGCGGCTGGAGGAAATCCGCCGCGCGGTCGAAGACGGCCTGATTGCCATGACCGAAGCCGCCAAAAAGGCCGCTCAGGAAACCGAAAGCGTCGATCAGGCGTTCCAGGATCGCGTCAAGCGTAACTACGAAATGTTGACCGAGGCCGTGCGCCTGATGGGCGTTCTGGGCTCGCAACCGTTGCCGACCGCCCCCACCGCGCCGAACCCTTACGTCGAGCGCTTCGACAAACCGAAGGACATGCCGCGTCAGGAACGCCGCAATCTGGGCACCGAACGGCCTATCGAGCGCTCGCGCCCGCGCGTCGGCCTCGATCCACTCGAAGCGCCGCTAACGCCCAACCCGACGCCGCCCTCATCGCGGCCTTCGGTCGCCCGTCCGGCCAGCGTGCAGGAAGGCTGGTCGTGGCGCGACCTGCTCAACGGCATGGAAGGCCGCGAAGGTCAACCGACACCGCAACCGGCTCCTGTTTCGCGCCGCGCGCCGCCGATCCCCGATCCCGAGCCGGTGGAACCCGAAGGCGATTACGACAATCTCGACGACCTGATGATCGGCGAAGTCGCGGCCATGGGCGTCGATACCAATGCCCTGCTCAACCGCGCCCGCGTCGATGAAATCATCGCCGCCATCGTCGCCGACGACAATGAAGGGGCGCGTCTGGTCATCCGACGCATCGCGCCGGCCGCCATCCGCCGCCTGAGCCGTCGCCTGACCACCGACATGCCCCTGCGCGAACAGGCGCAGGAGTTCGTCACCTTCTACGACCGTCAGATCAATATCGCCCTCCTGACCCGCGATCCGCGCACGGCTCTGGGCGAGGTGCTGGCTACCGATGTCGGCCGCACCTATCTGCTGTTCGATGCGGCCATCAGCGACCTGATCTGATGAAACTGAACATCACGACCGAAGCCTGGCCCATCGCCGGGAAATTCAGCATTGCCCGCGGTTCAAAGACTGAGGCGCACGTGCTCTATGTCGAAGTCTCCGATGGCACCCACACCGGTCGCGGCGAGGCCGTGCCCTATGCCCGGTATGGCGAGACGCTCGACAGCGCGGTGGCTGAACTGGAAGCCGTCCGGGCGCAGGTCGAGGCCGGGATCGAGCCGGTCATGCGCCCAGGGGCCGCGGGCAATGCGCTCGACTGTGCCCTGTGGGATCTGCGCGCCAAGCAGTCGGGCATCGCAGCCTACAAGGCCGCCGGTTTGAAGAGCTTGTCGCCGCTGAAAACCGCCTTTACCCTGAGCCTCGACACCCCCGAAGCCATGGGCGCGCAGGCCTATGCCAATGCGCGCCGCCCCTTGTTGAAGCTGAAAATCGGCGGACCTGACGACTTGGCCCGCGTCGAGGCCGTGCGTACCAATGCCCCGAATACGCGCCTGATCGTCGACGCCAATGAAGGCCTGACGCTGGCCGACCTGAAAGCCATCGCGCCGGAGCTGAAACGCCTCGGCGTCGTCCTGATCGAACAGCCGCTCAAGGCCGGTGAGGACGAGGCACTCTACGGTTACGACTGCCCGGTGCCGCTGTGCGCCGATGAAAGCCTGCATACCCGCGCCGAGCTCGACCACTGCGCCGGGTTATATAGTTGCGTCAATATCAAGCTCGACAAGACCGGCGGCCTGACCGAGGCGCTGGCCCTGAAACAGGCCGCAAAAGACAAGGGCCTGATGGTCATGGTCGGCTGCATGGTGGCGACGTCACTCAGCATGGCCCCGGCAATGATCGTGGCCCAGGGCGCGGATTTCGTCGATCTCGACGGCCCTCTGCTCCTGGCGCGCGACCGCGACCACGGGCTGAAGGTCACCGGCTCGATCCTGTCACCGCCGGAACCGGCGTTGTGGGGTTAGGGTTGTCGCAAAGCATCCAGTTCCGCCTTGCTGCGCCGTTTTATATCTTCCAAATGTGCAGGGACATCCATTCGCTCATGCAGTAAGGCGAGAATTGCTACCCGATCCTCATCAAGAACCTGATAGACGGCATAGTGGTGACGAATGCGAAATATATCCAGACCGCTGAGATCATCTCGACGTGAACGAACGCGTCCCGTTGACGCGCCGAGGGTTTTGAAGCCTGCTTCAAGGCTCTCAATGTAGCTGTAGGCTTGCGCCTTGCCCCATTGCCGCTCGGTCCATGACGCAATCGTCCGAACTTCACGAGCAGCGTTGCGCGTCAGAATGTATTGCCCCACAGCCTATTTATACTCGGCCTTGAGTTTTTCCAAAAAGTCTTCGGGTGCGAAGTCCCCCCGCTCGGCCTCGTCCACGCCGCGCAGTATCGACTGATAGACTTCGACGCGTTCCATATCCTTGCGGATCAGGTCGCGGATGTATTCGCTCGGTGTCGCAAAGGACGCGCGTTTATCAACGAACGCGCGCATAGTTTCCGGAAGGCTGACGTGCAGGCTGGCGGCCATGGGAATGCTCCTGTCTAAGCTCCGATTTTCCACTCAAACGCCTCTTATGTCAATAAATGTCACGCCGTCATAACCTGCTTGCGGTAAAGCCAGATGGCGATCGCGAACCCGCACGCCGCCAACCCGCCCATGACGAAATAGCCCCCGCCGCCCAGCACGTCGTAGATCGGCCCGGAACTCAGCGTCGACAGCCCCATCATCACGCCGGTCACATAGGCGGCGTTGAGGGTTTGCGCGAGGCTTTCCGAACCCTTAGGGGCCATGCGGTTGACGAGGTCGAGTCCGGCCAGATAGCAGGCCGCAAACGACGCCGCGTGCAGGGTCTGCAATGGCCACAGCACCCATAAGGGCGGCGCAAAGCCCATCACCACCCAGCGCAGGGTGCTTAACGCCCCCGCTGCGACCAGCAGGGCCCATGAGCCGAAGCGATTGCGGATACGAAACCCCAGCGCCAGAAAGACGACCTCTGCTGCGACGCCCGTCGCCCACAGATAGCCACAGGTGGCGCCGTCCAGTCCCTGCCCTTTCCAGATGATCGTCGAAAAACCATAATAAAATCCGTGCGCTGCCTGAATGCAGCCCATAGCAATCAACAACAAAACAAACACAGGATTGCCGATCAGCGCCCTGATCTTGGTCCAGCCCGAACCCGCCGGCACCGCTGCGGCCTCGGTTACGGGCCCATCGACATGGCGCACGGCCTTCGGCAGGACATAGGCCGCCGCTAGCATGGCCGCGAAGCACAGGCAGACGACCCAGACCTGTATCAGATCGACCCCCAGCCAGTTCAGGCCGTAACCCACGGCGATATTGGCGGCGATGAACGAGGCCGAACCGATGGCGCGCGGCCAGGTATAGTTGAACCCCTCACGCTTCGACATCTGGATCGTCATGACGTCGAGCAGCGGGCTGATCGAGGTGATGCAACTATAGCCGAGGCACCAGACCAGCGCGAAGACGACAAACCGCCCGTCCTGAAACAGCGGCCACGCCCCCAGAAGCCCGTAGAAAATCCCGCCCAGCGCCGCCAGATAGATCACGGGGGTGCGAAACAGCGGGAACTTTTCCGCCCATACTCCCATGATCGGCCCGGTCACCGCGCGCAGCAGCAGCGGCAGGGCGAGGATAAAGCCGATCTGCGCCCCGGTCATGCCCTTGTCGGCGAACCACAGCGGCATATAGGGCAGACTGGCGCCCGAACCGATAAAAATGAGGGCGTAAAAAATTCCCTGCCGTTGCAGGGTGGTCAGGGGAAAAAGGGTTGAATCCTTGCGCATAATAAGTCTTTGATCGCCCGATACTTCCCAAGCGATATGTCGAAAAGTGGGAACCGGTTTTCGACTACAAATATCGCGATCACTAAAATCTTGTCCAAAGCGAACCCGATGACCGATCAAGCCCTCGCCGCCCAGACCAAAGGCCTCTATCCCGAGATAGAGCCCTATGATTACGGCTATATGCCCGCGGGGGGCAAACATCAAATCTATTATGAGCAAAGCGGTAATCCGCAAGGGATTCCGGTCGTCGTCGTCCACGGCGGTCCCGGCGGCGGAACCAGCCCGAACCTGCGCTGCTACTTCAACCCCGACGCCTATCGCATCATCCTGTTCGATCAGCGCGGCTGCGGCAAATCGCGCCCGCATGCGTCTCAGGACATGTCGCTGGAGGACAATACCACCTGGCATCTGGTCGCCGATATGGAGGCCTTGCGTGAAAAGCTGGGGATCGATACGTGGGTCGTCTTCGGCGGTTCGTGGGGTTCGACCCTGTCGCTGGCCTATGCGATCCGCCATACGGATCGCGTCAGGGCCCTGATCCTGCGCGGGATTTTCCTTGTCCGTAAGGCCGAACTCGACTGGTTCTATCAGGGCGGCGCGGGCCAGATATTTCCTGACGTATGGGAACGCTTTGTCGCGCCAATCCCCGAAGCCGAGCGCAACGACATGATGGCCGCCTATATCAAGCGCCTCAACGGCGACGACCGCAACGAGCAGATGCGCTGCGCGCTGGCCTGGGCCGGCTGGGAAGGCGACACCCTGTCGATCGAAGGGCCGTCCGAAAACCCGACCAAGTTCGCCGAACCGGACTTTGCGGTCGCCTTCGCGCGCATCGAGTCGTGGTATTTCAAAAACGGCGGCTTCTTCGAGACCGATAACTGGCTGCTGGAGAACGTGCATAAGATCAGGCACATTCCCGCGTGGATCGTTCAGGGCCGCTACGACGTGGTGACCCCAATGGCCTCGGCGTGGGACCTGCACAAGGCGTGGCCCGAAGCGCGGTTCAATCTGGTGAAGAAGGCCGGGCACTCGTCATCAGATCCCGGTATTCTCGACGGGCTTGTCCGCGCGGCGGACGAGGCCGTGGCTGTGTTGACGGCTTAACATACCTCCCCAACTTGTTGGGGAGGGGGACCGCACGAGATGACCGAAGGTCAGCGAGATGTGGTGGTGGGGGTTCTTGCTTTCTTAAGACAGCCTACGCTGAACCGCCGCAAGATACCCCTCCACCATCTGCGCTTCGCTTGATGGTCCCCCTCCCCAGCAAAGCTGGGGAGGAGTGAGAAGAGGCTACCCCTTCTGCGGGATGCGTATCTCGAACGAGGTCCCTTGCGGACCGGTCTCGGTCAAGCGCACATCGCCGCCATGCGTCTGCGCCAGTTCCCGTGCAATCGCCAGCCCCAGCCCCGAACCGCCCGGCGTCACCGACCCGGAAAACGGCTGGAACAACTTGTCGCGGATGCGCTCCGGTATCCCCGGACCGTTGTCGCTCAGCACCAGAATAACCTCGTCCGCCGTCTTGACCGCACTCAGGGTCACGCGGCCCAAGGTCTTGCGGTTCGGCTGGCCCTCGATCGCCTGACGGGCATTGCGCATCAGATTGACCAGCATACGGTGCAGATGGTCCGGGTCGGCCTCGAAATAGAAACCCTGCGCCGCCTTGAGCGAGAAACGCACGCGTTCCGGCGTCTTGTTGTTCAAACTCAAACCGGCGTCCTCGGCGGCGGCTTCGGACAGGTCTTTCAGACGGATAATCTGGATACGCGCCGGGATTTCGTCGGTCTTGCCGTAGTTGAGCACATTCTGCGCCAGGGTCAGCGCCCGGTCCAGCGCCCGCTCCAGACGCGGCAACGCCTTAGTCACATTGGGATCGCCGGAATAGGCCAGACGTTCGGACGCCATCTGGGCGGCGGTGAGCATGTTGCGCAGGTCATGATTGATCTTCGACACCGCCTGCCCCAGCGCCGCCAGCCGCGCGCGCGATTTCAACGCGTGGCGGACCTCGGCCTGCATGGCGAACAGCTCTTCCTCGATCTGCCCGATCTCGTCGCGACGCCCGGACAGTTTGGGCGCGACGGTCACATCCTCGGGGTTTTCCTTGAAGCGCGATACCGATTTGGTCAGGGTGCGGATCGGGCGCACGATAAAGAACGACAGGGCCGCGAAGACCAGTGCCCCGGCGACCAGCGAAATGGCGATCGACATGCGCAGGATCGAGCCCAGATGCGCCTTGAGTTCCTGCTTCAGCGGCTCTGCCGGCACGTCGATCTGGATCAGGTCGGTGCCCTTGCGCACCTTGGGCGTCGCTTCGGTGCGGATCACACGGTCCGGACGCGAGAAGAAGGTCTTCCACGGGCCCCACAGATAGGCGGCGTCGTCGCTCAGGCCGCGGTCGATGTGGCGGATGTCGACCGTATCGGGCTCGACGGTGACTTCCGGATCGCGGAGGACAAACTGGATGCCGTTGCTTTGCAGGGCGAGATACGACGCCCCGACGCTTTCCAGCAGTTGTGACGACAGGTCCTTCGATACCGCCCCTTCGGCGGAGGCATCGAGCGCCAGCGAGGCGATTTCGGCCTGACGTACACGGTCGATCAGCCAGCGCTCCTGATAAGAGGCCAGCGACGGGACGAGGATGATCATCACCATCACCGCCACGAACAGGGCCGTCAGCAGCAGCAAATGCCCTGACAGGCCGCCGAAATAGGATTGCAGGCTTTTCAGAAAGCGGCGGAAACCCGGACCCGACGGCGTCAGGCGCTCACCCAGCGCACGCCGCCATTGGCGGAAATTTTTGCGTCGCTTGCCGCCGGGCGCCGATGCCGGCACCTCTTCACGCGCGGCGACCCGTACCCTCAACCGTGAGACGGGGCGTTTCAGAGCGGAAGGCGCGATGTCGGACAGGTCCATAAATATGTCGGCGGAGGTGTTTTCAGATTATTGGAAACATTGTAACACGCATTCGTGAAGCCGCGCGTGGGAAATTGCACCGGGCGCATAAGATTCCTCTCGGTAGAGACGAATCCCGGCACACAGCCATTGACAAGACCTGTCTGGCGGTTTATCGACGCGCCTCTTTTTAAACGATAGCTCGTCAGTTAGGGCTATTGCACCTAACCCCGGAGTTCAACCGTGAAACGTACATTCCAGCCGAGCCGCCTCGTTCGCGCCCGTCGCCACGGCTTCCGCGCCCGTATGGCTACCAAGAACGGCCAAAAGGTCGTCGCCCGTCGTCGCGCCAAGGGCCGCAAGCGCCTGACCGCCTAATCGCGTCTGCGCCAAAGCTTTAAAAGAGGCCCTTGAAGCGATTCGAGGGCCTCTTTTGCTGTTTGTCCCTCAATCATACCGCCCCAAGTTGTTGGGGAGGTATAAGAACAAACCCATGTCCCTGCCTCACCTGAAAAAGCGCAAAGAGTTTCTGGCGGCCAACAAGGCCCCTTATCAGGCACGGCCTTCGGTCGTGGTGCAGTGCCGTGCGCGCAGCGATGGGACCGAGGACATGCGCATCGGCTTTACCGCCACCAAAAAGACCGGCAATGCCGTCGCCCGCAACCGCGCCAAGCGGCGGATGCGCGAAGCCGCCCGCGCGCTTTTGCCGCAACACGGTCGTCCCGGCCACGACTACGTTTTCATCGCCCGCGACGCGACCAAATCCTGCGACTGGCAAGGTTTGCTTGACGATGTCAAACGCGCCCTGATAAGGCTGTCGCCCAAAGTTTAACCGCTATTTAGAGTGCAGCCGTCCATGAAGCGCGACGACAACCGCAATATGTTCATCTTCCTCGCCCTGTCGCTGGCGATCCTGTTCGGATACCAGTATTTCGTGCAGGGTCCGAAGCTGGAGAAGGAACGCGCCGCCGCCATGGCCGCGAAAAAAGCCGAGGCCGCCAAGCCCGCCGCCGTCGCCACGCCGGAAAGCCTGTATGTCGAGGGCCGGTTGCCGCGCGACCAGGCGCTGGCTCAGACGCCGCGCGTTCAGATCGATTCGCCCGCGCTCAAGGGCTCGCTGTCGCTGTCCGGCGCGCGCATCGACGACCTGTATCTCAAGTCGTACAAGGATACGCTGGACAAGAATTCCCCGCTGGTCGAGCTGTACCGGCCTCAGGGCGCCGAACACGCCTACTATGCCGAATCCGGCTGGGTGGGTCAGAACGTGGCGGGCGTCCCCGCCGGCAACAGCGTGTGGACGGTCCTGTCCGGCACGGTGCTCAGCCCCGGCAAGACCGTCGTGCTGGGCTATGATGCGGGCACCGGCCTCACCTTCGAGCGCACCCTCAGCCTCGACGACAAGTACATGATCACGGTGACGGACAAGGTCATCAACGGCACCGCCGCTGCCGTGACTCTGGCCCCCTACGCCAATATCATCCGTCAGGGCGCACCCGCCACGCTCGGCAAGAACATGATCCTGCACGAAGGCGGCATCGGCGCGTTTTCGAAGGACAAGGGCTATACAGTCCCGGAGTTCAAGTTCCATAACTGGGAAAAGGACGCCAAGAAAAAGGCCTACAAGGCCGATTCGACCGGCGGCTGGATGGGCTTGACGGACAAGTACTGGCTGGCCGCGGTGATCCCGGATCAGACCACGAAGATCCACGCCGCGATGAAGGCGACCGACCAGACCCCGGCCGACGAGAAGGACTTCAACTTCCTTTATCAGGCCGGTTACGTCGCCGAACCCGTCACGATTCAGCCGGGTCAGCCGGTTTCGATCAGCTACAAGATCTATTCCGGCGCCAAGCAGGCCTCGCTCCTGTCGGCCTATCAGGAACAATACAAGCTCCCTGCCTTCGACAAGGCGATCGACTGGGGCATGTTCTGGTTCCTGACGCGCCCGATGTTCTGGGTGCTCGACCACCTGTTCGGCTTCCTCGGCAATTTCGGCCTGGCCATCCTCGGCCTGACCGTCATCGTGAAACTCATCTTCTTCCCGCTGGCGCATAAGTCCTACGAGTCGATGACCAAGATGAAGCTCCTCCAGCCCAAGGTCGAGGAGTTGAAGAAGAAGCACGAGGGCAATGCCCAGCAGATGCAGATCGAGATGATGAACCTTTACCAGAAGGAAAAGGTCAATCCGATGTCGGGCTGTCTGCCGATCTTCGTGCAGATCCCGGTCTTCTACGCCCTGTACAAGGTGCTGTTCGTCACCATCGAAATGCGCCACGCGCCGTTCTTCGGCTGGATTCAGGACCTGTCGGCGCGCGATCCGTCGACCCTGTTCAACCTGTTCGGCCTTCTGCCCTACGACCCGGCGACCATACCGCTCATCGGTGGCCTGATGGGGACGTCGCTGCACATCGGCATCCTGCCGATCCTGTATGGGGCGTCCATGGCCCTGTCGCAGAGCATGAACCCGCCGATGCCGGACCCGATGCAGCGCCGCATCTTCCAGCTCATGCCGATCATGTTCACCTTCATCATGGCGCCGTTCGCCGCGGGCCTGCTGATCTACTGGATCTGGAACAACGTCCTGACCGTGGCGCAGCAATACGCCCTGATGCGTCAGATGGGCGTCGAAAACCCGATCGACACCTTCCTCGGCAAGGTCGCCAAAACCAAGCCGAAGTCGGAGGCCGCCCACACCATCGAGGTCGCCGAAGAGGTGATCCACGAAGGCGAGGTGATTCAACCTTCGAAGCCGAAAACGGCTGGCGGCACTAAGCGCGCCCGCACGACGCCGAAGAAAGACTAACGGATTCATTCCTCCCCAGCTTGCTGGGGAGGGGGACCGCACGAACCACGCAGTGGTGAGATGTGGTGGTGGGGGTTCTTGCTTTATCAGCCTCCCCCCGCTGAACTTCCACAAAGACACCCCACCACCACGCCTTTCAGGCGCGGTCCCCCTCCCCGCCAAAGGCAGGGAGGTATATGTATTTTAAGGCACCCGCCATGACCGACGAACCCCAAGACGCTGCCCTGTATTCCGAAGAGACCCTCGAATCCGGGCGTGTGCTGTTTGCCCGTCAGGCGCGCTTCATGATGGGCGCGGCCAAGATCGAGCAGTTGCCGCCCGACGACCTGCCCGAAGTCGCCTTCGCTGGGCGCTCCAATGTCGGTAAATCGAGCCTGATCAACGCCCTGACCGGTCACAACCATCTGGCGCGCGCCTCCAACGAGCCGGGCCGCACGCGCGAGGTCAATTTCTTCGTGCTGGACGAAAAGCTGCGCCTGGTCGACCTGCCCGGCTACGGCTGGGCGCGCGCGTCAAAGACCACCGTCAAATCGTTCCAGAACCTCGGCCGCGACTATCTGCGCGGTCGCCCTCGCCTCAAGCGCGCCTATCTGCTGATCGATGCCCGCCACGGCCTGAAAGAGGTCGACAACGAGCCGATGGACGCGCTCGACAAGGCTGCCGTCAGCTATCAGATCGTCCTGACCAAGGCCGACAAGATCAAGCCGCACGAGCTTGCGGCCGTTATCGAGAAGACGCAGGCCCAGATCAAGAAGCGTCCCGCGGCCCACCCGGTCGTGCTGGCGACCTCGTCGGAAAAAGGCTTCGGCATCCCCGAACTGCGCGCCGAGATCATGACGACCTGCGAGGTCTTGCCGTAGCCATCTGTTGCAAGCTAGTCGCCCATGTTAGACTTGCGCATAATGGGGGAGCTATCATGCAAAAGGTGCTTTGTATCGCCGCCGGTCTGGCCCTGATGACGACGACTGCTCATGCTGGCAGTTTTCGCGTTTACGACCTGAATGCAGATCAGAATTGTGAATGCGACTGCTTCACTGGCCTGCATCGCCTTGACGCCAGGACGGATGCCGATGGTCATAAACCCCTGCTCTACTATACCACCGGCAATTATGCCGAAATACGTATAGATGGCGTGCCGGTCGCCCTGAAAAGCCGCGCGGGTACGCAGGCCATGCTGTCCGATGATGGACAAACGCGCGTAACGACCCGGCTTAAGGAAACAGATGTCGATGGCGACGGATTGACCGTCGTTCATTTATCCGGAACCTTGACCGTTACGCATAGGGGGATGCGCAAAACCGTGCATGTAAAGGGCTTCGACGTCTGCTGATGCACACCCCCTACGACGGTTCGCAGCCCCTTTTCCGCATCGGCCTGTCGCCGCTGAGGGATACGCCGTGGCTGGAGCGGGACGAGCGGTTACCGATCTATCTGGCGGAGAAAGCGCGCCTGTTCAAGGATACGCGTGACGCCGTATGGGGGGCGGAACCGGGATCAGAAGCCGCGCAGACCGAAGCCTACGACCTGATCCGCGCCACGCTCGGTTTGTCCGCAGACACGCCCAACGAACCACCGCTGCTGGCCGCCGCACGGGTTGTCGCCGAAGACCTCGCCCTCCTGCAAAAATCACCCGAAGGGTGGCGGCTGATGGCAGGCGCGATCTGTTTCCCCTCCTCGTGGTCGATTACCGAGAAACTCGGCAAGGTTCTGCACGAGGTCCACACCCCGGTGCCGGATTTCAGCGAAGGCACGCGCAATGCCGCCGTCATCGAGCGCATCTTCGACAACCTGCGCCCAGATGAGCCGGTGATCCGCTGGAACTGGTCGCTTTATGGCAACGACACCCTGCATCACCCGCACGTCTCACCGCCACAGCGCTTCGGCGACGGCCCGGACGCCGACACTGTGTTCATCCGCGTCGAGCGTCAGACCCTGCATAAGCTGCCGGACACCGGCGCCGTGCTATTCACTATCGGCATCCATCTGACGCCGCTGGAGGCCCTCGACGCACACCCCGACCGCGACGCCATCGCTCAAAGCCTGATCACTCAGATCGAAGCCCTGATAGACACGCAGTTGGATTACAAAGGGCTGACGTGGGAACGCGAGCGACTGTTGCGACGGTTGCGGGGTTGACCCGTTTGCGGGGGATTACTTCTTCAGATCGCAGGTCATCTGATAGAAATTAGCCTCCGGCTTCGACGTCAGACCGACCTTGGTCGGGCCGATGACCTTGGCGTAGAACCCGGCCCACGGCCCGTTGGTAAAGGTCATCAGGCCGTCCTTCGAGACCGTATATTTGCCCGACTTGCCCTGCTCGTTGCTGTAACTGTTGCCCGCTGCGAAATTGAGCTTAAGGTTCCCGCCTGCCCCGCTATAGCACTGATACTTGCCGTTGGGCGGGGTCATAGCGGCGGCCTTGACGCCCGGTTGCTTCTTTTGCTGCGCCGTGGCCGTGTGAGACAGCAAAACGCCGCCGGCAAGCACTGCGGCGGCGATAAGGCTTTGACGGATCATGGTTTCCTCCGATGGTGCGGTTTCGGTAATCCTAGACCTACACCCCCGGAATGACAACACGTCGTTATGTTAAAAAACCTGTTAGAGGTCTTCCTTGATGATCGGAACCTCGAAGGTGTAGGAGCCTTCTTCGTCCTCGTCGACATAGACGACGCCGACAAATTCTTCACCAATATAGACCTCGGCCGAATCCTTCTGCTTGCGCGCGCGGACATCGAGGCCCTTGGTGCCGAAGGTCTTTGTCAGGTAGGTCTGCACCTTGGTCAGTTCAACGGGGTTCATGGTTAGCCCTTCTGTGATTGGTTCCTGAGCGCTGCGATCAAAGCACGAAAACGCCCGGTGGGGGATAAATTCTGCGTGTGGTCTTACCCGCTAAGCCGTTTGAGCGCAAACGGGAAGGACCGATATTCCCCGAGAATCTCCCCGCTTGCAAAAAGGATAAGCTGCGGCCTTAATTCCGTTCCAGTGCCGGTGCAGGGTGCACCATCGGAGTATGTCATGATCCTGTCGCGCCTGTCTGCCGTTGTCTTTAGCGCTGCCCTGCTGTCGGGCGCGGCGTCGGCTCACGCGGACAGCGACGAGGCCGTGGTCACCGCCACGCGCACGCGCCTGCCGACCGAAGCCGAGATCGCGGCCGCAAAGGCCGACGCCACAACCACCCCCATCAGCCTTGAAACCCGTATCCTGGATCAGGTGGAGGCCCTGCCCGTCATCGAGCGCCGCATCCGCACCGAGATGGGCGTCAGCATCGGCACCAGCGGTTACCGCAGCGGCTATGTGGCGACCGAAATTCCCATCGGCGAAACCGGCACGCTGGGTATCGCCATCGGTCAGACCGACTTCGGCAGGAACGGCGTCCTTGTCTATGACGATTACGATTACGGTTACGGCGGCTACGGTTACGGTTACGGTTACGATAGCTACGGCGCACCCTATGACGGCGGTTATGGCCGGTACGGTGCGTCCTATGGGCCGGGCTATGCCTATGGTCCCGGCTACGGCTATGGTCGTCCCCGCCTGATGCGCGGCGGCAAAACGCAGTCCATCGCCATTTCGCTCGATTTCAGCGGCGACAAGACGAACAGCCGCTCCCGCAAGGACTGCGAAGGCTTCTACGACGGCAGCCGTTATATCGAACCGCTCTGGGCGACGCAGATGCGCGGCCCGGGCAAGTGCGCAACGGACGAGAAGCCCTAAATCACGTAGTCGTACACCACATCCGACAGGGTCTGGTCCATCGACTTGGCCGGGTCGGCGCAGGTCTGGCAGTTGACCAGACGCGCCGGCACACCCGCCGCCGTGCAGTGCGACGGCACGGGCTTGAGCACCACCGAACCCGCCGCGATCTTGGCATAATCGCCGATCTCGATATTGCCGAGCACCTTGGCCCCGGCGCCCAGCAGCACACCCTTGCCGATCTTGGGGTGACGGTCGCCTTGTTCGGAGCCCGTCCCGCCCAGCGTCACGCCGTGCAGCAGCGACACGTCGTCGCCGACCACCGCCGTTTCACCGATGACGATGCCGGTGCCGTGGTCCATGAAGATGCCCTTGCCCAGACGCGCCGCCGGATGGATATCGATCTGGAACAGCTCCGACACGCGGCTTTGCAGCAGGTGCGCCATGGTGATGCGATTGTCCTGCCACAGGCTGTGAGCGATGCGGTACACCTGAATTGCCAGATAGCCCTTGAAGAACATGAAGGCCTGAAGATAGCCCTTGGCCGCCGGGTCGCGTTCATAGATGGCCTGAAGATCGGCTTCGGCAGCATCGACCAGCGACGCATCGCGCTCGTAATAGCGCTGCACCATTTCACGCACGGTCATGCCGCGCATGGTGTCGTCGCCCATCTTGCGCGCCACATGGTACGACAGGGCCGAGGCCAGATCGTCGTGCGACAGGATGGTCGAATGCAGCAGCGAGGCCAGACCCGGCTCCGCCGCGATGGCGTCGGACGCTTCCTGACGCAGGCACAACCAGATCGGCGTGTCGGCGGGGGTGATGACTTCGAACGGTTGCGCCATAAGGGGCCTCAAATTACCAAAGCGCATCCCGAAAAGTGGGAACCGGTTTTCGGGCCGGATGCGCGACCTACTACTTAATCAGACGTGCCAGCGCTTCCGGCAGCGCGCCTGTTACCGCCATATGGTACACCCGTAATACCGTCGCAACGGTTAAGGAGTCCCGTATCTGCCCTTTTATAACAGCTTCCAGCACGTCTTTGAAGGGAATGCGCACGATTTCGAGCTTTTCGGTATCGTCGGGCTCGGCCTCGGTAACGGTTAGACCAGTTGCCAAATAGCAAACTGCGACCTCGTCAGCGACCGAATTGGTCACGTCGAAATTGAGAATTTCCTGCCAATGGGCGGCGATCAGGCCAGCTTCCTCACGTAGTTCGCGTTTGGCGCCATCGAGTGGACTCTCACCGAACGGCACTCCGCCTTCGGGCATTTCCCAGCTCCAGGCGTCGAAGGCAAAGCGCATCTGCCCGACCAGAGTCACCGTGCCGTCGTCGTGCATCGGCAAAACCCCTACGGCCCGGTTAGCGAAATGGACCAGCCCGTAAAGCCCCGGCTTACCCGTGGGTGCGATAACGTCGGCGCGCTCGACCCGGATCCACGGTGTCTCAAAGGCGATCTCGGACGTCACACGGGTCCAGCGCGGACGCAGGGCGTCACGCTCGACCGAGTCCCACGGCGGTAAAGGGCGTTCGATGGTCATGAGGCATTTCTCCTTACCAAATCCGATAGCACGTCCTATATGTCGATCATCTGTTTTTTTCACCGAGAGTCCCGTCATGACCGCCAAAGCCGATCTCAGCGCCCTGAACCTCGCCCGTATCGACTTCGGCACCCCCTTACCGGCAAAGGTTTCGACGGAAACGCTCGATCTACTGCTCAACCGCCGCTCGGCCCCGGCGCCAACTCTGGGCCTGCCCGCCCCCTCCGAAGACGAGATCGAGGTGCTGATCAAGGTCGGTTTCCGCGTCCCCGACCACGGCAAGATCGGCCCGTGGCGCATCGTGCGCTTCACGCCAGAGTCGAAGGCCGCTCTGGTCGGCAAACTGCGCGCTTTGGCCGAGGCGCGCGGCGACAAGGCGCAGGCGGGCGCGCTTCTGAAACTGTCCACCCCGCCCGAAGCCCTGCTGGTCATCTATTCCCCCGTCCAGCCGCACAAGATCCCCCTGTGGGAACAGATCGGCTCGGCCATGGCGGTGTGTCAGAACCTGCTGATCGCCGCCGGGGCCATGGGCTATGGGACCAACTGGATCACCGACTGGTATTCTTACGATGCCGCGGCCAAGGCTATCCTCGGCCTGAAGGATGGCGAAGAGGTGGCGGGCTTTATCTTCCTCGGCACGCCGACCGAAGCGCCGCTGGAACGCGACCGCCCGGATTTTGCCGAGCGCGTGAGTTTTTGGGAGGGCTAAGAGTCTCAATAGAATAGGGCCTCCGGCGGGCAGGGTCGCAAGTCTTGGTTTTTGGCCCTACACCCGATTTCTACCCGTCACGCGGCATGGCGCATATTTCTGAAAATGCCCAGCACACCAAAGGCAATGGCACCAGAGACGACGGCCATACCTATGTATATGACCGTCGCGCGTAGCAGATCGTTGGGTACGAGTTCATTCAAACGTTCGACCGGGATTGCCAAAATCCATTCCGCAAAAGGAATGAAAAAGAAGACGATAGCGTAAACCGCATAGGTCAACGGTTTGAATGGCTTGCGCCGGTATGCGCCGATCGCTTCAGCAATGATAAAACTGGGCAGTAAGGCTATAGGCCAAATCAATGCGGCCAGTATCTGGGCGCGCAAATCGTAGAGTATGGGCGTATCCCACCATGCCTTGAAAAGGTCAGCCGCCACCAGCGCGCTTTCAATCTGAACGGTGACGAAGACCGATACGGCCCCGCAAAGATAGATCACTAATCCTCGCTTCCACCAACGATTCCCCACTGACATGATCACCCCTCCTTCAGGTCAGTTATCGCTCGTGGATGTCGCCCGTCAAGCGCGCATCAAATCATACGGGGACCGCACGAGCTACAAAGTAGCGAGATGTGGTGGTGGGGGTTCTTGCTTACTGGCGACAGTGGCCGCTGAAACTTGGTAGGACACCCCACCACCGCTCGCTCCGCTCACGGTCCCATCGCTTGCGAAAGCTATACTTTCGCTGGCGCTATACCCCACATAAATGCAGGGAGGCACAAGAATAGACTTATCCCCGCGCTCCAGACTTGCCCCATGCTTATCCGCATGACGCAAGACCCCGCCACGCCCGATGAACGGAATATCCGCGATCTGCGAAGAGCGCGGTTGCGTGCCTTTGGCGACCGGATGCTCGACCGCCTCGAAACCCTTGCCGATCCCAAAAAGATGGATGAGCTGGACCACGCCATCCGCATGGCCATGTGCATCGAACGCCTGTTCGCGCGCTGCGATGCCGCCGAGGCGCTGGCCCCGAAACTGGCCGCCGAAACCATTGTCGGGCGCGTCTCCTATCACGCCAAACGTCAGTGGGAAGACCGGCTGGAAGCCAAGGGCGAACTGCCGCCCTTGCCAAAGATCACCCTGCCCGTCGTGACGCAGCCTGCCGCCGAAATCGACGCGGATGAGTGCGGAGAAGATGACGAGGGCGAAGCACCTCTTAAGGTCGGCTTCGTATCGCCCGCCCGTTTCGGTCCGGTCGACCTGATCCCGCCTGAGCGGATGGAAGAGTTTCTCGCCCATCCCCGTATGCAGGCCAGCCTCGCCAAGGGCTGTACCCGCGAAGGCCTGACCGCCATACTGCGCGCCCTGCCGCTATGCGATTTGCAGGCGTGGTTCCCGGACAAGTTTCCGCCGCCCACGCCCACATGACATCCGCCCCCCAGCCGAGCCCTTGAGTCTGGAACGTCAGATCAGCCCCGCCCGCGATAGGTCGCGACACCGAAGTCCGGCACCAGCACACCTTTTGGAGGCTCGGTCGTCTGCCAGAAGACGTCGATCGGGATGCCGCCGCGCGGATACCAGAAACCGCCGATGCGCAGCCAGCGCGGTTCCAGCAGATCGCGCAGGCGCTTGGCGATATAGATCGTGCAGTCCTCATGGAATGCCCCGTGATTGCGGAAGGCGGTCAGGAACAGTTTCAGCGACTTCGATTCGACCAGCCACTCGCCCGGCACGTAGTCGATGACGATGTGCGCGAAATCGGGCTGCCCGGTCACCGGGCACAGCGAGGTGAATTCCGGCGCCGTGAAACGCGCCACATAGTCGATATCGGTGTGCGGATTTGGCACGCGTTCCAGAACCGCGCTTTCGGGGTCCGTCGGCGCGCCCAACTGCTGACCGAGCTGCGTCAGATTATCCGTATAATGCGCCATCGAAAAACGCCTTCCCTTCCCGCTCGAACTGAGCAATACTCAAACAATAACAACAATTTACCTAAGGGCAAGAACGACCATGGCCATTCCCGACAGCCTCAAGGCTGGCCTGACCTTTCCCGCCATCGCCGCGCCGATGTTCCTCGTCTCCGGCCCGGAGCTGGTCGTTGAGACCTGCCGCGCCGGCATGATCGGCACCTTCCCGGCGCTGAACCAGCGCACCACCGAAGGCTATGCGCAATGGCTCGACCAAATTCAAGAGGCCCTGACGCCCGATGACGCCCGTTTCGGGGTGAATATGATCGTCCACCCCACCAATTCAAGGCTGATGGCCGATATGATGGTTACCGTCGAGAAGAAGGTGCCGCTGGTCATTACCTCGCTGGGGGCCGTGCGCGACGTGGTCGACGCCGTCCACAGCTATGGCGGCGTGGTCTTTCACGACATCGTCAATGTCCGCCATGCCGAAAAGGCCGCCGACGCCGGGGTCGACGGGCTTATCCTCGTCTGTAACGGCGCAGGCGGCCACGCCGGGACGCTCAACCCCTTCGCGCTTCTGGGTGAGGTGCGCAAGATATTCGACGGCACGATTATCCTGTCGGGGTGCCTGTCGACCGGTTCCGACGTCGCCGCCGCCGTGATGATGGGGGCCGACCTCGGCTATATGGGGACGCGCTTTATTGCCACACATGAGGCCATGGCCAGCGACGGCTACAAGACCATGCTGACCCAGTCCTCGGCGAAGGACATCGTCTATACCCCGGCCATTTCCGGTGTCCCGGCCTCGTTCCTGCTGCCCTCGCTGGAAAGCCACGGCATCACTAAAGACATGCTCAAAGACATGACGACGAAGATCGATATGGACCACGAGATGAGCGACGACGCCAAGGCGTGGAAGACCCTGTGGTCGGCCGGACAAGGCACGGGCAATATCCGTGATATCTTGCCGACGGCGGAACTGGTAGCGCGGCTGAAGGCCGAATTTGCTGTTGCTCGTGAATGCTTTGAGACAATGAGCATCTAATCCGCCCGTTCGATAGGCTTAAATAGGCGCAAAAACGATACGGAATGTCACACAACTGTCATGTAACTGTAATAACAGCGCGCCTAATGCTGTTTTGTGACAGTTCCATATCGATTTGATGACAAAAGAGATGCTCATGTCCATCCGCTACCTTGTCGCCGCCGTCACCGCCGTTCTGCCGTTGAGCGCTCAGGCCGCAGAGCCGCGCGAAAACTATATCGCCGACTGGTCGGACGAGTGGGTGGAACAGGTCACACACGGCTGGAAACTGTCCGGGCAATTGACCGTTGCCACCGATTCGACCAGCAAGGGCATTTCGGAAACGCAAGGCAACGGCCAGATCGGTGGTGCCGTGACGGCGACACGGGGCTGGTTCTATGCCTCAGCACGATACAAGAATTACAAGGGCTCGGACGGCAGCGATCATCAGTCCGGTCTGGCCGTCGGCGGCAAGTGGAAACTGGGTCAGGTCAACCTCAACAGCCAGATCATCTACAAGGTCAATACCGGCGCCCGCTCCGGCAGCGATAACGACTTCTATGAATGGCAGACCGAGGCGTCGCGCACCTGGGGCAAGACGACGCTGAAGGGCCTGTCGATCTGGTCGCCAGATTCGTCGGGGACGACGAAACGCGCCGGTTACTATGAAATCGGCGTCGCGCAGAAGGTCGCCAGCAAATGGACGGTGTCCGGCGGCATCGGCATCCGCAGACTCCAGCCTGCGCGCGACTATACGGCGTTCAACCTAGGCACAGCCTATGCGATGACAGAGAAAACCGGCCTCGATCTGCGGTATTACACCACCGACGCGAAAGACTATTCCAAGGTGCATGGCGACCGCCTGGTGCTGTCCCTGACGCAAAAATTCTAATCTTTCCACCACTTAACTATATATTTCAGGTTTTGACGTAACATGGCTTTCACGGGACATCCCCGAAAGTTATGTGAGTAGAGTCTGAAATGTTGAAATACCTGCTGATCGGCGCCTGCGCCCTTGCCACCACCACCGCCGCGCATGCCGAAGGCCTCAAACTGTCCGGAAGTCTGGGTGTTGCCTCTCAGGGCACCTCGAAGGGCCTCGGCCAGACCGATGGCGACCCGCAATATACCGGCATCGTCGAAGTCGCCGCCAAGTCGGGCCTCTATGCCGGGCTAAAGGTCTTCAATATCTACGCCAATGGCGGCCACACCAACGAGAACCATTCGTATGTCGGTTACAAAGGCAAGAAGGGCGATTACAGCTATAACGTCTTTGTCCTGTACCGCGTTCAGGACAACGCCCCGAACGGCTACGACAACGACATCTACGAATTCGACGCCACGGTGAGCCGCAAGTTCGGCGACACCACCGTCAAGGGCCGCCTGATCATGTCGCCGGACGGCTTCGGAGCCGCCGAACGTGCCGACTGGTACGAGATCGGCGTGGCGCAAAAGCTGAACGGCAAATGGAATGCCTCGGCAGCTCTGGCGACACGCCAGACCGAAAACGCGCCGGACTATCTGGCGTGGAACTACGGCGTGACCTATGCGGTGACGGACAAGCTGTCGGCAGATCTGCGCTATTACGACACCGACCACCACGAACGCGGCGAACGCTACGAAGGCCGCACGATCTTCGGACTGGTGCACAAGTTCTAGGACTTGAAGGCTCCATACCTCCCCGTCTTTGACGAGGAGGTATGGCCTCAGGCGATCTGAACCAGCGCCTGTTCGATATCGGCGATCAGGTCGTCGGGGTCTTCGAGGCCGACATAGAGCCGCACATAGCTGCCCTCTAGCGGTGCGTGGTCTTCGGGCGTGATCTTGTGCCGCCCCAGAAACTGCGGTTCGCAATTGACCGCCAGACTCTCATAGCCGCCCCAAGAAAAGCCCAGCCCGAACAGTTTGAGCGCGTTCAGGAACCGGTGCGAGGTCGCCTCGCCGTCGCCTTTCAGCACGACGAGGAACAGGCCGTTCGGCCCGGTAAAATCGCGGTTGAAAACGTCCGAGCCCTTGTGGCTGTCGAGCGCCGGATGGACGACGCGTAGCACTTCGGGACGATCTTCCAGCCATCTGGCGACTTTGAGCCCTGACTCGCCCGACCGCTGCAAACGCAGGTGCAGGGTGCGCAGACCACGGATCGCCAGATAGGATTCATCCGCCCCCGTGAAGAAGCCCCAGGCCTTGATGGCGTCGTAGATCAGCTTGGCCAGCTTCGGGTCGTTGACCGCCACCGAGCCCATCAGGACGTCGGAATGGCCGCCGACATATTTGGTCAGGGCCTGCATCGAGAAGTCGCAGCCATGTTCCAGCGGCTTGAACAGCACGCCGGCGCCATAGGTATTGTCGCACAGGGTCAGGATACCGCGCGCCTTCGCCAGTTTCGCAATCGCCGGGATATCCTGAATCTCGAAGGTCAGAGAGCCCGGGCTTTCCACATAGATCAGGCGGGTGTTATCCTGCGCGAGGGCCAGCACCTCTTCGGCTGACAACGACGGCGCGTACCACGTCACCGAAATGCCATAGCGCTGCATCTGGCTGTCGAGGAACCGACGTACCGGGCGATAGGCGGAATTGACGGCCAGTACGTGATCCCCGACCTTCAGCGCTGCAAAGATCGGCAGGGTCTGCGCCGCCAGTCCGGTCGGCAGGATGAAGGCCTCATGCGCCCCTTCGAGATCGGCAATCAGGCGACACAGTTCGCGCTGGGTCGACAGGCCCTCGGTGCCGTAGGTCGGTTTGATGTCGTCATCATAGAGGACTTCCGCGCTTTCCATCAGCACGGTCGAGCCGCGTTCGACGCCGACATTGACCGCGCGGCGGCTGCGGGGCTTGTTGAAAGTGGCGGAGGTCAGTCGGGTGGTTTCGCGCATGGTCAGTCATCCAAAATGGTATACGGCTGCTTGCCGCCAAACGGCGACATTGGCAAGCGCATAATCGAAAACGACCACTTTAGCCGCGCTAATCGATATTCCGAGAAATCGTCGCATGACCTGAGGCCCGCATTTGGCATATGAGGGAAAATGCGTTAGGTTTTGGCGTCGCGTAACCGCGATCCAGAGCGCATTCCAAAAAGTGTGAAACGGTTTTTGGATTAAATGCGCGACCAAGCAAAAATATTTAGATCATGTACCGATCTGATAAGATCGGAACGTGATCTAAATTCCTACTATTTTGCGTTTATAACCGCCTAATTCAACGACGGGGAATTTCGATGACCGACCGCACTACGCTTTCGCGCCGCTGGCTGCTCAAGGGCGCCGCCGCCACGGGCCTGGCCGGTTCGGCCCTGTCGCTCGCCGCCTGCGGCAGTGCGGGCAAGGGGGCGGCGACGACGCTGCTCAACGTCTCCTACGATCCGACGCGCGAATTCTACGTCGCCTACAACAAGCTGTTCGCGACGACGGCTGAGCGCCCGGTCACCGTCAACCAGAGCCACGGCGGCTCGGGCAAGCAGACCACCGCCGTCATCGAAGGCCTTGAGGCCGACGTGGTGTCGCTGGCTCTGGCCCACGATATCGACGCGATTGCCGAAAAAGGCCTGATCGCCGCCGACTGGGCCAAGCGTCTGCCGTACAATTCGACGCCCTACTATTCGACCATCGTGTTCCTGGTCCGCAAGGGTAACCCCAAGGCGATCAAGGACTGGAGCGATCTGGTCAAGCCGGGCATCGGCGTCATCACCCCGAACCCCAAGACCTCGGGCGGGGCGCGCTGGAACTATCTCGCGGCCTACGGCTGGGCGCTGAAGGCCAATGCCGGCGATGTCGCCAAGGCCGAGGCCTATATCGAGCAGCTTTACCGCAACGTGCCGGTGCTGGACACCGGGGCGCGCGGTTCGACGACGACCTTCGTCCAGCGCGGTCAGGGCGACGTCTTGCTGGCTTGGGAAAACGAGGCGCTGCTGGCCCTGAAGGACAGCGCCGCCGAAGGCTTCGAGGTCGTCTATCCGTCGTGGTCGATCCGCGCCGAACCACCCGTCGCCGTGGTCGATAAGAACGTCGAGAAGAAGGGCACCAAGGCACTGGCCACCGCCTATCTGGAAGGCCTGTTCTCGGACGAGGCACAGAAGCTGGTCGCCGAATACCATTACCGCCCGGCCAATCCCGAAATCGGGAAGGGGTTCACGGATAAGTTCCCGGAACTGCCCCTGTTGTCAGTGGACACCGACTTCGGCGGCTGGAAGAAAGCCCATGCGGACTTCTTCGCGGCGGGCGCGGCCTTCGACAAGCTGCAAGCGCGCATCAACAAGTAACCCAGAGTGACAATGACGACCGACGCTACCCGAGATGCGGGCGCGCCTCCGTTTGTGACGGAAGGGTACAAGCCGCCGAAAGCGACGCACAAGGCCCGGGTCCTGCCCGGGTTTCGTTTGTCGCTGGGCATCACCATCACCTATCTGTCGCTGATCGTCCTGATACCGCTGGCGGCGCTTCTGGCGCGGCCGTGGGAGCATGGCCTCGACGGCGTGTGGCAGGCGATCAGCGATCCGCGCGTCGTCGCCTCGCTGCGCCTAACCTTCGGCACGGCGTTCGCCGCCGCCGTCGTCAACCTGTTCGCCGGGCTGGTGGTTGCGTGGGTGCTGACGCGCTATGAGTTCCCCGGCAAGAGCCTGCTCGATGCGCTGGTCGACCTGCCCTTCGCCCTGCCGACCGCAGTCGCCGGGGTGTCGCTCTGTTCGATGTATGCGGCCAATGGCTGGATCGGCAGCCTGTTTGCACCGCTCGGTATCAAGATCGCCTATACGCCGCTCGGCATCTTCGTCGCCCTGATCTTCGTCGGTTTGCCCTTCATCGTGCGTTCGGTGCAACCCGTGCTGGCCGAATTCGACGCCGAGGTCGAGGAAGCCGCCCAGACGCTCGGCGCCTCGCCGATGCAGACCGCCATTCGCGTCATCCTGCCGTCGCTGCTGCCCGCGCTGCTGACCGGCTTCTCGCTGGCCTTCGCCCGTGCCGTCGGCGAATACGGCTCGGTCATCTTCATCGCCGGCAATATGCCCTTCGTGTCGGAAATCACACCGCTGCTCATCGTCATCAAGCTGGAAGAGTTCGACTATGCCGGGGCCGCCGCCGTCGCAGTCGCCATGCTCGCCCTGTCGTTCCTCAGCCTGCTGGTGATCAACGGCATTCAGTTGCTGCTGTCGAAACGAGGCCGCGCATGAAGGTTCGTGCCCCCGAAGCTCCCAAGTCCTTTCCAGCCTTCGTCCTGCTGGCGTTTGCGGTTCTGTGGATGGCGCTGGTCATCCTGCTGCCGCTGGTCAATGTGCTGGCCGAAGCCTTCAAGCAGGGCGTGGCCCCTTATCTGTCGTCGATCGTTCAGCCCGACGCCCTGAGCGCCATTCGTCTGACGCTTCTGGTCGCCGCCATCGCCGTGCCGCTCAACGCCGTGTTCGGCATCGCAGCGGCGTGGTGCTTCACGCGCTTCGACTTCCCGTTGAAGGGGCTGCTGCTGTCGATCCTCGACCTGCCCTTCACCATCTCGCCGGTCATTTCGGGCATCGTCTGGGTGCTGCTGTTCGGGGCGCACGGCTGGTTCGGCGCGTTCCTGCAAGCCAATGACATCAAGATCATCTACGCCCTGCCGGGGCTGGTCATCGCTACCATCCTCGTCACCCTGCCCTTCGTAGCGCGCGAACTTATCCCGCTGATGCAGGATCAGGGCACCGACGAGGAAATCGCTGCGGTGACTCTGGGCGCCTCAGGCTGGGACGTCTTCTTCCGAGTCACCCTCCCCAATATCAAATGGGCCCTGACCTACGGCGTCCTGCTCTGTACGGCCCGCGCCATGGGCGAATTCGGTGCCGTCAGCGTCGTATCGGGCCACATCCGCGGCCTGACCAACACTTTGCCCCTGCATATCGAGGTGCTGTATAACGAATACGACAGCGTGGGGGCCTTTGCCGCCGCCACCCTGCTCGCCGGTCTCGCCCTCGTCACCCTTGTTCTGAAATCGCTGCTCGAATGGCGCTTCGCCGACGAACTGGCCGCCCATCGCAGACACTGATTGAATTTCCATGTCCTTAGTCGTCAAAAATATCACCAAATGCTTCAGCGACTTCGCGGCGCTCAACGACGTGTCGTTTCAGGCCGAACCGGGAGAGTTCCTGGCTTTGCTCGGTCCGTCGGGCTCCGGCAAGACGACCTTGCTGCGTCTGCTGGCCGGACTCGATCAGCCCGATACCGGTTCGGTCGAATTCGATGGCGCGGACTATCTGAAATTGTCGGCGCGCGACCGCCGCATCGGCATGGTGTTCCAGTCCTACGCCCTGTTCCGTCACATGACCGTGGCGCAGAACATCGCCTTCGGCCTCAATGTCCGCCCCGCCAAGGAGCGCCCGTCGAAGGCCGAAATCGCCGCAACCGTGCAGCGTCTTTTAAAACTGATCCAGCTCGAAGACCTCGGCAAACGCTACCCCAGCCAGTTGTCCGGCGGTCAGCGTCAGCGCGTGGCGCTCGCCCGCGCCCTCGCCATCTCGCCGCGTATGCTGCTGCTCGATGAACCCTTCGGCGCGCTCGATGCGCTGGTGCGCAAGGACCTGCGCCGCTGGCTGCGCAAGATCCACGACGAGACCGGCGTCACCACCATCTTCGTCACCCACGATCAGGAAGAGGCGCTCGACCTCGCCGACCGCGTGGTGGTGCTGAAAGACGGCCAGATCGAACAGATCGGCAAGCCGCTGGAGCTTTACCGCCATCCACAATCGGCCTTTGTGTTCGAGTTTCTGGGGACGTCCAACGAAGTCCCCGCCACCGTCAGCGACGGCGTGGCATCGTTCGACGGCTTCACCGCCCCCGCCGTCAGCCCCAAGGCTTTGTCGGGCGCGCAGACCGTACGCTTTCGCCCGTTCGATGCGCAACTGTCGCCGACCGGCCCCGGTTTCGAGGCAAAGGTCCTGTCGCTCCTGCCCGCCGGATCGAGCCTACGTCTGGAACTGCAAACGCCTGATGGTAAGGTCTTCGAGACCCAGCACGCGCACGAATCCGAAGCTTCCGACCTCAAGCTGGGCGACACAGTCTTCGTGCGCCCCAGCAAGGTCTATGTGTTCTAAAAAATATCCCTCTCCCTTAAGGGAGAGGGAGAATACGCCTTACTCCGCCCCCGACATGGCCGCTTCGAGACCCGGGGCATTGGTCCGCCAGGTGTGGCCGATATGGTCCGACACGGGATCGGTGAAGATGTATTCTTCACCCGCTTCCAGACCCGCTACAATGCGGGCCGCGGCGGTTTCCGGCGTCGCTTTTTCCAGCGGAATGTCGCGGGCCAGATCGGTGTCGATCGGGCCGGGGAAGATGCCCAGAACCTTGACGCCTGTGTCTTTCAGACCCGCACGGGCCGACTGCGTGACCGACAGAAGCGCGGCCTTCGAGGCCGAATAGCCACCCAGTGAGGCGACGGCGACGAGGCCCACGACGCTGATCACATTGGCGATGGTGCCGGAACCCCTGGCGACCAGCTTCGGCGCGAAGGCCTGCATGACGCGCAGCGTGCCATACAGATTGGCGTTGAAATCACTGCCGATCTCTTCCAGCGGGCTGTTCAGGACGTCGGTAAAGATGGCCGTGCCGGCATTGTTGAGAATGACGTCGGCGTCGCTGGCGGTCTCGGCGGCGGCCTTGACCTGAGCGTCATTGGTGATGTCGAGCGTCAGCGGCACAACGCGCGGGTCGTTGAAGTCCGGCAGCGAGGCGGTGTTGCGCGCGGCGGCATAGATTTTCTTGACGTCGCGGGTCAGAAGTTCACGAACCGTGGCGGCGCCGATGCCGCGATTGGCGCCGGTAACGACGATAACTTGGTTGGAAAGCGACATGGGAGCCTCCTTGGGCTTTGGGATTTGAAACTCGAAAAGTAAACCGATCTGTTTACATAACGCCGATGTAAACCGTTCTGTTTACTTTTGCAAGCGCCTGTGCTAGAAATATTTTCGATTTTTGACGCCTGCGCGTCCCGAACCTTGCCGTCAGAGTGATCCGTCATGAGTAAAATGCAGAAGAAACAGGATATTATCGACCACGCCTTCGAGCTCTTTTACGATCAGGGCTTCAATACCGGCGTCGATGCGATCATGGCCGATACGGGCATTTCCAAGCGCACCCTCTATAAGTACTTCCCCTCAAAAGAGGTGCTGATTGCCGAACTGGTTGAGCATTATCGCGTGAACGTCATCCCGCTGCTGCGCGCCGAGGTCGAACGCGTCAGCCCCGATCCGAAGGGCCGCCTGATCGCGCTGTTCGACGTGCGTCAGGCGAAATTCACTGAGGGCTGTTTCCGCGGCTGTTTCGCGGTGTCGGCCAAGCTGGAATATGCTTGCCGCAACGCTCAGATCGAGGCGGCGTCGGAAGCCATGATGGCCGATATGAACGGCCTGATGCGCGCGTTTTGCGAGATGACCGGGCATCCGGACCCCGACACCCTGACGGCGCAAGCCATGGTGCTGTTCAACGGCGCGGTCGTCGCCGCTCAGGCCAGCCGCAGTGCTAAACCGTTCGATACGGCGAAAGGGATATTGCGGGTGTTGCTATCTTTCCCTCTCCCTTGAGGGAGAGGGTGGCGTACGAAGTGAAGCCGGGTGAGGGGGAAATGCCAATTATGCGCTCGGTCCAACCCTTTCCCCCTCACCCCAGCCCTCTCCCTCAGGGAGAGGGGGGTATTCGTGTCACACCGGCTTCCTATCCTCATTACAATACAACCAAAGGCTTGACGCACCCGCCTCTCCGCCCTACCTGCCGCCATGTGCAACCGGTGCCGCAGCGATGTGGCTTAATAGGGAAGCGGATGAGATGTCCGCACTGTCCCCGCAACTGTAAGCGTCGAGTATCCTCTACAGGCCACTGGTCCAACCGGGAAGGCGGAGGATGCGTTCGAGACGCAAGTCAGGAGACCTGCCGCTGCTGTCGTCCTTCGCGTGGTCGGGGTGTGCCACAAGAGCGGATAAGCCTTCCCCAAAGGCCTTCCTCAGAGACGATCTCCAGCCTTATGCCGAAAAGTGGCTTCCACTTTTCGGATATACATAAGGCGTCTCGGATATGTGCACGCCGGAGACGGTGCGCTCGTCCTGTGTTCTATGAAGGTTGATACCTTGCTGAAATCGCTCCTCACCGGCGTCTCGTTCGCCGCCCTCCTCGCCTCGCCGGTTCTGGCGGACGACGCTGAAAACCCCAAAGAGATCATCATCACCGCCACGCGCGCGCCGACGCCGGTCATCAAATCCGGCGTCAGCGTCGATGTGCTCGACGCCGAGACCATCCGCAACAAGCAATCCCTGTCCGTCGTCGACCTGATCGCCACCACCCCGTCGGCGACGATTTCGCAGAACGGCGGGCTGGGCACCGTGGCCAATCTGCGCATCCGCGGCGCCGAGGGCGATCACACCCTCTATATCCTCGACGGCATCCGCCTGGCCGACCCGACCCAGATCGGTGGCGGCCTCAATGCCGGTCTGCTGACCACCGGCGACATCAGCCGTATCGAAGTCGTGCGCGGCCCACTGTCAACCCTGTGGGGCTCGCGCGCGCTGGGGGCCACGGTCAATCTGACCACGGTTCAGGCCACCGATGAGCTGTCGGGCGACGTCTCGGTCGAAGGCGGCGAAGCCTATGGCGCCATCCGCGCCGGGATCGGCGGCACCTATGATAAGCTGTCGTGGCGCGTCTTCGCGGCCTATCTGGGCGACGATAATGTTTCAGCCTACAGATATGGCGCGGAAACCGACAAGTTCACACAGAACCACGTCCGCGTGGCGCTCGACTACAAGCTCAGCGACGCCCACAGCCTGAAACTCCGCGCCGCAAAGACCCGCAGCCACAACGATTACGACGGCTTTGCGCCGCCGACCTACGCCTTTGGCGACACGAAGGACTACGGCAACACGAACGAAGGCCTCTACAGCCTTGGTTATCAGTATAAGGGCGAAACCGTCACCCACGCCCTGTCGGTCAGCCGCACCGACACCGAGCGCCATGACTACGACGGCACGAATTTCGAAACGCTCAACGGCCGCGGCAAGGTGACGACGGTGGACTATACCGGCACCGCGAAACTGTCGGATACGACGCGCTTCGTTTTCGGCGCGACGCAGGAAAAATCCGAAATCGAGTATTCGTCCTTCGGCGGCCCGGTTCTATCGCGCGACGCCACGCTGGACAGCGCCTTCGTTCAGGTGTCGCATGACTTTACGGAGGCTTTCAACGTCACCGGCAGCGTCCGTTACGACGACCATTCGCGCTTCGGCGGTCAAACCATCGGCCATCTGTCGGCCAGCTACCGTGCAGCGGACAACCTCGTCCTGCGCGGCAGCCTCGGTCAGGGCTTCAAGGCGCCGAGCCTGTACCAGCTCTACAGCGAATACGGCAACACCAACCTGAAAGCCGAAAAGGCCGACAGCGGTGAAATCGGCCTCGACTACTTCCTGCCGGCGCAAAACGCCCGCCTGAGCCTGACGGCCTTTGCGCGTAAGACGGAAAACCAGATCGACTTCGCTTCGTGCTTCGGCTCGACGCATCCGCTGTGCCCGACGCGCCCGTTCGGCTTCTACGACAATATCGCCCGGACCAAGGCCGAAGGCGTCGAACTGGAATATGTCGGCGACCTGACCGCGTCCACGCATCTCCGCGCCAACTACAGCCACGTCACGTCGACAAACGACCTGACCGGCGCCAAGCTGCCGCGCCGTCCGCGCGATCTGGCCAATGTCGATGTGACGCAGGATATCACCCCGGCGCTGAACGTCAGCCTGGGCCTGCGCTATGCGGGCAAGACGACGGAATCGGCCTTCTCGACGCGTCAACTGAACAGCTACACCCTGGCCGATCTGCGTGCCGCGTGGGCGATCAATGAGCGGGTCACGGTGTTCGGTCGAGTCGAAAACCTGACCGACGAAGACTATGAAACCGCCGCCGATTACGGCACGCCGGGCCGTCGCCTGTGGGTCGGGGTCCGCGCAAACGTCTTTTAATCCCCCCGATCAGGGGTTGTGGTAAGGTGCAATCACCCTATCCTTCCCCTGTATTGCACGTGATCAACTTTTGCCTTGAGCCGCAGCCTCTCCCCATGAGGTTGCGGCTTTTTTTCAAAGGCGAAACAAAAATCAACCGGGGATAATCTCATTAACCCCGGATTCACGAATTACGCTTAGGTTGTATTTTGACGGTGTGTTCCTTCCGTCTCCTCCGCAGCGTCGTTGGCCCGACCGCTGCGTAGCTCCCGCCTCCGCCGGTTTTCGCATTCCGGCCTGAGGCTAGTAAACTGTAAAACGGGCCGCGTTGTACAATCCTCACCCAAGCGTACCGCGGCCCCTCTTTTCCACGAGACAAGGGCTTTTAGACGCGCTTTTAGCCGAAATCGGCCTTCCCGCCCCGTTTGGCGACGACCTCGACCCCCTCGATCCGCATGGTCTTATCGACCGCCTTGAGCATGTCGTAAAGCGTCAGTCCCGCCACGGACACCGCCGTCAGGGCTTCCATCTCGACCCCCGTCTGCCCCGTCGTCTTGACTTCGGCGACGATATGAAACCCCGGCAGTGTCTCGTCCGCCTCAATCGTCAAAGACACCTTCGACAGGCTCAGCGGATGGCAGAGCGGGATAAGCTCCGCCGTCTTTTTCGCCGCCATGATCCCCGCGATCTCAGCGGTCGCCACCACCGCCCCCTTCGGGGCCTTGCCGTCACGGACGATGGCCAGCGTTTCAGGCAGACAGACCAGCCGCCCGACGGCCTTCGCCACGCGTTGGGTCACGGCCTTGTCCCCGACATCGACCATATGGGCGCGACCGTCGTGGCCGACGTGTGAAAGCGATTTTTCCGTCACGGGTTCCACCTCTTCAAATCGGCACTGTCTTTTTGGGTCGGCTCGATCCAGTCGTCGAAGCCCCCCCCTTCCAAAGTCGTGCCCACTTCGCGCTTCCACAGTGCCGCCTCGGACTTCAGGCGATCCATCAGGTAATCCGCCGCCTCAAACGCCGCCCGACGATGCGCGGACGCCGCCGCCACGAAAACGATCTCCTCACCTGCCCGCACCTCGCCGCAGCGATGCGCCACCAGCAGGGCCTCGACCTCGAAACGGTCCGCCGCCGCTGCCGCAATATCGGCCAGACTCCGTTCGGTCATGCCGGGATACCAGTCGAGATACAGGTGCGAAACCGCACCCGTAGCGCTTGTGTCGCGCACCCGCCCGGAAAAGCTGACCAGCGCACCCGATAAACGATTCGCCGCGATGAAGCGCGCATAGAGCGCCTGACCGTCCAGCGCCTCCTGTAACAGCAGGGTTTCGATCGCCGCCATGCTCACCCGCCCGAAAAGGCCGAAAAGAACGCCACTTCGTCCCCGTCACTCAGCGGCATATCCCCGGTCACGCGAACCTGATTTACACTCATCTGCACCTGGGTCGCGTCCAGACCGCCCGCCGCGAATACAGTTCCCAAGGCCTTGTCGCGCAGGGCCAGCAACGATCCACCGGTATCGGAGAGCTCCATCTTCAACTGGCGTATCCCGGCCTTGTCGGCCACCTTGCCGAAAAAGAGTATGTCGACCGTCATCACTTTGTCAGCGAAATCTGTGAAGGAAAAACCGGCATGACGAAATTACCTTATTTCTTTTTGACAAAAAGCTGTAAACTGTAGGTCAGACATCTGACAAGCGGCAGTGTCCGGCGGCACGGGGGGCGTGCATGATTTTTACTGAGAACCCCGCAACGGGGTGGTTTTAGACCGAATGGCCATTTTTAACTATCGTATTTTACGTTTTTTGGCCAAGTCGGGATTGCTGGGGCGCCGCAATGTCAAGCTGTCCCTGGCTGATCCCAACGATCAGATTTCGTACAAATCCCTGCTGCACCGGCCGCAGGTCCATCTGGATCACGACGCTCTGCGCGGCTTCTATGCCGGCAAACGCATCCTGATCACCGGCGGTGGCGGGTCGATCGGCTCGGAAATCGCCCGTCAGGCCCTGCATCTGGGGGCGGCGCACGTTATCCTGATCGATCACTCCGAACTGGCGCTCTACGACGTCGAACAATCCCTGCGCTACGAATTCGGCAAGCCGGGCCATAAGCTCGAAGTCACGCCGATCCTCTGTTCGATCCGGCGCAAGGCACGGCTTGAAGCTATCTTCGTCGATCAGCGGCCTGACGTCATCTTCCACGCCGCCGCGCTCAAGCACGTGCCGATGGTCGAGATCAATCCGTCCGAGGGCGTCCTGACCAATGTCATGGGCACGCAGTATGTCATCGACGCGGCGCGGGCCGCCAATGTGAAGCAACTGGTGCTCATCTCGTCGGACAAGGCGGTGGCTCCGGCCTCGATGATGGGGGCGACCAAGCGTCTGGCCGAACATCTGATCTCGTCGCAGATGGGCCATCTCAATCAGGCCTGCGTCGTGCGCTTCGGCAATGTGCTGGGCTCGACCGGGTCGGTGGTGCCCCTGTTCCGGACGCAGATCGAACGCGGCGGGCCGATCACGCTCACCGACGCGGCGGTCGAACGCTTCTTCATGACGATTTATGAAGCGGTGCAACTGGTCATGACCGCCGCCATGCACAACGCGACCAATGCGACCGAGAAATCGAGCCTGTATATTCTGGAGATGGGGTCGCCGATCAAAATCTACGATCTGGCGCGCAACATGATCGAGATGTACGGCCTCAAGGTCGACAAGGATATCAAGATCGTCCTGACCGGTCTGCGCGACGGCGAAAAGATCACCGAGGCGCTGCTGGACGACAACGAAATCCGCGAGCCGCTGAGGCCGGGCATATTCAAGGTCATGAACCAGCATATGGATTTGCATCTTTCGGCCGACGCCATGAGCGAACTGTTTACCCTCGCCGAACAGGGCGAGGATCTGTTCGTCAAGGCGCAGGTCTTCCGCTTCGTGAAGACTCTGCGAGACCACCCGGCGCGCGCGGCTCAGACGGAAGAGGTTTAAAAAAATATCCCCGCTGTCGCCAGCGGGGATATTTTAGTTTTGATACGGGTCTTCCGCGTCGGCATCGTCTTCGGTCAGGAACTCGAACCAAATACCGTTCAGAATGCCGAAGGTTACCGCAAGGCCCAAGCCCAGAACCCAAGTAAAATACCACATTTTCAACTCCTTGCCTGACATCGTCAGGCTCAAGAAAGATGTGAAAAATTTCGACGGGCCGCCCCGAGAAATTTTTCTCCATAGTGAGGAAGGGAGCCCATGAGGGAAACCTTGGTTTCCCTCATGGTCCTAGTAGAGATCCGGATTGGTTTTTAACTGCTTGATCTCGATCCGGCCGAACAGCACCTTATAGACCCACGCCGTATAGAGCAGGACGATCGGCAGGAAGACCACCGTCACCAGCAACATCGTGAACAGGGTCGAGTGCGAGCTTGACGCGTTCCATACCAGAAGGCTGGAATGGGCATCGATCGACGACGGCAGGATGATCGGGAACATCGACAATCCGACGCTGCCGATGATGCCGAACACCGCCAGCGACGCGGCGATGAAGGCCCACGGATCGGCCTTGAAGCGCAAAGCCACCAGCGTCAGAGCTGTACCGGCAAAGCCAAGCACCGGTGCCGCCATCATCCACGGATACTTGCCGTAGTTGACGAGCCACGCGCCCGCTTCACGCACCACCTCGCCACGGGTCGGGTTCGATGGGCCGTCCACGGCCACCGCATCCAGCACCTTGTAACCGAGGTCACCGAAGGCGAGGAACAGACCACCCAGCGCATAGAGGACGATCACCCCGATCCCGGCAAAGGTCGCCCAACGGATGGCGCGGTCGCGAACCTCGCCCTTTTCGATCTTAAGCGACACCCAGGTCAGACCCTGCACCAGCAACATGGCCACCGACGTCAGGCCGCACAGCACGGTGAAGGGGCTGAACAGGCCCAGCAGACCGCCGAGGAACAGGTCGTGATAGGTGATGCGCAGATCGCTGTCGAGGCTGAACGGCGCGCCTTGCAGGACATTGCCGACCGCCACGCCGAAGACCAGCGCCGGGACGAAACCGCCGACGAACAGCGCCCAGTCCCAATTCCGCCGCCATGCCTTGCCCGGACGCTTCGAGCGATACTTGAAGCCGACGGGCCGCAGGATCAGGGCCGACAGGACGAGGAACATGGCCAGATAAAAGCCGGAGAAGGAGACGGCATACACGAACGGCCACGCGGCGAAGATGGCGCCGCCGCCGAGGATCAGCCACACCTGATTGCCTTCCCAGGTGGCCGAAACGGTGTTGATCACCGCCCGGCGTTCTTCGTCGGTTTTGGCAATGAACGGCAGGCTGGCCAAGGTGCCCAGCGCATAGCCGTCCATGATGGCGAACCCGACCAGCAGGACGCCGATCAGCCCCCACCAGATCACGCGTAACGTCATATAGTCGATTGGGAGTTCCATAGTTTTTACTCCTTACTCTGCCGGGCCGGACAGGGTGCCGGTTTCCAGCGGGCTGGCCTCTTCCGCGTCGTGCATGCGTCCGAACTTCGACGCATATGGGCCGGTTTTGATCGTCTTGAGCAGCAGCTTGACCTCGATGACCGCCAGCGTCCCGTAGAGCGCCGTAAAGCCTGCAATGGTCAGCCATATCTGGCCTTTGGTGAGGCTCGATGCCCCCATGAAGGTCGGCAGAACGCCTTCGACGGCCCACGGCTGACGCCCGATTTCGGCCAGTATCCATCCGGCTTCGATGGCGATCCACGGCATGGGCAGGGCCAGCACGCAGAGCCGCAGGAACCAGCGGTTGTCGGCCTTGCGCAGGGTCACCAGCAGGAAGGCCAGCGCAAACACCCCGATCATGAACAGGCCCAAACCGGCCATGAGACGGAAGACCCAGAACATCACCGGGACGTTGGGAACGGTGTCCAGAGCCGCCTTCTGGATCAGGGCCGCGTCGGCGGTGCGCGGATCGGCGACGTAGCGCTTCAGCAGGTAACCGTAGCCGAGGTCGCGCTTGTGCGCTTCGAACTGTGCGCGGGCGGCCAGATCGTTTTCGTTCACTTTGAGCTTTTCCACCGCATCATAGGCGGCGATGCCCGATACAATGCGATGCTCCGCCGTCTCGACCAGCTCAAGGATGCCGATGACCGGACGGTCAAGCGAGCGTGTCGAGATCAGGCCCAGCACATAGGGGATTTTCACCTCGTAATCGGTATGCTGGGTCTTGAGGTTAGGGATGCCGAACAAGGTCAGGCCTGCCGGGGCCGGCTCGGTTTCCCACATGGCCTCCAGCGCCGCCAGCTTCATCTTTTGGTTATCTGTGAGCGCGTAACCGGACTCGTCGCCCAGCACCACGACCGACAAAGACGACGCTAAGCCGAAGGCCGCCGCCACCGCCATCGAGCGTTTGGCGACGGAGACCCACTTGCCTTTGAGCAGGTAGATGGCCGAGACCGCCAGCACGAAGACCGCTGCGCAGACATAGCCCGCCGAGACGGTGTGGACAAACTTGGCCTGAGCGACCGGGTTGAACAGCACGGCCATGAAGTCGGTGACTTCCATACGCATGGTGGCCGGGTTGAAGTCCGACCCTACCGGGTTCTGCATCCAGCCGTTGGCGATCAATATCCACAGTGCCGACAGGTTCGTCCCCAAGGCCACAAGGAAGGTGACCATCAGGTGCGCCGGACGCGACAGCTTATCCCAGCCGAAGAACATCAGGCCGACGAAGGTGGCCTCCAGAAAGAACGCCATCAGGCCTTCAATGGCCAGAGGCGCGCCGAAGATATCGCCGACGAAGTGGGAGTAATAGGACCAGTTCGTGCCGAACTGAAATTCCATGGTCAGGCCGGTGGCCACGCCCAGCACGAAATTGATGCCGAACAGCGTGCCCCAGAATCGGGTGATGGTGCGCCATATTTCGCGCCGCGTGAGGACATAGACGCTTTCCATGATGACCAGCATGAAGGAAAGGCCAAGTGTCAGCGGGACGAACAGAAAGTGGTACAGCGCGGTCAAGGCGAATTGCAGCCTCGACAGGTCGACTGTGCTCATATCCATTGAGATATATCCCTCGGGTTATTAGGGTCTTTTGGTCGTGCGTGCCTGCGACATGCTGTCCCGGACACTCAGATTTTTAGACCCCTTGTTTCCGAAATCGGTTAGAAGCTCCCGATCCCGGCTTATTTGCAAAGACAATTAAGCTGAGCGTTCTATACGCCCGTGAACACTGAGACCCTATCGTACCAAATGTCGCACCCCGATCCCGCCTCGAATGAGACCGCCACCGATGCCGCGAAAGCGTTGCGTCAGGCCGTGGGTGCGCGGCTGAAACTATGGGCGATACCGGCCAAAAGACAAGTCAAACTTGTGCTATGCCTGGAAATTGCTGCGGTATTATGTGCCGCCGGTTTCGCGGTCGGACTGGCCCTGACGCTGAATGATGTCCGCTCCCGCGCGTTCCCGGTTTGGGGGTTGCTGCTGATCGCGACGGGTCTCGGCCTGCGCGCTGGAATTTCTCATATAAGTCAGTTTGTTACGGCATCGGCAGCACGTACGATCATCGAAGCTCTGCGTCTCGGCCTGATCGACGAGGCCCTGTCCGGGCGCGGACTGAGCGGGTCGCAGATGCACCGCATGACACCCTTTTTCGAGCATAGCGAGGCACTGGAAGGCTATTATGCGCGCTTTCTGCCCGCGCGACGGGCGTCGAGCCTGACGCCGCTGCTGGTCATTTTGATCGTCGCCGTCGTCTCACCGGCCGCCGCCCTGATCCTGCTATTCACCCTGTGTCCCTTTGTCACACTCATGGCCCTGTCCGGCATGGCCACGGCGGCGGAATCGCGCAAGCAACTCGACGCCCTGACGCGCTTGTCGGCCCTGTTCGCCGACCGTTTGAAACATCTGCCGCTGATTACCGCCTTCGCGCAGGGCGAGTCGCAGACGAAAAAGGTCCGCTTTGCCGCCCGCGACGTGTCCGAACGCACCCTATCGGTCCTGCGCATGGCCTTCAGCGGCTCGGCGGTGCTGGAGTTCTTCGCCGCCATTTCCGTAGCGCTGGTCGCCGTCTATTGCGGCTTTTCGCTGCTGGGCTTGCTACCGTTCGCTGTGCCTGCCGCGCTCGATTTCCGCTACGATCCGTTCGTGTCAGCGTTCATCGCGCTTACATTGGCCCCGGAAGTCTATGCCCCCCTGCGCCGCCTCAGCGCCGCCTATCACGAGGAACAGCAGGCGCGCGCGGCCACCGAAGCCCTGATGCAGATGGAAGCGGCGCTGGAAACACCCGCCCTGACGCCGGTGATGCTCGACGGCGCGCCTGAGGTACAGTTCGATGCGGTCAGTGCGGCGTTCGATCAGGACACCATCTTCGCGCCGGTCAGTTTCACCACCCCCGCCGGTTCAGTTACGGCCCTGTTGGGCGAATCCGGCTCCGGAAAATCGACGCTGTTGCGGCTTCTGCTCGGCACGTCTCCGGCCTCAGGACTGCGTCATGACGGCAGGATCACCATCGGCGAACAGGTGCTAACACCCACGCACGACTTGTCGTCGTCGCTGGCGTGGATGTCGCAGCACACGCCGATCCTCACGGGCACTCTGAGCGACAATCTGCGCCTGTCTCACCCAAAGGCGACCGATGCCGAAGTCGCCGCCGTGATCGACCTGTGCGGCCTCAACGATCTGGCCACGGCGCGCGGCGAGACGCCGTTCAACGACCGCGGTTCCGGCCTGTCGGGCGGCGAGCGGCGACGCATCGGCCTCGCCCGCGCCCTGCTCAAACCCGCGCCTCTGCTTCTGCTCGATGAACCCACCGCTGACCTCGATGAGGCCGCCGAAGACGCCCTGATCGACGCTTTGTTCAGTGCGGTTGCCGGTCGTACCGTGATCATTGCCACGCACTCGGAAAAGCTGGCGGCACGCGCCGCTCAGGTGGTGCGGCTATGAGTGCGTTCAAAGCCTTCTTCGGCGGCGTCAAGGCATCGTTCCGCACCACCCTGATCGTCGCGTCTGTGTGTGCGGCGGGCGTGTCGATCGCCGCCGTGACGCTTCTGGGCCTGTCCGGCTGGTTCCTCGCCGGCGCCGCCATCGCCGGAGCGGCCGGCGGCGCGGTCATGCAGGCCTTCAACTATCTGCTGCCGTCGGCAGCGATCAGGGCCCTGGCCATCGCGCGGACGGCGTTGCGCTATTTCGAACGCTATCTCGGGCATGCGGCGGCGCTGCGCGCGCTGGCCGACCTGCGTCCGTGGCTGTTTGAACGACTTACGCGCGCCGACCCGAAGATCGCCCTGTCGCTCAGTCGCGGCGAAGCGTCGGCGCGGCTGGTGCAGGATGTCGGGCAATTGGAAGGCGCACTCGTCGCCCAGAGCAACTGGGCCTCGGCGCTCGGCGGGTTGGTCGCGGCGGTGCTGCTGAACCTGTTTCTGTCGCCGCTGGCGGCTGTGATCTGTATCGTCGGGCTATCCACGCTGGTCGGGCTGGCGCACTATCGGTTCCGTCCGCAAACCGGGGCCGGTCAGGCCGAACTGGGACAACTCAAACAGGGCCTGTTCGACACCCTGCCCTTCCTGCCCGATATCGCCGCCTATAACCTCAAGGGGCGCTTTCTCGACGGGTTACGTCCGCAGGAAACCGCGCTAAAAGCCGCCCGCGTACAGCAGGCTCGGCGCGAAGGCGTGCCTGCGGCCCTGACCCTGCTGATCATGGCGGCGACCCTGATCCTGATCGTCGCGACGCACGTCCAATCGCCCATGCCGATGTTAGCGCTGAGCCTGCTGGTGACGACGGTCGCCTTTGAGTGCACGGGACCGCTGCTGCGCGCCATGACGCAACAAACCCTGTTCGATGAGGCTGAAACCCGCGTGGCCGAACTGGGCGACCTGCGTGAGGCCGCCCCCCTGCCCGACGCCGATCCGGTGCTGGTCTATGACGGGCAGGTTATTGCTTTGGATCGCACCCTGCGCCTGCGGATCGACGGACGCTCCGGCGGTGGCAAGACCCGCCTGATCGAGGCCCTGATTGGTCTGCGGCCTATCGACGACGTGCCCTATCTGGGGGCGGCAACGACCGCCGACGCACGCTTGTTTGCCCTATGCCCGCAGGACGCGCCGGTCCTCAACGGCACGGTCGGCGACAACCTGCTGATGGGCGTGACGACGGAAGAGATCGCCGACACCTCGCCCAACGACCTGACCGCGCGTGTCTGGGCGGCACTTGAGGCCGCGCAGTTGAAACCCCGCGTGGCGGCGATGAAAGACGGTCTGCATACATGGATTGGCGACGGCGGCATTACGCTGTCGGGCGGCGAGCGAAAGCGACTGAACCTCGCCCGCGCCTTGTTGCGAACCGCGCCCATCTTGGTGCTGGACGAACCGACCGAAGGGCTCGATCCGATGACCGAAACGGTCGTCGTGTCTGCGCTTGAGGCGCATCTGAACACCACCGGTCAGGGGCTGATCCTGATCAGTCACCGAACCGCGCCGCGTCGGCTATGTTCGAACCTGCTGCACGTCAGATAGACGCTAGAGCACGTCCCGATCTGGCTGGATCGGAGCCGCGCTCTAACATTTTGTTTTCTCGCGCATTTGATTCCGAAAACCGTTGCACACTTTTCGGAATGCGCTCTAAGGGTTCCCTTATGCTTCGCTTTCGCCTAAAACGCGCGCGATAACGTCACACAGGAAACTTCCCATGATCGCCTTTGCCCTGCATGGCGGCGCCGGTGCCAAGGCCGGTCGCGACTATGGCATAGAGATCGCCCATATGCGCGGTCTGGCCAAGATCGCCCGCCACAATCTCAAAAACGGCGCGACCGCGCTCGATGTCGTGACGGAGACTGTACGCGCTCTGGAAGATTCGGGCCTCTACGTCGCGGGCAAGGGCGCGTCGCCGAACGCGGCGGGCATCTATGAGCTCGACGCCAGCCTGATGAACGGCCCGGACCAACGCGCCGGATCGGTGGCGGCTCTGGAAGGCTTCAAGAATCCCATCGATGTCGCCCGCGCGGTGATGGAGCGCACCCCGCACGTCATGCTGGCCGGTCAGGGCGCGCGTGAATTCGGCTTGAGCCACGGGTTCGAGACCGTTGGTGACGACTATTTCACCCGCGCCGGCGCGTTCGAATCGAACTATCCGCCGGGGACGCTGGCCCACGGCACGGTCGGCTGCGTCTGTCTCGACTCGCACGGGAATCTGGCGGCGGGGACCTCGACCGCGGGCGTGTTCGGCAAACTGCCCGGCCGCGTCGGCGACACCCCAGTCATCGGCGCGGGGACGTGGGCCGATGGCAACGCCGCAGTGTCCTGCACCGGTCAGGGCGAGTATTTCCTCCGCGTTCAGGCGGCAGCACAGGTGGCATTCCGCTTCGGTGCGGGACAGATTCCGGAACAGGCCTCCGATCAGGTTCTGGCCCAGATCGCCGATATGGGCGGCGAAGGTGGGCTGATCATGGTCACCCGCACCGGCGAAGTTCTGACGCCGTTCCGCTCGGCGGGGATGAAACGCGCCTGGTTCCGGGATGACGGAGATATTGTCAGCGAGGCGTTTTAATCTTCATACCTCCCCAACTTGTTGGGGAGGAAGACCGCGCCCGAAGGGCGTGGTGGTGGGGTATCTTTCTTAGGTGCGGCGGGCATGGAGTAGAAAGCAAGCAAGAAACCCCACCACCACATCTCACTTGCTTCGCAAGTTCGTGCGGTCCCCCTCCCCGCCAAAGGCAGGGAGGAGTAAGTATTTATCCCGCCGCGACGATGCTCTTGGAAATTTCCGCCACGGCGTCCTTGAACGCATTGCCGCGCGCCTCGAAGTCAGTGAACTGGTCCTGCGAGGCGCAGGCCGGGGAAAGTAGTACGATCTCCTCGCGGCCCGATTTTTCCGCCTCGGCATAGGCCTGAGCCACCGCGGTGAACAAATGGCGCGATTGCGTACAGACCGCCGCCGCACCGATGGTCTTCTCGAACAGCTCCGCCGCCTCGCCGATAAGGAAGGCGTGCCTGACGCGCGGAAACAGGTCGGTCAGCTCCTCGATACCGCCCGCCTTCGCGCGGCCCCCGGCAATCCAGAAGAACGATTCGAAACTCGACATGGCCTGACGCGCGGCGTCGGCATTGGTCGCCTTGGAATCGTTGATGAAGCGCACATTCTTGATACGGCCTATCTCCTGCATCCGGTGATCGAGACCGGGGAAGCTGTGCAGCCCCGCGACGATCGCCTCGACACTCAGCCCCACCGCCCGGCAGGCCGAATAGGCCGCGCAGGCGTTTTGCCAGTTGTGCCGCCCCGTCAGGGTCCGTACGGTCTTCAGGTCGATGATTTGCCGCGCGCGTTCCGCCGTCGCGTCATAGATGACGCCGTTCAGCGCGTAGACCCCGCGCCCCAGCGTCCGGCGCGACGAGATCGGCACCAGCTTCATCGGGCTGTGGGCGGTCATTTCCGTCACCAGACCCTGTGACCAGTGGTCGTCGGTGCCGATGACCGCCGTCTGGTCCGCCGTCTGGTTCATGAAGATGCGCTTCTTGGCGGCGATATAGCCGTCCATGTCGCCGTGCCGGTCGAGGTGGTCAGGCGAGAAGTTCATCAGCACGGCCACGTCTGGGCGGAAGCTTTGCGTCAGGTCGAGCTGATAGGAAGAGGTTTCGATGACGTAGATCGTGCCCGCGTGCATATCGGGCAGGTCGAGGATACCGATGCCGATATTGCCGCCGACATGGACGTCCTTGCCCGCCGCCTTGAGGATATGGCCGATCAGGGCCGTCGTCGTCGACTTACCGTTGGTGCCGGTGATGGCGACCGTCTTCGGGCGGCGCGCCTCGGGGATGGCGTTGATCGTGCGCGCAAACAGCTCGATATCGCCCAGCACCGGGACACTGGCGGCCTGCGCCGCCTTGACGGTCCAGTGCGGTTCGGGGTGCGTCAGCGGCACACCGGGCGACAGCAGCAGGGCGTCGATCTCGGACCAGTCGGCAACCTTGAGGTTCTCGATGGTGAAGCCTTCCTTCGACGCGGCCAGCATCGATTGCGGCTTGTCGTCCCACAGGAGCGGCTCGGCCCCGCCGGCCTTGAGCGCGCGCGCCGCCGTGAGCCCGGATTTACCAAGGCCGAAGATGGCGACACGCTTGCCAGCGAAGCTTTTTACCGGGATCACAACCTGCTCCTACCGCAACTTCAACGTCGCCAGACCGATCATGGCCAGCATGGCCGCGACGATCCAGAAGCGGATGACGACCGTCGATTCGGCCCAGCCGAGCTTTTCGAAATGGTGGTGGATCGGCGCCATCAGGAAGACCCGCTTGCCGGTCAGCTTGAAATAGCCGATCTGGATCATCACCGACAGGGCCTCGACGACGAACAGGCCGCCAACGATGGCCAGAACGATCTCGTGCTTGGTGGCGACCGCCGCCGCGCCCAGACCGCCGCCCAGAGCGAGCGATCCGGTATCACCCATGAAGATCTTGGCGGGCGGGGCGTTATACCACAAAAAGCCCATGCCGCCGCCGATGATGGTGGCCAGGAACACCGCGACCTCGCCCGACCCCGGCACGAAGTGGACATTGAGATAGTTGGCGAAGACGTAGTTGCCGACCGCATAGGCGATGATGCCGAACGTGCCCGCCGCGATCATCACCGGCACGATGGCCAGCCCGTCGAGGCCGTCGGTCATATTGACGGCATTCGAGGCACCCACAATCACCACGGCGGCGAAGACGATGTAGAAATAACCGAGATTGAACAGGACGTTCTTGAAGATCGGCACGGCCAGCGAGGTCGACAGACCCGACGAGGTCGGCGACTGCGGCGCGAAAAAGATCAGCAGCGCCACGGCGATGCCCGCCACGATGAACTGCACGATCAGCTTCTGCGGCCCGGTAATCCCGGCGGAGGACTGCTTGGTCACCTTGGCGTAATCGTCGGCGAAGCCCAAAAGCCCAAAGATCATGGTGACCCCCAGCACAACCCAGACGGTCACGCTGCGCAGGTCGCACCACAGGAGCGTCCCCACCAGAATCCCGGCCAGGATCATCAGCCCGCCCATGGTCGGCGTGCCCTTCTTGGTCAGCAGGTGGCTTTGCGGACCATCTTCGCGGATCGGCTGGCCCTTGCCCTGACGGGCGCGCATCCAGCGGATGAAGCGCGAGCCCATGGCGACCGCGACGATGTAGGAGGTGACCAGAGCGAGGCCGACCCGGACGGTCTGATACTTCAGCAGGTTGAGCAGCGGCCAGTGTTCGACGCCCGCAAGCTGCTCATAGAGAAAATAAAACATCCGGAACCTTATATACCCAGTAGCGTTTTGGCGATCAGCCCGGCTTTCGAGCCGTTGGACCCCTTTATCATAACAACGTCGCCCGCGCGCAAGGCCGATTTGAGCGGATCGATCAATTCCGCTGCACTTTGCGCATAGGCCCCGCGCACGGCTTCCGGCAGGACGGCCCACAGATGCGCCATGCGCGGTCCGGCGAGGAAGACTGTGTCGATGCCATTGGCGGCGATGACGGGGGCGAGACCAGCGTGCAGACCGGCCTCGTCCGGCCCCAGTTCCAGCATGTCGGTCAGGACGACGACCTTGCGACCGCCGACGGGGATTTCGCGCGCACCGAGTGCCCCGAGTGTCGCCGCCATCGACATCGGATTGGCGTTGTAGCTTTCGTCGATCAGGGTGATTTCGCCGCCCGTATCAAGGCGCAGCGAATGGCTGGCCCCGCGTCCGTCGAGGACGGCGAAGGCCTCCAGCGCTTGTAGCGTCGTGGCGGTGTCCACATCGAGCGCCTCAGCCATCAGCAGGACGGCCATGGCGTTGAGCGCCTGATGCTTGCCGGTGTGGGCCAGGGTAAAGCGGATATCGTGGCCGCGGAAATGGGCGGTGACCTGCGCCTTGCCGTCGATCAGACGATGGTCGAGCAGGCGGGCATCGGCCCCCTCGGCCTCACCAAAAGCGGCAATCTTCGCGCCGGACTCTTCGGCGCGGGTTTTCAGTTCCTCGAACCAACGGTTGTCGGCATTGAGGATCGCAAGACCGCCGTATTTCAGGCCGTCGAAGATCTCGGCCTTGGCCTTCATGACCCCCAGTTCGCCATCGGGGAAGTTTTCGGTGTGGACCGCGCCGACCGTGGTGATGATCACCGCGTCGGGCTCAACAAACTCGGCCAGCGGCGTGATCTCGTCGGCGTGGTTCATGCCAATCTCGAACACAGCCCGTTCGGTATCGGCGGGCATCCGGGCGAGCGTCAGCGGCACGCCGATATGGTTGTTGAAGCTCTTGACCGCCGAATGGGCCTTGCCCGCCTGTTTCAGCGCCGCCATGACCATCTGAGTCACGGAGGTCTTGCCGACGCTGCCGGTCACCGCGCCGCGTTTGGCGGGCGCACGGTTGCGGGCATAGACACCAAGCTGTTCCAGCGCCTTCAGCACATCGGGAACCAGCAGGCACGGTCCGCCCTCGATCGGCTTGCGCGTAATGGCGGCGACCGCGCCCTGCGCAAAGGCCTGCGGCACGAAGTCGTGGCCATCGCGCTCACCATTCAAAGCGAGGAACAGGTCGCCGGGCTGGACCTGACGGCTGTCGAAGGTGATGCCGGTGGCGTGGATCGCGTCCGGTTCGTCGGTCAGTCCGGTAAAGGTGCCGCCGGTGGCCTGAAGCAGTTCGTATCCGGTCCAGAGTGTGGTCATTTGAGCTCCTCCCCTCTCCCCGTTTACGGGGAGAGGGTGGCCTGAAAGGCCGGGTGAGGGGCGAGTCGCACAAAGAAAGATGCCCCTCACCCCAGCCCTCTCCCCGCACGCGGGGAGAGGGGGGATTATCCGTTCAATGCTTCCTGAACTACACCGGCGTCGTCGAAAGGCAAGACCTTTCCCGCCACGATCTGACCCTGTTCGTGGCCCTTACCGGCCACGACCAGCACATCGCCGGTCTTGAGCGACGCCACGGCCTCGAAGATCGCCGCACGGCGGTCACCGATTTCCAGCACGTTCGACGACTGCGTCCCGGCGAGGCCAGCCATGATCTGCGCGCGGATCGTCGCCGGGTCTTCGGAGCGCGGATTGTCGTCGGTAACGATGACGCGGTCCGACAGGCGCTCGGCAATGCCGCCCATCTGAGGCCGCTTGCCCGTGTCGCGGTCGCCGCCGCAGCCGAAGACGCAGACCAGACGTCCCTGGGTGTGCGGACGCAGGGCCTTAAGCACCGTTTCCAGCCCGTCCGGCGTGTGAGCGTAGTCGACATAGACCTCGGCGCCGTTTGATTTGGCCCCGACGCGCTCCAGTCGCCCGCGCGCCCCCTTGAGATCGGCCAGAGCGTGGATCACCGCGTCGATATTCTCGCCCGCCGCCAGACACAGACCCGCCGCGACCAGCGCGTTCGAGGCCTGAAACAGACCGGCAAGGCCGAGTTTCACCTCGAACGAACGACCCTGATAGTCGAGATAGAGGATCTGCCCATCCACCGTCAGGTCGCGGTGCGTCAGGGTCAGGTGCTGCCCGCGCTCGCCGACGCTCATCACCGACGCGCCCGACGTGATCGCCGAGGCGGCAAAGGCGTTATAGGCATCGCTGTCAGCGTTTAAAACCGCCGTACGGCCGCGCGGCAAAAGCTGTTCGAACAGGCGCAGCTTGGCGACCTTATAGGCCTCCATCGTCGCGTGATAATCGAGGTGGTCCTGCGTCAGATTGGTGAAGCCCGCCGCCGCCAGGGTCACCCCATCCAGACGCCGTTGATCGATGCCGTGCGAGGAGGCCTCCAGTGCCACGTGGGTGACGCCCTGATGCGCCAGATCGGCCATATATTTCGCCACATCCGCCGCGTCCGGTGTCGTCAGGCCCGGCGGCGTGATGGCGTGTTCAGCGGCCCCGTTCTGCGTGACGATCCCCAGCGTCCCCATGCTGGCCGAGACGTAGCCCATATGGGCGAACATTTGACGACAGAAGGTAGCGACCGAGGTCTTGCCGTTGGTGCCGGTGATGGCAACACACGTCTTCGGCTGCACGCCGTAGAAGGTCTTGGCCGCCAGCGCATAGGCGCGGCGCACGTCATAAGCGGTCAGGATATTATTGGCGGTGCCGAGCGGCGTGTCTTCGGGCGCGAGGACGGCCGCCGCCCCGGCGCTCAGGGCCTGAGGAATGAACTGACGACCGTCATGCGCCGACCCCGGCAGGGCGCAGAACAGCGTCCCCGGCCCTACCTTGCGGCTGTCGGCGGTCACGCCGGTCACTTCCGGATCGAAGTCCAGATCGCGCCGCAAAATGTCCGATAAGCGTAAGCCGCCCATAGCACCCGATTCCTGTCCCGATACGCTCATACTATTAACTCAATGCCCCGCCGCCACCGGCACGGCGTGGCCCGCCACGACCCCGCCGGTCTGTTCTTCCGGCATGACCTGAGCCTTGACCCACTCACTGTCGGAGAACTTGTCTTCCTTGCGCGCCACATTGAGGAAGGGCGCGATACGGTCGATGACGCGGCCCACCACGGGTGCCGCGACCCAGCCGCCGGTGCGCAGACCGTGGGTCTCCGTATTGCCCTTTGGCTCATCGACCATGATCATGACCATGTAGCGGTCGTCCTCGATATTGCCGTCGGTCGGGAAGACCCCGACGAACGACGACAGAAGCTTCGAGCGGTCGTAGCGTCCGCCGATGACCTTTTCCGCCGAACCGGTCTTGCCGCCGACGCGAAGCCCCGGCGCATTGGCCTTGCCGCCCGTCCCCTTGAGGACGTTGACGCGCATCAGGTCGAGCATCTGCCGCGACGTATTGGCCGAGAAGACGCGCTCGCCCTTCAAGGGTGAGGTGCCGTCGTATTTGCGCAGCGTAAAGGGCCGCAGATAACCGCCGTTCATGGTCGACGCCGCCGCCTGCGCATAGGACAGGGGCGAGATCGACATGCCGTGCCCGAACGAGCTTGAGGCCAGCGAATCCTTCGACCACTTCTTCGGTACCAGCGGCGAGGCGGTTTCGGCCAGCTCGATGTCGGCGGCGCGGAACAGGCCGAGCGAGTTGTAGAACTTGGTCATGGTGTCGACGCCGACGCTTTCGGCCATCAGGGTCGTGCCGATGTTCGACGAGACGAGGAAAACGTCTTCCAGTGTCATCAGGCGGTTTTCGGCGTGATAGTCCGAAATCTTGCGCTTGCCGATGCTGTAGGGCGTGCGGGCGTCGTAAACCGAGTTGAGCGAGGCGCTGCCGGACTCAAGCCCGATGGCGACCGACAAGACCTTGAACACCGAACCGACCTCGAAGACCGAATTGGTGACGCGGTTCAGCTTGTTGTTGTCGGCGTATTTCCCGGCGGCATTGGGATCGAATTCCGGCCAGCTTGCCATGGCGATCACCTCGCCCGTGCGGACATTGGTGACCAGACCGATGGCGCCCTTGGCCTCCTGAGCCATGGCCACACCGCGCAGTTCGTTCTCCAGCGCGCCCTGCACCCTGAGGTCCATGGCCAGCATGAACGGTGTGCTGGAACCTGCGATCTGATCCTGAAAGGCGCGTTCGGCCCCGGCAAGGCCCTTACCGGCACGCTCGGTCATGCCGATATAGAAGCCGCCGGTTTCGCCGAGCGGATAACCGCGCACGCGCTGCGCTTCGAAGCCCACGCCCGGCAGGCCGTAGCTGAGGATGCGCGCCTTGTCCGACGGCTTGAGCCAGCGCATGACCATGGTGCGGCCGTCGCCATTGATCGCGGCATCCAGCGTGTCGCGCGGTACATCGGGCAGGAGCTGGATCAGGGCGCGCTTCACCAGCGGGCGGTCGGCGGCCATGATGTCCGTCGGGTCGATGAACAGGTCGAAATTGGAAATGTCGGTGGCCAGCATCTGACCGTTGCGATCGACGATGTCGGCGCGCGCATCGGCAGGCAGGCCCAGATCGACGCCGCCATGCCCACCGGACACGGCCGCCTTGATGGCAAAGCCGGCCAGCACGACGTAGATCACGCCCATGACCATGAGGATGAAGAAGATACGCATCCGCGCGCTCGACAGGCGCTCGCCGGTGACGGCATTGGCGCGCTCAAACGCGTGTTCGACCTTCCACATGCGGTCGGCCACCCACTGAACGCCGGACGCGGTCGAGTCGATGAACGACATGCGGTAGGCTTTCTGACCGTACTTCATTGCCCCGCCCCCTTCGTGACAGGCGGCTCGACCGGCGCGGTGACCTCTTCTGCCACAGCCGGCGCGGCAACGACTTCGGTCTTTTTACCGACGACTTCGGGACGCGACACAGATCGCGAAATCTCGACCAGATTATCGAGCTTCGCTTCGCGGTCCGGTGCCACCGGCTTCATCCCCAGATAGGCCTTGGCAAGCGCCTCGATGCGCGCAGGCTGCTCCAGCGCCGCGACCTTGACCTTGAGCGACTTGATGGCCTCTTCCTGCGCCGCGATATCCTTGTTGAGATCGTTGAGACGCGCGACCTCCTGCCCTTCCTTCACCTTGGACAGGCAGACCCAGAAGATCATGCCGAGCGCCAGAGCCAGGCCGATGGCCTCGACAAGGCGGAAGCCGCGGACGCGGCGATCGAACAGACGCATCAGTTTGTTCATCTGACGGACCTCCGGGAGGTTGGGGACGCTTTACTGGGTGCCAGAAGTGGCGGGTTTTCGGTGCGGCGGGCGGCCCGTAACTTGGCCGAACGCGCGCGGGGATTGGTTTTCAGTTCCTCGTCCGACGGCGCAATCGCCTTGGTCGAGATCAGCTTATAGGTCGGCTCCGGCCCCTTCTGGACCTGCGGGGCGTAACGCGATCCCGACGGCAGGCGCCCGGCCCGCTCGGTCAGGAAGGCCTTGACCATGCGGTCTTCCAGCGAATGGAAGGTCACCACGGCCAGCACGCCCTCGGGCTTCAGAAGCGTCTCCGACACCTCCAGCGCCGTTTCCAGTTCACCCAGCTCATCGTTTACCGCGATGCGTAGGGCCTGAAAGGTCTTGGTCGCCGGATGGACCTTGTCGCCCCGGCGGCCGCCAACGGCCTTTTCAACCACGGCCGCGAGATCGAGCGTCCGCTCGAACGGGGCCTCGGCCCGGCGGCGCACAATGGCGGCGGCGATGGCGCGCGAGCGATGCTCTTCGCCATAAAGCCAGATGACGTGGGCGATATCGACCTCGGCCCAGTCATTGACGATGTCCGCCGCGCTCAGGCCGTCGACCGCCATGCGCATGTCCAGCGGCCCGTCGCGCATGAACGAGAAGCCGCGATCGGCCTCATCGAGCTGCATCGACGACACACCGATATCGGCCACGATCCCGTCGACGTCATCGACACCCAGATCGGCCAGTCCGTCCTTCATTTCCGAGAAGGGACGATTGACGAAACGGAAGGCCTCAGGGAATTCGGATAAAACCGATTCCACGTAAGGCCCGACCCGTGCGTCGCGGTCAAAGGCGATGACCTGCGCCCCCGCGTTCAGGAAGGCGCGCGTATAACCGCCGGCACCGAAGGTGGCATCGACAATCAACTTCCCGTTAAGGTTACCGAAAACGGTTAACACCTCGTTTAAAAGAACCGAGATATGCGGCGCTGCACTCATAGGCCCAGCTCCGCGAAAAGGCCTGACAAATCGCCATCCTGCTGCGCCAGATGGGCGGCATAGGCGTCGGGGTTCCATATCTGGAAACGGTCATAAAGCCCGGTCAGCAGGACAGCTTCGCGGATATTGAACTGCTCGCACAGGGCGTCCGGCAGGGTCACCCGCCCTGCGGTGTCGAACGACAGGCGCGACATGCCCGAATAGATGCGCGCCTCAAGGCCGCGGCGCGCCGCCGACCCGAAGGGCTGCGCGTCGATCAGTGTCTTGTAATGGCTGAAAAATTCCGCCCCGCCGCACTCCAGGCAACCGAGCGTCTTCATGGCGAAACAATAGACGCCGTCGAAGCTTTCGATGCCGTCGAACGGGACCAGAGCGGTCGCACGGAAGTCCTGCGGGACCAGAAGTCTCCGCTTCGCATCAAGCTGCTTCTCATGCGTCGAGAGAAACACCTCTTCGCTCCGGGCCGGAGCCCGCTCCCTGTTTGGTCAAAAAAGTCGAACCGGACCGCCCGGCACACCACCGCTGAACGCCAACAGGGTTAACACGGGATGAATTGGGACGCAATGACTCTGACCGACACTTTACGCCTCTGCAGCGATAATTAATCGAATTTAAACAAGGGGATGGAACGGAGGGGGAACGTGTTAATATGGCGGTAACGGACCCTAACGAAGGGTTACCTAAGTCCTTTCAAATGATTAACGAAATCGCTGCTGGCAGGACCTGTCCGGGCAGGTGATAAGTCTGTGGACAAGCGATTCGTTATCCACAAAACTATCCCCAGACGCTTTTGCGGGGACAACCGACGGAGATCGCCCTCATGTACGGACTGATCGGCAATTTCACAGCGCAACCGGGCCAGCGCGACGACCTGATCGCCCTGATGACGGCCAGCGTCGACGCTATGCCCGGCTGTCTGAGCTATGTCGTGGCGAAAGACCCGAACGATACGGACAAAATCTGGATCACCGAGGTATGGGATTCGGCCGACAGCCACAAGGCCTCGCTGCATATTCCCGCCGTGGCCGAAACGATCAGGAAGGCCATGCCGCTGATCGCCGGTTTCGGCGACCATATCGTGACGGAACCCGTCGGCGGGTTCGGGCTATAATTTTATACCTCCCCAACTTGTTGGGGAGGGGGACCGCACGACGCAGCGCTTGCGCTGCTAGATGCGGTGGTGGGGGCTTTTGCTTACTTACGACTGCCGACGTGGAAACAAAGTAAGACACCCCACCACCATTCGCTTCGCGAACGGTCCCCCTCCCCGGCATAGCCAGGGAGGTATGATTCTGATCGAGTTTAGGAATTCAAATAGTCGGATCGATATGAAGAACGACGTCGTTACCGCCGGAGATACCGATAATCTAAACCCTGAATATCTGGCGTGGAAGAAACGCAAGATTCTACACGCCTTGGCACAGTCCGAAGACCGCACACGCATGTTCCCGCTCGAAAAGGTCTGGAAAGAACTCGACCAGTCAATGCAACAGAACGGATCAGATGGCCTGTAAGCCGGGTTCTGTTCGGGGCTTGCGCCCTCTGGCGATCATTCATCTTGGCCGCACATTGCTGCGCGGCTCACGCAACCTACCCGAACGTGCTGGGGCGGTAATACCCTGTCGGTTGCCCGACGCGCCGTTCCTATTTGGTCTTGCTTCTGGCGAGGCTTGCCGTGCCGCTTCCGTTACCGGTCGCGCGGTGCGCTCTTACCGCACCGTTTCACCCTTACCGGGCTGACGCCCGGCGGTCTGTTTTCTGTGGCGCTATCTCTGGGGTCGCCCCCGGCGGGCATTACCCGCCGCCATATTACCGTGAAGCCCGGACTTTCCTCAGAGTGTCGAAACACTCCGCGACCGCCCGGCCATCTGATCCGCACCCCTTGTGCGCAGAAAGCGGCTCAAAATCAAGCCTTGGGTTTCGCAAACAGCTTCAACCCCGCCGCCAGCGAAATCCCCAGCCAGCCGAGCATGGTCAGCACCCCGCCCGTCGGGGCCAGTTGCGGCAGCAGCGGCGCCCCGCGCATCACCCGTGAACAGATATCGGCGGCGAAAATGCCGCTGCCGACGATCAGCAGCAAAAGCGTATTGAGTTTAAATGTCGGGCTCATGAAGTTCGCCTGCACCAGCCCGATAGTCACCGCCGCATGAAACAGCAGCATCAGCCCCGCCGAACCGAGGCGCAGATCGGCATGGCTGCCTGCCGCCAGCAGAGTCACGCCGACAAAGCCCCACAAACCGGATAGCAATAGAAAAACCAAATCCCAACGCTCAGATTTCATAACCCTACTCCTCGAAAGGCACGTTCATCGCCCGCAAGCCGTCACGCACGCGTTGCGCATAAAGTTCAGCCTCTGCCTCAGACAAGGCCTTTCCCTCCGGAAAGTTCACCGTATAGGTTGTTGGAAAAAACTGAATGCCCGCGTCGCCGGCCAGAACTTCGCCGCCAAACGCCACGGTAATGTCAGGACCGATGTAGATTACCGCGCCCAAGCCCTCGACATAGACCTGCCAGCCTTCAGGGCTCTCATAGTGGTTTGCGGTCGGTTTGCGGTTTTTGGCACGGGACACGATCACGCCGGTAAACACGACAAACAGAGAACACGCGACCGCAAACAACGAGATGATCAAGGCCGTATTCATAACTCACCCCTCCAGCAAGGTAATATGACGCAGCAGAGCCATCAGGCGCACCCGTGTCAAGGCATCGGCCAGACCGTCCACACGCGATTGCACCCAGTGGCGTTGAAACGCCGTGACGATGGCCTTGGTTTCCACATCATACGGCCCGCCCGGCAAGATGTCGTAGCCGAGCTTGCCCAGCGCGCCTTGCAGGGCAAATACGCCCGGCCCGGCGTCACCGATATCGAGCGGCGGGCCCATGACGCCCTCTGGCGGCAGGTTGGGCTCGACCCAGATACCATGGCCGGCTTCGGCCAGCACCGCCCACGGGAAGCGCTCGCCGGGGTCCTGCTTACGTGCCGGAGCAACGTCGGAATGGCCAAGGATACGGTGATCGGGGATCTCCCAGCGCTGACGGATGCCGTCGAGCAGGCCGATCACCGCGTCGATCTGCGCCGCCGGAAAGTCGCGATAACCGAATTCGTGGCCGGGATTAACGATCTCGATGCCGATCGAAGCGCTGTTGATATCGCGCTCGCCCTTCCAGAACGACACCCCCGCGTGCCACGCGCGACGCTCTTCCTCGACCAGTTGATAAACCGTGCCGTCTTCGTCGACGCAGTAATGGGCCGAAACCTCCGCCGCCGGATCGCACATCCGATCAAGCGCCGCCTGAGCCGTTTCCATGCCGGTATAGTGCAGCACCACCATGTCGGGCGGTGATTTACGCGCATTGAAATTCGGCGACGGCAGGGCAATCATAAGCATATCCAGAAACAAAAAAGCCCCGGCGTCATAGCAGGGGCTTTTACATAATCAAAGCTTTGAGAAAGCTTAGTACACTTCCCAGGTCGAGCCATTTTTGCGCGCTTCGAGGACGCCGTCGTCCTTCTTAGCTTGCTTGTCGCGGTTGATGACCACGCGGATCGGCTTGCGCGTAAAGATCGCCGTAAGGGCCATCAGGCCGACGCCGATCGCCGCCAGAACCGCCATGATGCCGGCAAAGATCACCGCCAAGGCGAGACCGGTCAGCGAGACAAGGCCGATAATCGTCATCATGAAAACGTGCTTCAGTCTGGCCATGGCGTTTCTCCTGCGAATACGCGCCCACGGATGCGGGCTGGAAAAGCTTCCGAAAAGGGTTTTCAAATCGGCCATGGCCAGATCCCTCTAACTTCCTTACTTACGCCATGCGATTACTGCACTGCACTACATCAGATTGTCACGAATGAGGCTTTAGATTGTCACGAATGAGGCTTTCGTCAACCGGTGGCCGGACGTTAACACACAATTTTTATCTTTTATTAAGCCTGTCATCGATTGCAGATATCTCACGCGGCCCGTTCACGCTGTATCTGATCATAGGCTTCGTTAATTTTCGCTGCCTTCTGCGTATAGATTTCGACATATTCAGGCGGCAGGCCGCGCGCGACGATGCGGTCGGGATGGAATTCGCTCAGTTGCGCATTGCGCGCGAGGCGGATTTCATGATCCGCCGCCAGCGGACTCAGACCCAGAATATGATACGGATCGTCAGCATCCGGCGCGACATAGCCCGCGCGGATACGGCGATAGGTGGCGCGCTTGATCTCGAACAGATCCGACACGGTTTCCAGATAGGTCTCTTCCTGATCGGTCAGGTGCCCGTCGGACACCGCGATATGGAACAGGCCTTCCAGCACGTCTTCGAGGATTTGCGGGCACTGCGCGTAACGCTTGGCCAGACGGCGGGCATAGGACTCGAAGCCGAGACTGGTCTGGCGCGCCAGATCGTAGAGCCGCAACACATTGTCGTAGGCCCCGCGCTCGGGCTGAAACACGTCGAAAAAGGCCTGCTGCTCGGTATCGTCGGCCAGCCCGTCGGCCATGGCCAGCTTGGCGCCCAAAGCGGTCACCGCGGTCGCAAACGCAGGATCGCGGCCCGGCGGCCCCTTGGGGCAGTCAGGACAGTCGGCCGGGTCGAAAGACTTCACCGCCATCTGAGCCAGGTTTTTCCAGAAAGACATCACTTACCTCTGCCACCCACGTTAGACGAAAACATGGCGGTTTTCCCTTTAAGTTTTTGTAAGGGGCGTAAAAATTGGATAAAACGCCATTTTGCCGCAATTCCTTGTATGATCGGCCATGACTTTTAACGACGTCTACTTTTAACGGAACCTGTACCTTGAAAACGACTCCGGCGATCTCGGCCCTTTTGTTCGCAGCTCTTATGGCCGCTCCGGCGTTCGCCCAGCACGACGACGGCCCGATTTCGACCAATGTCACCGGCATCAAGGAGCAGTTGATCCGCACGCCGCTCATCGCCGACGCGCCAACCGACGACTTCAACCGCGTCGCCTGGTGTCACGGGGCCCTCTCCGGCCACATGGACCTCGCCGAAAAAATCACTGCGATCGAGCCCCTCAGCGAAGACATGCAGAAGATCGGCGCGTCCTATCTGCGTGCCTATGAGGCCTCCCTGACCCTGTCGAAGAAGGGCGAGAGCAAGGAAGGCCGCGACAGCGCCGAAGCGGCCCGGGAAAAGGGGTTCAACGGCTGGGACGACGCGCGCAAGGCGGCCTCGATCAAGGAAGAGCGCGGTCGCGCCGCCGGGGCCTATGTCAACTGGTCGCTGCCGGGCGACTGCGAACGCGCGGCGATTGCCCTGTCGGGGCATCCGGACATCTTCAAGGAAATGCAGACCGAAGAAGAGGCCAAGATCATCGCCGAGGCGCTGAAACCGTCCGCCGAACGTCAAAAGCTGGACGTCCATAAGGAAAAGACTGCCACGGTCGCGCCCACGGACGACAAGGAAGCCATCGGTCGCGCGGTCGCCAAGACCGAGCCGAAGGAAAAGGGCAACTGGGCCTCGGGCCTGATGAGCAAGATCGGCTGGGGCAAGAAGGACGGTGAGTAGTCGCCTTCAGCGGTGTTCGCTGACCGATACTCCGTCATGCTCGGCCAGCCAGTGCTCAAGCGCCTTTTGGACAATTGCGTCGAGCGACTGATGGGTCCGCGATGCAAGCACCCGCAAAGGCTCGGTTAATTCAGCAGGAATTTCGATAGCAACCGTTCGGGACATTCCGACATGATCGACCAAATTGGCACCAAGTCAATTGAAAAGATGCATTCGTTCAAACAACACCCCTTGGTTGATCAAGTATCCGTCTGAACGTCGTCCCAGTCATCGTCTTCGTAGCCAATCAGCCAGTTGAGCGCGTGGTGGCGTTCGCGGACCACGCCGCCATGTAAGCCATTTGATACCCCTTCTCGCACCGCCCAGTGCGCGCGATAGATCAGATCGGCCTGATCCAGAATATCCGCCGTATCACGATGACCGATGCGCGTCAGGTCCGGATGGCTGAACGCTTCCCAGTACTCCAGCACGTCCTCAGCGTTGGTTTCCTCTTCGGGAAACCACAGATCGGCGTAGAGCCCGATCGCCCAGGCCAGCGGTACGATGGCCTCGATACGCCAGCTGAATTTTACGGCGTCGGCTTCGGACACCGAGTCCGATTGCAGAAATTCGCGCTCGTCCGGCGTCAGATGCGGATCGAGGTTCCAGCGCGCCACGAACGGCAGGACCGGAGCCGTCTGGCCCACGAATGCCGCGCGCGCCACAGCGGTCAGGCACAGGATGCGCTGCACGATGGCTTCGCCCGAGCGGATCGTGGTGTCTTCGACGGTCTCGATTTCCGGCAGGCTGTCGAGGACAGGCAGCCCCTTCGCCTTCAGGATTTTGATCGAACGTTGTTTACGGTCTTCGGCTTCGTTCATGTCAACCTCCCCCCTCTCCCTGAGAGAGAAGGTATTAAGGCACGTAATTCAATATCGGCGACAACCACCGCTCGGCTTCATCGACCGTCCAGCCCTTGCGGCGCGCATAGTCCTCGACCTGATCTTTCTCGATCTTGCCGACGCCGAAATAGTGCGCCTTCGGATGGGCGAAATAGAGCCCCGACACCGAAGCCGGGGGCGTCATGGCCAGGCTTTCGGTCAATTCCATCCCCGTGCGGTCGCGCGCATCGAGCAGGTCGAAGAGGGTCCATTTTTCCGTATGATCCGGCTGGGCCGGATAGCCGGGTGCCGGACGAATGCCTTTGTACTGTTCGGCGATCAGACCCTGCACATCGAGGTCTTCGTCCGCCGCATAGCCCCACAATTCGCGGCGCACCTTTTTATGTAGCGCCTCGGCAAAGGCTTCGGCCAGACGGTCGGCCAGAGCGGTCGAAAGGATGGCGTTATAGTCGTCGCCCGCCGCCTTGAATTTGGCGGCGATTTCCATTTCGCCATGCCCGGCGGTGACGGCAAAACCGCCGATCCAGTCGGGTGTGCCTTTTGGCGCGATAAAGTCGCTCAGGGCCGTATTGTTCTGGCCTTCGCGGGTCTTCTTCATCTGCTGGCGCAGGGTGTGGAATTTCGCGATGACCTCCGAGCGCGTCTCGTCGGCATAGACTTCGATATCGTCGTCTTCGGTCGCATTGGCGGGCCAGAAGCCGACGACGCCGCGCGCCTCGAACCACTTCTCTTCAAGGATTTTGGCCAGCATCTCGCGGGCGTCCTTGTACAGGCCGCGCGCCGCTTCGCCAACGATCTCGTCGTCAAGAATATCGGGGAAACGCCCAGCCAGTTCCCACGTCGCGAAGAACGGCGTCCAATCGATATGGTCGGCCAGATCGTGCAGGTCATAGGGCGAGAAGGTCTTCAACCCCAGGAAGGACGGCGCGACGGGCGCTTCGGCGGCGAAGTCGATGACGAACTTTTTAGAGCGCGCCTCGGGCAGGTCCGAGCGCGGCTTGGTGTCACCCTTGCCGTAGGCGATGCGCACCTTGTCATAGTCGGCCTTGGTGTCGGCGACGAACTGCGGCTTGTCGGTCTCGCTGAGCAGTTGCGACACGACGCCCACGGCGCGCGAGGCATCCAGCACGTAAACCACCTGATCGTTATGATAGCCGGGCTCGATCTTGACCGCCGTATGGGTCTTCGAGGTCGTCGCCCCGCCGATCAGCAGTGGAATATCGAAGCCCTGACGCTGCATTTCGCGCGCCACGAAGACCATCTCATCGAGCGACGGCGTGATCAGGCCGCTGAGGCCGATCATATCGACCTTATGCGTTTTGGCCTCGGCCAGAATGCGGTCGGCGGGCACCATGACCCCAAGATCGATGACCTCGTAATTGTTACATTGCAGAACCACGCCGACGATGTTCTTGCCGATATCGTGGACGTCGCCCTTAACCGTAGCCATCAGGATCTTGCCCGCCGCCTGATAGGTGCCGCCGGCGGCGACGTGCGCCTCCTTTTCGGCCTCCATATAGGGCATCAGCCAGGCCACGGCCTGTTTCATGACGCGGGCGGACTTGACCACCTGCGGCAGGAACATCTTGCCCGCCCCGAACAGGTCGCCGACGACGTTCATCCCGGCCATTAGCGGCCCTTCGATGACGTGCAGCGGGCGCTCGGCCTGCTGACGCGCCTCTTCGGTATCGGCGTCGATGAATTCGGTGATACCGTTGACCAGGGCATGTTTCAGGCGCTCCTCGACCGAGGCGTCGCGCCACGCCAGATTGACCACCGGCGCCTCGCCCTTGACGCCCTTGTATTTCGGCGCCAGATCGACCAGCCATTCGGTGTTGCTGACATTATGCCGCTGCGGACGATTGAGGATGACGTCCTCGACGGCCTGACGCAGGTCCGGGTCGATATCGTCATAAACGGGCAAATCCCCGGCATTGACGATGCCCATGTCCATGCCCGCCTTGATGGCGTAGTACAGGAACACGCTGTGGATCGCCCGGCGCACGGGTTCGTTGCCGCGGAACGAGAACGAAACGTTCGACACCCCGCCCGACACGCGGGCATAGGGTAGCGTCTGTTTGATGGCGCGGGTGCCTTCGATGAAGTCCACGGCGTAGTTGTCGTGTTCCTCGATCCCCGTCGCCACGGCGAAGATATTAGGGTCGAAGATGATGTCTTCCGGCGGGAAGCCGACTTCATTGACCAGAATGTTATAGGCCCGCGTACAGATTTCGATCTTGCGCGCCGCCGTATCGGCCTGCCCCACCTCGTCGAAGGCCATGACCACCACCGCCGCACCGTATTTCAGGCATTCGCGGGCGTGGTGCTTGAAGATGTCGATCCCTTCCTTCATCGAGATCGAATTGACGATGGCCTTGCCCTGAACGCACTTCAGGCCCGCCTCGATAACTTCCCATTTCGACGAGTCGATCATCACCGGCACGCGGGCGATATCGGGCTCGGCCGCCAGCAGATTGAGGAAGGTCGTCATGGCCTTGACCGCGTCGAGCAGGCCTTCGTCCATATTGATGTCGATGACCTGCGCCCCGGCCTCGACCTGCTGACGCGCGACGTCGAGCGCGGCGGTATAGTTACCCTCGACGATCAGCTTTTTGAACTTGGCGGAACCGGTGACGTTGGTGCGTTCGCCGATATTGATAAATGTAGGAAGCATGACGTTCTATTCGTCTTTTACAGGCACAATATCAAGTGCGGAAACGTGGGCCGCCAGCCGCCGCAGCGCAGGCTCCAGCAACGTGGCTTCGTGGACACGCACCAGCGGCGTCTCGATCCACCGGCCCTGCGACACCCAGCCGAGGATATGCAGCAGCAGTTCGTTCGGCGTCGAACCGTTGACAGCAGCTGAAAGCTGTTCCCACTGCGGTGGGTAGGGCACGTTCGGTTCGGCGGCTTTGTAGGCCGCGTCGGTCAGTGCGTACTCGGTCAGGACCAGAGTCATCTCGTCGTAGAACGGCTGATCGATGCGGAATTCGTCCGGTGTGACGTCTTTCAGCACATCGGCGGCCATGATCAACCGCGCACCCCAGTCATTTGGCCAGTTGTCGCTCATGTCAAAGCCTTGTCGATATAGCGCACCGTGGCGATCCATTCGTCGTAGGCCGCGCCCTGATAGAGGTCGTCGATCTCGGAATCGGCGGCGCAGATTCGCGTCAGGGCTTTGCGCGCCAGTGCCGCCAGATCGTCCGGCACGGCCCCCAGATCGTCGATGATCATATGATAGTCCTGCGCCGAAATCTCGCTCTTGCCCAAGGCGACGCTCAGAAAGGCTGCTGCCGCATAGACCCGCGCCCCTTCGGTCAGGCCGAGATAATCTGTCGTGTCCAGCGCCTGGGTGAAGACGCGGCGCACGGCGTCCCACGCGGGAGCCTCCTCCAGATCGATCATGAAGTCGGCGGCGTCATCGTTGTCGAACGGGCCATTGCCCCAGGCGGTCATGAAAAGTCTCCGGCAATTCCCTCGCCCCTGTGGGGAGAGGGTTAGGGTGAGGGGGAAATGCTTCACCGAGCGCGTAATTAGCAGTTCCCCCTCATCCGGCTTTCGCTACGCTCAAGCCACCGTCTCCCCATAGGGGCGAAGGGGACTATTTGGTTGCTCGCCCCACAGCGATGTCGATTTGCCCATGCAGAAAGTCCGCGAACGCGATCCCCTGCGCCGCCAGTTCCTTCGGATAGAGCGACGAGGCCGTCATGCCCGGAAGCGTGTTGGTTTCGATATAGACGGGACCCTTTTGCGTGACGATAAAATCCGTCCGCGTATAGCCCCGGCACGACAACGCCTTGTGCGCGCGCACGGCCATGTCCTGAATGGCGGCGGTCTCCGCCTCGGTGAAGCGACCCGGACAGATTTCCTCGGTCTTGTTCGACAGGTATTTCGACTCGTAATCGAAGGCGCCGCGGTCCGGGATGATCTCGACCGGCGGCAGCGCGATCAGCGAACCGTCGGCCTGTTCCAGCACGCCGCAGGTCGCTTCGCGCCCCTCGATGAACGGCTCGATCAGATAGGCGGTGGTCTTCGCCGCCTGGCGCACCGCGGCGATGTCGTTGGTCGAGTTGACGAAGATCAGACCGAAGCTCGACCCGTCCTGCGCCGGCTTGGCGACCAGCTTGCCGTATTGCGCAAACGCCTCATCGATATCGGCCAGCGCCACGCCCGACGGCGAGCTGACGCCCGCAAAACCGGCGAACAGCTTGGCCGAGGCCTTGTCGAAGGCCAGATGCGAGGCCGCCGACCCGGAGCCCGTGAAGGGTACGCCGCGCGATTCGCACATGACCTGAAACTGACCGTTTTCGGCGATGCCGCCATGCAGCCCCAGCACCAGCACCCGGTCTTCCGCAGCGGCCTTGTCGAGCGCATGCGCGATGGTGCCCAGCGCATGGCCGTCGGCCTTGAACGGAATCTCGAACGGGCGCGCATGCCCTAGCAAGGCCAGAGGCGAGGCTTCATGCACGCTGTTATCCTCATCCCAGAACCACAGATCGGCCTCGGGCAAGGCCTTGTGCAGGGACTGCGCCGACGCGACGGAGACAAGGCGTTCGCGGCTCAGGCCGCCGAAGAGGATCGTGATGCGCATAGGAAGGGTCTCGAAGTTGGTCCCTCACCTATAGGACAGCCGTCCGCGCATCGGCAATGAAAATTACTTCGCCGGAACCGCTGCCGTGACCTCGATTTCGACGAGGAAATAGGGCGAGACGAGGCCCGCCACCTGCGCGGTGACGCGCGACGGCTTGTTCGGCTGCTCGACCGTACCGAAATATTTGCTATAGGTCTTCATCATCCCGGCGAAGTCCATCTTGCCGCCCAGTTTCGGGTCGCCGACCAGATAGACCTTCATATTGACGACATCGCCGAACCCGGCCCCCTCGGCCTTGAGCGCCGTCTCGATGCGCTTGAGCACCGATTCGGTCTGCGCCGCCGTGTCGCCAAAGGCTTCGAAACTTTCGGCAGGGGCGTTCGGGTTGATGATCGCTGGGACCATGCCGCTGACATAGATGGTCTTGTAACCCGGCGGCACGGTGACCGACTGCGCGATGGGGAAACTGCCCGTATAGGTGCGCTTGATGCCTTCTTCGGCGGATGCAGCCGTGGCGGTCAGACCGATGACAGCGGCAATAATGGCAGTACGGATCATGGCGTTTCCTTACGCTTTGAGTGATTTCTGGCGGTCGGCGATCATATTGACGACGCGGTGGGCCGAACAGAAGGCCCCCTGCTGCCATGCGGTGACGTAGCTGAGATAGTCCCCGGCAAGATAGATCGGCCCGTCGGGCTGTATCAAAAGCTCATAGCCTGCGGGGTCGCGTTCGGTGATGTGCGCGGCAAGGCCCTCGCTGTAAGGCATCCGCCCCCAATGGACCGACACCGGCGCCCGCAGAAGCCCCGACCGCCCCGGATGCAGGCGCTCAATCGTGTCGCGGGCATAGGCGACCTGATCCGGGAAGGACCGCTTGCCCATATCGCCGTTGAAATTATACCCCGCCACCAGCACGCCTTCGGGCTGATGGAAGCCGTTCGACGGATACCAGGTGATAAAGGTCTCGCGGTCGGTGAAGCTCAGGCCGCCATAGATATGGGCCTCGGTTTCCCAGAAACGCGGTCCCTGAAAGGCGATCTTGTAACCGTCACCGATGACGGCGTTGCGCGCAATCGCCGCCTTGACGGGCTTCGACAGGTCGCTGTCGATCTTGTTCATCACCGGTAATGGCAGGGTCGAGATACAGTAATCAGCGACCGCCACCTGCGGTGTACCTGCGGCCTTGTCGAGATAATAGACCTCGACGCCCTTGCCCTTCTTACGGATGCGTTTCACCTCGCAACCGAAGCGGATGACGCCGGGCAGGTGCGCTTCGAACGCTGCCGGGATGCGGTCCATGCCGCCGACGGGTTGCTGCATGGTCGCCTGCATGTCGATCAGGTCGGCAAATCCGGCCATGCCCTGCACGAAGGGATCGCCGACCACCGACATCGGCAGGGGCTTGCGATGCTGACCACGCACCTTGCCCGCCGCCGGTTCGATCTCGAAACCCGCCCCTTCGCAGCCGTCATAGGTCAGGGTTTCGCCCAGACCGCCCCACTGCCCCAGCCCGGCGATGAGCTGATCGCGGTCGGTGGCCGAAAACTTGTCGTCGAGCGCGCCCTTTTGGGCCACCTTGGCCAGCAGTTCGGCCATGTGGCCGCGGAAATCGAAGATCGCCTGACGCATCTCGAAGGCCTTGCCGCCGTTCAGGCGATCGGTCTGGATGCGCGCCGTGCCGGACCAGTTGACCTCGGTTTCCATGGCGATGCCGAATTCGCGGCAATAGCCGAGCGTCGCCTGATGGTGGCTGGGGATACGCGCCGGACCGGCGTTGAAATAGTGCCCCTCGTCGAAGGCGCAGGTCTGCACCGTGCCGTCGCCGTAATCGATGACCGTACCTTTGCGAACCGTGAAATTACGCCCGCCCGAACGGGTGCGCGCCTCAAGGATCAGGCAGTCGTACCCGGCCTTGCGCAGCTCATAGGCCGCCGACATCCCGGCCACCCCGGCGCCGAGGATGACCACCCGGACGCCCTTGCCCGAACCCGGTTGCAAGTCGGGTGTTCCTGCCCACGCTTCATCGCCCGACAAGCCCAGAGCGTGCATCGCGGCATAGGCGCCCGCCGTCCCCGCCACCGCGCCGAAGCGCATCAGAATATCGCGTCGTGTCGTCACGTCCAGCCCCATTCGTTACACCTGAAACCGGACGCTAACGCAGTTGCGAAGGCTTGGCTATCATTAAAATAACGATGTTGGCTGGATTTTTGCGCCGATATGTGGTGCTTTCTCTCACACGGTAAAACCATATCGAGGGAGAGCACCATGTCGACGCGTGTACGGACGTTTGCCATAGCTGCCGGGACGGCGGCGGTCGCGCTGGCCGGGCTGGCCTTTGCCGGGGAAGTCGGCGCGCGCTGGGGCACCCGCGACCCGGTAACCAAATGCGCCGATATAACTTCGAAAGCGCTGCCCGCGCAGGCGGCGATCGACGGCCTGTTCCGCTGTGCGCGCGAAGAGATCACCTATACGGACGAACTGTGGCTGGTCGAGGACCTGTCGATCAAGGTCGGCAAGGCGCGCCCGCATCAGGGCCGCAACGAACTGATGACCATGCCGGATTCCGATACGACCAAGGCCGTTTATCCGCTGCAGGGATCGTGGACGTGGGTGGTCTGCCGCGATCCGAAGGCCGTAAAGATCGGTGGCGGCAATCCGGCGCTCAACTGCTCGCGCGCAGCCGTCACCAAGGCGCAGGGGGCGTGCTGGAAGACCAGCTTTGGCACCTGGCGCTGCAATATGACCGGCACGACAGGTCCGCGCACCTCCAACCTGCCGCCGCCCGCGCCGAAGGGCTAACTCAGCTCAAACGGTTCGAGACCGGCCAGACGCAGGGCCTTCGGACGCTCCGGCGGGACGCGCGGCGCAAAGCCCCGTACTTCGTCCGCGACGTGTTTGATATGGTCCGGCGTCGTGCCGCAGCAGCCGCCGAGGATATTGACCAGCCCGTCCTTGGCCCATTCGTGCAGTTCATGCGCCGTCTCGTGCGGCTGCTCGTCGTACTGACCCATGGCGTTCGGCAGGCCGGCATTGGGATAGGCGGCGACCAGCGTATCGGCCACGCGCGCTAACTCCGCGATATGCGGGCGCATCAGGTCGGCCCCCAGCGCGCAGTTGAACCCGATGGCGAACGGCTTGGCGTGCTTGACCGAGTTCCAGAAGGCTTCGGCGGTCTGCCCCGACAGGGTACGGCCCGAGCGGTCGGTGATCGTGCCCGAAATCCAGATCGGCAGTTGCTCCATGCCTTCGTCTTCGAGGTCCATGATCGCCTTCAGCGCCGCCTTGCAGTTCAGCGTATCGGTGATGGTTTCGATCAGATAGAGATCGACCCCACCTTCGTTGAGCGCCTTGACCTGCTGCTTATAGGCCTCATAGACCTGATCGAAGGTGACAAGACGCGCGCCCGGATCGTTGACGTCCGACGACATGCTGAGCATCTTGTTCAGCGGCCCGATCGAGCCCGCCACGAAGCGCGGCTTTTCCGGCTCCTTGGCGGTCCAGGCGTCGGCGGCGGCCCGCGCCAGCTTCGCGCCCTCATAGTTGATGTCCCAGCAGGCCTGCGCATCGAGATGATAGTCGTCCATGGCGATGGTCGTGGCGCTAAACGTATTGGTTTCGGAGATGTCGGCGCCTGCCGCATAGTACTGATTATGCAGATCGGTGATGATGTCCGGTCGCGTCAGGCACAGGATGTCGTTATTGCCCTTCATCTGGCCCTTATGCCCTTTGAAACGCTCACCGAGGAAGTCGTGCTCCTCAAGGCCGCGGCGCTGGATCATCACGCCCCACGACCCGTCGAGGATCAGGATGCGCGTCTTGGCGGCGGCTTTCAGGGTGGCAATGCGGTCTTGACGGGTCATATTTATCTCCCTCCTCCCTTGCAAGCCCTTCGGCGAAGCGGGGGAGGTGGCTGCGAGTGAAGCGAGCAGACGGAGGGGGCATTCTTTGCGTTACCGCCCCCTCCACCGCTTCGCGGTCCCCCTCCCCGGCTAACGCAGGGGAGGATTTTAAGTGCGCTTCGTCAGAAGCAAATTCAGTTCACTGTTCCATTCCGTCGGCATCAGCAGAAACGGACTGGACCAACGCTTTTCAAGTTCGAAACAGCCGTCGAGCGCCTTCAGCAATTCGCGGTAATCGAAGCCCAGATGATGCGGGTAATATCCTCCGCTGGTGTCGAAGTCCACGCGGAACCGCTCGAACCGGATGTCGCGGCGCACGGCCTGCGCGATATGATTGCGGTCGGTGTCGAAGTCGTCGCGCCTCAGGCTCCGAAAACGCCCCTTCACCCACGCCGCCAGACCGATTTCGACCGGCACGCCGACGATCAGTACGCCATCATCTTTCAGGATACGGACCATGTGCGCCAGAGCTGTACGCGTCTCCTCCGGCGGCAGATGTTCGAACACTTCAAGGCAGAAGATCGCATCGGCGGACCCGTCGGCAATCTGCGCGGCATCATCCGTCAGAGTCACCCCCGGCATGGCGCCGATGTGCGCCTCGGCCTGAGCCCTAAGCAGCAGCGAAGGCTCGAAACCGACGATGCGGGTATCGGGCAGCTTCCGGCGGATCACATAGGCCAGTTCGCCATCGCCCGCGCCGTAATCGACGATGGTTTCAGGCCGACGACGCCCCAGCAGGCCGACCGCATCCCTCAGGCGCTTGTTTTGCAGATAGCGCTTGAACGGGTTGGGATCTTGACGCGTGATCGCGGCGTAACTGAACTGGCTCAAGACGGCTCCTTTAGGACCCTTTCCTTTAGACCGAGCACACGACAGATGGAATAGACCAGTTCGGCCCGATTGAGTGTATAGAAGTGGAAATTGGTCACGCCTTCGCGTTCCAGCCCCAGCACCTGCTCGACCGCCACCGCCGAGGCCAGCAACTTGCGCGTTTCGGCGTCGTCGTCGAGGCCCGCGAACAGCTCGCCCAGCCAGTCCGGAATCGCCGCCTCGCAGGCAACGGCCATGCGGCGCAGGCCCTTGAAATTGGTCACCGGCATGATCCCCGGCGTCAGCTCGATCGGGATATTCGCCGCGGCCACCGCGTCGCGGAAGCGCAGGAAGGTTTCCGGTTCGAAGAAAAACTGGCTGATGCCGCGCGTGGCGCCCGCATCGACCTTCTGACGCAGCACATCCAGATCGAAGTCGAGCGACGGCGATTGCGGATGCTTTTCCGGATAAACCCCGACACTGACCTCGAAGTCGCCAATGCGCCTGATGGCGGCGGTCAGCTCGGTGGCGTTCTGATAACCGTCGGCGCGCGGCACATACTGACCGTCGTGCAGGCCGGTCGGCGGGTCGCCGCGCAGGGCCACGATGTGGCGGACCCCGGCGTCCCAGTAGGCCTGAATAACCTCGTCGACCTCGTCGCGCGACGCCTCGACGCAGGTCAGGTGCGCGGCGGGCTTGAGGCCGGTTTCATCGAGGATGCGCTTGACCGTGCGGTGGGTGCGTTCGCGCGTCGAACCGCCCGCGCCATAGGTCACCGACACGAAGGACGGGCCCAGCGGTTCCAGGCGGCGGATGGCGCTCCACAGGGTTTGTTCCATCTCCTCCGTCTTGGGCGGGAAGAACTCGAAGGAGACGTTCAGGTGCGCGGCACCGGCACGAACCGAACGGGCGATGGAGGATTGGACGAAGGACGGCGGCGGGGACATAAGCGTTTCTCAGTATTAGTTATCTTTGTGCATCAGCCAGATGCGAACGGTGAGGCCGGGTTCGGCGTGGGGTGGCAACGACAGGCTTTGGGTCAGCCTCAGACCAGCGGTCTTATGCCAGTGATCCATGTCGTCGTCACCGATCCCCAGACGCCGGTGCTGGTATTCGTCGCGCATGACTTCCAGCCGGTGGGGGGCGAAATCGACGATCAGCAGTCGCCCGCCCGGACGCAGCAGACGCGCCGCTTCCTTCAGCGCCTGACCGGGGTCGGACAGGAAATGCAGGACCTGATGGATGATGACCAGATCGGCGCTCTGCCCGTTGAGGCGCGTCGAGGTGATGTCGCCATGGCGGAACTCGATACCGCTCAGGCCGCTTTCCTTGGTCCGGGCGCGGGCGATATTGAGCATCTGCTGAGACAGGTCGAGCCCGATGGCGTTTTTCGCCTTGGACGCCAGAAGACTGAGCATCCGGCCGGAACCGGTGCCGAGATCGATCACCGTTTCGACCGGCGCATCGCCGACAATACGCACCAAAGCCGCTTCGACCTCGCCATCGTCGACATAGTGCGAACGGATCTGATCCCAGACCGGGGCGATGTTTTCGAAATAGCCCTGGGCGGCCTCAAGGCGCTGCCCGCGCACCTCTTCGAGCGCCCTCAGATCGCCGCCATCCTCGTCGCCCAGCGCCGCCAGCACGGCATCGACCAGCGGCGTCAAAGCAGCGTTTTCGCTCAGGCGGTAAAAGACCCACGCCCCGTCGGGAAAGCGGTCGATGACGCCCGCTTCGCTCATGAGTTTAAGATGACGCGAAATACGTGGCTGGCTCTGATGCAGAATATGAACCAATTCCATGACAGACAGCTCTTCATGCGCTAAAAGACGCAACAGCCGCAGACGCGTGGGCTCTCCCACGGCCTTGAGGACCTCCAGCAGGGCGGCCTGACCCAGAATGGTATTGCTTGTCGTCATATAACGACATAAAGATATCTTTATGTGAATTTGCAAGCCTTAAATACGGTTTAGCCCGCAAAAACGGCCTGCGACACGATTACACATGGCTAAGGGGCCGTGTCAGGCCTAAATACTACAGTATATTAGTCAGGTATTCGACCTGCGGAGTCCGATAATGCTGCCCGAAAAAGCCACCCTATGGACCGCCGTCAAGCGCGGCCTGCAGCGCAAGTGCCCGGCCTGTGGTGAAGGACGCGCCTTCCGGGCCTATCTGAAGATCGTCGATCAGTGCGACCATTGCCAGACCCCGCTGGGCCTTTATCCGTGCGACGACGGCCCGGCCTATATCACCATGCTGCTGGTCGGTCACATCGTCATCGGCCCCCTGTTCGCGCTCGACTTTTTCTGGAAATACCCGCTGGGGATCGTCATTCCCATTACGCTGGTCGCGCTCGGCCTTCTGACCCTCGTTGTCCTGCCCTTCGTCAAGGGCGGCTTTCTGGGGCTGATCTGGCACCACGGACTGAGACAGAGGCGGTAGGTGCCCTGCCACGGCTGAGGTAAAACTTTCGGCATCAATCTTGACATAGCGTCGTCATGGCGCGAACCCTTTGGCCGGCGGGGATAGAGTCTCCGCCCTACCCAGAGAGAACGGAGGCCCAGATGGCGCACAAGTTTGAAATCAAGAAGAACAAGGCCGGCGAATTCGTCGCCTACTTCAAGTACAATTCCGAGACCATTTTCTGGACCGAAGGCTACGCCTCGAAGGCTTCGGCAAAAAACGCCATCGAGTCCATCAAGAAGAACGGCCCGGCGGCCGAAACCGAAGACAATTCGGATCAGTAAGATTTTTACTGTCTCATAAAGAAAAAGCGGCCGGAACCGGGTTCCGCGCCGCTTTTTTTATTCGCAAACACGCGCGCCTCACACCATGTTGAGCGTTTCGCGCACGATGGCGATGGAGCCCTCGGACTCTTCGGTGCAATCCAGCGACAGGCGGTCGATCTCTTCCTGAGCAAAGCTTTTGAACAGCAACGCCGCCTGAGGCGACAGGGCCATCAGGGTGCGCGCCGAAGCCCGAGCCAGAGCCAGGGAGGCGTCAAGATCGACAAGATTGGCAGTATCGCGCGCGACAGCCAGAGCATAGAGGCGCGATGCCGCGTTCGGGGAGGAATCGGGCATGGTCATATCTTTTTGAAGGGGATGGTCGAGATACACGACGGCCATGGCACAAACACACACGCCGCCGCCTTACACACTTTACTGGCACGCCATCGAAACCTGTTCGGCCCCAAAGCGCTAAACACACATTGAACGCTCTATATAGCGCCGACGCGTTAAAAATCCAGACCGGGCACAGGTTACCGCAGCCGCCAACCAAGTCAACAACTACTTGAATTCATTATGAAAATATCAAATAGACGCAATTTTTTGCACGATGCCCGGCATAATAGGGATCGTTTCCGATGATATCGCTAACCGGTGGGAAAATTTACGCGCATTTGCACATTTATAGCGCACATAACGCGCAAAATACCGCCCCTCAACCCTGAGGAACGGCAACAAACGTCGTGAAGGACACGCGATGTTTCAGACTTCGCATGTCCTTCACGACCGGTCAAGCCATATTGTGAGAACGCCTCTCACCTTTTGGATCAGCCCTTGAACAGTCCGCCCAGCACATTGCCGACCGCGTCACCCAGACCCGCCGGAAGCTGGCCGCCCGGCGTCAGCTTGTCGATAAAGCCCGGCAGCATATCGGCCACCTGTGATGGATCGACACCGATGGCCGCAGCAATGCCCTTGACCTGCTCGGACCCCAGCACGCCCTGAAGCTGATCGAGCGAAATCGGCAGGTTCTGGCCATTGCCGATCCACGACTGCACGGCATCGCCGAGGCCGCCCTGCGACAGCTGACCGACAAGCCCCTCAAGGCCGCCATCGCCGAAGCTGGAGGTCAGCTTGCCGATATCCAGCCCGCCGACACTCTCGCCGCTCAGGCCACCCAGAATTCCGTTCAACAGGCTCATCTCGCCCTCCATCAAAAATCCACAAAGGCAGAGTAGCAGATTTACGCGAGAGGTAATCCTGAAAACAAAAAAACCTGCGCCGTTAAGCGCAGGTTTCATGTAACCGTCATATCAGAGGTATTAGCCGATCTTCTTGGCCAGACGTTCCTGACCTTCGCGGATCAGCTGCGCCGCCTTGTCCGGGTCGCCCCAGCCAAGAACGGTCGTCTTCTTGTTCTTTTCCAGATCCTTGTAGTGCTGGAAGAAGTGCTGAATCTGCTCGATCAGGATGGCGGGCATCTGACGATAGCTCGACACGTCCGTATAGAAGGGGTGCAACTTGTCGACCGGCACGGCCAGAATCTTTTCGTCCTGACCCGCCTCGTCTTCCATCAGCAGCACGCCGATCGGGCGCGAACGGATGACGACACCCGGATAGACCGGCACGGGACCGACCACCAGCACGTCGCACGGATCGCCGTCGTCGGCCAGGGTGTGCGGAATGAAGCCGTAGTTACCCGGATAGAACATCGAGGTGTACAGGAAGCGGTCGACGAACAGCGCGCCGGAATCCTTGTCCAGTTCGTACTTGACGGGCATGCCGCCGGCCGGGATTTCGATGACGGCGTGGAAATCCCACGGAGCGTTCGGGCCGATGGAAATCTTATCGAGATTCATGAGATGTCTTTTTTAATGGCATTTTGGTGAAACTTGGCCGTTGTCATAAGCGTTCGACGCTTTTCGCACAAGCGAAGACTGCCCGAAATTTTTCGCACTTTGCTACAATTCGTTACAGAACGGGCATTTAGGTCCGAAATTACGTCTTGTCAGGCGAATCAGGGCATTGCAGTTTGAACGGAAAACACGCGCCGGTTTGCGGGGAGATTACGCATGAATCTGATCATAAAACTGTTCGGAAGCTGGCAGGATTTCGCCGCCCTGATCGTCTTCATCTGCTGCTGGCTCGGCTACGAGCCCGTCGTCAAGCGGGTCTCTCAGAAGTCGGGCGTCATCTTCAAGGACCTGACCATCGTGCGCCGCGCCTGGATGAAGGAAATGGTCATCCGCTCGTTCAAGCTCTACGACTCCAACCTGATCGGGCACGGTGTCAATTCGATGAGCTTCTTCGCGTCGGCCAACCTCATCCTGATTGCGGCGGTCGCGGGCGCCATCTTTACCGAAGACCTGTCCTATACCAGCGTCCACGCCCTGGGGATCGACACCTCGTCCTCCGCCCTGTTCCTGATGAAATTCGGCCTCGTCATCGTCTGTCTGGCGCGCGGTCTTCTGAATTTCATCTGGGCCTTGCGCCAGACGAACTACGCCGTGGCCGCCATGGGGGCCATTCCGGAAAACGTCGATGAAAAGACCGGACAGGAATTCAGCGCCGCCGTCTCGGACATTTTCGAGCCCGCCATGTCGAACTTCTCGCAGGGCGTTCGCGGCTACTATTTCTCGCTGGCCGCCGCCGCGTGGCTGTTCGGCCCCATCCCTCTGGCCATTGCCAGTATCGGGGCCACCATTCTGCTGGCGTGGCGGCAGTCGCGCTCGCAGGCGGCACGCGGTCTGCGCCGGATGCGCGAACTGCTCGAAGACCATCCGTATCCGACGCGCACCCGCCCCATCTACGATGGCCTGAAAGACATCGATGCGGAGACCGATACCGCAGCGCAACCCGGCGCGCCCGAAAATGAAAACGCCAGCGGAAAAAGCGTTTAACAAATAAAAATAAGCCATTCTCACGAAAATAATGGTTCCATACGGAACGATTGTAACCATACGTGATCATACAAATCTGTTTTTGCGCTTGCTAAATGTCGCACCGCAAACTACATTCAACTTGTTCGACGTTGTTACGTCGATTGCCCTTCCTGGGCGTTTCCTCCCTGTAGACTTTTGCCGCGCTCGTGTAGCGCGGCTTTTTTTTGCTTTATTGGCCTACCCCGCCGTCAGCCGGACTTTCAGCGCCGCGATCAACGCCGTCAGGGCCGACATCACCTTATCCGCCGTCGGCAGCAGAGTCAGGGATGCCTCGTCCATATAGAGACCGCGATTGATCTCGATCTGGAGCGCCTCGACGCCCTTGTGGCGGTCGGCATAGTGCTCCAGCGTATAGCCTCCGGCAAACGGGTGGTTCAGCGCGACGCGGAACCCCCGCCCCTCCAGCGCCCGCCGCACGAACCCCGTCAGTTCCGGCGAACACGCCTCGCCGTGCAGATCGCCAAGCACAATATCGGCCAGGGCACCCGCCCCCCCCGGTGCGTTGCGCAGCGTCCCCGAGGGCATGGAATGCCAGTCGATCAGGACCACGCGCCCATGCGCTGCCCGCGCCTCGCTCATGGCCGTCTGCAAGGCGCGATGATAGGGACCGTGCACCTGAGTCAGGCGCACCATGGCTTCGGCATAGGTCAGGGGCCGGGTATGGATTTCGGTCTGCCCCGACAGGCAGCGCGGGATGACGCCGTAACCGGACTTGACGCGCAAAGTATGGCTGAGGCTGCCCTTGGGCAGCGGCCCCTTGATCAGGCGCGGGTCCAGTTCGAGCGGATGACGATTCACATCGACATAGGCCCGCCCGTAATTGCCGCGCACGGCCCACACCCCGTCCAGCGCCTCGAAGCCGATCAGCCGGTCGACAAAGGCGTCTTCGGTCGAGCGCAGACGCCGGACATCGAAAGGCGTCGCCGCAATGAAGGCCTCGGGCAGGTAGCAGCCGGAATGCGGCACCCCGAACACGAGCCCGCATCCGGCCCCTTCCGGCCGGCGCAGATCGACGGCGGGGGGCGCATCGGCAAAGCTGTGGAGACTATCGGACGACATTAAGGGTTTGATAGGACATATCTGCGCTTTCTTCACCCCTAATTTACACTCCGTCCATAATGATCTAGTCTCAAATGACGGGGCTGGCGGTTCCGCGGCGCTTTTGAACGCGCTGGGCACCGCGAACGTTTTTCATGACTACCGTGCAGGTAAACGAGGGCTTATGACCAAGATTCTTCTGGCCGAAGACGAAGATTCCGTCCGCAGCTTCCTGACGCGCGCCCTGCAACGCGCAGGCTACGACGTCATCAGCTGCCCCGACGGCGACACCGCCATCGAAGCGCTGGATAACGGGCCGTTCGATCTGCTGCTGACCGATATCGTCATGCCCGGGGCCGACGGCATCGAGGTGGCCAAGATCGCCTCTCAGCGCCAGCCGGGCCTGAAGATCATGTTCATCACCGGCTTCGCCGCCGTCGCGCTGAACGCTCAGAAGGCATCACCCGAAGCCAAGGTGCTGGAAAAGCCGGTCCATCTGCGCGAGATCGTGACCGAGGTCGAGCGTCTCATCGCTGCCTGATCAGGGGCCGCCCTCACTCCGCTTCGGGGTTTCGCGACGGCGCGATAGCGTCGCCGAGCTTCGCCTCGGCATACCCCGTCCAACGCCCTGCGGCCGCCCTGAGGCGCTGGATATAGTCCCGCAGTTCGCTACGGACGGCAGAATTCATCTGCCACAGACGCCAGCCTATGACGAGCGTCAGGACCGAGAAGGCGAACATGGCGATGTGCGTGCGCTGATACGGATTGATGTGAAACAGATAGGCCGGGGCACCGCCGAACAACAATAATACCAGTCCCCATGACAGGTTGTACCGCAGGATACGCCCTTTCAACGCGCCGATCGTGCCGCCCAGAAGCGCCGCATAGGGCACCAGAAGCACCATGTCGTAATCCATAAGGCGCGGATTGCACAGTACCGCCACCCCCATCCCCAGAATCAGGCGTTCTTCCCGACGGCGATTGCCCGTGTGGGCGATCACCACGCCTGCCGCCACGATCGCGGTGGTGAAGGCAAGTCCCATCGCCAGAGCCAGCGGGCTGCCCGTTTCGATCCCCACCCAGTCCAGAAGGGCAAACAGCCCCAGGCCCGGCTGCTCCTTGATGGCCGTGCTGCGCAAGGCCTGCATCCAGTCCGTTATCCCGTCTCCGGCGCCCTGAAACGTCAGCAGGACAACCCCGGCCCCTACCCCACAGGCCAGGACAAAGTCGCGGACACTGCGCGTCCAGGGCCGCTTCTCCATCAGCAGGACGACAAAATAGCTGAGGAAGGTCGGCTTTATATAGGCGCAGGCCAGCACCATCAGCACAAAGGGCCAGCGATGCCGCCGGAACAGCACGAGGCTGGCCAGAACCAGAGCGTGCATCAGGATGCCGATATTGGCGCAGCAGAAGGTCATCGGAGACAAGGCGGCAAAGGCCAGCCAGCGGTAATGACGCGGCAGGGTCTCATTGACCTTGAAAAGGGCGTACCACAATAGAAACAGGGTGGCCGGCAACAGCAGCGCCCACAGATAGATATCCCGAACGGCGACGACCCCCAGAGCGCTCACCACGGGTGCCAGCCCCTGCGCAATCTGAGGCGCATAGACGAAGGCCGCCGGGGTCAGTCCCGGACAGGTCAGGCTTTCGGCATAGGGGGACTGGCCCGCGGCTACCGCCTGCGCCGCGCAGACCACGGCGTCGACATCCATGAACACCCACCTGTGCCGCACGAACTTTTCAAGCACCCCCGCCAGAACGGGAAACACGCATAAGGTTACAAACAGTCCGTATTTCCAGCCGGAACCGAATTTTTCTCTTAGACACGTCAAGGCATCCATCTTTATCTCCTACCCTGCACATCATTCAGGGGGGGAGCTCGGCCAAAATAGGACCGAATTGTTTCGCCTTGGAAAACAACGTTTTTTGGACGGGATATGCACCGGAAAATTTTACGTTTCGGCCTTTGGAGCCGGGCGATGAAGGCCGCGTCCCGTTTTCCACATTTTTGATGGTAAAGGCTCTTGCCACCATCACATTCGACCGCTATACACCCCCTCCTCGCAAGCACGCATCGCTCCGGCGACACAGCGTGATACAAAGTGGACTCGTAGCTCAGCGGGAGAGCACTACGTTGACATCGTAGGGGTCACAGGTTCAATCCCTGTCGGGTCCACCATTTTCTTTTTCCGTTTAGATAGTTAAGTTGGCATTGCGCGTCACAGTGACCTAAGTCGCAGACGTGTGGGCACTATTTCAAATGCCGTTTGACATGTCCGGACGGGAGACCGACTCCTTTCGGCTCCAGGTTCACGGTTCAATCAGTCTACCATGTAATGACTAGGGGCTGCCGAAGATAACTTGCCTTATCGACAACCGTTTCTTTTTATTTGTTATGTAATTACACAATCGGACAAGCGTCGACAGCCAGATAAACCCTCAGGTCAGCCGCGGCAGAGGATCCGCCAGGGTCGAGTTTTCGAGCACCCGCGCCAGGGCATCGCGCGCCGCCAGCAGGATCAGACGCAACTGGCAATCGTCCGCCGTAGGACAATCCTCGCAGCGGACATAGGCGGTGCGGCTGGCGCAGGGGGTCAGGGCCAGCGGCCCGTCGATCAGCCGGATCAGGTCGGCAATCGAGATCATATCGGTCGGCTTGGCCAGACTATAGCCGCCGGACCGTCCGCGCTTCGACTGCAGCAGGCCTTCGCGGCGCAGTTCCAGCAGAATACCTTCGAGGAAATGCAGCGGCGCCCGGATACGTTCGGCCAGTTCACCGGCCTGAATCGTTTGGCCCAGAGGCAGTCGAGCCATTTCCTGCATGGCGCGAATGGCGTATTTGGCGCGCTGGGACAGCATGGTCTAGGTCGTAATCCGTTTAAAACATCGCGCGGTTGATATCGCGACTGTCGTTGAGTTCTATTCCATACACAGAGTCCGTTACAAAAGCCATAAGCCTTAATCGGCGGACATGTGCTTGAAATCATAGACGCGGATGCCGTCCTTTTCCGGCGGCGGCTCGCGCCAGACCCGGTGCGTCATGGCGCGTTCCGCATCGGCGCCCCCGGCGGCCCAGTGCTCGTTCATCGTCACGCGCGAAAATTCGTAATCCTTGGATTGCCCGTGATCGCCGGATTCGCTGTTGATCAGGTGGACGATACTGACGCGGAAATGCGCCGCACGGGCATAGCACCGCGCGATTGCCGGGTCTTCGCGCGCCTCCGGCGGCAGGTGATCGTACATGGCGCGGATGGCCTGCCGCAGCCGGTAGCGTTCCAGAAAGGCGTCAGTATTGAGGCGCGTCCGGCTGGAATAGGTGATGTCCTTTACGCGGCCATAGACCTCGTCCAGCGTTTTCGGCATCTCGCCGCGCGCCGAGAACAGATCCATCTGGAAGACCAGCGTATCGCCGTCGAGCCCCGCCGGGGCTTCGTGCAGCACATAGGTCAGGGGCGTGTTCGACACCACCCCGCCGTCCCAGTAGGGCTCGCCGTCGATCATGACCGCCGGAAACCCTGGCGGCAGCGCACCCGAGGCCATGATATGCTCGGGCGCAATCGTCGTGGTGTGGGTATCGAAATAGACCGAATTGCCGGTCAGCACATTGACCGCCCCGACGCTCAGCCGGATGTCACCTGTGTTGAGCCGGTCGAAATCGACATGCCGGATCAGGGTCTCACGCAGGGGCGATATGTCGTAGAAGCTGGTTTCCGACGGCATGGACCACGGCGCGAAGAAGGGCGACACCGCTGCCGGGCGGAAAAAACCCGGCACGCCGTTGATCGCGCTCATATAGCCGCTCCACTGGCGGAACCCGGCCTTGAGCCAGGGATTGAGGTCGGAGAAGGAATCGCTGGGGAAGGCTGCCGTGATCTGCGTCCAGAAGGATTTGAGTTTCGCCGCGCGCTGTTCCGGCGGGTTGCCCGCAATGATCGCCGCATTGATCGCCCCGATGGACACCCCGGCGACCCAGTCGGGCTCTATGCCATGGGCCTGAAGGCGCTCGTAAGCGCCGCCCTGATACGAGCCCAGCGCCCCGCCCCCCTGAAGCACCAGCACCGTCTGGTCGTAGGCCGTGGCCGGGCCGCGGGTGTCGCGCGTATCGCGTTTTGGCTTGGTCACTTGGGTATGCATCGGGCTCAAACTCCGTACTGTATCATAAAACCCACACTAATGCCGCCCTTACAAGCCGCAAACGCTTGCGACGCATATTTTTTATAACCCTAAGCCTAGTTTCGGGTCAGTGCGTATCAGCGTTCGCCTAGATTAATCTTTTGATCAGGCTTTTGCCCGAAAGTGGCCCCGCTCGCTTCTTACCTGAAATTTTCCCCTCTCTGGAGAGACCCTCGTATGCAAATCCGTACCCTCGTCCTTACGGCGGCCCTGACCGGCCTGATGGCCACCGCCGCCTCGGCTCAGGACAGCGCGATCGCCGTCGACGTCCACGGCGGCACGACCGGCATAGGTATCGGCGCCCGTTATCAGGTGTCGGACTCGATCGTCCTGCGCGCCGATTACGACACCCTGAAGCACTCCGACGACTTCTCGTCGGACGGCGTCAACTATAACGGCGAAGTCGAATTCAAACCGTTCACCTTCGCGGTGAACGCGCACCCCTTCAAAAACTCGTTCTTCGTGTCCGCCGGCTATGTCATGGGCGACCGTAACATCAAGCTCGATGCTCGCCCCGCCGGCCCGACCCAGGTCGGCAGCGTCACCTATCAGCCGGGTGAAATCGGCACCCTGCGGGCCAATGCCGATATGGGTGACGGCGCGCCGTTCATCGGTCTGGGCTTCGACAACACCTTCCATAGCAATAACCGCATCACCTTCCGCTTCCTCGCCGGGGCGGTGCTGGGCGACGAGCCCTCGGTCACCCTGACCTCGGACGGTTCTCTGGCGACGAACGCGGCCTATAAGACGCAACTCGAAATCGAGCGCAAGGAACTTGAGCAGGACGTCAAGGACGTGAAAACCTGGCCGGTGCTGCAACTCGGCCTGAGCTACAAGTTTTAATCAGGCGTCTGTCTGAACGGAAAAACCCCGCCTCACCGGCGGGGTTTTTTATTTGAGGCCGTATACAACACAGGTCTGGGCCCGCACCTTGTACAGTGGCGGCGTTTGCAGGAAGGCGTTTTCATCCGCCTTCATCTCCAGTCCGGCCACACGTTGCATCGCCTCCGCAGCGTTGCGGTCCGGAAAGGCACCGACATCATCGGCGACAACACTATCTGCTCGCCCCCGATACTCGGCCCGCGACCCGGCAACGACGACCTCCTGCACCTCACTGCCGTCGGCGGCCTTTTCCGGCTTCTGTCGCCCCAGCAGGTTGGACTGGCAGGCGCGGCCCGTCGGATCGATCATCCGCACCCCGCCGACCTGCACCCCCAGCACCTGCGCCGCGCCCTGAGCCCGTGCCGCTGCATCGCGCCCGGCTTCGGACAGCAGCGCCGTCTTGACGGCGTTATCGGCTTCAAGACGGAAACTCAGCCGACTAACCTGCGTCGGCGAAGCCGCCAGCGCCAGGGCATAGATACGCTCCAGCCCGGCAAGGTCGCGCACCTCGACCTCAATCGACAGATTGGCCTCGTAGCCCCGGATCTTGTCCCCGCGCTCGTTATCGACCATTTCGCCATCGACCTTATACTGCTGATAGAGCGCCTGCATGTCGAAACCGGTGGTAATGCGCGCCACCTCCGCCCCCTGCTTTCGCAGCGAGGTCATCAATGGCGTCGCCTGAGCGATCGCCAGGTTCTGCGCCTCCGCCGCGGTCTTGCCCACGCCACGGAAGGTCGCCGTGAAGGTGGCGCGATTGGCCTCGACCTCGCGTTCGGCATAGCCGATCTGCGGCAGGACCGGGCTGGTCGCCCACCATGGCGCCGACTCAAAACGCGGATCGGCGGTTTGCGCCGTAGCGGCCCCGGCCATCAGGCCCAGCGCCATCGTCAGGACCGCATAGCGCATGTCCGTCTCCCTGTTTGTTTATTTGAGATCGTAGATAACACACGCCTTGGTCGTCACCCGAATAAGCGGCGGCGACTGGATGAAAGCGTTTGCCGCCGCACGGGCTTCCAGAGACGGCCCCATGCCCGGCGGTGGTGGTGACGCGGCCTTTTTCTTCATCATCATCGAGGATTGCGTGACCTGATCGTCATCGTCGCGCCCAGCACCGACCGGCGTCGCCCGACCGAGAATATTGGCCGTACAGGCCCGCCCCGTCGAGTCGATCAGACGCACCGGCCCCAGACCAAGCCCGTTGATCTGCGCCGCAACCTCGGCCCGGGCACGGGCATCGGCCACCGCCGCACTGAACAGGCGCGCCTTGGTCGCGTTGTCGGTTTGCAAGCTGAACGATACCGGCGTCGACCCGCTGGGACCGGCGGCCAGCACCAGCGCATAGGCGCGCTCCAGCACACTCAGCTCCGTAACATCGACCGTCAGCGTAATCGTCGCATCATAGGCTTCGATCTTATCGCCGCGCTGGTCCTCGACCTTCGTGCCGTCCTTGTTTTTATACTGCTGATAGCGGGCGCGCATGAAGAACGAGGTCGTCACCCTGACCTTGTCCGCCCCCAGTTTGCGCAGGGCCTCGGTCAGGGGAGCAACCGGCTTCATGGCCAGGGCCTGCGCCTGCTCGACCGTCTTCGCCGTACCGAGGAACGACCCGCTAAAGCTGGCGCGATTGGCTTCGATCTCTTCCTGCACGACGCCGGTTTGCGGGATGATCGGACGATCGACCCACCACGGCGCGCTTTCGGTCCTCGGTTGGGGTGCCGCTTTGAGTTCTGGCACCACCGGTGCGGCCGGAGCGACCGCCACGGGCTTGGGTTTCGGCTTTGGCCGCGCGGCAGCCTCCGCCCCGCCAGTCGCAAGGACCAGCGGGATCAGGATGAGGGCGCGCATCAATTAAGGCCGTAAACCACGCAAGCCTGCGCCGTCAGGGTCGACAGCGGTGGTGCCTGAATGAAGGCGTTCTGCGCAGCCTTGGCCTCCAGCATCTCGACCGGTGAGGCATTGGGCGCCGGGGGCGGCGGAGGGGGTGGCGGCGGCGGGGGTGGCGGTGCGTAGGCACGGCTTTCGTATTTTACCGTATAGGCATCGGCGTCCTGACCGTCGGACGCATAACCGCGCGCCAGAATATCGGTCTGACAGGCGCGGCCCGTCGGATCGATGACCTTGACCTTACCCAGCGTCGCCCCCGCCGCCTCGGTGGCCAGCTTTGCCCGACGCGACGCATCCTTGACTGCCTCGTTATAGAGCCAGGTCTTGGTGGCGTTGTCGGGTTCCAGCGTAAAATAGATCTGCTGCGACGAGGTGGGCGACGCCGCCAGCACCAGCGCATAGGCCCGTTCCAGCACACTCAGGTCGGTGACCTTGATCGACAGGGTCATGGTCACCTGATAGGCGTCGATCTTGTCGCCGCGCTGGTTCTCGATGCGATTGCCATCCTTGTCGCGGTACTGCTCGTAGAGGGCGCGCATCGAGAAGGAGGTATTTACGCGCACCGCGTCCTTGCCCAGCTTTTTGAGCGCGTCGGTCAGGGCCTTGGTCTGGCCGACCGCCTTGGTCTGGGCCTCGTCGGCGGTCTTGCCCACCGCGAGGAACGACGCCGAGAACGAGGCACGATTGGCTTCGATTTCGGTGCGCACATAACCCGTCTGGGTGATGACGGCATCCTTCATCCACCACGGGGCCTTATCGTAGGCCGAGGCATTGGTGGCAGCGGTTTGCGCCAGCACGGGCTGAGTCAGAAGGCCAAGACCGGCGACGGCCAGAACAGCAATTGATTTACGCATGATACCCCTCTCCTGAAAAAAACATCGTTACACTAAAGCTGACCAAGCATTACGGCCCGAATATGGCGGGTCCGGCGCAGGTAGCCTATATCATTATACCTGTGGCCGGAAGGCCTCTGCCCGTCGCTTCCCTTCGGCGATCTGTTCGGGCGTGAGTTGGCGTTCGAGATAAAAGACCGCATCCTGACCGTCGCGCTGACCCAGCCCTCCCTTGTCCTGTGCGGCCAGCCACGCCCACTTATAGGCCTCTGCCGGGTCTTTTGCCACGGCCCGACCGGCATAATAGAGGAAGCTCAGGCGCGCCTGCCCCTGCGAATTACCCGTCTCCGCCGCGCGCGCATAATAGTCGCGCGCCCTGGGCAGGTCGCGATACTGCTCGCTGAACAGGTAATGCAGTTCCCCCAGATAGAACAGAGCCTCGCCGTCGTTCTTGGCCGCCGCCTTTTCCAGCCAATGCTTGGCCAGCGCCGGCTCGAAGCCGGTGAAGAACATGATGCCGACCTGCTTTTCCGCCGCCGTGTCGCCGCGTTCGGCCGCCTTCAACAAGCCCTCGCGCGCCGTGTCGAGGTCGGGTTTCGTGCTGCCGCGCCCGGTCAGATAAAACAACGCCGCCTTGCGCTGGGCTTCGGGCGATTTGGCGGCGGCCTGTTCGTATAGTTTCAGCGCCCGGTCGCGGTCGGCGACGCCCTTGCGCGCATTATAGAGATCGCCGAGCGCCAGTTGCGCCTCGGTATGGCCGCCCGCCGCGGCCTTTTCGTACCACGCCACGGCCTTTGCCTCGTTATCGACGCCGCCGCGCCGTTTGTCGTAAGCCCTGCCGGAATAATACTGCGCGCTGGCGTCGCCGGTGCGCGCCTTGATATAGGTGATCCATTCGTTTTCGCCGGACGGCCCGGTCTTGCCCGTCGCAAACAGGACCGTCGCCGCACCGATGAGAAGCACCAGCGGCACGATGATCGCCAGATAAAGCGCGGCGGATTTCGGTTTACGACGCATATATTCCCCCTGCGACAGTTCCCCGACTCTTACCCCACCTTCGACACGATGCAAGCCTATTGAAGGTTGGCCTCGGCTTTCGTCCGGTCCTTGGCGGCGATGCGCCCTCTCACGCGCTCCAGTCCCTGCACGCCCGCCGCATCCTGCTGTTTCGCCGCGCGGCTATACCAGACATAGGCCTGCGCCGCATCGGCCTTAACCCCCAGCCCGTGCTCGTAGGCATAGCCCATACGAAACTGCCCCACCGCGCTGCCCGCTTCGGCGGCGCGCCGATTGTAGTCGAAGGCCCCCTTCGATGCATTGTCGTCGTCATAGCCTTCCCCCAGCACCAGCAACGCCGGGACATGGTTCTGATCGGCGGCCTTACGATAATAGAGATAGGCGGCGGCGGGGTCGCGCGGCCCGCCCTCGCCCCGATCGCACATGCCCGCAAGGCGGAACTGCGCGGCGGCATCCCCGGCATCGGCGGCAATCTGCGCCGCCAGTCGCGTGGCCTGAAGGTCTTCGGGGCGGACTTCGGCGGGCAGGTCATCCATTCGCGGCGCACTTTGCGCCATCGCGCCGCCGCTCATAAACAGGCACAGGCCGGTGATAAGGATCAGACGCATGACTTCCCTCCCATTTTCAGGAAATAAGCTTAACACGCATCACGCGAAATGCCCGGTTACAAACCCTGTAACGCGCCCTATCCTTTGCGTCGCAGATCCAGCGTCATCGGATAATCCGGATTGATCAGCAGCGGCGGCGGACGCAGCTTGCCCGGCGTATGGGTCGGGCTCTCGAACCGCGACAGACGACGGCCCTCGGCCTCGTTGGCATTGAGCGGCAAGGTATCGTAATTGCGCCCGCCGGGGTGCATGACGTGGTACTTGCAGCCGCCGATCGAGCGCTCCAGCCGCGTATCGATGACATCGAAGATCAGCGGTGTATTGACCGGCAGATTGGGATGCAGGGCGCTATACGGCGCCCAGGCCTTGTAGCGGACGCCCGCGACCTGCACATGCGCTTCACGCGTCGAATGCAGCGGCAGACGGCGTCCGTTGCAGGTGACGATGTGCTGATCGCCGACCGCACCGCTCAGGATCACCTCCAGCCGCTCGACCGAGGAATCGACCCCGCGCGACGTGCCGCCGGCGCTTTGTTCCTCACCCATCACCGGCCACGGTTCCAGCCCGCTGCGCAGTTCCAGCTTCAGCGCGCCGATCTGCACCGTCCCCAGCGACGGGAAGCGGAAGTCGAAGAACGGGATGAACCAGTCGGGACTGAAGGCGTAACCGTTGGCCTTGAGGAAGGCCAGCACCTCATAAAGGTCTTCGCGGACATTGTGCCCCAGCATGAAACGATCATGCAGTTGCGTGCCCCAGCGCACCAGCCGCCCCGTATAGGGTTTCTTCCAGAACACGGCGATCAGGGCCCGGATCAGCAGGGTCTGGATCAGGTTCATCTGCGGGTGTGGCGACATCTCGAAGCCGCGCATCTCCAGCAGCCCCAGACGCCCGCGATCCGAGTCGGGGCTATAGAGTTTGTCGATACAAAACTCCGCCCGGTGCGTATTGCCGGTCAGGTCGATCAGCAGGTTACGCAGCAGTCGGTCGACCAGCCACGGCACGGGCTGCTCGGCGTCCGGCAGGTTGTCCAGCGCGATTTCCAGTTCATAGAGCGACTCGTGACGCGCTTCGTCGATGCGCGGGGCCTGCGACGTCGCGCCGATATAGAGACCGGAAAACAGGTAGGACAGCGACGGATGGTTCTGCCAGAAGCGGATCATCGAGCCCAGCACGTCGGGCCGTCTCAGAAACGGCGAGTCCTCGGGCTTCTGTGCCCCCATGACGATGTGATTGCCGCCGCCGGTCGCCACGCGCTTGCCGTCGATCATGAACTTGTCGGCGACCAGACGCGACTGCGTGGCTTCGTCATAGACCGTGGTGATGATGGTTTTCAGCTCGTCCCAGTCGCGCGCCGGCTGGATATTGACCTCGATGACGCCGGGGTCAGGGGTGACGCTGAGGCTTTCGACACGGTGATCGCGCGGCGGGCCGTAGCCTTCGATGACCACCGGCGTTTTCAGATGCGTGGCGACGGCTTCGATGGCGTGGATCAGGTCGAAATAGTGCTCGGCATAGACCATCGGCGGCAGGAACAGGAACAGCTTGCCGTGGCGCACCTCGGCGCACAGGGCCGACTTGAACAGGCCGTTGTCCCCCGCCGAGGCAGCGGCCAGGGGCTTCGGTTTGGCGATCTTTGCCGCATAGGCGCTGACCGCCTCCGTTGCGTCCGGCAGAGCCTCAGTGGGCGCGAACGGCGAGCGCGGCGGGAAGAAATGCGGGGCCTGTTTCTTCGGGTCGACCGACGGCAGAGCCCCCAGCGGCAAACGCAGACCGACCGGTGAATCTCCGGGGATCAGCATCATTTTTTCGGTGCGGAATTGCCAGGCATTCGACATCCAGCCGTCGCGCTTGGCCGAATAGGCCAGCGGCAGGACATAGCCGGTGGGCGTCCCGACATTCTTATCCAACTGCGCCTGAAGCCGCTTGCGCTCGGTCGCTTCATAGAGGTCGGCCTTGAGCATCTCGCCTTCCAGCGGGATGCGCTGCTCCTTCCACAGAAGGTAAGGAATATCCTCATAGGCGTCGATCACGAGGTCTTCGGAAAGGCCCAAAGCTTTCGTGAGTGTGGTCAGGAAGGTTTTGGCGGTATCGGACTTTATTTCCGATGTCGCCTCTGGGTCGGCCAGCAAACCAGCATCCAGCCATAGAGGCTGCTTGTCCAGCCGCCAGAAACAGTTCATCGCCCAGCGCGGCAGGATTTCGCCGGGATACCACTTGCCCTGCGCGTGCTGCGCCAAGGCACCTACCGCGAATTTACCCGATAACCGTTTGAACAGGTCGTAACCGAGTTTCTTCTTGTTGTCCGACAGGGCGGTAAAGTGCCACTCGTCGCCGGTCCGGTCATCGAGGCTGACGAAGGTTGGCTCGCCGCCCATGGTCAGGCGCACATCCTGCTTGATCAGGGCCTCGTCGACCTTGTGGCCCAACGCGTCGATGCGCTTCCACTCGCCATCGGTATAGGGCTTGGTGACGCGGCGCGATTCATAGATGCGCGTCACCGACATGGCGAAATCGAAGGTCGAGTCGCACGGTTCGCGCGCCCCGGTAATCGGCGCGGCCGAGGTCGGGTTGGGCGCGGCGCATAGCGGAATATGGCCTTCGCCGGTGAACATGCCCGACGTCGGGTCGAGCCCGATCCAGCCTGCCCCCGGCAGATAGACTTCGTACCAGGCGTGCAGGTCGGTCACGTCCTCAGAGACCCCCGACGGGCCATCCAGCGATTCGAGGTCCTGCTTGAGCTGGATCGAATAGCCCGACACGAAGCGCGTGGCGAACCCCTTGTGACGCAGCGCCTGACAGGCCAGCCACGCCATGTCGCGGCACGACCCCTGAAGCAGGTTGAGAGTCTGGGCCGAGGTCTGAATGCCCGGCTCCATGCGTAACGTATAGCCGAGGTCGCCGTTGAGCTTCTGATTGAAGGTGACGAGGTAATCGACCGTCCCCCATTTATCGCCATCGGGCTTCACGTCAGGAATCGACGCAACGTACTGCATCAGCACGTCGTCGGATTCCTTGATCTCCAGATAGGGGGCCAGTTCCTCCTTCAGGGCGTCGGAATAGCCGAACGGATAGAAGGTCGCGCTGTCCTCAAGGAAGAAGTCGAACGGGTTGAAGACGCGAATCTCCAGCACCAGATCGACCTCGACCTTGAAATGGTTGACCTTTTCCGGAAAGACGATGCGGGCCAGCCAGTTCCCGAACGGGTCCTGCTGCCAGTTGATGAAGTGGTTTTCCGGCGACACCTTGAGTGAATAGGATTGCACGTGCGCCCGCGTATGCGGTGCGGGACGTAAGCGGATCACCTGCGGCCCCAGCGATATCGACCGGTCGTAACGGTATTCGGTAACGTGGTTTTGCGCCGCTAGAATGGTCATTCAACTATCCGTTCTTATACCTCCCTGCACTTTAGTGCGGGGAGGGGGACCGCGCCTGAAAGGCGTGGTGGTGGGGTGTCTTACTTACACTTAACGAGCCAGGACGTAAGAAAGCAAGAACCCCCACCACCACATCTCACTTGCTGCGCAAGTTCGTGCGGTCCCCCTCCCCAGCAAGCTGGGGAGGTATGATAGGCGGACCATGCTTCCCATAAACTTAAATTAGCTTTCTCCACAAAATCACGTCACAGAGCTGTAACGAATGCGAAAAAAATGTGTAACCTTGTGATGAGCCTTATGATGGACATGGTCCCCTGAGGGCTTAGTCTGGGGTTGAGTGAAAGGACGCACCTTGTTCAGCGATATTTCGAGCGATATCTTTGCCTTCTCGTTCGACGGCCTCTCGTCACCGGTCATCGATCTGAAGTTCCGCACGGGTCCGCAAAAGGGCGACCACACGCTGGGCTGGGGGCTGGCCTGGTACCCCGCCGACAACAAGGCCGCCATGGTGGCCAAGGACCCGGCGGCCAAGGATACAGTCTCCCTCAAGGGCGCGATGAGCGACTGGGAAGGCTTCCGCTCGACGGTCTTCTTCTGCAAGGTGCGCGGCGCGGCCTCGGGCTATACTCACCTCGAAACCCAACCCTTTACCCGGTCGTTCGCCGGTCAGGACTGGGTCTTCATGCACAATGGCAACCTCGACAAGGAAGCCATCCGCAAGCTGCATCACAATACCTCGATCTTCCTCGAACCGCTGGGGCGCACCGACTCCGAACTGGCGCTCGTGTTCCTGCTGGGCAAGATTCAGGACTATGGCGCGCGGACCCTGGCCGAAATCGATCACAACATCCTGTTGAGCTGGTTCCTGCAACTGGACGATCTCGGCTCCGCCGACATGTCGATCTCGGACGGGGTGACGGTCGCGGTCTTCTACGGCACGGATTCGCAGTCGAGCCTGTACTATAGCCGTCTCAAGCCGCCGCACGACGCGGCCGGCTTCGAAGGCGACGCCGCTTCGTTCTCGCTCAACAATCCGCGCGACACCTTCCGCACGGCGTTCGTCTTTGCCTCCTCGCCGTTCAAGACCGGCGACTGGACCCCGATGCAGGGCGGTCAGCTCATCATCGCCCGGCGCGGGGCGCTGGTGTGGACCAACAAGAAAGAACCCCTGCCGAAGTTGCCGATGCCGCCGACGCAGCGGCCGGAAACGACGACTACCGGATCGCCGATCCTTCAGGGCGGGCCGCTGGAAAAGGTCAATGAGCGCTCGGCCCTGTTCGCCAGCGTGCAGGCGCAAAGCCAGCAGGCCTCGATCGTCGCCAAGCTGTCGCAGATGAGCCACGTCCAGCAGAACGTGATCAACACCAAGTCGATCACCCACGCCGCCGACGGCACCGCCCTCACCTACCGGCTCTACGACTTGGTCCACTCGACCGAATATACCTACGAGGAAGAGGTCGAGCACTCGACCCATACCTTCCGTCTGCTCCCGGTCGAGGATCAGGTGCAGGAGGTCATCCACTCGACCCTGACCATCTCCTCCGAAGGCGAGGACGTGCGTTTCGAGGACGTGTTCGGCAACCAGAACATCCACTATTCGATCATCAAGCCGTACAAGCAACTGACCGTTTCGTGCCGCTCGCTGGTCAAAATCTTCGGTCAGGCCCCCGACGACTACGCCTCGACGCGCCGTCAGGCCAAGCTGCCCATGTCGTGGATGCCGTGGCAGCTACAGGTCATGGAACCCTATCTGCTGCTGCTGGAGATGCCGGAAACCCAGATTTCAGAGCTGCTGCTCTATGCGCGTTCCTTCGCCGAACGCAACGGGCAGCACCTGATCGACACGCTGAACGACATCAACCTGACCATCTATCGCGACTATCAGTACGTGCCGGGTTCGACCTCGTTTTCGACCACGCCGTTCGACGTCTATGCCTCGCGCAAGGGCGTCTGTCAGGACTTCGCCAATCTGTTCATCACGCTGGCGCGGCTGCTCGGCGTCCCGGCGCGCTACCGGATGGGCTACATCTATACCGGTGCCAATTACGAGAACAAGATTCAGTCGGACGCCAGCCACGCCTGGGCCGAGGTCTATATCCCCTATATCGGCTGGCGTGGTTTCGATCCGACCAATGGCTGTCAGGTGGCGCAGGACCATATCCGCGTCGCCTGCGGCCGCAACTACCGCGATGCGACCCCGACGTCAGGGACCATCTATCGCGGCGGCGGCAAGGAAGGCCTGCGCGTTCAGGTCACGATGAATGAAGTTTTTTTATGAGTGATTTCAGGCTGTCCTCGCGGCAAAGGCGAGGCTGCCAGCAATAAAAATAAGGCCAGACTGAGGAGGCCACTGTGAGCTTAGAGTCCTATAAAACCGACGGGTTCTTTGACGAATTGTTCGAAAGCGACGGCGTGCCCCATGCGGCGGCGGCGGCCCTGATCGAGCAGCTTGACGCCCTCAGTCGCGCCGACCTGAAACGGCGGCAGAAGACGGCCGAAGACATCCTCTATCAGTCGGGCAATACCTTCAACGTCTATGGCGACAAGAAGGGCACCGAAAAAATCCTGCCCTTCGACATTATCCCGCGGCTGGTCTCTTCGACCGACTGGGAACGGCTGGAAAAGGGCATCGCCCAGCGCATCCACGCGCTGAACCTCTTCATTCAGGACATCTATAACGACCAGAAGATCATAAAGGACAAGGTCGTCCCCGCCGACATGATCTTCTCCTCGGCCTGCTACCTGAAACCCTGCGAAGGCCTAAAGCCGCCGAAGGGCGTGTGGACGCACATTTCCGGCACCGACTTCGTGCGCGCCGGCGATGGCGAGTTCTACGTGCTGGAGGACAATCTGCGCTGCCCGTCGGGCATTTCCTACGTGCTGGAAAACCGCGCCGTGCTGAAGCGCATCCTGCCCAAGGCGTTTCAGACGCTCAAGGTGCGCCCCGTATCGCACTATGGCGACCACCTGTACAAGACGCTAAAACACATCGCCCCCGACGGTAAAGACGACCCGGTCATCGTCGTCCTGACGCCGGGCATCTATAATTCCGCCTATTTCGAGCACGCCTATCTGGCGCAGCAAATGGGTGTGCCCCTGTGTCAGAACTCCGACCTGATCGTTGAGGACAACATCGTCTATATGCGCACGACGCGCGGGCTCAAACAGGTCGACGTCATCTATCGCCGCATCGACGACGAGTTCATCGACCCGACCGTCTTCCGCAAGGACTCGTTGCTCGGCGTCCCCGGCATCATGAACGCCTACCGTAAGGGCAATGTGGCGCTGGCCAATGCCCCGGGTACCGGTATCGCCGACGACAAGGCGATCTATACCTACGTGCCGAAGATCATCAAATACTACCTCGGCGAAGAGGCCATAGCGCAGAACGTCCCGACCTATATCTGCGAGGACGACAAGGAGCGCGACTACGTCCTGGCCAATCTCGACAAGCTGGTGGTCAAGGCGGTGAACCTGTCCGGCGGCTACGGGATGCTGATCGGGCCAAAGAGCACGAAGGCCGAGCAGAAGGAATTTGCCGAGAAGATCAAGGCCGCGCCGCGCGACTATATCGCCCAGCCGACCCTGTCCCTGTCGCGCGCGCCCACCCTGATCGGCAACGGGATTGAGGGCCGCCACGTCGATTTCCGCCCCTATTCGCTCTATGGCGAAGAGATATTTACCCTGCCCGGCGGTTTGACGCGCGTGGCGCTGAAAAAAGGCTCTCTGGTGGTCAACAGTTCTCAGGGCGGTGGCTCGAAAGACACCTGGGTTCTGGGCGAAGGCGAAGACTTCGGGGGTGGGGTATGAGACACATAACTTCATACTCCCCCAGTTTACTGGGGGAGGTGGATGCGAAACCAACGGTTTCGCAGACGGTGGGGGGCCTGCGCAAGACCCACACGCAAAGCGTTCTCGGCATCTCTCCTAGCCCCCACCACCACATCTCACTTGCTTCGCAAGCTCGTGCGGTCCCCCTCCCCGGCACGCCGGGGAGGTATAAAAGCGTATAGGAAGGCCGTTACCAATGATGCTGTCCCGCGTTGCCAATTCCATCTACTGGATGTCGCGTTATCTCGAACGGGCCGAAAACGTCGCGCGCTTCATCGACGTCAATACACACCTGATGCTCGACCTCGGCCTGAGCGTCGAGGAGACCCAGTGGTATCCCCTGATCGCCACCTCCGGCGACGACGAAGGCTTCAAGAAACGCTACAGCGTCGCCGACGAAAAGTCGGTTGTTCGCTTCCTGACCTTCGATGAGAAAAATCCCAATTCGATTCTATCCTCGATCTTCCGGGCGCGCGAAAACGCCCGCACGGTGCGCGAAATCATCCCGGTCGAGGTGTGGGAGAAGATCAACGAACTGTACCACCTGACTCAGGCCCACAGCCGCAAGCGCTCGGTCGAGGCACTGGCCGACTACTATACCGAGGTCCGTCAGTCGGGGAACCTGTTCTCGGGCATGATGATCAACGCCATGTCGCGCGGCGACGGCTGGCACTTTGCCCGCATGGGGCAGTTGCTGGAGCGCGCCGACAAGACCGCGCGTCTGCTGGACGTGAAGTATTTCCTGCTTCTGCCGCGCGGCCAGCAGGTCGACAGCCCCTACGACAATGTCCAGTGGGGCGCGGTGCTGAAATCGGTCAATGCGCTGGAAATGTACCGTCAGGAATACCATTCGATCAATTACCGTGACGTGACCGAATTCCTCCTATTCTCCAAGCTGTTCCCGCGCTCGCTGCGCTTCAGCCTCGACTACGCAGCACTGGCCCTGTCCAACATCTGCGCCGAGCAGCCGGTCACCTGCCCGGCCCTGACCGAGATGGGGCTGCTGACCCAGAGCCTGCATCAGGCCGACACCGAAAGCATCATCGCCTCAGGCCTGCACGAATTCATCGACGTGTTTCAGGCCAAACTCAACCTGGTCGATCAGTCGATCTATGAGAGCTTTTTCGAGAACTAGGGTTGCGCCACAACCTGAACCTTTTAAACTCCCTCGGAATTTTCGGGGGAGTTTTTTATGCGCCTGTTATTGTCGATTGCCGCGTCCGCGCTGTTTGCCACCTCAGCACTGGCGATCGACCTGCCCGACCCTAAGTCGCCGAACTATCGCGAATTACCGCTGAACATCGCTGATAAGGGCACAATCTATCAGACAATCAAAACCAGCAAGACCGAGGTCAGGGACGGCAAGACCAAGGTCACCTCCAGCCATAGCCGCTACCGCAACGATTTCACCGCTACCGACGCCGGTTACAAGGTCAAGAAGACGCTGGTCGCCTTTACCGTTACCGGTGCCGATGGCCAGACCATCGACCAGAACGCCAAGACGCCGGAAGCCATCTTTCTAAAAACCTTGACGGGGGCTTTTGCCGAACTCACCTATATCGGCGACGAAGGTCTGGCGCCGCAACGGCTGGAGGATTGGCCGAACCTGTGGAAAAGCACCCGCGCTCTGATTGGTGCCACTCTGCGCGCCGACGGAAAGACGCCCACGCCCGAAACCGAAGCGCAGGTTATGGGCATGATGGACAAGATGTTCGGCAACCTCACGCCGGAACAGGCCGCACAGACCTTTCTCCAGCCTGACACCATGATCGCCATGCCGCACAATCTGGCGCTTGAGATTAACAAGCCGCTCAGCGCCGACAGTGAAATCATCGTGCCGCTCGGCAACTATCCGCTCACGGTGAGCGAGACCTTCGTCATTACCCACTGGAACGCCGCGGGTAATACGGCGCAGGTGACCTATGACTACCGTCCCCAGCCGGAGTCGCTGAAAGCTTTCATGTACGAGTTTCTGCCGAAGTTCCTGAAAGACGCCGGGGCTCCAGCGGCGGCCATCGCCGAAATGGAAGCCGCGATGAAGGCCAATCCCGGCAATGTCTTCGACATATCGACCCACTGCGATTACGACATGGCTATCGATACGGGGCTGGTTCGGCAGGGCAAATGCACACGCATCACCACGGTGAGCCTTATGGGGCAAAGCTCCAGCAAAACCGAGATTTACGACTTTACGGAAAGTTTTGTGCCATAGATGGTCACAGAGTTGACCCAAAGTCGCGCCACAAAGACCTCTTTGTAACAGGACGGCGGGCAACCTAAGGGTATGAACAAGCGGCTGACGATATTGATGGTCCTGATGGCCTGTGCTTCGGCACCATTCGCTCAGGCTCAAACCCAGACCTCAGCCCCACCCGTCAACGGCGCCGGTTATCTTCAGATCCCGCTGACCCTGCCCAGGGGGGCAAAGGTGCGTCAGTCGATCCGCAAGACCACGTACAGCACGCATAATGGTCAGGTCAAGACCGCCCTCTATGCCGGCGAATTCCTCAACAGCCTGACGCCCGACAAGGACGGCTACCGCGTCGTCAAAACTATCGTGACCTCGGATTTTCAGGTGACGGGTGCGGCCCTGTCCGATGACGATGCGGGGCTGGAAAAGCTGATGGGGGTCATGGCCGATGTCGGTGGCCTCACCTATCTGGCCGACGCCAATTTGACGCCCCTGTCCCTGCATGAATGGCCGAAATTCCGGGCCCGCCTCAAGGCCGCCATGCGCAAGGCCGGGCTGATGAAGGCGCGTCAGGCCGATGCCTTCGACGCCCTCTATGCGCAGGTGACCCCGGAAATGGCGGCGGAGATGTTCCTGCCCGAAGACGCCATGCTGGCCATTCCGCACAATCTGGGCCTCAGCCTGAACAGCCCGTACCGGCTCGATTCGAAAATCCCCGGGCCGCTCGGTGCCACCCTGAGCGCCAGCGAAACCCTGACCCTGACTGGTTGGGATGCCAAAGGCCGCACGGCGCAAATCACCTACGAATCCGGTCCGACCCGCGCCGCGCTCGACACCTATGCGATCAGCGTGCGGCCACAGCTGGAACAGGCGGCCCGGTCCGAAGCCCGCCGGACGCGAACGGCGACCCGCCCGGTGGGTAAAATCGACCTGAATATTTCGACGCGTTGCCTCTATACGGTCAGCCTGGACACCGGACTGGTGCGTCAGGCCGAATGCCAGTCGGTGCGCGATATCACGGTCGGCGACGACGCCCGCTCGCAACGCGAGGCGTGGGTGATGAGCGAGACGCTGGAGAAATAGAGCGATATGTCGAAACGAAATTCGGCGCAGCCAAAAGTGTGAGCGGTTTTCGACGACAATATCGCGACAAAACAAAAACTTAGAGCGGAATGGCGATTCCATTTAAAGTCATTCGGCTCTAGGTTTAAAACCTAATCATCCTATTGATTTAAGGTGCAAACATTGATTCTCTTCGTTTATTCGAGGAGATAAGCTATGGCTCATGAGTTCTGGCTTAGTGACGTGCAATGGTCGGCAATCGAGCCTGTCTTGCCCAAGGTCTATTCCGGTGCACGGCGGGATGATGATCGTCGGATCATCAGTGGCATTATTCACGTTCTAAAATCCGGATGCCGGTGGCAGG
>NZ_JAQQKX010000003.1 GCF_028550415.1 Asticcacaulis aquaticus
CCTGCCACCGGCATCCGGATTTTAGAACGTGAATAATGCCACTGATGATCCGACGATCATCATCCCGCCGTGCACCGGAATAGACCTTGGGCAAGACAGGCTCGATTGCCGACCATTGCGCGTCACTAAGCCAGAACTCATGAGCCATAGCTTATCTCCTCGAATAAACGAAGAGAATCAATGTTTGCACCTTAAATCAATAGGATGATTAGGTTTTAAACCTAAACCGCTCAGGCCGCGCTGCAAACGGTTGTTTTGTAACGGCGTTCGGGAGCGTTATTCCTAATAAAGCCACATTGACGTTTGATAAGATTAATCCAATACTACCGGCCATCTGGGGCCTGTTTAACTGAGAATTGGTGTAAGCATGCGTAAGTTGATGTCCGGCGCCGTTCTGGCGGTTTCGCTTGTGACGCTGGCGGCCTGCACGACCGCAACCCCTTATCAGCCGGTCGCCGGCAATTCGGCGTCGTCCATGGCGCGCGGCTACAGCGATCAGAAGATCGAGAGCAATCGTTACCGGCTGAAATTCGCCGGTAATTCGGCCACGACGCGTGAAACGGTCGAGGATTACATGCTCTATCGTGCGGCCGAACTGGCGCTGGAAAACGGGTTTGACTGGTTCACCCTGTCGGGCCGCAATACCAAGGAAGACCGGACGACTACGACGACCTATGCCGATCCGTTCCGCGGCCCCTATTTCGGCGGGGTGTTCTGGCGCTATTACCGCGGCCCCGGCTGGGGGGCGTGGGGTGCATGGGAGCAGGACGAAACGACCTTTTACCGCTATGAAGCCTCGGCGGAAGTCCTTCTGGGGAAGGGCCCAAAACCGGCCAATGACCCCAATGCCTACGACGCGCGCGAAGTGAAGCAAAACCTCGATCCGCGCATTATCCGTCCGGCGGCGAGACAATAGCTATATTCAGAAAGGGCCCCTGACGGAGCCCTTTTTTATTCGTCCTATTCCAGCCCTTCCAGTTTGACCGGCTTGAGGCGGCGACGGTTCATGTGGTCGGATGGGGCTTCGGTTTGATCCGGCAGTTCGCCCTTGTGGTAGAACTTCTGCCACGCCTGCTTGATGGCGGCCGGGTCGCGGTTGACAAGGCTTGAGTTGAAGGCGGCGCGGCTGGTCGACCAGGCCTCGAACTGTGCCTTCAGATCGGGATCGGCCTCGATGGGTTTGATCACCGGCTGGATGTCGTCGAGCTTCTTGTGCTCTACCACATTGATGAAGCAGAAGGATTCGCCCTTTTCGAAATGCACGATGCCGGGACGCGTCATCTTCCAGTTCATGGTGAAGGGGAAGGGGAGCCAGTCGGTTTCGACAAGGCCCGTCAGGGGCATGATGCCGTCCTTGACCTGATTGGGCGCGCCTGAGGCCCATAGCGCCCAGCCGGGCTGGGTACGGAACAGGTAGCCCGTATGGAAGGTGACGATGCCGTGGCTGAAATGACTCTGGACGAAGTGATCGACATAGGCGCCGGGCTTATCCGCCGTGATGGTGATGTCGGTGGCCAGCGGCCCGCCGTTCCATTCGATGGTGATGTCTTCGGGCACGATCAGCTCCCAGCCGGTCGAATTGGCCATGGTCAGGGGCAGGCAGCGATAGGGGAAGCGGTTGGTGAAGGCGTCCATCCAGTCGCGATCGGTGCGGCCGGGGATGATTTCGCGCGCGCCGTTCTGCACGATAAAACATTCCAATTCCATTGCGCGGAAACCTCCTGTAAACGCCGGATTTATGAGCTCAGATAAGACCTTTTATACGCAACCCACCCTGCTTCAAGCCCTAAACGACTGGGGCATCGCATCGAACACGCTGGAGCATCCGGCGGTGTTCCGCGTCGGCGAAGGCGACGAGATCAAGACGGCGCTGCCGGGAGCGCATACCAAGAACCTGTTCCTCAAGGACGACAAGGGGCAGCTCTGGCTGATCAGCGCCGAACAACAGACCCAGATCAACCTCAAGGCCCTGCCGAAGCTGATCGGATCGGGGCGGCTATCGTTCGGATCGGAGGCGCGGCTATACGACGCGCTGGGCGTCAGACCGGGGTCGGTGACGGCATTGGCCCTGATCAACGACCCGGAGCAAAAGGTGAAGTTTATCCTCGATCAACATCTGTTCGACGCGGAAATCGTCAATTTCCACCCCCTGATCAACACGGCGACCACGGCCCTGACGCAGGCAGAGTTCTGGCGGTTTCTGGAGAAGCTGGGGCGGGAATATCGCGTCGTGGATTTCAACGGACTTTAATTACCTGCTCCAAGTGACGGGTGCAGGGGCTGTGCCCCTGCTGCTAGTCGATCCACTCGATGAACGACCGCACCGTGGTGACGGCGGCGGCGACATCGGCGGGCATTTCGGTCAGAGTCTCCGTCAAGCCATAGAGGTCCGTGATCGCGTCGGGGGCTTTCGGTTCGAAGCCCAGCGCCTCGGTGACGAAGGCGGGGAACTTGGCCGGATGGGCGGTCGACAGGACGATCTGTGGGGCGTCGCTGCGGCGCTCCAGCGCGGCGGCCAGCGCCACGGCGGTGTGCGGGCAGATGACCTGACCGTATTTTTCATAGGCCAGCTTGATCGTCGCCTTCGTGGTCTCTTCGGAAACGGTCGAGGCGGAGACCTCGGCTTTAAGCGCGGCTTGCAGATCGGCGGGCAGGGTGACGTCGCCGGTAGCCGCGAAATCGTTAAACAGGGTGCGCGTCACGTCGGCGTCGCGGCCCGAGGCTTCATAGACAAGGCGCTCGAAGTTCGACGGGGCCTGCACGTCCATCGACACCGAGGCGGTTTCGGTGGCCTGACGGCGGACATATTTGCCGTTGTTGATCGCCTGATTCAGCGCGTCGTTGCGGTTCACGGCGGCGTGCAGGTGACCGACATTGCCGCCGATTTTCCGCGCGACCCAGCCGGCGAAGGCGTCACCGAAATTGCCGGTCGGGACGACAAACTCAGGCTTATCGGCACCCGAATGGGCAGCGGCGGCCAGATAATAGGGCACCTGACCGAGCAGGCGGCCCCAGTTGATCGAATTGACCGAGGAAATCAGGCCCTGTTGCTTGAGGACGGGTTCGGACAGCAGCGCCTTGACGATGCGCTGGCAGTCGTCGAAATCGCCTTCGACACCGACATTCAGGACATTGTCGGCCTGAACCGTCGTCATTTGCAGACGCTGAACCGGCGAAACGCGACCGAGCGGGTGGAAGACGACCAGCTTGACGTGTTCGGAACCGGCAAAGGCGCGCACGGCGGCCGCACCGGTATCGCCGGAGGTGGCGGTGACAAGCGTCAGTTTTTTGCCGCGTTGCGCCAATGCTGCATCGGTCAGCGGGGCCATCATCTGCATGGCCATGTCTTTGAAGGCGTGGGTCGGGCCGTGATACAGTTCCAGCAGCCACAGATTGTCATCGAGCTTGGTCAGCGGCACTTCGCCGTTGCGCAGGAAGGCGTCTTCGGTCCGCTGGGCGGCAGCCTTGACGGCGTGGTCGCCGAGGACATTGACGCCGAACAGGTTGAGCAGCTTGACCGTCAGGTCACCATAGCCGCCCGCCGAAGCGCTTTTCAGGTCGAAATCGGGCGTCGGCCATGTCTGAGGCACGTACAGACCGCCATCGGGCGCCAGACCGTCAAGTAGAGCGCCCGAAAAGGTGCGGTGTTCGTTGAAGCCGCGCGTGCCGATATAGTTCATTTTGTTACCATTTCTTAAAAGCATTCAAACGCTTCTTGCATGAAGAGGCGTATGTCCGCTAATAGGCGCAGGCATTGGCCCGCGATAAAACTGTCGCGCGGGGCCTATCATTTTAAGCGGCGTTAGAAAAGACTTTCATGGCTTTGAGCGGCACAAAATCGGTGTTTCCGGCGCATCTGGCGGCGGCAAAGCGCGTGACGCTGAAGATCGGCTCGGCGCTGGTCGTCGATCCCGCGACCGGGGCGGCGGATATGGCGTGGCTGCGCGGTCTGGCCGCCGACGTGGCGGCGCTGCGCGAGGCCGGGGCCGAGGTGATGATTGTCTCGTCGGGCGCAGGGGCTCTGGGACGGCGCTATCTGGGGCTGAAGACGCGCAACCTGCCGCTCGACAAGAAGCAGGCGGCAGCAGCAGCGGGGCAACCGATCCTGATGCGGGCCTGGGACGAAGTATTCTCCGAACACGGAATCAAGGTGGCGCAGGTGCTGCTGACGCGCGAGGACACCGAACGCCGCAGGCGCTGGCTCAATGCGCGCGAAACGGCGGATACCTTGCTGAAACTGGGCGTCGTGCCGATTGTCAACGAGAACGATACGGTGGCGACCGAAGAGATCAAATACGGCGACAACGACCGGCTGGCGGCGCGCGCGGCTATGCTGGTGCGGGCCGAGGCGCTGGTCCTGCTGTCGGATATCGATGGACTGTATACCGCCGATCCGCGCAATGATCCGTCAGCGGAACATATCGCCGTCGTCGAGGCGATTACCCCTGATATCGAGGCCATGGCGGGCGGGGCGAATGCCTCGGCGGGCGTCGGGACGGGCGGCATGGCGACCAAGATCGCCGCGGCGCGCATCGCCGGGTCGGCGGGTTGTTCGACGACGATCATGAACGGTCAGGCGATCCGGCCTCTGTCGAAACTGGCCGACGGCGCGCGGTTCACGCTCTTTACCGCGCAGGGTTCGTCGGGCGCGGCCTATAAGGCGTGGATCGCGGGGACGGTGGTGCCTGCGGGGCAGATTCATATTGACGCGGGCGCGGCGAAAGCGCTGACGACGGGTAAGTCCCTTCTGCCATCGGGGATCAGCGCGGTGACAGGCATCTTCGACAAGGGCGACTCGATCGCCATCCTCAGCGACGGACGCGAAGTGGCGCGCGGCATCGCGGCCTATGGCTCCGACGATATCGCTCAGATCAAAGGCCGCGCCAGCAAGGATATCGAGGCCATCCTCGGCTATACGTCCGGCGATGTGGTGATACATCGTGACGATATGGTGATGGTGTGAACTGGGACTGGCTAGCACTGATCGGTGTTGGTTTGGCCGTCGTTTTTCTGGTGGCTATGGTCCGCATCAGCGCATCCCGCTCACGCAAAGGTCCGCCGCCCCACCCGGTTCAGGTGTCGTTGACCGATAGTGGATTCGCGGTTTCGATTGAGCGCGGTCCGCCGTTGATGATCCGCTGGCTGGATATTCAGAAAGTGACGATCATCATGACCGATGAAGGGCCGTGGGTGGATGATCTGTTTTTCCATATCATCCATGCGGGTGGCGACCTGACCTTACCGGATGAGGCAGGCGGTATGCCCGATTTCGTGGAGAAACTCGTAAAACTGCCGGGCTTCGATATGGACGCCTATACTCAGGCTATCCGTTCGACTCAGAATAATACGTTCGTCGTCTGCCTGAACACTTTGACCTGATTATCGCTGGAGCGTAAAACGTTCCGGAATTTTACGGAAACAAACCCATGGACACCGCCGCACCCCTCGACCTGACCCATCTGATGACCGATCTGGCCCAAAAGGCCAAGGCCGGGGCCGAGGCGCTGCGTCTGGCCGGACCAGAGGCGCGGACCGCGCTCATTCTGTCGGCAGCGAAGTTCATCCGCGCCCGTCAGGCCGATATCCTTGCCGCCAATGCCGCCGATGTCGACGCGGCTTCGACCAAGGGCCTGTCGAGCGCCATGGTCGAGCGTCTGGTACTCAATGCCGACCGCGTCGAAGCCATGGCGAAAGGCCTCGAAGAGGTCGCGGCGCTGCCCGATCCGGTGGGCAAGGAACTGGCGCGCTGGACGCGGCCGAACGGCCTTGATATCGCTCGCGTTTCCACGCCCATTGGCGTCATCGGCATCATCTACGAGTCGCGCCCCAATGTGACGGCGGACGCGGCAGCTTTGTGCATCCGCTCGTCCAACGGCGCGATCCTGCGTACCGGCTCCGAAGCCCTGAAATCGGCGCTGGCCATCTTTGCCGCGTTCGAGGACGCCTTTGCCGAGGCTGGGATCGAAGCCGCCGTGCAACTGGTGCCGACGCCGGACCGCGACGCCGTAGGTTTGCTGCTCGGCGGGCTGAACGACGCGGTCAACCTGATCATTCCGCGCGGGGGCAAGTCGCTGGTCGCCCGCGTGCAGGCCGAGGCTCGTGTGCCGGTGCTGGCGCACTTGGAAGGCCTCAACCACACCTATATCCATACCGCTGCCGACCCCGAAAAGGCGCTCAACGTTACGCTGAACGCCAAGATGCGCCGCGTCTCGGTGTGCGGCGCGACCGAGACCCTGCTGATCGACAAGGCTGTGGCGGAAACGCTTCTGCCGGGGATTGCCAAGGCTCTGGAAGACAAGGGCTGCGAACTGCGCGGCGACGCGGCGGCGCAGGCCATCTATCCCATGAAAGCCGCGACCGAAGACGACTGGCGCACCGAATATCTGGAGAAGATCCTCGCCGTGCGCGCGGTTGACGGGCTCGAAGCAGCCATGGCCCACATCAAGACCTACGGCACCCAGCACACCGAAGCCATCATCACCGAAGACGTCGAAGCGGCGGAGATTTTCCTCAACGAGGTCGATTCCGCCATCGTCATCTGGAACGCCTCGACGCAGTATGCCGACGGCGGCGAGTTCGGTCTGGGGGCGGAAATCGGCATCGCCACGGGCCGGATGCACGCCCGTGGTCCGGTCGGGGCCGAGCAACTGACCACCTTCAAATATGTGGTACGCGGCGCGGGTCAGACGCGGCCTTAAAGGAAGCTGGCCGTCAGGACACTTTCAACGCCGGAAATTCTAACATCTAACGTACAAAACTATACGACAGCCGGGTCATGTCTTTTGCATCCGGTGTGAAAACGTTTGCGCCTAAAAATCACATGTCAAAACGATTGCCACAGGCGAAATTCATTTGACGTACCGATATTCAATATATAATCATAATATATGACACGACGCGTTGGGCTTGTATCCCTCCAGATGTGGTGAAAACCACGTCGCCTTTGAGGCCTGATATCGTCTCTGTCCCTTTGACGCATGGGCTTTGTGCATGGTCTGGTGTCGAGGGTGTACCATCCCTTCTGTGGACTACAGCTTCGCCCCTCCATCGCCTCATGGAGGGGTTTTTTTTGAACGAATACCAAAATATCATCTCGATAATCAGGATGATATTTTACAGGTTTGCGCAGGCCGGACTATAACCGGTCGCAAAACAGGGACAAAACATATGGCCAGATATCTCCGCGGAACCCTCCTGCTGGGGGCCCTCATGGCGGCGACCGCCTTGTCGCCCGTCACGGCAATTGCTCAAACGACGGCGGCCCTGTCGGCGACGCGTGGTCTGCGTCCCAATCTGGAAGGTCAGACGGCGACGCCGCTGCGGTATCGCCCGGATGGCGCCGATTTCGTCATCCGTAATGGCGCGGAATTCTTCAACCGCGCGCTATACGGCGGCAATACCGCCTTCCGGGTCGACGGTGGTGACAAGCCGGAGTTGTCGCTGTACCTGCCGGGACGCGGTGGCAATCTGCGATTGGGAATCAAGACCGCGCAGGGCATCAAGTGGCTGAGTGACACGGCGGAGATTGTCACGCGCTACCGCCCCGGCGAGCTGCTCTACACCATCAGCGATCCGATCCTGGGTAAGGGGAAACTTGAGGTCGCCGTACTGGCCTATCATCAGACCGAAGGGGTCATCGTTCAGGCACAGGGCAAGGGCCTGCCCAAGGGCGCGGAGCTGGTCTTCGCCTATGGCGGCGGTAACGGTCAGCGCGGGGCGCGCGACGGCGATATCGGCACTGAAAAAGTGCCGATCAGCGAATATTTCCAGTTCAAGCCCGAATATGCTGCAGACGATCGTTATGTCCTGAGCACCGGCGGGTTCACCGTCTCGGGTAAGGCCGCGCAACTGAACGGCGTGACCTCGGTCCCGGCGAAAATCGTCTGGGCGGATGCGGCTAAGTGGGGTGATGCTCAGGCCCTGTTCACCTCGTCCGCCGAGGCACCGGTCAAGGTTGCGATCGGACATATTCCGCTCACGGACAATAAACCTGTTTATATCTCGGTACAGGTCACCGGGCGGCCGGTCGCGGGCGATCTGGACACCTATCGTGCGGTCACCGCCCCCGGCGGCAATGCCGGGGCGACCGCGAAGGTCATACCGCTCGACCCGACCTATGCGGCGGCGGAATTGCCGAAGCGCTTTGCCGCCACGCGCACCCACTTCGCCGCCTTGCGCGACCGCGTGAAGATCGAGACACCCGACCCCTATCTCGATGCTGCCGTCGGTGCGCTGAACGTCGGGGCCGACGCCATCTGGGATGAGGCGCAGAGCGGCGTCATGCACGGCGCCATCGCCTGGCGTGTCAAGCTGCTCGGCTGGCGCGGCCACTACACGCCGGATGCACTGGGCTGGCACGATCGCGCGCGCCGGAACTTCAGCGGCTGGACCGCGCGTCAGAACACCAGCCCGATCCCGGATAAACTACCGCCCGCCGATGCTGACGCCAATCTGGCGCGCAGCGAAGCGGCGCTGCATTCCAACGGCGACATGTCGAATTCGCACTACGACATGAATGCCGTCTTTATCGATGCCCTGTTCCGCCATCTGCTGTGGACCGGCGACGTCGACTATGCCCGCGAAGTCTGGCCGGTCATCGAGCGGCATCTGGCGTGGGAGAAGCGCATGTTCCGCCGGGAGTATGGCCCGGACAAACTGCCCTTGTACGAAGCCTATGCCTCGATCTGGGCCAGCGACGACGTGCAGTATAGCGGCGGCGGCGTGGCCTATCAGTCGGCCTACAACCTCTATCACAGCCGCATGGCGGCGCGCCTCGCCACCCTGATCGGCAAGGATCCGACGCCCTATGCGACGGAGGCCGATCTGATCGGGAAGGGGATGCGTCAGTATCTGTGGATGGAGGATCGCGGGGCCTTCGCCGAATATCGCGATATTCTGGGCGAGAAGCTGCTGCACCCCAGCTATGGCCTGTGGAGCTTCTATCACACGATGGATTCCGAGGTGCCGAATGCGTTTGAGGCCGCGCGCATGGCCGCCGATCTGCAAACCCACCTTAAACCCTTGCCGATAGCCGGTGAGGGTGTGCCGAAGGATCGCGACTACCACGTCCTGCCCAGCTCCGACTGGATGCCCTATAGCTGGTCGGTCAATAATGTGGTGATGGGCGAAAACCTGCACACGGCGCTGGCCTACTGGCAGGCGGGGCAGTCCGAAGAGGCCTATGACCTGACGCGCGGCTCGGTCATGGCCAGCTTCTATATGGGCATCGCGCCGGGCAATATCGGCAGCCTGAACTATCTCGACGTCTATCGCCGCGAGGCCCAGCGCGACTTCGCAGATGGGGCCGGGGTCATGTCGCGGACCGTGGTCGAAGGCCTGTTCGGCGTGAAGCCGGATGCCTTGAGCGGTGTCCTCACCCTGACGCCGGGCCTGCCGAAGGACTGGGATCACGCGAAGCTGACCCACCCCGATCTGGGGCTGGCCTTCAGGCGCACGGGCCTGAGCGAGCAATGGACGGTCAGCCAGACGGCGACGCGGTTTAAGCGCTTTACGCTGGAGATACCGGCGACGCATGAAACCGTGGCGGTGACCATCGATGGCAAACCGGTGAAATGGAGCGCGATCAAAAGCGTCGGCGCACCGAAACTGCGCATCGAAGCGCCATTGACCAAGACGGCGGTCATCAAGGTCGTGTGGTCCGGGGCGGCTATCGATCCCAAACGGAACCTCATGGCCATCGCCGGACCCGAGCCGGAGTTTCGGGCGCACAAACAGGGCGCGTTCGAGTGGTTCACGCTGGTGGAACGCGCGAAGGACACGCACCCGGTCTGTACACCCGAAGCGCCGACATGGACGCAGGCGGGCGCTAAGGTCACGGCTGAGGCCGTCGATCTGACGCCGTATTTCAATGACCGCGTCACCGACATCTTCAAGCCGAACAAATACCTGTCGCCGCGCTCGCCCTACGTGTCGCTGTCCCTGCCGTCGCAGGGCATCGGGGCCTGGGCTGGTCACGTCAAGGCCACCGCCGAGATCGACGACAAGGCCCTGCGCGCCGGGGGCGGTAAGGTCACGCTACCGAACGGCCTGAGTTTCGCGACGCCGGCGGGCGAGGCGAAGAATATCCTGTTCACCTCGCAGTGGGACAATTACCCGAAAACCGCGACCGTGCTGCTGACCGGCAAGGCCCGTCACGCTTATCTGCTGATGGCCGGATCGACCAACCATATGCAAAGTCAGATGGTCAATGGCGAGGTGGTGATCACCTATACCGACGGTACGGAGGCGAAGCTCGACCTGCGCAATCCGGAAAACTGGTGGCCGATCGAGCGCGATTACTTCATCGACGACTATCAGTTCCAGCTGTGCGGCAAGGCACCCGTGCGCCTCGATCTGAAAACCGGTGCGGTAAGCGTGCCCGGCACAGCGAGCAAGGGCCGCAAGGACCGCGAAACCATCGCGGGCGGTGCGGCCAATGTGCTGGATATCGCGCTCGATCCGACGAAGACGCTGAAGTCCCTGACGCTTACGACCCACGTCAATGAGGCGGTGATCGGCCTGATGGGCGTCAGTCTGGAGCGGTAGACCAAGCGCATCCCAAAAAGTGTGCAGCGGTTTTTTGGAATCAGATGCGCGACTAAAAAAGGCGGGAGGATCAACCTCCCGCCTTTATGTTTACAGTGACGGCGACAGCCCTTCGGCCTTGACGGTCCAGCCCTTGGGGAAGCCGGGGGCGCGGCGCGTTTCGCCGTCCCAGCCCCCGGCCATCAGGGCCACGGCCAGCAGCAGCGACCCGTTCGACGGGAAATAGGTCTCGGCGGCGCGCTGATAACCCGGACCGTCCGGTCCGGCGGCGGGTTGCGCCCCCGCGCCGGTCGCCGTCGGCACAAAGGCCGCGGCGTGGGCGTCGAGATGGACGCGCGGGGTCATGCCGCTCTTGCCATATTTATTGTTTTTGGCGTCGAAGAACAGCCAGTTGACGGCTTCGTCCGGGGCATTAAGTCGCGTGGCGGTCATGGCGATCATCGCATAGTCCCAGCCCCAGGTCTGACGCAGGTCCCAGTCGCGTTTCATCCGGTCCAGCGTCCGGCGCATGGTCGGCTTATCGACACCCTTGCCGGGCAGCCAGCCGAGCGGCATCAGGAACGACGGGTGGTCGCGGTTCTGGCAGGTTTCCTCCAGCGCGTTCGATTTGCACGTCCCCGCCGCCTTGTCCCAGAAACCGGGCTCGGAACCGACCGGCAGGTAAAGCCCGTCCTTTTGCGGCAGGGCCGGCCATTTGGCCAGCACGGCGTCCCAGTCGGCCCGACGCTTCAGGCCGCGCCGCTCGCGCCACGTCTGCGCCGTCTCGATACCCCAGCGGAAATAGGCGACCTCGAACATCGGGTCGAAGGTGGTCAGGGGCGCGAAGTTTTCCTGCACCGGAATGATCGGCGGACCCAGACGGTAGCGGCCCGACGTGTCGTCGAAATGTACGAACGAGGCCAGCAGTTCCGCCGACTGTTCGACCAGTTCGCCGTAACGAGACAGAACTGTCTTGTCCTTCCGGGCGCGCCACAAAAGCTCGCTCATATAGATAGGATGCGGCTGTTGCCACATGATGAAGGGCGAGACCTTGCTGGGGCTGTCGGCACCGTCCGGTCCGATCATCTTGGGCCACCAGGCACCCTTGACGCCTTGCTGGGCGGCGCGGGCCTTGGCCTTGGGCAGGAAGTTCACGTACCAGCCAAGGCTGCGCTCCAGAAGCTGCGGCCGTCCCCACAGGGCGAAGTGCGCCGAATGCCACGGGTGCATCTCAAGGTGCGACTTGCCGTTCCAGCTGTTCGAAAACAGGCCCTCCTCCTGCGGCGGGAAATCGCCTGCCGCATTCACCGCCATCAGATATTGCGACAGGACGACCCGGCGTTCCAGTTCAGTCGCGCGCGGGTCGGCGCTGCCGGCGAATTCGACCATGCCGCCGTTCGTCCAGTAGTCCTTCCAGTGTCGGGCAACCTGCGAACCCGCCACCGCAACGGACGGCAAGGCGAGGTCGGGCTTTTGTGAGAATTGCGCCATGACCATCAGGGTCGTGCCGGTCGCCGAAGCCCGGTAGGCGTGCGACCCGGCGGCCTCGACGCGCCCGCCGGTTGCCTGAACGGCGGCGTGATAGATCGTCTGGTCTATGCGGCGCTCCAGCCGGACTTCGTTCGGCTTGCGCGAACGCACCGTCGTCGTGTGGCTGTCGGTATTCGTCCAGTCCGCCGGATCGGGATTGAGCGTCTTCGACACGCCCGGATATTTGACGATCACCGCCAGCCGCCCGTCGGCGATCAGCTTCGAGGCGATATCGACAAAGACCGTATCCTGATCTGGCAGGACACGGGTCACCACCGTGACGGCCTCGCCATCATAGGTAAAACGGCTGGTCAGGGCGCCGGTCCACATATCGAGCGTTTGCTGCGTATCGCGGATATCCTCGAAGCGCGCGGGTTTGCCGGTGCGGTCCTTCAGGTCGAACGATACCCGCCCCAGCGAGAAACGGTGCGGATTTTCACGAATCCACGCGATAGCCGGGCGGGTATTGGCCTCGGCCCAGTCCTTGATATAGCCATAGCGGCGCTTATGCCCATGCACATCGATCTCGACCTGCGTATCGGCGACCGTATAGCCGTTCGGATTGGGGAAGCTGTGCCACGCCCACTGGGCCTCGGTGAGCAGCGGCGCGATCTTGCTGTAGGGCTCGGTGAAGGTCTGAAGGCCGGTAATGTCGGCGGTAAAGCCCATACTGCCGTTGCCCAGCATCAGCGGTGCCGAGGGATCGACCGCGGTGAGCGTGGGGTTATGCCGCGTCACCAGCGCCTTGCGGTCGATGGGCGTCTGAGCTTGCGCCTGACCGGCGATGGCTATCGAACCGGCGATGGCCGCGGCAGACCCCAGAAGATGGCGGCGAGACACAGTAAGGTGGGACATTTTCAGCCTCCTGAACAAGAGCGGGTCCGTTCAGTGCGGCCCGTACGTTTCCTGAGCATCGATTGACAGCGATGTCGTAATTGTAAAGTCGTATCTATATTCGAGACGACGGGCGTCAGCCCTGTGTGTCGCCACTGAAAAACAGAACCGTGCAGCGGTAGCGGTCCCACAATCTGAGACGCCGACGCCGCTTGAGCGGTTGACCCGGAGCGACTGACGGTATCCTTCCTGCGGAATTCAGCACGGACAAACCCGTTGGTTTGCCTATATTGGCAAGGCTAAAGCCGAAAGTCGATGCGCAAAACTGAGAGATTGTGAGACATTTACAACAAAATTTTGCCTTACCAAAATTGACGCAATGCACATTTTCACAAATGAAAACTTTTTTAAAAAATGCGTCAAAAGCGAGCATTTCTGTTTACAAGAGCGAAATGGAGCAATATCATTTTTGAAATAACGATATAAAAAATAGGGACGATATGAAACGGCATCCCCTGGGAGTAGCGGCTATTCTCGTGACGCTGGGCCTGCCTGTGGCAGGTCTGGCCGCCGTCATTGGCACAAACGAACCGGCGCCTTCCGTGACGCCGGAGCGCCTGTCGATTCTGCCGGTCAAGGATCGCGCGGTGTGGGCGGACTATATCAAGCGTTCCGACGCACAGATGAAGCTGGATCGCGAGACTCTGGCCGGTGAGCTTCAGCCGGGCGAAACCCCGCCGCCGCCGCCCGTCGCCGGCAGCGGCAAGATGCCGCTGAACAAGGACGCGGCGTGGTACGGCTCTGCCGAGGCGCGCGCCATCGCCGACACCATCGTCAGCTTCCAGACCCCGGCGGGTGGCTGGGCCAAGAACCAGGACCGCACCAAGCCGCCGCGTCTGCGCGGACAACGCTACGCCAATAATGCCGAGACCATGGAATTGGGGACGGGCAGCTTCGATGCGCCGCACGACCGTTTCTGGACCTTTGTCGGCACGCTGGACAATGGCGCGACGACGACCGAGATGCGCTTTCTCGCCCGTGTCCAGCAGCAGCTGCCGGGCAAGGACGGCGACGCCTATCGCGCCAGCATCCTCAAGGGGGTCAATTATCTGCTGACGGCGCAGTATCCGAACGGCGGCTGGCCGCAGGTCTATCCGATCGAGGGCGGTTTCCACGACGGCATCACCTTCAACGACAACGCCGTGGCCGAGGCGGCGATGCTGCTGGAAGACGTCGCCGAAGGTAAGGTCGAATACGCCTTCGTGCCGAAGGACCTGCGTCAGAAGGCCGGTGCCGCCAGCGCACGCGCCATTCGCCCGATCCTCGATGCCCAGATCGTAGTCGACGGCGTCAAAACCGTCTGGCCGCAGCAGGTCGATGCCCTGACGCTCGCCCCTATTTCGGCGCGAAATTACGAGATGCGCTCTCTGGCCAGTGCCGAAAGCACCGATATTCTGCTGTTCCTGATGCGCCAGCCGAACCCGACGCCGGAAATGAAGGCCTCGGTCCATGCCGGTGTCGCCTGGCTCAAGGCCCACGCCATCCGCGACAAGGCCTTTACCGAGGTCAGCAAGGACGAGGGGCGCAAGCTGATCGACAAGCCCGGCGCCGGGCCGATCTGGTCGCGCAACTACGACATCAGGACGGGCAAACCGATCTTCGGCGATTGGGACAAGTCGATTCAGGACGACGTCAACAATATCTCGAAAGGCCGCCGCAACGGCTATTCCTGGTACGGCAGCGGGCCGCAAAAGGCGCTCGATGCCTATGAGAAATGGGCGGTAGCCAACCCGGTCAAGAACTAAATCGGATGACGGGGGGCATCATGGCGGGCGGGCGCAAAGCCTTGCCGGGCAATGATACCGATATCACCCGATCTGTACGCATAACACGACATAAGCCGCTCAAGCGGTTATCAAAGGGGTAAGGACTCATGATTAGCAAACACGGATTGAAATATCTGGCCGGGGCGTCGCTTCTGGCCATTTCGGTCGCCACGGCGGCCCAGGCTCAGACGCCGGCACCGGTTGCGGCCAAGGGTGATGAAGTCACCGACGTCGTCGTCGTCGGCGCCCGCCGCGCCGAACAGTCGGCCATCAACCGCAAGAAAAAGGCGGCAACCGCGCAGGATTCGATCGTCGCCGACGATGTCGGTAACTTCCCGGACAAAAACGTCGGCGAAGCCATTTCGCGTATTGCGGGGGTAGCGCTCGACGTCAGCGATGCCGGTGACCAAGGTGGCTTCACCATTCGTGGTCAGGGCGCGGATCTGATTCGCGTCGAAGTCGACGGCATGTCCATGCTGCCGACCGACAGTCAGAATGGTCGTTCAGTGACGGCATTGGGTGACATGTCGTCCGATCTGATCAAGAGTGTGGACGTCGTGAAAGGTCAGACCGCCGATATGCGTCCCGGTGGTGTTGGCGGCACGGTGCGCATCGAACAGCGCAATGGTCTTGATTTCGCCAAGCCTCTCTACAAGTTCAATCTTCAATATCAGAAGAACACGCTTGACCAAAACTGGTCGCCGCGCGCCAACCTGATCCTGACGCGTAAATTCCTCGACGGCCGTCTCGGCATCCTGTTCAACTTCACCTACGATGACCAGCGCACGTCGACTGATTTCAACAGCGTATCTGACAAGCAGGTCGGTTATCAGCCAATGGGCGATCATGATAACTCGCCGGAAAAAAGCTTCGTACAGGCTTATGATCCTGTAGCGGCAGCCGTCACCACCAAGGCAGGGTGTGCGGCTTTGTCGACTACCGGTATCAACAGCCGTCTAAATTGTTATGCCCAATGGGAAGATTTTGCGCCGTCTCTGCCCCGTATGCGCCGCGAAAACCGTCGCGACGTGCGTACGTCCTTCCAATTGCGCGCTGATTATCGCGTCAATGACCATCTAACCGTCTTCGCTTCGTATAATCCCAATCTGCGTGAGCAGGATTTCCAAGCCTACAACCTGCAAATCATTGCTCCTACCGGGACGACGAACACGAGCGGCGTTCTGTCAACCAATATGCGTAATGTCACCGTTAACGCCAATCATTACATAACGTCCTACGACCTTATCCGTGGCAACGGTGTGACGACGCTCAACTACGATAGCCAGGTTCGCGACATCCAGCGCACCAACGAACAACACTACACCCAGTTGGGTGCCGATTTCAAATCCGGACAGTGGCTGGCCAAGGCGCGCATTCAATACGGTTCTGCGAAAGGGGAACGGGCCGACGACGCCTTCAAGATCATTGCCTCCATTCCGTCGGCCCACTTTTATATGATTCCGGAAAACGGTCTGTGGACCTTCGACGTGCCAAGCTTTGATCTGAACAACCCGGCATCTTACTATCCGACCTCGCCGGATAACGCGTCCGCAACGCCGCGTCCGGGCGTTTTCCAAAATCCGACTACTACCGCGCGCCTTGAATACACGCCACAGGCTGACAAGAACAACGAGTGGAATTATCAACTCGATGTCACGCGGACCTTTGAGAGCTTCGGGCCTCTGAAAACCATCAAGTTCGGTGGATCGTACACGACGCGTGAAAACCAAACCTGGCGGGAAGGCGGCTTCACCATTGCCCCGGGCGTAACTCTTTCTCGTGCACGAAGCCTCGACTATATCCGCATGTGCGATCCGACGGTGACCGGTTCCAATTGTAAGTACGGCTCGACGGTGATCAATACCATCTCGACCAGTGCGGATAGGCTGGAAAAAGAGCATATGCTCACACCGGCACAATATCGTGAGTTGATCGACAGCAGCCTGATCACGCTGCCTGGTGCAAACTATTTCAACGGCATGCCGGATCGGGGTAACCTTATCAATTCGTGGAAAGCGTTTGATTTCGACAGCTTCTTTGGGGTTCTGGGCAAGTATGCCGATTTGAGCTCCCACAATCTCGACTGTCTATACGAATGTGTCGCTTCCGACGGCAAGACTTACACGCGCCCCAGCTATTCGACCGAAGAATCCACGGCTTCGGCCTATTTCATGGGTGATTTTGAAACCAAGTTGCTGGGTATGGAGGTGTTTGGCAACCTCGGCTTCCGTTATCAGAAGATCGAGGTGCATGCCGCACCGTCGATCAACTTCTATGACCGTAAACTGGATACGACCAAGGTTTCGGCCAGCAATCCGGCACCGTATACGGATGTCTTCGTTTCCCGCCGTGTAGGACAGGTGGATCGGTCTTCAGAAGACTTCCTGCCGAGCTTCAACCTCGCCGTTTGGCCGATTGAAGATCAGGTCGTTGTTCGTTACTCGATCGCCAAACAACGCGCGCGTCCGAGCATGACAAACCTGACTGGTACCAGCGCGGCTAACTGTTACAAACTTGATCAGGCACTTATTGATTTTTACGCCAATAATCCGGCCTATTTCGATGACGGTGATCCGGACACCGAAAACCCTTCGGCGTCAACGGCCACGCGTTGCTCGGGGCGTATTGGAAATCCGGAACTCAAAGGCTACGAGGCCAACACCCAGAACGTATCGCTGGAATGGTATCCTAATAAGGATACTCAACTCAGCTTGGCTACTTACTCTATCGACGTAAAGACTCAGCGGCCGGAGGAGATTTCGCTGCCGGAGTATGAACTGGAAGGCACTAAGTATATTGCAGACAGCTATGTGGACGGTCCTGGCGGCTTGAAGCAAACGGGTCTCGAAGTTGCGGGACGTACCGCCTTCACCTTCCTCCCCAGCGTCCTGCGTTATACCGGTGCGGGCTTCAACTACTCGACGACCGAATCCAACGAAGCTAATACGGCCAAGGACCCGCTGACCGGAAAAGCCCTGCCGCCGGTGAAGCAGTCTGGTTATTACTACAACATCAACTTCTGGTATGACGACGGTAAGCTCAACGCCCGCGTCGCTTATCAGGAACGTGATTTCTACTATGACCGGATCGACGCGTCTGAAAGTGCCAACCGCGTGCCGAATGCTGCTACAGCGGCGATTATCGGTATCCCGGTTGTTCCTACGGGTAGCGCGACCAGCTACTTTAAGACGGTTACGCCCGTCTTCAAGAACGGCTCCAAATCTCTTGATGCGCGAGCCTCCTATAAGCTGAACCGCAACGTTCAGTTCTTCGTCGAAGGCAAGAACCTGCTTGACGATACGATCACGCGATACGCGCCGGATGATTATCGTAACGTTGGTGGAGGCACCCCGTACGTCTTCGATACCCTGTACTATGGTCGCCGTTATTACTTCGGCATCATCACGACCTTCTGATTTGTAAAGCGTACCCTTGTTGGAAACTCATCCGGTCCTGCGCCTCTCAGGACCGGACTTTTCCGACCCTCTACTTTTTGCCGTCCGGAGCGACATCCCCTCGCGACGGACGGCGCTTTTATCAGGGACATCGATTCATGACGTCTAAGCGCGCCGCCTTGTTGACGACCATCAGCCGCAACGCCATTCTTTCTCTGGCCCTGATCAGTACACTGACGATGCCCTTGCCAGCCTATGCGCAAACGGCAGCCGCACCCAAGGTCGCCGGTATAGAGACCGTCTGGCAGACGGCTCTGCCGCGTCCGAAACTCGATTTCAATCCGAATACCCTGCCGTCGCGTGAGGCCGTGATGGCTGCCGTCGAATACGTCAATTCGGCTCAGATTGCCGACATGACCAACCGTCCGCTTCAGATGGCGACCGGCAGCAACGTTACCGAAGCGTCTTCGAACTGGGTTGCCGCGACCTACTATGTCGGCGCGGCGCGTCTGGCCCGCGTGTCGGAAAATCGCAATACCCTGCGCTTCCTGACCGCGGTGGCCGAGCACTATAACTATTCCCTGCGCGGGGCGCGCTCCGACCGGACCATGCTCAATGCCGACGACGTGGCGATCGGCGATCTCTATCAGGAACTGTACAGCCGCCGCGGTCAGCAGGGCACCTTGATGCCGTTGCAGCAGCGCCTCGACTTCATGGTACCGCATCTCAATCGTCCGCAGGAAACCGAGACCCTCGTCTGGTGGTGGTGCGATGCGCTGTACATGGCGCCGCCGATTCTGGCGCGCATGTCGGCCATCACCGGCGACCCGAAATATATCAAGGCTATGGACAAGGAGTGGCGCCGCACGGCGGGCCGCCTGTGGGTCGAAAGCGACCGCCTGTTCCTGCGCGACGAACGCTTCAAGACCCGCATGGGCGATAGCGGCAAGCCGATCTACTGGGCGCGCGGCAATGGCTGGGTGATCGGCGGTCTGGCGCGGACGCTGGAATATATGCCCGCCGATTTCGAGGGCCGTGACTTCTACACCGATATCTTCCGCAAGATGTCGAGCCGCATCATCGAGCTTCAGCAGCCCGACGGCCTGTGGCGCGCCGATCTCAACGACCCGAAAGCCTTCCCCGAAGCCGAAACCTCCGGCTCGGCCTTTTTCGTCTATGGGCTGGCCTGGGGCATCAATCATGGCCTGCTCGACCGCAAGACCTACCTGCCCTATGTGACGCGCGGTTGGGCGGCGCTTAACAAGCAGGTGCTGCCGAACGGGATGCTGGGCGCGGCGCAGAAAACCGGTGACCGTCCGGTGCCGACCAGGGCTGAGGAAACCGGTCCCTACGCCACCGGTGCCTATGTGCTGGCCGGGCTTGAGGTCGCCGATCTCAATGACGCGGTGCAGTCCCTGCCCGAAGCGCTGCAGGGCCGCGACCACCCGGATACGGTCATGGCGACCACCCCGACCCCGCCGCCACCGGTGACCGTGGTCGGCGAAGAGGAAAAGGCGCGCCGTGAGGACGAGATGCGCTCGACGCGGGCTCTGGCTTACGATCCGGCGACGCTGAAACGCCCCGCCGCCATCGAAAAGCTGACCCCGCCGACGGAAGCCGAGCAAACACCGCGCGCCGTCGCTCGCTTCGCGCCGGATCGTCTTGACGACCTGCTGTGGGAAAACGACAAGGTCGCTCACCGCATCTACGGTCCGGCGCTGGAAGCGCGCGAGTCGCCGTCGGGCTCCGGCATCGATGTCTGGGCCAAGCGCGTCCGCTACCCGTTCATGGATCGTCAGCTGAAATTCCCGAACTACCACACCGACCGCGGCGAAGGCCTCGACTATTACGATGTCGGTCGCGGTCGCGGCGCGGGTGGTCTGGGCATCTGGTTCGATAACAAGCTGTGGACCTCGCGCAACTTCTCGACCTACAAGATTCTGAAAACCGGCGACGAAGCTCTGTTCACGGTCGATTATCGTCCGTGGCCGGTCGATGTCGCGCGCAAGGTGTGGGAGACGCGGACCTTCTCTCTGCCGCTCGGCTCAAACTTCACGCGCATGACCTCGACGATCCAGTCCGATACGAAGGAGCCGTTGATTGTCGCTGTCGGCATTTCCAAGCGCAAGACCGATGCCGGTAGCGGCGTGCTGCTGAAAGACGCCAAAACGGGCCGTCTGTCGTTCTGGGAGCCGTCCAACCCCGAACACGGCAGCCTGGGGATCAGCATTCTCGCCGATCCGGCCATGGTCGAGGGCTTTGCCGAAGACGCCGACAACTATCTGATCCTGCTGCGCGTCACGCCCGGTAAGCCCTTCGTCTACTATATGGGGTCGGCCTGGGACGGCGGGCTCGACTTCAAGTCGCGCACCGACTGGGACGCCTTTGTCGCCAAGCAAAAGCCCGACTTCAATCCGGCGAAAAAGTAGGAGTTCCCCGATGACCACTCGTCGCACCGCGCTGAAAAGTCTGATCGGGGCCTCGTCGCTGTTGCCCCTGCTGATGCAGAGCGAAGCCAGCGCGCAACCCGCCCCGCAACCCGCGGCTAAACCCGCCGGTCCCGCGCCAAAAGAATGGATCGATCCCAAGACCGGCCATCGCGTCATCCGCGTTTCGACCGAAGACGGGTCAGGCGTGCTTTACTTCTACCGTCAGGCCTATACGCCCGAAGGCGATATCATGGTCATCAAGGCCCCGTCGGGCATGCAGGCCGTGCGGCTCAAAGACTGGAGCGTGTCGACCCTGCTCAAGGGCAAGGAAAACGACCTTCTGTTCATGATGCGCACCACGCGCGAAGCCGTCTATGCGGTCACCGATGCCGGCGAAGGCGAGGCCGAGGACCGGCCCAAGACCATATATGCCATCCATGTCGATACGAAGAAAATCCGCAAGCTGGGTCGCATCAACGGCGGGCGCATAACCTCGTCAAATGCTGACGATACCCTGTTGCTGGGGCAGGTCGCCGATGGTGCCAAACCGCTCCAGCCCAAGGACGCCGCCAGCGTCGAGAAGTTCGGTCAGGCTGAATATGCGGCGCTGGGGCCGGACGGCAAACCGCTGAACTTCGCCAAGGCCAAGGGTGTGCGCATGTGGGAGCGCTGGTCGCAGCGCGTCCCGGCGGAGATTTTCACGCTCGATATAAAGAGTGGCGATCGCAAGGTCATTTACAAGACAGAGGACTGGATCGGCCATACCCAGTTTTCGCCGACCGACCCGACCCTGATTCGCTTCTGCATGGAAGGACCATGGCACCGTGTCGATCGCATCAAGCTGATCCGCGCCGACGGCACGGGCCTGACCAGCGTCCATACGCGCACCCAGAACATGGAGATTTTCGGCCACGAATTCTTCAGCCAGGACGGCAAGTGGATCTGGTACGACCTGCAAACGCCGCGCGGTCAGGTCTTCTGGGTCGCGGGCCTCGAACTGGCCACGGGCAAGCGCGTGTGGAAACGTATGGAGCAGAACGACTGGGGCGTCCATTTCAACATCGCTGCGGATGGCGTGACCTTCGCCAGCGACGGCGGCGACGCCGACATGGTGGCCCACGCGCCGGACGGCAAATGGATATCGCTGTTGCAGGGTGAAACCATCGTCGATGCCGATATGTCGGGCTATGATGACGGCCTGATCACCATTGAAAAATTCAAGGCGACGCGTCTGGCGGACATGTCGGGCCACGACTACCGGCTGGAGCCCAATCTGCGCTTTACGCCGGACGGCAAGTGGCTCGTTTACGTCTCTAACCTGCATGGTGCCAACCACGTCTATGCGGTCGAGGTTGCGCCCGTGAAAGGCTAATTTTGCTTTTTAGCGTATTATCATTATATTCGAGTCGAGCACGATAAAACGAATGATTTTGACATCCGGATAAAATCGGTATGTCCTGAAATATACCCTGGTTGGAGCCGCGTACCTTGCCTAAGCTGAAACTTGCTGAACCGAAAGACATGGACGCGGAGGTCGAGGACTTTGGCGAAAAGGAAAAGGGCGTCACCGGCGCCCTGACCCTGATGCGTGGTCTCGACGTTCTGAAATCGGTTTCAGGCGGCAACAATACCCTGCCCAAGATTTCCAAGGACTTGACGCTGAACAAGTCGACGGTCCATCGTCTGGCGACGACTCTGGTCGATTACGGCTACCTGTCCTTCTCGCAAAAGGAAGGCTACGCGCTGGGGACCATGCTGCTGGAGCTGGGGCACGCCGCGTCCCAGCAGATCACCCTGACCCGCGTGTCGCACGACTATCTGGTGCGTCTGGCCGCCGATACGGGCGATACGGTCAATCTGGGCGTTCTCGACGGCCATCAGGTTCATTATATCGACAAGATTCCCGGCACCCGTCGCATCGAGGTCCGTTGCGTCATCGGTGAGCGTCAGGCCATCCGTCCCACCGGTCTCGGCAAGGCCTTGCTGATCGATGCCGAGGAAGACAAGCTGCGCGAAGTCTATAATCGCGAAACCCGCGACTATCCCAACTATCGCTACGATATGAAGACATGGCTTGAGGTCATGAAGCACTATGCTCAGGAAGGCTATGCGCTGGACCTCGACGAGAACGAGGACCGCATCCGCTGCGTTGCCGCACCTATCCGCGACATATCGGGCCGTATCGTAGCTGCCGTATCGATCTCCAGCGCCGCCCAATATATGGATGACGGCCGGATCGAAACGCTCAAGGGATACGTAAAAGACGTTACGCTCCAGATCAGTCGCGAACTGGGGTACAAGGACTGACACAAGTCTGAAACAGACCGGTCTGTCCACATATGTTTCTTATCGATCTGTCACAACCCTGTCGTGAAATCTGCGTAGGCCTCTGTATTAAAAATACAGGGTGCCCTTGCGTATGGATAACAGGATATTAACGCACGCCAGCGTTCTATGGTTGCCTCACTCAGACTATATCGAAGCAGGCATGGCCAACAGACCCAAGAAAATCCGGGGCTATTTTCCGTTAAGTGTCGCTACCGGCATCATTATCCTCATCGTGCTGGCGATTATCGCGCCGAACGCCCCCTGGTTGATCTGGGTGGCGCTGACGGTGTTGGGGGTCTGCGCCTTTGCCATGAACCGCGACATCCGCAAGGCGCAGCAGGTGACCGCGCCGGCGCCGGCCCTCCCCGAACCCGTACGGGTTCAGCCCGAGGGGCCCAGCTTTCAGGAGGTCCTGCGCGCCATTCCTGATCCTGTCATGGTCGTTTCGGGGGTCGAGCCCAACGATATCGCCGGTCGCTGGGTGGTCTTTGCCAATACCGCCGCGCGCGAAGAGTTTCACATAACCGGCGAAAACGGGCTTCTGGTCTCCTCCGTGCGCAATCCCGAAGTGCTGGAGGCGGTCGACGAGGCCCTGTTCGGTAATATCCGCCGCGATACGGTGTTTGAAACCTCCGGCGCGCAGGACAAGTTCTGGCGCGCCTGGACCTCGCCGCTGCCCGTAGCCGAGGGGGCGCGGAAGCTGGCCCTGCTGGTGGTGCGCGATGAGACCGACATCCGCCGTATCGAGCGCATGCGCGCCGACTTCCTCGCTAATGCCAGCCATGAGTTGCGCACGCCCCTGGCCTCGCTAACCGGCTTTATCGAAACCCTGCGCGGCCATGCCAAGGACGACCTCAAGGCGCGCGACAAATTCCTCAATATCATGGCGGCGCAGGCCGAGCGCATGGGTCGGCTGATCCACGATCTTCTGTCGCTCAGCCGCATCGAGATGAACGAGCACGTGCCGCCGTCGGGCGAGGCCGACCTGTCTCTGGCGGCGCGCGACGTGATGGACAGCCTCAGCATTCTGGCGCAGGAAAAGGGCGTCACCCTGACCTTTACCGGCCCGGCGCCCGGCGCGATCAGTCTGGTTGCCGACCGCGACCAGATATTGCAGGTCGTCCAGAATCTCAGCGACAATGCCCTGAAATACGCGCCGCCCGGCTCGGAGATCGAACTGGAAATCCTCACCGACCGGACGCTGGAGCAAGCGATTGCCGCTCGCGATCCCGCCGCGGCCAAGCTGGTTCTGCTGCGCCCGGACCGTCGTGACGACTTCTATACCGTCATCCGCGTCAAGGACCATGGCCCGGGCATCCGGCGTGAATATCTGCCGCGGCTGGCCGAGCGCTTCTACCGTGTCGAAGGACAGAAATCCGGCGACAAGCTGGGGACCGGTCTGGGGCTGGCCATCGTCAAACACATCATCAACCGCCATCGTGGCGGTCTGGTGGTCGAATCCATTGCCCGGCCCTCGACCACGGACCGGGAACTGCTGGCCTACGACCTGCCGGATAAGGTGGCGGCGGTGTCCGACGATCTGACCACCTATACGGCTTTCAGCGCCTATTTCCCGCAGCCACGGCGGCTAAAAGCCTGATTATGAACCCGCTTTGCGGGAAAAATGACAGTTTTGCCGCTAAAACCTTGGGTAGGGCGCTCAGCTGTAATAAGCTTGTCACAAAATCCACATATGGGCTTTAGGCCAAGGACACCTGTCATGAACACGCACATCGTCAAAACCTACGGTGAAGAACTGGACCAGCTTTCGGCCGAAGTCGTCCTGATGGGCGGGCTTGCCGAAGCTCAGGTCGCCGACGCCGTCGAAGCCGTCGCCCGTCGTGACGTGGCGCTGGCGCAAAGCGTGGTCGTGCGCGACCAGAAGCTCGACGAGCTGGAAAAAGACATCGAGCGCAAGTGCATCCGTCTGATCGCCCTGCGTCAGCCTATGGCTGCCGATCTGCGCAAGACGGTTGCCGCCATGAAGATCGCCACCTCGCTGGAGCGTACCGGCGATCTGGCCAAGAATATCGCCAAGCGCTCGATGGTCATCGCCGAGGCCGAGCCGATGTCGCCGCTGACGCGCTCAATCGAACGTATGGGCAAGCTGGTCTCGTCGCGTCTGCGCGACGTGCTTGACGCCTATAAGTCGGGCAAGCTCGACATGGCCATGGCCGTCTGGTCGTCGGACACCGAGGTCGATGAGCATTACAACGCCCTGTTCCGCGAACTGCTGACCTATATGATGGGCGACCCGCGTACCATTTCGGCCTGCACCCACATCCTGTTCATGGCCAAGAACCTTGAACGCATCGGCGACCATGCGACCAACATGGCCGAACACATCCATTACGAGATCACCGGCGAGGATTACGTCGAAGATCGACCTAAGAGTTCAACCTTCTAAATTCTCAGCCGGAGCGGCTTTTTTCCCATGAGCGTGAAACCCTACATCATTGTCGCCGAAGACGAGGACGCCCTGTCCACCCTTCTGCAATACAACCTCGAAAAAGAGGGTTATGAGGTAGGAATCGCCGCCGATGGCGACGAAGCTCTGGTGATGATCGAGGAGCGTCTGCCGGACCTTCTGGTCTGCGACTGGATGATGCCCAAGGTGTCGGGCATTGAGGTCACCCGCCGCCTGCGCGCCCAGAGCGAGACGCGCAACCTGCCCATCGTCATGCTGACGGCGCGTTCGGAAGAGACCGACCGTATCCGTGGGCTCGATACCGGGGCCGATGACTATGTGGTCAAGCCGTTTTCGATGGTCGAGCTGGTGGCGCGCATCCGCGCCGTCCTGCGCCGCATCCGTCCGGGCCTCAGCGAGGACCGCGTGACCTTCGGCGAGATCGTCATCGACCGCCTGTCGCACCGCGTGCAGCGGTCGGGTCGCGACGTGCATCTGGGGCCGACGGAATACAAGCTGCTCGACTACCTGATGCAGCACCCCAAGCGCGTGTTCAGCCGCGAACAGCTGCTCGACGCGGTATGGGGCAATGATGTCTATGTCGAGGCTCGCACGGTCGACGTCCATATCGGCCGCCTGCGCAAGGCGATCAACAACGACAACGAGTTCGACCCGATCCGCACGGTGCGTTCGGCGGGCTATTCGCTGGATATGCAGGGCTAGCACCCCTTATACCTCCCCATCAAAGATGGGGAGGTATGATTACGCCCCATACCCGAACAGCGCTGTGCCGTGGGTTTTCAGCCACTGACGGGCAGGGCGATAATCCCCGAACAGCCGCTCGACCTCGGCCCAGAACCGGTCGCTGTGATCGGGGTGTTTGAGGTGGGCGACCTCGTGCGCGCAGACATAGGAAAAGACCGTCTCGTCTGCCATGATCAGCCGCCAGCTATAGCGGATCGCCTTGCGCCCCGGCGTACACGACCCCCAGCGCCCCTTGGCATCGAACAGCGACACCGTCACGCCGGTTGCCCCCAGCTGCTGCGCATAGAGTTCGGTATGGGCTTCGGCAAAGTCCTTTGCCGCCTTGCGCAGGAAACGCTCGATGCGCCGGTGATAGGCTTCGCCCTCGCCGCCGGCGCTCAGCACGCCGCCGATCAGGCGGGCGGCGGCACGGTCGCCGCTATGGGTGAGGCGCAGTTGCGAGCCGAGATAGGGGATGTCCATACCGGGCTGAAACATCCCGGCCACGGTACGCTTTTCCAGATGACCCAGTATCCAGTCGCGCCGCGTCAGGGCGAACTCGACGGCCTGAGATAAATCGCGCGGACGCGGCGCGGTGACGACCGCTTCGCCGGTCTTGTTGTCCAGCCGCAGCGAGATACGTCTGGCGCGTGCATTGACCCTGAGGCGCAGCCGGAATCCGTCGGCGTCGAGCACCTGACCGTTGGCATAATTCGTCTTCGACTTGGTTCCGAACACGCTTAAAGCGCGGCTTCCGTGCGGGCGATGAAGTCGCGGATCTTGGGGTAGATGCTCTCGCGGAAGCGGCGGCCATTGAAGACGCCATAGTGACCGGCGCCGGGCTGCACATAGAGTTCGCGCATGTCTTCGGGGATGTTCGGACACATGGCGTGGGCCGCCTGGGTCTGACCGACGCCGGAAATGTCGTCCTTTTCACCTTCGACGGTCATCAGGGCGATATCGGTGACGGCGTCCAGCCTTACCGGGCGGCCGTGGTGGGTCAGTTCGCCCTTGGGCAGGGCGAATTTCTGGAACACCAGATCGATGGTTTGCAGGTAAAACTCTTCGGTCAGGTCGAGCACCGACAGATATTCGTCGTAGAATTCGAGGTGCTTTTCGATACCGTCGCCGTCGTCATCGACCAGCGAGTTGAAATAGGACCAGTGGGCGTCCTTATGGCGCTCCTCGTTCATGCTCATAAACGAATAGAGCTGTACGAAGCCGGGATAGACGCGGCGACCGACGCCGGGATAGGGCGGCGGCACGTTATGGACCATGTTCGACTTGAACCAGGTGAACGGCTTTTCCTGCGCCAGATCGTTGGTGATCGTGGGGTTGAAGCGGGCATCGATCGGCGAGCCCATGAAGGTCATCGAGGCGGGGCGGCACGGATCGTTGTCCTCGGCCATCAGGCAGGCGGCGGCCAGCGTCGGCGGGCCGGGTTGGCAGACGGCGACGACGTGGGCACGCGCGCCGATCACCTTGAGCATGTCGCGGATATGGTCGATGAAGCTGTAGAAGTCAAAGCGGCCTTCGAGGACCGGCACCTGACGGGCATTGACCCAGTCGGTGACATAGACGTCGTGGTCGAGCAGGAATTCCTGCACCGTACCGCGCAGCAGGGTCGCATAGTGACCCGAAAGGGGCGCGACGATCAGGACGGCGGGGGCGGGTTTCTTGACGCCGGCGCGGCGCAGGTCGGTCGTGTCGCGCTGGAAGCGGACCAGCTTGACCCACGGGCTCGACCAGTCCTCGATCGTCTGAACGCGCACATCCTTGCCGTTGATGGCGACGCTGTCGATGCGCCAGTCGGGCTTGCCGTAGCGGCGGGTCACCGTGCTGAACAGTTCCGCCGAGGCATACATCTTGCGGCCGAACGGGGTTTCGGCGGCGGGATTGGCCTTGTTGCCCCAGAAATCGCGTGTCATCTGCGCGACACCGCGCAGGGGGGCGGCGGAATAATAGGCCATCTCGTGGAGCAGATACAGCATGGGCGCACTCAATCACATAACCGAAGCGGTTACGTTAACATAAGAGTCCTGCGAATATATTACGAGTCAAAATCGCCGTTCATTTCGCAAGTGCGAAACAAAAGTGCGTTATTGGCTCTTCATCGCGCCCCTTATGACGTCGGCGCTCTGTTCCGGCGTCAGGCCGTGGGTCAGCGGACTGACGAACTCGCCTTTGGGGTTCATCAGATAGATGACCGAGGTGTGGTTCATCGTATAGTCCTTGCCCTCGCCGACCTTTTCATAGGTGGCGCGGTAGGCCTTGGCGACGGCGGCGATCTGGTCCGGGGTGCCGGTCAGGCCGATGACGCCCTGCGGGAAGCCGCCACTGCTCAGATAGGCCTTCAGCGCCTCGGGGGTATCGCGTTCCGGATCGACCGTGATGAAGACGAACTGCAGCTTGTCGCCGTCCTTGCCCAGTTTCTTTTTGGCCTGATCGAGGGTTTGCAGTGTCAGGGGACAGATATCGGGGCAATAGGTAAAGCCGAAGAAGACGGCGGTCCATTTTTTGTTCAGCACCGCCTCGGTTTGCGGCCGGCCATACTGGTCGGTAAGGGTGAACGGCCCGCCGATGCGCACCGAACTGTCGGTGGTCGAGGTGGTCACAGGGCGGGTCAGGAGCGACGACCAGTAGATGGCGGCCAGGGCCCCCAGTCCGACGACCAGCAGGGCGATGATTGTCAGGCGCATCTTGTTCATCTAGGCTACCTATTCCCTTACCGTGCGCACATGTCGCATGGCGAAATGCCGCCGAAGCGCCTATAGCGCGTCTCAGGCTTTACTATGAGTGCTTCTGTATAGGCGAACCCGCACCGTGCGCCAACGGATTAAAACCTTCCTGTCATCATTTGCCGCACCCCCGCGCGAGGGTGGGCCCGTGTTCGACTGGGCGGGATTTACGCCGTCGCCGCTGAACCTCGACGGCGACAGCCTGCGCCTGCGTACCCTGGTCGGCCTGAGGTGGCTGGCCATACTGGGGCAGGGCCTGATGGTCGCCGTGGTGGCGCTGGGCTTCGGCTATGAAATCCCCCTGTGGCCCTGTGTAGCCGTGATCGCCGCCAGCGTCTGGCTCAATCTGCTTCTGCTGCTCAACGACCGGCGCAAACGGCTGGACGACTGGGATGCGGCGCTGCAACTGAGCTTCGACTGCGGGCAGCTGGCGGTATTGCTGGGCCTGACCGGCGGCCTCGACAATCCGTTCTGCCTGATGCTGATCGCCCCGGCGACGGTGGCCGCCGCCAATCTGCCGACGCGCTATGGTTTCGGCGTCGTCGCCGTGGCCCTGCTGGCGACCTCGGCCCTGGTCGTCTGGTCGATGCCGCTGCCGTGGGCCGACGGGCAGGTCTTTGTCATGCCGCAGCTTTACCGGCTGGGGTTTCTGGCGGCCATCCTGATCGGTATCGTCTTTACGGCAGGGTATGCCTGGCATGCGGCGCTGGAATCCCGGCGCATGGCGCAGGCGTTATCGGCCACGCAGGCCGTGCTGGAAAAGGAACACCGCTTGTCGGCGCTGGGCGGTCTGGCGGCGGCGGCGGCGCACGAACTGGGGACGCCGCTCGGCACGATTCAGGTCGTGGCGCGCGAAATGATGCGCGGTGTCACCCCCGGTACGGCCCTGTACGAAGATGCCGAACTTCTGGTCAGCCAGAGCCAGCGCTGCCGCGACATCCTGAAAAACCTCGCCCAGCGTCCGGAGACGCGCGATCAGGTCCACGACCAGATTCCGTTGCAGGCCTTTCTGGAAGAGGTCGCCCGGCCCTTTCGCCACGAAGGCAAAGCTATCCATATCGCGGTCACCATGGACGACGATCCGACCGGCGATGCGGGCGACCGCCTCAGTATCAAACGGCGGCCGGAATGGCTGCACGCCCTGTCGGCCTTTGTCGAAAACGCCGTCGATTTCGCCCGGACGGCGGTGTGGATCTCGGTCGATATCCGCCCGCGCCACGTCAGCCTGCGTATTCAGGATGACGGCCCCGGCTTTTCGACGGAGATCCTGTCGCGCATCGGCGATCCCTATATTTCGACGCGCGGCTTCGATTCGCGGCCGGAGACCTCGACGCACGGGGGCATGGGTCTGGGCTTTTTCATCGCCAAGACCCTGCTGGAACACACGGGTGCGGCCGTGACCTATGGCAATGCCGAGACAGGCGGCGCGTTTGTCCGCGCCTTCTGGCGCCGCGACCTGATCGATATCGTGCCAACCACGGATGTGACGGGGGACGACATCGCGCCCCTAAGTCGCGTTAAGGAGTAAGACCATGAGTGAAACTGAACACCCTGCCCCGCTAACGGCGTCTGCGATCGAGGCCCATGTGGCGGCCCTCGCCGACCGCAGCCTGATCCTGCTCGACGATGACGCCCCGTTCCGTCAGCGTCTGGCACGGGCGCTGGAGTCGCGCGGCTTCAGCGTGACCGCGGTCGACAGCGTCGCGGCGGCGCTCAAGGTGATCGAAAGCGATCCGCCGGCCTTTGGTGTGATGGACATGCGGCTCGAAGACGGCAACGGCCTCAAGGCGATCGAGACCCTGCATCAGGCACGCCCTGACGCGCGCGCCATCATGCTGACTGGCTACGGCAATATCGCCACCGCCGTGGCGGCGGTGAAGTCCGGGGCTATCGACTACCTGTCGAAGCCTGCCGATGCCGACGATGTGGTAAAGGCACTTCTGGCATTACAGGATCATACGCCCGCGCCGCCGGAAAACCCGATGTCGGCGGATCGGGTGCGTTGGGAACATATTCAGCGCGTCTATGCCCTGTGCAATCACAATGTCTCGGAGACCGCGCGGCGACTGAACATGCACCGCCGGACGTTACAACGCATTCTGGCCAAACGCGCACCGAAGTAGTCGAGGCGTTCTGAGGGGCTGCGAAAGCTCATCGGTCTGCGATACGCTGCTCACGTACTCAAGTACGCTGCGCTGCGTTTCTCGTCCGCTAAACTTTCTCGCCGCCTCATAACGCCTCTTTGGTAAGAGTCATGTTACTCGTCCGGAATGATAATGTCCGGATTGTCGGGCGGAATGAACTCGAACAGACCGATATCGAGGGCCTTTTGCGGGCGATAGGCCATTAACGGCGCATGCGCCAGCGCCCGCACCTCTTCGGGGGTCAGTTCGATGTCGAGCGCCTTCTTGCGCACGGCCCGGGCCTGAAGGTGCGGTGTGATCGACGGCGGCTTCAACCGGGCCCGGAGCGATCCGATCTTCCAGTAACCGATGGACAGCTTCCATTGTGGCGCGGGTCCGGCAGGCAGGGTCGGCCAGCGCTGCCCCTCCCGCATGACCGGCGCGGTGCGGGTGCGCGGTTTGGCCGTGCGTTCGAAGCCGCAGACCAGGGCCGCAAAGGGTGCGTTCAGCAGGGCATCGTAGTGTTGCCGCGCCGCCGCTTCGCTGGGAAAGGCGGGTTCAAGGGTTTCGCGCACGAAGGTGACGGGCTTGCCGCTGAGGTCGCTGGCCTCCCGCTCGCGCGCCGCCGTCCTGAGGCCGCTGTCCGGCCAGTTCAGGGCGATTTCGAGCGCGTTGTGAGCGATGGGATAGGCGATGGCGGACATGGCCCCAGTCTATAGGATGACGTCCCTTAACAAAACCCACCGTCGCGCGATTTATGCACAGGGCTTGACGGCGGAGCAATTATTTGGTATTTGCCGAAATAACAAATTTACGTACCCTTCAAAACGTACGCCCCCGGAGACCGGCCATGTCCGAAGTCTATAAGGCCCTCAGCGACCCCACGCGGCGACAGATTCTGGAAATGCTGCGTGACCGCGAAATGAGCGCGGGTGATATTGCCGATCGTGTCGCTGTATCCAAGCCGACCCTGTCCGGCCATTTGTCGACGCTCAAGGCCGCTGGTCTGATCGATGTGACGCGTCAGGGCACCAGCCTCATCTACCGGCTCAATGTGTCGGTTCTGGAGGAGGCGATCATGGCCCTGATGAGTGCCTTCAGGATCGGACAGACCGTTCCGTCTGCTGCGCATTCAGCGGATGCAAAAGGGGAAACCATATGAAAGCGGGATTTGCCAGCTGGCCGGGGGTGAAGATATTCAGTCTGCTGACGATTACGGGTCTGATCGGCATCAGCCTGTGGGCGCGGACCCGGTTGCCGGACGCGCTCATAGCGACACATTTCGGCCCCGGCGGTGTAACAGACGGTTTCATGCCACGCGACGAAGCCCTCATGGCCGGGCCGATGCTGGCGGTGATGCTGACGCTGGTGTTGTGGCTTCTGCCGTACTTTCAGCCGAAGAATGGCAAGGTCGAGCGCTCCGCCCGCATCTATGGCGTGGCGTGGATGCTGACGCTAGCCGTGGTGGCCGCGGCGCATCTGTTCATCGTCGGCAAGGCGCTCGGCATGACCGCCAATGTACAAGGGCTGACGCTGCTGCCGGGCGTTCTGTTTATCGTGCTCGGCAACTTCCTGCCCAAGACGCGCTTCAACTACATCATCGGTGTACGGACGCCGTGGACCCTGTCGAACGAGCGCGTCTGGGATCGCACCCATCGTCTGGCTGGGCCGGTCTTCATGCTGACGGGGCTTGTCATGCTCATCGGGGCATGGATGATGCCGGTGGATTATCAGCATACGGTCATTCTGACCGGGGCGCTGGGCTCGACCCTGATCCTGACGATCGCCTCTTACGTCTTTGCGCGCCAAAACCGTACCGTATAAGGCTGAATCACCATTTTATTGGGTGGTTGAATCAAGTTGCACTATTATGGCAGGCAACTGATTCGTTTTAGGCGACACCATGACGGTTGCAACCATTGCATTTGCCGCTGCGGCGGGGGCGACGGCCCTGGCGTTTTCGACCACCGTGCTGGCATGGCGGATGCGCGCCAGACTGACGGGTCTGAGCGAGGGTTTCCGCAGCCGCCTCGATGTGCAGCATACGGTTCTGGGCGAGCTGGACGCCGCGACCTCCGCCTTCGACGAAGCCTTTCTGGCCATCGAAGGCGATACGGTGCGCCTCGTCTGGGGTGAAGAGACGCTCACGACCGTCGCGGGCGCGCTGCGGATCGCGGTCCCGGACTCAGGCGCCGCGCCGCTGGTCATCGAAGCCCTGGCCGCCACGTCCAAAGAGGCGGCGGACGCGCTCAAGGCCCTGATCGCCGAAGGGAAATCCTGCCGTTTCGAGGTGTTTGCCGAAGCCTCGGGCGGGCTGGTCTCGGCGCAGCCCAAGGGCATGACCCTTGTGGTCGAAGGCCGGTCGTCGGGCGCTACCGCGTGGGTGCGTCTGGCCATTGCCTCGGCCCGGACGTCGCTGTCATCGGGACCGTTCGCCCAGATGGCCAATCGACTGCCGACGCCGTGCTGGGTCGTGCGCGACGGACAGCTGGTGTGGGCCAACCACGCCTGGCTCAGCGCCGTCGAGGCGCAAAGTCTGGAGCAGGCCCGCGCCGACCATCTGGGGCTCGACCGTTCGACCGATGCACTGGTCACCGAGGCGGGCGAACAGAATATCCGTCGCGAAGGCTTCCGCTGGCTGACCATCGAGGGTCAGCGCCGGGCCTTTCAGATCATCGCCGAGCCCCTGTCCGATACCTATGTCTGCGCCTACGCCATCGATGTGACCGAGGCCGAAGAAAGCCGCGAAGCGCTCAAGCGCCACGCCAAGGCCCACGACGAGACGCTGGATCGCCTCGAAGACGCCGTCGCCATCTTCGGTCCGGAAAAACGCCTGACCTTCCATAACAGCGCGTTCGAGACCCTGTGGGATCTGGAACCGGCGTGGCTGGCCGAGCGCCCCACGCACGGCGAACTGCTGGAACGCCTGCGTCAGAAGCGCAAATTGCCGGAAACCTCGGATTTCACCCAGTGGAAAGCGCAGGAACTGGAATTCTATGGCCTGACCGAAGCGGCCCCGGACGAGATGTGGTCGCTGCCGAACGGGCGGTCCTTGCGCGTCGTGCGTCAGCCGCACCCGCTGGGCGGGCTGCTGCTGCTGTTTTCCGACAAGACGGGCGAACTGAAACTCAAGGCGCAGTTCAACTCCCTGATTCAGGTTCAGCGCGCCACCCTCGATCAGCTCAACGACGCCGTCTCGGTCTTCGGCTCGGACGGGCGTCTGCGTCTGCGCAACGCGGCCTTCGACAAGTTCTGGGCGCTGTCGGCCGAGGATATGGTGGCCAATATCGACTTTGCCCAGATGGCCGAACTGTGCATCCCGCTGGTCCACGACCGCGGTTTCTGGAGCGAACTGAAAGCCCGCGTCACCGACACCGATCCGGTCGCCCGCGCCCCGCAAACAGGCGAGGTCAAGACCTCCGACGGGCGACTGGCGCAATGGCGGACCCAGCCCCTGCCCGATGGTGCGACTCTGGTGGCGTTCAGCGACATCACTACCCGTCGGGCGCTGGAGCAGGCCATCGAGCAGCGCGATCTGGCCCTGACCGAGTCGGTGCGCCTGAAACGCGACTTCGTCGCCAATGTCTCCTACGAGCTACGGACGCCGCTGACGACCATCGTGGGTTATGCCGACCTGTTGCAGCGTCAGGCCAATGCTGCCGAAGCCGATCCGATCGAGGCGCGCAACCGCAACTACCTTAACGCCATTCAGGCCGCCGCCTCGGTTCTGGCGCGCTCGATCGACGACGTGCTCGACATGGCGCAGATCGATGCCGGTGAAATGTCGATGTCGCTGTCGGAATTCAACCTGTCGCGCACGGTGGCCGCGGCGCTGGGGCGTCAGGCCGATACTCTGAGCGCCAAAGGCATTCGCTTCGACTATACGGGCCTCGATACCACGGCGCTGGTGCGGGCCGATCAGGCGCGTCTGGGGCAGGTGCTCGATCATCTGCTCGACTACGCTCTGCGCAACGCCGCTCAGGAAGGGCAGGTCGCCATCCGCAGCCGCAAGGACGGCGATACCCTGACGCTGGAAATCGGCTATACCGGGCGCGGTATTCCCTATCATACGCAGGCCCACATCTTCGATCGTTTCGTCGGACGTGAACGCGGCGGGCCGGGTCTTGGTCTGGCTCTGGTCAAGGCGCTGGTCGAACTGCACGAGGGCTGGATCACGCTGGAGTCCGAGCCGTCGTCGGGCGCGACCTTCGCCATCCATCTGCCGCGTCAGAGCGGGGTCGGCCACGAAGACCCGGTCAAGGCCCCCCTCCCGGAAGAGGTGACGACCGAGGCGCCTCAGGAAGAGCCCGAAGCGCCTGTCGCCGACCTGCCGCCCGAAGCGAAGGCGCTCGGCCTGACGGCGGAGACCTTCGCCCAGGCGAAGAAGATACTGGGTATGGCTTAGGACTCCTTCGTCCCGTACCAGTTGATATTCCGTGTCAGGATCATCACCGCCGCGATGACGAGGAAGGCCGAGACCGCGCCGACCAGTAGGGCGTAGTCTTCCATGCGCATCAGTATATAGATCAGACCGTATAATCCGCTGAACACACCCATGGCGGCCGCAAAGCGCCATTTCGAGTGGAAGACCAGACCGGCATAGCCGGCGATCAGCAGCACGGTCGCTCCTGCTGCGACGAAGAAAGCGGCGTCGAACCCGATGCGTTCGGCGAACGATAACAGCAGCAGATAGAAGGTGATCTGCGCAAGCCCGACCAGAATATATTGCGCCGGGTGCAGCTCCTTCTTCGAGGTGCTTTCGAACAGGAAATAGGTCAGGAAGACGAGGCCGACGAACAGCATGGCGTATTTCAGCGACCGTCCGACGCTTTGGTACGGATTGGTCGGCTCGACGAAGGTCACCGACAGCTCGGACTTACCCAGCGAGGCCAGCTGGTCCCGGTCGATGACGGCGGGCAAGCCTCGCGCGATGAACGGTACGGACCAGTTGGCCGTAAAGCCTGTTTTCGACGTATCGCGTGTCGCGGGCAGGAAGCCGCCGCCGAAGGACGGGTACGGCCAGTCGCCCGTGACGGTGGTCTCCGACGATTTGCCATAGGCCAGGATGCCGATCTTTTCCGAACCGGTGAAGACCATATCGACATCGACGGTCAGGTTTGCATTGGGGTCAAGCGTGCCCAAGCCTGCGGCAAACAGGTCGAGATCCTGCCCGTCGGGGGTCACGCCGGGCGCCCCGGCCCCGGCCGGGGCAACGGTCGTCGCCAGGCCATTGATATGGGCGACGATGTCCTTGCGGGCACCGCGCGAATCCGAAGCGCCGGTGAGCAACTGCGCCTTGTCCCACATCAGTACCGCGCCGGGGTGGCTGGCCGCGACGTCTTTCAGGTCGAAGCTGGCATTGAATTTGAGACTGGCCTCGTACACCGGTACGCGAAAGATCGAGCGCGAGCGGACCTCGCTTTTGGTCGCGACCTTGGCCAGACCTTTGGCCGGGAAGACGATCAGGTGGCCGGTTTCCTGCGGCAGGGTGATGCGGTTGCCCTTCTCGTCGGTCGAGAGGCGGGGGGCGATGGCATAGGGCACCTGAATGACCGGACCGAGGAAGACCTGTTCGCCCCCCATCTGGCTGCCGATCTCGCGCGCGACGCCTTCGGCGCGATGGGTGCGTTCCATGAGGAGCGCAAAGACGAGCAGGGCGGGAATAGCCATCAGCACCGCCAGGACGCAGACGACGAGCAGCTTAGTCCCCTTGGACCGGCTGACCTTCATCGGAGATTTGGGGAAGTCGTTCATGACGTATCTCTCAAAAATTGAACAATGTTCATTTTGATGAGAATTATGGCGATATTAGAGCATGCTGCGAAAAAGTGGCACCCGGTTTTTCGCGACAAGCATGCGTCCCCTAAGACCCGGACCCGGGTTCGCAACTATTGTGCCGTGAGCGCGTCGTATTTGCGCGGCTGCGCCTCACAGGCGCGCAACCAGACTTCCAGCGCATCGATCGGCATGGGGCGGGCAATCCCGTAGCCCTGCGCCATGTCACAACCCATTCCGGCCAGAAGCGCCAGGGCCGTATCGTCTTCCACGCCTTCGGCGGTGACCTTCATGCCGAGCCCGTGCGCCAGATTGATCGTCGCGGCGACCAGAAGCCGTTCGCGCTGGCCCTTTTCCATCTCCATGATGAAGGAGCGGTCGATCTTAAGTTCCTGCGCCGGGATCATTTTCAGATAGGACAGCGACGACAGGCCGGTGCCGAAGTCGTCGAGCGATACCTCGATCCCGGCGGCGACGAAGCGTTCGATGGCGGCCAGACCGACCGTCGGGTCTTCGATGACGGCGGTTTCAGTGATTTCAAGGCAGAGCTTGCCGGTGGCCTGCGCGCAGATGGCCAGGGTCTGTTCGGTATAGTCGCGGTCGGTCAGCAGGCGGCCCGAATAGTTGACGCTCATGGCGATGTCGAAGCCGAGCGATTTCAGATAGGCCTGATCGCGCAGGGTGTTTTTCAGCACCAGAAGCGTCAGATCGCGGATAAAACCGGTTTCTTCGGCCAGCAGGACGAAGCGCTGCGGCGAGACCATGCCGCGCGTGGCGTGGTCCCAGCGCACCAGCGCTTCGGCAGCGGTGACGCGCCCCAGCCGGTAATCGTATTTCGGCTGATAGAAGGTCATCAGGTCTTCGTTATCGAGCGCCGAATGCAGTTCATCGGTCAGCAGCACGTTGTCGGCCAGCTCGTCATAGGTCTTGGGATCGAACGCGGCGGTCTTGACCTTGGCGGTGCGCGCCTGATCGAGGGCAATCAGCGCCTTTTCGATATATTCGGCGGCGGTTTGCCCCGTCTGAGGCACCGGATCGTAGCCGATGACGACGCCGATATCGACCATCTGATCGTCGATGGAGACGCGGGCGTCGAGCTTCTGTACAAGGGTCGCGGCGAAGTCCGGCGCCAGATCGAACTGGAAGGTGTCCTCCGGACGGGGCAGGACCATGCCGATAACGTCGGGCCCCAGCCGCCCGATCAAGGCGTCGGGATCGAGGTCGCGCAAAAGATCGGACAACGCATTGATGACGCCGTTCGAGGTCTTCATACCCCAGATCGACCGGATATGGCTGAAGCGTTCCACCCCGATGGCATAGATCAGCGGGCGTCCGCCCTCGTCCGTCAGGGCACCAATGCGGTCTTCCAGCGCCGCGCGATTGGGCAGGTCTGTCGTCAGATCGTGCCGCGCCATATGCAGAATGCGCTGTTCGCGCTCATGGATCGACACGGCCATGGCGTTGAAGGTGGCCGCAAGGTCGGCGATCTCATCTTTCGAATGCAGGGTGACCAGTTCGGTTTCCCCGGCCTTCAGCTTTTCGGCGGCGTGATTGAGCATCAGGATCGGACGCGTCAGGGTCCGCGCCAGAAACAGGCTGGCCAGAATCACCGCGCACAGGGTCAGGCCGCCCAGCCCCATGAGGATGAACAGCAGGGTCTGGTATGAACTCAGAGCCTTGTTCAACGGATAGGACAGGAGCAGGAGGCTGGGCTGAGCCTCGTTCAGGCCGGGCAGGGCGGTCGCAACGGCGATGATCTGGCCCTGCGTGCCGGGTACGATCTCGGCCCGGGTATGCTGTTTCTGGTGGGCCGCGAAACCCGACAGGTCGCGGATCGCCTCGACCGAAAGATCGCCGGATGTCGACCGCCAGATCCCTTTGGCATCGGGCGAAATGATCGCCGCATCCAGCGGGATCGAGGACAGGGTCTCAAGCCCTTTCATCTGCGCGCGATCGACGCGCAGGGCGAAAACGACCCATCCCATAGGGTCGGGCGCCAGTACCGGGGCGATGACGGTCGAATAGGCCTGCCCGTTGACGGTGATGATGCCGGTCCGCGCCTCGATGGGCTGTGCGTCCATAACGATGGCGGCGATATTGGCGGCGATCGGACTCTGTGCCCCGGCCAGCACCGTCCCGTCAACGGCGACGATCAGGCCTTCGTCGGCCTGCACCCGGCTGCGGAGATTGTCGAAAGCCGAAGCCACGGTCGGCAAGTCGCCATTGGCCAGCGCCGACTTGAAACCGAAATCGCGCGCCAGAAGTTCGGCATTGGTCTTGATCGCCTCGGACTTCTGGCTCCACAGCCGGGTAAAGACCGAGGTCGCCGCGCCCATCTCGTTCTGTACGTTCTGCTTGGCGTAGGCGATGATCGCAAACTGCGCGGCCAGCCCAAGGAACAGCAGGGCGAGGCTGAACACGCCGCCGTACAGGATCAGGAGTTTGGTGCGCAGATTGCGGAACATGGAGCCGGCCGGGAGCGGAAGTCGGGGCGGAAGATGTATGACCTTAACCCGCGAGCCTTTAATATCTCCCTAAATCAGGCCGCCGGACGGTGATAGACCGCCCGCATCACGTCCGAGGCGCTGAGGATACCGGTCAGGCGCCGGGTCTCGTCGAGGATCAGCAGGTGGTGCTGGCCCTTGTCCGAAAACAGGGGCACCAGGGTCGCGACATCGGCCATATGGTCCGCGGTTCTGAAATGGGTCGTCATGACCTGGCCGGCGACTTCGGGCTTGTGCGAATGCGGTGACGGCGTGCGGCGAACCAGTTGCTTCAGGTTCTCGCGCAGGGTGGCGGGCGTACCGGCTGCCTGACGCAGAAGATCGTCGGGGGTAATGACGCCGACAACGCGGCGGGCCTTGTCGGTCACCGGCAGGAGCTTGAAATCATGCGTCCGCAGAATGTCCATGACCTCTTCCAACGGTGTGCCGAACTCTACATGGACCGGGTCGGGCGTCATGATATCGCGGGCGCGAATGTGATCCATCAGGCGCTGATAGGCATGGGTTTCCGACAGGATCAGCAGTTTTTCCAGATCGTCGGGCGCGATGTCGATGACGGTGTCCATCTGCTCAAGCGCGGCAGCGATGTCCCCGGGGGTAACGCGCCGGAGGTGGTTGTCCTCGGTCTGCGGAACCGGGGCGATGTGCGGGTAGTTGCGCTTGGCCACCATATTGAACGCGATGCCGACGGCGACCAGCAGCAGCGAATTGGTAAAGGCCGGGAACAGGGCGAACCACGGGTTCTGCGTGTGGGTCAGCACGACCAGCAAGGCCATGGCCCCGCCCGGCGGATGCAGGCTGCGGGTAGCGAACATGGCGGCGATGGCGAGAGACACGGCCAATGAGGCCGCGATGACCGGATCGGGCACGAGGTTGGCGCAGATCAGCCCCATAAGGGCCGACACCGTATTGCCGCCGACCACGGACCACGGTTGGGCGAGAGGGGAGGCCGGGACGGCGAAGACCAGCACCGCCGAGGCACCAACGGGGGCGACCAGCCAGGGTGACAGACCGGTCTGTCTGGCGAACAACAGGCAAGTGAGCGCGGTAAAACAAATCCCGATAAACGCCCCCAGCGCGCTGCGCATCCGCTCAAGGCCGGACACCGGCAGCGGTTTGGGTTTAAGGGCGTCGAGCCATTGGGAAAAGGTGACCGTCATTTAAGCGCTTATGTGAGTCTGATAGGCCATGATAAACTCGCGATGTCGGTCATAGACGGCATAATAGGCTTCGACCAGTTCCTGAGGTGTGTAGTAACGCAGACTATACAGGTCCGGCGTATGGTCGGGCTTCAGGACATGGGCCCGATCGACGGAGGGGTTATCGAAGTTCAGGCCCAGCATCCGGTGGACAGCGGGGTGTGGCGCTTTGACGATATCCGACAGATAATCCTCCTGCGTCACCTGGCTTATATCGTAGTGGTCTATGCCAAGATGGCTGAGAATGCGGTGAGCCAATACGCCGAGCAGATGCGCGGTGGGGTGATTGAGCGTGTGAAACAGGCGACGGCTTTTGTAATGCTCAGCGATATAGTCGGCCATCCTGACCTCAAGATGGGCTTCCCGCCTGACCATTTCAGCCAGAGACTGTTCGGCGGCACCGGCATAGTTCCGTTCGAAAAAGGTGTCGTCAGAGAACAGGGCGACGGCCCGGTCGGGCGACCAGCCCTGTTGATAGGCATGGATGACCGAGGCCAGATGATAGTCCGTCATCGGTCCCTGCACGACGTGGCGCGAACCAGCGGCGTGAAGATAGACCATGTCGGGCGTATAGCCGAGAAAATACATGTTCGGGATGAGGTGCAGGCGATCGCCGCATAGCGTCTGCAGATTGGTGGTGCGAAGCCATTCGACGGGGTACTGATCGTGGATCGTGAGCGAGAGTACGATGTCCGCCGTATCGATTAGACGGGCGTGGTTCGCATAGGTATTACGCGGAAAGCTGGCGACCGATACGGCCCCCAGAATATGGGCCGACGGCACCATGGCTTTCAACATGGGGATAAGCGCCTGCGCCTGACAGTTCCCGACCAGAGCGATACGGGGACTACCCGCGGAGGGCGTGAGGGAGGACAGAAGTCTTGACGCCTTGCGGGCCGCCCGGACTATCAGGCTTCTGTCTTGACTGCCTATCACGTGCGTCCCCCCGATATGCTTTAATCTCTTGTTTAGTCGCGATATTGTAGCCGAAAACCGCTTACACTTTTCGGCATATCGCTTTAATGCTGGTTTTCCGGCAGGCGCACGATCAGGCCATCGAGGGCTTCGGTGACGCGAATCTGACACGACAGGCGCGAAGTGGGTTCGACCTCCTGCGCGAAATCGAGCATCGACTCTTCCATGACCGACGGGCCGCCGGTTTTCTCGAACCAGTCCGGATCGACATAGACGTGGCAGGTCGCACAGGCGCAGGCCCCGCCGCAGTCGGCGTCGATGCCAGGGATATTGTGCTTGATCGCCCCTTCCATGACGGAATTGCCCGTCCGGACCTCGATCTCGTGGGTTTTACCGTTAGATTCGATATAGGTGATCTTGGGCATGAGGGGCTCTTTCAAAAGCATAGAGCCGAAGCGAGGCTTCGGCTCTCAGGATACAAAGCAAAAATTTGCGACGAGCCGTCTCTAGCAAATTTTTTCGATATCGGAAGGGGGCGCATGGGGGAAACGCCGTTTCCCCCATGCTGATAATTATCCCTTCGAGGGCATCATCTTCTTGAGCTCGGCGATCGCCTTGGCCGGGTTGAGACCCTTGGGGCAGACCTGCGCGCAGTTCATGATGGTGTGGCAGCGATAGAGCTTGAAGGGGTCTTCGAGCGATTCCAGACGCTGTTTCGTGTGATCGTCGCGCGAGTCGGCGACCCAGCGATAGGCCTGAAGCAGAGCGGCCGGGCCGAGATACTTGTCCTGATTCCACCAGTAGCTGGGGCACGAGGTCGAGCAGCAGGCGCACAGGATGCACTCGTAAAGACCGTCCAGCTTGTCGCGGTTGGCGGGGCTTTGCAGGCGCTCCTTCTGCGGGTCCGGCGTCGTCGATTGCAGATAGGGCTCGATCGAGGCGTACTGCGCGTAGAAGCCGCTCAAATCGGGGACGAGGTCCTTGACGACCGGCATGTGCGGCAGCGGCGCGATGGTGATCTCGCCATTATATTCGTCGTGACCCTTGGTGCAGGCCAGGGTGTTGCGGCCGCCGATATTCATGGCGCACGAACCGCAGATACCTTCGCGGCACGAGCGGCGGAACGACAGCGTCGAGTCGATGTTGTTCTTGATATAGATCAGCGAGTCGAGCAGCATCGGGCCGTGGGCCTTGGAATCGACCTCGTACTTGTCCCAGCGCGGGTTTTCGCCCGTTTCCGGATCGAAGCGATAGATCTTGTACACGCGGACGTTCTTCGCACCCGACGGCGCCTTGTAGCGCTTGCCGGCCTTGATCTGCGAGTGTTTGGGGAGCGTCAGTTCAACCATGGTTTCATACTCCCCTTAGTAAACTCGCGCCTTGGGCGCGATATAGGCGATGTCATTGGTCATCGTATAGGTATGGACCGGACGATAGTCGGCGGTCACGGCGCCCGTCTTGGTGTCGAGCCACATCAGGGTGTGCTTCATCCACTTATCGTCGTCGCGGTTCGGGAAGTCTTCGCGGGCGTGGGCGCCGCGCGATTCCTGACGGTTGAGCGCCGAATTGACGGTGATGACGGCCTGACCGATCAGGTTGTCGTACTCAAGGGCTTCGAGCAGATCGGTGTTCCAGATCATGCCGCGGTCCTTGATACCGATGTCCGACGACGCCGTGTAGATTTCGGCCAGACGGTTGACGCCCTGTTGCAGGGTTTCGCCGGTCCGGAAGACGGCGGCGTCTTCCTGCATGGCGCGCTGCATACGCAGACGCAGGTCGGCGGTCGGCGTCGAACCCGAAGCGGTGCGGAACTTGTCCAGACGCGCCAGATGGCCTTCGACGGCGGTCTTGCCGATGTCCTTGTGCGGCTCACCGGCCTTGACCAGCTCAGGGGCGCGCTTGCCCGCCGCGCGGCCGAACACCACGAGGTCGATCAGCGAGTTCGAGCCGAGGCGGTTGGCCCCGTGTACCGAGACGCAGGCCGCTTCGCCGACGGCCATCAGGCCCGGCACGACGGCGTCGGGATTGCCGTCTTTCAGGGTGACGACTTCGCCGTGATAGTTGGTCGGAATGCCGCCCATATTATAGTGGACGGTCGGGATGACCGGGATCGGCTCCTTGGTCACGTCGACACCGGCGAAGATCTTCGCCGATTCCGAGATACCCGGCAGGCGCTTGTGCAGCAGATCGGGCGGCAGGTGGTCGAGGTGAAGGAAGATGTGGTCCTTGTCCGGACCGACGCCGCGGCCTTCGCGGATTTCCATCGTCATCGAACGCGACACGACGTCGCGCGAGGCGAGGTCCTTGGCCGACGGGGCGTAGCGTTCCATGAAGCGCTCACCTGCCGAATTGGTCAGGTAGCCGCCTTCGCCGCGCGCGCCTTCGGTGATCAGGCAGCCCGAACCATAGATGCCGGTCGGGTGGAACTGAACGAACTCAAGGTCTTGCAGGGGCAGACCGGCGCGCAGGACCATGCCGCCGCCGTCGCCAGTGCAGGTGTGGGCCGAGGTCGCCGAGAAGTAGGCGCGGCCATAACCGCCGGTCGCCAGAATGACGAGGTGGGCGCGGAAGACGTGGATCGTGCCGTCGTCGAGCTTCCAGCAGGTGACGCCACGGCAGACGCCGTCATCCATGATCAGGTCGAGCGCGAAATATTCGATGAAGAACTCGACGTCTTCTTTCAGCGACTGACCATACAGCGTGTGCAACATGGCGTGGCCGGTCCGGTCGGCGGCGGCGCAGGTGCGCTGCACCGGGCCTTCGCCGAAGTTCTTGGTCATGCCGCCGAACGGACGCTGATAGATCTTGCCGTCTTCGGTGCGCGAGAAGGGCACGCCCCAGTGTTCCAACTCGTAAACCGCGTCCGGCGCGTTGCGGACCAGGTATTCGATGGCGTCCTGATCGCCCAGCCAGTCCGACCCCTTGACGGTGTCGTACATGTGCCACTGCCACTTGTCTTCGGACATGTTGCCCAAGCTTGCGGCGACGCCACCCTGAGCGGCGACGGTGTGCGAACGGGTGGGGAAAACCTTGGTGATACAGGCGGTCTTGAGGCCTGACTGGCCGCAGCCGAGCGCCGCGCGCAGGCCCGCGCCACCGGCGCCCACGACCACCACGTCATATTCGTGTTCGATGATCTTGTAGGTCATGGGTTACGCCTTAAAAGCCAGAAAGATGCCGCCAAGCGCCGCAACGAGCAGAACGAGGCAGAAGAGGGCGCTGATCAGTTTCAGCGCGCGCGAGTTCGGGAAATAGTCCAGAACATTGGCGGTCAGGCCCATATGGGTGTGCCACACGGTGATGATGAAGGTCAGGGCCAGCAGGCCCGCATTCACCGGGGCCTTGACGAAGGCCAGAGCCGCTTCATAGCCTTGACCCATCAGGCCGTAGGCGCTCCACAGCGCCCAGCCGGTCAGAACGATCAGTGCCACCGAAGTCCAGCGCTCGGCCAGCCATTCGCCCGCGCCGTGTTTTTCCGATTTCTTCCAGTCCTTCGAGGACCGCTCTCTCAGATACGAGTCAACCATTACAGCACCACCTTGCCCGTCGCGAACAGAACCACCCAGAAGACGATCGTCAGGGCGATCCCGATCAGCAGGCCCCACCACGACAGGGCGTTGGCCGACTTGAGCTGAAAACCGAGCCCCAGATCCCAGATCAGGTGGCGAATGCCGCCGGTCAGATGGATGAATCCGGCCAGAGACAGACCGAACCAGATGAACAGACCGAAGGGCGACGCCGCAAAGGTCAGGAAGCTCGTATAGGCCTGCGGGCAGCAGCCCGACGCCGTCAGGCCGATGGCCAGCAGCCACGCGGCGACCAGAACCGCGCCCACGACCAGCGCCAGACCGGTCGCCCGGTGCAGGATCGAGGTAAACATGGTGATATGGAATTTCCACACCTGAAGGTGCGGCGACAGCGGCCGATAGACCGTTGGCTTTGAGGGAGGCTGAGACATTCTATATGGCCTTGATTACCCGGTGTGTGGCGTGCCCCTCTTGACGTGGAACACGTTCGCCGGAGGCTTAACCTGATTTGGCGTCGAAAAGGTTAAATTTCCCGCGCCTTTGGGGGTCTTTTAGACCTTGAGGCGCATGTGTCAACAGACCGCACCCCCTGTCGGCGCGGTTTTTTGCGACCGCGAACATTTTGGCGACAGCGTGGCCAATTCACAAATTCGCTATTTAGGGTGATTGGCGTCCAAATTAGGCCCCAGTTAAGATGCATTACTTACCTTCTGTTTTATCTAAGGTTTGTTCGCCTTTTAGGGGAACGGGCTTTCTCGGCCTTTGTTTCGGTACTGTAGTGCGGGTGGTTTTCAGCGTGATTCAGAACAAGATGTCTCTTCGCCTTCTGGTGTCTTCGGCTCTGGCCTCTATCCTGATGCTTCAGGCGCCGGGCGCGTTCGCGGCGGCAGCAGCCAGGGTCAATGCGCGTGCCGATGAACTGACCGAGACGCAGAAAAAGCCTGCCAAGTCCAAAAAATCGACGGAGAAGGTGACCCCCTTCCGCGAAAAGACCGACGAAAAGACGACTGCCAAAAAGCCTGCCTCAAAAGACGAGAAAGCCGTCGAGAAAGCCAGCAGCAAGACCACCGCCAAAAAATCGACGATGGCCAGCAAGAGCAAGTCCGACGACGACAAGACGACCGCCAAGTCGTCCAAAGCATCTGGATCTAAAAAAGCCGATGCGGCCTCGAAAAAGGTCGTGGCCGACAAATCCTCGACGAAAAAGACGGATGCCAAGGCCACGACCAAAAAACCGGCGGCCAGGGATGACGAAAAGGTCGTCGCCACGTCATCGAGCAAGGGCACGCTCTATGTGACGCCGGACAAGGACGAGAAATACGCCAACCGCAAGACGGGCAATCTGGTCTCGAAGGCGGATGAAAAGCCTGCGCCCAAGCCGGTCGCCAAGGCCTCGCCGCCGGTGAAGGCCGTGGTCCTCAGCGCCGATGCCGACAAGGCGGTGAACCAGTTGTTCGAGGCCGATCCGAAGCCGACGGTACAGACGGTTGCACATAACGTGGAGGCACCCAAACCGGAACCGAAACTGGATCTGCCATCGGCGCCCATCCCCTATACGCCGTCGGTAAAGCCCGATGCCGCGCCCCAGCCAAAGGTGGATTTGGCCAAGGTCGATGTGACGCCTCAGCCGGTCGATCAGCCAGAGTCTAAAAAAGATATTCAGGTCGCTGACGTGGCCCCCCTGCCGGTAAAGGCTGCCGAGGTGAAGGCCGATCTTAAGCCCGAACCGAAACCTGAGCCGCAGATTATGCCGCCGGTGGTCGCCGTTGCACCCAAGGTGGTGCCGCAGGATGTGCCGCCCGTACCTGTAAAAGAGGTTGCGCCCGTTAAGGACAAGGTGCTGGTCGCCGTCAAGGTCGATGCCTATGGCCGCGATTACGAAGGCCAGCAAACCGGTTCGGAAACCCGTTACGACTCCGGCATTCGCGCAGGTCTGGCCAGCCGTCAGAGCCAGATGAGCGCGCTGGAAGGCAACTGGATGGTTAGTTCCCTGACGGGAGACAGACTGGTCTCTCTCGCCCTGCGCGGCGCGGGCGCTCAGAAGCTGGAGGGCGCCTGGCGCTCGTTGCAGGGCGGGGTCGGTATGAACCGCTCGGGCTTCGTGTCGGACGTGGTTCAGGCCGAGGACCGGCTGATGATCGACTATCAGGCCGCCTCCGCCAAGGGTCAGTTCCGTCTCGACCTGCGCAAGGAGCCTGACGGCCGCTGGCGCGGGCAGATGATCGATCCGAACGGGGCGGCCACCCCGGTGGTCATGTCGGCCCAGTAATTTCGAGTATTAATGTCGCGCGATTAGATCGTATCGTTTGATGTCGGAAGGCAGGCTTTTCGTTATCTCAGCAGGAATCTGACCATATTGAACGGGCAGAGATGTTCGGGTGAGATGTATTGAGACAACCTCTATGTCAGATGTACGTATTGTCCTGACGCCTTGCGGCGTGGAAATGGCCAATTGCGGCCCAAGATAGGCTTTAAGATCGCCATCGGTGCTTAGGGCTTGCTCGATATTACGGGCCAGTATGTCCGGACTGCCTGTAATCAACGGGTCGCCGGCTACGCTCGATTTCAGTAGGAACAGGACGCGTCCATCAGGTGTGTCCACGGCCAAGGCTTCACCCAGAATTCGACACCGCCCCGAAGCCGTGACATTGCGAAAATAGCGGACGCCCGGGCAGTGATAAGCCTGAACGGTTGAGCCAGAATAAATATGGCCACCAATTTGCACCCAAGCTGCTATTTTATAATGAGTTCCTTTTTGATCGGCATGTTTCTCGCCGAGGTATAAAACGATCACCGGAATGAAAACGACAGCCGCAATCGCGACGGCAGATACTATCCATTTTCCTAGTGTCTTCATGTGTTTGATTAACTTATCATATTTTGGTTCTGAGAACAGGCACTAACGCATCGATCTGTTCCGGGGCGAACGGTTCCGCCTGGCCGAAACCCCAGACCGGCCCAGGCCACGCGGCGTCCTGATCGTTGCGCGCGATGACGTGGATATGCAGTTGCGCGACGATATTGCCGAGATTGGCGATATTGATCTTGGTCACGGGGAAGCCCAAATGCGCCGCCGCCAGTCGGACCAGTTTTTCCGCCGCGCGTATATCGGCCCACAGCGCGGCATCGTCTTCCGCTGATACATCCGTCAGTTCGATCAGGCCCGCGCGTTTCGGCAGCAGAACCAGCCACGGAAAGCGCGCGTCGTTCTGCAAGCGCACCTCGCAGAGTTTGAGATCGCCCAATTTGACGGACGAGGCTTCGATACGCGGATCAACGATAAAGTCAGACATAGGTCGGCCTTTCCCGGAATATTAAGACATGTCCTTTATAGCCCCTGCGGGATTTTCGCATCACATTTCACATTGTTGCAGTGCGAGGTCTTGCGAACGCGTCTTAACAGGTTTAGAGGCGGCGTTAATCTTTAGGCGTCCCCTTGGCGGGACTTAGGTTAAAAAGGGAATGCTCATGGCACGTGCCAAAATTGCGTTGATCGGTTCGGGTATGATCGGGGGCACGCTGGCCCACATCGCCGCGCGTGAAGAACTGGGCGACGTCGTCCTGTTCGACATCACCGAAGGCGTGCCGCAAGGCAAGGCGCTGGATATCGCCGAAGCTTCGGCCGTGTTCGGCAAGGACGTCGCCCTGAAAGGCGCCAACGACTACGCCGACATCGCGGGCGCCGACGTCTGCATCGTCACCGCCGGTGTACCGCGTAAGCCGGGCATGAGCCGCGACGACCTGCTGGGTATCAACCTGAAGGTCATGAAGGCCGTTGGCGAAGGCATCAAGCAATATGCCCCGAACGCCTTCGTCATCTGCATCACCAACCCGCTCGACGCCATGGTGTGGGCGCTGCAAAAGTTCTCGGGTCTGCCGACCGGTAAGGTCGTCGGCATGGCCGGCGTTCTGGACTCGGCGCGTTTCGCCTACTTCCTGGCTGAAAAGACCGGCATCTCGGTCGAAGACATCCACGCCTGGACGCTGGGCGGCCACGGCGACGACATGGTCCCGATGGTTCGTCACTCGACCGTCGGCGGCCTGCCTCTGCCGGACGCGGTTGCCGCGGGCTTCCTGACGCAGGACGAACTCGACGCCATCGTGAAGCGCACCCGTGGTGGTGGTGGCGAAATCGTCGCGCTGCTGAAGACCGGTTCGGCCTTCTACGCCCCGGCGGAATCGGCCATCGCCATGGCGACCTCGTACCTCAAGGACAAGAAGCGCGTCCTGCCGTGCGCCGCCTATCTGACGGGTCAGTACGGCCTGAACGACCTGTACGTTGGCGTGCCGGTCGTGATCGGCAAGGACGGCGCGGAAAAGATCATCGAATTCTCGACCAATGACGAAGAAAAGGCGATGTTCAAGAAGTCGGTCGAAAGCGTTCAGGGCCTGATCGAAGCCTGTAAGGGCATCGACGGTTCGCTGGCCTAAGTCGATCCGCATTAAGCTTGAAAAGCCGTCCCGTGAAAACGGGGCGGCTTTTTTATTTTCGCGGCGGTAGCCTTGGCGGGAAAGGAGTTCCGCCATGAATACCACCCTCAAATTCGCCCTGCCTGTGGCCGGTCTTGTGGTTCTGGCCGTGGCGTGTGGACGCAACGAACCGGCGCGCGATGCCGCCATGCCCGAGCAGGCCGTGGCCAAATCAGCGGCAGCGGCCCTGTCGGAAACCCCGCCCAATGAACGTCCGTCCGAAAGCGCCACCGCGCCGCGTCCCGGTCCGGCGGGTTTCGATTGTAAACGGGCGCGGGCCGGTGCCGACACCATTGTCTGTGGCGATATCAATCTGGCGGCGCTTGATCGCGAAATGACGCGGCTTTATGGACTGGCGGAAACACAGGGACCGGCGGATACCCTGCATCGCCTGCAAGGCGGCTGGATGGCCAAGCGCGAGGCCTGTGTCGAGGCCGGTGATCCGACGGGGTGCCTGAAAGCCGCCTATGCCGGGCGCATCCATGACCTGCGCGCGGGATATGAAGCGGCGCGCAATGATACGGGCGGGATAAGCCAGGGGCAGGACTGGACCTGTCCGGATGGCGTGAAGTTGAGCGCCACCTTCCTCAACACCTTTGACGCGGCGGTTTATGTGACGTCAGGCGATACGCGTATCTGGATGCCGCGCGCCGTCAGTGCCTCGGGGGCGCGTTACGAAGGCGGCGGTTACGAGCTGTGGGTTAAGGGTCGGGAAGCCAGCTTCCGCCGCCCGGACGCGCCGGTGACGACCTGCACAATAACGCCTTTGTAACTGGCCATTTTTGCCCTGCGCGGCTACATCCGGGCCATGACAAAACTGCCCCTGACCTCGCCGCTTGGCCCGACGCTTGAAACCGCCCGTTTGATCCTGCGCCCGCCGGTGGCTGAGGATTTTCCCGGCTTCTGCGCCTTTCAGTCCGACCCCAAAGTCATGGCGCACCTCGGCGGCGTGACCTCTGACGCCGTAACGTGGCGGGTGACGCGGTCCATCGCCGGGGCATGGGCGCTGGACGGCTTCCATATGTTCAGCGTTATCGAAAAGGATAGCGGCGCGTGGATCGGCCGCATCGGCGCGCTCTATCCGCACCAATGGCCTGCCCGCGAAGTCGGCTGGGGCGTCCTGTCCTCGGCCTGGGGCAAAGGCTATGCGAAAGAAGCCGCCTTGGCCTGCATGGACTATGTGTTTGACGTGCTGAACTGGGAGGACGTGATCCACACCATAGCGCCGGACAATGCAGGGTCTCAGGGCGTGGCGAAATCACTGGGGTCTTACAATCGCGGACCGGGACGCCTGCCGGAACCCTATGCCGATGCCGCCGTTGATATCTGGGGTCAGACGCGTGCGGAGTGGCGGGAAAACAGAAAGCGACATACCGTTTAGAAAAGGCGCTTGACTCTCTGGCACGACGAGCGTACTTAACCATCAAGTTATTTAACTTTTCAGTTAAGTTTATGTCCGATCGTTTGTCCCTCACCCTGACCGCCTTATCCGACCCGACGCGCCGCGCGATTCTGGCGCGTCTGGCGCTCGGCGAGGCGACGGTCAACGATCTGGCCCAACCCTTCGACATGAGTCTGCCGGCGGTGTCCAAACACCTCAAGGTGCTGGAAAAGTCCGGCCTGATCAGCCGGGGACGCGAAAAGCAGTGGCGTCCCTGTCGGCTGGAGCCCGAGCCGCTTCAGGAGGTCGATATGTGGCTCAAGGATTATCGCCGCCTGTGGGAAGGCCGCTTCGACCGGCTGGAAGCCTATTTGCAGCAGTTGCAGGCCGCTGAAAAAGCGGTCAAGGTCGCGCCGGATAACGACGGCATCGCCCCGAAAGCCGCCGACGATCAGGGAGAGACGACATGAAACTCGCCACCCGCCCGTCCGATCCGATGTCCGGTTTCGAGGTCTCCTTCCCCAGCGAGATCGACATCGTCATGTTCCGCACCTTCAAGGCCCCGCCCGCGCTGGTGTTCAAACTGTGGACCGCACCCGAACACGTGATGCAGTGGTGGGGACCGAACGGTTTCGAGAACCTCAATTGCGAGATGGATTTCCGCGTCGGCGGCAGGTTCCGCATCGACATGCGCGCGCCGGACGGTACGCTGTGCCCGTGCGAAGGCACCTATGTCGAAATCGTCGAGAGCGAGCGCATCGTTTATGAGGGCGATCCGCATATCGATCATCCGTGCGGGTCCGGCCTGCCGCCCGAAGCGCTGGTGACGATCACGTTTAAACCGGACGGCGACGGCACCCGCCTGACCCTGCATTCCAAAATGATTTCACCCGACATCACCAAGGCCGCCATCGAGATGGGCTTCTCGACCGGCTGGGCCGACAGCTTTGACCGTCTGGAGGCGGCTATGGATACCCTCGATCAAGACCGTTTTGAAATCGTCACCTCGCGCCGCTTTGCCGCGACACCGGCAGAGTTGTTCGGCCTGTTCGCCGATCCGGCGCATCTGGCGCGGTGGTGGGGGCCGGATGGTTTCACCAACTCCATCCCGGTGTTCGACTTCCGCGAAGGCGGGGCGTTCCACATTACCATGCACGGGCCGGACGGGCGCGACCATGAGAACCACAAAGGTTTTGTCGAGATCGTCGAGAACGAGCGCATAGTCTTCGATCACTATCAGCCCACGCATGAATTCCGCATGACCATCGAATATATCGGTGACGGCGATCATACTGACATGATCTGGCGCATGGATTTCGCACCGTCCGAACACGAAGCCATGCTGAAGGCCTTCATTCCGCAGGCGAACGAGCAGAACTATGACAAGCTTGACGACTATATTCTCAAAACCAGGGGGTACTGATGCTGACGACGATTCTGATAATCATCCTGCTCGCCATCGCGGGGGTCCTTATCCTGGCGGCCACTCGGCCGGATCATTTCCGGCTTGAACGTTCGATCAGTATCGACGCCGCGCCCGAGATCATTTTCGACCAGATTCAGGATTTCCGCCAATGGCGCAACTGGTCGCCGTGGGAGAACATCGATCCTGACCTGCGCCGCACCTATACCGGCCCGGCGTCGGGCGCCGGCGCGGTCTATGAATGGGACTCCGACAATAACAAGGCTGGTCAGGGCCGCATGGAAATCCAGCGCACCGAACCCGCCCGCAGCGTGGTCATCGAGCTGACATTCATCAAGCCGATCGCCGCCGTCAATACCGCCGAATTCACCCTGCAGCCGCAAGACGGAAACACACGCGTCATCTGGGCCATGTATGGTCCTGCGCCCTTTATGTCCCGCCTGTTTGGCCTGATTTTCAATATGGACAAGATGGTTGGCGGCGACTTCGAAAAAGGCCTGATAGCCCTGAAAGCCGTTAGCGAAGCCAAATAAAACCCTGTCACGGAAGGAACGAAACCATGCGTCTCGAAGCTCACCTCAGTTTCCCCGGCACCTGCGCCGAAGCGTTCGCCTTCTACCAGAGCATTCTGGGCGGCGAGATCACCGCCATGTTCCGCTATGGCGATGCGCCCGGCGATATGCAGGGCGACCCGGCCACCAAGGATTATGTCATGCACGCCTATCTTCAGATCGGCGATGCGGCGATCATGGGGGCCGATGCTCCGCCGCAGTTTCAGTCAAAGCCGCAGGGTTTCTGCGTCAATATTCAGGCCGCCGACGTCGCCGAGGCCCAGCGCATCTGGGGTGGTCTGTCGGAAGGGGCGAAGGCGATTCAAATGCCGCTGGCACCCACCTTCTGGTCGCCGATGTTCGGCATGCTGATCGACAAGTACGACCAGCCGTGGATGGTCAATACCACGCCCGATGCCGCCTTTATGGCCGCCAACGCCCCCATGTAATTTAAATCCATCCTGTTTACCGATCTGACGCCGGTGTCCCGGCGAACGATCCCCTATGCCCGAAAGGCCCCCCATGAGCCTCAAAGACCGCGAACTGGTTCTCACCCGTACCCTCGATGCGCCGCGCGAACTGATCTGGCGCTGCTGGACCGACCCGAAGCTGCTGGCCGAATGGTTTTGCCCCAAGCCGTGGTATATCGACGAGGTCAAGCTCGATGTCCGCACCGGCGGCAGCAACAGCTTCGTCATGCACGGCCCGAACGGTGAAACCGTCCCCAATCGCGGCGTCTATCTGGAGATCGTCGAGAACGAGAAGATCGTCCTGACCGACGCCTATACGACCGCCTGGGAGCCGTCGGAAGACCCGTTCATGACCGCCATTGTCGAGCTGTCGGATGCGGGCGACGGCAAGACGCTGTATGTCGCCACGGCCCGCCACTGGTCGGTCGAAAAGAAGGTCCAGCACGAACAGATGGGCTTCCATGTGGGCTGGGGCATCTGCGCCGATCAGCTCGAAGCCCTCGCTCAAACTCTGAAATAAACAGGAGGACATCATGCGTCTTTTACCCTTTACCTTCGGCCTGCTGGCTGTTGCCGGTGGTCTTTCAGGTTTGGCCGCCTGTTCGCCCAAGCCGGCCGAGAAACCGCCGGTCGCCGCACCCGAAGCGCCGCAAGCCGTCGCGCCCAAGGACTTTCCGGCGGGTGAGTATAAACTCGACAAGTCCCACGCCAGCCTGACCTTCACCGTCAACCACACCGGCTTTTCGACCTATACGGCGGGCTTCGATGCCTTCGACGCCCAACTCACCATCGACCCGAAAGCGCCGGAAGCGGCCAAACTGACCGCCAGCGTCGAGGTCAAGTCGCTCGACCTGCCGACCCCGCCGACGGGCTTCCACGACAGCCTGATGGGGGCACAGTGGTTCGATGCGGCCAAGTATCCGCAGATGACCTTCGTTTCGACCAGGGTGGAAAAGACCGGCGACTATACGGCGAAAATCTACGGCGACCTGACCCTGCACGGGGTGACGAAGCCGGTGATGCTGGAGGCGACTCTGAACGGCGGCTATGCCGGGTTTGCGCCCTATGATCCCGCGGCTCGCGTCGGCTTCTCGGCCAAGGGCACGATCAAGCGCTCGGATTTCGGCATCAGCTACGGCATCCCGGCCCCCGGCACGGTGATGGGCGTCGGCGACAGCGTCGGTATCGCCATCGAAGCCGAGTTCTCCGGCCCGCCGCTGAAAGCGGAGAAGTAATATGACCCGTCACGTTACCCCCCACACCATGATCATCACCCGCGACCTGAAATTCGCACCGTCGGTGGTGTTCAAGGCCTGGGCCGATCCGGCCGCCAAGGCCCATTGGTTCTCAGGCCCGCCCGACTGGGAGGCCGAGCCACACCGGCTCGACTTCCGCGTCGGCGGCGAAGAATATAGCGCCGGTGGCCCCAAGGGCGGTCCGATGCACATCATGCGCGGTGTCATTCACGAGATCGTGCCAGATGAACGCATTATTTCCAGCTTCACCATGCACGTCGATGAGACCATACTGACCGTGTCGCTGGCGACGATCGAGTTCGTGGCGACCGCGACGGGCACGAAAATGACCCTGACCGAACAACTCGTCTTCCTCGACGGCTGCGACCACATCGCTGACCGTGAGCACGGCACCAATGCTATGCTCGACATGATGGAAGCCTATCTGAACCGGCAATGACATGACCGATACACCCATGCTGACCGTCACCACCGAAGACCACCACGATGTCGTCATGGTGCGTCACTTCGATGCCCGCCCGGCCCTGGTCTGGCTGGCCTTCACCCAGGCCGAACATATGGCGCAGTGGTGGGGGCCATCCTGTTTCACCGCCCGCGCCGAGATGGATGTGCGGCCGGGCGGGGCCTATGTCATTGACATGATTGGGCCGGACGGGTCTGTCTCGCCGATGAAGGGCCATTATATCGAGGTCATCGAGCACAAGCGGCTGGTCTTCGACTTCGATATCTCGGAACACGGCCCGGCGTTCAACCGGATGCTGCGCGAAAATTACGTTGCGGCGGGTGGCGGGGTGGACGATCCACTGGGGACGCGCAACACCATCACCGTAACGTTCGAGGACGAAGGCCACGGCACGCGCCTGACCTTCCGGCAGGGGCTGGCCACCGCCGCCGAACGCGACGCCTATGTCAAGATGGGCACGGCGGAAGGCTATGCTGAAAGCTGCGTGAAACTGGATAAGCTTCTGGCCTCGATGCAGCTGTTTTTCCACGGATAGGGCGAGCTTGAGCCACAAGGCCGGATAACATAGACTGAGCCCCAAAGAGGGGGAGACGACTATGAAATCAGGTGTTCTATGGTTGGCAGTGCTGGCGGCTTGGATCAGTCCTGCAGGGGCGGCAACGCCGCCACCTGAGGTGCCCTATGGTTATCTGGAAGAGGTGAAAGCGCCGCCACATGCACAGATAGCGCCGTCGGTGTTTCGGTTGGGGGGCGGGGTATATCGCTTCGAACAAACGTCTTTGATCGATCTGGCCAAGGCAACGGGTCATAGACGCATCGGTCACGAAGGCGATGCGTCCGAAGCTCTGGACTGGTTGTGCTTCACGGTAAAGTCACCGCAGCCTTATCGCCTGTGGTTGTCGTCCAGCGAGATGGGGGGCGGTACGATCGATGGTGTCAATATGCGTGCCGAAGCGGCAAAGGCGACGGAGGATTGTCCGATTCTGGGCGCGCGCCTGACGCCGGTATCCGTCGATGGTGTAAGGATCGGCATGACGCAGGTCGAGGTGCGCAAGGTGCTGGGCGCACCCGCCGATCAGCGTGACGGCTGGTGGATCTATACCTACGAAAAGAACGTCCGTCCGAGCGATCCGGGCTACTTTTTCACGGCCTATGGTCACATGATGCTGCGCTTCGAAGCCGGGCGACTGACTCATCTCAGTGCCGGTCGCGTTACCTCGAATTGAGGCGGCTATCATTATGTCAACGAGTTTAATCACCGCCATCGAAGGGCTATACGAAGCGTTTGAAGCGCCTAAACCGCGCTATATCGAACGCTGTCCATGTTGCGGTGACCGCAAGGTGGTCAAAAATCCTGAAAAGGCCTTACGCGATCTGACCGCTGACGATCTGAGCGCCTATTCCATAGCGGTATTTTCCACGGTCGGTGGCGTTATAGATTTCAAATATTACCTGCCTCGCATGTTTGAATTGGCAGCGGTGGACGACTCTTTATCGGCGGCACCTTCGACCTTGATGTGTCACCTGACACGCGGCGAATGGCGGCGCTGGCCAAAGTTCGAGCAGGTCGCCGTCGAAGTCTTTGTGAAGGCGTGGTTTCTGTTCACACTTGACCGGCAGCCTGAATATTCCGGCCAAGAGGTAATGGGTGATGCCGAAAACGTCTTGTGTGCCTTGCCAGAAGCCGGGTTGGCACTGGAGCCGTATTTTCATATGCTGAGGGCCGATCAAAAGGCTCTGATTCAGATATATTCTGAAAATGAAGCCGCGCTTTCGAATGAAAGCCTTCTGAATCGTTATCCATGGAATTATTGTCCAGAAGCGACCCGGGCGTTTCTCGACTTCCTGCGCTCAGCCGAAACCGAAGCGGCGCTTTACGCCTAAACCCAACCGTCGGCGCGCAGCGCCTTCTGGAAGCTGCGGCTGACCGGGGCTTCGAGGTCGCCTTTCAGCACAAGACAGACCTTTCCGTCTTGTTTGCGGATATCGGTAATCGCGTCGCGCGCCACCCACCATGAGCGGTGCGTCTGGCTGCCCTCGATGCCTTCCAGTTCGCGAATGGCGTCGTAAAGCCGCATCAGGATCATCGTATTTCCGGCGCTGGTGTGGACGCGCAGATAGTGGTCTTCGGCGGAGATAGCGTAGATGTCGGCGCGCTGATGCTTGAACGGCAGACGCTCCAGAAAGGCGACGGCGGACGGGATTGATTCGGCGACCGGTGCGACAAAGGCATGGCTTTGCAGGGGTTCGCGGTTGATCAGCATGTTCAGTCCGGTCATCGCCGCCGACAGGATGGCAACCGGCGTCAGCAGGCGGATATAGGTCGACAGCGTCAGGTCCGATGCCCCGAACAGCGGATTGAAAAGCCAGATAACCAGAGTGATGGCCGGGGTCAGCAGCACGATCAGCAGCAGCGCATAGGGCAGGGGCTTATGTTCAAGCCTGAGGCGCGCGCGCAGAGCGTAGAAGGTGAAGGCTTCGACGCCGATGGCGACCAGCGTCCCTAGCGTCATGACCGGCACCCAGTAGATCAGCCGGTGCCACAACGGCATGGCCCCGGTACCGAAGGCACCGATCAGGCTAAGGAAGACGCCCATACCGATGGCGACGCCGGTGGCACGGCTCCAGCCCTTCCAGTTCCGCGTCCAGACCTCATGCGCCATTGACGAAGCGTGAACGGTCGGCGGCGTCGTTTCACGCAATTCCGGCCCCGTCTCACGCATAGTTCAGTCCCCTGTCGAATGGCTGCCCTATTGGAGCCAAGCCGCGTCCATAACTCAAGGGGTAATTCCATGTCCAACGCCATTCCGGGGAAATTCAACTATCTACGCAGTTTCATGGCTGCCATGCTGCTGACGGTGGGTGTCGTCGGGATTGCGGTGTGGATGACGGGCGGCGACCTCAGCCATATCGGCGAGATAATTGCCCAAAGCCGGTTGCATCCGCCGCATTTCGATCTGATCGCGCAGTCTTCTCTGGCGACGCAGATCCACCTGAGCGCCGCGTGTTCGGCGTTCCTGATCGGCCTTTATCAGCTTATGGGGCCGAAGGGCCACACGCCACATCGCGTTCTGGGCTATATCTGGCTTTGCCTGATGCTGACGGCGGCGATATCGAGCTTCTGGCTGAAGGGCCTGAACCACGGTGCCTACAGCTTCATCCACATCCTGTCCGGCTGGACGGTGGTGGTCACACCGATGATCCTCTATGCGGCCCGAACGAAGAATATCAAACGCCATCGTGATATGGCGACAGGCCTGTTCATGGGCGGGCTGGTGGTGGCGGGTCTGTTCGCCTTCATTCCGGGACGGTTGCTATGGCGGGTGTTTTTCGGCTGATTGCCACAGGTGACAAAAAGGATCATGCTCCGCTCAAAACAAGTGGGGCGGACACATGAAACGGTTGATCGGCACTGTATTCACGCTGCTGGCTTTTGTGGCGGTACCGGCAACCGCCCAGAAAACCGCCCAGAAAAAAGCGACGCAATGGTCCGATATCACCGAGGTCGTGGTGCGCGCCCCGGCGGCCGGCCCGGCCATGTGGAAGCTGACGCGCGGCCAGTCCACCGTCTGGGTGCTGGGGACGCTGATCGTCGTGCCCGAAAATCTCAAATGGGATCAGAAGCGCCTGGCGCGGGCCCTGAACGGTGCGCACGTACTGATCACGCCCGCGGTCAGTCGCAGCGATCCGGCGCAGGCAGGGCAATTGCAGGCCTTGTCGAAACTGCCCGCCAACGGGCGGCTGTACGAGGTCCTGTCCGAGCCGGTTTATGCGCGGTTCGAGGCCACGGTTCAGCGTGAGCACCTGTCGATCAACGACTATATCCGTTTTCAGCCGGTGATCGCGGCGGGCAATCTGTCGCGCGACGCTTTGAGCGCCCACGGTCTGTCGGCGATGGCGCTTTATGAGCAGATGACCACCGTGGTGCGTAAGTCGAAGGTGCGCACCCGACGGGCCGGCAGCTACGACTATTCGGCGCTGATCGCCTATTATGTCAGCCTCGATGCGGCGCAGGCCGAGGCCTGCGTCGTCAACGGACTGGATGGACTGGACTACGACCTGCGCACGACGCAGTCGATGGCAAAGGCCTGGGCGACGGGGGATTTGCCCGCCGTCATGCGATTGTACCGCGAGCCGGATTTTCTGACCTGCGTCCTGTCGGGGGAAACCACGGCCGATATGTATCAGACCTATGCCATCGACAGCATGACGGCGGCCATCGGCGCGGCGCTCGATACGCCGGGCAAGAGCGTGGCCATCGTGCCCTTCGATGACCTGTTGCGTAAGGACGGTGTGCTGGATCGGCTGAAAGCGGAAGGCGTAGAGATCACGGCGCCGTCGCAATAGAGCGCCAATAATAAAACAATTCGTTTTATTAAAACGCCGTGCTAAATCCCGTTCTGTAATTGGTGCGGGATAGACATGGACGATCACACAAAAATCGGCTGGCGGGCGCATCTGTGCCTGGGTCTGTTGCTGATTGTCTATATCTTCAATTTCATCGACCGTCAGATCCTGTCGATCCTCGCCCAGCCGATCAAGGCCGAACTGAACCTTACCGATGCGCAGCTGGGCTGGCTGGGTGGGTTTGCGTTTGCCCTGTTCTATACGTTGGTGGGCATTCCGGCAGCGCTCTATGCCAACCGCATCGGACGGACGAAGATGATCGCCGCCGCCCTGATGCTGTGGAGCGCGGCGACGGCCTTTTGCGGGCTGGCCTCGTCCTATGCCATGCTGGCCATTGGACGCTTCGGCGTCGGTATCGGCGAAGCGGGCGGCGTCGCCCCGGCGCAGAGCCTGATCAGCGACCTCTATCCGCCACAGCACCGTGCCAAGGCCATGGGTGTCTTTTCGATGGGCGTGCCGCTGGGCTCGGGGCTGGGCATCATGTTCGGTGGGCTGGTCGCGGCGGCTTTCGACTGGCGCTGGGCCTTTATCGTCATCGGTCTGGCCGGGGTGATCTTTGCGCCGGTCTTCTTCTGGGGCGTCAAGGACGGTTGCGAACGCCCGGTCGATACGCGGCGAACCGCGCGCGACGCCCTCGGGGCCGTTATCCGTAACCGCAGCCTGTGGCTGATCTCTCTGGGCGCGTCGCTGTCGTCGGTGATCGGCTATGGTCTGATGTTCTGGCTGCCCTCGGTCTTCATGCGCTCGTTCAAGGCAACCCTGATGTCGGCGTCTATCGGGTTTGGGCTGATCGTGCTAATCGGCGGGGTCATCGGCATCGCCGGTGGGGCATGGCTGGCCGACAAACTGGGCGCGAAATCGCCGCGCAGCTTCGTCTTCGTGCCCGCGGTCGCCTATCTGCTGTGCATCCCGGCCTATGCGCTGGTCCTGCTCGACCCTGACTTCGGATTTAGCACGGGATCGGGTTTCGCCCTGCTCCTGCTCGCTCAGGCGCTGGGGCTGGTGTGGATGGGGCCAGTTATGGCTAGCCTGCATCACGTCGTCGCCCGCGAAGACCGGGCTTTGGCCTCGGCGGTGTTCCTGTTCGTCACCAATGTCATCGGGCTGGGCTTCGGGTCGTGGATTCTGGGCCTGATTTCCGATTATTTATCACATAATTACGCCGAAAACGCCCTTAAGATGGCCGTAACATGGGGCTTGGGCTTCTACGTTCTGGGCGCGGCCTGTTTTCTGCTGGCGTCGCGAACCCTTGCTCAGGACTGGAAAAGCGGCGGCGACTGACCCCATCAAACATCACTTTTGCAATGCAGTATCAATTTTCGGCGATCTTGCAGTTGCACAACCGTTTGCCGGACCTTATAAACCCTGCCCGTAACTCGGACGAGCAACGGTGTTCGCCCAGGAATGTCGCCCGGGCGGTTCGTCATCGCCCAGATTTGTCATTAGGGTGTCGCGTCGGCGATACCTGACATCCAATTTTTCAAGACCGGTTCCATGAACATTCACGAGCATCAAGCCAAGGCCGTCCTCAAAGAGTTCGGCGTCGCCGTTCCGCGCGGCTATCCCGCCTTTTCCCCCAAGGAGGCCCTTGAGGCCGCCAAGAACCTGAAAGACGACTCCACCAAGGTGTGGGTGGTCAAGTCGCAGATCCACGCCGGTGGCCGTGGCAAGGGCAAGTTCGAAGGCCTCGGTGCCGACGCCAAGGGCGGCGTCCGCGTCGTGAAGTCGCCCGCCGATGTCGAAGCCAATGCCGACGAAATGCTCGGCCGCGTTCTGGTCACGCACCAGACGGGTCCGGCAGGCAAGCAGGTCAACCGCCTGTACATCGAAGAAGGCGCCGACATCAAAAAGGAGCTTTATCTGTCGCTCCTCGTCGACCGCGTCACCTCGCGCGTCAGCGTCGTCGCCTCGACCGAAGGCGGCATGGACATCGAAGAAGTCGCCCACGCGACGCCTGAGAAGATCATCACCTTCACCATCGACCCCGCCACGGGCGTCTTCCCGACGCACGGCCGCACGCTGGCTGCTGCGCTGGGCCTGAAGGGCGATCTGGCCAAGCAGGGCTTCAAGCTGCTTCAGCAACTGTACGCGGCGTTCAACGCCAAGGACATGGACATGCTGGAAATCAACCCGCTGATCATTACCGGCGACGACCAGCTTCTGGTTCTGGACGCCAAGGTGTCGTTCGATTCCAACTCGCTCTTCCGTCATCCGGACATTCAGGCCCTGCGCGACCTGACCGAAGAAGACGCCAAGGAAATCGAAGCCTCGAAGTTCGACCTCTCCTATATCGCCCTTGACGGCGAAATCGGCTGCATGGTCAACGGTGCGGGTCTGGCCATGGCTACGCTCGACATCATCAAGCTCTACGGTTCGGAGCCTGCCAACTTCCTCGACGTCGGCGGCGGCGCGACCACCGAAAAGGTGACCGCGGCCTTCAAGATCATCACCTCGGACCCCAAGGTGAAGGGTATCCTCGTCAACATCTTCGGCGGCATCATGAAGTGCGATATCATCGCCACGGGCGTGATCACCGCGGTGAAGGAAGTCGGTCTCAAGGTGCCGCTGGTCGTGCGCCTCGAAGGCACCAATGTCGATCTCGGCAAGCAAATCATCAATGAAAGCGGCCTGAACGTGATCGCCGCCGACGACCTGGCCGATGCGGCCGCCAAGATCGTCAAGGCAGTGAAGGGCTAAGGTTTAAACATGTCTGTACTTATCAATCGCGACACCAAGGTCATCACGCAGGGCTTCACCGGCGCGCAGGGCACCTTCCACTCCGAACAAGCCATTGCCTACGGGACGCAGGTCGTCGGCGGCGTGACCCCCGGCAAGGGCGGCACCACCCACATCGGCCTGCCGGTGTTCGACAGCGTCGCCGAAGCCAAGGAGCGCACGGGCGCGACGGCCTCGGCCATTTACGTCCCACCGCCCTTCGCGGCCGACGCCATCCTTGAGGCCATCGAAGCGGAAATCCCGCTGATCGTCGCCATCACCGAAGGTATCCCGGTGCTGGACATGGTCAAGGTCAAGCGCGCCCTGTCGGGTTCCAAGTCGCGCCTCATTGGTCCGAACTGCCCCGGCGTCCTGACGCCGAACCAGTGCAAGATCGGCATCATGCCAGGCAACATCTTCTCCGAAGGTTCGGTCGGCGTCGTTTCGCGTTCGGGCACGCTGACCTATGAAGCCGTGTTCCAGACGACCAATGCCGGTCTCGGTCAAACGACCGCCGTCGGCATCGGCGGCGACCCGGTCAAGGGCACCGAGTTCATCGACGTCCTGGAAATGTTCCTTGCCGACGAAGCGACCAAGTCGATCATCATGATCGGTGAAATCGGCGGCTCGGCCGAAGAAGACGCCGCTCAGTTCCTGATCGACGAAGCCAAGCGCGGTCGCAAGAAGCCGATGGCCGGCTTCATCGCGGGCCGCACGGCGCCTCCGGGCCGTCGCATGGGTCACGCCGGTGCGATCATCTCGGGCGGCAAGGGCGGTGCGGAAGACAAGATCGCCGCCATGGAAGCCGCAGGCATCCGCGTCTCGCCGTCGCCGGCGGCGCTGGGTGAAACGCTTCTGGCCGTGCTGAAGGGCTAAGTTTCATCCTCCCCTGCGTAGCGGGGGAGGGGGACCACGTAGTGGTGGAGGGGGCGAGTCTCGGACTCTGCCCCCTCCGTCATTTTCGCTAATCGCTCAAATGCCACCTCCCCCGCTACGCAGGGGAGGATGAACGGCAATACATCCTTCATGAAAGGCGCGTAATTTCGGTTACGCGCCTTTTTTGCCGGTTCTCAACAGGTAATAAACAGAGTATAGGCAGAGGCGTCGGGCGGTGTCGTTATTGGCCGCCTTCACACCAGTGGAAAGGGAGACGGTGTCGTCATTGGCCGTCTCAAGGTGCATATATGGCGGACGATTCCGGTCGGCTTAATCAGGTTTTCGCAGAAACCTCGTTTCTGTATGGCGGCAACGCCCTGTTCATCGAACAGATTCAGGAGAAGTGGGCGGCAGATCCCAACTCCGTAACCCCCGCATGGCGGGCCTTTTTCGATCAGCTCATGGATCAACCGGCGAACGTGGCGCAGAACGCCTCGGTCGGCGGCTGGGCGCGCCCGGTACTGGATGCGCGCGACGAGCTGACCAGTGCTTTGGACGGGTTCTGGCCCGCCGTCGAAGCCAAGGCCGCCAAGGGTATCGCCGACAAGGCCGTCAAGGACGCCGCCGCCGGTAAGCCTGCCGCCTCCGCCGCCGATCTGCAAAACGCGGCGCGCGACTCGGTCCGCGCCCTGATGCTGATCCGCGGTTACCGTATCCGCGGCCACCTTCAGGCCAATCTCGACCCGCTCGGCCTTGAGCCGAAGGGCGACAATCCTGAACTTCAGCCCGCGCACTGGGGCTTCACCGACGCCGACATGGACCGTCCGATCTTCATCGACGGCGTGCTGGGCCTTGAAACGGCGTCGCTGAAGGAAATCCTGCAAATCCTGCGTCGTACCTACTGCGCCAATGTCGGCGTGCAATATATGCACATCGCCGACCCCGCCGAAAAGGCGTGGATTCAGGAGCGCATCGAAGGCCGCGACAAGGAAATCACCTTCACCAAGGAAGGCAAGATCGCCATCCTCAAGAAGCTGATCGAGACCGAAGGTCTGGAACGCTTCCTGCACCGCCGCTTCCCCGGCACCAAGCGCTTCGGCCTCGACGGCGGTGAAGCCCTGATCCCCGCGATGGAGCAGATCATCAAGCGCGGCGGCAATCTCGGCGTCAAGGACATCATCCTTGGGATGCCGCACCGTGGCCGCCTCAACGTCCTGACCGCCGTCATGGGCAAGCAGTACCGCGCCCTGTTCCACGAATTCCAGGGCGGTTCGACCGTCCCCATGGACATCGACTCGACCGGCGACGTGAAATACCACATGGGCGCGTCGTCCGACCGTTCGTTCGACGGCAACAACGTCCACCTGTCGCTGACGGCCAACCCGTCGCACCTTGAAATCGTCAACCCGGTGGTGCTGGGCAAGGCCCGCGCCAAGCAGGCCTATCATATCAAGGCCAAGGGCGACGGCGTGCTGGACCGTACGCAAACCATCCCGCTGATCCTGCACGGCGATGCCGCCTTCGCGGGTCAGGGCGTGGTGGCGGAATGCTTCGCGCTGATGGGCCTCAAGGGCTACAAGACCGGCGGCACGCTGCACATCATCGTCAACAACCAGATCGGCTTCACGACCGCGCCGCGCTTCTCGCGCTCCTCGCCCTATCCGTCGGATTCGGCGCTCGGCGCGCAGGCCCCGATCCTGCACTGTAACGGCGACGACCCCGAAGCCGTGGTCTTCTGCGCCAAGGTGGCCACCGAGTTCCGCCATCAGTTCGGCAAGGACGTCGTCATCGACATGTTCTGCTATCGCCGCTTCGGTCACAACGAAGGCGATGATCCGACGTTCACGCAGCCGATCATGTACGCTAAGATCAAGGACCACCCCTCGACGCGCGAAATCTACGGTACGCGTCTGATCGCCGAAGGCGTCGCCACGGCGGCGGACATCGACGGCTGGGTCGCCGAATTCGAAGCCTTCCTGAACGTCGAATTCGACGCCGGTAAGGAATACAAGGCAACCAAGGCCGACTGGCTGGACGGCAAGTGGTCGGGCCTCGGCCTGCCCGAGGACGACGAGCGTCGCGGCTCGACCTCGGTGCCGCGCGCCAAGCTGGAAGAGATCGGCAAGAAGATCACCACCATCCCGAACGAGATCGACGCGCACAAGACGCTGCGTCGCGTCATCGACGGCCGCCGTCAGGCGATCGACTCGGGCGAGAACCTCGACTGGGCGCTGGCCGAGCATCTGGCCTTCGGCTCTCTGCTCGACGAGGGCTTCGACGTCCGCCTGTCGGGTCAGGACTCGATCCGCGGCACCTTCTCGCAGCGCCACTCGGCCTTCATCGATCAGAAGACCGAAGACCGCTACTTCCCGCTGAACCACCTGCGTGACGGTCAGGCCCATTACGAAGTCATCGACTCGGCCCTGTCCGAAGAGGCGGTGCTGGGCTTCGAATACGGCTATTCGCTGGCCGATCCGAACACGCTGGTCATGTGGGAAGGTCAGTTCGGCGACTTCGTCAACGGCGCTCAGGTCGTCATCGACCAGTTCATCTCGTCGGGCGAACGCAAGTGGCTGCGCATGTCGGGTCTCGTCATGCTGCTGCCGCACGGCTACGAAGGTCAGGGCCCGGAGCACTCCTCCGCGCGCCTCGAACGCTTCCTTCAGGCCTGTGCCGAAGACAATATGCAGGTCGCCAACTGCACGACGCCGGCCAACTACTTCCACATCCTGCGCCGTCAGATCCACCGTCCGTTCCGCAAGCCGCTGATCATCATGACGCCGAAGTCGCTTCTGCGTCACAAGAAGGCGGTCTCCTCGATCACGGAAATCTCCGAAGGTTCGTCGTTCCACCGCGTGCTGCACGACGATGCCGAGCGCCGTCCCGACGTGGCGGGTGTCAAGCTGGTCGCCGACGACAAGATCCGCCGCGTGATCCTGTGTTCGGGCAAGGTCTATTACGACCTGCTGGAAGACCGTGAAAAGAAGGGCATCAAGGACGTCTATCTGATGCGTCTGGAGCAGTTCTATCCGTGGCCGATGAAGTCCCTGCTCACCGAGCTGGGCCGCTTCAAGAACGCCGAACTGGTCTGGTGTCAGGAAGAGCCGAAGAACATGGGTGGCTGGTCGTTCGTCGACCCGTGGCTGGAACTGACGCTCGACAAGCTCAAGATCAAGGCCAAGCGCGCCCGTTACGTCGGTCGTCCGGCCTCGGCCTCGACCGCTGCCGGTGTCATGAGCCGCCACCTCAAGGAACTCGAAACCTTCCTGAACGAAGCGTTCGCCTAATCGTCCTTCATACGGGGCGTGCTGAGTCGCGCCCCGACCCCAAATTCAAAAGATAAAATCGGAGCCTTATCATGGCCGACATCCTCACACCTGTTCTGGGCGAATCCGTCGCCGAAGCCGCCATCGCCAAGTGGACCAAGAAGCCCGGCGACGCCGTCAAGAAGGACGAAATCCTCGTCGAGCTGGAAACCGACAAGGTTTCGCTCGAAGTCGCCGCCCCGGCCGACGGCATCCTGACCGAAATCCTCGCCGGTGAAGGCGACACCGTCGTCCCCGGCACCGTTCTGGGCCGCATCGGCGGCGCGGGCGAAGTCGCTGCCGCCGCCCCGGCACCGAAGGCCGAAGCGCCTGCGGCGCCCGCCGCTGCTTCCAGCGCGCTGCTCGACGTAAAGACCCCGGTCATGGGTGAATCTGTCGCCGAAGGCGCGATCTCGCGCTGGGCCAAGAAAGCCGGTGAAGTCGTCAAGAAGGACGAAATCCTCGTCGAGATCGAGACGGATAAGGTTGCCGTCGAAGTCGCTTCGCCCGCCGATGGTGTGCTGGCCGAAATCGTCGCCGCCGACGGCGCGACCGTGACCCCGGGTCAGGTCATCGCCCGCATCTCGACCGACGGTTCGGTGGTCGCTGTCGCGCCTGCCGCTGCCCCGGCGCCCGCCGCCGCGCCGGTTGCCGCGCAAAAGGCCTCGGATCACCTGTCGCCCGCCGTCAACCGCATCGTCTCGGAAACCGGTCTGAACACCGCCGGTATCGCCGGTACGGGCAAGGACGGACGCATCACCAAGGGGGACGCGCTGGCTGCCCTGTCGAACCCGGCCCCGACGGCGATCGCCCCGGTCGCCACGCCCGCCGCGCCGATCGCCCCGCGCGAAGTCGGCCCGCGCGAAGAGCGCGTGAAGATGACGCGCCTGCGTCAGACCATCGCCCGCCGCCTGAAGGAATCGCAATCGACCGCGGCTCAGCTCACCACCTTCAACGAAGTCGACATGACGACGGTAATGAGCCTGCGCAACACCTATAAGGACGCGTTCGAAAAGCGCCACGGCGTCAAGCTCGGCTTCATGTCCTTCTTCGCCAAGGCGGTCGTTGCGGCGCTGAAAGACATCCCGGCGGTCAACGCCGAAATCGACGGCACGGACATCATCTACAAGAACCACTACGACCTCGGCATCGCCGTCGGCACCGAAAAGGGCCTTGTCGTGCCGGTTCTGCGCGATGTCGACACCCTGTCGCTGGCCGGTATCGAAAAGGGCATCGCCGGTCTCGGCAAGCAGGCCCGCGACGGCACCCTGTCGCTGGATCAGCTGCAAGGCGGCACCTTCACCATCACCAACGGCGGCATCTACGGCTCGCTGATGTCGACCCCGATCCTCAACATGCCGCAGGTCGGTATTCTGGGGATGCACAACATCGTGCAGCGCCCGATGGTCGTCAATGGTCAGATCGTTGCCCGTCCGATGATGTACCTCGCCCTCAGCTACGATCACCGCATCGTGGACGGCAAGGAAGCCGTGACCTTCCTGGTTCGCATCAAGGAAGGGCTGGAAGATCCGCAGCGCTTCATCCTCGACGTGTAATTTAGCTTGAGGGCCGTCTGCAAATGGCGCTTTTCTGCGCTCCGGTGCTCACGTACTTAAGTACGCTCCGCTCCGGTGCTCGAAAAACACCATTTTCGCCAAGCCCTGAAGCTAAATTCGCCTGAGAAATTAAGCCGCTTCGTTGATGTAACGGAGCGGCTTTTGTTTTGAATGCGGCGCGGTATAATGCGGCATGACCCACGCCCTGATCCGATCGTTCAAACACGCTGCGGCAGCCATTGGCATCGCGCTCAGCCTGTCGGCATGCGTGACGCTGGAACGACCGGAGCAGGACTATCCCAAGACGACCGATTTCGCACCGATGGGCTTCAAAAACGCCCGCATGTCGGCCAGCGACCCGTCGCTGCCTGAGAAGCTCGAAGCCGACGCCCGCAACGAGATGAAGCTGTCGGCCAAAAGCCGTTTCGACGTGCTGGCCCTGTCCGGTGGCGGCGCGGATGGCGCGTTCGGAGCGGGCGTGCTTCTGGGCTGGACCAAGCGCGGTGACCGGCCGCAGTTCCGCATGGTCACCGGCGTCTCGACCGGCGCCCTGATAGCGCCCTTCGCTTTCCTCGGCCCGGACTACGACGACAAGCTGAAAGAGGCCTACACCTCCGGCGCCGCTAACGGCCTGAGCAAGTCGCGCGGCCTGATGTCCTTGTTTACGCCGGGTATTCTCGACACCAATGCCCTCAGCGGTCTGGTGACGCGTTATGTCGACGAGCCCATGCTGATCGCCATAGCGCGTGAACACGCCAAAGGCCGCCGGTTGCTGGTGGCGACGACCAATCTCGATGCCCAGACCGGCGTCCTGTGGGACATCGGTGAAATCGCCAGTGAGGCTGTGGCCGCCAAATCGCCCGCACGTCTGACACAGGCGCGCGACCTGATCTGTCAGGTGCTGGTCGCCTCGGCCTCGGTTCCGGGGGCCTTTGCGCCGGTGATGATCGATGTCGAACGCTCGATCAACGGCGGCGTTCAGCACTTCCGCGAAATGCACGTCGATGGCGGGGTGACCCTGCCGTTCTTCGTTTTGCCGGAATCGATGCTGAACTGGACCGTGCCGCGCGACCTGATCAGTGCGGGTCATATCTATGTGCTGGTCAATGGCAAGATCACGCCGCAACCGGCCATCACCACCTATAATGCCCTGAACATCATGGCGCGCTCGCTCGATACCCTGACCAAGGCGCAGGCCCGCACGACCCTGATCACGCTGGAAAGCTTCGGCCAGCGCAACAATATGGGCGTCTCGTTCGTGTCTTTGCCGGACGAATTTGCCGAGGGCGGGCTGCTGGCCTTTAAGGAAGATTCCATGCGTCGGGTTTTCTATTACGGCTTTCAGCTTGGGGCCTCGGACAAGCTGTGGGCCAAACCGGAAAAATAAACAGACGGTTTGGACGTCGCGTTCCGCACGAAAACCCCATAGGCAAATTCCCGTAACTGCGGTACAAACACGGTTAACAAACGCTTAATCGTGAGACGCCCCATGAAGTATCTGCGTTGGATGATCGCCATCATCGTGCTGGCCTATGCCGGATGGATCGCGTTCCCGGTCGTCAAGAACGCCTTGACCCCGACCTATGACCCCAGCGTCCCGACGCGTCAGGCCGACGACACCTCCTATCGCAGCGGGCCGACCATCACCGCCAGCGATGACGCCTATGGGGCCGATGTCGTGGTGCCGACCGACTCCATTCAGGGTGAAACCGCCGTGGCGGCGATCGAGACCGACAACAAGCCGGTGATCTGGCTGTGGGCGGGCGTAGTGGTCTTCTATCTCCTCTCCGCCTTCCTGCTGGCCAAGGGTAATTTGCGCGCGGGCCTTGCCTATGGCGCGGCGTTCGTGGCCGATGTGACCCTGACCTATCTGACCAAGGGCGAGGCCGGATCAGGCCTGTTCGACAAGATCCTTGAGACCCTGTCGGGTTGGGATCCCCGTTACACCCTGACGCTGGTAGCGCTGGTGCTGGGGTTCATCGTCCTCATGGCGCGCGGCCGTCCGCTGCCGAAACGCCATCTGGTGATGGAATAGTCCACATTATAAGAAAAAACGCTTGTCCGGTTGTGAATAGACTTGACCCTGCGCCTTGAGGATTTTACGGCAAGACACACATATTTTTGCACGAAATAAGGCCCAGTCATGTCTCAGGAACAAAGCTTCGACGTCGTCATCATCGGCGGTGGTCCCGGCGGCTACAATGCCGCAGTTCGCGCCGGTCAGCTGGGCCTGAAAACCGCGATCATTGAATCGCGCGGCGTGCTGGGCGGCACCTGCCTGAACGTCGGTTGTATGCCCTCGAAGGCCCTGCTGCACGCCTCGGAACTGTTCGAAGCCGCGACGCATGAATTCAAGACCATCGGCATCGAAGTGCCTGCGCCGACGCTCAACCTCGTCCAGATGATGAAGGCCAAGCAGGACAGCGTGACCGCCCTGACCAAGGGCGTCGAATTCCTGATGAAGAAGAACAAGGTCACCTACCTGCCCGGCTTCGGCAAGATTGAAGGTGCCGGTAAGGTGTCGGTCACCGCGCAGGACGGTTCGGTCCAGCAACTGACCACCAAGAACATCGTCATCGCCACGGGCTCCGAGCCCACCCCGCTGCCGGGGGTTGCCGTCGATCAGAAGCAGATCGTCGATTCGACTGGCGCCCTGTCGCTGCCGACCGTGCCGAAGCACCTCGTCGTCGTCGGTGCCGGCATCATCGGCCTCGAACTCGGTTCGGTCTGGCGTCGTCTGGGCGCCAAGGTGACCGTGGTCGAGTTCCTGGACCGCATCACGCCGGGCATGGACACCGAAGTCGCCACGCAGTTCCAGAAAATCCTGACCAAGCAGGGCTTCGAGTTCAAGCTCGGCACCAAGGTCACCGCCGCCAAGACCTCGGCCAAGGGTGTCGCACTGTCGCTCGAAGCCGCAAAAGGCGGTAACGCCGAAACGCTTGAGGCCGACGTGGTGCTGGTCGCCATCGGTCGCCGTCCGTTCACCTCGGGCCTCGGCCTCGAAAACGTCGGCATCGCGACGGATCAGCGCGGCTTCATCCCGACCGACCACTTCAAGACCTCGGCCCCCGGTGTGTGGGCCATCGGCGACGTGATCACCGGCCCGATGCTGGCGCACAAGGCCGAAGAAGACGCGGTCGCCGCTATCGAGTTCATCGCCGGTAAGGCCGGTCACGTCGATTACGATCTGGTCCCGTCGGTCGTCTATACCTTCCCGGAAGTGTCGTGGGTCGGCAAGACCGAAGACCAGCTCAAGGCGGCGGGCGTGCAGTACAAGGTCGGCAAGTTCCCGTTCATGGCCAACAGCCGCGCCAAGATCAACCACGAGACCGATGGCTTCGTGAAGTTCCTGGCCGATGCCAAGACCGACCGCGTCTATGGCGTCCATATCCTCGGCCCGCAGGCCGGTGAAATGATCGGCGAGGCCTGCGTGCTGATGGCGTTCGGTGGCGCGTCGGAAGATCTGGCGCGCATCTGCCATCCGCACCCGACGCGTTCGGAAGCCGTCCGTCAGGCGGCCATGGGCGTCGAAGGCTGGACGATGCAGGCGTAACGCACGTGTTACGGGGTTTGGGGCCAAAGAAGCTTCTTGGGGCCCCAAGACTTATCTTTCAAAAGAAAAAGCCCTGTCATCAAGACAGGGCTTTTTCTTTTGATCGGTAAAGGTTTCGTGGGGTCACGGACCCCACACCCCGTAACCGGACGTCACCCCTTAGGATGCGCCGCCGCGTAAGCGCTGAGGAGCCGTTCAGCATCGACCTGGGTATATTTCTGCGTCGTCGATAGCGACACGTGCCCCAGCAATTCCTGAATAGAACGCAGATCGGCCCCCGATCCCAGCAGATGCGTGGCGTAAGAGTGGCGCAGGGCGTGCGGCGTGGCGCGATCCGACAAACCCAGTCGCGAGCGCATATGCTGCACCGAGGCCTGCACATGACGCGGTGATAATGGCCCGCCGCGTTTGGCGCGGAACAGGTCATCGTCGACGGAGAGATTGAACGGTTGCAGGCGTTTATAGGTCTCAACGGCGTCTCGCACCTCATCCAGCACGGGGACGAGGCGCGTCTTGTTACCCTTACCTACGATGCGCAGGCTGTCGGTCAGCGGCGTGTCCTTGACCTGCAACGACAGCGCTTCGGAAATGCGCAGACCGCAGCCATAGAGCAGCAGATAAACGGCCTGATCGCGCGCGGACTCCCATTCGGTTTTGTCCGGATCGAGGACGGCTTCCTGCATCAGCCCCAGCGCCTGATCTTCGTTCAACGGACGGGGCAGGGTGGCTTTCAGGCGGGGCCCGCGCGTCAGAGCCACCTGAGGGCTCGACATCCCCAGATGCAGGTCGAGATAGCTATGGAAGGATTTGATGGCCGACAGATGTTGCGCCAGAGAGCGTGGCGACAAGGGCGGGTCTTTGGACCGCAGATGCGCCATCCAGCCGCGAATATCGACCGAGGTCAGGTGCGTCAGGTCGGTGAGATCGATCTCAGGACCAAGTGTGCGTCTCAAATGCGCCAGATAGAGCCCGAAGGCGTGGCCATAGGCTTCCAGGGTGCGCGGCGAACAGCGCTTCTGGGCCTTCATATAGGTCAGCCAGTGCAGGCGGGCATCATCGATGGTCATGTGTTCAGGATAAGGTTAATTCCTGACCAAGGGCTTAAGCAAGAGCCCCCACCACCACATCTCATTTGCTTACGCAAATTCGTGCGGTCCCCGGCACCGGCCGCCCGGCTCCCCAACAAGTTGGGGAGGTATAATCAGGAAAGAACCGGCCAGCGTTCGGCGACGCGTTCGACCACGCGCGTGACGAAGGCGACCAGTTCGGCACCCATTTCCGGGCTGAACCCGTCGAAATCGGCCGAGCCGAAGGCCACCGCACCGGGGCGGCCATCGCGCCACATGGCGGTGCGCAGGACGGCAGCGGATTTGATACGGCGGACGTCTTCGCCGAACAGGGCACGGCAAACGCCTTCGGGGCCGAGCAGAGACAGACCGGTCTCACCGATGATATAGTCGACACCGCCGTAATCGAGCGTCATCCAGCCGAGCGGCACGGGTGCCGTGTCTTCCAGGGCGATGGTCGCAGCGACGAGGCCGAAACGGCTGCGCACCTCCTCATTGAGGCGGCGGGCCAGATCAGAGTGGTTGCGCGCTTCCATCAGGCTGAGGATCAGGCCGTGCGCCTGATTCTGCGCGTCGAAATTGGCTTTCGCGGTCAGTTCAAGCTGCCGGCGGACGTCGAAATCCTTGATCGCCTTGGCTTCCAGCCGCGACAGGGCGGCGGGGCCGAAGTCGATCAGGTTGCGCGTCTTGGGTTGCAGCCCCATCGCATCGAGCAGGGCGCGATCCTGTTTGATTTCCTGCACGAAGTCAGGCAACAGACCGCGCAGCGTCTGATAATCCATCAGCGCGGCAAGGCGTTCTACGGTGCTGGGTTCGCGGTAATCGGAAGACATCTGTGGTGAACGGCGGGTTAAGCTTGTTGTTGCTCCAATTGATGACATAAAATCCGTCACAGCATGAGTCAAATCTATGGTTAATACGTAAATTCTTATGGATGCCCTGTTCACCACCTCTGAAATGACGCGCTCGATACGCTGCGCGAAGGTGGCTGTGCTGGCGCCGATGGAGACGCCGCTCGATTATCTGGTGCCGGACGATTTAGCCGTGAGCGTCGGCGATCACGTCTGGGTGCCGCTGGGCTACGCCAAGATCCGCGGGCTGGTGACCGAGATTTCCGATACGATCGAGACCGAATTCAAGCTCAAACCGATTGCGGCTAAGATCGACGATGAGCCGGTCCCGGCAGCGTCCCTGCGATTTTGGCTATGGGCGGCGGGCTGGACCCTGACCGCGCCGGGCACCTTCCTCAAAGGTTGTTTGCAGGCCCTGAAAACGCCGAAGGCGCAGATTAAACACGGCTTTGTTCGCACCGGGGCCGAACCCGTCAAGCTGACGTCGAAACAGATGCGCGTGCTTGAGGTCGCCGTACTCCCGATGAGCGCCGCTGAACTGGCGCAGGCCGCCGGGGTAACCGTTGGCGTGGTGCAGACTCTGGAGAAAAAGGGCTATCTGGAACGCGTCGAATTCACCACGCAGGGTTTTGACGCGCCCGATCCCGATTTCATGACGCCGACGCTGAACGACGATCAGGCGGCGGCGGATCGTTTGCTGGAAATGGAATGGGACAGACAGGTCTTTTCACCCGTTCTGCTCGATGGGGTGACCGGTTCCGGCAAGACCGAAGTCTATCTGGAAACCGTGGCGCGCGCCCTGCGTGACGACCCTACCGCTCAGGTCATGATCCTGCTGCCGGAAATCGCCCTGACGACAGCGGTCATGGGGCGTCTCAAACGCCGCTTCGGCGTCGATCCGGTGCAGTGGCATTCGGCCATTTCGCCGTCGCAACGCCGCCGCATCTGGGAGGGCATTGCGCGCGGCGAAGCCCGACTGATCGTCGGGGCGCGCTCGGCCCTGTTCCTGCCCTATGCCAATCTGAAGCTGATCGTCATCGACGAAGAGCACGACGGGTCCTTCAAGCAGGAGGAGGGCGTGCGCTATCAGGCGCGTGATCTGGCGGTCATGCGCGCCCATCAGGAAGGGTTTATGGTGGTGATGGCCTCGGCGACTCCGTCGCTGGAGACCCTGACCAATGCCCAGAAAGGCCGGTACAGCTGGGTGCGGCTGGAACAGCGCCACGGCACGGCGCAACTGCCCGATATCGACCTGGTCGACATGAAGGCCCACGCCCCGGAGGCCGGTCCGACGGGGGATAAATGGTGGTTGTCCAATCCCTTGGTCAAAGAGATCGAGGCGACCCTGGCGCGGCGCGAGCAGGTGCTGCTGTTTCTCAATCGCCGCGGCTATGCGCCGCTGGTTCTGTGCCGGGCCTGCGGCGAGCGGATGACCTCGCCGAAGACCGATAGCTGGCTGGTCGAACACCGGGCGACCGGGCGGCTGGTCTGTCACCTGACCGGCTTTTCAATGAAAAAGCCCGACCGTTGCCCGCACTGCGGCGCGCTGGACAGCCTGACCTCAATCGGGCCGGGGGTCGAGCGCATTCTGGAAGAGGTGCGCGAGCGTTTCCCGGCGGCGCGGGCGGAGATTTTTTCGTCCGACACCACGCCGGACGCGGACTCATCTGCCGCGCTGATCAAGCGCGTGGAGGACCACGAGACCGATATCCTGATCGCCACGCAGGCGGCGGCCAAGGGCCACAATTTCCTCAACCTGACGCTGGTAGGCATCGTCGACGCCGATCTGGGTCTCAAAGGGGGCGATCTGCGCGCAGCGGAGCGAACCTTCCAGCTTCTGGCGCAGGCGACGGGCCGCGCGGGTCGCGCCGAAAAGGCGGGCAAGGCCGTGCTGCAAACCTATTCGCCGGAGCATCCGGTCATGCAGGCCCTCAAGGCGCAGGACCGCGAGGCTTTCTATGCCTATGAGCAGATGAGCCGTGAAATCGCGCAGTTTCCGCCGTTCGGGCGGCTTGCGGCAGTCATCCTGTCGGCCAAGGACAATGCCCTGCTCAACCGCTTCGGGCGCGAGCTGTCGCTGGCGATTCCGAACACGGAAGGTATCGACGTCTATGGCCCCGCCGATGCGCCCCTGAGCCTTGTACGTGGCATGTGGCGCAAGCGGTTTCTGGTCCGCGCCGACCGTAACCGCGATTTGCAAGGGTTCATGACGGCGTGGTTGAAAAGCGTGAAAACGCCGAATGCGATCCGTTTGGTGACCGATATCGAGCCGTACAGCTTTCTTTAGGCGTAAAGCACCGATTTCGGACCGAAGACCGCGCGTTCGTCGTCGAGGCCCTTGCTGAGGTCTTCGAATTCTTCCTCGATTTCCTTCATGTCTTCGTAAGAGCTGCGGAAATCCTCGACGGTGTCCTTGCCGACGGTCTGGAACGCCAGCTTGATCTTGGCCGTTTCGAGCAGTTCCTTGGTGGCCTTCATGAAACCGCGCACCAGCCGCATGAACTCACCAACCTCCATCAGTTCACCCTGGGCCCGGTCGCGCTCGGTCTTCACATAGGCTTCGGCGGCGGTTTTCGCCTCAAGCGGCGTCTGGGGCTTGTCGGTGGTTTCAGACGTGTCGGTCGTTTCCGGCGTCTCGGCGGCTTTATCGGCGACATCGATATCGGCATTGTCTTCGACCGCTTCGCTGGGAACGTCTTCCGACATAGCCTCAGCCTCGTCCGCGACGTCGGAGGCTTCGACCTCGGCAGCTTCCCCGTCTTTCGCCTCATCCGGGACAGGCGTACTGGCGGTGACCTGCGCGGCGGCATAGCCCGACACGTCGCTCGAATTGCCCCCGGCCCTGACATATTCCTTGACGATGGCTTTCAGCTCTTTCATCGCCTGCGCCAGCAGCTTGGCCATCATTTTCGGGTCGTTTTCGCCCAGCTTCTTGATGATCTTCATGCGTTCGAAAAGCTGCATCAGCTTTTCCTTAGCGCGGGCGCGGGTATCGTCGCGCACCTTGCGCGGCACATCGCGGACGTCTTCCATCGCCTGTTTCTGGGCGCTGAGTTTCTCGGCCTTAAGCGCCTTGAGTTTTTCGGCCATGCCGCCCGTCGTCAGTGACGGCATGAAGGTCGTTCTGATGTCCATGGTCTCCAGCCTTCTGCTGTATGTCTGGACTGTAACAGAACAGGCTTAACCGAATCTGAAACGCAAAACGCCCCCGTCGAGGCCGGGGGCGTTGCAAAGACCGGAAAGTCTTTAGCCTAGATATGCGGATCGGGATGCTTTTCAGTCCCTTGGGCGGCCTTTTTCTTCTGGCTGCTGCGCGAGAGCATGTTCAGCCCCTCGACCAGCGCCGAGAAGGCCATGGCGGCGTAGATATAGCCCTTGGGGACGTGGACGCCGAAGCCTTCGGCGATCAGAACGGTACCGATCATCAAAAGGAAGCCCAGCGCCAGCATGACGACCGTCGGGTTCTTTTCGATGAAGTTGGCCAGCGGGTCAGACGCCAGCAGCATGACCAGCACCGCGACGACGACGGCGACCATCATGACCGGGACGTGGTCGGTCATGCCGACGGCGGTCAGGATCGAGTCGACCGAGAAGACGAGGTCGAGCAGGATGATCTGAACGATGGCGGCACCGGCATTGTTGATGGTGGCGTTTTTGGCGTCCATAACATCATGGGTCGGCGCGGGATCGACCGTATGGTGGATTTCCTTGGTCGCCTTCCAGACGAGGAATAGACCACCCGCGATCAGGATAAGGTCTTTCCACGAGAAGGAGGTCTCGAACATCGGCTCGCCGTGTTCGCCCAGCGGCCCGATCAGACCCAGATTGAACACCTCGGCTTTCAGGCCGATGATCCAGCCGATGGTGAGCAGCAGCCCCAGACGCATGATCAGGGCCAGACCGATACCGAGGCGGCGGGTCTTCTGACGGTCCTTTTCCGGCAGCTTGTTCGACAGGATCGAAATGAAGACGAGGTTGTCGATGCCGAGCACGACCTCCATCACGATGAGGGTGACAAGGGCCGCCCAGACGGCGGGGTCGGTAAAAAGGGCCGCGAGGTCCATAGGATCTTTCTCTGAAAGCAATAGGGTGCGCTATACATAGGGCAACCCCGTCAAAGCACAATCAGTCGCATAACAGGAAAATCGTTTGCATAGGGTGCAGAGCCGATTTTTCGGGCAACCATAGCAGATAGGCGGAAAAATACGAAAATCATCCGTGATCTCGTCCGGTCACAGAAATTTGAAAAATGCCGTTTGGTTGGTTGCGATGCGGGAGACCCCATGCTAAGAGGCGCGCGGCTTTAAAGACGTGGCGCCTTGTATGTGTGCGCCGGTCGCGTTGTGCCCATTCCACTTATTTCTTTTGCCGGAACCTGCCGTGAGCGATATTTTTAGAGAAACAGAGGTTGGCGCCCGTTACGCCAAGGCCGTGTTTGAACTGGCCGATGCTGCCGGTTCTATCGACGCCGTCTATGCCGATCTCGCCACGCTGAAGGCCATGCTGACCGAAAGCCGCGACCTGCACCGTCTGGTGACCTCGCACGCCTTTGCATCAAGCGACAAGCTGAAGGGCCTGACCGCCGTTCTCGACATGGCCAAGCCGAACGCCCTGACGGTTAAGGCCCTGGGCCTGATCGCGCAGAACGGTCGCCTCAACGAAGTTTTCGGTTTCATCACCGCCTTTAACCGCCTGCATGACGCCCGCAAGGGCATCGTCTCGGCGGTCGTTACCTCCGCTACCGCGCTTTCCGAAGCCCAGGTGGCCGATCTTCAGGCGGCTCTGCGCATTGCGCTGGGCCGTGACGCCGTGATCAGCCAGTCGGTTGATCCGTCCCTGCTTGGCGGGCTTAAGGTCCGCGTGGGCTCGCGTCTGTTCGACGCGTCGCTCAAGACTAAACTCGACTCCCTCAAATTCGCCCTTAAGAGAGCGTAAGACTCATGGACATTCGTGCTGCCGAAATCTCGGCCATCCTCAAAGCTCAAATCGCCGGTTTCGGTGAAGAAGCCGACGTTTCGGACGTAGGTTCCGTTCTGTCGGTCGGCGACGGTATCGCCCGCGTTCACGGCCTCGACAAGGTTCAGGCCGGTGAAATGGTCTCCTTCCCCAAGGCGGGCGTCAAGGGCATGGCCCTGAACCTCGAAAAGGACAATGTCGGCGTCGTTATCTTCGGCGAAGACCGCGAAGTCCGCGAAGGCGACGAAGTGCGCCGCCTCGGTGAAATCGTTCAGGTGCCGGTCGGCAAGGGCCTTCTGGGCCGCGTCGTCAACCCGCTGGGCGAGCCGGTCGACGGCAAGGGTCCGATCGAAGCGACCGAATTCCGCCGTGTCGACGTCAAGGCCCCGGGCATCATCCCGCGCAAGTCGGTGCACGAGCCCGTGCAGACCGGCATCAAGGCCATCGACACCCTGATCCCCGTCGGCCGTGGCCAGCGCGAACTGATCATCGGTGACCGCCAAACCGGTAAGACCGCCGTCGCCATCGACGCCATCCTGAACCAGAAGGCCGTCAACGCCGGTACCGACGAGTCGGCCAAGCTGTACTGCATCTACGTCGCCATCGGCCAGAAGCGTTCAACCGTCGCCCAGATCGTCAAGGCGCTGGAAGAAAACGGCGCGCTGGAATACACGACCGTCGTCGTCGCTTCGGCCTCCGAGCCCGCTCCGCTGCAATATCTGGCGCCGTTCGCCGGTTGCGCCATGGGTGAATATTTCCGCGACAACGGCATGCACTCGCTGATCATCTATGACGATCTGTCGAAGCAGGCCGTCGCCTATCGTCAGATGTCGCTGCTGCTGCGCCGTCCGCCGGGCCGCGAAGCCTATCCGGGCGACGTTTTCTACCTCCATTCCCGTCTGCTGGAACGCGCCGCGAAGCTGAACGAAGACAACGGTTCGGGCTCGATGACCGCCCTGCCGGTCATTGAAACGCAAGCCAACGACGTGTCGGCCTACATCCCGACCAACGTGATCTCGATCACCGACGGTCAGATCTTCCTCGAAACCGACCTGTTCTATCAGGGCATCCGTCCCGCCGTGAACGTCGGTCTGTCGGTGTCGCGCGTTGGCTCGGCCGCTCAGATCAAGGCGATGAAGCAGGTGGCCGGTTCGATCAAGGGCGACCTGGCCCAGTATCGCGAAATGGCTGCCTTCGCCAAGTTCGGTTCGGACCTCGACGCCGCCACCCAGCGCCTGCTGGCCCGCGGTGCGCGCCTGACCGAGCTCCTGAAGCAGCCGCAATATTCGCCGCTGAAGGTCGAAGAGCAGGTCGCGGTGATCTATGCCGGTACGCGCGGTTACCTCGATAAGGTTGCCGTCAGCGACGTCGGTCGCTTCGAGCGCGACTTCCTGTCGCTCCTGCGCGGCAAGCACGTCGACCTCCTGACCGCGATCCGCGAGAAGAAGGCCCTGACGCCGGAGCTGGAAGAGCAATTGAAGGCCATCGTGGCCGATTTCGCCGCCAACTTCGCCTAAATGATGTGCCCTGAGTTTATCTCAGGGCATTAGTCAAAAAGTCGGATCAAATCGAAGGGCCGCCCCGAGATTTGATCCGTCGATATCAACCAAAATAAAATCGAAGATTTTGTTTTGAGGGAATATTTTCATGGCAAGTCTTAAGGACATGCGCGTTCAGATCGCCAGCGTGAAAGCCACGCAGAAGATCACCAAGGCCATGCAAATGGTCGCCGCCGCCAAGCTCAAGCGGGCTCAGGACGCGGCGGAGAACGCCCGCCCCTACGCCAAGCGCATGGCCGAGGTCATTGCGAACCTTGCCCGTGGCGTGTCGGGCGATGCCGCGCCGAAGCTGCTGGCCGGGACCGGCTCGACCCAGAACCATCTGGTCGTCGTCGCCACCGCCGATCGCGGTCTGGCGGGCGGTTTCAACTCCTCGATCGTCCGCGCCGCGCGTGAGCACATCCGCGGCCTGATCGCCGAAGGCAAGACGGTGCGCATCCTGACCGTGGGCCGCAAGGGCCTCGATCAGCTCAAGCGTCAGTACGCCGATCAGATCGTCGGTTCGTTCGAACTGGCCAAGACGCTGAACCTCGATGTCGCGCAACCGATCGCCGACGCCATCTTTACGGCGTTCGACAACGGTCAGGCCGATGTCGTGACGCTGTACTACAGCCAGTTCCGCTCGGTCATCTCTCAGGTGCCGACGCCCAAGCAACTGATCCCGGCCGAGATCGAAGCCACGACCGAGGAAACCTCGGGCGGCGCGGTCTATGAGTACGAGCCATCGGAAGAAGAGATTCTCGAAACCCTGCTGCCGCGTAATCTGACGGTTCAGATTCTGGCCAGCCTGCTTGAGAACAACGCTGGCTTCTATGCCGCCCAGATGAGCGCGATGGACAACGCCACGCGCAACGCGGGCGAAATGATCAAAGCCATGAACCTGAAATACAACCGTAAACGCCAGGCGCAGATCACGACCGAACTGATCGAGATCATCGCCGGTGCCGAAGCCATCTAAGGATTATTGAAAATGTCCGCCCATCAAACGATTACGGCCAATAAGGGCCGCGTCACTCAGGTTATCGGCGCCGTTGTCGACGTCGAATTCGACTCGAACCTGCCCGCCATCCTCAACGCGCTGGAAACCGTCAACACGGCTTCGGGCGCGCGCCTCGTCCTCGAAGTGGCGCAGCACCTCGGCGAAAACGCCGTGCGCACCATCGCCATGGACGCCACCGAAGGCCTCGTCCGCGGTCAGGAAGTGACCGACCTTGGCGCGCCGATCACCGTTCCGGTCGGTCCGGCGACGCTCGGCCGCATCATCAACGTCATCGGCGAGCCGATCGACGAAGCCGGTCCGATCGAGACGCAATTCTTCAACCCGATCCACGCCGACGCCCCGGCGTTTGCGGATCAGGCCACCTCGGCTGAAATCCTCGTCACCGGCATCAAGGTCATCGACCTGATCTGCCCGTACGCCAAGGGTGGTAAGATCGGCCTGTTCGGCGGCGCCGGCGTCGGCAAGACCGTGACCATTCAGGAGCTGATCAACAACATCGCCAAGGCCTACGGCGGCTATTCGGTGTTCGCCGGCGTCGGTGAGCGTACCCGCGAAGGCAACGACCTCTATCACGAAATGATCGAGTCGAAGGTGAACGAACACGGCGGTGGCGGCGCGTCACGCTGTACGCTGGTTTACGGCCAGATGAACGAGCCGCCGGGTGCCCGCGCGCGCGTCGCCCTGACGGGTCTGGCTCAGGCCGAATATTTCCGCGACGTCGAAGGCAAGGACGTGCTGTTCTTCGTCGACAACATCTTCCGCTTCACGCAGGCCGGTTCGGAAGTGTCGGCTCTGCTGGGTCGTATTCCGTCGGCGGTGGGCTATCAGCCGACTCTGGCGACCGAAATGGGCAAGCTGCAAGAGCGCATCACCTCGACCAACAAGGGTTCGATCACCTCGGTTCAGGCCGTGTACGTCCCCGCCGACGACCTGACCGACCCGGCCCCGGCCGCTTCGTTCGCCCACCTCGACGCCACGACCGTTCTGTCGCGTTCGATCGCCGAACAGGGCATCTATCCGGCGGTTGACCCGCTCGACTCGACCTCGCGTATCCTTGATCCGCGCATCGTCGGCGAAGAGCACTACAACACCGCCAACCAGGTCCAGCAGATCCTCCAGCAGTACAAGTCGCTGAAGGACATCATCGCCATCCTCGGCATGGACGAACTGTCGGAAGAAGACAAGCTGGTCGTGGCCCGCGCCCGTAAGATCCAGCGCTTCCTGTCGCAGCCGTTCCACGTGGCCGAAATCTTCACCGGCACGCCGGGCGTCCTGATGAAGATCGAAGACACCATCAAGGGCTTCAAGGGCCTTTGCAACGGTGACTACGACCACCTCCCCGAAGCGGCCTTCTACATGGTCGGCGGCATCGAGGAAGCCATCGCCAAGGCCGAGCGCCTGGCGGGTGAGGCCTAATCATCATGGCCGAGAAGCTCCACGTCTCTCTGGTGACACCGGAAAAGGAACTCTTTTCCGGTGACGTCGATCAGGTGATCGCACCGGGTTCCGAAGGCGAATTCGGCGTGCTGGTCAATCATGCGCCGTTCATGACGACGCTGGCCGAAGGTATGGTGACCATCCTCGACGGTGACAAGAAGCGCATGTATCAGGTGCGCGGCGGCTTTGCCGACGTGAACGCCGAGGGCATGACGATCCTAGCCGAAAGCGCCGAGGAATATGTCGAAACGGTCCACTAAGGATCGGTTTGATGTTGAAATTTAAAAGCCCTGCCGGATAGTATCGGCAGGGCTTTTTTACGTATCTGGGGGGATAATGCGGGGCGTCGGCTTGTTTGTGGGTATCGCTCTCGTCCTTGTGCCGACCGCAATGACCGCCGCAGAGAAAGGCAAGGTATCCGCTGTGACTTTATCTGATGATGACTTCAGTCATGGGCAATTGGTTCAGATAAACGATGAGCGCCGTCCCTTCCGGTTCGACTACTGGGACTTCAAGCCTGAATTTCAGGCATTGACGACGCCTGAAGGTGGTCAGGGCGGAGGGTATTCGCTCGAATCGATGGTCATTGCCGCCTTGGAAATCAGTGATCAAAAGATCGCCGTTGATTTCGACTCTGAGGGGGATTGCTTTGTCGCATGGGGCGATAAAGAAGAACTACGTGTTGTGGCAAGGATCGTTCTGCGCATTACGTCAGATAATGACTACGCGAAGATGGTCATGAAACACGCTGTTGCGCGTGGCTATTTTGAATAGCCACGCGTCTTGATAATTACTCCACGCCCTCGACCAGAACCATGTTGAACTCCGCCGCGTTGAGGCGGTGTTCGCGGGCGGCCTGATAGTCCGGCGAATTGTAGTAGCCGAGCGCCGCCTCATAGGACGGGAACTCAAGGATCACGACGCGCGGAAAGCCCTGACCTTCGAGGACTTCCGAACGACCGCCGCGCGCCAGCGGCGTCATGTTGAAGGCTTCGGCCGGGGCCTTGGTGCCCGCGCCGTACTTGGCGTAGGATTCGGGATCGCTGACCTTGGCCTGAGCGATGATGTAAGCTTTGGGCATATGAGCCTCCTTCTGAAATAACCGATAAGGGCCGTTAGCAAGAATTTGCACAAAAGCCTACAGTTTGGAGCGGTTTGAGACTATATAGGCCTCAAATGACGACACCTTTTCTCAAGATGAACGGCCTCGGCAATGATTTCATTGTCGTCGATGCCCGGAACCAGCGTTTCCAGCCCGCCGCAGAACAGATCCGCGCGTGGGGCAATCGTGCGTCCGGCGTCGGTTTCGACCAGTTGATCGCCATCGAAGCCTCACCGGAGGGCGATGCCTTCATGCGCGTGTGGAATTCCGACGGCGGCACGGTCGAGACCTGCGGCAATGCCCTGCGCTGCGTGGCGTGGTATCTCGATCAGGACCAACCCGATGCTGAGCTGAAAATCGATACGCTAGGCGGAAAGACTACCGCGCGGGTGCTGGAGCGCGACACCAAGACCGGCATCGCTTCGGTCGATATGGGTAAGCCGCGCCTCGACTGGACGCAAATCCCGCTTAGTGAGGAGATGAACACCGAACGGCTGGAGCTTCAGGTCGGGCCGATCGACGCGCCGCTCTATCATACGCCGTGCGCGGTCTCGATGGGTAACCCGCACGTCGTGTTCTTTGTCGATGATGTCTCCACCGTTGATGTCGAACGCACGGGCAGCCTGATCGAAAACCATCCGCTGTTCCCCGAAGGCGTCAATGTCGAATTCGCGCAGGTGATCGACCGCAACACCATCCGGATGCGGGTGTGGGAGCGCGGCGCGGGCATCACCAAGGCCTGCGGCACCGGGGCTTGCGCGACGTTGGTCGCCTGTGCGCGGCGCGGCCTGACCGACCGCCACGCCAATGTCATCATGGACGGCGGTCCGCTGCATATTCTGTGGCGTGCGGATGATCATGTCATCATGACCGGCCCGGTCGAAGTCGAATTTGAGGGCGCGCTGTAGTGGCTCACGATCACGCGCACGAAGAGGTTCTGGCTGACCCGCCCGCCACGCCCGTCGGCCTGCAAAACGGCGTCGAGGTGGTTACCTTCGGCTGCCGTCTGAATTCCTACGAGTCAGAACTGATCCGCAAGACCGCGGCCAATGACGGCCTCGATGGGGCGATCATCTTCAATACCTGCGCCGTGACGGGCGAAGCCGTGCGTCAGGCGCGTCAGGCCATCCGCCGCGCGCGCAAGGAAAACCCCGACGCCAAGCTGATCGTCACCGGTTGCGCGGCGCAGACCGATCCTGACACCTTCGCCACTATGGGTGAGGTCGATTTCATCATCGGCAATGGCGACAAATCGACCGCCGGGGCCTATGCCCTGACGCCGGATTCGGCACGCATCGCCGTCAACGACATCTTCTCGGTACGCGAAACCGCCGGGCACCTGATCGACGGGCTCAAGGACCGTGCCCGCGCCTATGTCGAGGTGCAGAACGGCTGCGATCACCGCTGTACCTTCTGCATCATCCCCTATGGCCGTGGCAATTCGCGCTCGGCGGCGGCGGGTGACGTGGTAGGGCAGATTTCGCGTCTGGTTGACGAGGGTTATAACGAGGTCGTCCTGACCGGGGTCGACCTGACCTCGTGGGGCAATGATCTGCCGGGGACGCCGCAACTGGGCAATCTGGTCGGGCGTATCCTGAAACACGTGCCGGACCTGAAGCGCCTGCGCCTGTCGTCTATCGATGCGGCGGAAATCGACGACAGCCTGATGCGGCTGTTTGCCGAGGAAGAGCGTCTGGCGCCCTATCTGCATCTGTCCCTGCAACACGGTGACGACCTGATCCTCAAGCGCATGAAGCGCCGCCATCTGCGTGCCGATGCCATCAAGCTGGTACAGCAGGTGCGCGCGCTTCGTCCGGACGTGGCCTTCGGGGCTGATATGATCGCCGGGTTCCCGACCGAGACCGAGGAACACTTTGCTAATTCGGTGGCGCTGGTCGATGAATGCGATCTGGCGTTTCTGCACGTGTTTCCGTACTCGCCGCGACCGCAAACCCCGGCGGCGAAGATCCCGCAACTGCCGCGTCCGCTGATCAAGGACCGCGCCGCCCGTCTGCGCGCCAAGGCCGGTGAGGCGCTGGTGCGGCACCTCGATCGTCAGGTCGGGCGCGAGATTTCGGCGGTTGTCGAAAAGGACGGCTTTGCCCGCGCGGCGGACTTTACCGAAGTGCTGTTCGAGGGCACCGCGACGATTGGGGGTATTGCGCATTTACGCGTTACCGGCCATGACGGTAAGCGCGCAATCGCAACCTCCCTTCTCCCTTGAGGGTTTAGCGTAGCGAAAGTATAGCTTTCGCTAGCGATGGGTGGCCCGAAGACGGATAAGAAGGATTGTCAGGTCTTGGCTGGCATTTCCCCCTCACCCCGACCCTCTCCCTCAGGGAGAGGGGGAGAAAAGAATGAGTGACACTAAAAAACCCGGCTGGTTTTCGCGCCTGACCCAAGGCCTGTCGAAGACCTCTCAGCAACTGACCGAGCAGGTGACGAGCGTCTTCGTCGCCAACAAGGCGCTGGATGCGGCGGCGCTCGAAGAGCTTGAGGACATGCTGATCGAGAGCGATTTCGGTCCGCAGATATCGGCGACCATTGCCGAAAAGATGGCCTCGAAAAAGTTCGCCGAGAACGATCCCACCGCCGTCAAGGAAGCCCTCGCCGAGGCCATTGCCGACGAACTGAGGGGCCGCGAAGAGGGCTTCGATCCCTTGTCGGGCCCCAAGCCTAATATCGTCCTGTTCGTCGGCGTCAATGGCTCCGGCAAGACGACCACCCTGGGCAAGATCGCCGCGTCGCTGACGGCGCGGGGGGCCAAGGTTCTGATCGTCGCGGGCGACACCTTCCGCGCCGCCGCCGTCGAGCAGCTCAAGGTCTGGGCCGAACGCGCCAAGGCCGACTTCATGGGCCGTAAGACCGGTGCCGATGCCGCCGGATTGGCCTATGACGCCTGCGTGCGCGCCAAGGAAGAGGGCTACGACGTCGTCCTGATCGACACGGCAGGGCGTCTGCAAAACAAGCAGCAGCTAATGGACGAACTGCTCAAGATCGTCCGCGTGATCAAGAAGGTCATCGACGGCGCGCCGCACGAGACCCTGCTGGTGCTGGATGCCACGGTGGGCCGCAACGCGCTGGCGCAGGAGCAGATTTTCGGCCGTCAGGCCTTTGTATCGGGACTGGTCATGACCAAGCTGGACGGCACGGCGCGCGGCGGCATTCTGGTGCCGATCGCCAAGGCGTCCGACGCGCCGATCAAGCTGATCGGCGTCGGCGAGGATATCGAAGACCTTCAGCCGTTCCGCGCGCGCGAATTCGCCCGCTCGATGGTCGGCTTAGAGCCTTTAAGTGAATAGTCAGGTGAATAGAATGAGCGACCTCCAGCCCAAAATCGAGATCACCGAAGCCCAAGCCGAGGCTCTCCCCGAAGCGATCGTGCCCGACGCGCCGGAACCGGTGGCGACCAACTGGGTCAAGTCGGCTATCGATTTCGGCCCCGTGGTAGGTTTTGCCGCCAGCTTCTTCATTTTCAAGAAACTGGGTATCGGCGGCACGGACGCCACGGCCCCGATGATCTATGCCACTGGCGTCCTGATCGCGGTGTCGATCATCGCCCTGATTGCCGCCTATATTATTGAAAAGCGCGTGGCGTGGATTCCGCTGGTGGCGACCCTGTTCGCCATTCCGATGGGCCTGATGACCATCTTTTTCCACGATCCGGTCTTCATCAAGGTCAAGGTGACCGTGGTCAATGTCCTGATCGGCGGTATTCTGGGGGTTGCGGCCCTGATGAAAAAATACCCGCTCAAAAGCCTTCTGGGTAGCGCGCTGAACCTGAAAGAGACCGCATGGCCGACCCTGACCTGGATCTGGGTGGCGTTTTACGGCGTCATGGCGGTGGCCAACGAGATCATCTGGCGGACGCAGTCGGATGATGTGTGGGTGACGTGGAAGCTGGGTTCGATGTTCGGCGGGCCGGTGCTTCTGACCCTTATCCTGACGCCGTTCCTGATGAAGAACATCGTCGAAGAGGGGAAACCTTCCGCCACCTGAGCGCCTTCCATCAGTGTGCGGATGGATTTGTCGCGAAACTGTGATAATCTGATGCTTATATGCGCGCATTCCATTCCGGGAGGCGGTGCATGAAAAAGCATAAGCGTAATCATTTTCAGGGGTCCGAATTGTTAGAGAATTCGCCGTCGCATCTGCTGCATCGCGTGCTTCAGATCGCCCTCGATATCTATACCGAAGAAACCGGCGACAACGCCCTGACCCAGCGTCAGTACGCGTTGCTGCTGGCCGTGGACTCGGCCGAGGGCCTGACCCAAACGGACCTCGTCAAGGCGACGGGGATCGACCGTTCGACCCTGGCCGACATGGTGGCGCGCCTGATCAGTAAGGGCTGGCTGGAGCGCGAACGCTCGGCCGCCGACGCCCGCGCCAATCTGGTGCGTCTGTCGACCGAAGGTCGCATGGTTCTGCGCGATATCCAGCCCAAGGTCGAGGCCGCCGACGAGCGCATCCTCAGCCTGTTGTCACCGCCTAAGCGCGAGAGTTTCCTCAAGCTGCTGCGCAAGATCGCTGCCGTGCGCGAAGAGGCCTCCGACGACGAGACCGTCGTCAAAAAGGTCAAGGCCGACAAAAAAGGCGACAAAAAGAAGAAGCACAAGAAGGCTGGCAAGAAGGGCAAACACGCCTTTTCCGACGGCCCGCTGCCGTTCCCGGAGCTCGATAATGGTGCCGTCGAAGACGCGCCTGCGCCGCCGGAAATCGAAAAAGCGTAATTTTAAGTGCCGCGCCGAATTTCTGCTTTGTCGCGATATTGTTGTCAAAAACCGCTTCACACTTTTTGGGGTGCGCTTAAACCCGAATATTCAACAGACTGCCGGGGCGCATCAGTTGCGTCTCTTCCGGCTTGATGCCCTGAGCGATATCCGCCGCCTTGAAGGTCGCGGGTGTCACGCCGGCGGGCTTGGGTGCGGCCTGCTCCACATTACCCGCCGCCTGACGGAAAAAGGCCTTCTGCGCTGACAGCGCGTCATTGAAGCGCGTGGCCGTTTCATCGGACGCGGCCTTGGCGGTCGCGCCCGTGGCTTGGGCGGGGCGGCCCAGAATCATCTGCGACAGGGAAGAGGGGATCGGCGTGGTCATGACCCTATATGTCGCCGAATCAGGTATTTATTTGGTTAACGGCGGATTAGGAAATCAAGGAATCTGCCGGTAGTCCTTGCCGTCGTAAGGTTTGAGCGCGAACGCCTTTTCCGAGACGACGGCGATGGGAATGAATGAAGGAATATCCGTCCGCGGCACCCATTCCAGCTGATCGGTGGTTCCGGCTTTGAGCGCCTGCATAACGGCGCGATCCTGCATCAATATCCAACTGCCGTCCTTGAGCCGCAGGGCGCGGGCCTCGACATAGGTCATGAAGCCCCGGCGCATGAAATCGATGCAGACCAGCCTGAGTTGCTTTTTCGATACCCATTGGCCTTCGTCGCAATTGACGGGGAAGTAATGGACCTTTTTCGTCGCCCAATCGACGATATACCAGCCGTTGCCATTGGCGGCGGGCGTCAGGCTGGCGATATAGCGGCCATCCGGCGACGCTGTGCCGCCGTCGACCAGCATATAGCCGGTGCCATCCTGATCGATGATCAACTGATCGCGGTTTTCGACCGCATCGTAGGTAATAACCGGCAGATCGGCGCGGCCTTCGGCGTCGCGCAGGCGCATGACGCCGGTAAACCGCTTGTCCGGTCCGGTGGCGGGACAGGGGGCCTTGGCGCAGGTTTTGACGGTCAGTTCGCCGATCCTGTCGCCATCGCTGTAGATCGTGAAGACGTCGTTGCGGCGCTTGACCAGGCCGCGGTGTTTCTTGAGCAGGGCGGTTTCGCGCGCTTCCGGCGTGACAGGGGCCTGCGCCTGCAGAGGGACGGTGGTCGTCAGCGCCATGACGGCGGTCAGGGCCGCCCCTATCCATGCTTTCATCCCGCCCTCGCTTTCGCCGCCACTATTCCACTCAGGCGCGCGTCTGACAAGTTACGATGACTGTGAGGATGAGCAGGCGGATATTTACGCGAGCCCCCCTCCGTCTGGCCTCTGTCCGCTTTCATACTCCCCCGGCACGCCGGGGGAGTATGAAAGCGGACAGATAACAAAAACAGAAACGGCCCTCTCTGGGGGGCAGACCCGCGCCGACGCGTGAGCAAGGCGCAAACTGAAAAGAGAAATCCCGATCTGCCCTGCACCGGGCGGGTGAAATAGAAACGGCCCTCTCTGGGGGGCAGAGAGGGCCGCGCATGCCGCCGGATTCGAGGGGGGGGGGATGATCCCGGCGACGAACTGTGGGTCAACGACTCAACATCTGTAAGCCGTAACCGATAAAGTCTAAATAAGAGTTATTTCGCAAAAGGGAAGAGGTAAAATAAAAAAAATATCGATTATTTTACCTGAGGCTCCCGACGATGGTGACTTTGTACCGATAAGTGTACGAATTCGTCTCAATCATCTGCGAATTAATCTTATTTACTCATACGTTACGTAAATTGCGCCAATTAAGCAAACAGCTTGGCCCAGTTGCGCTTTTCACGGCTCTTCCAGGCGCCGCGATGATAGGCGTCCGACCCGATCAGCGGCACGACGGTCGTGGCTTCGGCGAAGACCATCTGCTCATAGGTGGTCGAGACCTTGCCCCACGAGGCGGCTTCCTTGAGCGTCGAGGACGAGCAGGCGCCGTCACGCACGTCGGCGACCGTGATCTGGACCGCGTATTTGTGCATGTCGGCTTCGACGCCGAGGATTTCGGCGCAGACGACGGTGTCCTGAGCGAAGTTCTTCGGCACGCCGCCGCCGACCATGAACAGGCCGGTGGTGCCAGCGGCGATCTTGACGTCGGTCAGTTCGCGGAAATCGGCGACGGCGTCGATCATCAGGTACGGCTTGCCTTCGGCGATACGTTCCTTCTGGTGCTTCACGAGGCCGAAACCGGCGGACGAGTCGACAAAGGCCGGGCAGAAGATCGGCACGCCTTCTTCGTAGGCGGTCTGGATCAGCGAGCCGGGCTTCTTGGCATTGCCTTCCGACAGCCACTTGCCCATTTCCCAGATGAATTCGCGCGAGGAATAGCCGCGCGGCTCAAGGCGGTTGCAGATCTCAAGGATCGTGTGGTCGCAGGCCTGAAGTTCTTCTTCGTCGATATAGGTGTCGTAGATACGGTCGATATAGTTGTCGCGCAGGACGTTATCGTCCACGGGACCGGCGGCTTGATAGTGCTTGAAGCCCAGCGCTTCGAAGAAGTCCATGTCGACGATCGAGGCGCCGGTGGCGACGACGGCGTCGATCATGCCGAACTTCACCATGTCGCGATAGACGTGCATACAGCCGCCGGCCGAGGTCGAACCGGCCAGGATCAGCCACGGCGAGCAGGACTGATCTTCCAGAGCCATGTTGAAGATGTCGGCGGCGCGGGCGGTGTCACGCGACGAAAACGACATCTTGCGCATCGAGTCGATGATCGGGCGCGCGTCGTAGGACGTTATGTCGACGTGCTCAACGGTATTCTGGAGCAGGGCGGCTTTTTGATTGGATTGGAGGGTATCAGCGTTCATCTCTTTTTCCTTTTGAGACAAGAAGGTGGACGCCCGTCATTAGCCCGTGATCCCCAGACGGTGCGATGGGGTGGGAACTTAAAAAGCGCGGTCCCTATAGGGCATAGAGACCGGTTTGGCAAATAAGGTTCTAGTTGGCTTTTATGACTCTATTTTACGATTAGTGGTCTTTCTCTTTCCACGCGCGATCGTTCCAGTCGTTTATTTTCGAAGCGATGAAGAAGAAAGCGACGCCGAAACCAAAAAAGCTCAGACCCGCAGCGGCCATACCGAGAGCGTGTGGAATATCTCCCGCTTGCAGATACCGATAGACGTGAATGCCGGTCGCGATGACACAGAAGCCGAGCCACAGAATGATAAACGTTCTGGTGACGAACCAATGGATAGTTCCATAGATTTTGGCGGCACCTTTAAAACGTTTAAGCTTCATCGTTCGCCTTTACTTGCTCCGCTTCTTGCCGCGTTTGCCGCCCTTGGGACGGTTGAGGCGGACGACCTTGTTCTCTTCAACGGCGTCGTAGGCGTTGCGCGGCACGTTGAGCGAGCGCGGGGCCAGGCCGAACAGCGAGGCCATCGGGGCTTCGTCGAGGAAGACGGTTTCGCTTTCGCCATAGCCGTTGAAACCGGTCGTCATGGCGACGCCATAGGCCCCCAGCATACCGATTTCGACGTAGTCGCCTTCGTCCACGTCGGCGGGCAGCCAGAACGGCCCCGGCATATGGTCGATGGAATCGCAGGTCGGGCCGTAGAAACGGAACGGCTTCAAATCTTCGCTCTCGTCGCCATCCTCAGCACGATGCAGACGCACCGGGAACGGCCACTTGGCGTGGGTCGCGTCGAATAGATTGCCGTAGGCACCGTCGTTCAGATAGAGGGCGTCGCCCTTGCGCAGTTCGACGCGCGTCAGGATCGAGGTCGATTCGGCCACCAGCGAACGGCCGGGCTCGGCCCACAGCTCGGTCGCCTCGTGCACCTTCATGTCCTCGAAGGCGCGGTCGATGACGTCCATATATTCGGGCAGGGACGGCGGGATCATGCCGGGATAGACCGACGGGAAGCCGCCGCCGACATCGACGATATCGGCCAGCACCCCGGCGCGAACCAGCGCGCGCGAGGCTGCCGACATGGCGGCCGCATAGGCGGTCGGACGCATGCACTGCGAACCGACGTGGAACGACAGGCCCATACGGTCCTGCGTCGCCTGACGCGCCGCCAGCAGCAGGGCCGGGGCCTCATAGGGTTGGGCACCGAACTTGTTGGTCAGGGGCAGGTTCGAGCCTTCGCCCGAGGTCGCCAGACGCACGATCAGGTTCAGATCCTTCGCGCCACCCGTGGCGTCGAGGATCTTTTGCAATTCTTCGTGGGTATCGAGGCTGAAGGTCTTCACGCCGAAGTCATGATAGGCCTCGGCGATGGCGCGGCGCGACTTGACCGGGTGCATGAAGGCCAGGCGCGCGTCGGGCGCGATATCCTTCACCAGCTTGACTTCGTTGATCGAGGCCACGTCGAACGAGCGCACACCGGCTTCCAGCAGGGTCTGAATGACCCATGCGGACGGGTTGGCCTTGACGGCATAGAAGACATCGCCCTTGAAGTGGCGCTGGAACCATTGCGCTGCGACGGAAACAGGCTCGCGTCGCACAAGGGCGACGGGCTTTTCCGGTGACTGCTCGCGGACCAGGTCCAGGGCCGTTTGGTAGTGTTTCACTAGCCAAAACCCCGTAGATAAAAGTTAAACCCAGACCGGCGTTAGCAGCGTTTCATGGATACCCAGCCGAGGATCATACTGATCACAAGGCCCCAGGGTGTCCAACCTATGTGTCGGGGTCCGCCGGAAGCGCGCTATATCGGGTATTTTCGCCCCTGTGTAAAGAGTTTCAGGGCATAAAATTTCAATGACAACCATCGGCAGGGCCGACCTCTTGCGGCAAATGGCCCGTTTCAGATGTGAGGCGGTTGCCAAACCCCCGAAACTTCGGCAAGACTCCCGTTCATATCTGTTAACGCGTAGGGGCCGGGGCCACCGAATGTCGAGTTTGGTCGAAGTGCAGTCGGTGACAAAAACCTACGTCCAGAAGGCGCAGGGCGATACGCCGTCGCGTCCGTTCAAGGCACTGGATGCCGTGTCCTTTGCCATGACCAAGCCTGAGCGTATCGGCCTGATCGGGCCGTCGGGATCGGGTAAGTCGACGCTGTTGCGCTCGCTTTCGGGCCTGATCGTGACCGAGACGGGTACGGTGACGGTGCTGGACAAGACCGTTCAGTCTGCGGGTCGCCTTGGTGAAGATGTGCGCGCCGCACGGGCGTCGATGGGCATGATCGCGCAGTCGTTCAATCTGGTCGGACGGCTGTCGTTATTTACCAATGCGGCTTTGGGGTTGCTGGGGCGTATCAACCCGTGGCGTGGCTTTTTCGGCCTGTGGACCGTAGAGGAAAAGCAGCGCGTCATGGCGGCGCTCGATCACGTCGGCATCGCCGAACGGGCGGGGCAACGCGCCAATACCCTGTCCGGCGGGCAGCAGCAGCGCGGCGCGATCGCGCGCGCCATCGTGCAGGACGCGAAACTCATTCTGGCCGACGAGCCCGTCGCCTCGCTCGATCCGGTGTCGGCGCGCCGGGTGATGGAACTGCTGGTCGATGTCAATGAGCGGCAAAAGGTCGGTGTTATCGTTACCCTGCATCAGGTCGACTATGCGCGGAAATATTGCGACCGCATTCTGGCCCTCAAGGCCGGTAAGATCGTCTATGATGGTCCCGCCGATACGCTGGGGTTAGAGCAACTCAAGGATATCTACGGCTCTGAGATCGAGTCCGCCTATTGGGGAGAGATTTGACATGACGGTGTCACGCAAGGACATGCTGCGCGGGATCGCGGCCTCGGCACTTTTCATGGTCGCGGGTTGCGAGCGCAAGGCCGCGTCGGCCAAAGGCCCGCGCACCGAGATAAACTTCTCGATCCTGTCGACCGAGAACGCCCAGAATATGGAGCCGCTGTGGAAGCCGTTCCTTGAGGACATGTCGAAACAGACAGGTCTGACTATCAAGCCCTATTTCGGCAGCAACTACACCACCCTGATCGAAGCCATGCGCTTCGACAAGGTGCAACTGGGCTGGTTCTCCAACGCCTCGGGCCTCGAAGCCGTGCGCCGTTCGGATGGCGAGGTCTTTGCGCGCTCGTCGGACACGTCGGGCGTCGATGGCTATCAGTCGGTGATTATCACGCGCGCCGATTCACCGCTTACCGCTGAAGACCTGTTAAAATGCGACGGGACAAAAACCTTCGGCATGGGCGATGTGAAATCGACCTCGGGCACGCTGGCGCCGATGACCTATTTCTTCCTGCCGGCCAAGGTCGATCCGGCCAAATGCTTCAAGAGCGTGCGCTCGGCGGGGCATGAGGTCAATTTCCTCGCGGTGGCCAATGGCGTCGTTGACGCGGCGACCAATAACAATGCCTCGCTGGAGCGCATGGGGCAGGCGCACCCGGAAAAGCTCAAGCAGGTCAAGGTTATCTGGACCTCGCCGACCCTGCCCGAAGACCCGATCATCTGGCGCAAGGACCTCGACCCCGCGACCAAGGAGAAGATCCGCTCCTTCTTCCTGACCTATGGCACGGGCAAGGATGCGGAAGGCGCGCGTCAGCTTAAGGTATTGAACAATCTGTTGTTCGGGGTGTTCAAACCTGCGGATAACACGCACTTGTTGCCGGTGCGGGAAATGGAGGCCGCCGAGGCGTTGATTCAGGCACAGAACGCGGGCGATGCCGCGGCGGTCGAAAAGGCCAAGGCCGATCTGGCCGCCGTGACCAAAGAAGCCGACGCCGTCAAGGCCGCGCCGCAAGCCGCACCTGATGCTCAGTAATGTCTGAGTCCCGACTGACGGCACTGGAGCCGCCGCGCGCTTCCTTAAGCCAAAAACTCCTGACATGGGGCGTATGGCTCGCTGTCGGCCTCGTTCTGGCGCTTAGCTTTAAGGGCGCGCAGATCGGCAACCTGCCGTCGCTATGGCAGAATTCCGCCAATACCAGCGCCTATATGCGCGATTATGTGCACCCCGATTTTTCAAGCTGGCCGACGGTCAGGATGTATATCGAGCAGATGGGGCTGACCATTGCCGTGGCCATCTGGGGGACGGTGATCTCGGTCGTGCTGGCGGTGCCGTTTGCGCTGCTGTCCTCGGCCAATATAGCGCCGTCATGGATCGTGTTCCCGGTCCGTCGCCTGATGGATGTGCTGCGCTCGGTCAACGAGCTGGTGCTGGGGACGGCGTTCGTCGTCGCCGTCGGGCTGGGACCGCTGGCCGGGGTGTTGGCGCTGGCGCTGCACAATACGGGCGTGCTGGCCAAGCTGTTTTCCGAAGCCGTTGAAGCCGTCGATAATGCGCCGATCGAAGGGGTCCGCGCCACGGGCGGTACGCGGCTGCATGAGATTGTCTGGGGCGTCATCCCTCAGGTCGGGCCGCTATGGACGTCCTTTGCGCTCTATCGGTTTGAATCGAGCGCCCGCTCGGCCACCGTGCTGGGCCTGATCGGCGCAGGTGGGATCGGACAGATTTTGTTCGATAATATCAACAGCTTCAACTATGCCCGCGTCTCGGCGATCGCCATTGTGATCGTAGTGGCGGTGACCCTGATCGATATTGCCTCTTCGGCCATTCGCAAGCGGTTGTTGTGATGAGTTATTATGAACAGGATATCATAGCGCCGGTTTCCATTCATCATGGACTTGACTATGGGGTGCCTGAGCTCGATGGAAGTTTTGGATTTTTGTATAATTTCATAGACTACAGATTCGAAGCAGACGGTCAGGCGCTCACGGCGCGTCACTATCTCGATCAGTTTGGGGTCGTATCGCTAACTGAAGAAGTCGAGCTGACATCTGAGTTTGCCCAGAGCGTTTTAGTGTTTCTGGCGATGCGCTTTTCTGAAGTTCTTGATGCGGGACAAGGCAAGCTTCCGGAAGCGATAACCTCCGAATTGCGTTCGCGCCTTGCTGCGCACATGGCAAAACACGCTATTAAGTAAGCGCTTTTAAGCCGCCCTGCGCTTCAAGCGGCGCGGCAGGGCCCGCAAACGCGCCCAGAGCTTCTTCTTTTCCGCTTCCGGATAGGGCTCCAGATTGCGGATGAACTCCTCCGCACAGGCCCGCCAGGAAAACTTCTCGGCGTGGCGGCGTACGTGGCCGCGATCCAGTTTCAGGGCCTCTTTGATCGCCACGCTCAGATCGTCGTCGATGACGCCCGCCCCGGTGCCGGGGATCAGGTCGATCGGGCCATGCGCCGGGAAGGCGGCGACCGGGGTGCCGGTGGCCATGGCTTCGAGGATCACCAGCCCGAAGGTATCGGTCAGGGACGGGAAGACGAAGACGTCGGAATCGGCATAGGATCGGGCCAGTTCGTCGCCGAAGCGCGGACCGGTAAACAGAACGTCCGGATATTTTTCCCTGAGTTCTTCCAGTTGCGGGCCCTTGCCGACCACCACCTTGGTGCCGGGCAGGTCGAGCGACAGGAAGGCCTCGATATTCTTTTCGATGGCGACGCGGCCGATATAGGTCATGATCGGGCGCGGCAGGTCGCCGAAGATGGGCTCAAGATCAGGGCGGAACATCTCGGTATCGACGCCGCGCGTCCACGGCGAGATATTGCGGAACCCGCGCGCCTCAAGGTCCTTTTGCAGGGTGGGCGTCGCCACCATGATGCGGCCCGACGCCTTGTGGAACCAGCGCATATAGCCGTAGCCCCAGCTGAGCGGGATGGGCAGGCGCGCCGAGACATATTCGGGAAACTTGGTGTGGTAAGACGTCGTGAACGGCATCTTCCATTCGATGCACACCCGCCGCGCCGCCAGACCGACAAAGGCTTCGGTGGCGATATGGACGGCGTCGGGCTCATAGTCCTGAATGATTTCGCGCACGTCTTCGTAGCAGCCGAGCGCCAGCTTCACTTCGGGATAGTCGGGCCAGGAGACGGACTTGAACTGGTTATAGTCCACGATCTTGAATTCGTGGCCCAGTTTTTCGCATTCGCCGATCACGCGCTTGAGCGTCGTAACGACGCCATTGACCTGAGGGTCCCACGCATCGGTCGCAAGCAGAATACGCACGGTTGTCCTCAACTCCCTCAACGAACGGATCGCAATCTGTAAAGTGCAATCGGGCGCGTGTGAAGCATGATTTTGTATCAGACGCATGACGGTTTGACCTTGGGGCAAGCGCGGATGCCAGATAAAATTCGTCCGCAAACCGATATTTTCCAAGGGAAAACCCGGCATGGGCACCGGGTTTTTGTTGCGATGCACAAAAAGCGGCGTATAATTGCGGCTGGGGATTTGTCGCGTTCACTTGCTGTAACAATGGCTTGCCAAGCGCGTCGAATGCCCTAAATCTGAGTATCGTTCGCATCTGCGTGGTCACCCACCGGCAGGCACGGCGCGGGCGCAAGAAGGCATGTTGATGAGCGAGAAACCGAAAGATACGCCCAAATCCCGCCGCACGCGGGTGCAGATTCTGGAGACGGCCATGCGGCTGTTTGCGGAACTGGGCTATGATCGCGCCGGTAACGCTGCCATCGCTGAGGCCTGCGGCCTGACGCGCGGGGCCATGCTTTATCATTTTCCCACCCGCGAAGCCCTGGTCGAGGCCGCTGCCTGGCACATTCAGGCGGCGCGCGAAGCGGCCTTCGAGGCCGAGGCGGGTAAGCTGAAACCCGATCAGGACGCTCTCGACGGGGCGATCGACGCCTATTGGCGGCTGCTGAGTTCGGTGCCGTTCGCGGCCTTTCTGGCGCTGGAACGCGCCGCGCGTCAGGATCAGGACGTCGCCAAGGCGATCAAGCCGGCGCAGGAGGCCTTCGACCGCGGTGCCATGGGGCGCGCCACGCCGGGCTTTATCACCGCGGGGGTCGATGCACGCTTTCAGGCCAGCCGCGACCTGGCCCGGTTCGCCCTCGACGGCCTGCACCGGGCGGCGCTCACCTACGATCAGAACGAGCGGGTCGAGAATCTGCTTAATGTCATCAAGCGCGCGGTCCATATGCTGAACCGCAAGGGCGACGTGACCGATCTGTGGAACGACTAGATTGGTCGATGCGGCGATCATCCTGCGCCTGACGATCAAAGACCCGGTGCCGGGTGTTCTCTACAGTCTTCAGGACAAGGATAATCGACCGGTCGAAGCCAAAATCGCCGGGGAGACGTCTCTATCCTTCGATGTGCCGGTGCGCCTGTCCGACGACGGGCGCTGGCTGGGGGCGTTCGTGCGGCGCGAAGGCCCGACGCGCCGCTTCATCTATATCGCCATCGGCCAGCAAGCCGGTGAGTCCCATAGCCTGTGGAGCCGACGGGCGAAGATCGACATCCACACCCTACCCGAAGATTTGCGCGTCCTTGCCCGGGCGGGTCGTGTCATCGAGGCCGTACTGCCCGGTCGTGGCAAGGACGGTACGCCTGCGTGCGCCACGGTTCGGCCCGCCGGGGGCTGGCGCGAGTCAGAAAACGGCTGACTTTCCGGCGGACAGACGATATTAGCCACGGTCAAATCTCTTTCTGAAAGCCGTCCATGCGTCAGTTGCTGCGTTCCAAGATCCACAATGCCTACGTCACCGAGGCCAATCTCGCCTATATCGGCTCGATCACCATCGACGAGGACCTGATGGACGCTGTCGGCCTGTGGGACGGCGAGCGGGTGCTGGTGGTGTCCAACACCTCCGGTGCGCGGCTGGAAACCTACGTCATCACCGGTGAGCGCGGTTCGGGCAAGATCGCCATGAACGGTGCCGCGGCCCATCTGATCAACGAATCCGAACAGATCATCATCATGGGGTTCGAGCTGACCGACGCGCCGATTATCCCCAGAGTCGTGCTGGTCGACCGTGAAAATAAGATTGACCGCTATCTGTCCGAAACGCCCTCGACGATTCTTTAACAAGAGTCTTTTTTGGGGACATTTCTGTGAATCCCGGCCAAGCCCTTGAGCAGCTTGAACTTCTGATTTTTTTAGGATTTCATTAACTAAAAAGTTCGCCCGTGCGGCGACTTGGCCGTTGACGACTTCCCCGACTTATGGCCCCATATAGTTGTTCAGGGTGACATCAACCACTATATCTAGTTGCCAGATACGGTTGTTGGGTCGGCCATTTGTAAGCTCCGGGGGCGGAGCGGTTTAGCTTTCCAGGTGAAGTGACATGTCGGTTAACGATGCGGCGGCCAAGCGTGAGACTCCAGTGGCCTACAAGGCGAACAAGGCGGTTCGCCCGCATACGCGTCCCGAGTTCAAGTTGATCAAGCACGTGGTCACCGACCCGTCGAAGGACGCCAAGCTGACCGATTTCGGCATGAAGACGCTGGACGACCGCTACCTGATGCCCGGTGAATCGTATCAGGACATGTTCGCGCGCGTCGCCACCACCTATGCCGACGATTCGGAACACGCCCAGCGCATCTACAACTACATTTCGAACCTGTGGTTCATGCCGGCGACGCCGGTTCTGTCTAACGGCGGCGCGTCGCGCGGTCTGCCGATCTCGTGCTTCCTGAACTCGGTGCCCGATAACCTCGAAGGCATTGTCGGCACGTGGAACGAAAATGTCGCCCTGGCCTCGAACGGCGGTGGCATCGGCACCTACTGGGGCGGCGTGCGCTCCATCGGCGAAAAGGTCAAGGGCGCAGGCCAGACCTCGGGCATCATCCCCTTCATCCGCGTGATGGATTCGCTGACCCTCGCCATTTCGCAGGGTAGCTTGCGTCGCGGTTCGGCTGCCGTCTATATCGACATCCACCACCCGGAAATCGAGGAGTTCCTCGAAATCCGCAAGCCGTCGGGCGATTTCAACCGCAAGGCGCTCAACCTGCACCACGGCATTTCGATCACCGACGCCTTCATGGAAGCCGTCCGCGACGGCGAACAGTTCGGCCTGCGCTCGCCCAAGAACGACGAGATCATCAAGTTCGTCGACGCGCGCGCCCTGTGGCAGAAGATCCTCGAAATCCGTATGCAGACGGGTGAACCCTATCTGATCTTCTCGGACACGGTGAACCGCGCCATGGCCCCGCACCAGCGTGAACTGGGCCTCAAGGTCAAGCAATCGAACCTGTGCGCCGAAATCATGCTGCATACGGGTAAGGATCACCTTGGCGAAGACCGTACCGCCGTCTGCTGCCTGTCGTCGGTCAATGCCGAGACCTTCCTCGAATGGCGCGACCAGCCGCAGTTCATCGAAGACATCATGCGCTTCCTCGATAACGTCCTGCAGGACTTCATCGATACCGCGCCTAACTCGATGGCCGCCGCCATCTATTCCGCCGAACGCGAGCGCTCGGTCGGCCTCGGCCTGATGGGCTTCCACTCCTTCCTGCAATCGCAGGGCGTCGCCTTCGAATCGGCCATGGCCAAGTCGTGGAACATGCGCCTGTTCAAGCACCTGCGCCGCGAAGCCGACAAGGCCTCGGTTAAGTTGGCTCAGGAGCGCGGGCCGTGCCTCGACGCCGAAGAGCGCGGCGTCATGGAACGCTTCTCGCACAAGCTGGCCATCGCGCCGACCGCCTCGATCTCGATCATCTGCGGTGGTACGTCGGCGGGCATCGAGCCGATCCCGGCCAATATCTACACCCACAAGACCCTGTCGGGCTCGTTCGCGGTGAAGAACCCCTACCTCAAGGCGCTGCTCGCCGAAAAGGGCCTCGACACCAACGATATCTGGGACTCGATCGTCGAACACGAAGGCTCGATCCAGCACCTCGACGCGCTCGACGCCGACGAAAAGGACGTCTTCAAGACAGCGTTCGAAATCGATCAGCGCTGGGTGGTCGAACTGGCTGCCGACCGCGCGCCGGAAATCTGCCAGTCGCAGTCGCTCAATATCTTCCTGCCCGGCAATGTCGACAAGTGGGACCTGCATATGCTGCACTGGACCGCCTGGGAACAGGGCGTCAAATCGCTCTACTATCTCCGCTCCAAGTCGGTCCAGCGCGCCGCGTTTGCCGGTTCGGAGACCAAGGAAGCGGCGGCGTCGATGATGGACGCGGCCAAGACGGATTACGAAGAGTGTCTGGCTTGCCAGTAGGCTCGTGGGGTCACGGACCCCACACCCCATGACCGGGAACAGAATGAAAGGCCGGAGCATCAGCTTCGGCCTTTTTACATGAGGAACCTATGCTCAATATTATAAGAGCTGATTACCGCAATCCGGCCCACGCCGAAGCCATCGTCAGTCTACTGAAGATCTATGCGCTCGACCCGATGGGCGGTGGTTCCGCCTTGTCGGACGATGTGGCAAAAGTCCTCATCGACAAGCTGGCGGCGTTTCCGACCGCGTTTTCTCTATTGGCGCTTGTCGATAACCACCCTGCGGGGCTGGCCAATTGTTTCGACGGTTTCTCGACCTTTGCGGCCAAACCGCTGATCAATATCCACGACATCGTCGTCGCGCCGGAATTTCGCGGTCAGGGCGTGGCCAAAGCCCTGTTCGCCGAAATCGAAGTCATTGCCCGCGAAAAAGACGCCTGCAAGCTGACCCTCGAAGTGCTCGAAGGCAACCGTCCCGCACAGGCGCTCTATGCGTCGCTGGGGTTCGGCGACTACGTCCTCGACCCGGAACAGGGCAAGGCGCTGTTCTGGCAGAAGAAGCTTTAAACCGACAGGATATTCTCGAAGCCGCCCCAGAACATACGCTTGCCGTCGAACGGCATGTCTTCCATCTTCATGCGGTCGTCCTGCATCAGCTTGCCCCAGGCGTCGTCGCGCACGGCTTTCGATGGCCAGACGATCCATGAGAAGACCACGGTTTCGCCGTCCTGAAGCTTCACCGACAGGGGGAACGAGGTGACCTCACCTTCGGGGATATCGTTGCCCCAGTTTTCCCAAACGGCGACAGCGCCGTATTCCTTGAAGATGTCCGCGGCCTTGATCGCCGACTCCAGATAGGCGTCTTTCTTCTCGTTTTTAACTGGGCAGACAAAACCATCGACATAGGACATGGGAACCTCCGTTGTGAGAACGTCGATACCGTAACGGCATCGGGATAAGCTGGCCATATGAAATATTGTTAATGCGGCCCCGGCCCATATCGCCACAATTGTGCCTCAGCCGCCTGTGACACAGGGTTGATACGCCGCCGGGGGAGTGCGGTAGGGGGAAATTATGAAATCTTCGACATCCATGATTCTAACCGTCGTGTCGGCGTCTCTGGTCATGCCCGCCATGGCGCAGGCTCAAACCGCGGCACCGACGGCCGCGCAAACCGACGTCAAAACCGAAAAGGACAAGGTTCAGGACAAGGCCGATCCGACCACGGTGACCGTTAAAGGTCAGCGGAAGGAGATGAGCGGTGACAAGGAAGTCTATGACGTCACCAAAAATCCCGATGCCCTGACCGGCACGGCGCAGGATGCCCTGAACAAGGTGCCGGGTGTCAATGTCGACAATGACGGCAATGTCACGGTGCGCGGACGTGAGGCGCGGGTCTTCGTCAACGGCCGTCCGGCGCTCTATATGACGGGTGACAACCGCGGCGCGGCGCTGCAATCCATGCCGTCGGCCTCCATTTCATCCATCGAAGTCATTTCGAATCCCGGCGCGCAATATTCGTCGAGCAGCAATGAGCCCATCGTCAATATCGTCACCAAGCGCAATATGCCGCCGGGCGTTTTCGGCAGTGTCAGCGGGCAGGTCTTGTCCAACGAAGGCGCATCCGGAAACACCTTCCTGAGCCTTGCCAAGGATAAGCTGACGCTGACGGCGATGGGCAGCCTGAACCGCAGTATTCAAAATTCGATATCCGACTCGCAAACCCAGGGCTTCGATGCCTCGGGCAACCGGACGCGGGAATCGCGCCGCAATGGTCTGACGGACGGCGCCTATAGCCGGGCCTTTCTTTCGACCAGCCTGCAATACGATCTCGGCCCCAATGACGTACTCACCGGCGGCCTGACCTATACGGGTAGCGCGTCGGATACCGACTCGCTCAGTGCGTCCACGACCTTCAATGCCGGAGGTGCGGCGACGGACATCTTCACCAGCCTCAGTGAGAGCACGTCGGATCAGCAGAATGGCACGCTGAGTGCCGGCTATACCCACTACGGGCAAAAACCGGATCAGTCGTTCAAGCTGGATATGAGCCTGTCGCGCTCGGAAAACGAAAACGATTCGGACACGATCACGAGCTACGACCTGTCCTCGACCGGCAGTCGCCTGCCGCGCCCGGATCGTAAACTGCGCGACGGTTCAAATAATGCCGCCATGGTGCAGGCCGCTTACAACACGACGCTCGGTCGGACGCAGGTCAGTGTCGGGACGCAGATCAATCAGGACGACAATCGCGCCAACAGCCTGTCCTATGGACCGGACACCGCCGGCACCGGTCTTGTGCTGCAACCTTTGCTGACCAGCGACCTGCGTTACGAACAAACGGCCAGCGCCGTCTATGTGACCGCTCAGCGGCAGTTCGGCGCCAAATGGACCCTGCTGGGTGGTCTGCGCGCCGAATTCCTCGATATGGAAACGCACGAAACCCGCAGCAATACGCGTAATCAGGTCGATTATGCCCGTCTGAACCCCAGCCTGTTCGCGACCTACGCCCTGTCGAAGGACCGCAAGATTCGCTTGAGCTATACCCATAAGCAACAACGCCCTTCGCCGAACGACCTCAACCCGCGTCTGGTCTATATCTCCGACACGTCGGTGAGCGTCGGCAATACCGATCTCGGGCCGCAGGAAAGCGATAACTTCGAAGCCAGTTATGAGGTCAGTAACCCGACCGGCAGCTACGCGGTGCGCGGCTTCTGGCGCACTGACGACGACATGATCGTCAGTACCAGTCGTATCATCGCCGATCCGCAAAATCTGGGCAATGTGGTGACCCAGAGCATGCGTGTGAACGGAGGTTATCAGAGTCAGAAGGGTGTGACGCTGAGTTACAGCAAGCGCACCAAAAAGCTGAACCTCAATCTCGACGCTACCGTGACCTTTGTCGATATGGAGGGGCCGAATATCGTCGGCACGCAATCGGAAGTCACCTTCGGCGGCAGCGTCATGGCGACCTATACGCTCAAGAACAACGATACCGTATCGATAAATTACCGGCTGCAACCGCGGCGCTATACCGGTAACGGCTATTCGGACTCATCGGCCTTTAATTCGATCAGCTATCGTCATCGTCTGACACCTAAGATGTGGCTGAATTTCACCGTGCAGGACCCGTTCCGGACGCCCCGAAGCACCGGCGTCACCGAGGGGCCGTTGCTCAGGAGCCGCTACAGCAGTGAGCGCGAGGCGCGGGTCATGATGATCGGCCTGAGCCGCAGTTTCGGCGGCTTTACGCCGACGGCGGCACCGGTGCCGGTCAAGAAGCCATAAGCTTATCAGGCTTTCGGGTTATTTCTCCACCAGCACCTGAAAGCCGCCATAGATCAGGCGTTCGCCGTCAAAGGGCATGTCGTCGGACGGCTGCATGCGCGGGTCGTCCATGACGCGCTCATTGCCTTCGTCGCGCGCTTCCTTCGACGGCCACAGAACCCACGAAAAGACGACGCCGTCGGGCTGTTTGGCGCGCATCACCGACTTGAACGAGACGCCCAGCTCGCTTTCGGGCAGGTCGTCACCCCAGCATTCGACGACCTGAAGCGCGCCGTGTTCCTTGAACACGGCCGACGCCGTTTCGGCCAGTTTTTTGTAGGCGGCGCGGTTTTCCTTCGGCACCGGTACGACGAAGACATCGACATAGGCCATCAGCGTATCAGAGCCTCGACCTGCGCGATGACGTTACGATACGAGTCGCGCTTGAAATGCACCACGCGGTCGATGACGCGATCCAGCCCGCACCATTCCCAGCGGTCGAACTCCTGTTCGCCGTGGGCCTGAAGGTTGACTTCGCTGTCCTGGCCGGTGAAGCGGTAGAAGAACCAGATCTGTTTCTGGCCCTTGAAATTGCGACCGATTTTCTTCTGCGCCAGCACTTCGGGCGGGAAATCATAGATCACCCAGTCCTGCGTCCGACCGATCAGCTCGACCGAACGGATACCTGTCTCCTCAAAGAGTTCGCGCACGGCAGCCGCTTCGAGGTCTTCACCGGCGTCGACCCCGCCTTGCGGGAATTGCCAGGCATAGTCGCCGCTCATGCCGAAGCGGTGGCCGACCCATACGCGGTTATCGGCATTGACCACTACGATCCCCACATTGGGGCGGTATTCTTTGAGTTCGTCCGTCATCGCGCTATTGTTTCAGATATCGGGGCGCGATTCAACGCAATGGGCGGTTATTTATGTGCCAGTGCCGACGCGGGCGCCAGTTGCAGGCCCTTGGCCTCCAGCCCCTGCGTCCACTTGATCGCGACCGCCAGGGTCACCGGATAGGCGAAGCCCGTCCCCAGCGCCTGTCCTTTGGAGCGGGCGGCGGATTCGACGCCGCTCAGTTGCGCCGTGATGCTCTGGGCGTTGATCTGGGCATCGATGACGCGATCAGCGCTGGCGCGGTTCCACGCCCCGCCCTGATCGCGCGCCTGACCATCGTCGATAAAGCTCAGGCCGCGCGTCTTCATCGTGCCGAGGAAGCCGTTCATCGCCGGTTTGTCGCGCAGGAAGGCCGAGCCCTGATAGTTCATGACGCCGAAATAACCGACGGCGCGACCTAACACCCAGTTGAGGCGCGCCTGCATATCGTCCGGACGCTGATTAATCAAAAGGGTTTGCGGACCGGGGTCGACATCAGGGTAGTTGGTGGGCTCCATCGGCACTTCGATCAGCACCTCGTGCCCCTGTGCGCGGGCGGCATCGATCCAGCCCTGCAAACCTTCCGCATACGGAACGAAGGACAGGGTGACCTCGGCCGGCAGTTGCTCGATGGCGGCGCGCGTCGTCGTCGGATTGAGACCGAGGCCGCCGACGATCAGGGCGACCATCGGCTTGCCGTTGGATTTGAACGGCCGGGCATAGGTCGCCGCCGCCACACGACCGTCGGTGGCGATGATCGGCAGCGGGCCGTTGGGACCGTTTTGCGACAGGCCCGCGATCGGGGCGGGCGTCAGCGGTCTGGCGGGCAATTTAGTCGGGCCCGACGCGGCGACATCGATCGGCGCACCGTCATTGGGCAGGGTGATCACGGCGGTACCATCGACGGGACCGGCTTCGCCGCTGGCGTTGAACTGGTCGGCGGAGGCGTCCTTGAACAGGCCCAGCGAATCCAGAGTGAAGGCTTGAAGGCCCGACGTGGTGTCGTCGGCGACCGGCTGATCGGTGGGGGTGACGGTCGCGGCCTTGGGCGCATGATCGCCGCCGCCCATGGAGATGCGCACGCTGGGGGAACCGGCACCGGGGTCGGAGGCCAGATTGAGAAACAGAGCGCCGCCGCCGATGAACAGGCCCATGGCCAGAAGGGGAGCGGTATAGGGCTTTTTGAGCGCCTCCAGCGCCACGGGGCCGAGCCCCTTGAGGCGCGCCACAAGGCTCGTCGGCTGGCGGAACAGCGACGAGGAGGAAAGGGCTGACAGTTTCTGTTTGGCGAACATCGCGACGACCCACGCAAAAAACCCTGCCGGACGCGCGATCCGGCAGGGTTAATTTGTGCCCCAAGGGGGTTAATAAAGACTAACGAAAGCTGAAAATTACTTCTTTTCCGCCGGCTTTTGAACGGGCTTTTCCGGGGCCTTGGGGGCCGCAGACGAAGAGGCACCCGCCTTGGTCTTGTCGGCAAAGCGCGAGCCGGGCTTGTCGACCAGATCGGCTTCGGCCAGTTTCAGGCCGCGCGGATGGGCCGCCGCCTGTTTCACGTCGCCGCCATAGTTGAGCACGTCGACGGCGCGGGCCAGCTGGAAGTCGCCGGTCTTGACGTCATAGGCCTCGGGCGGCACTTCTGAGACGATATGGGCACCCTGACGGACCTTGCCCTCGTCGGCGTCCAGCGCGTTCTTGTAGTCGGCTTCCGAGAAGGAATAGTTGCGGTTGGCGATAACCTTGGCCTGTTCCTTCGACTGCGCGACTTCGAGGTCGGGCACGATGCCGGTCTTCTGGATCGAGCGGCCCGACGGCGTATAGTACCGCGCGATGGTCAGCTTTACGGCGCGGTTTTCACCGAGATTGACGACGCTCTGCACCGAGCCCTTGCCGAAGGTGGTCAGGCCGACGGTCGAGGCACGCTTGTGATCCTGCAAGGCGCCCGCGACGATTTCCGCCGCCGAGGCCGTGCCCGGATTGGTCAGGATCACGATGGGCTGGCCCTTCATGATGTCGCCCTTATGCGCCTGATAACGGGTGATGTCGTCCGGACGGCGGCCGCGTTGCGACACGACTTCGCCGCCTTCGAGGAACAGGTCCGCGACGCCGACCGACTGATCGAGCAGGCCGCCGGGATTGTTGCGCAGGTCGAGGATCAGGCCCTTCATCTGCGGGTTCTTGGCGCGCAGTTCGGTCAGGCCTTCCAGCGATTCCCGGGCGGTGTTCTCGTTGAAGTTCGAGATGCGCAGATAGCCGTAATTGCCTTCCATGCGCGTCTTGACCGACTTCACATTGATGATCTCGCGCGTCAGGGTGACGTCGAACGGCTCGTCCTTGCCTTCGCGCACGATGGTGAGCGTCAGGTCGGTCTTCGGGTCGCCCTTCATCTGCGACACGGCGTCGTTGAGACGCAGGCCGAGGATCGACTGACCGTTGATGGCGGTGATGTAGTCGCCCGACTGGATGCCGGCCTTCATGGCGGGGGTGTCGTCCATCGGGGTGACGACCTTGACCGCGCCGTCTTCGGACTGCACCTCAAGGCCGATGCCGCCATAGGCACCGCGCGTCTTCTCCTGAAGGTCGGTATAGTCTTCGGCGGAAAGGTAGTTGGAATGCGGATCGAGCGAGGACAGCATGCCCTGCAAGGCGGATTCGATCAGCTTCTTGTCATCGACCTCGACGACATAGTTCTGCTTGACGAGGGCGAGCACGTCGCCGAACAGCTCCAGCATCTCGTAGGTGTCGGACTTTGGCGAAAACGCGGGCTGGTTGGCATAGGCCACCGCACCGACACTGAGGGCCAGGGCCGCGATGCCGCCCAGCAGATAGTTCTTCATTCAATCCTCGATGGCGCCTTAAGGCTCCGGAATACGCACGCCGACACGTTTGGCGCACACGGTTACTACACATAGTACAGGGTTTTAATGTGGCGTAAACAGGGCGCGCGCAAACCGGCACAAAAGGAGTTTACACGCCACATATTTCCGTGTAATCGCCGCGCCATGTCCATGATGACCGTCATTAAAGCGATTATTAAGCCGGCCCGCACGCGCGGGGCGGTCCAGTCGCGCTTGACGGTTTAACAACCCAAAGCCTCTGGACGAAGCCCCGCCGAAGCGCGGGGCATGGTTTCTCAGACAGAACCCAGACCTTCGCGTTTCCGCCTAAATAAGGAAATGTGAGTCATGAATAACCCTTCTCAATCTGGCCTCAACGTCGGCATCGTCGGTGCCACCGGTCTTGTCGGCAGCATGATGCTGTCGCTGCTGGCCGAGCGTAACTTCCCGGTCAACCGTTTGCGCCTGTTCGCCTCGCCGCGCTCGGCGGGCAACCGCCTGTCGTTCGCGGGCAAGGACGTCGTCGTCGAAGACGCCTCGGCCGCCGACTATAGCGGTCTGGATGTCGTCTTCTTCTCGGCGGGTGGTTCGACCTCGAAGGCTTTGGCCGAAAAGGTCGCTGCGGCAGGGGCTCTGGTCATCGACAACTCATCGGCGTGGCGCAGCGACCCTGAGGTGCCGCTGGTCGTGGCCGAGGTCAATCCGCACGCCCTGCGCAATATCCCCAAAGGCATCGTCGCCAACCCCAACTGCACGACCATGGCGGCCATGCCGGTGTTGAAGCCCCTGCACGAAGCCGCAGGCCTCAAGCGTCTGATCGCCAGCACCTATCAGGCGGTGTCGGGCGGTGGTCTCGAAGGCATCGAAGTCCTGCGCAAGCAGGTGGTGGCGGGGGCCGAGGGCTGCGCGGCGCTGGCGCAGGACGGTCAGGGTGTCGATCTGGGGACGCCCGAAAAGTGGGTCGTGCCGATCGCCTATAATGTCGTGCCGCTGAACTACGTGCTGGGCGAGGACGGTTATACCGAAGAGGAACTCAAGCTGCGCGACGAAAGCCGCAAGATCCTGGAACTGCCGGATTTACGGGTGGCCGCGACCTGCGTGCGTGTGCCGGTTTTCACCGGACATTCGCTGTCGATGAATGTCGAATTCGAGCACCCGTTGTCGGTCGAAGCCGCGCTTGATATGCTCAAAGACGCGCCGGGCGTCGAACTGAGCGAGGTGCCCAACCCGCTGGACGCCACGGGTAAAGACCCGGTCTTCGTCGGTCGCGTCCGCCGCGATCCGACGGTGATCAACGGCCTGACCCTGTTCGTCAGCGGCGACAATTTGCGCAAGGGTGCCGCGCTCAACGCGGTGCAGATCGCCGAGGTGTGGTTGAGCCAGAAGGGTTAAGGTTTTATACCTCCCTGCGCTTGCGCGGGGAGGGGGACCGCGCCTGAAAGGCGTGGTGGTGGGGTGTCTTTCTTGCTTACGATATATGCCGTTGAATCTCCGTAAGGCACCCCACCTTCCGGCCTTCGGCCTCCCTCCTCCCCGCAAAGCAGGGAGGTATAAAGAGGCTACTTCAACAGCGTGATCTTCGGGATACCCGTGCCGCCGCAGGCCCATTCGCCATCCTTTGACGTGAAGCAGAAATAGCGGCTTTCGACGCGGCGCTTTTGCACGCCGTCGCGATATTGCTCACAAACAAGATGCACGGACAATACAGGCGTCAGGGTGGCATTGGGCGGCGCGGCGTCAGTGACGCGCTGGGCGCCCTTGCCCGGCACATTGGTCACCTTATTGACGATCGGCGCGCCGACCACAAAGCTTTCGAAAATGATCCCGACCCGCTGCGGCGCGCTCAGGGTGCCGTTGGCGTTCATCGCGTAATTATCATAAATCTTGCGCTGGAAAACGGCCTTCGATGCCGGGGCGTTTTTTGCCACCGCCGCGGGCGCACCCGGGCAGGTCTCAGCAGCTGCCTGCGCGCCGCCGCCCGGGCTTGGCGGGGCTTTGCCCTGCGTCGCCCAATAACGCTTTTCCCAGTTGACCACGTCCTCAGCCCACATTTCGGTGGCGTTGCCGTTCCCGATCAACTGACCGTTTTCATAGTACTTGACCATGCACTTTTCGCCCCACTGCGCCTGATAGCAGTTGATGACCTGAATTTCGGTCTTGGCGTCGATACGGTGCATCGAACCGGCGGGGATATTGTAGCTGCTGGCGGTGGCCCCAGGCAAAGCCGTCACGGCGAGCAGGGTCGAGGCCATAAGACCGCCGATAACGATGGGTTTCCACATGAGGCGAGCTCCCGGTGCAATTTTACCGATAGGCTAACAGCGGTATCCCGGATGTCAACTTACAGTCGCCTACAGTTTCGACAGGTCGAAACCCTTGGCCGGATTGACCGGCGCATCGCCCTGACGCAGTTCGACATAGACGCTGGTCGGCTTGTCGGTCAGGTTCGAGGTCCGCCCCAGAGGTTCGCCGCGCCCGACGGTCTTGCCTTGATCGACATAGACGCGCCCCAGCCCGGTAATCACCACGCGATAATCGCCACCGACATTGAGGATGATCACCTGCCCGTAGCCGTTGAGCGGTCCGGCATATTCGACCTCGCCTTCACCGGGGGCGCGGACCTGAGTCCCAGGTGCCGTTTCCAGCCGGAGGCCGCGCAAAAGCTGTCCGTCGACAGTTTCTCCATAGCTGCCCTTGCGCGTGCCGACGACCGGAACCTGCAGGTTCAGCCCCTTGTCCGGCGTTTGCAGAGCGCGTAGCGGCGCCAGCCCGCGCAATTCGCGTTGCCGTGCCTCAAGCTGGAGGTTGCGCGCTTCGATGGCGTCGGCTTCGCGCAGCAACTGGTCCTCCAGTTCGGCGCGCTGGGCCATCAGCCGTTCCAGTTCCTGCTGCTGCTCCGAGACGTCGCTCTCGGAGATGAACAGGGCTTCGTTTTGCAGGGCGGCGTCGCGGCGCAGCTTGATCAGGGTGCGGTTCTGGTCCGACAGGGCCTGAGCGCGCTTTTTCAGCTCCGGCGTGATGTCCTTGAGGATGATCGCGGCAATCACCGCATCATTGGCCTTGCGCGAGGACACGAAGATGGTCGGCGGCGGGTTGCGCGAATAGATCTGCAAAGCGCTAAGCAGCCTTGCCTGTTTGTTGCGCATGGTCCCCAGCCGCCGCGTCATGTCGGTTTCAAGCAGGTTGAGCGCCACCAGCCGTGAACGATAGACCGCCGCGCGCTTTTCCGACGCGCCCTGCGTGCGGGCGATATCGATCATCTGCTTGCGCAGATTCTCGGCTTCCTGCGCGATCTGCCGTGCCGACTGGCGCTTCTGTTCACGTTTTCTGGCATTGGCGCGTAGCTCGGCGCCGATGGTGTCCAGTTCGGTCTCGGCCTGTTTCGACAGAGGTTTCTGGGCCGTTTGCGCCACTACGCCGCCTGTCCCGCAGAGAACAAGGACGATCAGCGCCCCATGTTTCAGGGCGCGCGAGATAGGGGCGCGGAATGTCATCGCGGCAGGGTAAGGGCTGAGGGTTAATGCGGCGTTAGGGAGTCTCAACGTCATCGTTTCTTGATTTGACAAGATCGAGAGACGGACATTACCTTAAAACACCCTCGGGGAGTAGCCGGAGCCGCGTGTCAGGCTCATGCAGCGTCGTCAATACGAAGACAGTCCTGTCTGTCTTCCGGCGTTGTGCATCGCGTCAGTCGCGCGAATGGCGAGACCGGGACCGGTATTCACCTGTCCAGCCCGTGAGGTTTTCATGTCTTCTGTCGGTACGCCACTCCTGTGGTCGCTGTTCGCGGCCTTTGTCGTCATCGCTCTGCTCATCGATTTTTTCGCCATGAACAAGCAGGGCGCCCATAAGGTTTCCCTGAAAGAAGCCGCCATCTGGTCGCTGATCTGGGTCGCCGCCAGTATAGCCTTCATGGCCTTTATCTGGTGGCGGCTGGGCGGCACCGGGCCTGAACCGGCCCTGGCCAATGCCAAGGCGCTGGAGTTCCTGACCGGTTATCTGGTCGAAAAAGCGCTAGCGGTCGACAATATCTTTGTTTTCCTGATGCTGTTCACCTATTTCGCCGTGCCTGCCGAATATCAGAAGCGGGCCCTGATGATCGGGATTCTGACGGCGCTGGTCCTGCGCGGCGGGCTGATCCTGATCGGCGCGTGGGTGATCGCGCAGTTCCATTGGGTGCTCTATGTGTTTGGCGCATTTCTCGTTTTCACGGGTATCAGGATGTGGCTGGCCGCCGGTCAGGAGCCGGACATGGAATCCAATCCGGCCCTGAAATGGGTGCGCAAACATTTCACGATTTCGCCGAACTACGACGGCGAAAAGTTCTTCACGCGGTTCAACGGCAAAAAACTGGCGACGCCGTTGCTGGTCGTCGTCCTGCTGATCGGCGTGATCGACGTGGTGTTTGCCGTGGACTCGATCCCGGCCATCTTCGCCATCACCACCGATCCGTTTATCGTACTGACCTCGAACGTCTTTGCCATTCTGGGGCTGCGGGCGATGTATTTCCTGCTGGCTGGAATGCACGAACGTTTCCATCTGCTGCCCTATGGTCTGGCGCTGGTGCTGGTCTTCATCGGGACGAAGATGTTGCTCATCGATATCTATAAGGTGCCGATTACGTGGTCGCTTGGCGGCACGGCCTCGATTCTGGCCCTGACGGTGATCCTGTCGCTGCTGATCAAGCCGAAAAGCGCGCATCCGCACGGGGCATTTCCGTTCGATGCGAAGGAAAGGCGAGAGGATTAGTCTCTGTGATACGGCGATCCGGCGAGGATGGTGGTCGCGCGGTACATCTGCTCGGCCAGCATCAGCCGGACAAGCGCATGCGGCCAGGTTTGCGGCCCGAAGGCCAGCGAAAAGCGCGCCGACCTGACCAGATCGGCATCCAGACCATCCGCCCCGCCGATCAAAAAGGCCAGTTTGCGTTCACCGGAGTCTTTCAGCTTATCAACGCGCTGGGCGATCTGACGCGAGGTCAGAAGTTCCCCGCGTTCATCACAGGTGATCAGGCACACGCCATCACCCAAAGCGGCGCGGATGGCCTCGGCTTCGCGCGCTTTGTTGAGTACGGAGTCTTGTGATTTGGCGGTCTTTTTGGGCTCGATCTCTAAAAGTTCGACCGGCCCGAGCCCCAGGGCCCGGCCGGTCTGCGTGGCGCGGCTGAGATAGTCGCGCGTAAGCGTGTTTTCAGAGGTGTTGCCGAGCTTACCGACCGCGGCCAGCCACAGCTTCATACTACTGGCGCAGCGGGTCGATCGTGTGGTTCGACGACACCGACCAGATCTTTTCGATATTGTAGAAGCTGCGGACTTCCGGACGGAACAGGTGAACCACCACGTCCCCGGCGTCGAGCAGTACCCAGTCGCAAGCCGGCAGGCCTTCGACGCGAACCTTGCCGAAGCCTTGTTCCTTCAGGGCGCGCATGACGTGATCGGCCAATGCACCGACGTGACGGTGCGAACGGCCAGACGCGATGATCAGGGTGTCGGCGACAGAGCTTTTGCCGCGCAGGTCGATGCAGACGATGTCCTGCGCCTTGTCGTCATCCAGCTTGGTGAGGATGACATTTTCGAGCGATTCCGCTGCGAATTCGACGGGGTTTTGGTCGATATCCACCGCCGCAGCGGCGGCAGGGGTTTCCGAATGCGCATCTTGCGCAAGCTGACGAGACAGTGTGTTACTCCTGAAAAGGGTATCCGTGTGGATAAGATTGACCGCACCCTACCATAAATGCGGCTCCGGGTCACGGTGTGTATTTAGTTTTTTGCCGCCAGTCGCTGCGCCCGGATCGCGGTCGAGGACGCGTTGTGCAGCGGCCCTTTGAGATAGACCCATGCCGGCGCTTTTTTACCCGGCAGGATGTGGGCTTCGCGTTCCTTGAAACGGTAGTGGGCGAAGCGTCGCGCGGTGGGTGACAGACGGCTTTTCATCAGGACGCCGGGGCGTGAGACGATGGCGATGGGGATCATGCGGGCGATCTGCATCCAGCCGCGCCAGCGATGAAACGAGGCGAGGCTGTCGCCGCCCATGATCCACACGAACTTGACACCGGGATAGCGGGCCTTCAGCGCGCGTAAGGTGTCGAGCGTATAGGTGGCGTGGATGCGCGTCTCGAAATCAGAAATGATGTCCTTCGGGCCGATGAACGGCTTGATGGCGGCGATACGTTCGCTGAGCGGCGCCGTATCATGCTTAGATTTCAAGGGGTTCTGCGGCGAAACCAGCCAGATGATGCGGTCGAGCCCCAGCCGGCGCCGTGCGGTTTCCGCCACATGGGCATGGCCTTCGTGCGCCGGATTGAACGACCCGCCGAACAGGCCGATGGTCATGCCGCGCTCAAGGTGCAGTCCGGTCCTCAGCGCACCGGAACGCAGGGTATGGACAATGGGGGCGGGACCGGCGAACCACATCAGACTCTACCCTGGTTCATACCTCCCCAGCTTGCTGGGGAGGGGGACCGCACGAGCTTGCGAAGCAAGTGAGATGTGGTGGTGGGGGCTAGGTTAGATGCAGCATGCGCATTAGATCGGTAATTACGCGAGCCCCCCTCCGTCTTTTGCGGCGAGACCGCAAAAGCCACCTCCCCCGGCATACCGGGGGAGTAAGATAGGAAGTGTATAATTGAAGCCTTGATCACCCCTTAGTTATCCCAGGGGTTATAGGCGGTGGACGGCGGGTTTTCGGCCTGCTTTTCGGCCTTGTCGCCCGCGACGATCATCGAATGGACGACAAACAGAAGGTCGCGCACGCCTTCGCCGGTGACGCCGGAAATCACATAAGGCGTCTGCTTCGAAGCCTTTTTCAGCTTCTTGACCAGATCCTTGCGCGTGTCGCCATCAAGCGAATCCGCCTTGTTGATGACGACCAGTTCCGGACGCTCGGCCAGATCTTCGGCATAGGCCGCCAGCTCGTTGCGGATAATCTTATAGGCCCCGACCGGGTCTTCCTGCGTGCCGTCAATCAGATGGATCAGCACCTTGGTGCGTTCGACGTGACCGAGGAAGCGCGTCCCGAGACCGGCTCCTTCTGAGGCCCCCTCGATCAGGCCGGGGATATCGGCGATGACGAAACGCTGCTCGGCCCCCAGATCGATGACGCCGAGGTTCGGCGTCAGGGTCGTGAACGGATAGTCGGCGATCTTGGGCCGCGCGGCGGACGAGGCCGCGAGGAACGTCGATTTCCCGGCATTGGGCAGGCCCAGCAGTCCGGCGTCGGCAATCAGTTTCAGGCGCAGCCAGATCCACTTTTCTTCGCCGTCCTGACCGGGCAGGGCGAAGTCGGGGGCCTGATTGACCGGGCCCTTGAAGCGCGTATTACCCCAGCCGCCGTTACCGCCCTTGGCCAGCAGAATCTTCATGCCGACCTTGTCGAGGTCGGCGATCAGGGTTTCGTGATCCTCTTCGAATACCTGGGTGCCCACGGGGACACGCAGAATCAGGTCTTCGGCATTGGCGCCGTGCATCTGACGCCCCATGCCGTGCGTGCCGGTATTGGCCTTGAAATGCTGGGTGTAGCGGTAATCGATCAGGGTGTTCAGGCCTTCGACCGCCTCGATATAGACCGAGCCGCCCTTGCCGCCGTCGCCGCCGTCGGGCCCGCCGTTGGGGATGAACTTCTCGCGCCGGAACGACACGGAGCCCGCGCCGCCATTGCCCGAGCGGATGAAGATTTTACACTGGTCGAGGAATTTCATTGAGGTAATCGAACGGTTGAAGGCGGCCCCGCTGCTGCGGAAGCCGCCTTTGTGAACTAAGTCAGGGTGAAGATCAAATCCTTGCGCGCTTCTTATGCTCAAATCGAGAAAATGTCGCGCAGTTTTTAATTATAGAAGCCGGATCATATGGACCGCTTCGTGCTGGCCTTCGCGGGCGCGTGAGATTTCCAGCGTCCGGCGGCCTGTATAAAGGAAGCCCGCCCGCGCCAGCATCCGTGCCGACGGATCGTTATCGGCAAAGTGCGCGGCATGCAGCACGCGGTGGCCGCCGAAGCGTTCCGCGTAGCCGATCAGGCCTTCCAGCGCCTCAAGGCCATAGCCGTGGCCCTGGAACTCCGGTGCGATGCAGATGCCGACCGAGGGACCGAACAGATGCAGCCCGCCCGTCTGACCGCAGGTCGTGCGGTCGAGGCTGGTGATGCCGATCAGGTTCTCTTGCTCGTCACGCACCGCGAAGACCGGCAGACGCGGCGACGAATTCATCCGCGCCTTATCGATAAAGGCCTTGGCATCCATGCCGGTAAAGGGGTGCGCGATCGCATGGGTCATGCGCGCCACGGATTTGTGGGCAAAGACCTGACGCACATCATCAAGATCGTCCGGGCACAGGCCCGACAGATAGAGACGCTTGGTCTGCACGGCATTGCTGACGCGTCCGGAAACGCGACCGATAGCGGCGCGGGTACGTGGTGGCAGGCTGTGGACTTCGGGTGTTCTGACGATCATGATATTCCCCGTTCGCTTCTTAAAATAATAAGAGTGAACACACGCGGCTTTTGCCACGCGCTTCGTTCGTTATGGCCCGAATGTTTACGCGGACCCCGAGTGAAAGTGTCGGGAGGTGTCGTTTCTTGTGTGACCTGAGAGTGACAGATCATTCATAAAAATACGGCCTCCCGTGCCCTCACAGAAATAAAGATTCCGTAAGGGCGCAGCTTTATGAACGGGGAACTGGAGGGGAGGGCTTTGTTTTCGCGTCACTTTTTTGCATGTGCGAAAACGAAAAGGGAGCCCGGAAACAAATCCGGACTCCCCGTTCAAAGGCGTTGTCCAGATCGGCTTATATTAAGCGCGATCTGTGACACATCTTTCAGATCGCTTATTCGGCGGCGATAGCGGCCGGAATGATCGACACATAGCAGCGGTTGTCGCGCTTGGTCGTGAACTTCACCACGCCGTTGGCGGTGGCGAAGAGGGTGTGATCGCGGCCGAGGCCGACATTGTCACCCGGGAAGAACTTGGTGCCGCGCTGACGGACGAGGATGTTGCCCGCGACAACGTTCTCCGAGCCGTACTTCTTTACGCCAAGGCGCTTCGATTCTGAATCGCGGCCGTTACGCGACGAGCCGCCGGACTTTTTGTGAGCCATTGTTGAACTCCTCTAAACGGTTACGATTACGCTTCGTCGGAAGAGGCTTCAGCAGCCTTCTTCTTCGGAGCAGCTTTTTTCTTGGGGGCCGGAGCCTCTTCGGCAACCACGGTGTCAACGACCGGGGCTTCGACAGCAGCCGCAAGGCGCGGTGCGAGGTTACGGGCGCGGGCGTCGAGCTCGGCCTTGGTCACCAGCGACACGGTGCCTTCCCAGGCGGCCGACTTGCCGGCGCCGTTCAGCGAGGTGATACGGATGACCGTTTCATGCTGACGGTGACCGTTGGTGCGGCGATAGCCCTGACGGCGGGTCTTCTTGAAGATCTTGACCTTCTTGCCCTTGCGGGTTTCGATCAGGGTGCCTTCGACCACAGCGCCGTCAACGACCGGAGCGCCGACAACGGCACCGGCGTCGTCGCCGACGAGGAGAACTTGGTCAAAGCGGATGGCGGCGCCTGCATCGCCTTCCAGCTTTTCAACGACGAGCAGATCGCCCGCCGAAACGCGGTATTGCTTACCGCCGGTCTTGATTACCGCATACATCGGTTTAGCCTCTAAGCTTTAGTGACTGGCAAACCCGAACGGTGATAAAACCTGCGGTTCGCGCAAAAAAGGATGATCCCCGTAAGGCGGACCTCCGGGAGAAGAGGGGCGCTTTATATAGTTTTTGGCCTGTGAGTCAATCGCTCTTTGTCGGGCTTTTCCAACAAAATGAGGCCTTGCCGGATTCGCTCTGATATCGGAGCATTGGCCAAAAGGGGAGATGCAATGTCCGAGTGGGAAATGTCCACGCAGCCGTACAGGCTGACCATGTCCGATTTTCGATCTTATCGATGGGCAAACCTCAAAGCAAATGCGTTGACTTGGCGTGGTCTGTGGGAGCTGTGGAAGTATGTGATCCTTTCACTACTTTTCTGTCGATTTCTGATCTGGTTTATTGTCGATGCTCTCGGGCAGACTCTGACGGCAGACAAGATCGCGTTTGCCGTGCTCATTCCCGTGTTAGCTGTCTTACTTCTGGCTTGGCATACCTACGATACGAAGACTCTGATGCTGGCTAAATCGGATTATTCGGCGACGGACTGCCTGACCCGGATTGGTACGGAAGGCGTCATTGTTGTCCACCCGCACGGTGACAGTTCTCGTATCTGGAGCGAGTTCTCGCGTATTGCTTACGAAGGTAATCTCATTCTGTTTTACATGCCCGGTGAATTGGGGGTCGTGGTGCCGCGTCAAGCCTTCGTGACGGAACGACAAAGACGGGTCTTCTACGATTTGGCCAATCGTTATCTGAGTGCAGCCAAAATGAACGCACAAACCAAGGCTTGATTTCAGTCGTCAAAAGCCTACTTAGAGCCGGACTGTATATCTTACGAAAGCTTCCTCCATGGCCGATACCGCAAACGCCGTCGCGAAAACTCCCGTCACCGTCCTGACCGGCTATCTGGGCGCGGGCAAGACGACGCTGCTCAACCGCATCCTGTCGGAAAACCACGGGCAGAAATACGCGGTCATCGTCAATGAGTTCGGCGAAATCGGCATCGACAACGACCTGATCGTTGGCGCGGACGAAGAAGTGTTCGAGATGAACAACGGCTGCGTCTGTTGTACGGTGCGTGGCGACCTGATCCGCATTTTGTCGGGCCTGATGAAGCGAAAGGGCCGTTTCGACGCTATCATCGTAGAAACCACGGGTCTCGCCGATCCCGGCCCGGTGGCGCAGACCTTCTTCGTCGACGAAGACGTCAAGGCGCGCACCTATCTCGACTCGGTGACGGCGCTGGTCGATGCCAAACATTTCAAATCGGCGCTGGAAACCGACCGCGTGGTAAAGGAGCAGATCGCCTTTGCCGATCACGTGATCCTCAACAAGACCGATCTGGTGACGGCGGCCGAACTGGACGAGGTCGAGGCGCGCATCAAGGGCCTCAACCCGCTGGCTTCGATCCAGCGCGCCGAGCGGTCGGGCGTTGAGATCACGAGCCTGCTTAACCAGCACCGCTTCTCACTCGACAAGATGGAAACCATCGCCAATCACGACGAGCACGGCGTGGATTGCGGCGACGACTGCGGCCATGATCATCATCATGGCCACGACCACGGGCACCATCATCACCACGATCATGACCATGGGCACGGTCATAATCCGGCGCACGGCGAACCGGGTCACGTCCACGACGAACATTGCGGTCACGACCATCACCACCATGACCATGGCCATTCGCACCTGAACCCGATCCATGACGATGAAATCCGTTCGGTATCGCTGTCGTCGGAAAAGCCGGTCGATGGCGTGAAGTTCACCAAGTGGCTCGACAAGCTGCTGGCTGAAAAGGGTCAGGACATCCTGCGCGCCAAGGGCATCCTCCACGTGCAGGGCGAGGAAAAGCGTCTGGTCTTTCAGGCCGTGCACATGATCCTCGAAGGCGAACTGCAACAGCCGTGGCGCGACGGTGAACATCGCTTGAGCCGCGCGGTGTTTATTGGCCGCCATCTCGATGACGCCGCCTTGAAAGCCGGGTTCGAGGCCTGTATCGTCGCCTGATAACCAAACAGGGGCGATAAATGAGTGCCTATGCGTCCGTGATCGTCCTGCCCGACCGCGTCGATAAGGCTTTGCAGAGCCTCGACCGGTTTTCGGTCCCCTTCGGCAAGTACAATATCTCGATCCTCGACGCACTGAACTTCGTCGTCGTGACGGTGGCCGTCTATGTGGCGGCGCGCCTGATCTACTGGGTGGCGTCGCGGGTGATCGGTCGCGTGCCGGGGCTGGACGGTTCGCAAAAGCACCTGATGCAGAAATTCGCCGCCGTAGCGGTGGTCGTCGTCGCCGGCCTGATCGGTGTTGATATGCTGGGGATCGACCTGACGACCCTGGCGGTGTTTTCCGGGGCCTTCGGTCTGGCCATCGGTTTCGGGATGCAGAAGACGCTCGGCAATCTGATCGCCGGGCTGATCCTGCTGATGGACCGCTCGATCAAGCCGGGCGACGTGGTGGCGGTGGCCGATACCTTCGGCGTCATCGGAAAAATCGGGGTGCGCGCGGTGTCGGTCCTGACGCGCGACGGCAAGGAACACCTGATCCCCAACGAACTTTTGATGACGCAGCCGCTGGAAAACTGGTCCTATTCGGATCGCAATGTCCGCCTGCATATTCAGGTCGGGGTGTCGTACAAGAGCGATCTCGATCTGGCGCAAAAGCTGATGCTGGAGGCCTGTGCGGCCAATCCGCGCGTGCTGAAAAGCCCGGAGCCGCGCGTCTGGCTGATGGCGTTTGGCGAAAACCGTATCGAGCACGATATCCGCGTGTGGATCGACGATCCGGAACTGGGCGTCTACAGCGTCAAGTCGGACATTCTCAATCACCTGTGGCGGTCGTTCAAGGCCCATGGCATCGAGATCGCCCTGCCGCAGCGGGAGGTTTACGTGAAGGAATACCCTCTCCCTGAGGGAGAGGGTGGTCCGAAGGGCCGGTGAGGGAATAATAACGCCCTCTGGCCTTTTATCCCTCTTCTGTGTATGCCCCCTCCGTCGCGGACTACGCCGCGCCACCTCCCCCGCTCCGCAGGGGAGGATGTAACAGGAATAATCCATGCCCTTCGCTTTTGAGAAACACTTCGACGAATACGTCATCGCCGCCCTGTTCGATTCCGCTGACGATCCGGTGGTAGCGCTGGGCGATGGTCGTGTGGTGTTTCCCGATGTCGACGCGGTGTTCGAGCCGCACCCCAATGCCGGTATCCTCAGCGCCGTGATCCACCCGTCGGGGCTGGGTATCGTCACCGGCGGGGACGACGGGCGCATCGTCTGGACGACCAAGGATTCCGGCCCGATTGAGATCGCCCACATCAAGGGCGCCTGGTTCGACGCGATCACCGCCAATGGCGCGGCCATGCTGATCGCCGCTTCGGCGGGCAAGAAGGTCTATGTCTTCGATATCGTCAAAAAGACCGCACCGGTGGTCTTCGAGCATACGGCCTCCATCGCCGACCTGACCTTCGACGCCAAGGGACGCAAACTCTACGGGGCCAGCTATAACGGCGTCGCCGTCTGGTTCTCGCGCATCGCCCAGCAAAAGCCGACCCTGCTCAAATGGGCCGGGTCGCACACCAAAATCGCCATCAGCCCGGACGACAAGTTCCTGATCACCGCCATGCAGGAAAACGCCCTGCACGGGTGGCGGTTGTCGGACGCCAAGGACATGCGCATGGGCGGTTACCCGGCCAAGATCAAGTCGCTCGACTTCTTCGCCAAGGGCAAGCTGCTGGCGACGTCGGGGGCCAATGGCGCGGTGGTCTGGCCGTTCCTCAAGGCCAACGGCCCGATGGGCGAAGAGGCCTCCGAGATCAATGCCGAAGAGTCGACCATGGTCACCGTCGTCTCCGGTTCGGTCGAGGACACGCTGCTGGCCGCCGGGACCGAGGATGGGCGGGTCTGGCTGGCGGAGCTGCAATCCACCGGTATCGACTGGATCAAGCGCGAAAAAGGTCCGGCCATCACGGCGCTAAGCGTCTCGGGTGAGGCCAATCGTCTGATATTTGGCGACGAAGACGGAAACGTGTATATCTACGAGGCGGAGTAGGTTTTTTCAGCATCGGGGGATGCTCAGTGGCGTCTAAGACAAAATTCGGCATAGGCCGGTTGCTGATCATGCTGGTGGTCGGCGGGTTCGCGTTCAGTGTCCTGTCGGTCGCCGTGCATCGCTTTTTGCCGGTGCCGGTGACCTTCTTGATGGTGCAGCGTCTGGCCGAAGGCAAGGGTTACCACCACGAATGGGTGCCACTGTCGCGCATTTCCGACAACCTCAAGGTCTCGGTCATCGCCGCCGAAGATGCCAAGTTCTGCACCCACTACGGCTTCGACATGACCGCCATCGAAAAGGCCCAGCGGTCGAACGCGCGCGGCAAGAAGGTGCGCGGCGGCTCGACCATTTCCCAGCAGACCGCCAAGAACGCCTTCCTGTGGCCGCAGCGCTCCTATGTGCGCAAGGGCGTCGAGGCCTATTACACCCTGCTCATTGAGACCCTGTGGTCCAAGAAACGGATCATGGAGGTCTATCTGAACAGCGCCGAATGGGGGCCGGGGATCTATGGCGCGGAAGCGGCCTCGCAATACTGGTTCGGCAAGTCGGCGTCGGAACTGACGCGGTCGGAGGCTTCGCGACTGGCAGCCATCCTGCCGTCGCCGCTCAAATGGAAGGCGGCCAATTCCGGCAAGTACGTCAAGCGCCGCTCCGGCAAGATCAGCGCCAATGCCGGCCTCGTCAAACGCGAGGGCATCGGGACGTGCGTGCTGGATTAAAGAGGGAAGCGTGACCTACTATCGACATACCTTGTTGTCAGGTATTTTAAACGGTGTTGGCCTGATCATCATGCTGACCGCTTTTATGCGCCCGGTGCTTATGCACTTGGGCCTTACGCTTCCCTACTATCTTTCATTGGTAGGTCTGATCCCTTTATTGCTCAGCTATCGTCTGGCTCATAAGCGTACTGTGACGAAACTGCCTGAAAGTGTTGTGAAGGCGGAAGGTCTGAGTAAGTTCGGCTACCTTTTTATGATTTGTATCGCAGCTATTGCCGTGCTCGCATTTTTTCCCGTTGGGCAGGATGCGATGAAAAGCGCTTGGACGAGCGCGGCGGTCGTGCTGGTCTATTGTATCTGGACGTATGGGCGCTATCGCTATCAACAAGCTTATGAGGTTGTCGTTCGTAAGCATGAGGCATCGACGGTATTTTAAGCCTAACGCAAATCGTTCCATCCTTAACCTCTCTTGACGAATGCCGGAAAACGGCGTCAGTTTCCCTCCGTATTTTCGCGCTTGCTGGCCGCCCGCAAAAGGCCGCGCGCTGCATTTCAGGAGGGTTTTGATGATCAAGCGTTTGTTGGTGTCCGTCGCAGGGCCTGCCCTGATCTCCGGTGTGCTTTTGTCGGGCTGTACCTCCATGCCGCCGGAAACCCTGGTCAAGGATATCGTGCCGCCTGCGCCCAAGGCCCCCTCGCTCACCGAAACCCCGGCCCCGCCGCCGGTCGTCGGCCCTACCGCCGAAGACGCGAAGGCCTATGTCGAGGCCGCGGAAACCAAGCTGGCCGCCATGGGCGAATACGCCGCGCGCGTGTCCTGGGTGCGCAACACCTACATCACCCACGACACCATGTGGCTGGAATCGAAGGCCAATGCCGACTACACCGAAGCCAATGTCAAGCTGGCCATGGGCGCGGCGAAGTTCAATGACGTGCAGGTCGATGAGGTCACCCGCCGCAAACTGAACCTGCTCAAGCTATCCCTGACCCTGCCGGCCGCCGATAAACCCGGCGCGGCCGAGGAGATGGCCAAGCTGGCGACCTCGCTCGACTCAACCTACGCCACGGGGAAATTCACCTATAAGGGCAAGGTCTATACGCTGGACGACGCGTCCGAAATCATGGCGACCTCGCGCGATCCGGTCCTGCTGCGCGCCATGTTCGAAGGTTGGCGCACCATTTCCGTGCCGATGAAGGGCGACTATGCCAAGCTGGCGGCGCTGGCCAACGAGGGTGCCAAGGGGCTCGGATTTGCCGATACGGGGGCCTTGTGGCGGTCGAACTACGACATGGCGCCGGATGAATTCGCGGCCGAGACCGACCGTCTGTGGAAGCAGGTCGAGCCCTTCTATCAGAACCTGCACTGCTATGTCCGTCGCAAGCTGAACGAAAAGTACGGCGACGCAGTGCAGCCGGCCAAGGGTCCGATCCGCGCCGACCTGCTCGGCAATATGTGGGCGCAGGACTGGGCCAATATCTACGACGTGGTCGCGCCGAAGGACATCAAGGGCTCCAGCTATTCGCTCGACAAATTGCTGGTGGCCAAGAAGTACGACGCGACGAAGATGGTCAAGACGGGCGAGGGTTTCTATACCTCGCTCGGCCTCGCCCCCCTGCCGCAGACCTTCTGGGAGCGCTCGATGATCGTGCGTCCCAAGGATCGCGAAGTCGTCTGCCATGCCTCGGCCTGGGACGTCGACAATATCGACGATCTGCGCATCAAGATGTGCACCAATGTCAATGGCGAGGACTTCTATACGGTTCACCACGAACTGGGTCACAACTACTATCAGCGCGCCTATAAGGACCAGCCGTTCCTGTTCAAGAACGGGGCGAACGACGGCTTCCACGAGGCGATCGGCGATTTCATCGGCCTGAGCGCCGTGACCCCGGTCTACCTCAACCAGATCGGTTTGCTGGACAAGGTGCCGGGCGAGTCCGAGGACATCCCGTACCTGTTGAAAATGGCGCTGGGCAAGGTCGCCTTCCTGCCGTTCGGCCTGATGGTCGACCGCTGGCGCTGGGAAGTCTATTCCGGCAAGATCACGCCCGCCCAGTACAACAGCCGCTGGTGGGAACTGGTCAATCAGTATCAGGGCCTGACGCCGCCGGGCGTGCGTCCGGCCGATGCCTTCGATCCGGGCGCCAAGTACCACGTGCCGGGCAATGTCCCCTATACGCGCTACTTCCTCGCCCACATCTATCAGTTCCAGTTCCAGAAGGCCGCCTGCGATCAGATCGGCTGGAAAGGTCCGCTGCACCGCTGCTCGATCTACGGCCACAAGGAGGTCGGCGAAAAGTTCAACAAGATGATGGAACTGGGGCAATCCAAGCCGTGGCCGGACGCGCTGGAAAGCTTCACCGGCACGCGCCAGACGGACGCCTCGGCGGTGGCGGAATATTTCAAGCCGCTCAACGAATGGCTGATCGTACAGAACAAGGGGCAGCAGTGCGGGTGGTAAGCCTCGCATAGACTTTTGATGCTGCGATCCAGACAAAGGCTGTGAGTACGCTCGCAGTCTTTGTTCATGCTTTGAGGATATTATGTATTTGCCGGTCAGCTGGCAGACCTTTGTCGACGATATGACCGTCTGGGTCGCGGATCTGCCGTGGGGCGGTGACTATATCCTCAGCCAGAGCCTGATGGTGTTCTGGGTCAGCGGCGTCGTTCTGGCCCTGACGCCGACGGGGCAGCGCGCCGGACGCGCCCTGCGGATATTCGTCGGACTGGCCCTGTTCAGCAGCCTGCTCAGTTTCGGCGTCCCGGCGATACGATTGCTGATGATGCTGCAACTCGGCAATACCGGTGAACAGATCGGGATACTGGTTCAGTGGTGCCTGCTGTTCGCGGGGTTTTATGTCCTTATCGCTCTGCTGGGTTACGGCCCCGGACGGCTGATCGGCGCGGTGCTGAGGCCCGGACTTAAAAAGAGCCCCCGTCGCCGGAGGCTCTTTCTGGAAGATTGATTAAGCCAGCTTGATTTCCCGCAAACGCTGCTGAAGGAAGTCGTTAGCGGTGATCGACTGACCCGCATACTGATCAGGACGGTCTGCGGTGATCGTGCCGGGCAGGGTCTCGATCACATAGGGGCTTTCGAAATGCAGGAAGAACGGCATCGAATAGCGCGAGAAGCCCTTGCGCGACTCCGCCGGATTGACCACGCGGTGGATGGTCGACGGCAGGACGTGGTTGGTCAGGCGCGACAGCATATCGCCGATATTGATGACGATGGCGCCCGGCGGCGGCGTGATCGGCAGCCACGAGCCGTCGCGGTCGAGCAGTTGCAGACCCGGCTCCTCGGCCCCCATCAGAAGGGTAATCGCGTTGATGTCGCCGTGCGCCCCGGCGCGGACGCTCGCCCCGGCCTTGTCCACCGGCGGATAGTGCAGCATGCGCAGGACTGAATTGCCCAGTTCGACCTTGTCGTCGAAAAAGGTAGGCTCAAGCTTCAGATAGATGGCGATGGCCTTGAGCACCTTCTTGCCGAGACCGTCGAGGGCCGCATAGAGCGCCTGAAACGTCTCTTTGAATTCCGGCACTTCGGTCGGCCAGATATTGTCGCGCATATGGTCGCGGTACGGATGGCCTTCGGGCAGGTCGCGACCGATGTGGTAAAACTCTTTCAGGTCGCTGGCCGTATAGCCTTTGGCGGTTTCGACGCCGAACGGCGTATAGCCGCGCGCGCCGCCCTTGCCCTTTTCGTGGTGGGCGCTCTTGGTTTCGACCGGCAGTTCGAAATAGTCTTTCGCCAGCGCATAGGCCTTGTCCACCAGGGCCTTATCAAGACCCGCGCCATCCTTGTCGAACAGGCCCGACAGCACCGCAAAGCCATAGCGCTCGAACGATCCGCCCAGTTTCTGCGAGAAGGCAGACAGGTCTGTATCGTAAAGCGACAGGGGCACCGGCTCGATCGCGGGCGCGGTGGACAGGGGCGCGGAATCGTAAAGGGCGGTGTCGGACATGGCTTACTCTTTTGGTGCTTTCAGATGATACTTTTATGACGATGCGGGCATCGCCATGCAAGCGGATAAATGGTCGCGGTTTGCGGAACCCTGAGGCTGTTTTCGTTCAGTTTGGCGTCGTCACCCGCGCAATAGTATCACAGTACGCGACTCATGTATGCTGTCGCGCGATTTTTCGATTGCAGCGACGGCGCGAGTGTCGTTTTGATGCGGACATATTTTAGTGTCGCGTAATGGCGTTTTTCGGGCGGTTTTCACGGGTGGCTACAGGCAAGTTTCGGTTGGGTAAAATAGTGACCGCGGGCGTCTTCGCTCTGTCGGCCATGGCCCTGTGCGCGATCGGCTGGCCGGTGGCGGCGCAACTTCTGCCGGAAGAGCCCGCCAATGCCGAAGCGCTCGACAGCCTCGATCCCGCCTTGCAGCCGGTTAATTCGACTCAGGCGCTCAAAACGTCGGAACAGTCGGTGGTGCGCGTTCTGGTCGTTTATCGCGGCTATGGCGGCGTGCCGCTCGATGCGGTGGGCATGGGGTCGGGCTTCGTCGTCGCCCCCGGCTATATCGTCACCAATTATCACGTCATCGAAACCCCGCCCGAAGCCACCTCGGCGGAAATTTACATCGTCCCGCACAAGGATTCCGGCGCCGCCTATCAGCAGGTGACCCTGGCCCGTCCGTGGATGGAGGGCGATCTGGCGCTTTTGCGCGCCGAAGGTCTCAAGATCGCGCCGCTGAAACTGTCGCTGGTGCCTCAAAAGAACCAGCAGGTGGTGGCCATGGGCTATCCCGGCATCACCGACCGATTGCTCAAGCGTGGCGGCACCGAACTGCTGGAGCCCGCCGACGCCTATGTGACGCAGGGCTCGATCGCCCTGTTCGCTTCGACCAATCCGGACGGCTCGCGCGTCGATACCCTGTTCCATACGGCGCCGATCAACCCCGGCAATTCCGGCGGACCGCTGATGGACGAATGCGGTCAGGTGGTCGGCGTCAATACCTGGTCGGCGGTGTCCACCATGTCCGAAGGCGGCGACATGGACGTCCCGGCGGGTCAGTATGTGGCAACCCACGTATCGGCGCTCAACACCTTCCTGCAATCGGCCGGCGTGCCGGTCCAGACGACGTCCGACCCCTGCTACGCCAAGACCGCCGACGAAATCGTCAAGGACGAGGGCCTGTCGAAGGCGCTCGCCGCCTATCGTGACGCTCAGGCCAAGCGTATCGAAGAGCAGCGCAAGGCCGAGCAACTGAACGCCGTGATGGATCAGTTGCAGTTGGGAGCTCTGGTCCTGTTGTCGCTGTTGGTCGTGGTGCTCATCGCCCTGATCATCCGCCGTCGCCCGCATAAGGAAAAGGACGCGCCGACGGCCTATAGCGCGCCGACGGCGGACGACCTGCCGCCGCCCGCCCTGTCGATCCCCAATCCCCGGGCCCGCGCAAAGACGCCGGAGCCGGTGGAGAAAAAGCCGCACGCCAAACACCCCTTCCCGTGGGGGTGGATCGCGCTGGGGACGGTCGTGGTCCTGATTGCGCTCGGTTTCGTCCTGCGCGAAAGCCCGATGTTCCAGACCATGTCGCAGAAGGCCGAGGCCTCCGCCGTCAGTCCGGCCATCATGCGCCTGAGCTGCGATGTCGATCTCAAGGCCTCGCCGAAACCGTTGCCGGGGGTGGGGCCGATCGATTTCGAATTCGATGCCGCCCATGCCTGCGTCAGCGGCCGCACGCCCTATGAGGTGCAGCCCAATGGCACGCTTCTGCGCTTTACGGTGTCGGATGCCGAGCCTGTTGCCGCGCGGCTGGAACTGTCGCGCGACGGTCTGGTGTTCAAGCGCAGCGATTACCGCCTGAGCGACGATGCGCACAGGTCCTATGTCGCTCAGCGTCAGGCGCTCGGCTCGCTGCGTTGCGTCAGCGGCAAGGATACGGGTCAGGCCGAGGCCCTGAAGGATAATCTGCGTAAGGTCCGTACGCTGGCGCAATCTTTTCTGACCGCCGGACCCGAAACGGAAACGGTATGGAAGTGCCGCAAAGCGCCTGAAAAAGCGCAATAGCTGTATCGGTTCTTTATAAAACCACGTTAAGATTTTACGACAGCCTTAACGAATCCTTATTTCCCGTACATTGGCTATTTATACCCTTCATCATAGGTTCATGTGAAAGAGGCTAACTGTGCCTTCAACGGCGTCATACCCGCCGGATAACATACGGAGAGACCAAGATGCGTAAAGTTGCTGGACTGAAAGTCTTTGGCGCCCTGACCGGCCTCGCGCTGCTGACGGCGGCCTGCACGACCACCGACCCGAACACCGGCGAAGTGGTGCGCGACAACACCAAGACCAATGCCCTGATCGGGGCCGCCGTCGGCGCGGGCCTGGGCTATGCCACCAATACCAATAAGGGCGAGCAGGGTCGCAAGAACGCCGTCATCGGCGCAGGCATCGGCGCTCTGGCCGGTGCCGCCGTCGGCAACTACATGGACAAGCAGCAGGCCGAACTGCGCAAGGAACTGGCCGGGACGGGCATCGGTGTGACGCGTAACGGCGACAACATCATTCTCAACATGCCGTCGGATGTGACCTTCGCCACCGGCAGCGCCACCATCGATTCCGGTTTCTATCCGACGCTGAACGACGTGGCGACGGTGTTGAACAAGTACCCCTCGACCTATGTCGATATCGTCGGTCACGCCGATTCAACGGGCTCGGACGCTATCAATGAACCTCTGTCGGAAAACCGCGCCAATTCGACCGCCGCTTACCTGACCGGTCGCGGTGTCGCCAATCAGCGCCTGTTCGTCGCCGGCATGGGCTCGCGTCAGCCGATCGCATCGAACGCCACGCCGGAAGGCCGCGCCAAGAACCGTCGCGTGGAAATCACCCTGCGTCCGGTTACGGAGTAACCTCCGAATGCCGTTGCGGCATTCGGCAAGGGCGACCGCCCGCCGCCGCTTATGCGGCGAGCCATGCGGCGTTTGAGCTAAAGAAAGCCTTAACCCTGTTTCGTCAGGGGATTGAAACGGCTTTAGACTAGGCTGGGCGGCATGGAACATCCTTGTCGCCCTTCTCATGTCCGTCGTCTGCCCCTGCTGGGGGCCGAGGTCGATGTCGTCACACCCGATATGGTGATGGACTTCATCAGTGCGGCGCGCGGGCAAAAGGCCATCGTCGCCAATCACAATCTGCACAGTCTGTATCTGTTCAAAAAGCGCGCCGATATGCGCCGCTTTTACGATCACGCGGCCCTGATCGAGATCGATTCGGTGCCGATGATCGCCTGGGCGAAACTGATGGGGCACGACGTGTCGCGGGCGCATCGCTGCACCTATCTCGATTTCCGCGACACTTTCTGGGGCCGCGCCGTAGCCGAGGGCTGGCGCGTCTATCACATCGGCGGTGCGCCCGAACATAATGCCGCGTCGAAACAGGCGATCCTCAAGCGCCATCCGGGCGCGCAGCTTGAGGTGCGCAGCGGCTATTTCGACGTCAACGGCCCGGCCAACGAGCTGTTGCTGGCGGATATCCTTGCCCACAAACCGGATGTTCTGCTGGTCGGCATGGGTATGCCACGTCAGGAAACCTGGATACTCAACAATCTCGATAAATTGCCCGAGTGCGTGATCCTGCCCGTCGGGGCGGCCTTCGATTATGAGGCCGGGGTCATGTACACGCCGCCGCGCTGGGCCGGGCAGATGGGAGTCGAGTGGCTGGTGCGCTTTTTCCACGAGCCCAAACGTCTGTTCGAGCGCTATTTCGTCGAGCCGTGGGTGCTGATTCCGCAGATGCTGGGCGATCTCAGGCAACGTGGCAAGCGAACGGCCTAGGATATTAACCAATATTTCAGCGGCGCGCGCGACAATCCCGCCTAAGTAGTGGCAGGAACTATGCGTATGGCTGATATTTTCAGGGATTTCGCGCCGCAGGGCGATCCGGTTAAGGGCCAGTCGGTCCTGATTACCGGCGGCACGGGCAGCTTCGGCAAGAAGCTGGTCCATACGCTTCTGGAAAAATACGATCCGCGCAAGGTCATTATCCTGTCGCGCGACGAACTCAAGCAGTACGAGATGCGCTGCGAGCTGGAAGAAACCTTCCCGCCGGAAAAGCTGGCGAAGCTGCGCTTTTTCCTTGGTGATGTGCGCGACCGCCCGCGTTTGGAATTAGCTTTCCGCAGCGTCGATATCGTGGTCCACGCCGCCGCGCTGAAACAGGTGCCTGCGGCGGAATATAACCCGTCCGAATGTATCGCCACCAATGTCAACGGCGCGGAAAACGTCGTCTGGGCTTGCCTACAGCAAGGGGTGAAGCGCGTCGTGGCCCTGTCCACCGACAAGGCCTGTTCGCCGATCAATCTCTATGGGGCGACCAAGCTGGCCTCGGACAAGATTTTCGTCGCCGCCAATAACCTGTCCGGCGATATCGGCACGCGGTTCTGCGTCGTGCGTTACGGCAATGTGGTGGGCTCACGCGGTTCCGTGGTGCCCTATTTCAAGCGCCTGCTGGCGCAAGGCGCGAAAGACCTGCCGATCACCGACCCGCGCATGACGCGCTTCTGGATTTCGCTGCATCAGGGCGTTGATTTCGTCCTGTCGTGTCTGGAAACGACGCGCGGCGGGGAAATCTTCGTGCCGAAAATTCCCGCCACGACCGTCAGCGATCTGGCCACCGCCATGGCGCCCGACGCGCCGCAGCGGACGATCGGCATCCGTCCGGGGGAAAAGCTGCACGAAATCATGATCTCGGCTGACGATTCCCGCGCCACCTGGGAACTGCCTGACCGTTATATGATCGAGCCGGAATTCGTCGAATATCCGCGCGAAGGGGCCGACACCGTCGGCGCGCAGAAGGTCGAGGAAGGCTTTGCCTATTCCAGCGACATCAATCCGGAACGCCTGGATGTCGACGGCATCAAGGGCATGATGGAAGCCTATTTCGCGTGAGCGGGTTTCTGCCCTATGGCCGGCAGTCGATCGACGACAGCGATATCGCCGCCGTCGTCGAGGCTTTGCATTCCGATTACCTGACGACCGGGCCGATGGTCGAGCGCTTCGAGCGTGAACTGGCGGCCACCGTCGGCGCGAACGAGGCGGTGGTGGTGTCGAACGGCACGGCGGCCCTGCATCTGGCGGTTTTGACGCAAAATCTCGGCCCGGAAGACGCCGTCATCGTGCCGTCGATCACCTTTGCCGCCTCGGCCAATTGCGTGGCCTATTGCGGGGCTCAGGTGGTGTTTGCCGACGTCGATCCGCTGACGGGCCTGATCACCGATGAGGGCTTCGATGCGGCGGTGCGTCTGATCGACAGCCTCGGCCATCGGTTTGCCGGGGTTATTCCGGTCCATTATGCGGGGCGTCCGGTCGATCTGGGCCATATATCCGCCGTTTGTCGGGCGCGTGTGGCCTTCCTGATCGAAGATGCCTGTCATGCGCTGGGGACGCAAGGCGGGCAAGGCCCGGTCGGGTCGTGCGCGGCCTCCGATATGGCCGTCTTCTCCTTCCATCCGGTCAAGACCCTGACGACGGGCGAGGGCGGAGCGATCACCACGAACGACGCCGATCTGGCGCGGCAACTGCGCCTGTTGCGCAGTCACGGGATCGAGCGCGATCCGGCGCGGTTCGACGGCCTCGGGTATGGCGACAGCGACGATGCCGGGCCGTGGGTCTATGAGATGCAGGCGCTGGGGTTCAACTACCGTTTGCCGGACCTGAACTGTGCGCTGGGCGTGGCGCAGTTGAAGCGCCTGCCGTGGTTTATCGAGCGTCGTAAGGCGCTGGTTACGGCCTACGAAAATCTGCTAAAGACGAACCTGTCTGTCTCGTGGCCTTCGGCTGACTCGGGAACCGATCCGGTCTTCCACCTGATGGCCGTGGCAATTGATTTTGCCGCTGCCGGCAAATCCCGCGCTCAGGTCATGGCTGAGCTTAAATCGCGCGGCATCGGCACACAGGTCCATTATATCCCCGTGCATCGCCAGCCCTACTGGCAGACGAGGCAACTGGCCGCCCGCGACCTGCCGGGCGCAGATGCGTTTTATCGTTCGACCCTGTCCTTACCGCTCTATCCCGACATGACCGATGCCGACCCGGCGCGGGTCGTCGAGGCGTTGAAAGAGGTTTTGTCGTGACCCCCGAATTCACCATCGCCGGACGCAGGATTGGTGCCGCGCACAGCCCCTACATCATCTGCGAATTGTCGGGGAACCATAACGGATCGCTCGACCGGGCGCTGGCGCTGGTCGATGCCGCTGCCGATACGGGCTGCGACGCCATCAAGCTGCAAACCTATACCGCCGACACCATCACCCTCAAATCCGATCGCCCGGAGTTTCAGCTGACCGGCGGCATGTGGAAGGGGTATTCGCTTTACGACCTTTATGCCGAGGCCCACACGCCGTGGGACTGGCATCCGGCGCTGTTCGAGCGGGCAGCCAAACGCGGCGTGACGATGTTTTCCTCGCCGTTCGATGATACTGCCGTCGATTTCCTCAACGACCTCGGCGCCCCGGCGTTCAAGATTGCCTCGTTCGAACTGGTCGATCTGCCGCTGGTCGCCTATGCGGCCTCGAAGGGTAAGCCGCTGATCATGTCGACCGGCATGGCCAATCTGGAAGAGATCCACGCCGCCGTCGAGACGGCCCGCAAATTCGGCACCGGGGAGATTGTGCTGCTCCATTGCGTCAGCGAATATCCGGCTAATATCCACGACGCCAATGTCCGCGTCGTGCCTGACCTCGGCGCGAAGTTCGGTGTGCCGTCGGGCCTCAGCGACCATACCTTCGGCACCGCGGCCTCGGTCGCGTCGGTGGCTTTAGGCGGTTGTGTGATCGAAAAGCACTTCACGCTGGCGCGCGCCGATGGTGGGCCGGATTCGGGATTTTCGCTGGAACCCGCCGAATTCACCGCCTTGGTCAATGACTGCAAGGACGCCTGGGCAGCGCTGGGCCAGATTCACTACGACACGCTGGGCTCGGAGCGCGGCTCGAAACAGTTCCGCCGCTCGCTTTATGTGGTTGAGGATATCAAGGCTGGTGAGCCCTTCACCAAGGCCAATGTCAAATCGATCCGTCCGGGGCTGGGCTTGCCGCCGGTACGTCTGTGGGACGTGTTGGATAAGACGGCGTCGCGCGATATCGCCCGCGGCGAACCGCTCCGCGACGATATGATTGGCTAGCCAGGCCTTGCCTTAAGCCATTGCGGCGACTATGGCGGACGCAGGGGGATGCCGATGGATTACCGCGAACCAAAACGTCTGAGCTTTTGGCTAAAAGGTATGACTCTGTCCGGTCTGGGGGTGTCGCTGACAGGAGGGCTGCTCATCAGTCTGTCTGTCCTTATCGACCCCAATCTCCAAGGCCTGAACGATGTAAATGTTTTATTGCTGCTGGGTGTTTTGTTGTCTGCCGTCAACCTGCCCCTCAACGTCGCGGCCCAGCTATTCTGGATATTCTGGCTGCGTCGCCTGAGCCTGAATGCGGGGTTGAGCGGCGCAACGGCCGTGGCGGCCTATCTGATCCCCATCGGCACACTCTGGGGGCCGTTCAGAGTCATAAAGCGGGTAAGCACGCGTATCGGCGAAGTGACGGACCTGAGGCCTTGGTGGACCGTAACCGTGCTCGCGGGCCTGCCTATATTGCCGTTTACTATATGGCTGGCCGGTGAAGGCCTCGACAGGGCCGGATTGTCCACCCCGTCCATAGTTGTCATGCTTTTCGGTTATATGTCGGTCATCACCGGTGCCCGCGACTATACCGGTTGGCAGTTGGTCAAGCGTTTTAGCGCCGCCGACCACCGCGCCAAACAAACGGAAGTCGCGGTCAACGCTTTTTGAGGTAAGCCAAATGAAGTGGATCATGCGGGGCGCTCTAACCCTGTTGCTGACGGTGGCTCTGGCCTATGCCGGGGTGTGCGCCTACCTCTATATCAAGCAGCGCGATATGCTTTACATCCCGCCGAAAGAGGTCGTGGCCCCGAACGTCGAGGGGGTGGCCATCGAGGTGGTGACAATCGCCACGCCCGACGGTGAGACCCTGAACGGCTGGTACACACCGCCCGCTAAAAAAGACGGACTGGTCTTTCTCTATTTGCCGGGCCAGGGCGGCGGCCTCGACATGCAGGCCGGGCGTTATAAACGCATGGCGGCGAAAGGCATGGGTTTCCTCAGTCTGGCCTATCGCGGCTTCTTCGGCTCGACCGGTCAACCGACCGAAGCCGGTATCCTGACCGATGGACTAGCGGCCTATGACTGGCTGATCAGGCAAGGCTACAAACCCGAACAGATCGTTCTGCATGGGCATTCGCTGGGTTCGGGCCCGGCGACCTATATCGCCACACAGCGCAATGCGCGGGGGCTGATCCTCGAAGCGCCGTTCACGGCCGCGTCCGATGTGGCGCAGGAGCGCTATCCTTACGTGCCGGTGGGGATGCTGATGAAGGACAAATTCGCCAATCGCGAACGTATCAGGGACGTGCACATGCCGGTCCTCATCGTCCACGGCGACCGCGACAGCGTCGTGCCCTACCATCATGGTGAGCGCCTGTTCGCTCTGGCCAATGAACCGAAGATATTCAAACGCATGGCGGGGGAGGACCATTCGACCCTCACCCGCGCCGGTGTCTATGATATCTATTGGGCGTGGCTCGGCCTTACTTCAGCAAAGCCATAGCCCGGTTCTGATCGACCGAGGCAACCGCCGCTTTCAGGGTCGCGATGTCGATATCGGAACCTTCGGCCTCGATGGCGATGCGTTCACCGACGACGATCGTATAGCTGCCGCTGCGGGCGGCGCTGTCGTAGCGTTCGGAGACCAGCTTGCCGCCTTCGGTCGAGACCTTTTCATAGGACGTGCCGTTCTGGCTGGAGGACTGCACCTTCATCGCCGAGCCCAGCGCCGTCATGGCCCCCAGCGCGCCAATGTCGGTGATCTTGAGGTTGATGCGGCCAGTGCCCACGGCGTAGGACGCATGGGCTTCGGAAGTCGAGTAATTACCCGCGCCCCCGGCGGAGGTGCCGCCATCGGCCTTGGCGGCACCCGCGACGGAACCCGGCAGGAGACCGTCGAGCAGGGCCGGATCGAGCGCTGGCTTGGCCGTGCCGTCCTGCATCGCCTTGGCGGCGGATTCCATGCGTTTGGCGGCGGTTTCCAGACTGTTGCCTTCGACATTGACCGTGCCGTCAGGGGTGTTGATGCTGACATTGCCGGTGGTGTGCAGACCGCCGCCCGCCAGTGTCCCCATGAGCAGGATGGGGGCGGTAATTGCGCCGATTATGATCTGGATGACGATGGCGATGACCACGACGACGGCGGTATAGCCGAGGCTCTTTGCCTTCGGGGTCCTCATCAGGATCGGCAGGCCGGTATAGAGCAGATAAAGGCCGTATATGCCCAGAAGGCCGAGCACACCCAGCATCGGAATGGCCGCGAATATCCCGGCGACCCAACTGGCCGTCGCCGAATAGGCGGCGACCTTGAAGGCCTGTACATTGTTCTTCTGCCCGTCGAAACTCGGCGCCAGGGCGTCGATGATGAAGCCGGCGATATAGACCGAGGCGACCGACAGGGCGTAGATGACGGCCGCATAGATCAAGCCGCTGACCACCGAGACCTTGGTGGTGATGCCGAGTACGGAAATCCCGATCAGGCTCTGGCCGATAAAGCCCGCTACCGCCGGAATAGCGGCCAGAATCAGGACGTAGCCGGTGGTTATGCCGCTGATCGTCGACGGCTCGACGTCGATTTTCTGCCATTCCGGCGTCGGGCGCAGCAATATGCCCTTGACGCGTTCGACCAGCGACGGCGAGGCGGAGGTGACGGTGGGTGTCGACGTCGGCAGGGGCGGTATATCGCCTGTGGGGGTGTCGTTCATAAGGAGTTGTCCCGCGGTAAGAGGCCTTTAGGGCCATGCCTGAAAAGAAGCGAACGCGTACAAAAAGAGCGTCGCTACTTTTAGGTGCGGTGCGGAACCGGTCAATTCACCTTTAAGTCAGATGTAACGATCCAGCCGGACATATTCTGCCATTTCCCCCCGCTGCAATGCCGGGGCATTGGCCGGACGGCGGATAAGGGCATCGCTTTGCGAAAAGACGGCGATGAGCGACGAGTCCTGATCGGCAAAGGGTTTCAGGGTGGGTTGACCTGACGCATCGGTGACGATGCGGGCGCGCAGGAAGGTTTCACGCGGACCGTTGGCCGAAATATCCGAAGCCATAGGCAGGCGATGCGGTTGCGGCGGTTCGGGTTGGCCCAGCGCCGCCTCGATCCACGGTTTCAGGAACAGTTGCGCGCAGACCATTGCCGAGGCCGGATTGCCGGGCAGACCGAGGACGCGCTGATCGTTGGCGAGTGTGCCTGTCCAGGTCGGCTTTCCCGGTCTGATATTGATGCTGCTGAAATCGAGCGTCAGGCCAAGGCGTTCCAGCGCCGGTTTGACGAGGTCGTAATCGCCGACGCTGGCCCCGCCGATCGTGACAATCAGGTCGGCCTCGCAGGCTTTCACCGCGTCATGGATGCCATCGAGGTCGTCGCTTTCGACGCCGAGAAATTCGGCCTTGGCCCCCCACTGACGGCACATGGCCATCAGGGCGAAGGAGCCGGATTCGAAGATCTGATCAGGGCGCGGGTCGTCGCCGGGCGCGACCAGTTCGTCGCCGGTCGACAAAATAGCGATGCGTGGACGACGCGCCACGGTCACAGATTTGCTGCCCGCCGCTGCCGCCAGCGACAACCGCCACGGGTCGAGCCTGAGACCGGCGGAGAGCAGTTCGTGACCGGCTTTGAAGTCCTGACCGCGTGGGCGGATATGGGTCTTGGGATCGTTCCAGCCATCGGCCTCGATGAAGATGCCATGGTCCGTATGGCGCACGTTTTCCTGAATAACCACGGCCTTGGCGCCGTCCGGCACCGGGGCGCCGGTGAATATGCGCACGCACTGCCCCCATTCGACGCGGCCTTCGAAACGCTTACCGGCTATGCTTTCGCCGATCAGTTTTAGCGGCGCGCTCTGGGCCACCGGATCGGTCAGTGACTTGCATATGGCGTAGCCATCCATGGCCGAGGCGTCGAACGGCGGCTGGTCGCGGGTGGCCACGACCGGCGCGGTCAGGACGCGGCCGAGCGCCTTGCGCAGGGCGATCTTGCGCGGCACGGGCGCCGGTGCGACCTCACGCAGGAAGGCGCGCGCTTCATCGACGGTAATGCCTTTGCGAGTCATTTTTCTAAGAGCCGGGGCATAAGTTCGACCATATTGCACGGGCCGTGGCGTGAATCGAGCTGCCAGCGGATGACCTTGTCCCAGCCGTCCTTGCACGCGCCGTTCGACCCCGGCAGGCAGAAGATGAAGACGCCGCGGATAATCCCGGCCAGGGCCCGCGATTGCAGGGTGGACAGGCCGACCGTCTGGAAACTGACCATATGGAAGATGGTCGAAAAGCCTTCGATGCGCTTGTCCAGCATCGGTTCGACGGCTTCAGGCGTGATGTCGCGGCCCGTAATGCCGGTACCGCCGGTCGAGATGATCACGTCCACATTCCCGGACTCGATCCAGTTGGTTATGACGGTGCGGATATGATCCTTATCGTCGCGGACCAGTTCGCGTGCGGCCACATGATGACCCGCCGCCGTAATCCGCTTATCGAGCAAATCTCCGGACGTATCATTTTCGCGCGTGCGGCTGTCGGACACGGTCAGGACGGCGATATTGACGCTTTTGAACGGGCGGTCGGCATCGATGCGGCCTGCCCCCAGATAGGACCGTTCTGTCTCTGTCAGTTCCATGAAAGTCTCGCTTGTGAAATTAACCGCCGGTGACGGACATGGTCCGGCGCGGCACATAGGTCCGTTGGGGCGGCGGTGCGCCGTGACCGGCGATGAAAAAGTCGTGCGCCTTCGGCTTATGCGACAGCGCCGCCTTGAAAGCGTCAGTTAAAGACTGATCTGTCTGGTCTTCGCGCAGGGCCGTGCGCAGATCGACGTGATCGTCCTGCCCTAGGCACATATAGAGCTGGCCGGTACAGGTGACGCGCACGCGGTTGCAGGTATCGCAGAAATTATGGCTGAGCGGCGTGATTAGGCCTAGCTTGCCGCCGGTTTCCGCCACGCGATAATATCGCGCCGGGCCGCCGGTGGTGTCGGAAACCGGCGTAATGTCCCAGAAGCTATGCAGGTCGCTCATGACCTCGCGCAAAGAGACGAACTGGTCTTCCCGGCCCTCGATTTCGTCACCCAGCGGCATGGTCTCGATCAGCGACACGTCGATGTCGCGCGCGTGGGCAAACTGGATGATATCGGGCAGGTCGTGGCGATTGTCCTGCTGAAGGGCGACGACGTTCAGCTTGACCCGAAGGCCGGCCGTCTGCGCCGCCTCGATGCCGTCCAGCACCACGCCCAGATTGCCGGTGCGCGTAATGCGACGAAACACGTCGGGCCTGAGGCTGTCGAGCGAGACATTGACGCGCCTGATCCCCGCCTCAACCAGGTGCGGCGCGGCGGATTTCAACAGGGTGCCATTGGTCGTCAGGGTCAGTTCTTTCAAACGCCCATTGTGAACCTGCTGACCCAGTCGTTTGAGGAAATCGAGGATGCCCTTGCGTACCAGAGGTTCGCCGCCGGTGATGCGCAGACGTTCGACGCCGCGATCGATCAGAAACAGGCTCAGACGCTCCAGCTCCTCGAAACTCAGCAGTTCTTTTCGGGGCAGAAAGGTCTGTCTTTCCGGCATGCAATAGGTGCAGCGCAGGTCGCAACGGTCCGTCACCGAAATCCGCACATAGGAGATGCGGCGGTTGAAACCATCGATAAGCGCGGGCGACAAACTCATGCCTTTGAAATAACCGGAAAATCGCGGCCAATACAAGGCGTGACGCCTTTACTTTTGCGTGTTTCCGCGCAAACCTCGGCTCACAAGAAGAACATAATCCGAAACACAGGAAACCCTCATGAACCGCCGCCAAGTCCTGTCGGGCCTTTCCGCCATTGCCTTGTCATCTGCCGTGCCACCGGTGTCAGCCGCCGACGCGACCGTTACCGTCAAGACCGTAGCAGGGCCGGTTATCGGGCAGGTCAAGAATGGTGCCGTGGTGTTTCTGGGGCTGCGCTATGGCGAAACGACCGCGCCGCCGCATCGCTTTCAGCCGCCGCGCAAGCCCGTTGCGTGGACGCAGCCAGTACTGGCCGATACATATGGCCCGGCAAGCCCGCAAGGTAGCAATCCCGATTCTTACGGCAAGAGCGAAGACTGCCTGTTTCTCAATGTGTGGACGCCGGAGGCCAGTACCAAAACCAAACGCCCGGTGATGGTCTATCTGCACGGCGGGGCCTATTCGAACGGGTCAGGCTCGCACGCGGAATATGACGGGACGAACCTGTCTTTGCACGGCGATGTGGTGGTGGTGACGATCAATCACCGGCTCAACGCCTTTGGTTATCTATATCTGGCGCGGCTGGAGCGGCAGATTACCGGTAAGGCGGGGCCGCTGGCCCTGTCCGGCAATTGCGGGCAGCTTGATATCATTCTGGCGCTGGAATGGGTGCGTGACAATATCGCTCAGTTCGGCGGCGATCCCGGCAATGTCATGGCCTTCGGTCAATCGGGCGGCGGTGCCAAGATCGCGACCATGATGGCGACGCCCGCCGCCAAAGGTCTGTTCCACAAGGCCGCGACCATGAGCGGGCAGCAGGTCACCGCCTCCGGCCCCGGCAATGCGACTTTGCGCGCCAAGGCGTTTCTGGCGGCGCTCAATCTGAAGCCCGATGCGGACGGTCTGGCGGCGGTGCAGACCCTGCCGTGGGAACAATTGGTCACGGCTTTGAAAGCCACCGATCCGGTGCTGGGGGGCGGGGTCTATATGGGGCCGGTGCTGGACGAGACGCATCTGTTCCGGCATCCCTTCTATCCCGACGCCGCGCCGCAATCGCGTAACATGCCGATGATTATCGGCAATACCCTGAATGAAACCAAGGGGTTTCAGGTCAATAATCCGGAATTCCAGAATCTTACGTGGGAGGCGCTGGCCGAAAAACTGCCGCCCAATTATCGCGTCGATATAGATCCCTATCTGGTGATCGACACCTACCGCAAACTCTATCCGCAGATGACACCGACCGATATCTATTTTGCCGCGACAACGGCAGGGCGGTCCTGGCGCGGCGCGGTTATCGAAGCCGAGGAACGGGCCAAGGTGGGCGCTAAAACCTTCGTCTATCAGGCCAACTGGCAAAGCCCGAAGGATGGCGGCAAGTACGGCGCGCCGCACGCGGTAGAAATTCCGCTGGTCTTCCGTAATACGGCGGTGCCGAGTGCGGTGACCACAGACTCCGAAGGCGCACGGAAAATGGCGGATCTGTTCTCCGATGCGTTTATCGCCTTTGCCCGAACGGGATCGCCGCAGACCGCGGCCCTGCCGAAATGGACGCCCTACAGCTTGCCCAACCGCGAGACGATGTTGATGGACCTGCCGCCGAAGCTGGCCAATGACCCGCGCGGGGCGGAGCGCAGGTTGTTCGACAAGGTGCCTTTTGTTCAGGCGGGGACGTAAGCTTCGTATGGAGGGGTCTTTAGGGAGGGTGGATATGTCGCGCATCGGTATTGCGCTATGCCTTCTATTGCTCGGTGGTTGCCGTGTGGATTTCAAACCCCCAAGACACCTGCCACCCCTTTACGGGGAAAGTGCTCACCTGACGGATAGGTATTATATAGCTCGCCAAACAGAAAAGTTTCCCGTGGCACGGGCAGGCGATCAGATACGCCGCGAGCCGGGAGATTTAAGTTTGTGCCGATGGAATGAGCCGCCGGAGGGCGATTGCACAGCGGTTGTGCCTGGTAAAGTATTAGCTCTGGGTTTTGACGAGCATTACCTTGTCGTCAAGCAGGCGGTCGAGGGGCACGTCTCTTACTTTGTTATTGATCTTGCTGCCGATACGGCAGATCAGCCCCACGCGGGCGCCCTGTCCGAGGTGGAGTTTCAAAAGCAAGTCAAGGCTAAGGCTTTACCAGCCTTTGCCTCCCGGTTGCCCCGCTTGAAAGTCGGCAAGGCCGGGCCGCCTAGCGAAATATAGAGCTACCTATTCTGCACCATAAACACGATGGGGTAAGGATTGCCCGCATCGTCGGTTTCCGACCGGCCTGTTATGGTGAAACCGCACTTTTCGTAGAAGGTGATATTGCCGTCGACCTGCTCGTTAACCGTGACGGTCAGGGGGCCTTTCAGCGCTTGCGCGTGGTCGATCAGACCGCGACCGATGCCGTGGCGCTGAAACGCCGGAGCGACGAACAGCATGGCCAGTACATTCTCCCCGACCAGTGTCGCAAAGCCTGCCGACTGGTTGCCAATCTCCGCCACCCACACCTCGCCCCCGACCAGTCCGGCCAGCAGATAGGGCCGGTAAAAGTCGATGTCGGCCTCGCTAAGGAAGTGATAGGCGGCGCGCACCGAGTCTTCCCAGATGGCGATCAGGCGCGGGGCATCGGCGGTGGTGGCAGGACGAATATTCACCCCAGAACCTTGTCGAACCAGCGCGCGGCCAGCGCCGGCCACTGATCGTGGGTGCCGTCCAGTTCGCGCAGAGCAAAGCCGTGCGGGGCCTGCGGGAAGATGTGCGCTTCCAGATCGGCCCCCGTCTGCTGCGCCGTGCGGATGAAGTTCAGGGCGTGGTCGATGGGGACGATCTTATCGTGCAGGGCATAGGCCAGAAAGACCGGAATTTGCGGCACGCCGTGTGGCTCGGCGGCGATGCCGACCGGCCATGCGTTGTAGAAATCCTGCTTCTGCACCGGCGGAAAGTCTGGCTTGCCCGCGGGGGCCTTGTAATCCTTGTGGTTAGCATTGACCGGTGCATAGGCGATCAGCACGCCTTTGGCGGTCAGTTCATGCGGCTGACAGGCCATGACCCCGGCCAGATGTCCTCCCGACGACAGGCCGACATGCAGCAACGGCAGCGCGTCCAGCGTCGCCAGATGATCGAGCGCGGTCATGCCGTCCTGAAGCGCGATATCGTGCGGGTGGATATCGCCCGGACCATCATCGGTGCCGGGGAGGCGATGGACCAGCACATAGGCGTCGAGGCCCAGCGCGTTGAGCCACAGGGCAATTTCGATGCCTTCGCGATCGGCCACCAGATTAACATAGCCGCCGCCGCCATAGACCAGCGCTCGCCCACGCGGTGTTTCGATCTTATATTCGTGCAGTTCGGCGCGTGTGACGCGGTTGTAGCGCCGCTCGGGCCACTCGCCTTCGGCAATATTGGCCGCGCCTTCGCTGAGGGCGATGACGCGGTCGGCAGCAGGGGGATGATCGGGCAGGGCAGGGAGAGCGGTCATGGGTGTTCCTCAAGGTCGGAGACACCTATGACCGCCGTGCGGACGCTGTCAATCAGGCTGCGACATTTTCGCGAGACAGAAGAGTCTTGTACGCGGCTTCGACCGCCGCAATCACGCGCGGATCGCTGGCGAGTCCTTCGGGGAAAACCTTTCGGAACGCCAGCACCGTCGTCACATCCGCCACATCGTCGGTCAGGCCCTGGCCCAGGGCGATCAGGTCGGCGGCCAGCGGGTCGGTGATCGTGCCGCCCGAGACCGCCTTGTCACGGATAAAGCGCGCCCACGCGGCCAGCGGCACGGCAAAGCGCGATACGTCCTGACCCTTTTCGAGGGCTTCCGACAGCGAGGACAGCAGGCGGATAGGGATCTTCTGCGAGCCATCCCAGGCGATCTGCGCCAGCAGGTGCTTGATGGCCGGATTGCGGAAACGCTTAAGGATGGCTTCGGAATAGTCGACCAGATCGAGACCTTTCGGGGCTTCCAGCAGCGGCACGACGTCGGAAATCATCAGGTCGCGGGCCAGTTCGGCCAGTTCCGCGTCCTTCATGGCTTCGGACACGCTCTCGATCCCCTTGTGCAGCCCAGCATAGGCCAGAGTCGAGTGCGGCCCGTTAAGCAGGCGCAGCTTGGCGCGTTCATAGGCCGGCACATTGTCGGTCAGGATGACGCCGACGCTGGCCCAGTCGGGGCCGCCCTGGTGGACGTGTTCTTCGACCACCCACTGCGTGAAGGCTTCACGCTGGATCGGCCAGGCATCGCTGACGCCGATAGCCTCGGCCACGCGCTCGCGCAGGGCGTCGTCGGTGGCGGGGGTGATCGAATCGACCATGGTGCACGGGCAAGACAGGTCTGTCTCAATGCGTTGGGCGAGGGGGGCGTCCAGCTTGGCGACAAAGGCCACCACGGCGGCTTTCAGGCGATGACCGTTCTTGGGCAGGTTATCGCACGGGATCAGGACGAACGGCGCGACACCGGCGGCGTAGCGGCGGCGCAGGCCCTCGGCCACATAGCCGATATAGGATTTCGGCGTCGCGGGGTTGGCGAGATCGTGGACGATGTCGGCGTTGTTGAAATCGAGTTCCCAGTTCGGGTCGAGGCAATAGCCCTTTTCGGTGACGGTCGAGGTGACGATCTGCACTTCGGGACGCGTCAGGCGCTCCAGAACGGCCTCGATATCTTCAGGACCGACCAGCACTTCGCGCATCGAGCCGAGGATCTGATACTCGATCTTCTCGTCAAGGATGGCCAGCGTATAGAGGCCGTCCTGCGGCACCAGCGCATCGCGCACACCCTTGGAATGCAGGGAAACCCCGCAGATGCCCCAACGCGGATCGCTGGCCAGCAGCGCATCGACAAAGGCCGCCTGATGGGCGCGGTGGAAGGCGCCGGGGCCGAAATGGACGATGCCGACGGAGACCCTGGCCGGATCGTAGGCAGGTTTGATGACGTCGGATTTCAGGGCATCGAGCGTGGCAAGCGACAGGCGGGTCATGAGGGGTTCCTGTATAATTCCCTCTCTCTTGAGAGAGGGCGAAAGTATAGGGGGTTGTGAATAAGGGTCAGAGCGTCACGCCATTCTTCCAGATGGCGATTTCGCGTTCTTCGTTCTTTTCGTTGTTGCTTTGCTGGCCCGACGCGACGCGCAGGATCAAATCCATCAGATCGTCGGCGGTTTCGTCCAGCGTCTTGCCTTCCAGCGCCTGACCGGCGTTGAAGTCGATCCAGTGCGGCTTCTTTTCGGCCAGCGCCGTATTCGAGGCGATCTTGAGCGTCGGCGCGGGGAAGCCCAAGGGCGTGCCGCGGCCGGTGGTGAACAGGACGATGACCGCGCCCGCCGCCGTCAGGGCCGTCGAGGACACCGCGTCATTGCCGGGCGCTTCGAGCAGCGACAGGCCGGGCTGGCTGGCCCGCTCGCCATAGCGCAGGACCTCGGTCAACTGGCTCAGACCGCCTTTTTGTACGGCTCCAAGCGACTTTTCTTCCAGCGTGGTGATGCCGCCGGCCTTGTTGCCCGGCGAGGGATTTTCAAAGACAGGCTGATTGTTGTCGAGGAAATATTGCTTGAAATCGTTGACCACGTCGACGATCTCATGGAACACGTTCTCGTCCTTGGCGCGGGCCATCAGGATGCGTTCGGCGCCGAACACTTCCGGAATTTCGGTCATGATCGACATGCCGCCGGCCTGCGCCACCGTGTCGGCGACGCGACCGACCAGCGGGTTGGCGGTCAGGCCCGAAAAGCCGTCCGATCCGCCGCATTTCACGCCGATGGCCAGATCAGAGACGTGGCATAGTTCGCGCTGGTCCTTTTCGACCACGGCGACCAGTTCTTCCAAGGCTTCGAGACCCGCCTCGTGCTCGTCATCGACCATCTGGGCCGCGAAATATTTCAGGCGATCCGGACTGCGACCCTGAATTTCGTCGAGCAGGGCGGTAAGCTGGTTGTTTTCACACCCCAGACCGACGATCAGCACGCCCCCGGCATTGGGGTGCGAGGCCAGCGCCGCCAGCAGCTTGCGCGTATGGCTGAGGTCGTCACCCAGTTGCGAGCAGCCGAGCGGGTGGGTGAGCGCATAGACGCCGTCAACCCGGCCCTTGAAACGTTCCGATGCCACCTTGGCCAGACGCTCGGAGGTGCGGGCCACGCAACCCACCGTGCACAGAATCCAGATTTCGTTGCGGATACCGACACGACCATCCGCCCGACGATACCCCATAAAGGTGCGGCTGTCGGGATGCGAGCCCGGGCCTTCGGCGGGTTCGGGGAGATAGGCATAGTCTTCGACCCCGCTCAGAGCGGTCGCCAGGTTATGGGTGTGGATATGTTCGCCCGCCGCGATCGGGGCGATGGCCTTGCCGATGACGAAACCGAATTTCAGCACCTCCTGACCGGGGGCGATATCGTAGAGCGCGATCTTGTGACCCTTGGGGATATCGGTGGCCAGGGTCACGGTCAGATCGCCGAAGCGCAAAACCTCACCGGCGCTCAGCGGCTCGACCGCAATGGCGACGTGATCGGTCGAATGGACGCGCACATAGCGCGACATGGCTGGCGTTGCGGCGTCTTTATCGCTCAGGACCGCACAGGAGGGGGTATCGTTCGGCATGGGCTCAAGCTCCTCAACCGCCCCATTGGGGCAGATGAAACTTTATTGTTGTCTTTACTTGGTAACCGGTGTCATACTGCTGAACCGGTCCTATAGGCAAGAGCCCAGCGTCACGGGCGTCAAAAAAAGCAACAGCTTGCTCATCGGTCGGCTTTGCGCATAATACCGAATAATAAGAACCCTCGGGTCGAATCCGGAACCGCTCGCCTTCATGTCCATACCGCCGTCTTCGAAAACCCCTTCCGGTCCGTCCGCTGTCGATCCGGTCGAAGCGTTCCTTCAGCGCCGCAAAAAGGCGACCATCAACGACGTCGCCTCATTGGCTCAGGTGTCGAAAAAGACGGTCTCGCGCGTTATCAATAATTCGCCTTCGGTGCGCGCCGAAACGCGGGAGCAGGTCAATGCCATCATCAACCGCATCGGTTTCAAGCCCGATCCGCAGGCGCGCGGCCTGGCCTTTCGCCGCTCGTTTTTGCTGGGGCTGATCTACGATAACCCCAATGCACAGTACGTCGTCAATATTCAGGCCGGCATCCTCGATTGTATCCGCGGGTCGGGCACCGAGATCATCGTCCATCCCTGCGACAAGAACAGCGACGATTTTCTTGAGGAAATCCGCGATTTCGTCGAACTGCAAAGGCTGGCCGGGGTTATCCTGCTGCCGCCGATCGCCGAAAACCGCCAGCTTCTCGCCATGCTCGACGATCTGGATGTGCCCTATGTGCGGATTACCGCCATGCATGGCGCGGAAAACACGCCGCCCATCCTGTCGCCGCAGGTCGTATCACGGGACAGACAGGGCTGTCTGGCGGCGGCGGAGCATCTGGTCGAGCTGGGTCATACGCGCATCGGTTTCATTTCCGGCCCGGCGGGCTATGCTTCGGCGCGGGAACGTCGCCAGGGGTTCGACGAAGGGCTGGCCCGGCATGGCCTGAGTCTGTCGGATGAGCTGATCACCGGCGGGGAATATACCTTCGAATCCGGGTTCGAGGCCGCCCGTCATCTGCTGGCCTTGTCGCCGCGTCCGACGGCCATCTTTGCGTCGAACGATGAGATGGCGATCGGTGCCTATAAGGCGGCGGCGCAACTGGGCCTGACCATCCCCGATGAGTTGAGCGTCATCGGCTATGACGACGCTCCGATCGCGTCGCGCATTACGCCGGGCCTGACCAGCGTGAAGGCGCCGATCCGCGACATCGGGCGCACGGCGGCGGAAACCCTTATTTCCGAAGAGAAGCCCCGCCGCAACACCACTATTTTCGATACGGCGCTGATTGTACGGGAATCGACAGGTCCGCGTGAGCCGGACTTCAAACCGTAAGCCGAATAGGTTGCGCGCGTCTAAGAGACTGTTTGGAAAGCCTTCGGGTCGCTCCCGCGGGTCTTTATTTCCGCCCGCTGTGTTGGAAACTTGCCCCGATGTTCACATCGCGACTTCGTTTCCGCCTTGCGGATCGAAAAAAATCCCTCACGGGCGCTCAGCCGCTGACTTCCCAAACAGTCTCTAAAAAAACGTTGATTAAAATCATGACACCGGTTACCTGTTGCGGCGGGAGATCTGGGGCCAGTGATCGCAAAAAAGAACGCACAACGATCCGTCGGCTCGCTTTTTAACGGTTAAAAAATTCGCATGTCCAAGCCCTTGATTCTGAACGAAGATCGCCTGTTTTCGGCCGACCCGGCGCAGCGCGCCGTCGCCCGCGAACTCTATGCGCTCGTCAAAGCCTTTCCGATCCTATCGCCGCACGGCCACACCGACCCGCAATGGTTCGCCGACAATGAAAACTTCGGCAATGCGACCGAGCTGTTGCTGGCGCCCGACCACTATGCGTACCGCATGCTCTATTCGCAGGGCGTCGCCATGAACGATGTCGGCGTCGGCTCCAAGGCCGGCCCGTCGACCGCCGATCCGCGCGCCGCGTGGAAGATTTTCGCGTCGAACCAGCATCTGTTCCGCGGTACGCCGACCTCGATGTGGATGAGCCACGTCTTCGGCGAGATCATGGGCTTCGACAAGCGTCTGGATGAAACCACGGCGGATCATTATTACGACCGCATCGGCGAGCTTCTGGCGTCCGACGCCTATAAGCCGCGCGCCCTGTTCGAACGCTTCAACATCGAGCTTCTGGCGACGACCGAAAGCCCGACCGACACGCTGGAGCACCATCAGAAGATCAAGGCGTCCGGCTGGAAAGGCCGCGTGGTCACGGCCTATCGCCCGGACCCGGTCATCGACGCCGAACACGAGGATTTCCGCGACAAGCTGAAGGTGTTCGCCGAACTGTCGGGCGAGGACGTCTATAGCTGGACCGGTTACCTCAAGGCCCACCGTATCCGCCGCGATTTCTTCATGGAACTGGGCGCGACCTCGACCGACCACGGTCATCCGACGGCGCAGACGGCGAACCTGTCGACCGCCGAGTCCGAGGCCCTGTTCAACCGCATCATCAAGGGCGATTTCACCGCCGCCGATGCCGAGCTGTTCCGCGCCCAGATGCTGACCGAAATGGCCCGCATGAGCCTCGACGACGGTCTGACCATGCAGATCCACCCGGGTTCGTTCCGCAATCATAACCAGAAGGTTTTTGAGACCTTCGGTCGTGACAAGGGCTGCGATATCCCGATGGCGACGGGTTATGTCAACGAACTCAAGCCGTTGCTGGATGCGTTCGGCAACGAAAAGAACCTGACGGTGATCGTGTTCACGCTGGACGAAACCAGCTATTCGCGCGAACTGGCGCCGCTGGCCGGGCACTATCCGATCCTCAAGCTCGGCCCCTCGTGGTGGTTCCACGATTCGCCGGAAGGCATGACGCGCTTCCGCGAGCAGGTCACGGAAACGGCGGGCTTCTATAATACGGTCGGCTTCAACGACGACACCCGCGCCTTCCTGTCGATCCCGGCGCGCCACGACGTCGCGCGCCGCATCGATGCCAACTTCCTGGCGCGTCTGGTCGTCGAGCATCGCCTGGATATCGAAGAGGCAGCGGAGACGATCAAAGACCTGACCTATAATCTGCCGAAGGCGGCCTATAAGTTATAAGAATGAAGGGGCCGCAGGCCCCTTCACCCCCTAATATTTAGAGCTCCATCGGTAACGGTGGAGCTTTTTTGCTTCGAGGTGCAGGCGCGCTTTTTGTGCGCTACCGCTTCGCTGCTTGAGCGCGCCCTCCTGCATTCTTACATATTCAGCGAGAGGGGCGTTGAAAATGACACCGGTTTCCTATACAGGTCGATAAAACATATAAAAACGAAAAATAATGCGGGGAAACGTGGTTACGAACAGTGTCAAACTCACTGACGTCAAAAAGTCGTTTAATGGCCATGACGTTATCAAGGGCGTGTCGCTCGACGTGCAAAAAGGCGAAATGGTCGTCTTCGTCGGGCCGTCGGGTTGCGGCAAATCGACCCTTCTGCGCCTGATCGCCGGGCTCGATACGCCGACTTCCGGTCAGATCGAGATCGCCGGCAATGATGTCACCTACGCCCATCCGTCGAAGCGCGGCGTGGCGATGGTGTTTCAGTCCTACGCCCTTTATCCGCATATGACCGTGGCCGACAATATCGCCTTCGCGCTCAAGATTCAGGGCCTGCCCAAGGCCGAGATCGACGCCAAGGTCAGGGACGTGGCCGAAGTCCTGCAACTGACGCACCTGCTCAAGCGCCGCCCCAAAGCCCTGTCGGGCGGGCAGCGCCAGCGCGTCGCCATCGGGCGCGCCATCGTGCGTGAGCCCGATGTCTTCCTGTTCGACGAACCCCTGTCAAACCTTGATGCTTCCCTGCGCGGTCAGATGCGCGTCGAAATCGCGCGCCTGCATACCAAGCTCAACGCGACCTCGGTTTATGTGACCCACGATCAGGTCGAGGCCATGACCTTGGCCGACAAGATCGTCGTGCTCAATGCCGGTCGGATCGAGCAGATCGGCGCGCCGATGGAGCTTTATCGCAAGCCCGCCAACCTGTTCGTGGCCGGATTTATCGGTTCGCCGCGGATGAATATTCTGGGCGCCAAGGTCCGTTCGTCGTCGGGCGAAGCGGTGACGCTCGATACGCCTCAGGGCGTGCTGGCCATTCCGCGTACGGGGGCTCAGGCCGCGACCGGCGCGTCGATCAGCTTAGGGATTCGTCCGGAAAATCTGCATGTGGCGGCAGCGGGTGAAGAGGGGCATCTGAGCGGCTACGTCATCCTCATTGAGCGTCTGGGCGGAGAGACCTTTGCCTATGTGACGCTGAAAGGCTTCGACGGTGAGCCCGTCATTCTCAAGCTGGATGGCGAAGCTCAGGTACATAACCATCAGGAAGTGCGCCTGACGGTCGATCTGAACCGCGCGCACCTGTTCGACGAGGCCGGTCTGGCCGTCGGGGTTTCGCCCGACTTCGCAGATAAGACAGACGGGTCTGGTCATGTACAATAACAAGCTGATCGGTAGTCTCTACGTCACCCCCTTCGTCATCGGCTTTTTGCTGTTTACCGCCTTTCCGTTCGTCGCCTCCTTCATCCTCAGCCTGACCGACGCGCGTTTGCAGGACCAACTGGGCGCGGCGCAGTTTACCGGTGTTGCCAACTATACCGGCATGGTCGCGGATTCGACGTTTCAGAAGTCGCTGGGCGTGACCTTCGCCTATGTCTTCATCACCGTGCCGTTGAAGCTTGCCTTCGCGCTATTTATCGCCGTGGTGCTGAATTTCAAATTGCGCGGCATCGGCCTGTTCCGCACGGCCTTTTATCTGCCGTCTATCCTGGGCGGCAGTGTTGCCATCGCGGTCGTCTGGCGCTTCGTCTTCGCGGGCGACGGCCTGATCAATCAGGGGCTGGGCTCGCTCGGCATCGGCGGCGTCAACTGGTTAGGCGAGCCGACCACGGCCATGTTTTCCATCGTCCTGCTGCGTCTGTGGCAGTTCGGGTCGGCCATGGTCGTGTTCCTCGCCGGTCTGAAAGCCATCCCCGAAGATCTGTATGAGGCCGCCGACCTCGACGGTGCCTCGCGGATGAAGCAGTTCTGGATGATCACCCTGCCGTTGCTGACGCCGGTCCTGTTCTTCAACTTCATCATGCAGATCGTGCAGGCGTTTCAGGAGTTCAACGGGCCGTACATCATCACCGCCGGGGGGCCGCTCAAGTCGTCCTATCTGCTGCCGCTGATGATCTACGAGGAAGCCTTCAAATACTTCAATCTCGGCTATTCCTCGGCCCTGTCCTGGGTGCTGTTCATCATCATCGCCATCTTTACCGCCGTGGCCTTCTGGTCGCAGAAACACTGGGTGTTCTATGCTCAGGATCGCGGCGACGACAAGGGAGGCCACTGATATGGTCACCGCAACTATCGACACCGGCTGGCGCAAGCATCTGCCCGTCCTCAACGCCTTTCTGCGCTACGGCATTCTGATCCTCGTCGGCTTCGTCATGATCTATCCGCTGCTGTGGATGATCGGCGGGGCGTTCAAGAACAATGCCGAAATCTTCTCCTCGATCGGCTTTATTCCGAAAGCACCGACAACGGATGGCTTCGTCAATGGCTGGAAGACCTCGACCGAATATAGCTTCGCGACCTACCTGCTCAATACGATGAAGATCGTCATCCCCAAGGTCATCGTCACCGTCATTTCCTCGGTCGTCGTCGCCTATGGGTTTGCACGCTTCGCCATTCCGGGCCGCAAGTGGCTGTTTGCGCTGCTGATGGCCACCGTCCTGCTGCCGAAGTCGGTCCTGCTGATCCCGCAATATCTGATGTTCCGCGAATTCGGCTGGCTCGATACCTATCTGCCGCTCTACGCACCGCAGGCCTTTGCGACGGAGGGTTTCTTCGTCTTCATGATCATCCAGTTCATGCGCACCCTGCCACTCGATATGGAAGAGGCGGCGGTGATGGACGGCTGCAATTCGTTTCAGGTTCTGACCCTGATCGTCTGCCCGGTCATCCTGCCGGCGATTATCTCGGTCGCCCTGTTCCAGTTCATGTGGTCGATGAACGACTTCCTCCAGCCGCTGATCTATCTGTCGTCGGTCGAGAAATACCCTGTGGCGCTGGCGCTCAAGATGTCGATCGACGTTACCGAGGCGACGTCTTGGAACGAGATTCTGGCCATGTCGACCATCGCCATCGCGCCGTCGCTGATCCTGTTCTTCGCGGCCCAGAAATACTTCGTTGAAGGCCTGACCTCCGGCGCGGTGAAGGGCTAGGGCGATGGACGCGTACAGATTACATCGCCGGACCATGCTGCTGGGGGCGGCTGCCGCCTTGACGGCGTGCGGTCGGACGCCTTCGCGACCCGCTGGGACCAAGGAATTGCGTATGAGCTGGTGGGGCGGCTCGTCCGCTCACAAGGCGACACTTGAGGCACTAAGTCGCTTCGAAAAGCGCCACGGTATCCGCGTGCGCGCCGAATATACCGGGTTCGCCGGGCATCTGGAGCGCCTGACGACGCAGATTTCCGGGCGAACCGCGCCCGACGTCATGCAGATCAACTGGTTCTGGCAGACCCTGTTTTCACCGGAAGGCACGGGCTTCCTCGACCTCAACCAACACCGCGATAAAATCGATCTCAGCCAATTCGACGCGCGTAGCCTGAACATGGGGACGACGAAGGGGCATCTGAACGCCATTCCGGTGTCGAATGCCGCGCGACTGGTCTATCTCAATAAAACGACCTACGACAAGGCGGGCCTGTCGCTGCCGTCGTCGTGGGACGAGCTGTTTGCGCGTGGTCCGCAATTCAAAGAAAAACTCGGCGACGGCTACTATCCCATCGACGGCCTGTTCCTTGAGTTTATTGGCCTCGCGCGGACCTATGTGGTGCAGGGGACCGGCAAGCCGCTGATCAGTGCCGAGACCAAATCGCTCAACTGTTCGCGGCAGGACATGCATGACTTCGCCGGGCTCTATGCCCGGATGACGCGCGACCACGTGTGGCCAAGCGCTCAGGTCCGCGCCTCCTACGGCAACGTCGCCCAGCAGGAGATGCGCCCGTGGATCAACGGGCAATTCGCCGGGACCTTCATGTGGAACTCGACCATCGAGAAGTACAGCGACACCCTGGCCGGGAACCAGAAAATCGCGCTGGCGCCCTATCCGTTGCGCGAAGGCGCGAAAGACTCCGGCATGATGTTCCGCCCGTCGATGATGTTCGCCGCCAATGCCACGACGGCCCATCCGGACGAAGCGGTGATGCTGATCGACTTCCTGCTCAACGATCCCGACGGGGTGCGGGCGATGGAGCTGAAACGCGGCGTGCCGGTGTCGAAAACCGCCCGGAAACTGCTCAGCGACGAAGGCCTGATCAGTCCGCTGCAACAGGCCAGTGAGGCGCAACTGGCATCGGCGCAGATCAACGTGCTGGAAAGCCCCTATTTCGAGCATCCCCGCGTCCGCGACGGTTTTCAGGACATTCTCGAAGCGCTGGGCTATGGCCGGATTTCGGAACAGCAGGCGGGCGACCGCCTGTTCGACGACATCAATGCCATACTTCACCGCGTCGTGAGATAAATGGGTGACCTGAAACTCATCGCCGACCTGCCGACCGCGCTGACCTTCGAGGTGGATGACGGCAGCATCTACCGCGCCGATGCGCCGCGTCAGGTCGTGGTCGATGGTGTCGTGCGCTTAGAGACAGACCTGAATGTCTTTACCCTGCGCGATCTGAAGCCCGATACGGTTTATCGTGTCTCGGTGGGCAATTTGAGCGTCGCCGCGCGCACCACGGCGTTGAAGGCGGTGATCGATCCGCGTGCGTTCGGGGCCAGGGGCGACGGCGTCACCGACGATAGCCGCGCCTTGCAGGCCGCCATCTCGGCCTGCCCACGCGACGGGCTGGTTCGGCTGTCGGACGGCGATTACCTGACCGCGCCATTGTTCTTCAAAAGCGATATGGCGCTGGAAATCACCAAAGGCGCGCGACTGCTGGGGCATCGTGATGTCACACAGTGGCCCATTTTGCCGGGGGTATTGTACGACGGCGAAGGGCGCGAAAAGGCGTATCTCGGTTCGTGGGAGGGCGAGGCGGACGATTGCCATGCAGGGCTGCTTAATCTCTTGTCGGTCAGCAATGTCCAGATCTATGGCGAGGGCGAAATCGACGGTCAGGCCGGGTTCGATACCTGGTGGTCGAAACCTAAGGAAAAGTTTATCGGCTGGCGACCACGGCTGATCTATGCGGTGGATTGCGAACATGTGCTGATCGAGGGCGTGACCTTGATCAACAGCCCGTCGTGGACCTTGCATCCGCTGGCCTCGCGCTGGCTGACCTTCGCCAATCTCAAGATCAAAGCGCCCGCTAACAGCCCCAATACGGACGGTTTGAATCCGGAAAGCTGTACCGACGTGACCATCTGCGGCGTACATTTCACGGTTGGCGATGACTGCATCGCGCTCAAATCCGGCAAGCTGTCGATGGCGCGTCGCGTCGTGCGCCCGACGCGGCGGGTGCGGATATCGAATTGCTGGATGCAAGATGGTCATGGGGCCGTCGTCATCGGCTCGGAGATGGCCTGTGGGGTATATGATGTGTGGGTACAGAACTGTCTGTTTACCGGCACGGATCGGGGCATTCGCCTGAAAACCCGGCGCGGTCGCGGCAAGGACGCCATCGGGCGCAACCTCAACTTCGACAATATTCGTATGCAGGATGTCGGCACGGCCTTCGTGATCAACAGCTTCTACTGGTGCGATCCGGACGGCAAGACCGACTATGTGGCCGACCGTAACGCCCGCGCCGTGGACGAGGGCACGCCGAGCCTCGGCGGACTGTCGTTGCGCAATATCACCGCTGAGGGTGTACGCCACGCTGCGGTTTATGCGCTGGGGCTGCCGGAACAGCCCATTGACGGCCTGTCCATCGAAAATTTCCGCGTCCGTTATAATCCCGACGCTCAACCGGGCGAACCCGATATGGCGGCAACTATCGCGCCCATCGCGCGTCTGGGCGTATATATTTCCGCCGCCGAACATGCCCGCCTGACCGGAATCGATATCGAAGGTCAGGACGGCGAACCGATCATTCTGGAAAACGTCACATGCTAGATGTCAGCCATTCTATCCCCGTCGATGTCGCCGCGGCGACGGTCCAGCGCCCGTTCGATTTGTCGGTGGAAACGACACGTCGCCTGGGTCAGTTTGGCCTGCAGGTGCCGGACTTCCTCACCGGCTATTTCCGGAGCTGGACGCCTTATCGCCCTTACTGGAATTACGAGGACGGCGTCATCTGGAAAGGCGCGCTCGACCTCTATCTGGTCACTCGCGACCCGGCATTGCTCGATTACGTGCTGCAGGAAATGGAGAGCCGTATCCTGCCCGACGGTTCGATGCCGACCTTCCTGCCCAGGGAATACAATATCGACCACGTCAATGGCGGCAAGATACTCTTCCCGCTTTACGCCATCACTGGCGACGAACGGTTCCGCAAGGCAATGGATGTGCAGTTCGCGCAGCTGAAAGACCATCCGCGCACGAAATCCGGCAATTACTGGCACAAGCAGATCTATCCGCATCAGGTCTGGCTCGACGGCCTGTTCATGGCGCAACCGTTTCAGGCGTCCTATGCCCGGATCACCGGCAACGAAGTGCTGTTTGCCGATACGGTGGCGCAGTTCAGCAGCGTCGATCGTCTATTGAAAAAGGACAATGGTCTCTATTTCCACGGCTGGGACGAGAGCCGCGCCGAGCGCTGGGCCGATAAACAGACCGGTCTGTCTCAGAATGTGTGGGGCCGGTCGATGGGCTGGTGGATCGGGGCTCTGGTCGATGTCTATGAGGCGTCGGAAGGTTTCAGTGAGCACCTGCGCGACGAAATCGCCCGCATCACGCGCGATACCCTGACCGCGCTGCTGACATTTCGCTCGGAAAACGGCCTGTGGTATCAGGTCGTCGATCAGGGCGACCGCGAGGGCAATTACGAAGAGGCCTCGGCCTCGGCCATGGTGGCCTACGGTCTGATCAAGGCCGCGCGCATGGGCATTATGGGCAAGGATGTTAGCGATACCGGAATCGCATCGCTGCATGCGGTTTGTGATCGCTTTGTCACGCCGGGTGCGCTAAATGGCATTTGCGGAGTCGCCGGCTTGGGCAATGTGCCTTACCGCGACGGCTCCTACGAATATTATCTGTCGGAAAAAATTACGCCGAACGACCCCAAGGGTGTGGGCGCGCTGATGTGGGCGCTCTCCGAGGGGGTTCGGGTGAGGGAGCCCCAATGAGCACTCAGGATATCGCCAATCGTTTCGTTTCCGCCCGCCGCGCCGCGACGGCGCTTAAGGACTATCCGGGGACGATCCCGTCAGCCCTGACCGAGTCCTATGCCATTCAGGAAGCCGCCATCGGCCTGTGGAACCGTCCGGTCGTCGGCTGGAAGATCGGTCGTCTGGCGCCGGAACGTCAGGCCGAACACGGCACCGAGCGTCTGGCCGGGCCGGTGTTCGACACCCTGTTCAAGCCGGCTGCCGGTCAGGTCGAAATCCCCGTCTTCACCGACGGTTTTGCGGCTGTCGAGGCCGAGTTCGTCTTCCGCATCGGTAAGGACGCCGAGCCGGGCAAGACCGACTATAGCGAAGTCGAGGCGCTGGGCCTGATCGATGCCCTGTTTGCCGGTGTCGAAATGGCGGGTTCGCCCCTGCCGACGATCAACAAGCTGGGGCCGACGGTCGTGGCTTCGGATTTCGGCAATAATTTCGGTTTGATTCTGGGTCTGCAACTGGCGGCCTATGATGAGACCAGCACGGTCGCCGACCTCAGCGATTCCACCGTCAAGGGCTATAAGGCAACGACCGAGATCGATGGCGTTGTCGTCGGTGAAGGGGGCCTGTTCACCATGCCGGGCGGTCCGCTGAAGGCTATTGCCTGGCTGGCCGGGCATCTGGCGGCGCGGGGCCGCCCGCTCAAAGCCGGTCAATTGATCTCTTCGGGCGCCACGACCGGCATCCACGACATCGTCGCCGGTCAGGTCTCGAAAGTGACCTATTCCGGTCCGCATCACGACGAATACAGCATCGACCTTAAGACGGTCGAACTGACCCCGGACAAGTCCGAACTGGTATAGGCCTGACGAGATTACGGTGATCCACGCCGTCCCTGATTTTCAGGGGCGGCGTTTTTGTTTCAGAATTTATTAAGCCTGTTACGCGAACATTCTGACATCAGCGTCGAAAAAGACATTTTTCAGGTCGAAAATATGGCAGATATGTCACCCTTTATATCTTGTTGTGACGTATCTCTTGTTTTTCGCGTGGAGATATGTCTTTCTTGCCGGGATTGACACCGGTTACCTCAAATCTTTTTGACACCGGTGTCAGCAACGTCAATATCATAATGCCCGATAACGGGTGTCACAGTGCCGGAGAGCTTACCGCATAAAAAACAGCGGAAGCCTCCCGGTGTAACGGGGAGTTAAATTTATGAAGTCCAAGTCAATTCACGCTCGAACTGCGTCCAGAATCGCGCCTTACGGGGTATCGTTACTGGCCTTGATGGCGGCGGGGACGGCGTTTGCGCAAGAGAGCGCTCCGGCCGCACAGGAAGAAACGGTCGTTGTCGTCACCGGTTTCCGTAATTCGCTGCAAACGGCAATCAGCGAAAAGAAAAAATCGGTCGATATGGTCGATGTCATCAAGGCCGAGGATATCGGGCAGTTTCCCGACCTCAACCTTGCTGAATCGCTGCAACGGATTCCCGGTATTTCCATCGATCGTGACGGCGGCGAAGGCAAGCAGATTACGGTGCGCGGCCTGAACTCCGAATTTTCGCGCACCCGCCTGAATGGGCTTGAGGCGCTGGCGACGACGGGATCCAAGGATGCGTCGGGTGGCACCAATCGCGGTCGCGGCTTCGACTTCAACGTCTTCGCGGCGGACCTGTTCAACTCGATCACGGTGCGTAAGTCGCTATCGGCCGAGGTGGAAGAGGGCTCGTTAGGGGCCACGGTCGACCTGCAAACGGCGCGCCCCTTCGACTACAAAGGCTTCACCATGGCCTCGTCGTTCCAGCTTGGCTATAACGACCACTCGAAGGACACGGCGCCGCGCGGGACTTTCATGATCTCGAACCGTTGGGCGGATGGCCGTTTGGGCGCGCTCCTTTCGGTGGCCTATGGCGAGCGCACGGTGGTCGAGGATTCGGTCAATACGACGCGCTGGGAAAACGCCTATTCGGCGTCGAATGTGGGGCGTTTCGAGCGCTATTCGACCGACGGCGGTACGACCTGGAACACCATAGCGGCCTGTACCAACGCCAACGCCGCCTGCAACACGACCGAAACCCATACGACCAACCCGGCGCTGACCGGCGAAGCGCAGAAAATCAGCCGCGCCCTGCATCCGCGTATCCCGCGCTACAACCACTTCGAAACCGACCAGAAGCGCCTCGGCATCACCGGTGCGTTCCAGATGCGCCCGTTCGACGGCACTCTGGTGACCATCGACGCTATGCACGCCGAATTCCAGGCCAACCGCGACGAGTGGGAAATCGAAGCCATTTCGTTCAGCCGCAACGGTCAGGGCCTGCCCAAAACCGATGTGTACAACTATCAGATCGACGATCAGGGAACGCTGGTCAAAGGCAGCTTCAACGACGTCGATATCCGCTCGGAACATCGTTTCGATGAACTGAAGACCACCTTCGACCAGTTGAACGTCACCTGGGATCAGAAGTGGGGCGACCGTCTGTCGTCCAAGCTTTTGATTGGTTCCTCGGAATCGTTCCAGAACAATCCGGAACAGACGACCTTCACCTTCGAATCCTACAATGTGCAGGGCTATAGCTACGACTTCACGGATAGCCGTCACCCGACCTTCAACTACGGCAAGTCGTCAACGAACTGCACACCGGATCAAGCTTGTTACTGGACCTATTCGTCATCGACGGCTCTGGGTGACGCCTCGCTGATTCGTATTCGTCCGCAGACGGTCAAAAACACGTTCGGCACCACGCGTCTGGACCTCAAATTCGACCTGACCGACAGCCTGACCCTGAGGGGCGGTATTTCGGATAAAACCTACAAGTTCGTCTCGACGGAATACGGGCGCATTACCAACCTGACGACGCCGCAAACCCGCGACGAAAACGCGTCGGGTGTCATCCAGACAACGATCAACGCCGATATCGCCAAATATTCGCAAACGGTTACCGTCGCCGGCAACACCTTTCTGGTGCCGAATCTCGACCTGATCCGGTCGAATTTCGACTATAATTGCAACTGCGCCAACGCTTACGGCACCTTCTATCTCAACAATACCAATTCGTCGTCGCGTACCAATAACCGTCAGGCGCAGGAGGACGATTCGGCCTGGTATCTGCAACTCGATTTCTCGACGCAGCTGGGGAATATGCCTATCCGCGGCAATATCGGTACGCGTGAGGTCGAAACGAGCCTGACGGCGACGGGCTATGTCGGGTCCGGCAATAACGCTATCCTGACAACCGTGCGCCGCAGCTACAAGGACTCGCTGCCCTCGATCAACCTGTCGGTCGAGCCGATGGAGAACCTCTATATCCGCTTCGCCGCAGCCAAGACCATGGCGCGTCCGACCCTGCTCAGCCTGACCCCCGGCGGCGGCTCGATCAGCACCACGGCCCTGACCATCACCACGGGTAACCCGGACCTCGATCCGGTGCGCGCCAATACGATGGATTTCTCGGTCGAATGGTATCCGGACAAGGACACCCTGATCACCTTCGCGGCATTTAAAAAGGACCTGAAGAGCTATATCCAGACGGTTCAGAGCAGCAAGACCCTCAGCGAGCTGGGCTATACCCCGGCGGATCTGGGCGTTACCGGCGATCCGGCCTTCACGGTCACAACCCCGATCAACACGGCGGGCGGCGAGCTCAAGGGCTGGGAAATCAGCCTGCAAAAGCCCTTCCACTTCCTTCCGGGTTTCCTGTCGAAGACCGGCGGTATCCTGAACTACACCCACGTCGAGTCGCAGATCAACTACTACACCTCGCCGACCGCGACGACGACGACGCGTGCCAACCTGCTGGGCCTGTCGCCCGAAGCCTGGAACGCAACGGCCTATTACGAAGGGGAAGCGCTGTCGGGCCGTGTCGCTTTCTCGTATCGCGATGGCTATTTGTCGGTCCTGAATCCCGGTTCGTCGGCGGACTTCTGGGGTAAGAACGAGACCTTCAATATCGACGCTCAGGTCACCTGGAAAATCAACAAGAAGATGACGTTCGTCTTCGAAGGGATCAACCTGACCGACGAGGCCGACGACCGCTACATCGCCTACAATACGGCGCAGGGGAATACGGCTCAGGACCTGCTCTACGATTACGGCACGTCGGGCCGTCAATACTATCTGGGTCTGCGTTACAAGTACTGATCCATACCTTTGCGCCAAACTGACTGGAGGCGTCGCAGCAGCGGCGCCTCTTTTTGTAATCATATCTGCGTTCAAAGGGTTCCCCTTTTGGGGATAAGGCTTTAAAGCCTGACACAAATATATCCAACGGAAGCCGCTCCCAAAGGAACTTTCATGTCCTCGACGCCCCAAGCCTTTACCTGTTTCGGCGAATTGCTGATCCGCCTGTCCACCTCGGGCCGCGATCCGCTCTATAGCCTGCCGGAACTGACGCCCTTCGTCGGGGGGGCGGAGGCCAATGTGGCGGTCGGTCTGGCGCGTCTGGGGCACGCGACCCGCGTCATCAGCGTCATTCCCGACAATGATCTGGGGCACGCCGCCGCCGGGCAGTTGCGCTTCTGGGGCGTCGACGCCAGCCGCGTGACCACCGCGCCGGGCCGGATGGGCCTCTATTTCCTGACCACCGGCGGCATTCACCGTCCGTCGGACATCCTCTATGACCGTGCCGGTTCGGCCTTTGCCGAGGCCGATTTTGCGGCGTTCGACTGGGCGAAGCTTCTGGCCGGGTCGTCGTGGCTGCACGTCTCGGGCGTTACGGCGGCGCTGGGCCTCAATGCGTTCAACGGCGCGCTCAGGGCCATGCAGGTCGCCCGCACGCTCGGCATCAAGGTCTCGTTCGACTGCAACTACCGTCCGAAGCTGTGGGAAGCCTGGGGCGGCGACGCCCGCGCGCTGATCCCGCAATTGATGGCGCAGGCCGACCTGATCTTCGGCGGCTACCGCGACATCGAACTGGTCTTCCAGACGACCTTTGCCGGTGAGCCGGGCAGCGATGGCCGTAGCCGCGCCGCGGCCGATCACGCTTTCGCGGCCTTCCCCGATTTGCAACGCCTGATCTGCACGCGCCGCGAACAGGTCAATGTCGATCACAACCGTCTGGCAGGTCTGATGTATACCCGCACCGAGTCGCTGGAGACGAAGTGCTATGATATTGCGCGCATCATCGACCGGATCGGCGGCGGCGATGCCTTCGCGGCGGGGGTCTTGCACGGGATCCTCAGCGGCAAGAGCGATGCCGAAGCGCTGGATCTGGGTATCGCGGGCGGCTGCCTGAAACACGCCATGCCGGGCGATTTCGCGCTGGCGACGGTCGCCGACCTCGAAGCCTTCCTCAGTGAAGACGGCTTCGACGTAAAACGCTGATCAAGCTGTCTTGCGCGCGTCGGTTTCCGCAGCATTGACCCGCGCCATCAGCGTATCGATCAGCAAATCCGGGTCGATCGGCTTGGTCAGGAAGTCATAAACTCCGACCGCTTCCCACGCCTTTTTATGCCCGTCCAGCGCATTGGCGGTCAGGGCGATGATCGGGGTCGTCTGGTTGGGACCGGCCTCGGCGCGAATGGCGGCGGTGGCGTCGATGCCGCCCATGACCGGCATCTGCATGTCCATCAGGATCGCATCGAAGGTCTCGACCCGTGCCGCCTCTACGGCTTCGGCACCGTTGACGGCCATGACGGCGTCGAAACCCATCGGCTTGATAAACAGCGAGACGATGCGGCGATTGACCTCGTGGTCGTCGACGATCAGGACGCGACGGGCGCGCGGCGTATCGGTGGGGGACGCGGACATGGGAACTTCCTCGACAGGCGCGGTACGGACCGGCAGATAGGGCAGGCTGAGCGTAAAGGCCGAGCCGACATGGGGGATGGAGCACAGCTCGATATCGCCGCCCATCAGGCGGGCCAGCTGGCGTGAAATGGGCAGGCCGAGCCCCGTGCCGCCATAACGGCGGGTCGTGGCGGCTTCGGCCTGTTCGAAACTGGAAAAGATGCGGTCTTTCAGCGCCGGCGCGATACCTATGCCCTGATCGGCGACCTCGAAACAGAGGATGCCGTCGTGCTGAACGACGCTGAGGCGGATCGTGCCGTGCGCGGTGAACTTTACGGCGTTGGACAGCAGATTGAACAGGATCTGGCGCAGACGCAGCGGATCGGTCTGGATATGGCGCGACAGGTCCGGCGCGATATTGACCTCCAGGCGGAGCGATTTTTGCTCGATCTGGGGCCGCCATATCCGCGTCAGGCCATCGACCATGTCGGGCAGGTCGAGCGTAGCACGTTCGATGGTCATTTTGCCCGCTTCGATCTTGGAGATATCGAGCACATCATTGACCAGCCCCAGAAGCACGTCGCTGGCCTCGCCCAGCATGGTGACGTGTTCGGTCTGTTCCGACGTCAGGTCGGTACGCTTGAGCAGGTGGGCGGCGGAGACGACCGCGTTCATCGGTGTACGGATTTCGTGCGTCATGACGGCGAGGAAGTTCGACTTCGCCGCCGAAGCCTGTTCGGCCGTGCGGCGGGCTTCGGTGACCTCGATCATGGCGCGATGCGACTGGCGTACCGCGAGGGCCAGATTGGCCAGAAAGACCAGCGTCCCGATATTCAGGGTCAGGAGCATCAGGCCCTCACGGCCTTCGGTAAAGGCGCTGATAGTCGGCAGGGCCAGAAGATACAGCGCATGCGGGCCGACGGCGGCGTAGAGAAACCGCCGCTTCTGATACATTTGCAGACTGACGTGCAGCAGGGCGCCGGAAATGGCGACCACGGCAAACAGGCGTCCGACGGTGCCGCCAAGGAACCACGTATAGGCCGCCATACTGGAAAAGATGATGACGCTGACGGCGACCGAAACGATCAGGCGGATTTCCTGAGCCCGGTCGGGCGTGCGGTCGGGCTGTGCCGCCCATTCGCTGAACAGGCGTTTGTCGGCGGTTTGCGACACCGTGTAGATGATCAGCCACAGCGGCGGCCAGACGCTCCAGTGCAGCAGCAGGGCCGTGCCGCAGACGAAGGCGGCCAGCACGAGGCGCTCGGTAAAACCGCGCACACGGGAGGCGGCGATGTCGTGAAAGCCGTTCATGCGGTTGAGCCTAACCGCAAAAACTTAAAATTACTTCACGATGCCGTCCACGGTTGATCGGGTCACGTCGTGATAGAGCGGTCGCGCGGTCGCATAGACGCGTTTGGCCATATCGACCCCCCAGCCTTTCTGCGCCATCAGGTCTTCGTACAGCGGTTTGACGAACTTGCGCCGCCCCTGCGAGGTCAGGAAGGTTTCCAGCGGTTTCATCGCTGGTTCGTAATGGTGCGCGATGGCGATTTTCAGCCAGTCGAACAGGATTTCCGAATTGTGCGTCGTGGTGAAGCCAAACGTCGCGTCGAGATCCTTCAACTGCGCCTCGGTCATATCCTGCGGCAATTCTTCGAGGAAGCGCTGCCACTCCTGTGTGACCCATTCGCCGGTCTGCAAATCCTTGGCGGGTGTACCGGTCTTGAAGGCCTCGACTTGAGCATCGACGCGGGCAAAGGCGTCCGAAATCGGTGCGACGGCATTGGACGGCAGGCCCGGCTTATACAGCCATTCGTTCAGTTTCAGGCGGTCTTCGATACCGACCTCGCCCTTGAACAGGTTTTCGCGCATGTCGGCGACGAAGCCCTCGGTGGTCATGCCCTTGAAGGCGTAGCGCTGGAAATAGCCCTTGAGATAGGCGTCGAAGCGCTTGCGGCCGAAGGTCTGCTCCAGCAGGCGCAGGAAGGCAGCCCCCTTCTCATAGGGCACATCCGAGAACCCGTCGTCGGGATGCTTGCCTTTGAGATTGGTGTGCAATTGTTGCAGCATCGGGTTTTCGATGCCCTTCAATTCACCTTCGAGGCTGGTATAGCCGAGGCTTTGCAGCATCAGGGCGCGGTCCTTGCCATAGACCTCTTCCATGATGCGGTTTTCGAAATAGGTCGTGAAACCTTCGTTGAGCCAGAAATCGTCCCACGTCGCATTGGTGACGAGGTTGCCCGACCACGAATGGGCCAGTTCGTGGGCGATGAGCGAGACCAGCGACTTGTCACCGGCCAGAATGGTCGGGGTGGCAAAGGTCAGGCGCGGGTTTTCCATGCCGCCGAACGGGAAGGACGGCGGCAAAACCAGCACGTCGTAGCGGCCCCAACGGTAAGGGCCGTAGATCTTTTCGGCGGCGGTGACGAACTTTTCGAGGTCTTCCAGCTCGGCAGCGGATTTTTCGACCATGGCGCGTTCGGCATAGACGCCGGTGCGCTTGCCCGTCGAGCGGAAGTCGATATCGCCGATGGCCAGCGCGATCAGATAGGGCGGGATCGCCTCGTCCATCTCGAAGCGATAGGCTTTCAGCCCCGGTTTGCCATCGACGGCTTCGCCCTTGGGGGTGAGCATCTTGGCGCTCATCACCGCCGTCAGTTCTTTCGGGACGAGGATGGTGGCGCTATAGGTCTGACGCACGGCGGGCGAGTCCTGCGTCGGAATCCAGCTGCGCGTCAGGATCGACTGCCCTTGCGAGAACAGGAACGGGTGGACCTTGCCTTCGGTTTGCGACGGGCTGAGCCACTGCAGGGCTTCGGTCTTGTCGGTCGTCTGATAATGGACGACGACCTTTTGCGCGCCTTGAGGCAGTTCGATGGTCAGGGCGCTGCCGAGATATTTATCCGCCTTGCCGACTGTATATTTCAGTGCCGCGCCCGAAGCGTCGGTGACGCCCTGAATATCGAGCGCCTTGATGTCGAGCACGACCTGCTTGGCGGCGGGGTCGGTTTCCAGCGTCAGGGCGGCGGTGCCCTTAAGCACTTTCGCCTTGAAATCGGCGGTCAGGTTGAGATCGACGTGGCGCACACGCGCGACGTTCGGCTGGGCGTAGGAATGGACGTCGGCAGCGTTGCGAACCAGAGTCAGGACTTCGGAGTTTTCAGCGGCGGGCTCGACGGGCTTCGGCTGACAGGCCATGAGCGTCAGGCCTCCGGCCAGTGCCGCCGCAACACCCAGTGCCGCCCATAAACGGCGCCCTGGGGCGATCGATTGGCCCGAAACCTTCATAAGTCTGTCCCCATTACGCCGGCCGGAATGGGTTCCGGCGGGTAGAAATCTGATTAAACTGAATATTAGCTACATTCACAATCGTTAAAATGCAACCGGATGCGCCAGATACAACGCAAAAGGGGCCGCCGTTTCCGGCAGCCCCCTCTTGTTATTCAGCGCTGTGATTAACCGTTGCGCGAACGGCGCTTGAATTGTGCGCCTTCCGAACGATCGCCGACGGGCTCCGAATGGTGGGCACGCGGCTTGGTGTTGGTCTTCTTGCCCCCGAACTTCTTGCGGTCGCCGAACTTTCGGTCACCGGCAGGGCGTTCACCGGCGGGACGCGCCGGACGCTCTTCGAAGAAGCGCGAGTCCGAACGGACATCGTCCTTCTTCTTGAACGGGCGGTCGCCTTTCGGTTTGTCGAAGCGCGGCTTTTCCGCACGGTCGGCTGCCGGGAAGTCGCGGGCGGCCTTGGTCGGGGCGCGCTCGGCGGCCATCGGGTCGTAACGCTCGGTGCGCTCCGGACGGCCACCACGACCGCCGTTGCGATCTTGGCGCGCGCTGCGGTCACCGAAAGCGTTCTTCTTGCCGAAGGGGCGCTCACCACGATCTTCACGCGGTGTGAATTCACCACGCGTACCATCGCGTGGGGTGTCGGCGTTATTGCGACCTGGACGGTTGCGCGAACGCTTGTGCACGCGCTCGGCGTCCGGATCGCTGTGACGGGCTTCCTTGATGCGGTCGGGCGTCTTCGGCTTTTCGGTCTGACCCGAGGCGAGGATCGCTTCGTCGAGCAGCTTCAGGGCCTGATCCTTGCGGCGGTCGAAGGACGGGATGCGCTGACGGGTGATGCGCTCGATGTCCTTCAGCAGCTTGCGCTCGTCGTCCGACACCAGCGTGATGGCGAAGCCTTCGCGACCGGCGCGGGCGGTACGGCCGATGCGGTGGACATAGGCTTCCGGACCGAACGGCAGTTCGTAGTTGATGACGTGGGTGACGTTGTCGACGTCGATGCCGCGGGCGGCGATATCGGTGGCGACCAGGGCGCGAACCTTACCGGCCTTGAAGGCTTGCAGGGCGCGTTCACGCTGCGACTGGTTCTTGTCGCCGTGGATGGCGGCGGCTTCGATGCCACCGGCTTGCAGATAGGCGGTAACGCGGTCGGCGGAACGCTTGGTGCGCGTGAAAACCAGCGTACGGCTCAACTTGTCCTCAGCGTAGAGTTCGCTGAGCAAGGCGCGCTTGCGCAGGGATTCGACGAAGATGACGCTTTGCTCGACGCGCTCGGCGGTGGTGGCTTCCGGCGTGATTTCGACACGCTTGGGGTTGGTCAGCAATTCACCGGCCAGCAGGCCGATTTCCTTGGGCATGGTCGCCGAGAAGAACAGGTTCTGACGCTTGGCCGGCATGCGGCTGGCGACCTGACGGATCGGCTTGACGAAGCCGAGGTCGAGCATCTGGTCGGCTTCGTCGAGGACGAAGAATTCGACCGAACGCAGATCGACGGTCTTTTGTTCGAGGTGGTCCATCAGACGGCCCGGCGTCGCCACCAGGATGTCGAGGCCCTGCGCCAGCGCCTTATATTGCGGGCCGTACTTCACGCCGCCGAAAATGGTGGCGATTTGCAGGCCGAAGCCGCGCGAATAGGCCTTGAAGCTGTCGGCGATCTGGGTCGCCAGTTCGCGCGTCGGCGACAGGACCAGCACGCGGCAGGTCTTGGGGGCGGCGATGATGCGGTTCGACAGGACGTGGTGCAGGATCGGCAGGGCGAAGGCGGCGGTCTTGCCGGTGCCGGTCTGGGCGATGCCCAGCAGGTCCTGACCGTTCAGCAGCGACGGGATGGCTTGCGCCTGAATGGGGGTAGGGGTGTGATAACCCTCTTTGTCGAGGGTGGCCAGCAGGCTGGGGGACAGGCCTAAATCTTTAAACGTGGTCAAGAGCTTGCGCTTTCTCAAATAGGGGCGCGGACGCTAAAGCGCGCACAACACCCATTGGCCCGTTCTTATCGTAAGACGGGCGGTTTCGGGTGAGGCCAGCGCGTGTCTTAGCTCTCGGTTTTATTTTTAAAGATTATCAAGCACCGGATAGTCTGGCGCATCTGTCATCACTTAAAGTCTGGCGGAAGGGCGAAAAGCGGTGCCTATCCTCACGCGGCCAGATATGTCCCAAAAGGGGTTCGGCGTCTGTGTGCAGACGCGAAGATTGCGCATATGAGGCAAGACGGTGGAAAAGTCAAGCGGTGTAAAGAGTCTCTTCATGCTCTTGCGCCATTTGAGCCGTCCTTTTCCGCAGTCGTTTTTGCACTGCCCCTAGGATGGAATGACTTTGATTGGAATTGGCATTCCACCCTGGGTTTTCTTTGGTCGCGATATTGTAGCCGAAAACCGCTTCACACTTTTCGGCATATCGCTCTTATTTCTGAAAATTCATGCACGTTTTATCAACCTCGGGTCGCTATTCTCCTGCCAACGCACACAAACGGAAGTCTCCTGTCATGACCGCGCCCGCCGGGCGAGAGGCTTCGCCAGCCGCTCGTCCCATTAGTCCTGTGTCGAGCCCGGTAGCGGGCGTCTCGTCGCCGCGTCCCGGCGTCGAAATCATCCAGCCCTATGCGCAATTCACCAATCGTCGTTCGGAGCCACGGTTCGACTGCAACGAGACGGCCACCCTGTTCCTGTTCCCCAGTCAGGCCCAGGTCGAATGCCGTATCCTGAACCAGAGCGCGTCCGGCGCACAGGTTATCTTCGAATCCCTGCCTGAGGTTCCGGCTGAGATATGGCTCATCGATATCAGGACGCACACGGTCAAATGCGGCACGGCAGCGTGGTCGATGACCTCCAAGATGGGATTGAAATTCAGCTTCCTGCAACGTCTCGATCCGAACGCCGTGCGTCCGGCGCGGGTGCCCGAAGCCGTGTTCAAGGCGTGGCGTAAGCTGGCCGGTCTCGACCCGGAACCGCCGGTCGAGGATGATGTGTTTTTCTTGGATTAAGCCCTATTATACCTCCCCAGTTTACTGGGGAGGGGGACCGCACGACGCGTGGAGCGCTAGATGCGGTGGTGGGGGTTTTTGCTTGCTTAAGACCGTGGCCTCTGAAACAAAGAAAGATACCCCACCACCCCGCCCGCTACGCGGTCGCGGTCCCCCTCCCCAACAAGTTGGGGAGGTATAAGAAGGGGATAGTCTCTCGTCGAAGTAACTACACTAGCGAGCGGAACTTCAGTGTCCCGTTGACGGCGCGTAACTCATCGAGCGCCTCCTTCGAATAGCCGCGATCGACATCGACGATCACATAACCCAGTTGCTCGTTCGTCTTGAGGTGCTGGGCCAGGATGTTGAGATTGTACTTCGCCATGATCTGGTTGATCGAAGCCATGACGCCCGGCACGTTCTTATGGATGTGCAGGAAGCGGTGGCGGCCCTCGACCTCAGACAACTGCACGTTCGGCATATTGACGCTGAAGGTCGTGTCGCCGCGGCTGATGAAGTTCAGAAGGCGCTCGGAGGCGAACTCTCCGATGGCTTCCTGTGCTTCTTCGGTCGAGCCGCCGATGTGCGGGCTGAGGATGACATTGTCGAGCCCCATCAGCGGGCTGTCGAACGGATCGTCATTGGTGCGCGGCTCTTCCGGGAACACATCGACACCGGCGCCGTAAATTTTCTTCGACCTGATCGCCTCGGCCAGCGCCTCGATATCGACCACATGGCCGCGCGACAGGTTGATGAACAGCGCGCCGTCCTTCATCTTGGCAAACTGCGCCTTGCCGAAGATGTTCTTGTTCTCGGCGCGCCCATCGACGTGCAGCGACACCACATCGGCTTCGGCCAGAAGCGCGTCGAGCGAGCGATAGCGCTTGGCATTGCCCATGGTCAGTTTTTCGGCGACGTCGTAATAGATGACGCGCATGCCGAAGGCTTCGGCCAGCACCGAGAGCTGAGAACCGATAGCCCCATAACCGATGATGCCGATGGTTTTATTGCGGACTTCGTGCGCGCCGGTGGCCGACTTGTCCCACTTGCCGGTGTGCATCTGGATCGACTTGGAATAGATGTTCCGCGTCAGGACGACCGTCAGGCCCATGACCATTTCCACTACGGAACGCGTGTTGGAATAGGGGGCATTGAATACGGCCACGCCCTTTTCCGAGGCGGCCTTGAGGTCGATCTGATTGGTGCCGATGCAGAAAGCCCCGATGGCCATCAGCTTGTCGGCGGCGTCGAGCACCTTGCGCGTGACATTGGTCTTCGAGCGGATGCCCAATACGTGCACGCCTTGAATCGCCTCGATCAGCGCATCTTCGTCGAGCGCGCCTTTCAGGGTCGAGACGTCGTAGCCTTCTTCGCGGAAGTGCGCGATGGCGACCGGGTGGACGTTTTCCAGCATCAGCATCTTCATGCGCGAGCGCGGGAAGGAATAACGGCCTTCATAGCCTTCGTTATGCAGCACTTCATCGAACGAAGCCGCGACCTGAGTCGCCTCGTTGCCGGTGGTGGCGGCGACGACCTTTTCGCGGCTGATGTTCTCGACGAAGGCGTAGAAGCGATCCGCGCCGCCGCCCTTGAAGACCTCGAAATCGGTCCAGCCGTCGCCGATCATGACGACCTGACCGCTGACGGCCCAGCTTTGCAGGGCGATGATCTTGCCGCCGTCCTTCGACAGGGGATTGTCCTGCTCGACGCCGGTGGCGATGCCGTTGTCGTCGAAGATCAGGCGGTTAGCCAGCACGTGCTCGGCCTTGATGCCGTAATCGGCGACGACGGGCTCGATAAATTCATGGAAGCCGCCCGAGATGATGCGGATCTTGCCGGGATGCTCCTGAAACACCTTGAGGTTCCGGCCGATCGAGTCCGACACCTGCCGTTTCAGCGTCTCGGCCAGACCGGCGATGTCCTCACGCGACGGCTTCAGAATCTGGATGCGCTTTTGCAGGGCCTCGCCGAAGCCGATCTCGCCCGACATAGCCAGTTCGGTCAGTTCCTTGATCGCGTTCAGGTCCGTCAGGCGCGCCGGGTCGGACGAAAAGAGCTGTTCGGCAAGGACGTCGAGCGCCTCGACCTTGGTGAAGGTCGAGTCGAAATCGAGGACGAGCGTGGCGAGATTTGCGCTGGAGGGAGCCATGTGCATATACGCATCCCATAATTAACAGGGGGAGAAAAGTCGCGTTGGCGATTAAGCCAAAAGCCCCCGCAAGACAACCGCGTTTGTGATTATTTGCCTTCGGCGCGGCTTTTTTATACTGATGCGATGGTTTATGCTGGCTAACTTCCGAAGTCTCGTCTTGAAACTGGTCGAGACTGAAACTATCTGGGCGGCTTGCCCTTCTTTTTGTGTGAAATACCTAAATGACCGCCACGACCTTGCCCACTCAGGACTATGCCGCCCGTTTCGTGATCGACACCCTGCCGGTGCATGGCCGACTGGTGCGGCTGGACGAGACCCTGAACCGTATCCTTGATGCCCACGCCTATCCGGAGCCGGTGGCGACGCTACTGGGCGAGGCCTGCGTGCTGGCCGTGCTGGTCGGTTCGGCGCTGAAGTTCGATGGCCGTCTGATCCTGCAGGCCCAGGGCCGTCCCGATGAAGGGGGCGGGCCGGTGCGATACGTCGTGGCCGATTACGACACACGCGGGACGTTGCGCGGCTTTTGTCGTTACGATGAGGGCGAACTGGACGCGCTTCAGGCTGCCAACCAGGGCAATTTCCAGTCGCTGGGGGCCATGCAACTGCTCGGCAAGGGCACCTTCATCATGACGCTTGAGCCCGACGCGGCCTCGGGTCTGGGCGACCGCTATCAGGGTGTGACGCCGATCGAGGGCGACAGCCTGTCTTTGTGCGCGGAATACTATTTCGCCCAGTCCGAACAGGTGCCGACCCAGATCAAGCTGGCCGTCTCACACGTGGACGGTCAATGGCGCGCCGGTGGGGCGATGATTCAGGCCACCGCGGGCGACGATGCCCGCGGCGATACGAAGGACGCCTTCGAACATATCCGCGCCCTGTTCGCGACGCTGGGCGAAGACGAACTGACCGACTTCGACATCGACGCCGAACGCCTGCTCTATCGTCTGTTCCACGAAGACGGCGTGCGCCTGTCGCCGCTAATGCCGGTGGCGCAACAGTGCCGCTGCTCGCAGGAACGCGTCGAGGATCTGGTCAAGTCGTTCTCCGCCGTCGATCAGGAAGATATGATCGAGGCCGACGGTCAGGTGCATATTACCTGCGAATACTGCTCGAAGACCTATCACGTCGCGCCGTGATGGCCGATTGATTTTTAACGCGCTTGCGTGTCTTATCCGGTAACGAAAACCGGGAGCGCGTTATGACCACACATCAGGGAAGCTGCCATTGCGGGAAGATCGCCTTCGCGGTCGAGGGCGATTTCAGCGAGGCCATCGACTGCAACTGTTCGATCTGCCGCCGCAAGGGTTCGCTACTGGCCTTCGTGCCGCGCGACAAACTGGTCCTCAGCACGCCGGAAGCGGATATTTCGACCTACACCTTCAACAAACACATCATCCAGCACCATTTCTGCGGGACGTGCGGCACCTCGCCCTTCGGCGAGGGCAAGGGGCCGGACGGTTCGGCCATGGCGGCGGTCAATCTGCGCTGCGTGCCGGATGTCGATCTCGATAGCCTCAAAATTAATAAGTGGGACGGGGCCTCACACTGACAAGCATTAAATAGCCGCTCTAAACCTTCGTCACACAAACCATCGCTTTCCTTGGTCGGGTCAAAGGATTAGAAGACCGGCAATGGGGCCGTCAGCGCCCCTTTTTGCCGTGGTTTTCTTATGCTCGCATTGCCGCTGTCCTGGCCGCTGGAAGGCCGTCGCGTCGTCCTGATTGGGGCGGGGGACTGGCTTGCGCGTAAGCTGACCCTGCTGCGCCGGACCCCGGCGCGCCTGAGCGTCTATACGCCCGACGGCGGGACATTCGACATTGAGACCGAGCAACGCTGGCCTGAGGTCGCTGACCTTAGCGATGCAACGCTGGTCGTTGTCGCCTTCGATGATCGCGCCAAGGCCGAACGTGGGGCGGCACTGGCCCGCGCGGCGCATCTGCCCGTTAATGTCGTCGATTTCCCCGATCTGGGCGATTTCCATATTCCGGCGATCATCGACCGGGGCAGCCTCAGCATCGGCGTCGCGACCGGCGGGACCGCTCCGGTTCTGGCCCGCGAGACCCGCCGCAAGATCGAAGCCGCCGTGCCGCCGTCGGAAGCCTTCCTCGCTGATTTCGCCACACGCCTGAGCCCGGCTCTGCGCGAAGCCTTCGCCAATGTCGACGACCGTCGCCGGGTGTGGGAAGCCGTGCTCGACTCGTCTGCCGCCCGTCTGGCGCGCGAAGGCAAGGTCGAGGCGGCGCTGGAGCAGGCGCGCAAGGACATTCAGAACTCGCCGTCGCGCACGGGCGTCGTCCATCTGGTCGGGGCCGGTCCAGGCGATCCGGAACTGCTGACGCTTAAGGCGCTGCGCCTCCTCAGCGAGGCCGATGTCATCGTCTATGACCGGCTGGTCGGCGACGGGATCATGGACATGGCGCGCCGCGACTGCGAACGCTTCTATGTCGGCAAGGCGCGCTCGAACCATTCGGTGCCGCAGGATCAGATTCACACGCTTCTGGTCGAACAGGCCAAACTCGGCAAGCGCGTCGTGCGTCTGAAAGGCGGCGATCCGTTCGTTTTCGGGCGGGGCGGCGAAGAGGTCGAGGCCCTCAAAGCCGCCGGGATCGAGGTCCATATCACGCCGGGGATTACGGCTGCGCTGGGCTGTGCGGCGTCATCCGGCGTGCCGCTGACGCACCGCGATCATGCGCAAAGCGTGAGTTTCATAACCGGTCATGCCCAAGCGCCCGCCGAAAAGTGCGAAGCGGTTTTCGGAAGCGAGGGCGCGACCACTAAAAAAGAGGGGGATTTTGAGCATAATCCCCTCCAACTCGACTGGGATCGTCTGGCGGCGAAGAACCATACCTTGGCCGTCTATATGGGCGTCCATACGGCGCAGACCATTTCGGATAAGCTGACCGCGCACGGTCGCGATCCTGAGACGCCGGTTCTGGTCATCGAGAATGGCACCCGCCCGAACGAGAAACGCAGACTGACCCGTCTGTCTCTGTTGCCCGACGCCCTGCGCGCCGATCCGCCGCAAGGCCCCGCCCTGCTGATGATCGGCGAAGTGGCGTCTCTCTATACCCCTACTGCACCTGAACTCGGGATTTCCCTATGAAGCTACTGACTGCCAATCGCCTGACCGACGGTCTGGTCCTGTGGTATCGCGACGGCGACGACCTGAGCGGCTGGACGGAAAACGCTGTCGACGCCGCGCGTCTGGACGACGAGGCCGCGACCGCGCTTTTGGACGTCTGGAAGGCGCGCGAAACGCTTCTGGTTGCGCCATATCTGGTGCCGCTGGTCGATGATCACACGCTGGTCAAGCGCGAATATGTCCGTGAATTTGTCCGCGCCAACGGCCCGACCATCGGCCAGACCGCGCTCGATACCGCCAAGCTCCAAAATCGCGGAGAGGTTTTCTAAATGTACGTTTACGATCAGTTCGATCACGCCGTCGTCGCCGCGCGCAACGCCGAATTCAAGGATCAGGTCGCCCGCCGTCTGGCCGGTGAGCTCTCCGAGGATCAGTTCAAGCCGCTGCGCCTGATGAACGGCCTGTACCTGCAACTGCACGCCTATATGCTGCGCATCGCCGTGCCTTACGGTGTACTGTCGTCGGCCCAGATGCGCACCTTTGCGCACATCGCGCGGACCTATGACCGCGACTTCGGCCACTTCACCACGCGTCAGAACATCCAGTTCAACTGGATCAAGCTGGCCGACACGCCGCAGATTCTCGAAGACCTGGCGAAGGTCGAGATGCACGCCATCCAGACCTCCGGCAACTGCATCCGCAACACCACGACCGATCAGTTCGCCGGGGCCGCGAAGGACGAGATCGACGATCCGCGTCCGTGGGCCGAACTGATCCGTCAGTGGTCGACCTTTCACCCGGAATTCACCTTCCTGCCGCGCAAGTTCAAGATCGCCATCACCGGCGCGACGCGCGACCGGGCGGCGATCCGTGTCCACGACATCGGCCTGCAACTGACCGCCAACGGCTTCGACGTCTATGTCGGTGGCGGCATGGGTCGTACGCCGCACCTCGGTCACCTGATTAAATCGGGCGTACCGGGCGAAAAGCTGCTCAGCTATCTCGAAGCGGCTCTGCGCGTCTATAACCGCTATGGTCGCCGCGACAATATCTACAAGGCGCGGATCAAGATCCTCGTCTCGGCGCTGGGGCCGCAGGAATATGCGCGTCAGGTCGAAGAGGAATGGGCCTCGCTCGATCAGGCGAAGATCGACGCGCCCTATGCCGAAATCGCCCGCATCAAAAGCTTCTTCCCGGAGCCCGACTATACCGCTAAGGCGTTCGACGCTGCGGCGCTGGACCGTGCGAAAGCCGCCGATCCGGGCTTTGCCCGCTGGGTGCGCAACAATACGTTGGCGCATCGCCGCGACGACCATGTCTCGGTGACCATTTCGCTCAAGCCGACCGGTTTGCCGCCGGGCGACGCCTCGTCCGAGCAGATGGACGTCATGGCCGACCTCGCCGACGACTATGGCTATGCCGAACTGCGTGTCAGCCATGAGCAGAACGTCATCCTGCCGCATGTGGCCAAGGCCGACCTCTACGACCTCTATCAACGTCTGGATAAGACCGGTCTGTCTTCTGCCAATGTCGGCAAGATCACCGACATGATCGCCTGCCCCGGCCTCGACTATTGTTCGCTGGCCAATGCCCGTTCGATCCCGCTGGCGCAGGATATCTCGAAGCGTTTCGAGGATGCCGGTTATACGGACAAGATAGGCGATCTTCAGATCAAGATTTCCGGCTGCATCAACGCCTGTGGTCACCACCACGTGGGCCATATCGGCATCCTGGGCGTCGATAAGCAGGGCGAGGAATTCTACCAGATCCTGCTCGGTGGCCGGGCCGATGAACAGGCTGCTCTGGGCGCGATCACCGGCAAGGGCATGCCCGCCGAAGCCGTGCCGGCCGCCATCGAACGCGTCGTCAACCTCTACCTCGAACTGCGCACGGACGAATCCGAACGCTTCATCGACACCGTTGGCCGTCTGGGCCGCGAAGCCTTTGCCGGAGCCCTGCATGAGCCTGCTTAATTCCTCGCATGAGCCGAAACTGGTCACCGCCGACGGCACCCTGATCCCCGACGGCTGGCGTCTGCTGGCCGACGACGAAACCGTCGGCGTCGACGAGCCGAACGTGCTGGGCTTCGACCGCGCCTTGGCCGAACTCGACGGCCTGAACGGTAAGTATGGTGTGCGCGTCAATCCGGCGGATGACGTGCGCAAGCTCTTGCCGTTCATCGACAAGATCGCCCTGATCGAGGTCGCCTTCCCGGGCTACCGCGACGGCCGCGGCTATTCGACCGCCCGCATCCTGCGCGAAGAAGGTTTCACCGGCCCGATCCGCGCCGTCGGCGACGTCCTGCGCGATCAGTTACTGTACATGATCCGCGTCGGCTTCGACGAGTTCCTCGTCAAGGACGCCGATCCGCAAGGGGCCATCGCCCACGCCAAGAGCCTGTTCGATTACGCCTATCAGTCGGCGGCGGATGACCTCAAGCCGGTGTGGCAATTGCGGCAGGAAGCCACCGGAGCGTAAGATGACCGTTCTGATCAACAATCTGGTCGTCGATACGCCGGAGCATGAGCGGGCGCGCCAGTTGAGCGCCAAGTACGAAGGTTGGAACGCGGAGTCGATCCTGCGTGACGCCATCGACCACGAATTTGTGGGACAGATCGCTCTGTCTTCTTCGTTCGGGGCTGATGCCGTGGTGCTGCTGCATCTGGTGGCGCAGATCGACCGCACGACGCCGGTCATTTTTCTCGACACCGATCGGCACTTTTTTCAGACCCTGCAATATCGCGACGAACTGGTGGCGCAGCTTGGGTTGACCAATCTTATCAATCTGCGCCCGGCGCTGGAAGATGTGCGGGCGCTGGACCCGAAGAACGTCCTGTTCCAGAGCGATCCGGACGCCTGCTGCGACTTCCGCAAGACGAAGCCGCTGGCAGCGGTGACGAAGGATTACGCGGCGTGGATTTCAGGCCGCAAACGCGCTCAGGCCGCGACGCGCAAGGCCATGCAGATCGTTGAATTCGACGGACGCAATTTCAAGATCAATCCTTTGGCCGACTGGACGGCGCAGGACGTGGCCGACTATATCCGCGCCCATGATCTGCCACCGCATCCGCTGGTCGAACAGGGCTATCCGTCGATCGGTTGCTTCACCTGCACCAAGCCGGTCGAAGAGGGGCAGGACGCCCGTTCAGGTCGCTGGGCCGGTCAGGACAAGACCGAGTGCGGCATCCACCTCAGCGTCTATGACGGCGGTGGGATTTAAACCTCCACTGCCCCATAGCCCTTACGGCGGTCGTTGAGTACCGACACGACCCACATCAGCAGTCCGCCCAGCGTCAGGGCGCAGCCGACCCAGCCGGCTGACGGAAAGCCGTACCCGGCGGCGACGGCCATCCCGGCGAGATACGGCCCCAAGGCGTTGGCCGTATTGAAGGCCGAATGATTGAGCGCGGCGGCCAGAGTCTGGGCCTCACCGGCAACGTCCATCAGGCGCGTCTGCAACATGATGCCCAGTCCGCCGCCGCAGCCGATCATGAAGACGACCACGCACATGGCCCACAGCCAGGGTGTGGCGAAAACGAACAGCACCATGCACAGGGCGCTCCACAGCAAACAGGCGGCGACCATCGGCATCAGGGCGCTGTGCTGGCTGGACAGAGACAGAGCCGTCCACATCGGCTGAATCGAAGCGGGCAGGGGCTTGTCCGCCGCCCAGCCGCAGAACAACGTACCTGCGGTCATGCCGATACCGAAGATGCACAGCACGACCGGCACCATGGCGGGTGCGACATGCGTGACCTCCAGCAGCGTCGAGGCGACGTAGGTATAGACCGCGAACATCCCGCCGAAGCCGATGGCCCCGATGCCGAGCGTCAACCATACCTGCGATTTTTTCAATGCGCCCAGTTCACGCAGGGGACTGGCGTCTGTGTCCGGCACGTCCTGCGGCGCATAGAGTGCGATCAACAGCACCGTCAGGGCCGCCAGTCCGGCGACAATGCCGAAGCCCCAGCGCCAGCCGATGGCCTGCCCCAAAGCATTGGCGGCGGGCACGCCGATCACGGTAGCGACCGTCAGACCAATCATGATTAACGACACGGCCTGGGCGCGCTTGTGGTTGGCGACCAGCGATGCCCCCACCAAAGCAGCAACCCCGAAATAGGCCCCGTGCGGCAGACCGCTCAGGAAACGAAACAGCAGCATCGTATGATAGTCGGGTGCCAGCGCGCTCAGGCCGTTGGCGATGCCGAAAACGATCATCAGGCCGATCAGCAGGGTGCGCCGCGACAGCTTTGCCGCCAGAATGGCGATGGTCGGCGCGCCGACGACGACCCCCAGCGCATAGGCGCTGATCACGTGTCCCGCGACGGGTTCGCTGATGTTCAGGCCCCGGCTGAAATAGGGCAGCAGGCTCATGGCGGCGAATTCGGTCGTGCCGATGGCGAACGAACCGACGGCCAGCGCGAATAAAACCACCCCCGGATGAACTTTGGGATGAACTTTGGGGAGAGGGGACATACGAACTCCGGCTGCACACACAAAAGACAGCGCTGTCTCTGTAGCAGGTTGGAACTGGCTCGTAAATTCCGAAACTATGGGTTCAGTAAATCACGATTTGTGACGGGTTGCCGCGTAAAGCTGTTCGGCGACGGCCCAGTCTTCAGGTGTGTCGATATCGACGACCTCGGTGCGCGGCAGGATGACCGGGGCGGCGTCCGGCGAAAACACGCTTTCGCCCGCCAATGTCGCCTCGGTCCAGCTCCAGTAAAACTGCGCCGCGTCGTGATAGGCTTCGACCAGATCCTGTGACCGGGTGCTCAGATGTTCGGGTTGGAACATGGCCACCCCGCCATCAGGTGTCCGGTACAACGCGCGCTGAATGGGGAAAGCATAGGACGTCACTGAAAAGGCAAACCGCTTACCCTGCAAGGCTTGCCAGCCTTCGATCAGGCGTTCGGCGGTCAGGAACGGCGCGGTGGCATACACGCAGCATAAGGCGTCGGGACGTTCGCCCTGCTCGGTCAGCCAGTTGGCGGCGTGGATCATGACCGCGCCGGTCCCGGCCTGATCGTTGGACAGTTCCGATGGGCGCACGAAGGGCGTCTCGGCCCCAAACGACCGCGCAACCCCGGCGATCTCGGCATCGTCGGTCGAGACGATGACGTGGTCGAACAGGTCTGTCTCTATGGCCGCGCGGATCGAATAGGCGATCATCGGCTGGCCAAAAAACGGCTTGATGTTCTTGCGCGGGATGCGTTTGGAGCCGCCGCGTGCTGGGATGATGCACACGCGCCTCATCGCAGGAACACCTTGTTAGTATAGGGATCGTAGCCGCTGGGATTGTCCATAATCGGTGCTTTCGGCGAATGCGGCGACGGATAGAGATTATACTGAATAGCCAGCAACAGGCGCGGCTTCGCGACCGGCAGCAGCCCCTTATGAAAGCCGTAGACGTCTTCCATGAACCACGACCCGGCGGGGCCGGTGATGCGCACGACGTTTTCAGGGCCGAAGGCCTCGCTGATCGTGTCGTCGGTCTGAGCCTTACCGGTTTCCAATATGCGCGACCGCTGAGACCCCTTCGCATAGACGTGCGGTCCGGCCTCATTGTCGACCTCGGTCAGATAGTAGAACAGCTTCACATTGCGCACACAGTCATAGTCGCGATGGAAACGCTGAACGCCCTTGGACACGTCGCGCCCCGGCCACGACCACATACAGCCGATATTGTCGAGCACGGGTTTGGCACCGAGATAAAGCTCCGCGGCGGCCAGCACGTCGGGCCGGTTCATCAGGTCGAGCATGTGCGGGGCGCGCAGCACCTCTTCCGGCGTGAAATAGCCGATATTGACCTCATCCGACGGCACGGCGTCCCAGGCGAACGTCCCCAGATGCGGACGATAGGGATCGTGGCACGGCGTGGTTTTGAAGTAGCTGACCACATCGTTCAGTATGTCTGAAGCAATCGGCGGCTGGACGGCACTGAACCCGTCACGGCGCAGATCCCTGCACAGGGATCGCGCCACCGGCGACAGCTTGAGGCCGGGCGTTTTTGGATGGAAGGCGCTGACGATATTGCCCACGCGCCGACGCCCTTTCAGGCCCAGTGCCGGGAGCAGATCGTAGGCGATATTGCGCTCGTCGGCGCGGGCGCGGGCAAGGAAGTGCGACCACGACGGCACGCGCGTTTTCAGACGCTCGGCAAAGGTGGTCGTCTCCGGCACTTAAAGCTCCGCGACGGCGGCCAGATCGTTGAGCGTTACGGCGTCTTTCAGCTTTTCGCCATCGACGATGTGGCCCAGATCGGAATCGACCATGGCGACGAAGGAGATGACCGACAAGCTGTCCCAGTTGCCGATGTCGCGCACCTTTTCCTCGCCGGTCAGACCGGCGGGGTCGATTTCGAGGATTTCCGCGACGGCGGCAAAGAAGGCGGGTTTGTCCATGATGAATTACTCTCTAAGGGCGAAGTTGAGGCTGATGGAATCGCCTTTTCGTCAATATTTGCTTAAAACTTGATAACTAAGGTTAACGACGCGAATTTTAGTGGAGTCCACATGACCGACGGCGTGTTGCAGGGGGTATCGATCCGCGGCGTGCGCGCCTGCGTGCCCGCGCAAAGCCGGGGCATAGACGGCCTGATCCCCGACGAGGCCGAACGCACGCGCCTGACCGGCTCGATCGGCGTGCTGTCGCGCCGTATCGCGCCCGCGGGTGTCCTGACGTCGGACCTGTGCAGCCGCGCGGCGGAAAACCTTCTCGCTGATCTCGGCTGGGAAAAAGACAGCGTCGACGTGCTGATCCTCGTGACGCAAAATCCCGACTATGTGATTCCGGCGACGGCCTGCGTGCTGCAAACGCGGCTGGGGCTCGGCAACTGTCTGGCCTTCGATATCAATCTCGGTTGTTCGGGCTATACCTACGGCCTGTGGACGGCGGCCAGTTTGCTCAAAACCCTCACCGTCGAAGGTCGTCCGGCGCGCGCGCTTCTGCTCGCCGGCGACGTCAGTTCGGCGCGACTGCTGCCGGATGATCGTTCGACCGTGCCTCTGTTTGGCGATGCCGGATCGGCGACCGCGCTGGAAATCGATCCCGAGGCATCCGACATCTACGGCGTCTTCGGCACCGATGGTTCCGGTGCGCCGCATATCCTGATCGAGGCGGGCGGCACGAAGATGTCGCTCATGCCACCGAAAGAGCCGGTATCGCCCGAAGAGGCGGAAAAACTGTATAAGGCCGCGCGGCTGCATCTCAACGGTGCCGAGGTCTTCAATTTCACGCTCAAGGCCGTGCCGCCGCTGATGAAGGCCATCCTCGAACGGTCGCAAGCGACGGTCGAAGACATCGACTACGTCCTGTTCCATCAGGCCAATGCCTTCATGCTCAACCACCTGCGCAAGAAATCCGGCCTCCCCGAGACCAAGGTGCCAGTGGCGATGGAAAGCTACGGCAATACGTCCTCGGCCTCGATCCCGCTGACCCTGTGTGCGTCTCTGGCCGATGTGCTGGACGTGCCGAAGCATGTGGTCATGATGGGTTTCGGGGTCGGCTGGTCGTGGGGCGCCTTGAAATTGACCCTGCACCCGGCGGTGCGCCCCGCCATTGACGAGTACGCCTGACATGCAGATGGGCGCAGTCACCTCCGATTTCTATCACCGCGACGCCGTCTTCGCGGCGGAGATGGACCGTGTCTTTCGCCCAAGCTGGCTGTGTGTCGGCTTTGCCGAAGATCTGAAAAATCCGAACGACTTCATCACGACCGACATCGGGCCGCACGGCATCGTCGTGCAGAATTTCAAGGGCGAGCTGCGGGCGTTCAGAAACGTCTGCACGCATCGCTTTTCGCGGCTCCAGACCGAACCCTGCGGCAATCGTCCCCTGACCTGTCCCTATCACGGCTGGACCTTCGGCAAAGATGGCGCACCCGTTGGCATCCCGTTCGAGCGGCAGAGCTTCGGATTTTCCGCGGAAGAAAAGGTGTCCCTGAGCCTCGATACCTACGCGGTCGAGGTGGTTGGTAATTTCGTCTTTGTACGGATGGAACCGGGTGACGTGACCCTGCGCGACTATCTGGACACCTATTACGACATGCTGGCGCATCTGGGCGGTCTGTGTACCGACCGGGTCGAGAGCGAACGTTTCGTATGGGAGGGCAACTGGAAGCTGGCTATGGATAATGCCGCCGAGGCCTATCACGTGCCGCTGGTTCACGCCGACAATTTCAGCCTGATCCTGCACAACGATCTCAGCATCACGACCGAGGGCGAACATGCGACCTCAACCGGTGAGTTGAAAGAACGTTCGGTGAAATGGTGGGCCAATGCCTGTAGGGCGCTTAAGATCGAGCGGTCTGATCAGTGGCAGGGCTATATGAGCGCCGTTATTTTCCCGAACATCGTCCTCACCTTTTCCTACGGTGCGTTTCTGACGTTTCAGACCTTCGATCCGATCGATAAGGATTGTTTCACCATCAAGACGGCGGCGTGGATCGGCACCAATCGCGGTGGCGCAGCGCGCGCCATGATTCACGAAAACCTGCGCGAATTTACCGCCAGCGTCCGCGCCGACGACGAGCACATCATCGCTCAGGTCCATAAGGGTACGCGCGATCTGCCGACGCCGCGCCGCGCGGTTTTAGGCGCGATGGAGGCCGGTCCGGCGCAATTGCAACGCGCCTACGCCGAACGCATGAAGGGCGTACTCGCATGACCGACCTGATCCCGAACACACCATCGGCGCGACGCCCTTTCAATCCTCTGTCGCTCGAAGGCCGCACGATCCTCATCACCGGCGCGACCAGCGGCATCGGTCAGGCGACGGCCGTCTATCTGTCGAAGCTTGGGGCACGGATCATCGCCACGGGCCGTGACGAGACGCGCCTGCAAATGACGCTCGATCAACTGTCCGGCGACAGCCATGTGGGTCGCACCTGCGACCTCGGTGAAGCCGATAAGATCGCCGTCTGGATGAAGCAACTGTGCGCCGATCATGGCCCGCTCAACGGTCTGGCGCATTGCGCGGGCATCCAGACGACGCGCCCGCTTCAGGCGATCAATCTGGCCTATGTGACCGAGATGCTGAACGCCAATCTGGTCACGGCCTTCATGCTGCTTCAGGCGTTCCGCCTCAAGGCCTGCCACCATCCCAATGCTTCGGCTGTATTAGTTTCCTCCTCCTCGGCCTTGAAATGCGCGCCGGGTAATTCGGTCTATGCGGCGTCGAAAGGCGGCATCATTTCCGCGACCAAAGGACTGGGCGTCGAGCTGATCCGCGATGGCATTCGCGTCAATGCGGTGGCTCCAGCTCTGGTCGATACGCCTATGTCGGATCGGTTCAAATCGGTCCTGTCCGAGGATAATTTCCAGCGTGTCGTCGACATGCATCCCCTCGGTCTCGGGCAGCCCGACGATGTAGCGGGCGCGATTGCCTTCCTGCTGGCGGATACGTCACGCTGGATCACCGGCTCGGTCATCACGGTCGATGGCGGGTTGCTGGCGTGATGCTCGTGGCCGAAAAACCCTCGCGCAAGATCAGCCTGTCGTACACGGACGGTTCGCAGGGCCGCATCAGCTTCCTTGAAATGGGGCGTGCCGATGCGGCTGCCGTTGTGTTCGTACACGGCTTTGCAGCAGACCTTCTGACGTGGCAGTTCTGTCTGGTGCCGATGGCCGCAAACTATCGTGTCATCGCGATTGACCTGCCCGCACATGGCAAGACGCACGATGCCGCGGGCGATTGCAGCCTCGACTATATGGCCGACTGGCTCAATGCAGCGCTGAACCTACTAGGCGTCGAAGCGGCCCATATTGTCGGTCATTCGATGGGCGGGCGTATCGCTCTGGCCCTAGCTGAAGCCCATCTGGAAAAAGTGCTTAGTCTGTCACTGATCGCACCAGCGGGGATCGGCGGACATTTCCATCGCGAGGCCTTCGAGCGCTATCTGTACGAAGGCAGTGAGGCCGCCGCCCATGCGGCCGCCGTTCAATTGGTCGGCACGGACAATACCGCTTATATTCCGGCCCTGACGTCGTCCTTGATCGCCGCCGCGACACCGGAACGCCGCGAAACCCTGTTGCGGTTTCTACGTCGCATCGAGTCCGCATCGGGAGATCTCGGCGTCTATGACTGGTCGCAGCTACACTGTCCGGTGACGGTGCTGTGGGGGGATCAGGACCGCATCATTCCCGTGCCGGACGGCTTGCCCAACCTTCGACGGATCGACGGTGCAGGCCATGTGCCGCATATCGAGGCCTCGCGCCGCGTCACGAACCATATTCTGGAGTTTCTCAATGTCCTTTGACCTTGTCCGTACTGAGTTGACGCAAATCCTGACGGACAAATCCGCGCCGGTGGTGGAGATCACGCCGGACACGGTTCTCCTCAACGGACCGCTGGATATCGACAGCCTGGATCTGGCGACGCTGGTGGTGACGCTGGAAGAAGCGACGGGCTTACAGCCGTTCCGTGAAGGTTTTGTCCTGTTTCATACGGCGGGCGAACTCGGCGCTCTGTTCACGAAGGCTGCCGGATGAACCTGAGCCTCGACACGCGTTTTGAACTGATCGAAGGCGGACAGGTATTCACTGCCGCCGATCTGCGCACGCGTGCCGAAAATGTCTCGACGGTTGTAACCGTCACGGGCGATCACCCCGTTGCCGATCTGATTGCAGCTCTGATTGCGATATCGGAAAATGGGACAGACCTGTTCGTTCAGCGTAATTCCGACGCCGAGATTCTGGTGCCGGATCAATCGCCGGGTCGTGTGTGGTTGCAGACCTCCGGCACCACGGGCACGCCCAAATGGGCAGGCCATGATCTGTCTAAACTAACGCAAAAAATCGCTGCCGGATCAGGAGCGAAGGCGCGCTGGTTGCTGACCTATCATCCGTTCAGCTTCGCCGGGGTACAGGTCGTCTTGTCAGCCATGATCGGCGGTCACACCCTGATCGCGCCGCCGCTAAAGGCTTCGGTGTCTGATATGGCCGGGCTGGCGGAGGCCACGCAACCGACCCATATCAGCGGCACCCCTACCTTCTGGCGCGCCTTCCTGATGGCCGCGCCGAACCTTGACCTCAAGAGCGTGACACTGGGCGGTGAGGCCACGGACCAGGGCCTGCTCGACGCCCTGCGTGCGCGATTCCCGAACGCTCATATCCGCCATATTTACGCCACGACCGAGGCCGGGGTGGTGTTTACGGTCAGCGATGGCAAGGCGGGTTTTCCGGCGACGTGGTTGAACGATCAACTGGCCATAACCGAGCACGGCACTTTGAGCGTCAACGGGCGCGATACCCACGATGCGGTGACCATCGACGGCGACCGTGTCCTCTTCCGCGGGCGGCTGGATTCGATGGTCAATATCGGCGGCGTGAAAGTCTTCCCCGAAGAGGTCGAGGCCTATCTTCTGACCTGTACGGCTGTGCGCGATGTGCGGGTCACCGCCCGACCAAACCCCATCACAGGCCATATCCTGACCGCTGAAATCGCGCTTGATCCGTCAGCGGATGAAACCGGGGCGAAGGCGCAAATCAAGGCCCATATCCAGACCTTGCCGCGCGCCCAGAGACCGGTCAGTCTTTCTTTCGTCGAAGCGATCCCGTACGGCGAAACAGGCAAGAAATCGAGGGCTGCATCATGAGCCAATGGGTAATCGTCAGCGGCGTCAGCCGGGGCCTGGGCCACGCTATCGCGCTGGATTTGCTGGCGGCCGGATATGACGTAGCGGGCTGTTCGACGACCCTGAGTGACGAGGTCAAGGCCCTGCAATCCGAATTTGGTCCGCGCTTTGTCTGGCAGGCGACCGACATGGGCGACAACGACGCCATCGATGCCTTTGTGGCGGGATCTATTGCGCATTTCGACGCCCCGCCGTGGGGTGTGGTCAATAATGCCGGCATGTCGGTCGAAGGCATTTTGTCCACCCTGCCGTTGGCCGATATCGAGCGCGTCTTGCAGGTCAATCTGACCGGGGCGATAGCTCTGACGCGTGCCGCCTTGCGTCGGATGATGCGCACGCGCAAGCCGGGGCGGATCATCAATATTTCCTCGATCACCGGTTCGCGCGGCTATACGGGCCTCAGCGCCTATGCGGCGTCGAAGGCGGGCATGGACGGCTTCGGTCGCGCCCTGTCGCGCGAAGTCGGGCGGCTGGGGATCACGGTCAATTCCATCGCACCGGGCTATATGAAGACCGCCTTGTCGGCCGGACTGGATGACAAGCAGCTCGATCAGATCGTGCGCCGTACGCCGCTCAACCGGCTGTGCGAGCTGAGCGACATCACGCCTTTGGTGCGTTTCCTGTTGTCGGATGAGGCGGCGTTCATTACCGGGCAAACCCTCACCGTGGACGGGGGGCTGACCAGCTGATGACGGCCTTTGCCATGACAGCTCCGGTGTTGCGCGGCGTGGTCACAGCCATGCCCGAAGCCGTGTCCGAAAATGCCGATCTGGCGCCGCAGTTCGGTAGCGAGGTCATGGCCAAGATCATCGCGGCCACCGGCATCGAACGCCGCCCGGTCTCCACCGTTCACACCGTGTCGGAACTGGCCGTCGTGGCGGCTGAAACACTGATCGAGGCGCTGGAGTGGGCGCGTGACTCGATTGATCTGCTGGTCGTCGTGACCCAGACGCCGGACTATCCTCTGCCGTCCACGGCCTGCGTCATTCAGAACAAGCTCGGTCTGGGGGCGCAGGTGGCGGCCTTCGATCTGGGGCTTGGCTGTTCGGGTTACGTGTACGGATTGTCGGTCATCAGCGCCATGATGCAGGCCGGAAACATCCGTCGCGCCCTGCTGGTGACCGGGGACATGACCTCGCGCATGATCTCCGACGATAACCGCGCGCTGGCCCCTTTGTTTGGGGATGCGGTGTCGGTGACGGCTTTGGAGACAGGCCAAGCGACCGCAGCTTTCGATCTTGGCTCTGATGGTTCCGGCGCACCCTATCTGATCTCGAAGACCGGCGGTCTGGCCGAACCGGGTACGCCGGAACTGTTTATGGACGGCACGCAGGTCATGGCCTTTTCGCTCCGTCAGGTCGCGCCGTCGATTGCGCGCGCTTTGACGACGGCGGGCAAGGACATTGCCGATATCGACCACGTTATCCTGCATCAGGCCAATGCCCTGATGCTGCGGACTCTGGGTCATAAGATCAAGGCGCGCGACGATCAGATGGTCTATGCCGTGCGCGACTACGGCAATACGTCCTCGGCCTCGATCCCGCTGGCCCTGTGCGACTATCTGCCGAAGCAACCACCCAGGGATCGCCTTGAATTGCTGCTGTGCGGGTTCGGGGTAGGCTGGTCGTGGTCGACCGCTGTGTGGTCGACGCCCGCGCCCGCCATCGCTGCCATCGTACAGGTGCCCTGATGCGGATGTGGGTGCGCACCGAAGCCTCGACGCGGATCGGCCTGGGGCACTTCATGCGCTGTTTCGCTATCGCCGAAGAGGCTCGCCACCACGAAATCGAGGTCGTGTTTCTGCTCAACGAAGCGCCGGACGCCGCCATCGCGCGCCTGCAATCCATCGGTGCGAAATGGCGCTGGATGGAGACGCGGATCGGCTCACCCGAAAACGCTGCGGCCATCAAAACCGTGGTCCCGAAAGGCGATGTCCTGCTGCTCGATTCCTATGCGTTCGACGCCGATAGCTATGATCGTCTGTCGGCGGACTATTATCTGGCCGTGATGGATGATCTGGCCGAAGTTTGCCCCCTTAAAGCACACCTGATCGTCAATGCCGCCGGATCGGCGGTCGATCTGCCCTATGCCGAGATCGCGCCCGACGCCACCCTGTGCCTCGGCCCTGACTACGCGCAAATCCGCCGCGAGTTCCGTCGTCATTACCCAGCTCCGCGCCGCCCGCACATCTGCATCATGTTCGGCGGGTCCGATCCCAAAGGTCTGACCGCCATCTGTGCCGAAGCCTTGCTGGAGTCCGCCCCGGCGATGGATATTCGCCTGATCGTCGGTCCTGCCAATGCCAATGTCGATGCCTTGCGCCAGCTCTGTGCGAAGCGAGCGGGGCTAAAGCTCTACCTGTCGCCCGACAATGTCGCTGAAGTCCTGACCGGTGCCGAACTGGTCGTCACCGCGGCGGGGGGCAGCGTCGGCGAAATCGCCGCCATGAACCTGGCGGCTCTGGTCATGGTCGTGGTCGATAATCAGGTGGCCGCGCTCAAATCGTCGCCCTTTCCGGTCCTCGACGCCCGCAAGGGCTGGCCCACCGACTTCGCCCTGACCATCGAGGCCCTGATGGGCGATGCCGACATGCGGCGTGAGATCGCCGCCCGCGCGCACGGGCTGATCGACGGCAAAGGCTGCGAACGCATCATAAAGGCGATCCGATCCCATGGCTGAGTTCCTCTCCTACCGCCCGATCACGCCCGACGATGCGATGCTCCTGCTCGATTGGCGAACAGCCCCGCATATCACGCGCTATATGCTGACCGACGTGCCCTACGATATCGAGCGCCAGAAGGCCTGGATCGAGCGATCCAATGCCCGCGACGACTACCATCACCGCATCATCCAGATTCACGGCAAGGATGTCGGCTTCTGTTCTCTGACCGTCACCGATAAGGCCAACCAGATCGGCGAGGTCGGGGTCTATATCGGCGACCCGGAGGTGCCCGTTGCCCTATCGATGTACAATTTCCTCGGCACGCTGAACCATGCCTTTTTTACGCTGGGTCTGCATAAGCTGGTCAATCACGTCGTCGACTGGAACGATCGGGTGATCCGTACCCAGGCCTTTATCGGTTATCGTCACGTCGGTGTTCTGAAGAACCATGCTTTGAAAGACGGTGTGCGGCATGATTTGCATATCTTCGAGCAGGAAGCGTCTGAATGGGCCGCCTTCCGTAAAAAGTTTCGCGACACCCGTGATTGGGATGGGAACGAGACTATATAAGACGAAGAATTGGGGCCGCAGGCCCCAAACCCCGGAACTGGAAGTTTAAAATGGCGAAATCGAAACTCGGCTTTGACCTGACGCCACCCTCAAAAGAACAAATCGATCAACTGGCCGCGCGGCTTGATCCCGAAGCGCGGCGCATCCTGCTCAATCATGGCACCGAACCGCCCTTCTGTGGCAAGTTCGACGAGTACGAGGACGAGGGCATCTATACCTGCGCCCTGTGCGCCTTGCCTTTGTTCAACTCTCGCGCCAAGTTCCATTCCGGTTCCGGCTGGCCCAGCTTCTATGAAAGCATCGGCGAAGGCCATATTCATTATCTGCGCGACGTATCGCACGGCATGGTGCGGACTGAAATCCGCTGCGGGCGTTGCGACGCCCATCTGGGTCACGTCTTCGATGACGGCCCGCGTCCGACCGGTCAGCGCTACTGCATGAATTCGGTGGCCATGGACTTCGTACCAGAAGGGCAGGCACTGCCGGATTTGTTACAACGCGACGATCCGGTGCAGGTAAAAATTTAGCGTTGTGCGGCGCATTATGATTTTGGCTTTCTGATTATCGTTTGCAAATCGGCAGGTTATTTTCATATATACTCCGTTAACTGACTAAAAAATAATGCCGAAAAATCGCATTTTTTAGTCCGAACCCTGATTATTTCACTTGAAAATTCCAAATAGCGGCGCATCCTCAGGGGTGCAGCCTTGGGTATGGTTGTGCCTCAGAGACAGGCTTCACCCAATGCAACGGAAAACAAGAGTAACAGGAGTGAATATCATGAAGACATTGGTTCTGGGGGCGCTGGCCGTCTGCGGCGTCATGGCGGCGGGTTCGGCGTTTGCGGAATGCGACGCGACGCAGGAAAAGATGGTGGGCAAGGCGATTGCCGACGTCGTGGCGTCCGAGACAGGGAAGGTCGCTCCGGCGCAAAAGGAAGTCGTCGATCTGGATCGTTGCGAAGGCGGCAGCTCGCATTTCGATACGCGCTTCAAGTACAAGGCCGTGATGGCCGATGGTAAGGTCGCATGGATCGAAGGTCGCGCCCGCGGCACCGACGACCGCATCGAAGATATCCGTTATACGCGCGCCAGCACCGAACTGGCGGCCTTTGCGCAGGGCGCGATGGTGGCGGCTCGATAACAAAAAAAGCGACCCCGTTTCCGAGGTCGCTTTTCTTATATCATGGGGTTTGGGGGCTGTGCCCCCAAGCCTTTTCTTTAACCCGCGAAGGTATAGGCCGTCTTGACGATGGTGTAGAATTCCTTCGCGTAGGCGCCTTGTTCGCGCGGACCGTAGGACGAGCCCTTACGGCCGCCAAACGGAACGTGGTAGTCGACACCGGCGGTCGGCAGGTTGACCATGACCATGCCCGCTTCGGCGCGGCGCTTGAAGGTCTCGGCCGACTTCAGCGAGGTCGTGCAGATACCTGCCGACAGACCGAATTCGGTGTCGTTGGCGACCTTGATGGCTTCTTCCAGATCCTTGACGCGGATGACCGAGGCGACCGGGCCGAAGACTTCTTCCTTGTTGATCGCCATGTCGACGGTCGTCTTGTCGATCAGGGTCGGGGCGTAATAGTAGCCCGGCGTACCGAAAGTCAGGTCTTCACCACCGGCCAGAATCACGCCGCCTTCGGCCTTGGCCTTGGCAACCGCCTCCTGAGCGATCTTGAGTTGCTCTTGGCTGGCGATCGGGCCCATCTGGACGCCGTCGGCGCGCGAGTCGCCGACCTTGATGGCCTTGGCGGCGTCGGCGAGGGCGGCGACGAATTTGTCGGCGATGCCTTCGGTGACGATGATGCGCGACGACGCCGTGCAGCGGTGACCCGACGAGAAGAAGGACGAGTTCAGCACGGAATTGACCGCGACATTGAGGTCGGCGTCATCAAGGACGACGACGGGGTTCTTACCGCCCATTTCGCACTGGATGCGCTTGCCCTTGGCGACGGCGGCGTCACGGACGCGCGTGCCGGTGGGGACGGAACCGGTGAAAGAGATGGCGTCGCAGCCGTCGATCATCAGCGGACCGGCGACCGAACCGCGGGCGAAGACGACGTTCAGCACGCCCTTGGGCAGACCGGCGCGGGTCAGGATGTCGGCCAGAGCCCAGGCACAGGCCGGGGTCAGCTCGGCGGGCTTACAAACGACGGTGTTGCCGAAGGCGATGGCCGGAGCCATTTTCCACGCCGGGATGGCGATGGGGAAGTTCCACGGACAGATCAGACCGATCACGCCGACGGCTTCGCGGGTGATCTCGACCTTGACGCCCGGGCGGACCGAGTCGAGGACTTCGCCGTGGGCGCGCAGGGCTTCACCGGCAAAATACTTGAAGATGTGACCGGCGCGAGTGACTTCGCCGATGCCTTCCGGCAGGGTCTTGCCTTCTTCGCGCGACAGAAGCGCGCCCAGCTCGGCCTTGCGCGCCAGAATCTCGGTCCCGGCATTGTCGAGGACGTCGAAGCGCTGTTGCGGCGTCGAATATTGCCAGGTCTTGAAGGCTTCCTTCGCGGCGGCGATGGCGGCGGTGACTTCGGCTTCACCGGCGGTCGAATAGGTGCCGATGATGTCGTTGGTGTCCGACGGGTTGATGTCGTTAAAGGTGCTGCCCGTCACGACCCATTCGCCGTTGATCAGATTGCCGTATGTGGTCACTGTCCGCTCTCCCGGAAGATATGAAAGAATGCTGCGCGATTATGGTAGCGCTAACTTTGGCCGCCTGTGGTCGCGCAAATGCCGCCCTGCGTCAACCATGTCCGGCTAAAAAAGTAAAATGCCGGAACGGTATGGATCGCTGCGCAGATCGGCAGGTTCGAATACGCGGCCCTTATATAGACAAAAGTCTGACAAATTAAAGAGCGAAAGCCTCATGCGATCTTGTAATTTTGGGTAATGCCTTTTGAGATGCGCCGGACTCAGAACCTGTTACACCGTCAACGACTGTATTTTCAGGCTTTTTAAAGTGAGGCACAGCATGGCTATTCCGTTTATCGATCTCGGCGTTCAGCGCGAACGCATCGGCTCGTCCATCGAATCCGCCGTGCTCAAGGTCATCGGTCACGGTGCCTATATCATGGGGCCGGAAGTCAAAACCTTCGAAGCCAATCTGGCCAAATTCGCCGGATCGAAACACGCCCTGTCCTGCGCCAACGGCACGGACGCTATCGAACTGGTCCTGCTGGGACTGGGCGTCGGTGAGGGCGATGCCGTTTTTGTGCCCGCCTTTACCTTTGTGGCCACGGCCGAAGTCGTACCGATGACGCGCGCCGAACCGGTCTTCGTCGATATCGACCCGAAGACCTACAATATGGACCCGGCCAAGCTTGAAGCCGCCATCGCCGCCGTCAAGGCCGAAGGACGCCTGAAGCCCGCGGCTGTCATCGCGGTCGATCTGTTCGGTCAGGCCGCCGACTATCCGGCCATCTCAAAAATCGCCAAGGCACATGGCCTGCCGCTGATCGCGGATTCGGCGCAGGGCTTCGGCTGCACCATCGACGGCAAGCAGCCGCTGGAATGGGCGGACGCGACCTCGACCAGCTTCTATCCGGCCAAGCCGCTAGGTTGTTACGGTGACGGCGGTGCGGTGGTGCTGAATGACGATGCCCTGCTGGAAAAGCTGATCTCGTACCGTGTTCACGGCGGCGCGACGCCGACTGACGCGGCGACCATGAACTATACGCACGAAGCCAAGTACCTGAACGTCCGTATAGGGATGAATTCGCGCCTCGATACCATTCAGGCGGCGGTCCTGATCGAAAAGCTAGCTATCTTCGCTGAGGAGATCGATCTGCGTCAGGCCGTTGCCAAGCGTTATAACGACGCGCTCGACGGCTATGTGACCAGCGTCCCCTATGTGAAGGACGGCTACGTCTCGACCTGGGCGCAATATACGATCGAGCACGAAAACCGCGATGCCCTGCAACTTGCCTTACGCGAAAAGGGCATTCCAACGGCGGTCTATTACCCGATCCCGCTGCATCAGCAGCCGGGCTATGCGAAGTTCACATCCGGCACGGGTGACCTGAGCGTGTCAGAAGCCAAGTCAAAGACGGTGATCAGCCTGCCGTTCAGCCCGTACCTGACGGCGGAGACGCAGGCCGAGATCGTCGCCGCGGTGAAGGCGTTTAAGTAAGCTCTCGCGGTTTGGTTCGCATTAATTGAATGGCCCCCACCACCGCATCTAGCGCTTCGCGCGTCGTGCGGTCCCCGGCACCGGCCGCCCGGCTCCCCGCCATTATTCCTTATGTGGTTTCGTCTGAGGTAATGGCAGGGAGGTACAAGGAACTGTGTTTTTTCATCTCTCCCTGACCGTATCGCGGTTTATCCGCACAATGAAAACGGTCGGGGAGGGGGACCGCGCGAGCGAACGTAGTGAGTGAGATGTGGTGGTGGGGGCCATTCGATGACTCAGTATGAGCAAAGGACTTCCCCCCGCGTTGCAACACGCTGAAATCCCATTTGTGAAGTTTTTTGCCGGATGGCGCAAAATTTGCTCGCTTTTCGGTAAATTTTCGCGCAAAGAGCAAAAATGCAGGAAAACATTTGACGAAAGCCGCCCGGCCCGCTGGACCGCGACGCTTTTGCGGATGCGAGTTTCCTGAAAAATAAAACGACCAATCGACCGAGACATCTATGACAGCGACGACAACGAATGTGGTTGAAACGGCAGCGCCGGTGCTTCTCAAGCATCAGGCGGCGCTGGCGCTCGACACCGGCCATACGTCGTGGATCATCGTCTCCACCGCGCTGGTATTGCTGATGACCCTGCCGGGTCTGGCCCTGTTCTACGGCGGCATGGTGCGCAAAAAGAACGTTCTGTCGGTGCTGGCGCAATCGGTGGCCGCCGCCGTCATCGTTTCGGTGCTGTGGATCGTCATCGGCTATTCGCTGTCCTTCGGGATCAACGGCAATGAGGGCGTCAACCGCTTCCTCGGTTCGTTCGACGCCTTCCTGCTCAATGGTGTGACCATGAACACGGCGTTCGGCCTCGCGCCGCAATTGCCGGAGTTCCTGTGGGTCGCCTATCAGATGACCTTCGCTATCATCACCCCCGCCCTGATCGCCGGCGCGTTCGCCGAGCGCATGAAGTTTTCGGCCTTCGTCCTGTTCACCGCCCTGTGGACCCTGTTCGTCTATGCGCCGATCTGCCACTGGGTGTGGGGTGGCGGTTTCCTCGGCAGCGAAGGTGTTCTGGACTTTGCCGGGGGTGCCGTAGTTCACGTCAATTCGGGCGTCGCGGGCCTGGTCTGCGCCATCGTGCTGGGCAAGCGTCGCGGCTTCCCGCGCGAATATATGGCCCCGCATAATCTCGCCTTCACCATGATTGGCGCGTCGCTGCTGCTGGTCGGCTGGCTTGGGTTCAACGGCGGTTCGGCCTGGACGGCGGATGCGCTGGCCAGCGTGGCCGTGCTCAACACCATCGTCGCCGCCATGACCGGCGCGATCGGCTGGACCATCCCGGAGTGGATCGAGCGCAAGCAACCGACGGTTCTGGGCATGATTTCGGGTCTGGTCGCCGGTCTGGTCGCCATTACCCCGGCGGCGGGTTTCGTCGATCCGAAGGCCTCGCTGCTGATCGGTCTGCTCGGGGGCGTGGCCTGTTTCTTCGGCGCGACCGCGCTCAAGAAAGCCTTCAAATACGACGACAGCCTCGATGCGTTCGGCGTCCACGGCGTGGGCGGCATCGTGGGTGCCATCCTGACCGGCGTCTTTGCCAATGCGACGATCAACGCGGCGGGCGAAAACGCCAGCGTGATAAAACAGGCGCTGGGCCTTGTAGCCGTCATCGGCTGGAGCGCGCTCATTACATTCATTATTCTGATGATCTGCAAATACACCACCGGCCTGCGTGTGGACGAAGAGCAGGAAATCGAGGGTCTCGACGCGACACAGCACGGAGAGGCCCAGCACGGATAGGACCCGGAACCCACAACAGGGCAAAGGGGCTAACCGGAACCGGTCAAGGCAAGCCCCGCTCAAGATCAAAGTGGAACGACCCAAAACCGGATACGGAAACGCCCCTCAGGATTTGACAGACTTCGTAATCGAAGTTTGGCAGACACTGGGGGGTTTGCATGTCTATTACGCATATGCACAGATTTACGCAGGTCTTCGGAAATGCTAGGTCTGTAAGGGGTAGGCAGCATAAAAAGTATAAATTGAAACGACTTCGATAAATTTCTCACGCTGTGGGGTTTTTAATCGGGAATCGACGGGAATCTGCATTTTCCGCTTTGCATAACCGGACTTTTGCGCTTTACGAGCGTTTTAGTGCGCTAAAACAAAACGGACACCGAAAACCTTCCTTAAACGGAAGAGTCCGCACCGAGTTATAAGGGTTAAGCCTATGAGCTATGAGACGAACCGCTTCGTCGTTGAACATAAGAAAACGCCAAGCAAGGCTGAGGCGAAGACCCGAATTAACAACTTCGGTGAGATTTATGCCGACTTCAAACCGGGGCAGGCCGACAAGCAGGCCTCGCGCTGCGCCCAGTGCGGCATCCCGTTCTGTCAGTCGGGCTGCCCGCTGCAAAACAACATCCCCGACTGGCTGCGCATGACCGCCGAAGGGCGTTATGAGGAGGCTTATCGCCTGTCGTCGGCGACCTCGGCCCTGCCGGAAATCTGTGGCCGCATCTGTCCGCAGGACCGCCTGTGCGAAGGCTCGTGCGTGCTGGAACAATCCGGCTGGGAAAACGTCACCATCGGCGCGGTCGAGCGTCACCTCGGCGACCTGGCGTTTGAGAACGGCTGGATCGAGCCCATCGTCCCGGTGCAGGAGCGTGACCAAAGCGTCGGTATCATCGGCGCGGGTCCGGCGGGCATCGCGGCCGCCGACCGACTGCGCACGCTGGGCTATAAGGTCACCATCTATGATCGCTACGACCGTGCGGGCGGCCTGCTGACCTATGGCATTCCGTCGTTCAAGCTGGAAAAGGATGTCGTGGCGCGCCGCACCGACCGTCTGGCCGCGTCGGGCGTCGAGTTCGTGCTCAACTGCGACATCGGTGAAGACGTCACCTTCGAGGAACTGCGCGAAAAGCACGACGCGATCCTCGTGGCAACCGGTGTCTATAAGACGCGCCGCCTGACCGTGCCGGGCTGCGGCTCGACGGGTGTCGTCGTGGCGCTGGACTACCTGACCATGGCGAACAAGGAAGGCTTCGGCTACAATGTCGAAGAAGCCGCCGAAGCGCATCTGAACGCCAAGGGCAAGCACGTCGTCGTCATCGGCGGCGGCGACACGGCCATGGACTGCGTGCGCACCGCCACCCGTCAGGGCGCGAAGTCGGTCACCTGCGTCTATCGCCGTGACCGCGCCAACATGCCGGGTTCCGACCGCGAAGTGACCAATGCTGAAGAAGAAGGCGTGTCGTTCGAATGGCTGTCGGCCCCCAAGGCCGTACTGGGCGACGCCGACCACGCCACGGGCCTGCGCATCCAGCGCATGCGCCTGACCACGCCGGACGCGCAGGGCCGTCAGGGCATCGAGGATATCCCCGGTGCCGAATCCGACCTCCCCGCCGATCTGGTCATCGAGGCGCTCGGTTTCGAGCCGGAAAACATCCCGGTCATGTTCAATCAGCCGGGTCTCGAAGTCACCAAGTGGGGCACCATCAAGGTGCAGGCCGGTGAGTTCCAGACCTTCGTGCCGGGCGTTTTCGCGGCGGGCGACATCGTCCGTGGCGCGTCGCTGGTCGTGTGGGCCGTCCGCGAAGGTCAGGACGCCGCCGCCGACATCCACCACTATATTCAGTCCAATGTTTCCGTGTCTCTGGAGGCCGCGCAATGACGACCACGTCCGGTTCCTCGTTCGCTTACGAACTCTATCATCGTAACCGCAAAAACCTGATCGACGCGCATGCCTACGACCCGGCTTCGGAAATCGATGCCTGCGGCGTCGGCGTGGTCTGCTCCATCGACGGCTCTGCCCGTCGCGACGTCGTCGAGCTGGCCGTCAAGGCGTTGAAAGCCCTGTTCCACCGCGGTGCGGTCGATGCCGACGGCAAGTCGGGCGACGGTGCGGGCATCATGCTGTCGGTGCCGCAGGACTTCTTCCGCGAGCAGGTGCGCAATATCGGCCACGAGCCGCGTCCGGGTCCCGTCCTCGTCGGTCAGGTCTTCCTGCCGCGCGCCGATCTCGGCGCTCAGGAAGCCGCACGGACCATCGTCGAGTCGGAAATCCTCCGCTCGGGCTTCTATCTCTATGGCTGGCGTCAGGCTCCGGTCGACGTGTCGCAACTGGGCACGCGCGCCAATTCCACGCGCCCGGAAATCGAACAGATCATGATGGCCGCGCCGGAAGGCCTGACGGATGAGGCGCTGGAACGCGCCATGTTCCTCTGCCGCCGCCGCATCGAAAAGCGCGTCGATGAAGCCAATCTCGACTGCTATCTGTGCTCCTTCTCGTCGAAGACGCTCATCTATAAGGGCATGTTCCGCGCCGAGCTGGTCGACGACTTCTATCTCGACCTGAAAGACCCGCGCTTCGCCTCCAGCGTCGCGATCTTCCACCAGCGCTTCTCGACCAACACCTTCCCCGAATGGCGTCTGGCCCAGCCCTTCCGCATGCTGGCGCACAACGGTGAAATCAACACCCTGCGCGGCAACGTCAACTGGATGAAGTCGCACGAAATCCGCATGGCGGCGGCGACCTTCGGTGAAAACGACAAGGACGTGAAGCCGGTCATCCAGCCGCGCGGTTCGGACTCCGCCGCGCTCGACAACGTGTTCGAACTGCTGGTCCGCGCCGGTCGCTCGGCGCCGATGGCCAAGGCCTTGCTGCTGCCGGAAGCCTGGTCGAAGCAGGCCGTGACCATGCCGGAATCGCACCGCGCGCTCTATGCCTACTGCAACGCCGTGATGGAGCCGTGGGACGGCCCCGCCGCCGTCTGCGCCACCGATGGCCGCTGGGTCATCGCCGGTAAGGACCGCAACGGCCTGCGTCCGCTGCGCGTCACGCAAACCCACGACGGCCTGCTGATCGTCGGCTCCGAAGCGGGCATGACCGGCGTATCGGAAGACCGCGTCTCTAAGCGCGCCACCATCGCGCCGGGCCGCATGATCGCGGTCGACCTTGAGGCCGGTCAGTATTTCGGCGAGGACGAGATCCTCGACGCGCTGGCGGGCAAGCACGACTACACGCAGTGGCTGGACAACATGGTCGATGTCGATTCGATCATCGAGCCGGGGCCGGAGCCGCGCTCCTTCCACGGTGAGGAACTGGACCGCCGTCAGATCGCGGCGGGCTTCACCCTCGAAGACCTCGACACCGTGCTCGATGCCATGGTCAAGGACGGCAAGGAAGCCATCGGTTCGATGGGCGACGACACGCCGCTGGCGGTTCTGTCGAACGAGTGGCGCCCCCTGTCGCACTATTTCCGTCAGAACTTCGCGCAGGTGACCAACCCGCCGATCGACCCGCTGCGCGAAGAAGCCGGCATGTCGCTCAAGACGCGTTTCAAGAACCTCGGCAACATCCTCGCCGAAGACGAAGCCCAGACCAATGTGCTGGTCATGGACTCGCCGTTCATGACGACCGGCATGTACGACCGTCTGCTGGAAACCAGCAATGTCGGTCAGGTCGCCGAACTGGACTGCTCGTTCCCGCTGCCGGAAGAGGGTGCGAAACCCGGTGCCGCCCTGCGCGCCGTGCTTGACTCGATCCGGGACGAGGCCGTGGCCGCCGTTAAAAACGGTGCGGGCATGATTGTCCTCACCGATCAGAACGCCGGTCCCGACCGCATGGGCGTGCCGATGATTCTGGCGGCGGCGGGCGTTCACGCGCGCCTCGTGCAGGAGGGCCTGCGCTCGTTCGTTTCGATCATCGTTCGCTCGGCCGAAGCCATGGACAGCCACGCCTTCGCGGTGCTGGTCGGCGTCGGCGCGACGGCGGTCAACCCGTATCTGGCGCTGGAGCTGATGCAGGAGCGTCTGGACAAGGGCCGCTACGGCAGCCAGACCTCGTACAAGTGCTTCATGAACTACAAGAAGTCCATCGAGGCCGGTCTGATGAAGATTCTGGCCAAGAAGGGCATCTCGATCATCTCGTCCTATCGCGGCGGCTACGAATTCGAAGCGCTGGGCCTGTCGCGGGCGCTGGTGGCGGAGTTCTTCCCCGGCGTGACCTCGCGTATTTCGGGTATCGGCCTCGCCGGTATCGAAACCAAGCTGAAGGCCCTGCACGACACGGCGTGGGCGTCGAAGCGCGCCCTCATCCCGATCGGTGGCTTCTACAAGATGCGCGCCGCCGGTGAGACCCACTACTATCAGCCGAAGCTGATCCATCTGCTTCAGGACGCGACGACGCGCGGCGATTACAAGACCTTCAAGACCTATTCCAACATGGTCGCGAAGATGTCGAAGGACACGCCGACCGCGCCGCGCGACCTGCTCGACTGGGCGCCCAAATCCGCGCCCATCGCGCTGGAAGAGGTCGAATCGGTCAACGAAATCCGCAAGCGGTTCGTCACGCCGGGCATGTCGCTGGGCGCACTCAGCCCCGAAGCGCACGAGACCCTGAACATCGCCATGAACCGCATCGGCGCGCGCTCGGTGTCGGGTGAGGGCGGCGAGGACCCGGAACGTTACGTTCGTCGTCCGAACGGTGACAACCCGAACTCGGCCATCAAGCAGATCGCCTCGGGCCGTTTCGGCGTCACGGCGGAATATCTGAACCAGTGCCGCGAAGTCGAAATCAAGGTCGCGCAGGGTGCCAAGCCCGGCGAGGGTGGCCAGCTTCCGGGCTTCAAGGTCACGGAATTCATTGCCCGTATGCGTCACTCGACGCCGGGCGTGGGCCTGATCTCGCCGCCGCCGCACCATGACATCTATTCGATCGAAGACCTGGCGCAGCTCATCTACGACATCAAGCAGATCAACCCGAACTGCCGCGTCACGGTGAAGCTGGTCTCGCAGTCGGGCATCGGTGCGGTCGCCGCGGGCGTCGCCAAGGCCAAGGCCGATGCGATCCTCGTCTCCGGTCAGGTCGGCGGCACGGGCGCGTCGCCGCTCACCTCGATCAAGTTCGCCGGCCTGCCGTTCGAACTGGGCCTGTCGGAAGCGCATCAGGTGCTGACGCTGAACAACCTGCGCGGCCAGATCCGTCTGCGTTCGGATGGCGGCATGCGCACGGGTCGCGACATCGTCACCGCCGCCATGCTGGGGGCCGAAGAGTTCGGCATCGGCACGGCGTCTCTGGTGGCCATGGGCTGCCTCATCGTGCGTCAGTGTCAATCGAACACCTGCCCGGTCGGTATCTGCGTGCAGGACGAACGTCTGCGCGCCAAGTTCACCGGCACGCCGGAAAAGGTCATCAATCTGTTCAGCTTCATCGCCGAGGAAGTGCGCGAAATCCTGGCCTCTCTGGGCCTGCGTTCGCTCGACGAAGCCGTCGGCCGCACCGATCTGCTGCGTCAGATCTCGCGCGGCGGGGCGCACCTCGACGACCTCGACCTCAACCCGCTGCTGGTCAAGGTCGAGCGCGATCCGTCGGCCCCGGTCACCTTGCCGCATGAGATCAATGAGGTCGCCGATACGCTGGACGCTCAGATCGTCCGTGACGCCGTGCCGCTGATCCAGCGCGGTGAGAAGATGTCCCTGACCTACGACGTGCGCAACACCATGCGCGCGGTCGGCACGCGCACCTCGCACATGCTGGTCAAGAACTTCGGCGACAAGCTGGCCGATGCCCATCTGACCCTGCAACTGCGCGGTTCGGCAGGTCAGTCGCTGGGGGCCTTCGCGGTCAAGGGCCTGTTCATCGACCTCAACGGCGAGTCGAACGATTACGTGGGTAAGGGCCTGTCGGGCGCGACCATCGTCATCCGTCCGAAGGTCTGGCAGAACGGTCAGATGCTGGCCGGGAACACCAACCTCTACGGCGCGACCTCGGGCAAGCTGTTCGTGGCGGGCCGCGTCGGTGAACGCTTCGCCGTCCGTAACTCTGGGGCCACGACCGTGGTCGAAGGCGTCGGCGCGCACGGCTGCGAATATATGACCGGCGGTAAGGTCGTCATCCTCGGCAAGACCGGCGCCAATTTCGGCGCGGGTATGACCGGCGGTGTGGCCTATGTCTGGGACCCGGAAGCGACCTTCCCGAACTTCATCAACCCGGAAGGTATCACGCTGCGTCCGGTGCCGGAGAAGGACGAGGCCGAGTTGAAGGCGCTGATCGCGGAGCACTTCGCGCTGACGCAATCGCCGCGCGCCGAGGCCATTCTTGATGACTGGGCCAATGCTCTGAAAACCTTCGTTCAGGTCATGCCGAACGAGATTTTGGCGATACAGGCGAAACAAACCGCCGCAGTAGCCTAAGGGAAAAGACGCAGGGGCGCAGCCCCTGCACCCCTAACCGGAAGTACCAAAAAAGCCGCCTCTGCAAAGGGGCGGCTTTTTATGCTCCAACGAACGGGTGCAGGGTCCGCGACCCTGCCTTACGATTTCGGGGCCAGAACCGCGGCGGCCTCGGCTTTTTCGGCAGCCGTCATCTGCGGCTCCAGTTGCTTCAGCGCCGCTTCGGCATTCGGATGCCCGGCCTTTTGCGCCACCGTGAACCACAGCCAGGCGCTCTTGCGGTCGACCGGGCCGCCCTGCCCTTTCATCAGCAGGACCGCCAGATTGTACATGGCCTCCGGCTCGCCGTTCTTGGCTGAGACCTCGAACCATTTGCGGGCAATGGCTTCGTCCTTGGGGAGGATCGTGTCGCCCTTGGCAAAATAGGTGCCGATGTCGTTCTGCGCCGCCGGATTGCCGCGCACGGCGGCTTCCTTGTAATAGTACAGCGCCTGTTTCGGATCGGCCTTGACGCCCTGTCCCTTGTCGTAGGCAACGGCCAGAGCATAGAGGCCGTCGGGATGGTTGGCCTTGGCGGCGTGATAGTACCAGCCGAGCGACGTTTTCGGATTGGCGGGGACGCCATCGTCACCGGACGCGAGAATCTGCGCCATGGCGATCTGAGCCGGGGCAAAGCCGTTTTCAGCAGCCGTTTTATAATTACGACTGGCGCGGACCACGTCCTTTTTTACACCGAAACCGTAGTAATAGAAATCGCCGACGGTTTTGTAAGCCGGGACGTAGGCACGCGACGCGGCCTTCTGGTACCATTTCAGCGCCGTGGCCGGATTCTTGTCGACGCCGTGCCCGATCAGGTAGATCTTGGCCAGAACGATGCTGGCCTCGGTGGCGGCATCCATGCGCTCGGGGGCCTTGGCGTCGAAGCGCAGGGTCCGGGGCGGGTTGGGCTGTTCGGCGGCCTTGTGCAGCCATTCCAGCGCCTTCGGCGTATCGGCCTTGGTGCCAAGGCCCAGCAGGTACATGCGGCCGGTCATCAGAGCCGCTTCGGCGTAACCGATCTTCTTGTACGACTTCTGGAACATGTCGAGCGCTTCGGGATACTTCTTCTGATCGAAGAGCGCGAAGGCATCGGTCAGGGTGCGGTCGCGGGCGCGGATATAGGCGCGCCCGGCGGCAAAATTGTAATCCGACTGCGAACAGCGGCTGCCGTCATTATAATCGTATATGCCACGCGAGCCATAGGTGTTGGGGTTACCATAGGGCGAGGACATGCCATACGGATCGCGTGACGCGTCGCCATAGGGCGAATAGGCGCTGAAATAGCCCGATCCGGCATAGCCGCGCGACGGGTCGCCGCCAAAGCGCGCCATGTAGTCGCGGGCATAGTCGCTGTCCATCGCCGAGGTGCCGAAGAAGTTGCAGCTTGAGGCCGAGCCAGGATTGATGCGGATATTGTCCAGCGGCACATTGGCATCGCGGCGCAGGAAGACCGTGACGTCCGTCACATCCCGGGCATTGGCATCCGGTCGTTGCGGCTGCGCCAGAGCCGGAGATGAGGCTGTCGCGAGGCACAGGGCCAGGGCCGCGCAAAATTTCAGGGATTTGAGCATGGTCTCACCTGCAGGATATATTTTGATTGTAGGGATATCTGAAATCTACTTATGCGGTATAATGCGCCTTATATTTTTATCGTCAAGTTTATTTTTTGTACGATTTTGTCAAATTCGTACATTAAATTTTTCACCAGTTATGTCGATACGGCGGCGGGCTGAAACAACAAACCCCTTTCCTGAGGCAGGAAAGGGGCGGGGCGTTTTACGAAGGCCGGGACCACCTACTTCACTATTTCGATAGCGGCGGTGGTTGAGGGGTCGTGGGGAGCGATGTCCGGGCCGGTGATGTCTTTCAGCACGCTGGTGGCCAGCGTCTTGCCCAGTTCCACGCCCCACTGATCGAAGCTGTTCAGCCCCATGACGATGCCCTCGGCGAAGGTCTTGTGCTCATAAAGCGCCAGCAGCGCGCCCAGCGTTTCCGGCGTTAGTGCGTCGAGCAGGACCAGCGTCGACGGCTTGTTGCCGGGACAGACCTTCTGCGGCGCGATGATCGCGGTTTTGGCGTCATCGAACCCAAGCGCGCGGCATTCGACCTCGGACGTCTCTAGCGACTTGCCGACCATGAAGGCCTCGCCCTGCGCGATGACGTTCGACAGCAGCTTCTGCTGCATGTCGAGCGGCGCTTCGGGGTTCGATGTCACCGCAATCAGTTCCAGCGGCACGATGTCTGCCGACTGGTGCAGCATCTGGAAGAAGGCGTGCTGGGCATTGGTGCCTTCGTCGCCGAAGACGATGGGGCAGGTCTTGGTCGGCAACAGGTTGCCATAGCCGTCGGTGCGCTTGCCGTTCGATTCCATCTCCAGCTGCTGCAGGAAGGCGGCGAGGCGACGCAGGCGGTGCGCATAGGGGATGACCGCGCGGGCCGGACGATCCAGCGCGATACGGTTGAAGATTTGGGCTGCGGCCAGAAGCAGCGGGGCGTTCTGAACAGCGGGCGCGGTCAGGAAGTGCTGATCCATTTCATGCGCGCCGGATAGGAGGCGTTCATAGACGTCGTAACCGCCGGCGATGATGACGCTGAGCGACACCGCCGACCACAGCGAATAGCGGCCGCCGACCCAGTCCCTGAAGCCGAAGACGCGGTCTTCGGGGATGCCGTAGGCGGAGGTTTTGGCGGGCGCGGCGGAGACGGCAGCGAGGTGTTTCGCGGCAGCGTCTTCGCCCAGAGCGCCGATGATCCAGTCGCGCGCCACAAGGAAGTTGGTCAGGGTTTCCTGCGTGGTGAAGGTCTTCGACACGGCAATGACCAGGGTCTCCGCCGGATCGAGGTCGGCGGTGGCGAGGGCCAGTTCCGAGCCGTCGACATTGGCAACGAAACGGATGTCGATTTGCGGCTTGAGCGGGGCCAGCGCCTGCCACAACAGGCGCGGGCCGAGGTCGGACCCGCCGATACCGATGTGGATAATGGTCCTGAACGGTTTGCCCGTGGCGCCCACGATCTCGCCCGCGCGGATACCGTCGGCATAGGCTTTCATGGCGTCGCGGGCGCCCTTGACGTCGGCGGCGATCTCTGCGCCGCGCAGGCGCTGGTTCTCGCTGTCGGAATCGCGCAGGGCCACGTGTAGGACCGCGCGGTCCTCAGACACGTTGATCGCCTGACCGGTCCACATCTTTTCGCGCGCGGCGTTCAGGCCGGCGATGTCGAACAGGCCCAGTGCGGCGTCGAACCCGGCCTGCGACCACGACTGCTTCGACACATCGACATAGAGCCCGGCGATGGACAGCGACTGCTGCCCCAGACGGTCGGCCTCATACTCGAACTTGGCCACGATGGGCGTCTTGGCGTCGATATGCGCCTGGGTGGTCAGAGCAGCGAGGGCAGCAGAAAGGGTCATTTTGGGCTCCGTAAATCCAGCCCGCGGCGCAGGATCAGGCGCGGGCTAAAGGTCAATAGACGTAAGAAATCGAATGAAGTTAAAAGGCGTTTTTTATGTATGGCGCGGCGATCGTCCCATACCGCGCCCAAGCCGAAAATGGCTTCCCTCAGGGCGCGACCGACGATGGTGCCGCGTCCCTTCAATACATCCTTCAGCGCGATAGACAAGCTAAACCCGATATGCGGCAGGAGCGTTAAGGCCATCACCGGTCCGGGCGTGTTTTTCAGATACATCCATAACCGGTTGCGGTAACCGTGATAGAGTGCGAAATCCGACCGTGCCCCCAAGGTCGCCGAGCCGATATGATCGACCTTCGCCTCAGGGATCAGCAGGACTCGCTCACCCTGCAAGCGCGCCCGCATCCCCAGATCGGCGTCCTCACAATAGATAAAAAAGCGCTCGTAAAAGCCGTTCAGGCGCTCAAACAGGCCGCGTTCGATGACGAAGGCCGCACCGCACGGGGAAAAGACCTCGCTGACCGGAATATGCGGTGGTTTAGATGCGCGATACCCCATGCGAAAGGGGAAGCCGAAAAACGTCATCCCGTCGCCGGCGCCGTCGAGGATCGTCTGGTCCTGCGGGTCCAGTTGCAGCGAGGTGAAGATGCGGGTGTCGGGGTATTGTTCGATCGCGGCGTCCATCTGCGCCAGCCACGTGGCGTGAACGAAGACGTCGGGGTTGATGAAGGCCAGCCACTGGCCTTTCGCGTGACCGGCGGCTTGGTTCATGCCTTTGGCGAAGCCCATATTGCCGCCGTTATCGACAAACCGCACATCAGGGTGTTTGGCGATGACCTGTTGCGGGGCACCGTCGGTCGAGCCGTTGTCGGCAAGGATGATCTCGAAATCGATCGTTTGTCGTGCACCCGATTCCGAAAACCGGCTTCCACTTTGCGGGGCGCACTCAAGCGCCTTCAGCGCCTCGATGCAGCGTTCGAGATAACCGCCGCTCTGATAGGCCAGCACGATAAGCGAGAATCTAGGCGGCATCCTGTCTCCATTCAGCCAGAACCTCCGGATCGGTCTCCTCCGGCAAACACATGTCGCGCAAGGCGGCGAAATCCTGAGGCGGGAGGCCGCGCGACAAGGCCCACACCGCCGAACCACGCACGACGGGGCTGTCGTGGCGCAGATTGCGCACCAGCGGGTCTATTTTTTCGAAGTCCACCAGATCGCCGAAGCTGTTGCCGATCGCATAGTGGATGTTACGCAGAAAGGTCACAAGACCTATGCGTTTGATGGGCGACTTGGAAAACAAAGCGCGGAACGCCGGGTCGTCGAGCTGCGCCAGCTCGAACAGCGGCATGGTGGTCGCGCCGTCGCGCGCCATCAGTTTCGCCTCGGTTGCCGATTGCGCGAACTTGTTCCACGGACAGACCGCCAGACAGTCGTCGCAACCATAGATGCGATTGCCCATCTGCTCGCGAAACCGCTTCGGCCAGTGACCGTGATATTCGATGGTCAGGTACGACAGACACGACCGCGCATCGAGCTTATAGGGTGCAACGAAGGCGTTGGTCGGGCAGATATCGAGGCACGACCGGCACGATCCGCAATGATCCTTTTCCGCCCGATCCTCCGGCAGTTCCATATCGGTCAGGATGACGCCCAGAAACATCCACGAGCCGAATTCCCGCGACACCACATTGGTATGCTTGCCCTGCCAGCCGAGCCCCGCCAGTTGCGCCAGCGGTTTTTCCATCAGGGGCGCGGTATCGACGAAGACCTTGACCTCGCATCCGGCCATTTTGACGATGTCCGTGGCCAGAAGTTTGAGCTTTTTCTTGATCAGGTCGTGGTAATCGTCACCGCGGGCATAGACGCTGATATTGGCGATATCGGGTTCGTTGAGCCCCACAAGCGGATCGCTGTCGGGGCCGTAGTTGAAGCCCAGTACAATCGCGCTTTTCGCGCCGCTCCACATGTTCTGCGGGTGCTGGCGGCGTTCGAGCGTCTCTTCCATCCAAGTCATGGCACCGTGATAGCCCTCGGCCACGAAGGCTTTCAGGCGCTCAGCCGCCTCCCAGGTTTGCGGCAGATTGACGAAGCCGACGGTGGCAAAGCCGAGGTCGAGGGCTTTTTGCTCGATCAATCCCCTCGCCCCTTCGGGGAGAGGGCTAGGCGCGGCCCGGCTAGGGTGAGGGGGCTGCATAGGTGTTGTCGGTGAAGGCGGTGCAGGTTGGGCCTGCGCTGCCCCCTCACCCGGCCAAAGGCTAGCGCCTTCGTCCACCCTCTCCCCGCAGGGGCGAGGGGAAGAAGGGGAAGGGGAGCTCATCAAAAATCCAGCTCTTTGTACTGCGCCGACGGCGCCACCCCCGGCAGCACGTCCGACAGCAGCGGTCGGAACGCCGGACGCGACTTGATGACCATGTACCACGTCTTCAGGTGCTTGAACCTGTCCCAACTCACCTCGTCGAAATAGTCGATGACGCTGAGGTGCGAGGCCAATGCGAAATCGGCGAACGACAGGTTGCGCCCGGCCAGCCAGTTGCGCGCCTCAAGCAGGCTCTCGAAATAGCTGAGATGGTCGCGCAAGGCCTCGCGACCGGCGCGCAGATTTTGCAGGTTGGGCGCCCCCAGCCCCATCAGGCGCTTTTCCATCTTTTCATGCAGCAGCAGCGAGTTGACGTCCCAATCGAACTTACGCTCGAACCAGCCGACAAGACGCCGCGCCTCGCCACGCTCCTGCGGGTCGGTGGGCCATAGGCGAATCTCCGGTGCGGCTTCGTCCAGATGTTCAAGGATGGCGCGGTTCTCGCACAGGGTGACCGTGCGTCCGTGATCGAAGAGCTCTACCAGCACGGGCAGCAAACCCGACGGGTTCATGCGGATAAGGTCGTCGGTCGGCTCCCAGTATTTGATAGGCACCTCGTCGAAGGGCAGTTTCTTTTCGCCCAAAGCCAACCGCACAAGGCGGGAATGCGGATCGAAGGCGAAATGATGGAGCGTGCGCTGCGGGAATGTCATCGGCTCGTTATACTCTACTCGGCGCGGGAAGAAACGCCTGAAAATACGCCGCCATGCGGTTCGGAAGCCCCCTCCGGATCGGGGTGAATCAGGATATCGGCGTTCGGGAAGACGCTCAAGATGCGTTGCTCCGCGCTTAGGATTATTTCATGCGCCCTGACAAGGCTCAGATCGGCGGGTAGCGCCATATGCATCTGGATAAGCCGGTGCGGCCCGGAAATACGTGTGCGCAACCGGTGGACGTTCAGCACGTCCGGCGCGGCGCAGGCGGCTTCGATGATACGTGCGATATCGTCGTCGTCCATGGCACGGTCCATCAGGTGATCGGCGGCGGAACGCAAAACCTGCACCGCGCCCCACAGGAGCCACAGCGCGATTAGTCCCCCGGCGATGGCGTCGATATGGACGATGCCCAGAGACGCCGCGCCGACCCCGATCAGGGCGATACCATTGCCGGCCAGATCGGCGGCGTAGTGGGCGCGGTCGGCGGCGACGGCAACCGAGCCCGACGCCCTGACCGCGAGAGCCTGTGCCCAGATCAACAGGCTGGTCAGTAGCAGAGACACGATCATCACCGCGACCGAAAGGACGCCGCCGCTGACCGGCTGCGGATCGCGCAGATGGGCCCAGCTATCGCTGAGGATCAGGGCCGCCGAGAAAAAGACCAGTCCAGCCTGTATCAAGGCGCTGAACGCCTCGGCCTTGCCATGGCCGAAAGGGTGTTCCTTGTCCGGTGGGGTCCGGGCGAAGCGCACGGCGAAGAAGGTGATGAGAGATGCAATCAGATCGAGCGCGGAATCGGTCAGCGACGCCAGGACGGCCACCGAGCCCGATGCCGAAAGCGCAAGGGTTTTCAAAGCGATCAGGATCACGGCCACGACCACCGACAGGGCCGATACGCGCAGTACCGCCTGTTCCGGCGTCAGGTTACGGAAGCTGAACGGATTAGCGTTTTTACGCGGTAAAGTCGTCATGCCAAGGGGATCACACGGTTGCGCGGGCGCGTCAACACACCACGCCCGCAGGGCGCGCTAAAATAACGAGGATGATTTTAATCGGCCATGGATTTTTAACATCGGCTATGGTTTATTTTGCGCAATAATCAATCTTGATTGCTCAAGGTGTTGACACCCCTCGCTCAGGATATCGTCATGTCACGTCAATGGATCAGCCGCGCCGAAGCGCTGGAACGCCTCGATGTCAAGCCGCAGACTCTCTATGCCTATGTGAGCCGCCAACGGATCGCCGCGCGTGCCGACCCGACGCATCCGCGCAAGAGCCTCTATGCGCTGGACGATATCGAACGCCTCTCGACCCGCGCGCCGGGACGTCAGACGGGTGTGCCGGCACCGAAGCCCGTCCTGACCGGCGGGCCGTCGGTACGCGGCGAGGCGGCCATCGATTCCGAAATCTTCGTCGCCATCGACGACCGGCCCTATTACCGCACGCACGACTCTCTGGCTTTGAGCGAGACCGAGAATTTCGAGGCGGTGGCGGCGCTCCTGTGGGCGGATGAGCCTAACCCTTTCGGCGCGCTCAAGCCGCGCCCCGATGTCAATTTCCCCGGTAGCCCGCGTGCCCGTGTACTCGGCATGTTGTCGCGTCGCCTCGAAGAAGAGGCGATGGCGGAACCGATTCCCGACCGCAACCTCAAGGGGGAGGCGGCGGGCGTGCTCAACGAGCTGATCGACGCCGTGACCAATGGCGGTCCGCGCCTGTTTTTCCATCAGCGGCTGGCCCGCGCGTGGAAGGTCAACGACCCCAAGGACGTCGATCTGATCCGCCGCGCGCTGGTCCTGTCGGCCGATAACGGCCTTGATCAGGCGACCCTGGCGGCGCGCGCGGCGGCGGCGGGGCAGGGACCTCTGGCCGCGCCGGTCATGGCCGGGTTCGCGACCCTGTCGGGTCCGGCGCTGGGGGGGCGCGTGTCGCGCGCCGAGAGCTTCGTCACGCAGGTCCGGCGTCAGGGCAATCCGCGCCTTGTTGCCGAAACCTTCCTGCGTCAGGGCATCGAGTTGCCGGGCTTCGAGACAGGCCAGTCGGCCTGCGACGCCCTGCGCGCCGAAAGCCTGATGAAGGCGGCCCCCCATATCGGCGAGGACCTGAAAACGATCCGTGCGGTGGGTGAAGACCTGACCGGCAAGCCGCTGGGCTTTACGCTGGCTCTGGCCCTGATCGGGCGGCATCTGGACTTGCCGAAGGAAGCGCCGTTCACCCTGTTCGGTGTCGGGCGCTCGGCCGGCTGGCTGGCCCATGCGATCGAGCAGACGGAGTCGAAGTCGCGCCCTAATATTCGCTTGCGTTATATTGGTGAAAATCCTGTCGTTAACGCCTGATAAAGCATAGGCTCGTAAGGCTGCGTGGAGGCAGCTTTAGGAGCGGGCATGGACTATCTGATTGCGGTATTTCTGGGCTTTGTCGAAGGCCTGACCGAATATATCCCCGTTTCGTCGACCGGCCATTTGCTGCTGCTGTCACATTTCCTGGGCTTCGACTCACAGGGCAAGGCGTTCGAAGTCCTTATCCAGCTGGGCGCGGTTCTGGCCCTGCTGAGCCTCTATTTCAACCGCCTGTGGAACGTGCTGATCACGCTGCCGTCGTCGCCGGAGTCGCGCGGTTTCGTCGTCTCGATCCTCATCGCGTTTTTCCCGGCGCTGGTGCTGGGCGTCGTCCTGCACGACTTCATCAAGACCGTGCTATTTGAGAGTCCGCAACTGATCTGCATCAGCCTGATCGTCGGCGGGATCATCCTGTGGGCCGTTGATAAATACGCGCCGACGCCGACGCACGGCGACGCCATGCGCCTGAGCTGGAAAACCTCGCTGGTCATCGGCCTGTTTCAATGTCTGGCCATGGTGCCGGGCATGTCCCGGTCGGGCTCGACCCTGATCGGAGCCATGCTGTGCAAGGTCGAAAAGAAGGCGGCGGCGGAGTTTTCGTTCTTTCTCGCCATGCCGACCATGGCGGGAGCCTTTGCCTATGATGTCTATAAGACGCACGACCAGATGAGCTTTAACGACGCGGGTCTGGTCGCTGTGGGCTTTATTACGGCCTTCGTGACGGCGCTGTTCGTCGTGCGGGGGGTACTGAACTTCGTGGCCAAGAACGGCTATGGCATCTTCGCCCTGTGGCGCATCGCGGTGGGCGGGATCGGCCTGATCCTGCTGTCGCTGGGGCACTAAACACGCAAAATCAAAAGGCCTCCGTTTCCGGAGGCCTTTTGATTTACCCGTTGACCACTTCGGCGAACTGACCGTTCTTGCGGAAGCGCCAGAGGTAGGACGGGACCACCGACTCGACCGCCGTCGGCGCGATAGCCAGATCCTTGAAACCGAGCGTCTTGCCCGTCACGATATTATCGCTTTGCAGCAGGGTGACCTGATCGTTGGTCAGCAGCGGCTTGATCAGGAACGACGAGACATCGCCGACCAATGCGATCAGACGCGCGGCGAAGACCGGCATCCATACCAGCGGGCGCGGCGACTGCACTTCCTGACCGACATAGGTCACCAGCTCGTTATAGGTGAACACTTCGGGGCCGCCCAGCTCGAAGGTCTGGCCGGCATAGGCGGCATTACCCAGCACTTCACCGACGGCGCGGGCGACGTCGCCCACATAGACCGGCTGGAACTTCGTCTTGCCGCCGCCGATCGACGGCATGAGCGGGAACAGCTTGACCTGCTGGGCCAGGCTGGTGAAGAAACCGTCCTGCGGGCCGAAAACGACCGACGGACGCACGATGATGGCCGACGCGATCGCCTTGTGTACCGCGGCCTCGGCCTGCCCCTTGGACGCGGCGTATTTCGAGCCGGATTTGGCGTCGGCACCGAGGGCCGAAATCTGCACGAAGTCACTGATGCCCCGTGCGGCGGCGGCCTCGGCAATGGCCTTGGACGCACTGCGGTGCAGTTCGTCGAAGCTTTGCGACGGCGTTTCATAAAGAATGCCGACCAGATTGACGACCGCCGAGGCGCCGTTGAGCGCGGCGGCGATATCGGCCTCCTTGCGCACATCGCAGCGGGTGACCTGAATTTGCCCGACGCCGCCCAGCGGTTTCAGATCATAGGCGTAGGTCGCCTTGCGCACGGCGACGCGGACGCGCCAGCCGCGCTGAGCGAGGGCGCGCACGACCTGCTTGCCGACGAAGCCGGAGCCGCCGAACACCGTAACCAGTTTCGTGTCGAACGGAGTAGCCATGGGAGAGGTCCTGAAAGCGCTGTGGGTAATAAGTAATGTCCTCAATTAGCGCATGGCCATAGGCGCCGCAATCCCCAAGCGGAGTACGGAACAGGTTTTTGGCCGCACGCATCTGTGGAAATGTCATAAAGCGCAAAAAATGTCATTGACCTGCCCGGTCATTATCGGTATCAGGCCCTCCTCCGGTCGCGAGATCGGGGAACTACCACCTAAGACGAGTGCCCAGGTGGCGGAATTGGTAGACGCGCTGGCTTCAGGTGCCAGTGATGTAACAGTCGTGAAGGTTCGAGTCCTTTCCTGGGCACCATCTTAAAAAACCCGCCGTTCGGCGGGTTTTTTAATGCCTTGAAATGCGTCTCAGGCCGTGGCCTAAAGCTATGCATACTTGCAGTTGCTGTGTGGACCGACCGGATGCCTATCCCCGATTATCAAGCTCTGATGTTGCCCGTGCTGCGTATGGCGGCAGTGAGAGAGACTCGTGTACCTGACGTAGCTGATCGTATCTCCGAACTGTTGGGACTCACTGAGATCGAAAGAGAGGCGTTGTTGCCTAGCGGTCGGCAAAGATTACTTCACAATCGCATCCATTGGGCCAAATTTTACATGTCCAAGGCCGGATTGATTGACAGCCCTTCGCGGGGACGTTTTGTCGCAAGTGAAGAAGGTCGTAATCTGCTTGCCAAGAATCCCAGTTTTATCGATGTGCAGACGCTTAAAAACTACCCGGCCTTTTTGGAGTTCTACTTCACTAACAATACCACTTCTGACAATTCGGAAATTCCGCTGGCTCCATCTTCCGTAGTTGAAGTCTCAAATGTAGCTACGCCGGAAGAACAAATCGACTCCGCTCAAACCGTATTGCATCAGGCTTTAAAAACAGACCTGCTTCAACGTATTTTGGCACAAAGTCCGGCTTTTTTCGAGCGCGCCATTGTCGATCTACTCGTGAGCATGGGTTACGGGGGCAGTCATGAAGACGCTGCGAGACGGCTTGGTAAAACAGGGGATGGTGGTGTTGACGGTGTGATCGATGAGGATCGCCTCGGCCTTGATCGTATTTATGTACAAGCCAAGCGTTATGCGCCGCATATCGGTGTTGGGCGCCCCGAGGTTCAGGCATTTGTTGGTAGCCTAGTTGGCTTTGGGGCGGCTAAAGGTGTTTTCGTCACAACATCCAGCTTCAGCATGCCAGCCACAGATTTCGTACGTCACTTGCCTCAACGCATTGTATTAATTGACGGAGATCGTCTCGCGGATTTGATGATTGAACACGGTGTTGGTGTACGTGTCGCGCGCACCATTGAGGTGAAGCGGTTGGATGAAGATTTTTTTATTGAAGATTAGTATCCAGTTGTACTCAAACGATCCGGGTTTGTAATTGGCCTAGATAGGCTTCGCTTAGACTAATAAAATCAAATTCACGCAATGCGTTGCAGGGGCCGGTCCTCGGCATCCATATGTACTGTGCCGGTCGTAGAGTTCGTCTCGATGCGGTCGATAGCGGTTTTCAGGGCCTCGAAACACACGGGGTCGATAGCGTTGCCGACGCTCTCGCCGATGATTTCCAAAGCCTTCCACACCGGCATGGCGGCGCGGTAGGGCCGGTCGGCCGTCAGGGCGTCGAAAAAGTCCGCCACAGAGATGATCCGCGTTTCGAAACTGATTTCGTCGGCCCCCAGACCGTGCGGATAGCCCTTGCCGTCCAGCCGTTCGTGGTGCGCGCCGGCGATTTTGGCCAGTTCCGAAAACGCCCCGATGCGCGACAATATGGTCTCGGTGTGCAGGGCATGGGCCTGCATCTGCGTCCACTCGTCGCCCTCCAGTTTGCCCGGCTTGTCGAGGATGGTATTCGAGACGCCCAGCTTGCCGACATCGTGCAGCAGGGCAGCGCGTTTCAACCAGCGCCTTTGATGCGCTTCAAGGCCCAGCACCTCGGCGATCATATCGGTATAGAGCGCGACGCGCGACGAATGGCCTGCCGTGTAGGGGCTCTTGGAATCGACCACCTGCCCGAAGGCGATGGCGATATCGTCGAGATAGTCCTCGTCCAGTTCGACCTCGGCGTGGGGTGGCTCCAGCGCCTGCACCCGCGCGGCGATGTCGGGCGAGCCGAGGCCGTCCCAGAAGCCGTCGCGGTCGCAGATTTCCAGAAACGCATCGACGGCCTCGGGCTCGAACCACGTCCCGGCCCGTTTCAGCACCTCGTCCTTGGCAGCGTCGCGGCCCCGGCTCATGAAAAAGACATCGACGCACTGACTGAGCAGCGCGATGCGGGCATAGGGCGAAATGGCATTGCGCGACAGCTTCATCGGCTGGCCGCGACCGTCCCAATGCTCGTCCAGATCGCGGATGCCGACGGCGATATGTTCGGAGAAACGCAATTGACGCGCGATATCGGCCCCGCGCTGGCAACGGGTTTCGATCAGTTCGCGGGCGATTTCGCCACCGTTCTTGAAGATATTGACCACGGCGCGGAAGCGTTCGGCCAGATCGGCCTTTAGTCCCGTGTGTGAAATGACGAAGCGCATCACATCCGACAGGCCGGTGTCGATCTCTTTGAAATCGCGTTTGAAATCGAGATCGTTGGTCAGATAGAGTTGGCAGATGCGCGCGGCGTTCGACGAACAGCCCAAATCCTTGAGCAGCAGGACATAGTACAGTTCCCACAGTTCCTGCGGCGACATGCCCAGTTCCTCGCCGACGTGCATCCCGATCCAGCAGCAGCGGACGCAGTGCCCTTCGGGCTGGCCTTCGGTGATATCGAGCGCATAGGAAAAGGCGCTCAGAAGCTCCGAGAGTCTGAGGTTTTTCGCCGTCACCAGCGGGAGTTTGGGGGCCTTTGTCATGTCCGCTCCGGAGGTCAGGCCGTGACCATAGACCGGACACGCTTAAGAAGCCGTTGCGTCGGTTCCGCGCCCGCTGATATAGGCCGCTTATGGACCGTCTGCACTTGATCAATCTCATCTGGTCGAAGACCAGCCTCGTTCTGGCGATCGTCTTCGGCATCTGGGCGCTATGGCGCGGCACCCGGACCGAGCGGATCGGCACGGGGCTGATCTGGTTCGGCTGGGTCGCCTCGCCGCTGGTTCAGACCCCGCGTCCGGGCATGGATGTGGGCATCGCCATCGTCGATACGATGGTGCTGATCGGCTTCGTCTGGCTGTCGTTCACTACGCGCAAGCTATGGACCGCCTGTGCGGCAGCGTTCATGCTGGTGGCGGTCGCCTGTCATTTCGCGCCGCTTCTGACGCCGCAGGTCAGCCTGTACGTCTATATCACGGCCAACAGTTTCTGGGGCGGTTATGCCTTGCTTGGGGCGCTCTTGGCGGGGATGCTTCGGGTCGAAAAGGATCGGCGTATCGCTCTGGCGTAAGCGCTGGCCGCTCGTCTACGACCCTATTTGATCATGATGCGATACCTCAGACTGAAGTTGGACCCGGCGCGGAAGGTGCCGCTGAGCGTGACGCGGATATTGGTTATGTTGGCGTCATAACCGTCTGCGTCGGCCGTCGGCGTATAGCCCCAGGTCGCGCCGTTATCGTTGGAAAAGGCTATCGAATCCGTCCCACTGCTCAGGCCGCCGTAGGTGTAGCTCAGATCGCTGCCCAGAAGGCCGAGGCCGAGGAGATTGTCGTCGTAGAAGGCGACCGGTCCTGTGGTGACCAGATTGACACTATTCAAGCTGAGCGAGCCCAGTGCACCGACATAGAATTTCGTGCGCGGCGGCAGGGCGTCGGTGATCGCCACCGGCGTCACCGTGGTGAAGATGCCGTTGGGATTGGTGATCTTCACCGTATAGTCGACGACGGCGCCGGGGATAGCCTTTGGGCTGGTGATGCCGTTGAGCGGGTCCGACATCAGCAGCGACGATTTGGCGATCGTCAAAGCTGCGGCGTTAGCGTTCAGGGGTAAGCACAGCAGGCCGAAAAGAAGCAGAAACAGGCGTTTCATCTTAGTGTTTCCCCAATCGTTGGGCGGCGTTGGCGAACGTCGTCTGGTCGAACTTGAAGCGGGCCGTGACATAGGCCCCCTGACGCGTATAGCGCGAGTCGTCGAAGTCACGGTCGTGGAAGCCCGCAATATTATAGCCTGCGGTCAGCCACACATTCTTGGCCGGCGAGAAGCCGAGCGACGGGCCGTAGGTGTAGTTCACGGCACCGGTGGTCCAGGCGTGCTGGACGGCGAGGTTGAACCCGACGTCGAAGCGTTGGCCCAGGTCGTGGCGGAATTCGACGCCGAGAAGGTCGACGAACCCGTCGTAGCTGTCGTCGGCGAAGCGGCCTTCGACATATTTCGCGCCGTAATAGGCGGACACTTCGTAACCGTTGGCGCGGTCGTCATTGTCGTCCATGCGGGCGAATTGGGTGAAGTTGATCGCCAGATTGTTGACGATGCGGGTGGTCTGCTGCGCGAAGCTGCCCGAATTCACAGCCAGCACGTTGTTACGGCTCACCCCGGCATCGGCATTTTCATGGCGCAGTTCCAGACGCTCCAGCACCGACCAGCGGCTGTCGAGCGGGCGGTAGGCGATGGCGACGTCGGCGGCGGCAAAGCGCGTCGTCTGGCCGTCATGGCGAACCACTTCGTAGGCGCGCAGGCCGGAGGCGACGGTCTTGCCTTCGCCGAGGCTGCGCAGGACGTTGGAGGTTACCCCCCAGCGATCGGAGGTATCCGAGGTACGGCGCTCCAGGCGGCCGGTCCACGACCAGTCGCTGGCGCGGTAGGTGGCGCCGACCGTGGCGGCCACGTAGTCGCCATTGCCGCTGTCGCCGTCGGTATTCGTCGTCACCGGACGGAAGGGATTGACGCCCGTCGGCGTCTGACCGGACATGGTTTGGCTGGCGTCGAAGGTCGCGTCGACGGTCCAGTTCTTGCTCAGCGGTACCGACTGGTTCAGGCCGAGGCTGGCGAAGGTGCGCGCGCCGTTTTCACCGATGGCCTGCTGGTTGACGGTGGTCGAGACCTTGGCCCCGGCCCACGGCGCGACCTCGAAGCCGAGCTGCGTATTGTGGGCCTTGAAGGCGTCGCCCTCGGCGATTTCGTGGCTGGCCAGCAGGCGGATACCGTCGCGGATCTTGTAGGCGGCGGAGATCTGATGGCGCATCGGGAAGTCGGACGAAGCCTTGTCTCCACCGAGCGCGAACTGAACCTGAGCCGACAGTTGCAGCGTATCCTTGAGGAAGGACTGGCTGCCGCCCAGGGTCAGCAGACGGCTGCGGTTGGTGGAGTCCGGCTGCGTCTCATCGAAACCGCGATCCGAGGTGGCTTCCAGCCCGGCGAATACGGTGCCGTTGGCGCGGCGGTATTCGAGGCGGGCATTGCCCGAGGTACGCGTTTGCGGGCTATCGATCTGGGTTTGCTGCCACAGGCCGCCGGTCAGGCGCCATGTGTCGTTCAGGCGGACTTGCCCATCGATGCCGTGCTTGAAGGTGCCGCTTTCGCCGAGGTTCTGCTGCCCCAGACCGAAGCCGTGGTCCTGACGGCGGGCATAGGCCAGAACGTCGGCGCGGGCGGAATGATGTTCGACCTCGACCAGATAGGCCCCGGCATCGCGGTTGGCGGCATCGCCACCCTTGGCGGCTTCGACGCGCAGTTCGGTGTTCTCGAAGATCTGCGCCTTCAGGTCGAGCCCGGCGACGCTGGCGTCATTGTCGGATTCGTCCTTCAGCAGGCTGGCCCCGACGACGACCTTATCGGTCAGTTGCGCGGTGGCGCGGGCCCCGGCGACGAGGCGCTGATCGCCATTGCCGTCGATTTCGTAGTCGGCGACGATGAAGATCGGGTTGCGGTCGGCGTCCCAGGCCATGACCGGCTCACGGAAAGTCAGGGTGCCCGACAGCGGGTCGATGTCGTAGTCGATGTGACGCGTCAGCAGGCGGCTGTCGATGATCTTTTCCGAGCGGTAGCGGTCGCGGGTTTCCAGCGTGATCTTGTCGGAATTGGCGATAATGTCCGAGGCGCTCAGGCGGTAGGGACCGCTCAGGCCGTTGCCGCGGATTTCGTCGCGGGCATAGCGCTGATCCGAGCGGGCAGCGAAGGCCTTCACGCTGATTTTTTCGCCGTGGTACTCGGTCTTGACGCCGTTCAGGGTGCGCGAGAAGCGGGCCAGTTGCGTGTCGATCATACCCGTCTCGAAATCGCCGAACAGGGCATAGTATTCGCGGCGCTCCAGACGCAGATACAGCTTGCGTTGGGTGGCGGCATCGTAGGCTTGCTGGGTGCCATCGCCATAGACGGTGTAGTACTTGTTCGGGTCGATGACCGACAGCAGGCCGGTGCGGGCGTCGAACTTGCGGTCGGAGTCATAGGCCATGGTCATCAGCCACTCACCCTTGACGCGGCCCTTGGCGTAGAAGGCCAGTTGCCCGTCGGTGATGGTGTCTTCTTCACCGGCCTTGAAGGCCTCAGCCTTGTCGGACAGGGTGTCGAAGCCGAGGGTGCCCGCGCCGAAGCCGACGACGACCCACTTCTGCTGACCGGCCTTCAGCCACGGGCGCAGTTCGGACTTTTGTTCGATGCCGTCCTGCGTGAAGCGGAAGACGAGGTGGACGGTTCCGGCCTGCATGGTGGGTTGCAGGGCGACGAAGGCGATACCGTCGTCACCGACGACACGGGCGGTCGGCAGGTTGCCGTCGAGGCCCGACAATTGACGGTTTTGTTCGGCGGCGGCGGTCTGCGCGGCGACATAGGGCTGATCGACCATGAAGGTGGCCATGGTTCCGGCGCGAACGGGCTTGCCGTCGCGGTCGGTCAGGCGCACCGCGATCATCGGCTTTTGCACACCGTCGGCGATCAGGCGGGAATGTTCCGGGGCCAGAGCGGCCTTCACCGGGGTGTTGGAATAATGGACCGTGCGGGTCAGGACCTTGGCCACCGAGGCGTCGGCATTCAGGACACGGGCTTCGAGGGCGTTGTCGCCTTCTTTCAGCGGCAGGCCGGTCCACACGCTGACGGCGATGTCACCGTCGCGGTCAGCGCCGTCGAAAGCGAGCGCGTCGGGGGTGACGCCATTGACGGTCAGGGCAACGCGTTGGGTGGGGGCGTGCTTGATGGCGACGCGCAGAGCCGGGGCACGGGGGTTGTGATCGATTTCCGGGAACAGCCAGTCGATGCCGGGGGCCTGACCGATGAACCAATTGGTGCGGCCACCCGAAGCAACGGCATCATCGGCGATTTTCAGCGAAACAGACGGGTCTGTCTCTACCGGATCGGCTCCATTTCGGCGAACCCGGAAGTCAACGCGGATAAGGGAGCCGCCTTGTCCTTCGATAAATCTGGAAATGTCAGACCCCGCCCAGCGCGTATCGTTAGCGCAGGCGCTGGGGATCAGGTTTTTGGCCAGGGCATTGGTGTCGATCTGCACGACGTGGCGACCTTTGCGGGCACCTTCGATGTGATACAGGCCGTCGCGATCGGTCACGACCGAGGTGCCGTCTTCGAGCAAAATGCGGACATTGGCCACGCCCTTGCGCTTTTCGGGTGGCAGGACGCAATCGCCTTCGGTGACGCGGCCGACAATGGTCAGGGCGTCGCTGTTGAGGAAGGGGCGGATGCGGACTGAGGCGCTGGCCTCAAGGCTTTTCACTGAATTGCCGTCCACCCAGGCCGTGGCACGGTTGACGGCTTCGCCGGTACGCGCATTGGGCAGGACATCGGTGACGTAGCGAATAGCGGTGGCGCTACCGGGGGCGATATCGCCGATATCAAAGATCAGGGTGCGTCCGTCGCCGGATACGGCGGGTTCCGCCGCGCCGCGCGTCGAACCCTTGCGATAGCGCTGGCCGGACGGCAGGCTGTCGGTGATCATCACCTTGCGCATGGTCCAGGTGTCGGGATTGCTGACGCTCAGTTGATAGGGGATGATGTCGCCCGCCGAGGCTTCGCGGACGGAGGTCGTCTTCTGCATTTGCAGGCTGCCGTGCGGCAGAGGATCGATCGGGATATCGACTTCGAGGGGCTCAGGCGCGCTGAGGACGAAGGATTTCCCATAAGATGCGTCAATAATGGTGTAGATATCGTGCTCGGTTGTCGGAATATCGGCGGGTGCGACCAGCGAGGGCGCCACATAGCCTTCCGGCGGCGTGACTTTCAGGCGATAGGTCCCGGCATGGGTCATCGGGAAGCGGTATTCGCCGTCACCGAAGGTGTATGTCAGGCCCCCGGAATCGGTCACCGGGCGGCCGCTGACGACGGTGGAGGGATAGGCGGTCACGCCGTCGTCGGCAAACACCTTCGCCGGTTGGCCGGTCGCCTCGTCGATCAGGGTGACCGTCGCGCCATTGATCAGGGCGCCGGTTTTGGAATCGAAGACCTGACCGAACGGATCGATCAGGATGGTGTCTGAGGTTGGCGTGGCTAAACCTTCGGCGTTAAAACGGATGGTGACGGTCAGGTTTTTCGGGAATGGCGGGATGCACACCTTGGCATTCGAGGTCGAAGCGGTTGTTGAGACGCCGCCAGCGAAAACGCCCGTATTGACATCGGTTTCAGTCAGGATGAATTTCGCGGTGCGCCCGTCCGACAGCGCGCTGTCGATGATCTGGGTTTCGCGGACATTGGGGTCTTTGTTGCCGTTCGGATAGTCCAGCACCATACCGGTGGTCTGGTCCGTATGGCTGTCGTCCTCCGGCATGGTCGCCAAAACGTCCGGAGAGATAGGCGCGGCGTGCACCAGACGGGACGCCATATCCACGCAGGTCAGTTCGCTGTAGTTGAAATTGCGCGGCATGCGATGGAAGCGCAGCCGGGCGTAATGCAGTTCGTCCTTGGTCGTCAGAACCGTGCTGTTGGACGAAACGGCGCGGGGACCGCCGCCTCTGGTGAAGGTCAGTTGAGCCGTATTTTCGATAGAATTCGCCTGCACAACCGCCGGGGCCGTTGTGGTTATGCTCGCCAAAGCAATGATCAGGGACGCAATTTTACGCGATAAGGCCATGACTGTCCGGCCCGCACGGAAAGAACCCGTGCGATGGCCGCCTTCACCAGAGAAAAGCGGGGGTAGTTTTTTTAGTTGATGACGACGCGGAAGCGCGCCGAAACCGTCGTCAGCGGCAGGATGACCGGCATGGTCGCCGTCACCTTGGTGCCATCGAAGTTACCGCCGTTGATGTCGGTTTCGTCGAGGCCCGTGGCATCGTCGTCTTCCGGCGTGCCGTCGATGACGCAGGTGCCCAGAAGCGTCGTGCCGCCGGACCAGATCGAGCCCGGCACATAGGTCGTGCCCGCGGGGATATTGTCGGTGATCGAGATGTCGGTCACCGAGCCCGGGCCGCCATTGGTGACCATAAGGCAGTATTCGACGACGGCGCCCGGTACGGCCTTGGGAGACAGAATGCCGTTGACCGGATCGGAGATGATGGTGGCCTTCTTGACGAAGTTGATGGCCGCCGTACCGACCGTATATTGGTCGTAGGCCGAGGACTTGCCGTCGCGCAGACCGTCGAGGATACCGGCGTCGTCGGCAAAGACGATGTCGACGCCCGCGTCGGTGCCCGCACCGCTGGTGCCGACCACGTCGATGCCCAGAGCGCCTGCACCGCCGCCATTGGCAGTGACGGCGGTCAGGCTGACACCGGCGATGGCACCGATAGGACCGGTGGCCGGGACGTCGGCGACGATGAAGACCGTCTTGGAGCCGTCGGCGGCCAGTTCGTCGATGAAGGTCGCCGTATCGGTACCGGCCTGATAGATGCCGTCGTCATTGGCATCGACATAGACATGCACATTGGTCATGTCCATGTTGTCGACACCGCCGAAGGCCGTCAGGGACAGGGTGCCCTGCTGACCGGCGACCAGACGGAAGTCCTGCGTCGCATTGGTCAGGTTGGTGACCTTGAAGGTCGTGACCTGAGCCGTGGCGCCGAAGAAGACGTTGGTGGCCGAGTTGCCGACTTCGGTAACGGTCAGATTGACCTTCTTGTCGACGACGAAGCTGGCGGTGTTGGAGGTCACTTCGGGCTGCGGCGTGCCGCCGACCGAATATTTCACCTTGGCGACGTTGGTGATCTCAGTACCGGCGACCGTGGCGGTCGCGGCCTGAGCGCCCCCGGCCACAATGGCCAGGCTGGCGGTGGTTCCCAGCAGGATTGCGGGGAGGGTACGCTTGATCATGTCTTGCCCTTTCTGTGCTGACGAGATCGGTTACAAATTCACCTGCTGGTGAATGGGGGTCATGACGGCGCTTAGTTAAGCACCGCCTTGAAGGAGACCTGGCCGGACGCGCCCGGGGCTACCGGGGTTTTGAGCGTCCAGCGCAGGTGTGTGACGTCGGCAGCCGTCGCCAAACGGCCGCCGATGTGCAGGGTTTCGAGACGTGCGAAGGTCTTGCCATCGACCGAGACGTCCGGAACGGAGGAACCGCCGACAGCCGCGCGATAGGCGACACCCTTCGGCAGGGGATAATCGAGCACCACATCGGCCACCGGCGTCTTGCCGGTGTTGCGGTAGCTGAGGGTATAGACCAGCGTATCGCCGGGAACGGCGGATTTGAGCGGCACGGTTTTGATCGTCGTCGTGCCATCCTTGGCAGCAATACGCTGTTCCTTGACCACGTTGAGGTTCAGCGTGACCGGATCGGCGGCAAAGGCCGGGAGTGCCGCGGCGATAAGGCCGAAAGTGCAGAGAAGACGGGGCAGTTTCATTCTGAGGCTCCTTTGGCTTTTGCCGTTTATTGAATGGTGACTTTGAAGGTGACCGTGCGGGTCGTCTCGCCGACAGGATCGCCGAGATTTATTTCCAGCGATTGACGGGTCGTATCGAACTGGCCGGCGTCGCTGTCGGCGGCATCGGTCAGGACCGTGCCGTCGAGCGTCAGGCTGGCGGGGACATAGGTCGTCCCGGCGGGAATGGCGTCGATGATCCGTGCACCACCGGCGCGGGCGCCCACGGGGAAACGAGCGATCAGGGTGTAGGTGATGACGTCGCCGCGTGTCGGCTGAGGGCCGGACTGGGTCGTGGTGGTCAGGGACTTGGTCAGGGTGACGCCGCCCGTGCCGCTGTCGTCATTGTCGGCCAGCAGTTGCACCGTCGCGGTGGCGGTACCGGTCGTTCGCCCGGTCATGGCGTCCATGCCGTCCGCGCCGGCACCGGGGAAAAGGGTGCCTGCCGGGCCGCTGCCCGTGCGCGAGGTTGCGGTGACGCTCAGGGTGGTGCGTTCGTCATCGGCCACATCGCCGATACGGCTGACGACCAGTACGGTGACCGTTTCCCCTGCACGCAGGGCAATCCCGGTCCCGGTGACGGGCGTATCGACGGCGGCATCGAAGACACCGTCGCCATTACGATCGATCCACAGGCCGCGTACGGTCGTCCTGGGGTTGTTCAACTCGGCCGTGAGCACGAACGTGTCGCCATGGGTGCCGCTGTTGGTCAGGAGGAAGGTCGCGCTAAAGTCGTCCTGCAAGGCCTGCACCGTCAGCGGGTCGGAAGCCGGGCCTTGCAACCGAACGTCAAGCAACTGGGTTAACGGCAGGGTCTGGGTGTTGGAGGCCAGACGTACCGGTGCGCCGCCGAGCGTGGTCTGAAGATAGGCGGTGTTGGTAATGGCATCGGCGGCCACGACATCGCCGGCCTGCAGGCCTGAAAGGCCTGTTGCACAAGCGAAAAAAACGCCGCGGCAACCCACCGTCAGGGGGCGTCCGGAGGAAGCGTTTCTACGCCTCATATGGATGTGGGAACAGGAAAAACGCACCTGCCGACCTCTTACGCAACATTACTATACCGCGTCAGGGTAGAGTCCAATGGTTAAAAGAGTCCCCTACAGGTTGCGATAATGGCGGCTTCGAGTCAGGGTTTTGGTGCGCAATGGTTGTGCCGTTACAAATATGCTCTATTTTAACGGTATGAACTTTAACGGGAAACGCGCCTGTTTCTTCCCCTAACGTCAGGTTGAAAAAAGAACGTAAAAAAGTCTTATTTCACGTGAAAGTGTCACCGTTTGATAGGTGCGGCGCGCCCGGCAATGTCGTTCCGGTGAAAAGCCCTGATCGTTTCAGGGTGCTTTCAGAGTGTTTTTCACGCCGGGGCCTTGCTCTTTTCGGCCCAGGTACTGACGCCGTTGCGCAGATCCGACGCCCTGAGGATGAACGGTGCCCAGGCCGCCTGTCCGCGGCTGTTGCGCAGCACAAAAGTCAGGCGTGGCTCCGGATCGAAATCGAAGCGAAGGCTGCCGAAATTGACGTCGGACACATAGGCCGGCCGGATGCGCTTCTCCGGTTTGCGCGACGCGTTGGCCAGTTCTGGGTCCTGCGCCAGCGGCGAGGAGACGAGGTCGTACAGGTCGTAGCCGCCCTTTTCCGACGCCGGGATGGCATTCAGTTCCCCGACATGGGTATCGCCGGACAACAGGACCACGCCTTCGATCTTTGCGTCTCGGATGAAATCGAACAGGGCGTCGCGCTCGTTGAGGAAAGCGGCCCAGGAATCGCCGCCGGGTCCCTTGGCGTTCGACCAGCCCGATCCGCAGGCGATGATCTTGAAGCTGGCGCGGCTTTTTTTCAGCCCGTCCTTCAGCCATTGCAACTGACGCGCCCCGAGAAGCGTTTTTTGCGGCGTATCGGGCGCCTCGTTCGGGTCGCGATGATAACGGCTGTCGAGCATGAAGAAATCGACATCGCCATAGCTGAAGGCGAAGAAGACCCCCGGGGCGTCGGGCAGGCCGTAGCTCGGATTGGCCCAGTATTTTTTGAAACTGGCCAGCGCGATATCCTTGACCGGATTGGTGCGGTCGTGGTCGTTCAGGCCGTAATCGTGATCGTCCCAGATGGCCAGTTGTGGCACGGTGCGCAGGATCGGTTCAAGATTGGGGACCGAACGCTGCCAGCGCCACATCTCGTCCATGATCTGCGGCTCCAGCGTGTCGTGATAGACGTTGTCGCCCAGCCACAGGAAGAGGTCCGGGTCCTGTGCGGCGATGGCGTCCCAGATCGGCTGGACCTCGGCGGCCTGAATACGGGCGCACGACCCGAAGGCGACGGTGAAGGGCTGACGCTGGCCGACGACAGGGGCCGTCGTGAAATGAAAGGGAGCGAGGCGTTTCTGATAACCGTCCGGCTGCCCGTCGATCAGTATGCGATAGGCATAACGTGTGGCGGGCGTCAGGCCGGTGAGCTCGATCAGGGCGATATAATCGGTGTCGGGGCCGGTCGCGACACCGGCGCTGACCTTCGATCCGCTGAAATCGGGATTGGTCGCATATTCCACGGTAAGCGTCGCGCACGCCGAACAGCGCATGTGGAGGCGCACACGGTCTGGCCCGACCGCCCCCAGCATCGGCCCCTGCATCAAACGGTAGATCCCCTTCTGGCTGACCGCCCCCAGGACCTTGCGCGGCAGGGCCGTGACGCCCGCCAGAACGGCGAGGGCGGAGGTCAGCAACTGACGGCGGAACAGGGTCATGCGTGTCTTCCCGGATAAAAATCGGCGGTCCGGAGACGGGCGGACCGCACATTCAGGGCTGGCTATAGGTAGCATAGACGTCACTTTTGTGAACCCTGAGCGGTTTGTGAGCCTGTTCCCGCAAACGGTTGCGCCCGGACGGTTGCGAACAGGCGCCGGTACGGTTAGGCTCCGGTCTGTCGAAGCAACCGGTAACGGGTGAGGCCATGACGGATACCGTGGAGGTCGCGATTATTTCGCCTTTGCCGTTTGCTTATGGGGACAGCGCCGCCCGGCATATACCGCTTATCCGGCGGGCGGCATGGTCGTCACACACCGTTTGCAGGGCCGTCCCATGACCTATGCCGTCGATCAGCTTGTGCTCGTGCCCGACGATATCGACCTGTCGCGTTCGCCGCTGGCCGGGCATCTGGGGGTCGAAACCTATTGTCTGGGCGCGTTCAACCCCGGTCTGCTGCGGCTGGACAACGGCAATCTGCTAATGATCGTCCGCGTTGCCGAGGCCCTGCGGACGCCGATATTCGACGGCGCCATCCACGCTATTCGCTGGGAGGCGGAAGCCGGTGGCCGTTACGTCCTCGACGGCTGGCCGGTAGAGCTGGCCGATATCGCCGACCCGCGCAAATTCACCCTCTATGGCGGGCCGTGGAAGATCATGGCCCTGACCTCGCTGTCGTGGCTGCTGCCGGTGGAACTGACCCCCGACGGGCGCAAGGTGGTGGCGCATCATTACGACAAGGCGATCGCGCCCCACGCCAGCTTTCAGTGCTACGGCGTCGAGGACGCCCGCGTCAGCCGCGTCGGTGGCCGCTGGCTGATGACGGTGTGCGCCGTCAGCCCCGAACGTCATTCCACGTGCCTGTACAGCTCCGTCAACGGCCTCGACTGGGTGTGCGAGGGGATCGTCCTCGATCACCAGAACAAGGACATGGTCATTTTCGAGGGACTGATCGACGGACACTACTGGGCGCAAACCCGGCCTCTGGGGTCGCTCTACTTCGCCTATCCGCCGGGCAGCCGCTGGCGCTCGGGGCCTTCGATCAATCTGGCGCATTCCAGGGATGCCCTGTTCTGGCGGCCTTATGAAAAGCCCGGCATCCGGCCGACACTCGATGGCGTCATCATGGAGCGGCTGGGCGGAGGGACGCCCCCGGTCCTGACCGAAGACGGATGGCTGACCCTGTGGCACGGCGTCGAACCGCACGAAATCGTCGGCATCTACCGCACCTACTGGTCATTGCTCGACAGGGACGATCCGGGCATCGTCCTGAAGACGGGGGCGACGGCGCTGCTCGCCGCCCGTCCGGACCTGACGCGTCCGATCGAGCATCAGATGTATCTGCGCGACGTGGTGTTTTCCACCGGGATCGCCGATGCGGGTGACCACTATATCGTCGCGTCCGGCGAGGCCGATCTGGCCTGCCGGATCACCCACGTGCCGAAATCGGCGTTTCGCTGATCAGGGGGCTCTGGCCCATGGACAGATCGAGGCGCGCATAGGCGAAGGCGTCGCCGACGCCGATCAGCACGGGGCCTTCCCAGCCATTGTCGCCGACCATGGCCGCCAGATGCTGAAGGCTGGCGCTTTGGGCGCGGGCCTGGGCGCGTCCGGCGTTTTCGACCACGATCACCGGCGTCGAAGGCTGGCGGCCGGCGGCCAGAAGCTGGGCCTGAATATCGGCGGCATTGTGCGACGCCATGTAGAAGACCAGCGAAGCGCCGGGATCGGCCACGGTGGCGGCCTTGAGGTCGATGCTGCCGCTCAGGGTCCGGCCGGTCAGGAAGGTCACGGTGCGGGCTTCGCCGCGATGGGTGAGCGGGAAGGCGAACTGTGCCGCCGCCGCCGAGGCCGCCGTGACGCCGGGCAAGGTCTTGTGCGCGATACCGTGCTGATCGAGATAAAGCCGCTCTTCCTCGACGCGCCCGAATACCGACGGATCGCCGCCCTTGAGCCGCACCACGTGCAGCTCCTTATTCGCCAGTCGCACCATCAAGGCGTTGGTCTTGTCCTGCGGCACCGATAACCGGTCACCGCGTTTGCCGACACAGATTTTTACACAGCGATCCGGCGCGAGGGCCAGTATATCCTCGCTGACCAGGGCGTCGTAAAGCAGGGCCTGCGCCGATTGCAGCGCCTTGAGCGCGCCCAGGGTCAGGTGATCGGCATCGCCCGGACCCGCACCGACAAGAGAGACAAAACCGTTAGGCATTGACGGTCTCCTTTTTCATGGCCTGTTTCAGCAGGCATTGCTTCAGTTCGCCCTTGCACGAGCCGCACGAGGTCCCGGCAGTGGTGATCTCGCCGATGTCTTCGACCGTTTTGGCCCCGTCGGCGATGGCGGCGTTGATGGCGATTTCCCCAACCGAGCGGCAGGCGCAGATAATCCGGCCCTTGTCCTGCATCCCGGGCAGACGCCCGATGATCAGGGCGGCGCGGTGGGCGTCGGTCAGTTCGGCGTCGCCGAAGCGCTCCAGCAGCCAGTCGCGCGGCGGCAGCTTCTTGTGGATCGGGGTGACGAAGATCGCCCGCGTCAGGCGCTCGTTTTCCACCCGTACCCGGCGGGTGATGCCGGTCGTGGCGTCGTCCAGAGTCAGGCTGGCTTCTATGGCAGATACATCCAGTGGCGCGATCCCGGCGATCTCGAAACAGTCGGCATGGGCGTGCGTCGTCCGCCGCCAGATCGTATCTTCGCCCCACTGCGGCAACTCGCCGTCGAAATCGCGCGGCGTCATGACGAAGCCGTGCCACGCCTCATTATAGGCCTTTACAGTGGCCGGGGTGTGCTTGAATTCCGGCTGCCCCGACATCGGATCGACCGCGGGATTGATCAGCTGGTTCGACCGCCCGAACGGCGCGAACTGCCTCGTCCAGTGCATCGGTACGCTGAGATTGCCTTCGCGCACGTCGTCGGTGACGCGGGCCTTGAGGATCGCCTCGCCATAGGCGGTGGTCACGACCGCCAGCCGCCCGTCCTTGATATGCAGGCGGCGCGCATCCCTGGGATGGATATCGAGCAGCGGTTCGGTCAGGTGGCGGTTCAGCTCCGGCGCCAGCGCCGTGCGTGTCATGGTGTGCCAGTGATCGCGTACGCGGGCCGAGTTGAGATGGAACGGGAACTCCGGCGAGGTCTGGTTGGCTGGGCCGCGCACGATCGGCGGCACCAGCCGCGCCCGCCCGTTCGGGGTATTGAACTTGCCGTCGGAGAACAGCCGCGTCGACGGCAAACCGTCGGCCTTGAACGGCCAGCGCACGGGTTGAAGCGCGTCGTATTCGGCCTTCGTCATGCCGCTCAGACCACCAAGGTCGAGGAAGCGCCTGCCATTGTTCTCGAACGCCGTCAGGCCTGCGTGTTCGGCAAAGACTTCGTCAGGACCGGCCCAGTTGAAGGCCGTTTCCCACGCGGTGTTCATCCGCCGTCCGACCTCGGCGATGATCGCCCAGTCGGGGCGGACCTGACCGGGCAGATCGGTCAGGTTGCGCTGACGCGAAATGACGCGCTCGCTATTGGTGACCGTGCCGTCCTTTTCGCCCCAGGCGGCAGCGGGGAGCTGGATATGGGCCATGTTCATCGTGTCGGTGCGCGCGATGACGTCCGACACCACGACCATTTCGCAGTTGGACAGGGCCTCGTGGATCTTGTTGGTGTCGGGCATGGAGACCATCGGATTGGTCGCCATGATCCAGATGGCCTTGATCTTGCCGCTGCGCACGGCCTCGAACATGTCGACGGCCTTCAGGCCCGCTTTCGGCGCGATGGTCGGCGAATCCCAGAAGCGCTGAACTAGCGATTTGGAGACCTCGTCGAAATCCATATGCGCCGCCAGCATGTTGGCCAGACCGCCGACCTCGCGCCCGCCCATGGCGTTGGGCTGACCGGTGATCGAGAACGGTGCCGCGCCCGGCTTGCCGATCTTGCCCGACAGCAGGTGGGCGTTGATCAGGGCCAGCCCCTTGTGGACGCCTTGGCTCGACTGGTTCGAGCCCATGGAGAACAGGCTGACGACCTTGGGCGTATGCAGGAAGGCGTCGTAGAATTTTTTCAGATCGACCGGCGAGATGCCGCAGTCCTCGGCGACGGCCTCGATGCTCTGATCGTCGGCGCTTAAGCTTGCCATCAGACGCGAAAAGCCCTGCGTATGAGCATCGATGAAGTCGTGATCGATGGCGTCGCGGGCGATCAAATGCGCGCACAGGCCGTTCCACAGGCGGATATCGGTCTGAGGTCGGATCATCAGGTGCAGGTCGGCGGCCTTGGCGGTGTCGGTGCGCTTGGGGTCGATGCAGACGCGGAACTGGTTCTGACGGGTTTCGATGCGGCGATAAAGGACCGGGTGCGTCCAGGCGGCGTTGTGACCGCTGAAGACCAGCATGTCGGCCTCGGTCAGGTCGTCATAGGTGCCGGGGACGAGGTCGGCCCCGAAGGCCTGCTTGTGCGCGGCGACAGCGGACGACATGCACAGGCGCGAATTGGTATCGACATTGGCCGTGCCGATATAGCCCTTGGCCAGCTTGTTGACGGCGTAATAGTCTTCGGTCAGCAACTGACCCGACACGTAAAAGGCCACGGCATCCGGGCCGTGCTCGGCGACGACCTGCGCGAACTTGGCGGCGACCTGCGACAGGGCTTCGTCCCACGTGGCGTGTTCAAGCTGACCGTTGCGGCGGATGCGCGGTTCCAGCAAACGCCCTTCGAGGCCAAACGTATTGCCCAACGCCGTGCCTTTCGAACACAGCCGGCCCTGATTGGCCGGGTGCGTGTCGTCGCCCTTGACGGTCATGGTGCGGCCGTCGAGCGATGCCTTGACCCCGCAGCCGACGCCGCAATAGGGGCAGGTGGTTTGGTGAGGGGTAGGAGCAGTCATCCGTGTTTCCGAAGCGTCCGGTGATTCCCTTCTCCCCGCAGGCGGGGAGAAGGTGGCCCAAAGGGCCGGATGAGGGGCAAATCGCGCAAAGAAAGTAGCCCCTCGCCCTAACCCTCTCCCCGTAATCGAGGAGAGGGGACTCTTAGCGAAGGCCTAAAAGAATCCGCTCGTCTTCGATGCGCAACGGCACGGTCGGCGTGCAGCCCTTGCCCGCGTCGGCCCCGACGGCTTCACCGGACTCCAGCGAAAACGACCAGTTATGCAGCGGACAGGCGATGTGGCGACCGTGGACGATGCCTTCGGACAGAGGGCCGCCCTTGTGCGGGCACTTGTCCATAACGGCGTAGTATTCGTTGTCCACGGTGCGAAAGACCGCGATGGCCCCCAGATCGGTTTCGACGCGACGCGCGCCCTGATGCGGCACGTCGATCGCCGCCCCGACATCGACCCACTTTAGTGCGACAGTGGCGTTCATCATGCCTTTTCCTTCAAACTATCCTGAGAGATGCCCGTGCGCAGGTCCGCCAGCGGCGAAAAGACCTTGGCCGGTTCGGACTTCGGCGCGTGCTCGGCCCACGGATCGACCTGGAAGACGGCCTGAGACTCGAGGAACCGTGTCATCAGGGCCTTGCGTTGGTCGGCGTCGAGGATCGTCGTCTTGATCGCCTCAAGGCCGACACGCTCGATCCACGGCGCGGTGCGCTCAAGATACCAGGCGTCTTCGCGGTAGAACTGGACGAAGGCCATCGAATATTCACGGGCTTCCTCTTCGGTCGCCACCTTGCACAGCAGGTCCGTGCCGCGCAGATGGATGCCGCCATTGCCGCCGACGTGCAGTTCGTAGCCGGAGTCCACGCAGATGACGCCGAAGTCCTTGATGGTGGCTTCCGCACAGTTGCGCGGGCAGCCCGACACGGCCATCTTGAACTTGTGCGGCATCCACGAGCCCCAGGTGTCCTGCTCCAGCTTGATGCCCAGCCCGGTCGAATCCTGCGTGCCGAAGCGGCACCATTCCGAACCGACGCAGGTCTTCACCGTGCGCAGGGCCTTGGCATAGGCGTGGCCCGATACCATGCCGGCGGCGTTGAGATCGGCCCAGACGGCGGGCAGGTCTTCTTTCTTGACGCCGAAGATGTCGAGGCGCTGACCGCCGGTGACCTTGACCATGGGCAGGTCGAACTTGTCCACCACATCGGCGATGGCGCGCAGTTCCTTGGCGGTAGTCACCCCGCCCCACATGCGCGGCACGACGGAGTAGGTGCCGTCCTTCTGGATATTGGCGTGGTTGCGCTCATTGACGAAGCGCGAGCGCGGATCGTCCTGATATTCGCGCGGCCAGGCGCACAGCAGGTAGTAGTTCAGCGCCGGACGACACGACGAGCACCCGTCCGGCGTCGTCCATTTCATGGCCTGCATGACGTCGGGGATGGTTTTCAGGCCATCTTCGACAATGGCCTTGCGGACGTGCTGGTGGCCGTGCTCGGTGCACTTGCACATCGGCTTCGGACCGGTTTGTGCCTTGAAGGCGTCGCCCAGCGTCACCTTCAGCAGTTGTTCGACAATGCCGGTGCACGAACCGCATGACGCGGACGCCTTGGTGCAGCCGCGCACCTTGTCGAGATTGTCTGCGCCACCGCAGATCGCCTCAACCACCGTACCCTTGGTAACGCCGTTGCAGCCGCACACTTCCGTGTCGTCGGGCCATGCCGCAACGGCGGCATTAGGGTCCACGCCGGCGAGCGCCTCCGTCACCGACTGACCGAAGATCAGGGTGTCGCGGATATCGGCGATCGACTCGCCCTTCTTGATCAGGTCGAAATACCAGGCGCCGTCGGCGGCTTCGCCGAACAGGACCGCGCCGACCAGCTGGTTTTCCTTGATGACGATGCGCTTATAGACGCCGCGCGCCGGGTCGCGGAACACAATGTCCTCGCAGCCTTCGCCGCCGTTAAATTGCCCGGCGGAGTAGAGATCGACGCCGGACACCTTGAGGCGCGTGGCCAGTTCAGAGCCGTAATAGGCGGCGTCGGGGTTCTTGCCGGTCAGCACGTCGGCCAGAGTTCGGCACATGTCCCAGATCGGGGCGACCAGACCGTAGCAGGCGCCGCGGTGCTGAACGCATTCGCCGACGGCGAAGATCGACGGGTCCGAGGTGCGCATCTGGTCGTCGACGACGATACCGCGCTCGACGGTCAGGCCAGCGGATTTGGCAGGCTCGACGTGCGGGCGGATGCCGACGGCCATGACCAGCAGCGAGGCGGGGATGACGCGCCCGTCTTTCAGCTTGAGGCCCTCGACGTGAGTCTCGCCGAGGATGGCTTCGGACTGAGCATTGAGCACGGAATGAACGCCGCGCTCCAGCAGGGCCCTTTCCAGCAGACGCCCGGCGGCCTCGTCGAGCTGACGCTCCATTAGGACGTCGACGAGGTGGATGACGGTGGCCTTCATGCCGCGTTTGGCGAGGCCGTAGGCGGCTTCGAGGCCGAGCAGGCCGCCGCCGATAACCACGGCCTCGCCGCCTTTTTCGGCGGCCTGTTGCATCAGGTCGACATCGTGCAGGTCGCGGAAGGCGACGACGCCCGGCAGGTCCGCGCCCGGCAGGGGCAGGCGGATCGGGTCGGAACCGGTCGTCAGGATCAGGTGATCGTAGGCGATGGCCTGACCGTCATGCAGGATGACTTCTTTCGCGTCGCGGTCGATCGACTGCACCCAGTAACCGAAGTGCGTCTTGACGCCGTTGATGTCGTACCATTCCTGCGAATGGGTGACGATCTGCTCGAAGGTCTTTTCACCGGCCAGTACCGGCGACAGCTGGATGCGGTCGTAGGTGGCGCAGGCCTCGGCACCGATGATCGATATGTCGAACATGCGGTCATCGCGCTTGAGGATTTCTTCGACGATGCGGCCGCCGGCCATGCCCGCGCCGATGACGACGATCCGGGGGCGGGGAGGGGTATCGAGATTAAAGGCCATGTGGGAAGCCCTTTTCGGGGAGGAAGCTGGGATTTTGGCCAAAAAAAATCCCGCAACCCCTTGGCTCACGCGGAGCGTCGGGATTGCGGGACATCTTTGTCCGGTTAAGCTGCCTGTGCCATCGTTGGCCAAAGGCGGCGAATATCTGTGGCCATCGTTGGCCGAAGTTTCATTACACGGGCAAATGCCATGAATGTCAAGTCCCTTATGCGGGTTCGGCCACTGAAACCGCGTGGTCGTGCTGTTCCAGGAACTGCACGATACGGCGACGGCAGTCCTGGAAATGCGCGTCTTTCAGCAGTTCCCTGCGGTCGCGCGGGCGCGGGGATTTAACCTCGACGATATCGCCGATGCGCGCCTTGGGGCCGTTGGTCATCATAACGACGCGGTCGGCCAGCAGGACGGCTTCGTCGACGTCGTGGGTGATCATCAGCACGGTCGCCTTGATGCGGTCGTGCAGTTCCATCACCGTATCCTGCAAATGACCGCGCGTCAGGGCGTCGAGCGCGCCGAACGGCTCATCCAGCAGCAGCACCTTGGGCTCCATAGAGAGCGCCCGGGCGATGCCGACGCGTTGCTTCATGCCGCCGGAGATTTCGCCGGGACGCTTGTCCTTGGCGTGGGTCATCTTGACCAGCTCCAGATTGCGCATGGTGCGGTCATGGAGCTGGCTGAGGTTCTCTTTGGCGCCATAGAGTTTGGCCACGGCCAGGCGGACGTTCTCATAGACCGTCATCCACGGCAGCAGCGAATGGTTCTGGAACACCACGGCGCGTTCCGGACCGGGGCCGGTGATTTCGCGGTTTTCCAGCAGGGCCGCACCCAGCGTGACCGGCACCAGACCGGCGACGACATTGAGCAGGGTCGATTTCCCGCAGCCGGAATGGCCGATGATCGACAGGAACTCGCCCTTGTTGATGCTCAGGGAGACGTTGTCGAGCACCTGCGAGATGACGCCGTCGCGTTCGAAATCGACATAGATGTTTTCGAGGGAAAGAATGGGTTTGGACATGGGAGTCTCCAAGCCCCCTCTCCCTTGAGGGAGAGGGTTGGGGTGAGGGGGAAATGCGTCCACGATGAAGGTGATATGATTGGGATTAATCCGCCGCCGTACCGCGCGACACGTACTGACCCAGCAGGGCGACAAGGCGATCGAGGATGAAGCCGACCAGACCGACCCAGATCAGGGCGACGATGATGTCCGACATGCGCGACGAATTGTACTGATCCCAGATGAAGAAGCCGATGCCGACGCCGCCGAGCAGCATTTCCGACGCGACGATGGCCAGCCAGCTCATGCCGACGCCGATGCGCAGGCCGGTGAAGATGTGCGGGGTGGCGGCGGGCAGCATGATCTTGAAGAAATACTCACCGGGCGTCAGGCGCAGCACCTTGGCGACATTGACGTAATCCTGCGGGATGTTGCGCACACCGACCATGGTGTTAATGACGATCGGCCAGATCGAGGTGATGAAGATGACGAACAGGGCCGAGGGTTGCGCTTCGCGCAGGGCCGCCAGCGAGATCGGCAGCCAGGCCAGCGGCGGCACGGTGCGCAGAACCTGAATGATCGGATCGGTGCCCTTGCGGGCCCATTCGACCGTACCGAGGAACGAGCCCAGCAGCACGCCGCAGACGGCGGCCAGACCGAAGCCGATCCCGACGCGCGACAGCGAGGTGAGGACATGCCAGAACAGGCCCTTATCGACCCCGCCACGATCGTAGAACGGATTGAAGATCAGCTCCTGCGCTTCCATCAGCACCATCGATGGCGAGGGCAGACCGCCGGGAAACGCCTGACCCAGCCCTTCCCATACGGCCAGCAGGAGACCGATGGTCAGCAGCGGCATCAGCACATTACCCGCCTTGTCGGCGATCTTGCGGCGTTTGGAGGCCGCGATCTGTTTCGCCTGAGCGGCAGCCAGCAGCTTTTCAGCCTGAGCGGCGACGGGATCGGGTACGGACTCTGAAACAGGGGAGGTGGTCATTTTTTGAACTTCGAATGGCATGGGGAGAAGCCTTGGGTTCTTCCGTTCCCCCTGCAAGCGGGGAGAAGGTGGCCGAATTTACGAGGTCGGGTGAGGGGCAAATTCCGCAAAGAAGTTCGCCCCTCACCCTAACCCTCTCCCCGTAAACGGGGAGAGGGGACTAAGGTTACGCCAGTTTCTTGATCGGCTGGCTGTTGAGATACGCACCGGGATTGGTCCAGTCGAAGGTCTTGCCGTCGAAGAACTTTTCCACGCCGCGCGAATCGCCGGGCGTCGCGATGCCGTACTGCTTGGCCACTTCGCGCCACAGGTCGGAGCGGTTGACCTTGTTGACCAGCGCCTTAGTGTCGACATCGTTATCGATGATGCCCCAGCGCTTGTTCTCGGTGACGAACCAGGTGTCGTGCGACTTGAACGGGAAGTTGGCGTTGTCGGCCCAGAACTTCATCACGTGCGGCGTCGAGCCAACATTGCGACCGTCGCCGTAATTGATCTTGCCCTGAAGGCGCGGCAGGATGTCGTTGATCGGCACGTTGATGTACTGACGGCCGGCGGTGATAGCGCACATGGCGGGGCGGTTCTTGTCGCACCACTGAGCGGCTTCCATGACGGCAGCGATCAGGGCCTTGGCGGCGTTCGGGTACTTGTCGACCCAGTCCGCGCGCATGCCCAGCGCCTTTTCCGGATGGTTCATCCAGATTTCCGACGTGGTGGTGGCGGTGTAGCCGATCTTCTGGTTGACCAGCTGACCGTTCCACGGCTCGCCGACGCAGAAGGCGTCCTGCGTGCCGGCCTTCATGTTGGCGACCATCTGCGGCGGCGGGATGACGATGGTCGAGACGTCGGTGTCCGGGTTGATCCCGGCGGCGGCCAGCCAGTAACGGACCCACAGGTCGTGCGTGCCACCGCGATAGGTCATGGCGACCTTGGCCATATTGCCCGCGGCCTTGAGCTGGGCGAACTTGGCCTTGGCCCCGGCGGCATTGAGGCCGACCTGCACGTTTTTCAGGTCGTTGCCGACGCTGATCGCCTGACCGTTGGTGTTGAGACGGGCCAGAATGTACATCGGCGTTTTCTTGGCGCCGACGCCGAGGGTGAACTGGTACGGCATGGGGCTGAGGATGTGCGCCCCGTCGATGCCGCCGCCCTGAGAGCCCAGCACGATATTGTCGCGCGTCGCGCCCCACGAGGCCTGTTTCAGGACCTCGACATTGGGCAGGCCGTACTTGGCGAACAGGCCCTTTTCCTTGGCGATGATCAGCGGCGAAGAGTCGGTGAGGGCGATGAAGCCCAGCTTGGCACCGGAGACTTCCGGGCCTTTACCGGCGGCATGGGCGCCCGACGGCAGGGCCAGCTTGGCGGCGGCCAGCGTCGCAGCGGTGGCGGCAATAGCCTGGCGGCGATTGAGATCGGTCATGAGGCGTGATCCTTACAGCTTATATTCGAAGCCGACCCACACCTTGGTGCGGGAGGCGGGCATGGTGGTGTTGGAACGCTCGAAATCGGCATATTTCAGCAGCAGTGAGACGTTCTTGGTCAGGCCAGCGGCGAACTGCGCATCGAATTCGGTGCCGATCGACTGGCTGAGGCGTTCGGTCTTCAGATCGTGATAGACGAGCGTCAGGGTCGGGTTCTTGATCAGCGGGAAGGACGGATGGGTGTAACCCGCCACCGTCAGGCCGTAGCTGAGGTTCTTGAAGCCGTTAGCGGTCGTCTTGTTGCCGGAAAAGGCCATGGCGTCGGACCAGCCGTTGAAGGCGTGGGTGGTCGCCAGCGGCGTGATGAAGCTGCGCGTGCCATTGCCCTCGAACACTTCGTAGCCGACCTTGACCGTGAACATGTCCCAGGTCAGGGCGGCATCGGCATTCCAAGCCGCCAGATCGAAATCGGCGGTGTTGTAACCGTAGTCGGTCTGCTTGGCGTAGTAGCCGGTATAGGCCAGCTTTACCGACGACAGCCAGGTCTGGCCCGTGGCGCGCAGGCCCAGCGTATTGGTCGAATTGGCCGGGGAATTTTCGAAATCCAGCGCGTAATCGAAGGCCTGAAGCTTCAGGGCCTCGCTGATCGGCAGGGTCACGTTGAGCAGGTGGCTGTCGGAATCCCAGTCGGCGGTTTCGCCCAGAACGCGGTTGACCTGAAACAGATAGGCGTAGGAGACGGCGAACTTGCCGACCGTGGTGTCGATCTTCAAAGCGTCGAAGGTCTGCTCGTCCTGACGCCAGCCGACATTGCCGACGAAACGCGCGTCGTCGAGGATGATGCGCTGACGGCCCGCCGTGACGGTGGTGAAGCTCGACGGCGTCCACACGACCTGAAGGCGGTTCAGTTCGGTCACGGTCGGGTCGTTGACCGCCGGATACTGCGTCTTGCCGTTGGTGGTCGAGTTGTAGTCGTCGTCAAGGGCGCGGGTATCCTCGAATTCGACGAGGAATTTCATATTCTTGAAGTCCGACGACTGGAAGCCGATGCGGCTGCGCAGCGTCAGGGCGTGACCGTCTTTCAGGCCGGACTGATCGACGCCTTCGTAGCGCAGACGGGATTCCAGAATAGGCTTTCCGGCGGCGAGCGCTTCAGAAAAAGTGTCCTCGGCATGGGCCTGAGTACTTGAGACGGCAAGTATAGCGCTACCTGCCATGAGTGCGGACGCAGTTATCCGGCGCAGCGAGAGTGGTGCCACGGTATATCCCCTGAATTTGAAACAAAAAAAACGCCTCAAGTTGCGACGTGGGCGCGTGGCGCACACGATTAACTTGAGACGTCGTTGTCTGATAAATATTCCCCGTGGCCATCATCGGCGGCGAGGGAATGATTAGTCGCCCTTGACTACGATAACAGCGTTTACCCGAACCGCCATTTCGTCAAGCAGTTTGTGACGGTTTTTATTTTTTATTCCGTCAGCCCTTTGCGTTGCAGCAAAAATGTCACGAAAAAGGGCGCGAACCGTGAAAATCAGCCGATTTGCGTGGTTTTGCGCGGCGATATCAACCGGTCTCAATTGAAACCAATTGGGTTCAATCGTGAGCGACCGGTGCGCAATGGAAGACGCCCCCGTCGAACAGCGCGTTTGGCGGCATGAGTATATCCGCCGGTTTGGCGCTAAGGGCCCAGACTTCGGCCTGTCCGCCTTCGTCCTTTTCGTCGGACAGGGGTTGATTGAGCCCCAGCCCGGCGGCGGCTTCGCGCCACAGATCCGGGCGATAGACGCTGCGGGCGATCGCGTCGAAATCGTGATCGGGCGTCGCCAGCCCCCAGCGGACGAATTGCCCCATGAACCATTTGGCGTGGCTGACCCAAGGGAAGGTGGCGGTTTGCGGGTCGAGGATCAGCCCGGCGCGATCCAGCGCCAGTTCGATCGCCGCCTCGGGCGCGCCGACATAGGCGCCCTGCGCCAGAATCCGGGCCAGTTCCGTCCGGTTTGCCGGATCGGACGCCCATCCCGCGGCGCGCAGCAGGGCGCGGGTCAGGGCGATGACGCCGTCAGGGTTCTCATCGGCCCAGGTGCCGCGCACCGCCAGAAGCTTTTCCGGCTTGAGCGTCCAGAAGTCAGGATCTGAAAACAGCACGCGACCATCGCCGTTGACCTCGGCCATCTGCGGCCACGGCGAGCCCGAGCAGAAACCGTCGATGACGCCGTCCTTAAGGTGGTCGGCCATGCGCGACGGCGGCAGCACCACCCACTGCACCTGACGGTCGGGGTCGATGCCGCCCGCGGCCAGCCAGTGGCGCAGGACGAAATGATGCGGCGAATAGGTAAAGGGGATTGCCAGAGTCACCTTGGCAGCCCCGGCCCCGCGTCGCAGCTGGATCACGTCGCGCAGGGCGCGCGCCGAGGCGAGCAGGGTATCGGCACCCTGACCTTCGAAGACCTCCATCAGGCGCGACGACACCACGACGCTGTTGCCGTTGACCCCCAGCGCCATCGGCGCGACGATCCGCCCCAGCGCCGGGCCCAGCCCCAGACCGCGCGCCAGCGGCACCGTCGCCAGAATATGGGCGGCGTCGAGCAGGCCATAGGAGAGCTTGTCGCGGATATTCGACCAGTTGGCCTCGCGGCTCAGGCTGACGTCGAGGCCTTCGCCTTCGTAATAGCCGAGGCTCTGCGCCACGACGATAAGCGCGGCGTCGTTCAGCGGACTGAATCCGATGCGTAGTGAGAGCATCATACGCCTCCCGTTTTCAATAGGTCGGCGATCGACAATATGTCGGCCGCGACGGCGGCGATGGGCCGGCCAGAGTCCATAGCGTGTTTGCGCATCAGCTTGTAGGCTTCATCTTCATTGATCCCCCGTGAGGTCATCAATATGCCCTTGGCGCGGTCGATGGTCTTGCGCGCCGCCAGATCGGCCTTGGCCTTGGACAGGTCGTTGCGCAGGGTCTGCATCAGGTTGAAGCGCTGCGCCGCCACCGTCAGGATCGAGGCGATGCGGTTGGGAGCGTAACCGTCGACGATATAGGCCGCCACACCGGCCTCCAGCGCCTGAGCGGTGGTGTTAGAATCGGAGCGGTCGACGAACATGGCCACCGGGCGCGGGGCCTGTTCGTTGGCGACCTGTAACGCATCGAGCGTATCGCGGTCCGGGCTTTCGCAGGCGATGATCACCATGTCCGGATTGATGTCGAGCCACTGGGCCAGTTCGAAGCGTGGCCAGTGATGGATGCGCGCCCCCTGCAGGGCTTCGTCCATGCGAATGCCCTCCGCCACGAGGGCGGCGCGGGCATCGTCGGGATCGATGATCAGGACATTCATTTAGGACATCTGACGCGCAAAAAAAAACAGTGTGAGCGAATCTCCCGCTACGGCTACTCCTAAATTTGTGCGCCGCGCAAGGGGCAATCTGCGGCAAGCGAAATTGACGGGGCGGCTTGACAAACCCCGGGGGTGCCGCCTTATATGCGGCCCAGCGATTGGGGAACTGACCAACGAAGGTCAGCCTCCGGAACGAACCGGACAGTCGTCTCTCACCCTAAAACGTCTCCCCAATATGCCGACGCCCGTTTCCATGCGGATGCGCCTGGCCCAAAATCGCAGGTATTCCTATGATTTCCAAAGACTTCCTCAAGGCTGGCCATCCGCCGACCCTGCTGTCCGCCTTCCTCTATTTCGACATGAGCTTCATGGTCTGGGTGCTTTTGGGCGCTCTGGGCGTGCAGATTGCCGCCGATCTCGGCCTGTCGCCCGCGCAAAAAGGCCTTATGGTCGCCGTTCCCATCCTGACCGGCGCGGTGCTGCGTATGGTCGCCGGGGTGCTGGTCGATCGCATCGGCCCCAAGACAACCGGCGCCATCGGTCAGGCCATCGTCATTTCAGGCCTGATTCTGGCCTTTCTCGTGAAAATCGACTCTTTCGCCGGTATTCTGGCGCTGGGCGGAGTTCTCGGGGTTGCCGGGGCCTCGTTCGCGGTCGCCCTGCCGCTGGCCTCGCGCTGGTATCCGCCGCAATATCAGGGCGTGGCACTCGGCATCGCTGGGGCCGGCAATTCCGGCACGGTGTTTGCGTCGCTGTTCGCGCCCTCGCTCGCCAAGGCGTTCGGCTGGTCCACCGTCTTCGGTATCGCCGCCGTGCCGCTGATTGCCGCCTTTGCCTTCTATCTGCTGTTTGCCAAGGACGCGCCGAATCCGCCCGCGCCGAAGCGCTTCGACCAGTATCTGGCGATCCTGAAGCAGAGCGACGCCTGGTGGTTCCTGCTGTTCTACGGCGTATCGTTCGGCGGTTTCGTCGGTTTGTCGTCGTCGCTGAACATCTATTTCAACACCGAATACGGCCTTGAGCCGGTAACGGCGGGCTTCTTTACGGCGGCCTGCGTGTTCGCGGGGTCGATGCTGCGTCCGGTCGGCGGCGGCATGGCCGACAAGATCGGCGGCATACGTACCCTGTCGATCATGTATGTCGTGGCGGCGTTCGCTCTGGTCATCATCAGCTTCAAGCTGCCGACGGCCATTACGTCGCTGCTGTTCTTCATCATCGGCATGGGCGCGCTGGGCATGGCCAATGGCGCTGTGTTCCAGCTGGTTCCGCAGCGTTTCCGTAGCGAAATCGGCGTGATGACGGGTCTGGTCGGCATGTTCGGCGGCATCGGTGGTTTCTATCTGGCCACCAGCCTCGGCCTGTCGAAGCAGGCGCTCGGCACCTATCAGCCCGGTCTGATCGGGTTCGCCTGTCTGGCGCTGATCGCCTTCGGCGGGCTGACCCTGATCAAGCGGCGCTGGCGCACGACCTGGGGCGGCGCGCTCAAGGACGTTCGTATTTAACCTGACCGAGACATCTTCGGCCAGAGAAAGCCCTGTCGTTCCGCGGCAGGGCTTTTTGCCGTCCGCAGCCACGCTCAGGGGGCTGTGAGAAGGCCGTGGGGGAACGATAAATTGTCTGGGATTGGTGTGTTGGAGCGGGTGAAGGGAATCGAACCCTCGTATTCAGCTTGGGAAGCTGCTGCTCTACCATTGAGCTACACCCGCGCGCTTAACGCACTGGCCGATGTCATTATCGCAACCCGACGCCGTTTCAAGCGAAAAATGTCCCAATTCGCAAACTTGCGCGAAATCTGTGGATGGGCGAGTCCGTTGCACGCCTTATCCACAGAAACTACCAGATATAGTTTGTTGTGGACATATCCTGTCAGGCGAAACACTAGATATTGCGGATTTTAACTTTTTGTTTACGATTAGTAGGTGCCGGAACGATTTAAACCGGCCGAGCGAATCAATATCTAGTGGTTATGGTTTGGCGGCCGGCAGGGCGCCTGAGGGGACGGAGGCTTTAAGTTATGAGCTGGACTGACGAACGCGTTGAAACCCTGAAAAAGCTCTGGCAGGAAGGTCATTCCGCCAGCCAGATCGCCAAGACCCTGGGCGGCGTCACCCGTAATGCCGTGATCGGCAAGGTGCACCGTCTCGGCCTGTCGGGCCGTGCGGCCCCGTCGCAGCCTGCCCGCCCCCTGTACAAGCCCGCCAAACCGCCGCGTCCCGCCACGCAAGCGACGCCTGCGCCGCAACCGGTCGCTCGTCGTGTTGCCGTCGAGCCCGTGGTTGCCCGTCCGGTCGCGCAGGTCCCGGCGATTTCCAGCGTCGAAGGTCCCGGCACGGCGACTGTCCTGACGCTGGGCGCCAAGATGTGCAAGTGGCCGATCGGCGATCCGTCGTCGGACGAATTCACCTTCTGCGGTCGCCGCGCCTCTGACGGCATTCCCTATTGCGTCGAGCATTCGCGCGTCGCCTATCAGCCGCAGCAGAAGAAGAAAAAAGACACCGGTACGGACCTGTCGCGTTCGCTGCGCCGCTACCTGTAATCTGAAACCATTGTGTAAAAGCCCCTTTCTGCCTATGATGTCATAGGTGGGGAGGGGTTTTTCTATGGACGATATGTTGCTGTGGACCTTGGTGTCGGCGGTCGCGACCGTCATGACCGCCCTGACCGGCGTCATCTTTTGGCTGCTCAGCCAGCACAATCAGGCCAAGACCGAAAAGGCCGAGTTCTACGTCGAATTCACCCGCCGCTACAACAGCTCCGACATGCACGACGCGCTGTACCGCCTGATGCAGCACTATACGCAAAACCCCGATAATTTCGTCGAGCTGTACCTGTCGGAGTTCCTCTCGCACACGCAGAAGGGCTTCGAGATCGAGCGTTCGCGCCGTATCGTCAGCCGCTATTTCAACGATATCGCCGAGATGCGCCAGAACCGGCTGATCGACCGCAAGCTGGCGCGGATGCTGTGTAATTTTCAGGGTTTGAACATCTATTACAATGTCGTCGTGCCGATGAGCCGCGCCCGTTATGGCAATTCCAAGACGCGCGAACGCATCTATGCGGCGCTTCGCGCCATTCGTCCGCATTTCGACGACGGTGGCTTCGGACTCAGCATCGCGCCGGGGACGACGGAGAAGAGGCTTTGAGCCACAAGGATAACCCTAGAAACGTCGGTTCAGGCATTTTGCGGACGGTTCTTGCCGTGATGGTTACACCCTTCCTGCCGGGGCTGATACTTGGCGCGTTGCTTCTTAGGACATGGGGCGATTTTAGCTTCGCGCTAATGATAAGTGGAATGATCGGTTATCCCGCTTTGCTTCTTGTGGGACTGCCGACGCACCTTTTGCTCTTGAAGTTACAGCGACCTCAGATTTGGGGCTATTTGATCGCGGGATTGGTGGCCGGCGTCGCTATATGGGGCTGCATAGTCATTTGGCCGCTTCTCGATAATGCGGATTTGTTAGTGCTCAGTTTTAGGGATTCAGCTATCCCCATCTTGCTTGTGTCAGTAGCTTTTAGTTTGTTATGCGCCGCCGCTTTCTGGCTTATGGCTGTCGCCCGGTTTGCGAAGCGCACTTAATTCAACACCCGCCGCGTTTCCGGCATGTCGAGCGAGAAGTCCGGAACCGCCACCTTGAGCCAGTGGCCGTCTTCGGTGACGCACATATAGTGACCACCCATGGCGCCGGACGACGTGTCGAGCGGGCAGCCCGACGAATAGGCATAGCTTTCACCCGGTGTGATGAGCGGCGTTTCACCCACCACGCCGACGCCTTCGACAGTCTGGATGCGGCCCAGCGCATCGGTGATCGTCCAGTGCCGGGTCTTCAGCCGCACCGCCGTATCGCTCTCGTTTTTGAGGGTGATGTGATAGGTCCACAGCCACTTGTTCTGGGCGATGGCGTCGTCGCTGCGGGGGACGAACTGGACGCGAACGCTGACCGTGATGTCGTGGGTGGTGGCCGAATAAAGCATCATCGCACCCTAAACCGCTTCGAAGCATTGATAAAGGCCCACAAGCGTTTGACTTTTTCTTTGCCCCGCGAGGAATCGTGTCTTAGATACTCTCCCCAAGAATTGCATAAGGCCTCGTCCGTTCCGATGACGACCCACGGTATCCTGCCCCTTCAGTCCATCCGCGATCTGGTCGATCAGGGCGCCATCATGAGCGCCTCCAAGCTCGACGACGATCAGATACAGCCCGCGTCGATCGATCTGCGTCTGGGGGCGCGGGCCTGGCGGGTACGGGCGTCGTACCTGCCGCGCGGCAAGAAGGTCGTCGATCGCCTGCCCGATGTGGTGATGCACGAGATGGACCTGACGCGCGGGGCGGTGTTCGAGTCCGGCTGCGTCTATATCGCGGAGTTGCAGGAGTTCCTCAGCCTGCCCGCAGGGATTTCGGCCCGCGCCAATCCGAAAAGCTCGACCGGCCGCGTCGATGTCTTCGTGCGTCTGCTGTCGGATCATGGCGACCTGTTCGACGATGTGCGCGAAGGCTACAAGGGGCCGATCTATGTCGAGATCGCACCGCAGACCTTTTCGGTGCTGGCGCGGACGGGGACGCGGCTGAACCAGTTGCGCCTGAAAACCGGCGACGTGCCCAAGCTCAATACGGCGGATTGCGGCGTCGATCTGACCGGCGATCTGGTCGGCTATCGCGCGCGGCGTCATGCGGGGGTGATCGACCTCGACAATGTCGACGGGCACGATCCGCGCAATTTCTGGGAACCGCTGTACCAGAACAAGGGCCAGCTTCTCCTCGATCCGGGCGAGTTCTATATTCTGGCCTCGAAGACAGATGTGATCATCCCCGTCGATGAAGCAGCCGAAATGCTGCCGATCGACCCCAGCGTCGGCGAGTTCCGTGTCCACTATGCCGGGTTCTTCGATCCGGGCTTCGGGACGGAAGAGGCGGGGGGCACTGGCTCGAAAGGCGTGCTGGAGGTGCGCTGCCATGAGACGCCGTTCCTGCTCGAAGACGGACAGATCGTCGCGCGTCTGGTCTATGAGCCGCTGACGGAAAAACCTGAGCGGTTGTACGGGCAGAGCGGGTCGCACTATCTAAAACAAGGCCTCAAACTGTCGAAGCACTTCCGTCCTTGGTAAGAGCGCCGTCTAAAGGCTGTCGCTCTTACTTTCGTGCCCTTTATCCCCATCGCTTTTTTGCGCGGAAATGACGCCTGATGGACTGCCACACGCAGACCAGAGGAGGCGACTATGGGCTTTATGATCGGCGATACGGTGCAACTGAAATCCGGCGGCCCGTCGATGACGGTGAACAATGTCGATCTGGACGATTACGTCTATTGCGACTGGTTCGACGAGCACGGCGACCGCCACTCCGACAAGTTCAAGGGCGACCTGCTGCAAGGTGCGGTCCCTGCGCAGACAGCGGCTGAGGCGCCTGTGCCGGTGGCGACGCCGTCACTCTAAATCATACCTCCCTGGCTATGCCGGGGAGGGGGACCACACGAGCCCGCGTAGCGGGTGAGATGTGGTGGTGGGGGTTCTTGCTTTCTTTAACCGAGCCCGTTGAAACTCAAGCAAGATCCCCCACCACCACGCCTTTCAGGCGCGGTCCCCCTCCCCAACAAGTTGGGGAGGTATAAGAATTAGGCCGCTTGCTTCTCAGCCGTCGGGACCTCGACGCCGTCATCGAAGTGAAGCACCTCGGCCTTTGACGCGTCCAGTGTAAAGCGCGGCTTGAGCGGCGACTTGTTGCCGTTGAAGCCGCCGCGCATCTTGACGATCCGCGCAAAGATCACCTTGAACGGTTCAAGAAATTTCGGCGATTTCGACATCGACGGGTTCAGGCCGAACCAGCGGCGCAGACAGCCGTTCGCGTAGATGACATTGGCACGCCAGATGGCCTTCGGCGTCATGAACTCGATCGATAAAGAGACATTGACCGAGTCCTGATTGACGATGCGGTGCGGGGCGTTCTGGACCCAGGTCAGCATCTGACCGGGATGGAATTCGACCTTCGTCGCCTGCGCGTCCCATTCCGGCGAAAAGCGCAGTTGCTCGTCCGACTCACGCAAGGCCACACCTTCGAGGTCATGATCCGAAACGAACGGCGCCTCAGGCGGGTAGACATAAACGTGTTTGACGCCGCGGATTTGCCAAAGCGTCACTAGCGGAATGTCGAGATGATAGAAGACGTGGGCGCGCGGCGATGAGATCAGCAGGCCGAGGTCCTGTTTGAGCGTGGATACCCCCGACTTTGCCTTGATTTCCGCGAACATGGCCTCGCACAACGCGCCGATTTCGGCGTCGGAATGGTTGACCTTGCGCAGGTTGAGCCACAAACGACCGGCGCGGACGCCTTCCATCAGCGCGCGCCCGTCGTGGTTGCCGCGCCGCCCCAGATACCACTGCCCCCAGTTGGTCGGGTCGTAGCCCATGGTGAACACTTCCAGCTTGTCGCGCGGATAGCGGTCGATCAGGGCGATCAGGGCCTCGTCGGTGAATAGCGGGCTCTTATCCAGATCGTGGGTGAAGTGCAGGTTTTCCTTGGAAAACGCGGCCTTCTGCGCGTCGGTCCAGTGAAGAATATCGATCATTATCTACCTGCCGGATTGGGCTTGAGGAGGGCGGTCCCGTAAAAGCCGAGCTTGTGGAACCAGATGAGTTTGCCCGCGCCGCGGGCGGCCTTGTCGAGGATGCGCGCGGCGGCTTTCGAGCCGGTGGCATAGAGCGCCACGCCGGCGCCACCGAAGACGGTGGCCTGAACCAGACCGTTGAGCATCCAGTAGGCGCAGGTAAACGGCTTCTTGATCTCGCCCGCCATGGCCGAGGTCGAGGGCCCCTGCCCGTAGGCGAAGGCGCGCGGCAGGGTGTAGTTCAGCGTCGAACGGCTTTCGGGGACGTCTTCCCAGACAAAAGCGTCGGCGGCCCAGACCATTTTCTTGCCCGCCGCCCTCATGCCGTAGAACAGCTTGTCGTCCTCCCCGCCGCAATTGTTGCGGTTGGTGTCGAAGACCTCGCCCTCGGGCAGGGCCGCACGGCGCAGCAGCGAATTGCCACAGCCGTAATAGTCGGGGATCGGGCCGCTTTCGGACGGACCGAAGCGCGAGAAAAAGGCTTCGAAATACGGACGGAACTGTGCCGATGGGCTGAGCAGCCGCGCGGTAACGGGGCCGAACACCACGTCGGCGTCGTAAGCCTTTTGCGCGGCGATCATCTTAGATGCCCAGTCGGCGGGGGCCTCTTCGTCGTCGTCGAGGAACAGGATGAACTCACCGGTTGCCGCGTTTAACGCTGTGTTACGAGCATTGGCGACACCGGGGCTGGGTTCGTGCAGATAGACCAGCGTCTGGCCGTCCGGTGGCGTCAGGGCGGCGACCTGATCGCGCGCCGAGCCTTCGGGGGAATTGTCACAGACGATGACCTGCACCGGTACGGTGACGCCGGTTTGCGAAAACACAGACGCCAGCGCCGTTTTCAGGCCTTGCGGCCGACGGAAGGTCGGGATGATCAGGCTAATGGTCATCCTATCCCCGCAGGCGCTTTCCGGCGCTCTTAAAGGCGTAGAGCGTGCCGTCGAGGCGGCTTTTCAGGTCGAGCTCAAGGCTGGCCATATGGTCGAGGCGGCGGGTCAGGCGGTCGGTCAGCGAGGCGACGCCCAGCGCTTTGGTGCCCCTGGCGGCGAGGTTCGCCACGGCGGCACTGGCGCGGCCATCGCCGGAATCGGCGTAGAGCCGCCCGTGTTGCACGACGGTATGGGTGTTGCAAAAGGCGTTCTTGTAATGCTGCTGACCGGTCGACAGGTCGTAATAACGCACACCCGCTTCTCGCAAGGGTTTATGGCATTCGTGCAGGAAGATCTGACCCGGCGAATAGGGGCTGTAGGCCGCGTCGAACGCCGAGACCCACGGATGGGCGCGCGCATTCAGGCGCGGGCCGAAGTGCCACAGGATCGGCGTGTCGCCCGCCATCAGAGTGACCAGCATACCTTCGAGGCCTTGTCCTGTGGGAGCGTCGAACAGGTTGCGCACCAGCGTCTGAACCCAGTCGGCGGCCAGAAAGTCGTGGATGCCGGTCTGCGCCGTCTGGGCGCGTTTGACGGCTAGCATGGCTTCGAAATTGGCAGAGTCGCGGTCGCCAACGACGAAGCGCACCGGGCCGTGATCGGCCTCCAGCTTGCGGCGCAGGCGGTTGATATTCTTCAGGTGTTTCTTTTCGACATTGTTGATGATCGAGACTTCGTCCAGCGTCAGGTCGATGCCGTAGGCGTCTTCGGGTGCGCCGTCGAAGCCGTCGAAGGCCCCGTAAGGGTCGATCAGGCCCGCGACCTGAAAGGCGCGAATGCCCGCCATAGCCAGCGCTTCTTTCGCCGGAAACGCCGTGTCGGGAAAGCTGATCAGGGTCGTGTAATCCGCGAACGGTGCCCCGACGGGTCGCGCGAAACGGTTCGGGCGGCGGTGGTGCGGCAGGAAGGCGATGGTCTTGCCGTTGCGGCGATAGACGGCGACCTTCACATCGTCTCGGACCTTGGCTACGGCAAGCGTAAATTCCGGCGACAGGATCGGTGAGCCGAACGCAAAGGTTTGCGCGGTCATCTCACGCCAGACGCTCAGGTCGGCCGCGGTCAGATCGGCGGGGGCAATCAGGTCGCAGGTGGTCATCTTGGTTCCGGAATCGGGAGGCGGAATGGGTGGCAGAATCGGGACCCGCCGTTATTTCGTAAGGGACACATTACGGCGAAAGGGTAAATTTTCGGTGGGGCGACAGGGTTAACGAGTCATGTTGCGGTACGCCGTGCCCGCATCCTTTTTAATGATGTGTAAAATTTTCGCGTCTTTTTGACAAGGATGCTTGACATGGCCATATGTCCGAATGTAAAGGTTGCTTGTCTTAATGTTAAGGGAGGTTGATATGAGGGAAAAGGAGATGCGCCACGAAGTGGTTTTCGTGCTTTGGCTCTCTTTTGCCAGTCTCAGCACCAGCCTGATGTTTGTTGCGGCACATCCGGCGTTCGCCGGGTTCAGGCCGTGGCTGGCCCTGATCGCCGGGGGTATCGGCGTCGTTATTCTGGGGACCGCGCGGCGGTTCCTTTATCGTCAGAAGACTTCGGAGGGGAAGTAGGAGATGAATCTCAAAAAATATGCAAAGCCGGGCATGACTTTTTTCTTCAGTGCCGCGCTGATTTTCGGCGGCCTGATCGGCTACAACAAAGCCAGCGGCGGCGACCTGTTCGGTGCGGGGCCGCAGGCGATCCAGATCATTTCCGCCTTTCTGTTAATTGGCGGGCTTGGGATCAGCATTCTGTGGTGGCACTCGATCGACGAGGCCCAGCGCGAGGCCCATAAATGGGCGTGGTACTGGGGCGGCTCGACCGGACTTCTGGCCATCATACCGCTGTTTCTTCTGGCCCGGACGGGGGGCGATGCGGTGTTTGCCGGTTATGCCCGCTTCGTGGATATGGAAGGGCACTATTTCGAACTGGGCATGCTGACTGCATTGTTTGCCTGCATCATCGGTTACAGCGTCGCGTGGGTCATCTGGTGGTGGCGGCATAGATAGGAAAAATGGAAATGGCTAAAAATCTGACACGTATGGTGGTTACGGCGCTGGTGACCTTCATCATGGCCGCCTTCTTGCTCGGGGTGTTTGCCGGTTACAACGGCATCGAAAAGGCGGAAGCTCTGAGCCGCTTCAGTTGGGTGCCGCTGACGGCCTGCATCATCGGCGGGATCATCGGTTTCGCTATTGCCATCGTCTGGTGGAAGCGTGCCGACGAAGCGGTGCGCGAGGCGCACAAATGGGCCTGGTACTGGGGCGGTTCGGTCGGGCTGATCGTCCCGGCGGTAATCCTGGGTATGTCGATCCTCGGCATCGAACTCCTGCCGGATGCCTATGTCGCCTCGACGGGCCTGTCGGGTCCGGCCAGCGGCATCCTGATCACGCTGCTGCCCATGTTTGCGGGTTATCTTGTGGCGTGGGCGGTGTGGTGGCTGAGGCATCGATGAGGGAGAGCTGGCTCATGAAAAATCGCCTCAAGGTGCTGCGCGCCGAATACAATCTCTCACAGGCCGATCTGGCCACGCGACTGGAGGTGTCGCGTCAGACGGTCAATGCCATCGAGACGGAGAAATACGATCCCTCCCTGCCGCTGGCCTTCAAAATCGCCTCGGTCTTCGACCTGAAGATCGAAGAGATATTCACACCTTGACAGGTGTAAAAATACCGTATCAATTTTAGTTCTCAATCGAGGGGAATACCATGTTCAATCTGAAAAACACGCGCCGGGCCGTCGTCACCGGCGCTCTCGCCGCCGCCGCCCTGCTGCCGATGGGCTTTGCCGCCCAGGCCAAGGAAGCCCCGAAACCCGCCCCGAAAATGTGGGTCATCAAGGACGCCGACTCGACCATCTATCTGTTCGGCACCTTCCACCTGCTCAAGGCCGACACTCAATGGAAACATGCCGGCATCGACAAGGCCTTCAACAGCGCCGACACGCTCTATCTTGAGGTTGCCGACCTCGACGATCAGGCTGCGGCTCAGGGGCTGGTCATGAAGTACGGCATCGACCCGACCAAGAGCCTGCTCACGCCCTATACGCCGGAAGAGCTGGAGGTCATCCGTGGCGTCTATAAGAAGTACGGCCTCGACGTCGATCAGCTGACCATGCTGAAGCCGTGGCTGGCCAGTCTGATGCTGATGATGAAGCAGATGGAAGTCCTCGGTTTCGATCCCAACGCCGGGGTGGACAAGACGCTTCTGGCTCAGGCGCGGGCGAAGAACCTGCCGGTCAAGGGGCTTGAAACCATGGACGAGCAGATGAAGATCCTCGCCACCAGCCTTGTCGACGAACAGGCCAAGAGCCTGCTTGACGCCGCGAAGGAAGACACGAAAACGCGCGCCCTGTTCGACGATATGCTCAAGGCGTGGTCGACCGGCGATCAAAAGGCGCTCGAAAAGCTGCTGGTCGACGAGATGAAGACCAAGACGCCGAAGATGTACGAGGCGGTTCTGGTCAACCGCAACCGTAACTGGATCGCGCCGATCAAGCAGATCCTCGCCGGTTCGGGGACGCAGTTCATCGCGGTGGGCGCCGGGCATCTGGCCGGGCCGGACAGCGTTCAGAACATGCTGAAAAAGGAAGGCGTCACGGTCGAGGCCTACGACTACCAGTCGGCGCAATAGGCGGCCCCTTAGGCCACTTCCCAGCCCCGTACGCGATATCCGCGTGCGGGGCTTTTGTATGCGCGTTAACCGCGTCTCTTTAGGGTGCGGCAACCTGAGGGGTGTATTTGTACCGCCGATCAATCGGGGGAATGTCATGCGCGATCAGCTATCTTTTTCTCAGGAAACGAAGCCGGCAGGGCGCAACTGGGGCCGCGATATCGGCATAGGCCTCGGCATCGGTGCCGTGGTCATCGCGCTGGCCTTCGGCGGCGAATACGCGCTCACCCATCTGAAACCGCCGCCGCCCAAGGTCGTTGCGGCCACCAGCCCAACCGGTGCGCCGCTGATGTGGGTATTGAAGGATGAGGATTCGACCATCTATCTGTTCGGATCGATCCACGCCTTGATGACCGGGACGAAATGGGCCGATACGCGTCTGTTTCAGGCCTTCGACACGGCCGACGAAGTCTATTTCGAGGTCAAGGACCTCGACGGGTTCAGCGACGGTTTCCGCCGCCGCCTTATGTCGTCGGGCGGTAATATACTGACTGGGCTGGATGAAACCGAGGTGCGGCAGTTGCAGGCCTTTGCCCGCGCCCATGAGGTGACGACCGATGACCTGTCGCGGCTCAAGCCGTGGCTGGTCGGCATGATGATCGAGGGACAGCAGACCGGCATGACCGGGATGCGGGGCGACAAGGGCGTCGACTATCTGCTGATGACGCGCGCCAAGACCCTTGGCCTGCCGATCAGGGGGATGGAGACGCCCGAGCAGCAACTGGCCTATTTTCTGAACCTGAGCGATGCCCGGTCACGCGACTATTTGCGCCAGAGCCTCAAGGCGCAGGTCGGTGGTCAGCTCTATCATCTGGTCGCAGCCTGGCAAACGGGTGACGAGGCGCTGCTGGCGCGGATGATCGCGGCGGACAAGGCCTCCGATCCGGCCCTGCATCAGGGGCTACTGGTCAATCGCAACACAGCCTGGGTCAGGCGAATCGAAACCATGATGGCGGGCGAAGGCCATATCTTCATCACGGTGGGGGCGGGGCATCTGGTCGGTGAGGACAGTGTTATCACCATGCTGAGACAGCGCGGCTTTACCGTTACGCGGGTCGATCCTTCATAGGTCGAAACCGCCTAAAATTATTGACATCGGCAGCGTTTTTATACACAAGGCGCGCCTAAGCCCCTTAATGCTTAGATATCTGGTCCCCTCAGTCGTTGCCCGACTTTGGGGATGCTTTCTTTTTAAGGGTTTCACGAAAATGAATACCACCTCGCCTACCGCTCCCGATGATCACCTGTTCAGCGTCTATGCGCGCGCTCAGGTCGAGGTCGAGCGAGGCGAGGGCGTGCGACTTTACGCCCGCGACGGGCGGGTGTTTGTCGACCTGGTGCAGGGCATCGCCACCAATGGGCTGGGCCATTGCCACCCGAAACTGGTCGAGACCGTCAAGGCTCAGGCCGAAAAGCTGTGGCACGTGTCGAACATCTTCCGCATCCCGGATCAGGAAGCGCTGGCCGGGAAACTGTGCGACGATTCCTTCGCCGATCAGGTGTTTTTCACCAATTCCGGCACGGAAGCGATCGAGTGCGCGCTGAAACTGGCGCGTAAGTACCACGACGCCAAGGGTAATCCGGAGCGCATCGACGTCATCACCTTCAAGGGCGCCTTCCACGGTCGTTCCTACGCGGCGGTGAACGCGGGCGGCAACGAGTCCTATACGAAGGGTTTTGGCCCGAAGCTGCCGGGCTTTGTGCACCTGTCGCTCGATGACCACGACGCCATCAAGGCGGCGGCCGAGGCCCCGACGGCGGCGGCGATCCTCGTTGAGCCGGTGCAAGGTGAAGGCGGCGCGCGCGCGCTGACCGAACAGGAACTGCGCTTCCTGCGCGACCTGTGCGACGCCAACGGTCTGCTTCTGATGTACGACGAAATCCAGTGCGGCGTTGGCCGGACCGGTAAGATCTGGGCCTATCAGTGGTCGGGCATCGAACCCGACGTCCTGACCACGGCCAAGGCGCTGGGCGGCGGTTTCCCTATCGGCGCCTGCCTCGCCACGCGCGACGCGGCGTCGGGCATGGTGCCGGGGACGCACGGCTCGACCTTCGGCGGCAATCCGTTCGCCATGGCCGTCGGCCTGACCGCCTATGGCGAATTGTCGACGCAGGCGTCGCTCGACCACGTCAATGAGGTGTCCGGCTTCCTGCGTCAGCAATTGCAGGGCCTGAAAGCGGCCTTCCCCGACGTGATCGAGGATATCCGTGGCAAGGGCTTGCTGGTCGGCATCAAGATCACGCCGAACAACCGCGAGGTTATGGCTTTGGCGCGTGACAAGGGTCTGCTGATCGCCGGCGGGTCGGACAATTGCGTCCGTCTGCTGCCGCCGCTCAACCTGACCATTGATGAGGCGCGTGAAGCCCTCGGCCTGCTGGAACAAACCTTCCAGACGGCGCGCGAAACCCTGCTCAGCAAGGAGCCGGTCTGATGGTGAAGCATTTCCTCGATATCGCCGATCTGAGCGCCGCTGACCTGCGCGGCATCCTTGACGACGCCCACGCCCGCAAGGCCGCCCGCAAGGGCTGGCCCAAGGGCCGCGTGGACGCCGACGCCCCGGCGCGCGACCGCGTGCTGGCCATGATCTTCGAGAAGAACTCGACGCGCACGCGCTTCTCGTTCGACGCGGCGATCCGGCAACTGGGTGGTGACGCCATCATCTCGACGGCGACCGACATGCAACTCGGGCGCGGCGAAACCATCGAAGACACAGCGAAAGTCCTGTCGCGCATGGTCGACGCGATCATGATCCGCGCCAACCGCCACGACGATGTCCTGCGTCTGGCGCGCACGGCGACGATCCCGATCATCAACGGCCTGACCGACAAGAGCCACCCGTGTCAGATCCTTGCCGATCTTCAGACGATCGAAGAACATCGCGGCAATATCAAGGGCAAGACTCTGGCCTGGGTCGGCGACGGCAACAATGTCTGCGCCTCGTTCATCCACGCGGCGGCGCGCTTCGACTTCACGCTGAACATCGCCTGTCCGGCGGGTTATAAGCCGTCGAACGCCGACATGTTCTTCGCCTCGGAAAACCGCGCCCGCGTGACGGTGACTCAGGACCCGGAAGCCGCCGTGCGTGGGGCCGACGTGGTCATGGCCGATACCTGGGTGTCGATGGGCGACCTCGACCACGACGAACGTCTTGAGGCCTTCGAGCCGTATCAGGTCAACGAAGCCCTGATGGCGTTGGCGAAGCCTGACGCGCTGTTCCTGCACTGCCTGCCCGCCCACCGCGGCGAGGAAGTGACGGACGGCGTCATCGACGGCCCGCAATCGGTGGTCTGGGACGAGGCCGAAAACCGCATCCATGCGCAGAAGGCTGTCATTAACTGGTGCTTTAGCTAAACATCCTCCCCTGCGCAGCGGGGGAGGTGGCTGCGAATGAAATGAGCAGACGGAGGGGGCATTTCTGTAGGCGTGCCCCCTCCGTCTTTTGTCGCTATGCTCCAAAATCCACCTCCCCCGTACGCTATGGCTACAGGGTAGGATGTTCTCTAATACTGCACCGGCGGATCGCTCTTGAGGCCAAGCAGAGTCAGGGTATGCACGATCAGGATGATCGTAACCGTGACCGACAGCAGCATGATGAACCGCCACGGCATCAGGCGCGGCTTTTCCGAGCGGAAATCGGGCGGTCGGGCGCCCAGCCAGCCCGACACGAGGGCCAGTAGCGCGAAGCCGCCGAGACAGATCAGGGTGAGCGGTAAAGTCATATCCATGCGTGCCATATGGGGCAGGGGATAAGTTTTGGGCAAGCCCCGTCGCGCAATTTTGTGGATAAGTCTTCACCGCATTGAATTTTCGCGCAAAACGCGATTCAAGAACGTTGCTCTTTCCACAGAAGAATAATGTTACCCCAGATATTGGGGTTAACAAAAGGTTTACACCCCAGATAATGAGTATTAGCCTTTCGGAAAGGTGAATAGGGGATTCGTATGACCGGCGGCACGCCCTGGAGCGTTAAGGGTATCGATTCGAAGGCGAGAGAAGTCGCCAAGGACTTGGCGCGCCGGTCGGGCATGACCCTCGGCGAGTGGTTAAATCACACCATTCTGCAAGGCGAGGACGTCGAGGCGGTGATTCGCCGCGAGCGTCAGAAGGCCCAGAGCGCCGGGAGATCGGCCAACCGTGAGCGCCGTCCGGTCGAGCCCGTTTACGACGAAGACGACCTGTACGCCGAGGACGATTACGCTCCGCGCGCCGCCCGACCGGCACCGCGCTCAGAGCCCCGGTATGATTCCCGCGCGTCCCGTCCCGCGCCCTATTCGCTGGCCGCGCAACGCGACGCGCGCCGTCCGGTGTCCGAGGCCTATTACGACGAGCCGTGGCCGGCGCGTGAATCGGCGGAACTGGGCCGCGTGACGCGCGTTCTGGAAAGCCTCGGCACGCGTATCGAATCCTCCGAAACGCGCTCGGCCTCGGCGGTGCGCGGCGTGTCTCAGGCCGTCGAAGCCTTGCTCAACCGTCTGGAACGCTCCGAATCCGCCATCGCCGAAACCCTGGCCGAGAGCGAAGGTCGTCTGGAGGAGCGTCTGGGCGAACGTTTCAGTGGCCAGACGCGCCATGTCCTCGATACGGTCAGTTCGGCTTCGGAACGCCTGTCGCAGGCCGAGGACGAACAGGCGGCGCTGGCCGAGCGACTCTATAATGCCGAACGCGTGGTCGATGCTCAGGCCGAGCGTCTGGAAGGCCTGTCGGGCCACCTGCGCGAGGAGCGCGAGCGCGTGGCGCGGCTTGAGGCCGAGTTGAAGGCCTCGCCGGTGAAGGATACGGTCGAGGCCGTCGAAGGCGCGCTCGGCAAGCTGGCCAACCAGCTTTACGAGAACGACGCCCGGGCGCGCGATACGGTCAAGGATATTCGCGGCGATATGGTCAACCTGTCGCACCGTTTGGCCCAGATGGAAATGAAGGACCACGACGCGGCGGCGCAACAGATGGTCGATCGTGTCGTCTCGCAGCTGTCCAAGCGCCTTGAGGCCGCCGAGGCCCAGACCGCCACGGCGATCCGCACGCTGGAACAGGCCTTTGCCTCGCTCGATGCCCGCCTGCTGCGCTCCGAAGAGCGCGGCGACGTCACCGATCCGGAAAGCGTCCATTCCCTCACGCGACTGACCGCCGACCTGACGCGCCGCGTCGAGGAGTCGCGCTACGATGTCATGCGCGCGCTGGAAACCGCCACGCGCCAGAATCTCGATCAGACGGTGTCGCTGCTCAATACGCGACTGGGCGAGGCTGAGGCCCGCTCGGCGCGCGCCATCGAGACCCTGGGTCAGGATGTGCTGAAAATTGCCGATAACCTCAATCGCAGGATGACGGGCGTGGTGCAGTCGAGTGAGGATGCGGCCGAGCGCGCCTCGGCCGAGGTACGCCGTTTGAGCGAGACTCTGGACGAGCGTTTTGAAACGGCCGATCAATCCCATGCCCGCGCTTTGGAGCGCCTGAGCGGTGAAATCGCGCGTATCTCCGAACGCCTGACGCAGAAGGTCGCCGAGACCGAGCGTCGTACCACACAGGTACTGCAGGGCGTTGGCGAAGAGCTCGACACCCGTCATCAGCGCGTCAATTCGGACATCGCCGATCGCATCCGTCAAAGCGAGGAGCGTACGCAGAAGCTGCTCGACGAAGCGCGCAGCAAGATCGATTCGCGTATCGGTCAGGTCCAGACTCAGACCCTGCTGCAGGAGGCCGCGCGCCCGTCCCTGCGCAAGGCCGTGGCCGAGGACATGCCCAATCCTTTTGAGGGAAGTGCGTTTGCGCCCGCAACCACAGAATTGCAGCAAAAGCCGTTCGCAGCCTTCGAGCACGGCTTCGACGAAGCCGTGGACGCGCCTGCACCCGTCGTGACGCCCGAACCCGTGGCCAGACCTGCGGCGAAAGCGCCGGTCGCCGAAGACGACGATATTGACCTGACCGGCCGCCTCCTGAGCTCGGCGCTCGATTTCGGCGACGATCCGTTCGCGGAAACGCCGGCGCCCGAAACGCGCAAAACGGCTGAGCCCGATGCGTTCAATGCCGGTCACAAGCCCGATATCGATCCGTTCGGCGATGACGACGACTTCGACGGCGGGGCGGCCGAACTGGCCATGCAAGCGCCGCTGACGCCCCGTCCGGCATCGCGCAACGACGCCCTGAACGATCCGTTTGCCGATCTGGCGGACGATCTTGACCCGTTTGCCGATGTCGATGCGTCGCGCAAGGTGTCGCCCGCTCCGAAGGCCTCGACAAACGATGTGTTCGACGCGCCGTTCGATGAACCGGCGGACCGTCCGGCCTACGAAGACGGCGGCGTGTCCATGTCGACCCGTGATGCGCTGGCCGCGGCCCGCGCCGCCGTGCGCGCCTCGGTCGAAGGCACGGGCACCGACAAGAAGCCGCTGGGCGGGCTCAAGCTCGGCCTGTCGCGCACCAAGGATACCAAGCCGGCAAAAGAAAAGCCGTCCAAGGAAAAGGGCAAGACCCTGCTCAACGCCTTTAAGGCATCCTCGGTCGCCGTCGTGCTGACGGCAGGGGTGGTGGGCGGCTATATGCTGGTCCGTGATGGCGGTGCCGAAAAGCCCGCTACGGCGGCGCCGGTGCTCGCCACGGCGGTTGCCACGGCACCGACCGCGCAGGACCTGACGCGGATGAAGGCCATGTACGAGGCGGCGTCGATCGCTCTCAAGGCCAATGATCCGAAGGGCGTCGAAGCCCTGCGTACCGTGGCGGACATGGGCTATCCGCAGGCGCAGTTCGACCTCAGCGTGCTGTACGACAAGGGGACCGAAGGCCTGATCGCCGCCGACAAGGCGCAGGCGCGCCGCTGGGTCGAGCGCGCGGCTCAGGGCGGTATCCCCGAGGCCATGTATAATCTCGGGCGCATGTACTATAACGGCGAAGGCGGGCCTCAGGACCTGCCCGGGGCGATGTTCTGGCTGCGCAAGGCGGCCGAACGCGGCGAGGCTGAAAGCCAGTACGGCCTCGGCATCATGTACATGCAGGGCATCGGCGCGCCGATGAACCTGACCGAAGCCTATAAGTGGCTGTCGATTGCCGCCGCGGGCGGGGACGGTGAATCGGCGGAAACCCTCAAAGGGCTGCGCGGCCAGATGAGCCCGGAGCAGATCGCCAGCGCCGAAACCCAGGCCAAGGCGTTTAAACCCATCGGCCAGAGCGCCCCGACCTCCGTTGCGGCGAAATAACGAGCTATTACACTTGCTTCGATACACGCCCGTATGACATCGTGCATACGGGCGTTTCGTTAAGCGATAGGCTAAAAAGTGTAGCTAAATTCTTCTTTGGCGTTTTTAGCTACAATATCGCGCCCCTCCAAGACTGAAAGGTTCGCGTGGAAATCTACCTCCCCATCGCCGAAATGTCGGTGAATGTCTGGCTGATGGCCGGGCTGGGGGTGGTGGTCGGATTCCTCTCCGGCCTGTTCGGGGTGGGCGGCGGCTTCCTTATGGCACCGGTGCTGGTGGCGCTCGGTATTCCGCCGTCGATCGCCGTAGCGTCTCAGGCCGGGCACGTGCTGGCGACCTCGACCTCATCGGTTCTCAGCTATGGCCGCGAGGCCAATGTCGATATGCGCATGGGCACGCTGATGGCCGGCGGCGGTATCCTGGGCGCCATTGCCGGGGTCGAAATATTCCGTATCCTGCGCCTGCTCGGTCAGGCCGACCTGATGGTGGCGCTGCTCTATCTGCTGCTGCTGGGGACCATCGGCGGGCTGATGCTCAATGAGAGCCTGCGCGCCCTGTTCCGCACGCGTCAGGGCCTGCCGCCGGAACGGCCCAAAAGCAAACGCCCGGTCTGGCTCTATTCCCTGCCGTACAAGATGCGCTTTCCGCGTTCAGGGCTCTATATTTCGGTCATACCTCCGCTGGCCATCGGGTTTACGGTCGGCATTCTGGCGGCCCTGATGGGGGTCGGCGGCGGTTTTCTCATCGTTCCGGCGATGATCTACATACTGCGTATGAAGGCTTCGGTCGTGGTGGGCACCAGCCTGTATCAGATCGTCATCACGACCCTGGTCACCATGATCCTTCAGGCCGTGCGCAACCACACGGTGGACGGTGTTCTGGCCTTTATCCTGCTCATCGGCGGGGTGGTGGGCGGGCAACTGGGCATCCGCGCCGCGACGCGGTTTCGCGCCGAGCAGTTGCGCGTCATTCTGGCGGTAATTATCCTGATGGCGGGCCTGCAGATGGGCTTTACGCTCTTTGTCCCGCCGGAAGACCCGTTCATCCTCGCGCCGACGAACGGGTAGGGGGGATCATGGTCGCCGCATCCCTGCCCCCGGATATTAAACAGGCCGAAACACCCGCGCCCTATGTCGAAAACCTGCCGGTCGCACCGACGATTGCCCCCGATAGCCTGTCGACCGACCTGACGCAAAGCCGCATCGAGGTGTCGTCCTCGTTTCAGGGGGCCAAGGTCATCCTCTATGGCGCAGTGTTCCAGCCGAAGGATCAGCCGTCCGACGTGGTGGTGGTCATTCGCGGGCCCAAGGCCTCGATGCGCCTGATCCGCAAGACGCAACACGCCGGGGTGTGGCTCAATTCGCGCCCGGTCGTGTTCGAGGGCGCGCCGGGCTATTACATGGCGGCCTCGTCGCAGCCGCTCGACCGCATCACCGACTTTTCGCACCGGCGCTTGCTGGGGCTGGGCCTCGACTATATCGCCATGGACACCTCGCGCGAAAACAAGGTGGTGACGCGCTATGGCGTCAAGGATGTGGTGGTCAACGGGCTTGAGGCCGACTATCTCGACTGGCGCCGGGCGGTCATCAGACTGAAATCGAAGGCCGGGCTCTATGCGGACAATCCGCTGGGGGTGCGGTTTGTCGATCAGAACCTATTCCGCGCCGAGGTGACCCTGCCGTCGGAAGCGCCGATCGGCGACTACACCGCCGAGGTCTGGCTGTTTCGCAACGGTCAGCCGGTAGGCTATTCCGAAAAGACTATGACGGTGGAAAAGGTCGGCTTCGAACGGTTCATTTTCAATTCCGCCCATCGTCACGCGTGGCTCTACGGTCTGGCCTGCGTCGCCATGAGCATGGGTATGGGCGCACTGGCGTCGCGACTGTTCAGACGGGGGTAAGCAAATCTTATACCTCCCCGACAAGTCAGGGAGGTATAAGACGTTCGACACGTTTCGCGCGCACAATGCAGTCGTTGTGGGGGCTTTTGTTTGTCGCCCATAACCGTTACATTGCCCGCGTGAACGATTTCCCCGACATCGAGGTCCCGACCGCCGTCCCTGTGCCGGACGCGTCTCTGCGTCAGTTCCTGCCGCAGCAGGGGTTTGCGCTGTTGCCCTCGCACGCGGCCTTGAGCGACGGTCACATCGCGCGCCGGGTCGGGGTGCCTGAAGCGCGTGAGGCGTGGGGCCGGGAAGGGCTGCTGGTCGCCAATGCGCCTCTGATCCGCCAGCGCCTGTTCAATGGCCGCAATCACCGCGAAGCCAAGCATTTCGACCTTCTGGAGCTGTTCGCCTTTGTGCGTCCGGCGAAGTTCTGCGCGCCGTCGGTAGCCGGGGTTGCTCTGGCTGTCGGCTTCACCGAACCCGAAGGGGCCGAGGCGCAGTCGGCCATGGTTGTGCAGGTGGCGCTGGCGCTCGGCCGCGAACTGGCCGAAGCGCCGCTGGCGTTCCGTTTGATGGCGAAGGCATCGCTCGCCTATATGCAACAGCAGAACTGGGTCTGGAGCCCGTTCGTCGAGGCGGCGTTAAATGAAAAGCCCGTGCCGGAAGGCTATGTCGCGCCGCCCGCCCTGGAGGTGTGGTCGCTGCTCGAAGAGTGGGAGGATCAGGCCCCCGCCGGAGATGCGCGTCAGGTCAGTCTGAGCGACGACGAGATTACCGGCGGTCTGGGGGCGAATCTCAAACGCGCGGGGCTGGCCGAACTGCGCCCCGAACAGCAGTTGTTCGCGCTCAGGGCCAAAGAAATCTTCGCGCCGAAATGGGCGTCGGAACAACCGAACATGCTGCTGCTGGAAGCCGGGACCGGCACCGGCAAGACGCTCGGCTACCTCTCGCCGGCGCAGGTCTGGGCCGAAAAGGCGCAGGGTCGCGTGTGGATTTCGACCTATACCAAGGCCCTGCAAAAGCAGATTTATCATGATACGCGCGCCCTGTTCGATACCGAGGCCGAGCGTGAGGCCAAGGTCTCGATCCGCAAGGGGCGCGAGAACTATCTGTGCTTGTTGAATTTTCAGGAACGCCTCGCGCCGTTGACGCAAGGCCCCGGTGAGGCGATTGTCGCGGCGCTGGTGGCGCGCTGGATCGTCTATAGCCGCGACGGCGATATCGTCGGCGGCGATTTTCCGACCTGGCTGCCGTCGCTATTGCCGCCGCAGTCGGCCGCCGCCATATTCGGCGCGCTCAACCCGGCGAACCTTGTCGACCGGCGCGGCGAGTGCATCTACAGCGCCTGCGCCCACTACCGGACCTGCTTCGTCGAAAAGTCGATCCGCAAGTCGAAATCGGCGCAGATCATCATCGCCAACCATGCGCTGGTCATGGCGCAGGCGGCCTACGACCTGCGTGAAGCGACGAAAGCCGCCGACGGCCAACCGACCGTCGAGCCCGAATCGCCGGGTCTGTCGCGGCTGGTTTTCGACGAAGGCCACCACGTGTTCGAAGCCGCCGACGGGGCGTTTTCTAGCGAACTGTCGGGCTTCGAAGCGGCCGAATTGCGCCGCTGGATTCGCGGCAACGAAGGGCGTGGGCGGCGCTCGCGCGGGCTGGAGCAGCGGCTGGGCGACCTGCTGGCGACACGCGAAGCCGCGCAGGAAGCCTTGAAAAATCTGATCCGCGCCGCCGCCGCCTTGCCCGCCGAGGGCTGGTCGCAACGCCTGACCACGCGGACGCAGTCGGGCGAGATGATGCAGCCGGTCGGCCCCATCGAGGCGCTTTTGGCAGCCGCCCTGAAACAGATCGAAGTGCGCGGCGCGGAGAGCGCCGCCAAATCCCGATTCAAACCCGACGCCGAAAACGGCGAATGCGAAGCCCATCCGTGCCTGCCCGAAGTGGCCGAGGCGGCGTCACTGGCGGCCAAGGCCCTGCAATCCATCGAAGCGCCGTTGCTGGCGCTGGTCCGAGCCATGGAAGACATCCTGACCGGTGAGGACGACCTCGATCTGGCCGAGCGGACGCGCCTCGACGGGGCCCTGCGCGGGTTGGAGCGACGGGCGCGCATGACCCTGCCGGCGTGGCGCAGCCTGTTGCAGCAACTGGCCTATGCGGAAGGTGACGATCCAACCGCACCCAGCCCGTTTGTCGACTGGTTCGCCACCGTGGCGCACAACGGGCGGCTGGTCGATGTCGGCCTGCATCGTCACTTTGTCGATCCTTCGGTACCGCTGGCCGACTACGTGCTGAAACCGGCGCACGGGGTGCTGATGGCCTCGGCGACCCTGTCGGATTCGTCGCAGGAAGAGCCGTTCGCTCTGGCGCGGCAACGGACCGGGGCGGCGCATCTGGTCATGGGGGCCAAATCTCTGCGCATCGCGTCGCCGTTCGATTACGAAGCGCAGGCCCGACTGTTCGTCGTCACCGACGTGCCGCGCGACGATCCGCGCGTCGTGGCAGGCGCGATGAAGGCTTTGTTCCTTGCGTCCAAAGGCGGGGCGCTCGGCCTGTTTACCGCCATCCGCCGCCTGAAAGCGGTCTATGAGCAACTGTATCGGCCTCTGGGTGAGGCGGGGATTTCGCTTTATGCCCAACACGTCGATCCGCTGGACGTGTCGGACCTGATCAGCGTGTTTCGCTCCGAACAGCATTCGTGTCTGTTGGGCACCGATGCCGTGCGCGACGGCATCGACGTGCCGGGTCAGGCCCTGCGGCTGATCGCCTTCGACCGCATTCCGTGGCCGCGCCCAGACGCCCTGCACAAGGCGCGGCGGGCGCATTTCGGGGCCAAGCTGTACGACGACGCGCTGGTCCGTGCCAAGCTGGCTCAGGCCTTCGGGCGACTAATCCGCAAGGCTGACGACCGGGGCGTGTTCGTCATGCTCGATTCGGCGGCGCCCACGCGGTTGTTCGCGTCCCTGCCCGAGGGCGTGGTGGTGCAGCGCTGCACGCTGGCCGAGGCGATTGTGGCGATCGAGGGGTTTTTATAATTCCCCTCTCCCCGCATGCGGGGAGAGGGGGTGGCATTGACCCGATGTCGGCTAAGCCCTAAGAGTGCGGCGATCTTTCCAGAGTGCCCTTCCATGATGCTGAAAAATCCGTCGGCCAAGTACCGTCCCTTCGTCTTCCCGCACGACATGTCCGACCGGACCTGGCCGTCGAAAACGCTCGACAAGGCCCCGCGCTGGCTGTCGACCGATCTGCGCGACGGCAATCAGGCGCTGGCCGATCCGATGGACATCGAAAAGAAGATGCGCTTCTGGAAGCAGTTGATGATCGTCGGCCTCAAGGAGGTCGAGGTCGGCTTCCCCTCGGCGTCGCAGATCGAGTTCGACTTTGTGCGCAAGCTGATCGAGGAAGACCACATCCCGGACGACGTGACGATTCAGGTGCTGGTACAGTCGCGCGAAGACCTGATCAAGCGCACCTTCGAGTCGCTGAAAGGTGCCAAGCGCGCCTGTGTGCACCTCTATAACGCCACATCGCCGCTGTTCCGCCGCGTGGTGTTCGGTCTGGAGCAGGCTGACGTGATCGGCCTCGCCGTCAAGGGTGCGACGTGGATCAAGGAAGAAGCTGCGAAACAACCCGACACCGAATGGTCGTTCGAATATTCGCCGGAAACCTTTTCGGCCACCGAGCCGGAATTCGCCGTCGAGGTGTGCGAGCGCGTGATGGACGTGTGGGACGCCTCGCCGGATAAGCCGGTCATCCTCAACCTGCCGGCCACCGTCGAGGTGTCGTCGCCCAACATCTATGCCGACCAGATCGAGTGGTTCTGCCGCAAGCTGACGCGGCGTTCGTCCGCCATCGTCTCGCTGCACCCGCATAACGACCGCGGCACGGGCATCGCGGCCGCGGAGCTGGGTGTGCTGGCCGGGGCCGACCGCATCGAAGGCTGCCTGTTCGGCAATGGCGAGCGCACCGGCAATGTCGATCTGGTGACGCTGGCGCTCAATCTCTATACGCAGGGCGTCGATCCGGAGCTGGATTTTTCCGACATCCGCGCCGTGGTCAACACCGTCGTCCACTGCAACAATATCCCCGTCCATCCGCGCCATCCCTATGCGGGTGAGCTGGTCTTCACGGCCTTTTCCGGCTCGCATCAGGACGCGATCAAGAAAGGCTTCGCCGCCCACGAACAGCGCAATGACGGCGTGTGGGAAATGCCCTACCTGCCGATCGACCCGGCGGATCTCGGCGAAAGCTACGAGGCGGTCATCCGCGTCAATTCGCAATCGGGCAAGGGCGGCATCGCCTGGATACTGGAGCAGGACAAGGGGCTGAAACTGCCGCGCCGGTTGCAGGTCGATTTTTCGCACAAGGTGCAGGACATCGCCGACAAGACCGGCAAGGAAATGCAGGCCGCCGACATCTGGCACGCCTTCGAGGACGCCTATTTCCTCAAAGGCACCACGACCTACGAACTGGTCGAATATACCGATTCCGGCGCGCGTCGGTCGGGCGTCGATCGTCTGTTTGCGGGCCGCGTGACGCATGACGGCGTCGAGACCCCGATTAACGGGCGCGGCAACGGCCTGATGGCCGCCGCCGTCGATGCGCTGAACGCCGCCTACGGACTGGGTCTTGAGGTGCTTGATTTCCACGAACACGCCCTGAGCCGTGGCACGGACGCCAGGGCCGTGGCCTATGTCGAATGCCGCACGAAGGACGACCGCAAGGTCTTCGGCGTCGGCATGGACGTCGATAGCGCGACCGCGTCGGTCAAGGCGTTGCTTTCTGCTGCAAATGCGTTGTAGGCTACCATAAACCCCCTCTCCCCGAGGGAGAGGGCTGGGGTGAGGGGGGACTGCTGGTTACGAGCGCGGTTTTACCATTTCCCCCTCACCCGGCCTATCGGCCACCCTCTCCCTCAGGGAGAGGGGATGAACGGAGTTCCTATGACTGAAGCGTCCGTTTCCAAACCCAAAAAGAAACCCTCGCGCTGGGGGCTGTTCGGGCCGATCCTGATCTTTCTGGTGCTTTTGGCCGGGTGGACCGGCTACTGGTTCTACGTCGCCAGCCAGCTTGAAAACCGCATCGCCCTGACGCGTCAGAACCTGATCGATGCGGGATATCACGTCGGCTATTCGCCGCTGCACGTACAGGGCTACCCCTTCCGCATGTTTATCGCGCTCGACAAGTTCGAGGCCATCGCGCCCACTGGCAAAGGCTTTGCCGCGCCGCGCCTCGAAGCCGAGGCTTCGGCCTTCGTGCTGGATAAGTGGGTGTTCGTGGCCACAGAGGGGTTAACCTATTATCGCGGTCGTCGCGAAACGCCGGATCTGGGGGCCATCGATCTGGGCGAGGTCAAGATCACCGGCGATGCCCTGCGGGCTAGCGTTTCCGGCTGGACCCAGCCGATCCAGACTATCGCCGTCGAAGGCCTGAACCCCATCTTTACGGTCTCGAAGGCCGAGTACCCCTTTCTGCTGCAAAGCGCCCAGCGCTTCGAGGCCTATCTGCGTCCGAATGCCGCCGCCGTGGATAATGCCGATTTCCTGTGGCGTGTGACCGGTGCCAAGGGCCATCCCGAAAGCCTGATCGGGCGGATGGGGCCGAACAAGACCTTCGACCTGCACCTTGAAGGCACGGTGGGTCAGGCGGCGAAGTTCAAAGACGGTCGGCTGACGGCGTGGCGCGACGGCGGCGGCGTAATGACCGGCGTCAAGGCCTCGCTGCACATCGGCGATCTGGAAATCTTCGGCCAGAGCGACGCCATGCGCGTCGACCCCAATCTGGCGCTGCAAGGGCCGCTCAATGTCGAGATCAAGGGCTCCGGCGATCCGGTGACCTTCCTGTTGGGGGCCGGGCTGATCGCGCCGGAATACGAGCCCCTGGCGCGGCCTTTTGTGGGCACGACCATGACGGCGGACAAACCGGTGAAACTCAAATTCGACTTCCGCGACGGCGGCACCTATGTCGGGCCGTTGAAGGTATCGGACGCCCCGGTCGTGCGTTGAGTCAGAGGGCGCTTAACGCACCTGCGAATAAATTTGCAGTGGCTCTATTGTAAAGCGCTCGATTTTGGACTGTAATCATCAAAGATACACATTCGTTTCCTGTGAAACGAATGTGTGGCCTGTGTATAATTTGCAATAAAGGCGTGTCCATCAGAAGAGACGCCAATAAAAGACCGGTTTTAGTCGTGCAGACGGCTTAGACACGAGGTTCGGAGAACGGTGTGGCCATGACGGCACGTGCGCAAACCAAGGCGAAGCCCCAGACAAGTATCGAGGTAAAAGCGGAAACCCTGCAATCGCTGCGGCTGAAAATCGATGCGCTCGATACCGATTTGCTGCGCCTGATCGACGAACGCTCGGCCCTGGCGCGCGACATCGCTGCCGCCAAGATCCGCGAAGGCGTGGCCGGTCAGTCCGTTTCCCTGCTGCGCCCCGACCGTGAAGCCCTGCTGCTGCGCAAGCTGACCGACGCCCCGCGCAAGGCCGCTTCGGACGCCGCCGTCATTGCCATCTGGCGCGAGCTGATCTCGGAATCGCTGCGTATTCAGGGTGAAGATCAGGGTGGTCTTCACCTTAATTTTTGGGCGGGCGACAAACCGGCGGAGATTTTCCAGTGGGGGCGCGAACGCTTCGGGGCCGCCCCGACGCAAGGCCCGCTGGCCGAGCCGCTGCATGTGATTGCGGCGGCGCGCGACCCGCAGAATATCGGTATCATCAGCCTTGAGACGCGCGCCGGAGCGTGGTGGGCGCGGTTGCTGGCCGAACCCGCCGTGCGCGTGATCTGCGCCCTGCCGGAACGCAATCCCGACCGCCCCAAGGCCTTTGCCATCGCCGCGCTGACCCCTGAACCGACGGGCGACGACGTGTCCTACTGGGTGACCGACAGCCGTCTGAGCGAATCCGCCCTGATCGAGGAACTGGGCCATCGCGGTCTGGCGGCGGAGTGGCTGTACAATGTCGGCGGCATGAAGCTGTTTGCTCTGTCGGGCTTCGTACAGGCGCATGACGGCCGCCTCGACCCGGCGTCGGGCAAGGTGTTGGGCGGTTTGTCTGGCATTATCGGCACGTCTGCGCGAATTTAGGCCGAAAAACAGCATGTCTATGCGCTGAAAATCCTCTATATCGCCGGGGTACTTTGTAATTATGCCGGAACCGATCATGGACAGCTTCGCGCCGCCTTCCAAACAACCCGAACCGAAACAGGGCATCTGGGGCATCGCCGCCTATGTCGGCGGCAAGTCGAAGATCGACGGCGTGGCCGAACCGGTCAAGCTGTCGTCGAACGAAAACGCCTTCGGGTGTTCGCCCAAGGCCGCGGCGGCGTTCACCGAGGCCTCGGCCAAGCTATTCCGTTATCCCGACGGTCACGCCGGCCCGCTGCGCGCAGCGGTCGCCGCCTATCACGGGCTTGAGGCCGAACGTCTGGTGTTCGGTAACGGCTCCGACGAGGTGTTCGGCCTGCTGAACCAGACCTGGCTGGAGGTTGGCGACAATATCGTCACCGGTGAACACGGCTTCCTCGCCTATCGTATCAGCGCCGAAGCCTGTCAGGCCGAGGTGCGTCTGGCCGCCGAACCCGAACAGCGCGTCGAGATCGACCGTTTGCTGGACCTCGTCGATGCGAAGACCAAGATCGTCTATCTGTCGAATCCTGCCAATCCGACGGGGACATGGAACACGCCGGACGAGATCGCCGATCTGCGTCGTCGCTTAGACCCGGCGATCCTGCTGGTCATCGACGAAGCCTATGCCGAATTCGCCGACGTGCCGAGCTATGAAAGCGCCTTTGGCTTAGCGCGCAGCCACGACAATATGATTGTCACGCGCACCTTCTCGAAGATCCACGGTCTGGCCGGTCTGCGGGTCGGCTTCGGCTATTGCCCGGTGCGCGTGATCGAGGCGATGGAACGCATCCGCATGCCGTTCAACGTCAACCTGCCGGCGCAATATGCGGCGGTGGCGGCCCTGTCGGATCAGGCGCACATCGATGCCTCGAAGGATCAGGTCGTCGAGTGGCGTCCGCGCTTTTATCAGGCGGTGCGGGCCTTGGGTTACCGCATCGATCAGAGCCTCGGCAACTTCGTCCTGATCTACTTCAAGGATGAGGCACAGGCCGCCCGCGCCAACGAGCACCTGATGCAGAAGGGCTTCATCATCCGTCATGTGGCTAACTATGGTCTGCCGCAGGCTTTGCGCGTGACCATCGGCAAGGACCATGAGAACGAAGGTTTCCTCGCCGCGCTGAGTGAGTTTGCGGGTTAATTCCTTCTAATACCTCCCTGCACTTGTGCGGGGAGGGGGACCGCACGAACCACGGAGTGGTGAGATGTGGTGGTGGGGTGTTTTACCGGATACTTCGTGCCTGTTGACGTTCCGCAAGCCACCCCGCCCGTCATCGCTGGCGAAAGCTATACTTTCGCTGCGCTATACCCCGCCAGCGGGGAGGTATAGGTTAAGGCCTGCCAAATTCCCTGCGACAACAAAACGCTTTTGAGGGTTTTGCGGCGTCTGATATATACACGGTTTGACCTTCTGACCCGCAAAAGTCCCCTATGCCCGATCAAACCGCGCCCGCCCCCGCAAAAGAACGTCTTGTCTTCGGTCAGGGCTTCCTGAAGGACGCCTGGTGGTTCGCGGCCCTGTCCGGCGACCTGAAACCCGGCAAGCTTCAGCGCTATGAAATCCTCGGTGAGCCGGTGCTTCTGGGTCGCGATACGAACGGCGATGTCTATGCCATGCGCGACATCTGTCCGCACCGCGCCGCGCCGCTGTCTGCCGGGCAGATGATCCCCGATCCGGTTACCGGAAAACCCATCGTACAGTGCCCCTATCACGGCTGGACCTTTGGGACGAATGGCGGCTGTACGGCGGTGCCGTCACTGACTGCCGATCAGCCGATGGATGTCGAGCGCATCAGGGTGCGGTCCTACGCCGTGCGCGAGCAGCAGGGCATGGTCTGGGTCTATATTACCGCTGATCCGCGCCGCCCGACCGAGCCTGATCACGAACCGCCGGTGCTGCCCGGTGTCGTCGGCGGTAACCCGATTATCGTCGAGACCATGGATTTCGACAGCCATATCGACCACGCCATCGTCGGCCTGATGGACCCGGCGCACGGCCCTTACGTTCACCAACAATGGTGGTGGCGCTCGGCCAAGAAACAGTTATCGAAGGTCAAGGCGTTCGAGCCGCGTGAGCACGGCTTTGCCATGATCCGCCACGCGCCGTCGAAAAACTCCCGCGCCTATCGCATCCTCGGTGGCGCACCGGCGACCGAAATCACCTTCCGTCTGCCGGGCATCCGCTACGAGCATATCCAGATCGGCGAGCGTCAGGTGCTGGCCCTGACCTGCCTGACGCCGATCACGCCGACGAAAACCCGCATCACGCAGATCTTCTGGTCCGACCACAGCCTGTTCCGCGCCATCGCGCCGCTGTTCCGGCTGGGGGTCAAGGCCTTCCTCAAGCAGGACGGCGACATGGTCAATCTGCAAAACGAGGGGCTGAAATACGACCCGTCGCTGCTGTGGATCGACGACGCCGATACCCAGGCCAAGTGGTATCAGCAACTCAAGAAAGAATGGTTCGCCCACCGCGCCGAACAGCGCGACTTCGTCAATCCGGTCAAGCCGGCGACGCTGAAGTGGACCAGTTAGAGCACCTCTAAAAAAGACAACAAAAAAGCCGCCGAAGTCCCCTCGGCGGCTTTTTTGTTGGTTATTTCGAACAGTAGTTTACGCGGCCTTGAGGCCCGACACGATCAGCGACACCTGAAAACGCAGACGAGCCGTCGTCGAGGCGAAGGTCTGGCCCTCGCGATAGGCGCGGCGGATGTTCGAGAAGATCAGATCTTCCAGAATTTCGGCCCCGTGGGCGACGTCGGCCGCGACCGGCAGTTCCTTTTCCGCCTGGGCGTGGCGCAGGGTTTCCAGCACCACCTGACGGACCAGATCGGTCAGGCGGGCGATTTCGGCCTGAGCCGGCTGGGTCGCTTCACCGGTCGCGTTGCCGCTCCAGTTCATGACGAAGGCCGACAGGATCAGTTTCACGTTTTCCTCGGCGGCGGCGTAGGCCGTCATCACCTGATGGTGCAGGCGGTCATCCAGCGGACGCGAGGTGTCGTGCGCGTCGATCATGGCGGTCATGACGCGGGCGGTTTCTTCCTCGACGACCTTGACGAAGATTTCGTTCTTGTCGGCGAAGTTGGCGAAGACGGCGCCGGTCGACAAACCAGCTTCCTTCGCGATATCGCGCAGGGTGGCGGCTTCGAATCCGCGATCGCGGAACAGGGCCTTGGCCGAGGCGAGGATCTTGAGGCGGTTGAGTTCCTTCGATCGGGCCCTGGCCCCTAACGGCAAGCTGGCTTCTTCCTGCACGAGTTTCTCTTTCAGTTCATACGCCTGATACATGGTCATTTACACACGATAAGCTAAGGGGATGATGCGGGTCAGCCCGATGACGCCCCCTGCGCCTTTAAATGGGGAGGGGCGCAGGTAATTCAATGGGTTGCGTGACTTAAAGCCTAAGGGCTCGGTGGCGGCAACCCGGTTTAGGTTACAATTGCGTAATAATCGCCCGAAACAGCCATTCCCCCTGTTCAGGGGTAGCAAATTCTATGCTTTTCACGTGAACGAGCGTTCATTCCGTCGCTGAACGACATAAATATGCAATAAAGGGGGCGAAAAATAGACGCTGCGTCCAAAAAAGCGTATGAGGTCCGGATTGACGTCCGAATTCGCTCAAAACCCGAGTTTATCGATGCACGGTTTTCTGTTTTCCTTGTCGCTGGTGGCGCTTTTTGCGGTCTTTGCCGTGCTGTGCGTCGGCATCTACAGCCTGTTCAAGGGCGGCAAATTCGGCGAGCGCTGGTCGAACAAGCTGATGCAGCTGCGCGTCCTGATGCAGGCGATTGCGATTGTGATCCTATGCCTGTTCGCCTGGTGGTCGGCCAACCACAGTGGTTAAGCTCAATAAAATCTATACCCGGACCGGCGATGACGGGACGACGGGACTGGCGGACGGTTCACGCCGCCCGAAGACCGATGCGCGCTTTGCCGCCATGGGCAGCGTCGATGAAGTAATTGCGGCCATCGGCGTGGCGCGGCTTTATGCCGCAGGCGAAATGGATGCGCTGCTGGCTCAGGTGCAGAACGATCTGTTCGATCTGGGGGCCGATATCGCTGTGCCCGACGACGGTCAGCCGAAGTCGTGGACGCCGCTGCGGCTGAAAGCGACGCAGGTCGAAGCGCTTGAAGCGGCCATCGATTTGTACAATGCCGACCTGTCGCCGCTGACCTCGTTTATCCTGCCCGCCGGCAGCGCCCTCAGCGCGCACCTGCATCTGGCGCGGACGATCGCACGGCGGGCCGAGCGTGACGCAATCGTGCTGATGCAGGACGCGGCACCGGTGAGCGCCGAGGTGGTCAGGTATCTGAACCGCTTGTCCGACCTGCTGTTCGTACTGGCGCGCCACGCCAACGATCAGGGCCGCGCCGACGTACTGTGGGTGCCGTCGAAGGCTTGATCTACTGCGAAGCCGCCACGGACGACGATGCCGACGCGCTGGCTGGCTTTTCTTCAGGCCTGGGCGCACCGTTCGAGGCCTGACCGGCCTTTTGCGCGTCGGGCCAGATGATCTTGCGCGGTTCCCCGGCCTTGCGACCGGTCAGCAGGGGCAGGTAGATCGGAGTTTCGCACGACCGGTATTTGTCGGTCCACCAGCCGCCCGCGGCCTCGCACTTGCGACGCGGCATCTCATAAAAGACGCCATAGATCAGGATGCCCGCGCTGATCAGAATGAACACAGCGAGAAAGCCGAGCTTGACGCGAAAGAGCGTACGGTCGTGGTTGCGCATAAAACCTACCTCAAAAACTGCGCCTCTTCTAAATCGCCGGAGGAAAAGAGGGAAGCGCTTTCCGTGGCGACCAGGTGATTTCGACTGAAACGGCCCTTGCGGCAAGGGGCCGCAAACGGGGTAAAATCGCGGAAATGTCACTGAAATCCGGCTGTTTCCGCCACGGCACCGATTGACTTTAACGTCAGGCAGCTTCACTAAATCGCCAATAATTGCGGTCCGTTTGGGCCATTTCTCGGACAAGGGAAGCACACAATGAAGGTTTTGGTGCCCGTCAAGCGGGTGTTGGATTACAACGTCAAGGTCCGCGTCAAGACCGATCAGTCGGGCGTCGATCTGGCCAATGTCAAGATGGCCATGAACCCGTTCGATGAAATTGCCGTTGAAGAGGCCGTGCGCCTCAAGGAAAAGGGCGTGGTGACCGAGATCGTCGCCGTCTCCATCGGCGTGGCGCAATGCGAAGCCATCCTGCGCACGGCGCTCGCCATGGGCGCCGATCGCGGCATTCTCGTTCAGACCGAAGACGATCTGGAACCGCTGGCCGTCGCCAAGGTGCTCAAGGCCGTCGCCGGTGAGGAAACCCCCGACGTCATTCTGATGGGCAAGCAAGCCATCGACGGCGATAACAACGCCACAGGCCAGATGCTGTCGGCTTTGCTCGACTGGCCGCAGGCGACCTTCGCGTCAAAAGTCGAAATCTCTGGTGGTGAAGCGCTGGTCACGCGCGAAGTCGACGGCGGCCTGCAAACGCTGGGCGTCACGCTGCCAGCGGTGATCACCACCGATCTGCGCCTGAACGAGCCGCGCTATGCGTCTTTGCCCAATATCATGAAGGCCAAGAAAAAGCCGCTCGATACCAAGGCTCTGGCCGATTGCGGCGTCGATACCGCCGCGCGTCTGAGCGTTGTCAAGGTCACCGAGCCGCCGAAGCGTTCCGCCGGGATCAAGGTCGCCTCGGCCGATGAGCTGGTTGCTAATCTCAAGTCCGCAGGAGTGCTGTAATATGGCTGTTCTGGTTATTGCCGATCACGACGGCGCGCACCTGCGCGACACGACGCTGAAAACCATCGCCGCGGCGCAGAAGCTTTCGAGCGATATCGACGTGCTGGTCTATGGCGAGGCGTCCGCCGTCGCCGCTCAGGCCGCTGCCGCTGAAGGCGTGCGCAAGGTCCTGACGGCGGAAAGCGCCGAGCTGAAAGCCGATATTGCCGAGGCCATTTCGGCCCTGATCGTTTCGGTCGCCGGTGGTTACGACGTCGTCGCGGTTCCGGCCACCGCCTCGGGCAAGAACTTTGCGCCGCGCGTGGCGGCTGTGCTCGACGTGGCGATTATCTCGGATGTGGTCGAGGTCGTCGATGCCTCGACCTTCGTTCACCCGATCTATGCCGGTAACGCGCTGGAAACGGTGAAGACGTCCGACGCCAAAAGAGTCATCACCGTGCGCCCGACGGCGTTCAAGGCGGTGGCGGCCAGCGGCGGTTCGGCTTCGGTCGAAGGCGTGGCGGTGCCTGCGGTGACGCTGAAGACGCGCTTCGTATCGGACGAGAAGGTCGTGTCGGACCGTCCGGAACTGGGCTCGGCCAAGGTCATCGTGTCGGGCGGCCGGGCGCTGGGTTCGGCGGACGAGTTCAAGGGCGTGCTGGAGCCTCTGGCCGACAAGCTGGGCGCGGCGGTCGGTGCGTCGCGCGCGGCGGTCGATGCGGGCTATGCGCCGAACGATTATCAGGTGGGTCAGACCGGCAAGGTCGTGGCCCCGAACCTGTACATCGCCATCGGGATTTCGGGGGCGATTCAGCACCTGGCCGGGATGAAAGACTCCAAGGTCATCGTGGCGATCAACAAGGACCCCGAAGCCCCGATCTTCCAGATCGCCGATTACGGCCTTGTCGAAGACTACAAGACGGCCATCCCGGCGCTGACCAAAGCGCTCGGTTAAAGACCGGACCCGGAGCTTGTCTCCGGGTTTTTCTTTGTCTGGCCCTTGATTACCCCGTGCGGGCGGTTAAAGCTTGGTGACACAAAGCACCGGATGGGTTCATCATGACTGAGATCAAGAGCGTCGGTATTATCGGCGCCGGACAAATGGGTTCCGGCATTGCGCAGGTCTGCGCGCAGTCGGGCTATGAGGTCTTCCTGTACGATCAGTCGGCCCCCGCCGTGGTCAAGGCCGTCGAGAAGATCAACAAGGGCTTCCTCAAGTCGGTCGAAAAAGAACTGATCACCGCCGAGGCCGGGGCGCGCGCCGCGACCCTGCTTAAACCCGCCGCCCTGGTCGCCGATCTGGCCGACTGCGATCTGGTCATCGAGGCGGCGACCGAAAACGAAGAGGTCAAGAAGGCCATCTTCGCGGCGGTGTGCGAACACCTCAAACCCGAGGCCATTCTGGCGTCCAACACGTCGTCGATCTCGATCACGCGACTGGCGGCGGCGTCGGACCGCCCGGGCCGCTTCATCGGCCTGCACTTCATGAATCCCGTACCGATCATGAAGCTGGTCGAGATCATTCGCGGCATCGCCACGGAAACCGAAACCTACGAAGCCGCGCTGGGTTTTGCCGAAAGCCTCGGCAAGATCACCGCCAACGCGCAGGACTATCCGGCCTTCATCGTCAATCGCGTCCTGATCCCGATGATCAACGAAGCGATCTATACGCTGTATGAAGGCGTCGGCACGATCGAGGCCATCGACACCGCCATGAAGCTGGGGGCCAATCACCCGATGGGGCCGCTGGAACTGGGCGACTTTATCGGTCTCGACACGGTTCTGGCCATTATGAACGTCCTCTATGACGGCCTGTCGGACTCCAAATACCGTCCGTGTCCGCTGCTGGTGAAATATGTCGAGGCGGGCTGGCTGGGCCGCAAGACCGGGCGCGGCTTCTACGACTATCGCGGCGAAAAGCCGGTGCCGACCCGATAATATCTTGCTTACCGTCCGGCAACCTTCCTATCTGTGGGTCGTGATCGCGCTGGCCGCCGCCAGCGTGGTACACGCGGTCGCGTGGTTCGTGGCGCGCGCCACGGTCCTGCCGGTGCCTGAGGCCCTGCACGAGACTCAGCGTCAGGTCATGCTGGCCCTGTTCTGGATGGTTTGTGTTTCGGCCTTGTGGATGATTCAGGCCCCAAAGTCGCGCCTCAAGGCCCTGCTGCACGTCTTAGGGTGTGCCTTTTTCGTCTGCCTGCTCGGCTCGATCGTCGCCTTCACCAACTGGATGGTGGCGCAGAATGTCGGCTTCGACCTGACCAATCTGACGACCTTCAGCTTCTATGCCCTGCTGATGATTCTGGGGCAGATGTTCCTGTCTCTGCCGTCGGCGGCCCTGTTTCAGCAGGTGCTGCTCGCCCCGCAGCGCGAAGCCCCCGACCCTGTGGAGACGGCGTGACGGCGCCGCGCTACGCTGCGCTGGACTATATCCGCGGCTTCGCCCTGCTGGGTATCCTCATCGTCAATGCCATAGCCTTTGCCTGGCCGCTGGAGGTCTATTCCAACCCCATGCGCTCTCCGCTGGGCATGAGCGCGGCGGACAAGGACGCCTGGTGGGTCATCCATACCTTTTTCGAGTCGAAGTGCATTACACTGTTCGCCCTGCTGTTCGGGATCAGCGTATTTCTGGTTAAGCGGAAGGATCAACCGCAAACCCCGACCGGTAAAACCATCCTGTTCCGCCGGCTTATGTGGCTGGCCGTGTTCGGTGTGGCGCACGGGGCTTTGATCTGGCTGGGCGACATCCTTTTAATGTACGCGATATGCGGTCTGGTCTTTGCCTATATGGTGCGCACGGATAAGCTGCTGACCTTCGGCAGTCTGCTCTATATCGTCGGGTCACTGATGATTGTCGGCTCCGGCTGGGTGCTGATATTCGTACCGCGCGACCAGATCGCCGAGCTGATCAGCGGCAGCGACGGCTTCACCTTCGCGCAGGAAATGGTACTGATGAAGGGTGATTTCGCGTCGTCGCTATATGGCAATTTCGTCATGTGGGCGACGCAGATCGTCTCGCAGATCGTGGCCTTCGGGCCGAAGATCCTCGGTCTGATGATGCTGGGACTGGGCCTGTTCAGGGCGGGTTATTTTGATTCCAAAAGCAAAATCGCCCTCCATCTGGTGATGATTTTACTCGGTGGCGCAGCACTGATCGTCATGGGCTGGCAGAATCTGATCATCCTGCGCGAAGGCTTCCCGGAGCCGGAAATCTACGGCAGCCACCGCGCCGCGGCGGAGTTCCTGAGTCTCTTCACCAGCCTCGGTTACGCCAGCGCCCTGATGCTGATCGGTCGCATTCCTGTGGCCAATCTGATCACCCAAACGCTGGAACCGGTGGGGCGAATGGCCTTTACCAACTACCTCAGCCAGTCGCTGATCATGACGGCGATCTTCTACGGCGGTCGGGGGTTTGGCCTCTATGGCACGATGGGCCACGCGCAGATTATTCCGATCGTGGCCGGTATCTGGATCGGGCAGATCGTGGTCAGCCACCTGTGGCTGCGGGCCTTCCATTATGGGCCGTTCGAGTGGGTCTGGCGGTGTCTGAGCGAAGCGCGTTTCGTGCCGATCCGTTGAAATTCTCCAAATAGGAGAATTATTCTCCTGATATTCTCGTTATTTGGGAAGTGTCGGCGACGAATTCCATGTTTCAGGTGTGATTCAGGTGGTTATGGTTTGGTTAACCACCCATGTCTCTGAATTTAAAATGAAATATGAAATACCAATACCGCAAACATTTCCAATTAAACAGAATCATTATGCGCTAATTTTCGCGCCTGTTTAAGCGATTTCACGTCGCAAACCCACGTCGGTACGGTCAGCATGATCAGGGCCGCTTCGAGTTGCGATACGACGCCCAGCGCCAGAATCAGCCAGAAAAATACGCCCGCCTGACCGGTCACAAACATCTGACTGAGCAGCGCCCACAGGCCGAGCGTAAACAATTTCGACAAGATGTGATGCGTCGAGGCTTCGCGCTTGAAACGCACATAGCTGATCAGGTGGACGCTCAGTTCCATCGCCCCCAGAACCGCGATCATAACCCACGTCGTGCCGATCAGGGCCGGATGCAGCAGGTGCACGGCAACCGCCACACTGAGCCAGAAAACGACATCGGCGCGGCTGTCCATCACGCGTAAGGCGGGCGTCACGCAGTCGAGTTTCCGCGCGATGACTCCGTCGAAAATGTCGGAAACCACGCCCACTGCCAGAAGCCCGACACAGAGGATGGAAGCGTGCGGCACGTTCAAAAGACACAGCGCGATCATCACCGGTCCGGCCAGCAATCTGAACCCGATCAGCCACCACGGTATCTGCCGCGCGATCATTATTTCGCGGCGACGGCGTCGATCAGGGCGTGCGCTTCCGGCGTATCCCATTTGGCTTCACCGCCCAGACGCGCGACCTCCATACCGGTCTTGTCCAAGATGATCGTCGTCGGCATGCCGATGACGTTCCACTTCGACAGGGGCTGCACTTCCGGGTCGTTGTAGAAGACCAGCGGTTCATGCACATCAAGGAAGTTCTTCGCCTCAGCCAGCGATTTCGCCTCGTCGATGCTGAGGGTCAGCACGGTGACCTTCGCGGGATCATAGCTCTTTTGCAGGGCGGCCAGCGTCGGCATTTCGACGCGGCACGGGGCGCACCACGTCGCCCACAGGTTCAGCACGACAACGCGGCCCTTGAATTCGGCCAAGGTGTGCGGTTTGCCGTCACGGTCGAAAAAGGTGATGTCGGTCAGTGGCTGAGGTGTTTCGTGCGTGATCAAAGTGGCCAAAGACCCCGTCGCGTAGCCTTTCAGCGGGCCTTGCGCGGTTTCAGTTTCCGCCCTCTGTTCGGGCGTGTTGGCTTGACGGAACCACATCACCCCCGCTACTGAGGCGGCAATCACCAGAACCAGTACGCCGAGCACGATAAAATTAAATCGCTGTTTCCGAACGGACTTGGTTTTGACCTCTTTTGCGGATTTAGCTTCCGCGACCTTGTTCTCGTCCAAAGGCTCATTCATGTCCGATAGTTCCCAAAAGCCTTCAGAAGGTCAAAAAATGTGGGGTGGACGTTTCTCTGCCCAACCCGACCAGATTATGCAAGCGATCAACGTCTCGATCGAGGTCGATAAGCGCCTGTGGGCGCAGGACATCGCCGGGTCGCGCGCCCACGCCGCCATGCTGGCCAAACAAGCTATCATAAGCGCCGACGCTGCCCAAGAGATCGACGCCGGATTGGCGAAAATCGTCGAGGAGATCGAAGCCGGCACCTTCCCGTTCCGCACCGAATTCGAAGACATCCACATGAATGTCGAGGCGCGTCTGCGCGAACTGATCGGGGCGACGGCAGGTCGTCTGCACACCGCCCGGTCGCGCAACGATCAGGTGGCGACCGATTTCCGCCTGTGGGTCCGCGATCGTGTCGACTATACGATCGCGCAATTGCGGGGGCTCCAGAAGGCGCTGGTCGCCCGCGCCGATGAATATGCCGACGCCCTGATGCCGGGCTTCACCCATTTGCAACCGGCGCAGCCGGTGACCTTCGGCCACCACCTGATGGCCTATGTCGAAATGTTCGGACGCGACGCCTCGCGCTTCGAAGACGCCCGCAAGCGCATGAACGAGAACCCGCTGGGCTCGGCGGCGCTGGCCGGATCGCCGTTCCCCATCGACCGTCACATGACCGCCGCAGCGCTCGGCTTCGACCGCCCGACGGCCAACAGCCTTGACGGCGTGTCGGACCGCGATTTCGCGTTGGAATCCCTGAGCCATGCCTCGCTGTGCGCCGGACACCTGTCGCGCCTAGCCGAAGAAATCGTCATCTGGACGACGCCGCAGTTCGGCTTCGTGCGCCTGTCGGACGCGTTCTCGACCGGGTCGTCGATCATGCCGCAAAAGCGCAACCCCGACGCCGCCGAGCTGGTCCGTGCCAAGACCGGCCGCATCAATGGCGCGTTCATCGCTCTGACGACTGTCATGAAGGGCCTGCCGCTGGCCTATTCCAAGGACATGCAGGAAGACAAGCCGCCGGTGTTCGAAGCCTTCGAGGCGCTCGATCTGGCGCTGGCCGCCATGACGGGTATGATCGGTGACCTGACCGCCAATACGGAGCGCATGAAGGCCGCGGCGTCCAGCGGTTTCTCGACGGCGACGGACCTGGCCGACTGGCTGGTGCGCAATCTCAACATGCCGTTCCGCGACGCCCACCACGTCACCGGCGCGGCGGTGAAGCTGGCCGAAGGTCAGGGTGTGGATTTGGCGCAACTTTCGCTGAGCGATCTGCAAAATCTGGAAGCGGGCATCACGGAAGATGTGTATAGTGTTTTGACGCCGGAAGCTTCTGCGGCTTCGCGTCTGTCCTACGGGGGCACCTCTCCGGTAAAGGTGCGTGAACAAATCCAGCGCTGGAAGGACCTCCTGGCATGACCCTCTCTGTTTCGCGTACCGTTGTGAAAGCCGTTGTACTGGCCGCCGCGCTTGGCGTGTCCCTGACCGCCTGCGCCAAGCAGGGCGATCTGGAAACCGCGCCGCCGCTGTGGGGCAAGCGCGCGCAGGAAGAGGTCGCGGCCAAGAAGAAGGCGCAGGCCGAGGGCAAGGCGACCGAGCGCGCCCTGCCGCGCAAGGAATTCAAGAACGAGATGGCCGACCCGTATCAGCAAAACCAGAAGGTCGGCGACGCGCCTCTGGAAGGTACCGGCAACGCCCAGCGTCAGTAACCAATCATACCTCCCCACTTGTGGGGAGGGGGACCGTCGGCGGAGCCGATGGTGGTGGGGGCCTTTTCCTTCACCGCACAAGGCAGACTAAATGAACCATTTCGAATACAAGAACGGTGAAATGCACGTCGAGGGCGTCGCGGTCAGGGAACTGGCCGAACGCGTCGGTACGCCGCTCTACCTCTATTCGTCGGCGACGCTTGAGCGCCACTTTCAGGTCTTTTCGCAGGCCCTGTGGAGCAAGGAAGCCCTGCAAAGCCCCAAAGGCGAAGCCCCGCTGATCGCCTATGCGACCAAGGCCAACTCCAACCTTGCCGTGCTGCAAACCCTGGCCGAACAGGGTGCTGGGGCCGATACGGTCTCTGAGGGCGAAATCCGCAAGGCGCTCATGGCCGGGGTCGCACCGGAAAAGATCGTCTTTTCCGGCGTCGGCAAGACCAATGACGAAATGGCCTTTGCCCTGAAAACTGGCATCTATCAGATCAATGTCGAGTCGCGCCCCGAGCTTGAACGCCTGAGCCATGTGGCAGGCTCGCTGGGACTCGTCGCGCCGATCGTCATCCGCATCAATCCCGGTGTCGGGGCCGGCGGCCATTCCAAGATCACCACCGGCGGGGCCAAGGACAAGTTCGGGGTTTCGGCGGCGGAAGCCATCGCCCTTTACGGTCAGGCGGCGTCCGATCCGAACATCGCGCCGATGGGTATTGCCTGCCATATCGGTAGCCAGATTTCCGACCTGACCCCCATGCAGGCGGCGTTCTCGAAGATGAAGGGCTGGGTGCAGGAACTGCGCGCCAATGGCCTGAGCGTCGAGCGCCTTGACCTCGGCGGCGGGCTGGGCGTGCCCTATTTCAACCAGCCGGAACCGCCTTCGCCTGCCGATTTTGCCCAGATGGTCGCGCTGACCGTCGGTAATCTGGGGGTACGCTATACCTTCGAGCCGGGCCGCCTGATCGCCGCCAATGCCGGGATTCTGGTCTCGCGCGTCATCCATGTGCACGAACGCGCCGATTCCGGTCAGAAGTTCCTTGTTGTCGATGCCGCGATGAACGACCTGATCCGGCCTGCCATGTACGACGCCTATCACGACATCCGTCCGGTATGTGAACCCAAGGACACCAAGAAGGGTACCTACGACGTGGTCGGTCCGGTGTGCGAAACCGGCGACACCTTTACCCGCGGGCGCGACCTGCCGGTGATGAAGGCGGGCGACCTGATGGCCTTCATGTCGGCGGGCGCTTACGGCGCGGTGATGGGCAGCGAATATAATTCGCGGCCGCTCGCCCCAGAAGTGCTGGTCCGTGACGACAAATGGGCCGTCGTGCGCCCGCGTCCGTCCTATGAGGACATGATGAATCAGGAAGTCCTGCCCGACTGGTTCCGGCCGCGCAATATGCGGGCAAGCGCGTAATCCCGTCTTAGGATTCCGCTCTTGATTCGTACGTTAACCTGAGCGAAAGTCGAAGGGTTAACGGGACGGGTCAGGTTTTGGGGAACCGGTGATGACGCTTCAACGCACCAAACGCTTTTCGCGCCTGAACCGGGCGCTGGGCTGGACGGCGACGGTCATGGTGTGGGAACGCCTGTTGCCCGCCCTGACGCCGTTTCTGTTGCTGGCGGCAGCGATCGCCGTCGCCTCGCAGTGGGGCCTGTTTCTGGCGCTGGGGACCGTCGTCCATATTGCCGTTCTGGTGGTGGGTAGTGCTGTTGCCATAACTGCCGCTGTGCTGAACCTGCGCGGCTTCAAGACCCCGACCTTTACCGAGACCAATACGCGGCTGGCTTTGGATAATAAGGTCACGCCGGAATATCTGCTCGGCCTGCGTCACGCGAAAAAGCAACCGAGCCTGAAAATCGGCAAGGCCAAGGCCGGTCTGGCCAAGGGCGATCCGTTCGCCCTGCGCTATCTGATGCTGGTCCTGATCATGTTCGGCTACCTGTCGCAGGGCCCTGTGCCATGGACGCAGGTTGCCAGCGGTTTCGCGCCCTTGGGCAAGCCGGGTGTGGTACTGGTCGCGATGGACGCTCACCCCTGAGCAGGCGATTAACGCTTATCGGACTGGCATTAGCCGGAATCGCTGCTGTCGCATGGCTGGCGGTCTATCGCGATCCGCCGAAATCCGATCCTGCTCCACCCGTTGCCGCCATTACCGGCGAAGCCGAAGCCATCGACGGCGACTCCCTGCGGGTCAGCGGCATTGAAATCCGGCTGGAAGGCGCAGATGCTTTCGAATACGACCAGAGGTGCGGGGCGTTCGCTTGTGGTACGGCGGCCAGCGCCAATCTGCACCGCCTGATCGACGGCAACACTGTCCGTTGTCAGCCCGAAGGCGAGGACCGCTACGGACGCACTTTGGCGCGTTGTTTTGTCGGCGACACCGACATCGCCGCCGCGCAAGTTCGTGCCGGTCTGGCGGTGGCTTATCGCCGCTATTCCGACCGCTATGTCCGCGAAGAAGAGGCCGCGAAAGCCGTTAAATGCGGGGCATGGGCCTACAGTTTTCAGGCACCGGAAGACTACCGGCATTCCAAAACCTAAACCGCGCACACCCCGTCATCGCAGGCCCCATCTTTACGGATTTGGCCGGCATTGCGCTGTTCCGGCGGCAGATCGTCCCACGCCCGCTGGAGCACCTGCGCGAAGGCCTCCGCCGGTTGCGCGCCCGACACGGCGTATTTGTTATTGATGACGAAGAACGGCACGCCATTGGCCCCGCGCTGGGTGATGAAATCCTGTTCCTCTACCACAGCGTCGCTGTAGCGGTCGGTTTTGAGGAAGGCTTCGGCCTCCGACGCGTCGAGGCCGGTCTCGGCGGCCAGTTTGACCAGCACGGCGTCGTCAAACAGTGACTGGCCTTCGCTGAAATAGGCGCGGTAGAGGCGTTCGACCATTTCCGCCGCCAAGCCGCGATCCTCGGCGAATTTAATCAGCCGATGAGATTTGAGCGTGTCGCCGGAAATCGTGTCGTCGAGGTGGTAGTCCAGCCCGACAGACGCTGCCATCTGCACGACGCGCGCCTGATTCTGGGCTACCTGATCTGCCGTCATATTGTACTTGCGCTGGAGCATTTCCTTCACCGGCGTAGGGGCGGCGTCGGGCGACAGGCGGAAAGCGCGATGCCTAACGGTGATCGCATCCTTACCGGCAAAATCGTTCAAAGCGCGCTCGAACTGACGCTTCCCGATCCAGCAGAAGGGGCAGATGATATCGGACCAGATGTCGACGGTAATGGCGGTCATGCTCTCGGTTTCCTTCATACCTCCCCACATCGTGGGGAGGGGGGCCGCACGACGCGCGAAGCGCTAGATGCGGTGGTGGGGGCCTGCGCTGTCGTGACAGCGGATCAATGGGCCAGCAGATTTATGCGCGGCAATCTACGCGAGCCCCCACCGTCTCGCTGCCTACGGCATCGATCCACCTCCCCCGGCACGCCGGGGGAGTATGAAGGGGGCGTCGTGTTTATATTAGGTCGCGCATAGAAACCGCAACCCGGCACCCCCACGTAACTACCGTCGATCCGGTTGCGCCAGCGCGCCGACCGGCGCTTGCAGGTTCCAGCGCACACGGTCGCGTACGACCTGTCCCTTGTAGGGGCTTTCGGCGGCAATCTGGTTCAGGCCTGGCGACAGGGTTATGTTCTTGAATACCACGATCCCGCCCGCCGCCGTTTGGGTGGCGATCGTCACGCCATTGACCTTGAGCGTCACCTGCGGCTGGTTGGTGTAGATCTTCACGTCGGTCGCCGCCTTGGTGCGTTCATCGAAACGGCGCGAGGTAATATAGACGACCGGTTCCGCCGACCACTGCGCCTTGTAGAACCAGAAGGCGTCCTTCTTCGTGCGTCGGTCGTAGGTCACCAGACCCTTGTCGTTGATGCCGCTGTGGTCGCCTTCATTGCGCCCGTCCGACGCGGCGTCGAACATCTGCCAGACAAACGCGCCCCAGATGAAGGGCCGCGCCTTCAACTGCGCCCAGTTGGCCTCGTGATAGAGCGCCTGATATGGCTCCGGATGCCAGCCCGACGGCGGATCGACGCGCGCGGGCGGCGATTCCTGATGCCTGACACTACCTCCCGCACCGTATTCCAGCACGGCGAAGGGTTTCGTCGGGAATTTCGCATGGTAAGCGTCGGCCCATTTACCCATGTCGGCGAATTCGTCCTTGTACCAGCCGAAATAGCGGTTGAAGCCGATCAGGTCCGAGGTCTGGGCCAGAGGGGCATCATCGGCCTGACAGCAATGGGCATAGATCGTCGGACGCGAACGGTCTTCGGCTTCGGCGACCGCGTTCAGCCCTTTCAGCGTCGCTGCGACAAACGGTTCGGTGCCGTGGACCTCGTTGCCCAGCCCCCAGGCGATGATGCTGGGGTGGTTGATATTCTGACGGATCAGTTCGCGCATCTGCAAGGCGGCATTGGCGCGGAAGGCCTCGGTATCGACGACCGTGCCGTTGACGGGCACTTCCGTCAGGACCAGAAACCCTCGGCGGTCGGCCTCGTCATAGGCGGTCTGGGCGTGGGGATAGTGGACGAGGCGCACGGCATTGGCCCCCATCTCCGCCATCAGGTCGAAGTCCTCGACGATATCGAGATCGCTGATCGCCCCGCCTTTGCCGGCACGGCTGGCGTGCAGATTGACGCCATGGACGGCATAGGGCTTGCCGTTGAGCAGCAGGCCTTTCTGCGCATCGAAAACGACGCTGCGCACACCGAACGCCGTCACCGTGCGGTCCAAGGTCGCGCTGTCGTCGGTGACTTCGGTGACCACCGAATAGATGTACGGATCGGCCACGCCGTTCCACAGGTGCGGATTGGGCAGCTTGCCCGCGATGACCACGCGTCCGGCCTCATTGGCCTTGAGATTAACTGGTTTCGAGGCACTGAACACCTGTTTACCATCGGCGCTGAAGATGCGGGTCTGAACGATCAGCTTTGATCCGCGCGACCGGCTGTTGCGCACGGCGACGGCCATGCTCAGGTCGGCATTGCGCTCGGAGACATTGCTGGTAGATACCGCTACGGCAGGCGAACCGTGATCGAGCCAGTCGAACCCGGCATCGCGCGTCTGGATCAGCGACACCCCGCGCGTGATGCCGCCGCAAAACGTATAGTCCCCGGCCAGAGGCGCGACGTGCGGCCAGGCGGCGTTATTGACGCGCACGGCCAGGACGTTCTTGCCCGTTTTGATATGCCGGGTGATATCGAAGCGGAACGTCGTGAAGCCGCCTTCGTGCCGGCCCACGAAGACACCATTGACGAACAGGTCGGCGACGAGGGCCGCCCCGTCGAACTGGAGATAGAGGCGCTCATTGGCGGGCACGGCGCGCATGTCCAGCGTCTTGCGATACCAGGCCGTGCCACGATAAAAGGACGGTCCCGCGGTTACCGCGCCGTCATCGCCGTCACTGAGGTTGAAGGTATGCGGCAAACTGGCGACCTGCCATTTGGTGTCGTCGAAGGCCGGGGCTTCGGCGCCCTTGATATCCTCGCGCTTGACGCGCCATTCTGTGTTGATCGAGGCGACCGATCGCGCTTCGGCGACCGACGCCGTAAGGCACAGACACAGGGCGGCCAGAATGGCGGACAGCGATCGGATCATGTCATCAAGCCCTGTTGTTTTTTATATCTGGGGTATTAGGCACCGAATATGACCCAATAAAGACCAAATAATCAGCAAGCGATAGCCTGCGCCGTGCGTTAAAATTTTCGTCACGCCCTTGCAAAAAGTTACGGTATAACATATGTCCTGTGTCCCGAAGACAGGACGTTGCGAATGGCCGTTGCCCCCAATCCGGATAAGCCGAACACGGTGATGGACCTGCTGGCCATTGCCCTGTCCGGGCTGTGTCTGGCCCACTGTCTGCTGTTGCCGTTCGCCATTGCTGCCCTGCCGGTGCTGGGGCAGGTCGCCGGCAGTCACGTCGTCCATCAGGTGCTGATTCTGGTCGCCGCCCCCCTGAGCATCTGGACGCTCAGCCGTTCGAAAGGCTGGCGCAAACCGGGTGTGGCGGTGCTGGCCGGTCTCGGTCTGGGGCTGCTGACCGGTGCGGCCTTTATCCCGGTTCTGATCGCGCATGAAACCCTGATCAGCGTCGTCGGTGCCCTGATGGTCGCCGCGGCGCACTATATCAACACGCAACGTCACCGCGACGCCGACAGAGCCGCGAAGGCCCTGCGAGTCTGAGGGCTTTTCTACTGCATACTATTGACTGAGACGCCTGACCCTATATGACGGGCGACGGTTACATTTGTCCGGATATTCCCATGCTGCGCCACATCGTCATGTTCAGTTGTAAAGACACCCAGAGCCGTGACGATATCCGCAAAGGCCTGTCGATCCTGACCGGTATTCCCCACGCGCAGAAGCTTGAGGTCGCCTTCAACGAAAAGGTCGATCAGCTTGGCAACGATATCGAAGTCGTCGTCTATGGCGAATTTGCCGATGTCGAGGCGCTGCGGGCTTATAAGGCGCATCCGCTGTATCAGGAATCGATCGATCGCGTCCGCCCGATCCGTGAGCTGCGTGTGGCGGCGGACTATACGGTCGAAAGCGCGGCAACGACCGCGCTCTGAAATCAGTGATCCATAAATCTGCGGCGTACGTAAGCAAGGGGAACATAATTTCGCCTTTGCAGTGCAGCATCATGCCTGTCACGCGCGGTTGATTTGCCTTTTCGCCTCTCAGGCGTAGGCTGCACTCTCATAATGGACGGGGGCGTTCGATGAACAGGTTCAGAACCCTTATCGCCTTGATGCTACTGGTCGCCTCCGGCGTGGCGCAGGCTCAAACCCAGACGCCTGTGACCGCGCCCCTGACCGCTGTTGAGGCCACCCAATGCCGGGCCATTGCCGAAACCCTGCGCGACCGTGAATACGAGGTGATGAGCAGCCTGATCATCCGCATCGAGCGCTCGCCGAATTTGTCGGTCGAAGGGCTGAACGCCGTGCAGAAGCAGGTCGCGCTGACCGAGGCCAGCGTCAAGACCTACGAAGGCCAGGCCGATCGCTTCGCCTTTGCGGCGGTGCCGAACGACAGCCTGAAAAGCCTGATCGGCAAGCAGGATAGCGAGGCGCTCCGGCCGAAGCTGAGCGACTGTCTGGAGCGCGTGCCGCCGGTGGTGCCGTCGAAGCCCGCCGTGGCGAAAAATTAGATATGGTCAGCACTCCACCACATTGACGGCCAGGCCGCCCTGACTGGTTTCCTTGTATTTAGACGACATGTCGAGCCCGGTCTGACGCATGGTCTCGATGACCTGATCGAGCGACACCTTGTGATCGCCGTCGTCGCGCAGGGACAGCCGCGCGGCATTGGCGGCCTTGACCGCGCCGATGGCGTTGCGCTCGATGCACGGGATCTGCACCAGCCCGCCGACCGGATCGCAGGTCAGGCCCAGATTGTGCTCCATGCCAATTTCGGCGGCGTGTTCGATCTGTGTTGCCGTCCCGCCCCAGACCGCGCACAGGCCCGCCGCCCCCATCGAGCAGGCCACGCCGACCTCGCCCTGACAGCCCATTTCCGCGCCGGACAGCGACGCCCGCTGTTTGTAGATCAGGCCAATCCCGGCGGCGGTCAGCAGGAAGCGCCCGATCCTGCCGTCCGAGCGCGTATCGGCCTCGCTCCAGCCGTCAAATGCGCAATAATAGCGGATCAGCGCCGGGATGATCCCTGCCGCGCCATTGGTGGGGGCGGTGACGACGCGACCCCCGGCGGCGTTTTCCTCGTTAATCGCCATGGCAAAGACGTTCAGCCAGTCGAACAGGCGCTCGGACTCCTGATTATGAGCCTCGGATTTCAGGGTGTCGAACAGCTTCGGGGCGCGGCGGCGCACGTTCAATCCGCCGGGCAGGGTGCCCGCCGTTTTCAGCCCGCGCTCGATGCCGCCGCTCATCACTTCCCAGATGCGCAACAGTCCGGCATCGGTCTCGGCGCGCGGACGCCGGGCGTCTTCGTTGGCCAGCACGACGTCGTAGATATTGCAGCCATGTTGCGTACACAGGTGCAGCAATTCCGCCCCCGAACCGAACGGCATGGGGGCTTTCGGCCCGACGCTGATGCGGTCATTGTCGGCAGGGGCCGACAGTTGCGCGGCCGAGGCGATGAAGCCGCCGCCGGTCGAATAGAGCGTGCGCTCGAAAATCTCCGCGCCGCTAGGGTCATAAAGCCGGACGCTCATGCCGTTGGGGTGGAGGCGCGGGGTGATGTCGCCGCGGAAATCGATGTCGCGGCGGTAGTCGAAGCCGATCGTCGGCCCGTCATGGAGGTCTATTTCAGTCGCGGTTTTCAGCGCGCCGTACATCGCGTCGGCCCAGTCGGGATCGACCGTGTCAGGTTCGGCCCCCAGAAGCCCCAGCACGGCGGCCTTGTCCGAACCGTGGCCGATGCCGGTCAGGGCCAGAGAGCCTTGCAATTCCACGCGCACCCGTGCCGCGACGTTCAGCACGCCGGCGGCCTTCGCTTCGATCAGGGCGCGGCGCGTGATGCGCATCGGCCCTACCGTATGCGATGACGACGGACCGATCCCGATCTTGAACATGTCCAGCACGGATAGCATGAAAAACTCCGGATTGTTCCGATAGGTGCAATCGTAACTTTTATCACGGATAGCACGCTTTGTCAGAAGTCGGAACTGCTCGTCCAAATCAGGTCGACAATATTGCGCCGCGATGAAAGGCCGGTATAGATAGGGGCAGCAGGGGAGCCTTCCGCATGACGCAACTGTACGAACTCGGCCAGGGGCCTGAGCCGCTGAGCCCGCAAAAGCCGCTGTTCGGCGATGACCGGGCGCTGATCCGCGCCGGTCTGATCATCGGCGGCGTGATCGCCTTATGGAAGCTGTACATCGCCCTGACGGCCAACGTGATCTGGGAGGAAGGCCATTTCGCCGTGTCGGGGCTTTATCCGGCGCTCGGTTATCCCGATATCCCGGCGGGGTTCCCGCTGTTGTCGCGCCTTGTCACCCTCATCTTCGGCATGAATGTCGTGCCGTTGCGGCTTTTGTCGCTGCTCATCGCGTCGGCCATCCCGTTCGCGATTTATTTTATGGCGTCAGCGGTCGTGCCGAAGCGCGAAGCGATCTGGGCCGCTATCCTGTCGCTGCTTATTCCGCCCCTGTCGATATCGGGCACCATCTTTTATCCGGAAGGCCTGTTGCAATTGCTGCTGGCCCTGATGCTGGGGTGCCTGCTCAGAGCTATCACTGAGGATACCTGGAAATGGTGGGGTCTGACCGGTCTGTGCGCGGCGCTGGGCCTGTTCGTGCACTTTCGTTTCCTGATCCCCGGGGCGGGTATCATTGTGTACGTTCTGGTGACGGCGCAGGGGCGTAAACTTCTGACCAATGTGAAATTCTGGAGCGTCGGGGGTATCGCTGCGCTCGGGCTTGTGCCGTCGTTGCTGTACAATGCCTTCAATGACTGGCCCGCGATTGCCTTCCACGTCACCAATCGCCCGGTCTGGCGGCCCGACGTTCAGTTTCTGGTCGCCTTCCTCAGCCAGCAGATCGCCATGGTCACGCCGATCTTCTTCATCGGCCTGACCGCTGCCGCCGTCCGGGTGCTGAAAAGCGAACGCGACCAACCCGTCGCGCTGCTGGGGGTCGTCGGCGTCTTTATCTTTGGGTTTTACCTCCTTCAATCGCCCGCCAATGCCAAGCTGATGCCGCACTGGCCGTTCATGGCCTATGTGCCGCTGGTCGCGGTTTTGCCGGGGACGCTGATCCGCTTTGCCGACGGCGCGCGGACAGTGTCGGGGCAATGCCTGCGTAGCGGGCTGATCGGGCTGGCCCCGGTGCTGGCCCTGGCGGTCGGGATCGGGATTACCGTCTATGAATATGCCTGGACGCATACGGAAAAGCTGCCGTGGCAGTGGCGGTCGATCAACTTCATGCGCAATGAGAACTGGACGGCGCTAAAGCCGGTTCTGGCCGGGGCGGAGGCGTCGGCGCGGCAACGCTTCGGTGCGGAGCCGGTCCTGGCGGTCTCCGGTCATGTCCCCGCCGTGCGGCTGGAGTTTCCGGCAAAGGCCGTACGTATGGTCTTCACGCTGGATGAGCCCTACGATACCTTTTCGCGCTTCGGTACGGCGCGAAAAGAATGGGGTCTGGGCTATGCCGACCTCGTGAAAACCAAAGCCGGTAAAGGCGCGGTGCTGGTCCTGCCGGAGCCGAGCTATCTGTACCATCAGCCCGAAGAACTGGCTTTCCGCGATCGCCTGTGTCGTCAGTTCGAGGATATTCAGCCCTATAGGATCGTCGATTTGCCGCCCGGCCGCACCACGATCAATGTCTATACGGCCCGAATCCGGGCTACGCCGCTGGGCACGGCCCCGGCGCGCTGTGCCTTCCTGCCGGAACTCTATATCGCCCAGCCGCCGCGCGGCACCTTTATCGAGGCCGGGGACAGCGGAAACTTCTTCGGCATAGCCACCGATCCCCTCGGCTTGACCCGCGTCGATATTCTGATCGACGGCAAGGTGGTCGCGCCCGCCAATTACGGCCTCGATCCCAAAGATTTTCAGGCGCCCAAACCTCTGTCCTACGATCCTAACTGGCCGAAGGTGCAGTTCGATTTCAAACTCGACAAGGCGGGTCTGAAACCTGGTGCGCACGTGCTGTCGCTCCGCGCCACGCGCACGGACGGTACGGTCGTCGAAGGGGCGCCACGGGCCATTTACGTGAAAGAGTAAGCCACACAGTTGCGCAAATGCTTGTCTAATCGGCGTGAGTCGCCTAACAGATAGGCATGGCGGATATCCTTTTCTCTTCGCTGGTCGACCGGTTGCACGCCTGCGGCCCTGTGCTGCACGACGGCGCGGCGCAGTATGCCTATGAGACCATCGCCGAAGTGGCGCAGGCCGAAGGCTGGCCCGACATGCTGGAGCGTGCCGGTCCGGCCCTGATGCCGGTGTTGGGGGCCTCGCCCTATCTGGCCGGGTTGATGCGGCGCGAACCGCAGCGCCTGCGTGAAACCCTGATGTCGCCGCCCGAGGCGCGCCTCAAGGCCATATTGCTCGCCACCGAGGCCTTGGCCGAACAGGCCATGACCCTGGAAGCCGTCGATATCGACGCCGCCAAACGCGTTTTGCGTCACCTCAAGGCCGATACCCACCTGCTGACGGCTCTGGCCGATCTTGGCGATGTGTGGAAACTCGATCACGTCACCGCCGCCCTGACGCGGTTCGCCGACGCCGTCACCTACGCCGCCATTGCGCTGGCCATGCGCGAGGAGCGCGACAAGGGCCGCCTCAGGCCGTTCGACCCCAAGGGCGAGCGCGGCGTTCTGCCCGGTCTGTTCGTGCTGGCCATGGGCAAGCACGGGGCGGGGGAGCTCAACTATTCGTCGGATATCGACATCACCTTCTTCTGCGAACTGGAAGAACTGCCGCTGGCCGACGGCGTCGAAGCGCAGGTCTTCATCGACCGGCTGGCGCGGCGGGTGTCGAACATTTTGTCCGAGCGCACGGCGGACGGCTACGTCTTCCGCGTCGATCTGCGCCTGCGGCCGGACCCGTCCTCGACTCCGACCGTGGTGGCGGTCCCGTTCGCCCTGAACTATTACGAAAGCGTAGGCCAGAACTGGGAGCGCGCGGCCTTCATCAAGGCGCGGCCCGTCGCCGGTGACATGGTCGAGGCCAAGGCCTTCATGCAGGCCCTGTCGCCTTTCATCTGGCGGCGTAGCCTCGACTACCCGGCCATCGCCGATATTCAGTCGATCAAGCGCCAGATCCATATCCACAGCGTCCACGAACGCCTCGATCCGGCGGGCGCGAACCTGAAACTGGGCGTCGGCGGTATCCGCGAGATCGAATTCTTCGTCCAGACCCAGCAACTTATCCTCGGCGGCCGCGACCCCAGCCTGCGCTCGCGCCGGACTCTGGACGCGCTGGACGCGTTGCGCCGGGCCGGGCATCTGGCGCCTGCGGTCGCCAAGGAACTGAAACAGGCCTATATCCGTCTGCGCGACTGGGAACACCGCGTGCAGATGATCGCCGACGAGCAGACCCATATCCTGCCCGAGGTGGACGAGGAGCGTATGCGCGTAGCGGCCATGTGCGGCTTCACCAACCTGTCGCGCTTCGACCTTGCCGTGTCGCGGACCCTGCGGCTGGTCAATGGTCATTACGGCGAACTGTTCTCGGATTCCGAAGACCTGTCGTCGTCGTTCGGCAGTCTGGTCTTCACCGGTATCGAGGACGATCCCGAAACGCTCAAGACCCTGACGCGGATGGGCTTCGACAATCCCTCGCAGATTTCGGCCACGATCCGTGCCTGGCACCATGGTCGCATTCCGGCCACGCGGACCGAGCGCGGGCGCGAACTGTTCACGCGCCTTGTGCCGAGACTTCTGGAAGCGTTGAATGAAACCGGCGCGCCGAACATCGCCTTCACGCGCTTTTCGGTGTTTTTCTCCAGCCTGAGCGCCGGGGTGCAGATCCAGTCTCTGTTCCTCGCCAATCCCAAACTGTTCCATTCGATCGTCGAGATCATGGGCTTTTCGCCCCGGCTGGCGCAGCTTCTGTCGCGGCACCCGACCATCTTCGATGCTATGCTCGACGCCGGGTTCTTCGACCCGTTGGGCGAGGAGGTCGACCGCCTGATCACCGCCGAGGTCGAGCGCGTGGCGGACGATATCGAAAGCGTGATGAACGCGCTGCGTCGTGTATGCCGCGAGCAGCAATTCCGTATCGGGATGCAGATCATCAACGGGCGACTGAGTACCGAAGCAGCGGGGGCGGCCTATGCGCGTCTGGCCGACGCCTGCATCCAGCACCTGTCGCCTCTGTCGCTGGAAGAGGTTCGTCGTCAGGGGGGGAATCTCCCCGGCGAAGTGGCGATTCTGGCGCTCGGCAAGCTGGGCGGTCAGGAAATGACCGCGCGTTCCGACCTCGACCTGATGGCGGTCTATATGCCGCACGACCCGTCCGAAACCTCGGATATCAAGGGCTGGGGGGCGGAGACCTATTTCGGTCGTTTCACCCAGCGCCTGATCTCGGCCCTGTCGGCCCCGACGCACGAGGGGCTGCTGTACGAAATCGACATGAAGCTGCGTCCGACCGGTGCCAAGGGACCGGTGGCCGTGTCTCTGGCGGCGTTCGAAAACTACTATACGCGCGACGCCGACACCTGGGAGTTTCAGGCCCTGACGCGAGCGCGTGTCGTGTGGGCGACGTCGGAGGATTTTGCCGGTCTGGTCCGCCTCAAGATCGAGACCATATTGCGCGCCACGCGCTCCGAAGCCCAGACCGCGCTCGATGTGCTCAATATGCGCGCCCTGATGGAGCGCGAGCGTCCGGCGAAGAATTTCTGGGATTTCAAGCTGGTCGTCGGTGGTCAGGTCGATTGCGAATTCGCTGCCCAGTATCTTCAGCTTATCCACGCGGCCAATGGCGGGCCGCTGCGCGTGGGTACGCTGCCGGCGCTTCAGGCCATGCAGCGCGCCGGTCTGGCGCGCGCCGAAGACGTTGAGGCGCTCAGCGCGGCGTGGCGGGTGCAGCAGGGGCTGGCGCAGTTGCTGCGGGTGTCGCTGGACGCCAATGACGACCCGTCGACCGAACCCGAAGCGTTCCAGCGCAAGCTGGCCCGGGCGGTCCATACGCGGCGGCTCGATACGCTAGAAAAGAAGCTGAAGGACATACGCAAGAAGGCCCGCGCCGCCTTTGAATCGGTGATCGGCCCGAACGGATAGGTTTCATCCTCCCCTGTAGCGCAGCGTACGGGGGAGGTGTCGCGAAGCGACGGAGGGGGCATTTCCGTCGGTTTTGCCCCCTCCGTCATCTTCGCTTTTCGCTCAGATGCCACCTCCCCCGTATCGCTTTGCTCACAGGGGAGGATGATTTGCGACGGGATTCGAATCGTTCCACGTGTAATCTCCTGAAGCGGTCCTGAAAGGCCCGATTTGTCCCGTAGTTGCGTAAGGTCTTCATAATGTCTAATGTGACACGTCTGAGTGAGGGCCATCGCTATATGGGTCAGAAAATGGATTCGCTGTCGGATCCGGACGAGGCGCTGATCGCCGCCGTCGCGCGGGGTGATGCCGCCGCGACGCAGGCGCTGGTGTCGCGTAAGCTGCCGCGCGTCCTGTCGCTGGCCCGACGCCTCCTCAGTGACGCCATCGAGGCCGAGGATGTGGCGCAGGAAGCCCTGTTGCGCATGTGGAAACAGGCGCCGCACTGGGTGCCGGGACGGGCGCGGCTCGATACCTGGCTGCACAAGGTGGCGGTGAATCTGTGCTACGACCGGCTGCGGCGGCGCAAGGACACGGTCGATGCCAATGAGGTCGAACTGGTCGATACCGGGGCCAATCCGACCCAGAGGCTGGACCAGCAGCAGGCCAGCGCTCAGGTCGAGGCGGCGCTCAATGCCCTGCCGGAGCGGCAAAAACTGGCCATCGTCCTGTGCTACTATCAGGAACTGTCCAATATCGAGGCCGCCGGTCTGATGGAGGTTTCGGTGGAGGCGCTGGAAAGCCTCCTGTCGCGGGGGCGGCGTCAGCTGAAGGCGCTGCTCAGTGAACAACGCACCGATCTTCTGGGGGGCGGGCCGCCCGCAAAAGACCGGAAACCCGAACTTAAGCTTGTTACCTCTAAGCTCAGCGCATCATAGAAAGGAGCTGAAACGATGATAACCCAACCGATGACATCCGATCGCTTCGAAGCCATTGTCGAGGCCTATGGCGCCAATCCCAACCGCTGGCCCGAAGCCGAGCGCGATGCCGCCCGCGCCTTCATGCAGCGCGAACCGCAGGTCGCCCGTGCCCTGATGGCCGAGGCGCGCGGCGTCGACGCCCTGCTGGGATCGTTAGCGGCGCCCGAGCCGTCCGACACCCTGCAATGGGAGGTTCTGGCGCGCCTTATGCCCGCCGCCGTCGTCGAAAAGGTCGCCGACGAACATAATGTCGTCCCGTTCGTTGCCCCACACCGTCCGAAATCGCGCGTCATGTGGCTGGCCGGAGGGTTGGCGGCCGCCTGTGCCGCCGGGGTTATTTTCGGCGTCAATCTGGGGCTGGCCTCGACGGCCGACCTGCGCGCCGAGGACGTGCTGGTGGCGGCCAATTACAGCGATGTGGATAGCTGGTAATGGCGGAGACTGTGTCCAAAAAACCGACGGTAAAAACGTGGCTGGTGCTGTCGGTGGTGCTGAATGTCTTTCTCGCGGGATCGCTGATCGGCGCGGGTGTGATCGCCCAGAAGCATTTCAAGCCGCGTCCCGACAAGAACCTGCCGGCCCTGACGCGCATGGTCGAGGGCCTCAGCCCGGCCAATCAGGAAAAGGCACGCGCCCTGCTGACCGAAGCCGCTCTGGCTGGCGAAACCGACATGAACGAAAGCCGCACCCATCGTGAAGCGGCGACCCGACTTGTGCTGGAGGCCAATCCCGACCCTGTGGCGATTCAGGCCGAGATCATGAAGGCGCGCCGTGTCGAATCCTCCGCCAAGGACAAGATCGAGACGGCGATCCTGACTCTGCTGCTGCAATTGCCGATCGAGGAGCGGACCAAGGTCGCCGACCGTTTGATCAAGGGCCCGCAACGCGCTCGCGCCAAGGCGATGTACGACGTGAAGAAGGCCCAAGAAAAGGCTGAAAAGGAAAAGGCTGACAAGGAGAAGGCGGGCAAGGCGTCGGCGTCGGCCTCGGCGTCCTGATCGTCTTTATTCAGCCCTGTGCGCGTGGGCGCAACTGAGCACGCTGGCAATCAGCAGCCCGATCGCCGCGCCTTCCATGACCGTCGGCAACCGCGCTTCCCACAAAAAGCCGTAGAGCAGGGCGAACAGGGTCTCAAACAGGATCATCTGTCCGATCAGGCTCATCGGCAGCAGGCGGCTGGCGCGGTTCCAGAAGGCGTTGCCGATGACCGAGCAGAGGATGGCGACGCCGGTCACCACGCCAAGGAAGCGCCACCAATCGCCCTCCGAATGCGCGCCCGCGCCGAACAGAAACGCGGGAACGGCCAGCATCAGTGCCAATGCCCCGGTGACCACACCGGTCAGCAGGCTCCAGTCGTGGGCGGTGACGTCCGTCAGGCGGTTGAGCCAGCGGCTGTTGCCTACCGCATAAACGGTCCACGCGATCAGCGCGCCGAAGGCGCACAGCAGACCGCTCAGGGACCCGTGGTCCTTGCCCAGCGTGTCCCATGCCGTACAGGCAATGCCCGCGACGCCTAACACCAGTGACGGGACCAGTTTGATCAGCGGTACATGGCTGTCGCGGTGGCCCATCAGCGTTACCGTGACGGGCAGCAGGCCGATGATCAGGGTGGTCATGGCAACCCCGCCAGACTGCACGGCCTGCGCCAGCAGCACATAATAGATAATATTGCCGGTCAGGCTGAGCCAGATCAGGCCCCGCCATTCCGCGCCTTTGATCAGCGGCCTGAGCCTCGGCCATGAGGGCAGGATCAGGACGGCGGCTACCAGCCCATAGGCGAGATAACGACCGGCGGACAGTTGCAGGGCTGAGAACCCCGGCACCAACTCAGGCGTCAGAAAGACCAGCCCCCACAGGGCGCCCGCCGCGACGCCGCAGCCTATGCCCAGCCAGAGTTTCTTTTGATCGGTCATGGTTTGCCTTTTTCTTATACCTCCCTGCACTTTAGTGCGGGGAGGGGGACCATTGGCGGAGCCAATGGTGGTGGGGTGACTTGCGGAGGTTCAACAACCATCGCCTTAAATGAATAAGGCACCCCACCACCACATCTCACCACTTCGTGGTTCGTGCGGTCCCCCTCCCCGCGCCAGCGCAGGGAGGTATAATATGTTTGTGGACGTTACATGCCCTGAACCGATGTGTTTGTCTTGACCCCGCCTACGGTTCTTTTGACCCATTCTCCTGCCGACGCCAAACCGCCGGTGTCATGCCCGTCGCGTCGCGAAACGCGCGGGTCAGGGCGCTTTGGTCGGAATAACCGAGCCGGAACGCGATCTCGGCAATCGGCGCGGTCCCATCGCGCAGCAAGCGGCGGGCGTGATCAATGCGCCGTGCGGCCAGCCAGCCATGTGGCGTCAGGCCAAGGTCTTCCTGAAATACCGCGTGCAGGCGACTGATGCTCAGGCCCGCGAAACGTGCCATGATCTCGGTTGTCCACGGCTCGCCCGGTTGCGCGTCGATAGCCGCCTGCAAGGCCGTCAGCCGCGATTTCGGCTTCGGGGTTTCCAGCGTCAGGGTATCGAGCAAGAGCGGTGTCCAGTGGTGCAGAAACCCCTTGGGCCGCACATCGGCCATCAGGTGCATGGCCTCGATCAGCTTGCCCGCCGCCGGGCCGATGGAAATATAGGTGCCGTTCATCAGGCGCTCGGTCACCTCGGGCGATACCGCCGACAAATCCATATCGAGGATGAATGACCGGTTGCCGTTCGGACCGGTCTGCCCATGCCAGGCATTGGGGGCAACAAACGCCGCCGTCAGGGGATCGATGCGCCTTTCACGACCTTCGATGTCCATATGCAGCGTGCCGCTCAGCGGCAGCACCAGTTGCGCGAAGGTATGCTGATCAGGCTCAGGATCGTCGCCATAGCTGCGGATGTGAAGGTCGAGAGACGGCGGGGTAAGCATCCCCCCTTATATACCGGATCAGGCAGCGGCGATACCTGACGCCACAACGGTGCCGTCGTCGGCATCGGCCCCGGCCGCGGTTTGATCCGTCGGCAGAACGACGCTGACCGTGGTGCCCTGACCCAGCGTCGAATCGACCTCCAGACGGCCCGAATGCATCTCGATCAGCGACTTGGTCAGGGCGAGGCCGAGGCCCGTGCCTTCCTTGGTTTTCGAGAACTGGTTCTCGATCTGCTCGAACGGCTTGGCGAGGCGCTCGATGTCCTTTTCGGCGATGCCGATGCCGGTATCGGCCACATAGATATGGACATTGCTTTCGGTCGCCACCGCCGACACGGTGATCGTGCCGCCCGCCGGGGTGAATTTCACCGCATTGGTCAGGAGGTTGAGCAGGATCTGCTTGAGGGCCCGGTAATCGGCCTTGATCTCCGGCAGGGGCGGCAGGTGGACGCGCAGCTTCAGCCCGGCCTTTTCGGCGCGCTGACGGATCAGGCGCAGGGTGTCGTCGACGACTTCGTCGATCACCACGGGCTCGAAGCGCAGGTTGAGCTTGCCCGCCTCGATCTTCGACATGTCGAGAATGTCGTTGATCAGGGCCAGCAGATGCTGTCCGGAGGACAGGATATCGCCGGAATATTCCTTATAGCGCGCGTGGCCCAGCGGCCCGAACATCTCCGACGCCATGATCTCGGAGAAACCGTTGATGGCGTTGAGCGGCGTGCGCAGTTCGTGCGACATGTTGGCGAGGAATTCCGACTTGGCATGATTGGCCTGTTCGGCGCGGATCTTGGCCATTTCGTACTTCTTGGCGAGGTCGGCCTGAATACGGCGGCTCTGCTCCAGCTTGTCGACCATGCCCTGAAGCTGTTCCTCGTTGCGCCGGCTCATCTCCTCCTGCACCTTGATCGCGGTGATGTCGGCCCCGGTCACGACGCGCCCGCCTTCCAGCGTGCGGCTCTCGGAAATCTGAATCCAGCGCCCGTCGTTCAGTTCGGCTTCGATGACGCCTTCGCGGGCGTCGACCACGGCGTACTGGCGGCGGATGGCGATGGCCATGACCTTGTCGATCAGGTCGCGCTGCGCCCCCTGTTTCAGGAAGCGCGGATCGATGTTGAAGGTCCGCCCGAAGGTATCGTTCCACATGACCAGACGCCCGCGCCGGTCCCACAAGACGAAGGCGTCGGAGACCGAATTGATGGCGTCGGTCAGGCGGGCCTCGGCGCGCTGAGCCCGCGACTGTGCCATGCGTTCATCGGAGACATCGAGCGCCACGCCGGACAGGCGCGTGAAGCCGGACGGGCCTCTGCCTCCGGTCGATTGTCCGCGGGCATCCATCCACAGCGAGCGGCCCTCGGACGTCGGCACGCGGAACGAGACGTCGAGTGCGCCGTTGTGACGGGCATTGTCGAGCGCCTTCTGAAAGGCTTCGCGGTGTTCGGGGGCGATGCGCGACAGGACTTCGGTGGTGGTCGCCATGCCGCCGCCGCCCCAGCCGAACATGACGCCGGTGACGTCGGACATGAAGACCTGATCGCTGTCGAGGTCCCATTCCCAGATGCCGCAGCGCGCCGCTTCGACGGCCAGACGATAGCGTTCCTCGTTCTCGCGGTACAGTTTCGCGGCCTCGGTCGTGCGACGCCCCTGCACCAGCAGGAGCAGGCCGAACAGACCGCCGATGACCAGCGGGCCGAGGAACAGCATGGCGCCTTTCATCCATGACGAGGTCGCGGCGGCGACCGGCATGGCGTAGAGCGTGGTCAGGCCGGTATCGCCTTCGTTGGCCGCGGCGATACGCACGAAGCCGCCTTCGGTCAGCGCGCCCTGGGTGAGGCGCGCGGAATTGGCGTTGTCGCGGATATCGGCAAGGGTGACGGAGAGGGCATCCTTCACCGGCTGCCCGATCAGGGCGTCGTTCGAGGCACCGACGACCTCGCCCGAGGCGTTGATGACCAGCGCCAGATTGTCACGGGTATTCTCTGCTGCGTCGAGCGGATTGCGCATCCGTCCGACCAGCCGCGCCCGGCCGGGACCGGGATTGAATACGGCATAGGGCCGCTCGTACTTGGTCAGGCGCGACCCCAGCGCCACGATCTCGAAGCTTTTTGACGCAGCCTTCGCCGCTTCGGCCTGCAGGGTGGCCTCGTCGGCGCCCGTGCGCGCGAGGATACGGCCTTCGGCGTCGACAATCGCCAGAGACAGGAGCGCGCCGTTGGCGGTCTTCATCGCCTGCTCCAAGGCGGCGGTCACGCCTCCCGAACTATTGGCCGAACGCGCGACGTAGCTGGCGGCGGCGGCGTCCATGACGGCGCGCGAGAGCGAAACCTGCGTGTCGATGCGCGCCGCGTTCAACCGGGCATGGACCAGCCCCTGCTCGTCGCGTTCGGCCTGACCCGAGGCATAGTCGTTCTGAAGCTCATAGGTCGAGACACCGAGAAACAGCGTCAGACCGAGCGTCAGGCTGAGCGCGCCGATACGCATCCACGCCGGCATCTTCGGATTGATATTGGTCAGCAGGTTGGATTTGAGCGTCTTTTTACCACGCAGGGCTGTGGCCGCTTCTGATGAGCGACCGTCGCTATAAGCCTGTGCATTATAGCGTTGCATCTGCGCGCGCGTGTCCTGCTAAAGAATTGAATCAAAAACCCCAAATCGCGTCACGGACTGATTCGGGGTTAACGAACAGGGTAAACGCTTGGTTAATCTATTGTCGAGAGTCTTAAGGATTAATAAATCATCCCCCGCAGACTTCCTTGTGGATGGCTCGCAAGAAGAATCCACAGGCTTTTACTCGGCGTCGCCCGGCGTGGATGGGGTGGCACTGTTTGGAGATGCGTTCGGCGGCTGGTGGTCGTCGGACCAGCCTTCGCGCCGTTCGGGACCGTTATAGCTGCCGTCGTTGCGGCGGCGGCGGTCGGGGCCGAAATAGCCCTGGGTCTTGATGAAGGGGCGCGGGCGGTCGATGACGGCCGCGACCTTCTTGTGCAGTTCGGTGGCGGTGACCGGCTTGGCGCAGAATTCGTTGACGCCGGAATCGCGGGCCTTGGTCACGCGGGAGCGTTCCGAATGCGCCGTCAGCATGATGATCGGCACGTAGCGATTCGGGCTGTCGGACGAATTGCGCACAAGGTGGACGAATTCGACGCCGTCGAGTACCTCCATCATGAAATCGACGATGACGATGTCGATCGAGTCGTTCTTCAGGCGCTGAAACGCATCCGAGGCGTCGCGTGCCTCGAACACATGCACGGCGCCGAAGCCGCGCAGGATGGTTTTGACGATATTGATCATGTGGGCGTTGTCGTCGACCACCATGAACCGGACACGTTCAAGACCTGCCACGGGGAACTCCTTGGTACTGAACACGAAAAATCGTGTTACGCAGCCTATAGCCCCGAATGCTTTTCAAGGCGTTAAAAGCTCGCCGGGCCTTATGCCGCCCCCTTATGCTGCCAAGGCCTTGCCGGCCAGTTCGCTGACGTTCTTCGACAGGTCGGGTGTCGCCAGAATGCGCTCCAGCGCCGCCTTCATCAGCGAGGCGTGCGGCTCGGCGTAGCGCTTGAAGCCGCCAAAGACTTCGACCAGACGCGCGGCGGTCATCGGATTGAACTTATCGACCAGCAGGATCTGATCGGCGATGAAGTCGTAGCCTTGCCCCGATACGTCGTGGAAGACGCTGGGGTTGTTGGCGGCGAAGGCCTGCACCACCGCGCGCCAGCGGTTAGGCACGCGGGCGTCGAAATCGGGGTGCTGCGTCAGGCGGCGCACACGGTTGAGCGTCTCGGGATTGGCGCACATGGCCTGAGCCGCGAACCATTTGTCGAGCACCAGCGGTTCGGTTTTGAACATGTCGTAGAAGTGTTCCAGCGTGCCGTCATAGTCCTCGCCATGCAATTGCGCCACGGCGTTGAGACCGGCCATGAGGTCGGTCATGTTGTGCGACAGCTGGTAATGATATTGCGCGCGCCAGTTCAGCTTTTCGCGGCGGGCATCGTCGGCATCGATGTGGCTGGCCATCATCAGGTCGAGCAAAGCATTACGCAGGGCACGACGACCGGCGGATTTGGCATCCGGGCTGAACGGGGCCTGCGCTTCCAGGCGTTCGTCCTCGAAACGCTCGTACAGCGCTTCGATATCATCGAACAGGGCATTGGACAGCTCGGCCTTGAAAGCGCTGCGGCGGGCGTGGATATAGGCCGGATCGACCGGTGTCAGAATCTGCGCCAGATCGGGCTCGGTCGGCAGGCCGATGATCAACGCCTTGAACGCGTCATCTAGCGTGTCGTCGGCCAGCGTCGCACGCAGAGCCTCGGCATAGGCCGCGGCGGTGCCCGTCGCCGACAGGATCAGATCCTTGGCGAGGCTTTGCGCCGCTTCCCAGCGGTTGAACGGATCGGCATCGCCACGGAAACGGGCGAATTTATGGGCGTCGAGCTCGGTGAGGGTCAGCTTGACCGGGGCCGAAAACCGCCGCAGGGCCGAGACTACCGGCGCCACAGCAACATCCTCCAGCACCAGTTCGGCTTCGGCCTCGCGCAGGACGAACAGGGTGTCGCTGACCGTCTCGCCATCGATCGTAAAGGTCAGGGGCGCGCCGTCTTCGGACAGAAGGCCCAGACGGACGGGGATCGGCACCGGGTGCTTGTTGGCCTGCGCCGGAGTGGGGTGGGTGACCTGCGCCAGCGCCAGGGTCAGGCGCTGTGTTTCGGCGTCGTAAGAAGGCGTTATGCTGAGGTGCGGCGTTCCCGCCTGCACATACCATTTCAGCCACGGCGCGAAGTCCTCGCCGGTCACCGCTTCGAAGCTCTTGAGAAAATCTTCCAGTGTTGCCGCCGTGCCATCATTGGTCTGGAAATAGTGGTCGAGCGCCTTACGATACACCTCCGGCCCGACATAGGTCTTCAGCATACCGACGATTTCCGCGCCCTTCTCATAGATGGTCGCGGTGTAGAAATTGTCGATCTTGAGATAGGAGGAAGGGCGCACAGGGTGGGCGAGGGGGCCAGCATCTTCGGGGAATTGGCGGGCGCGCAAAGCCTTGACGTCCTTGATGCGCTGAACCGCATCGCCGCGCATATCAGCGCTGAACCCCTGATCGCGGAAGACGGTCAGGCCCTCCTTGAGGCACAGTTGGAACCAGTCGCGGCAGGTGACGCGATTGCCCGACCAGTTGTGGAAATATTCGTGGGCGATGACGCTTTCGATGCGCTCGTAGTCGAGGTCGGTCACCGTGTCCGGATCGGCCAGCAGCAGCGAGGCGTTGAAGATGTTCAGGCCCTTGTTTTCCATGGCCCCGAAGTTGAAATCGCGCACGGCGACGATCATGAACAGGTCGAGATCGTACTCAAGGCCATAGACCTCCTCGTCCCAGCGCATCGAGCGTTTCAGCGCATCCATGGCGTAGGCGGCGCGCTCGCGCATCCCCGTATCGACGTAGATTTTCAGATCGACCTTGCGTCCGGACGCCGTGGTGAAAGCGTCTTCCAACACGTCCAGTTCCCCGGCGACCAGCGCGAACAGGTAGGACGGTTTGAAGAACGGGTCTTCCCAGATGGCGTAGTGCGCGTCGCCGTCTTCGCCCGCATCGATCAGGTTGCCGTTCGACAGCAGGTACGGGAACCCGGCCTTCGGTGCGCGGACGGTCACGGTGAATTTCGACAGGACATCGGGGCGGTCGGGGAAATAGACGATCTTGCGGAAGCCCTCGGCCTCGCACTGCGTACAGTAACGGCCCGACGACATGTAGAGGCCCTCCAGCGTCTTGTTGTCCTGCGGATTGATCTGGACGGCGATGTCCAGCGTGAAGCGATCCGGCACGTCGCCGATCGTCAGGGTTTCCGGCGTCACCTCGTAATCAGAGGTTTCCAGCGCGCGACCATCGAGCGATACGCCCAGAAGTTTCAACCGTTCGCCCAGCAGCACCAAGGGGGCCTCGGCGGCCCCGATGCGCTCCAGCGTCAGGGTGGCCGTGACCTTTGTTTCGGTCGGATGCAGATCGAAGACCAGTTTCGTGTCCGAGACGCGGAAGTCGGGCGCCTTATAGTCGGTGAGGCGGATCGGGCGGGCGATTTCAGTGCGCATGAGGTGGCTCGGCAAAAAGAAGAACCGTCAAGCTATAGCAGGTTCGTCCTTACCGGCATTACAAATTTATGATGCGGAAATGATCACGCCGGACTCAAGGCCCGCAGCTTCTGCGCCAGCAGATCGGGCTGGATCGGTTTGGATAGATAATCGTCCATCCCCGCATCGAGGCAACGTTCACGATCCCCGGCCAGGGCGTGCGCGGTCACGCCGATGATGCGATGCCGCAGGCCCTTGCCGCCTTCCCAGTCGCGAATGCGGCGGGTGGTCTCGAAGCCATCCATTTCGTGCATCTGCACGTCCATCAGGATGGCGTGATACGGGCGATCCGCGCTTTCGATCCGCGCCAGCGCTTCGGCGCCGGACTCGGCGGCCTCGGCCTCAAAGCCCATCTCCTCCAGCATCAGGGTGGCGACCATGATGTTCGGCGCGTAGTCCTCGACAATCAGCACGCGGGCGCGCTCTCCGGCCTCGACCGCAGGCGCTGGCAAGGTCTCGACCGGTGCGGCGATGACCGCGGCGGGCAGGGTCAGGCGCACGACGAAGGTCGAGCCCGCGCCTTCGCGGCTTTCGACCGAAATATCGCCGCCCATGACGTCCATCAGCGCCCGCGCAATCGACAGACCCAGCCCCGACCCGCCGAAGCGCCGGGTGATCGAGGCATCGGCTTGGGTGAATTTGTCGAAGATCTGGGCACGCTTGGCCTCGGCAATCCCGATGCCGGTGTCGCGAACGCTGAAGGTCAGGGCGATGTGGTCACCGACCTTTTCACTTTCACCGGTCAGTTCGATTTCGCCCGCCGAGGTGAATTTCAGCGCGTTGGAAATCAGGTTCATCAGCACCTGCTGCAGACGGGTGCGGTCGCCGGTAACGGCGAAGCCCTGCATCCGGTCATCGACCCCGAAGGCCAGCCCCTTGCGCTCGATATCCTGCGCGAACATCATCTTGAGGTCGGCCAGCACGTCGGAGGGCCGGAAGGCGGTGCTTTCCAGTTCGATCCGGTTGTCTTCGATGCGGGAAATGTCGAGCAGATCGTTGATCAGACGCAGCAGCAATTGCGCATTGGTGCGCAGGGTCTCGACGATGCGGTACTGATCGTCGTTGAGCGGCGACTTGATCAGGATGTCTGACAGGCCGGTCACCACGTTCATAGGGGTGCGGATCTCGTGGCTCATCGTCGCCAGAAAATCGGTCTTCGCCTGAGAGGCGGCTTCGGCGCGTTCCTTGGCCTGCTGCAGTTCGTGGCGCTGGCGCACGTTTTCGCGCAGCAGCTTTTCCTTGGTGAAGGCGGCCTGCATGACCGCGGGCAGCAGGTCCAGATAGGCCTGATTGATATCCTTGACCGCATAGTCGGCGGCACCCTGCTCCATGGCGGCGATGGCGATGCGCTCATCCCCACCGGCGGTAAGGATGATCACCGGTGTCGTGTCCTCGCGCGTTTTCATCTCGCGCAGCATCTCAAGACCGTTCATGCCCGGCAGGTTGTAGTCGAGCAGGATCAGGTCGAAGGGCGCCTCTTCGAGCATCTTCAGCCCGGCCTCGGCCGTTTCGGCCAGCTCGACGGTCAGTCCGTGCCGCTGCATCCGTTTTTGCAGCAGGCGGCCCAGCGCATCGTCGTCTTCGATATAGAGGATGGTCGTCAGCGGGGTATTGGGCATCGGGTATCCTATTTCGCCGTCACGTGCGGCACCTGCACCACGGCCAGCATCAGACCCAGCTTGCGAATGGCGTCGGAGAAATTGTCGTACTCGACCGGCTTGGTAATATAGACATTGCACCCCAGTTCGTAGCAGCGGTCGATTTCGCGCGGGTTGTCGGTGGTGGTCAGGACGATGACCGGAATGGCCCGCGTCGCCGGGTCGCCTTTCAGGCGGCGCAGAATCTCATAGCCATCGATATGGGGCAAATTAAGGTCGAGCAGGACCAGCGATTTCTGATGCTGTTCCTTGTTCTGGTCGTCGCTCAGGCCATTGTTGAAGAAATGGTCGATAGCCTTTTGTCCGTCGTCGAAATGGATGATCGGATTGCCGATCCCGGCGCGCTCCAGATTCTTGCGGATCAGCTTCGCGTGACCGGCGTCGTCCTCGATCATGATCAGGGTGAACTGGGCGTCGAATCTATTGATGATCATGCGGATATCCTGACATCGTCAGCGGGCGGCGTCACCGGTTCGGTGATGGCGGCGCGTTTCGGAAGGCGAAAGTGAAAGCGTGTGCCGTCATCGATCGCCGATTCAAACCATATACCGCCTGACAGCCGCCGCAAGGTCGCCTTGACATAGGCCATGCCGAGCCCCAGCCCGCCGACCTCGGTCGTGTTGCGGGCGCGGCGGAAGATTTCGAACACCTTGGGCTTGTCGACCTCATCGATGCCGCGCCCGTTATCGGCGACGGTGAAGATGAAGTCATTGGACGTTTCGCGGACCGAAACCTCGATACGCCCCGGAACGTCGGTGCGCAGATATTTCACGGCGTTGTCGAGCAGGTTGCCGAAGATTTGCTCCAGCGCAATGGGATCGGTGACCAGCACGGGTAGGGGCTGGCAGTCGATGGTAATGCCCTTGTGCGTGATATCGTAGCCGAGCGCGCCAATACACTTGTCGAACACCGCCTGAGCGTCGACCTTTTCCAGAGTGAAGACGCGCTTGCCGATGCGCGACAGGTCGAGAATGGCCCGCGTCAGGCTGTCCATGCGCTCGACGCCCTTGGCGATGAAACCCAGCGCTTCGGGGATGTCCTCGCCCAGCGCCGTATCGAGTATTTTGCGGGAGGCCTGATCGAACTGCGCCTCATAGGGCTTTAGCGCCGCCGTCACGTCGGTGACCGATAGTTGCAACTCCTTCGAGAAGCCTTTCAGATTGACCAGCGGCGACCGCAGGTCGTGCGAGGTGATATAGGTGAAGGTTTCCAGATCGGCGTAAAGCTGGCGCAACTCCTCTTCGCGCTGCTTTTGTTCGGTGATGTCGGCGTGGGTGCCGATCATCGTCTTGAACGAACTGAAATCGTCGCCGATGCCGACGCCGCGCGACAGGATCCAGCGGTAGGTCCCGTCCTTGTGCCTCATGCGGAAGACGTTGCGATAGACCGCATCGCTGCCGTCCATATAGCGCTTGAGGGCGGCATCGGCGTCGGCGCGGTCGTCGGGATGGATCAGGTTGCGCATGACCTGAGCCTCGTTGGCGATTTCGTCCGGGCCGTAGCCCAGCATGGCCTTGTAGGCGGCGGAGCAATAGAACTCATCGGTGAGGAAATTGATCTCGAACAGGCCGTCATTGATGCCTTCGGTGACCTCGCGATAGCGCTGCTGACTGGCTTCCTGTGCCGCCAGCCGCGCCTGAAATTCGGTCTCCAGATTGATGATGGTCACCGTCCCCATCAGCATGATGCCGATCAGCAGGACATTGCCGATGACCACGGTGTAGAAGAAATTGCTGCGCTCGGTCTTTGCCTCGGCGGCCTGCAAACGGACCTTGATCAGACGCTTGACCGTATTGGTTTCGATCAGGCGGCGGATATTGGCCATTTCCCGCGTCTGTTTCTCGAAAGTCCGTAACTGTATCGCCTGACCGCGTTCCAGGGTGCGATTCTCGATCTGGTCGTCCAGCACCTTGCGGAAGGCCCGAATGCGATCGATCCAGATATAGAGGTCTGCGGCGGAGTCGGGGTCCCGGCGCAGGATCAGGCCGCTCAGGGAACTCAGGTCGCGCTCCAGCATCTTGCGCGCCACCATATAGGCCTCCAGCGTCGTCGGCTCGCCGGAAATCAGATAGGCATGCACGCCCGTTTCCATGTCGAGCAGGTCGATGACCACGACCCGGCTCAGGCGTATCATTTCGTACTCGTATAACGCGGCGTCATTGCGCGCCTGAATGCGCTCATAATGCTTATAGACGATGAAGGAGAAGGCGACGACGGCGATGGAAATCAGCGCGAACATGACGAAGTAGTAGTGTTTGCGCCTGAGCAACCCCTGCCACATCATCGTTTCTGTTCCCCGCTCGGCCGGTGCGGTTTTGCGCGCACCGAAAATGTCAGTAAGGCCTAATGCCGCTTATGGCATTAGGCCTGTAAATTATCGGATTAGTCCAGACTTAGTTCTTGGCGTCCTTGGCGGCGTCCTGAACGACTTCACCGGTCTTTTCGACGTCCTTGCCGGCGCCTTCGATGGTGTTGCAGGCATTGAGCGCGGGGATGGCCAGGGCCAGACCGGCGATGAACAGCAGCTTGGTGGTTTTCGTGATCATCTGTATATCCTTTTGATCGCGCCCGTTTAGCCTCAGGCGGTGTAAAACGATTTCCCCATCGTGGGATTACAGTGCCCGCGCGACGGTAATGGGTCGATGCCGCGTGCCGGGGGAATTGTAAAAAAATCGCAAGGAAAATCAGGAAGCTTTTTTACTGTGGCTTAATCCCTGCCGAAACGCCCTGAAGACTCCGGCGGCACCACTTAGCGTCCGGGTGACGGTCTTCTGACCGGGCAGGCTGGTCCCTTCGCCGATCAGGGTATCGAAGGTGCGATGAACCGTCCTCTGCGCCCGCACCAGCGCCCAGCCGATGAGGCAAAGCAACAGGATGATGCCGGCACCGACGAACAGTCCCGCGCTCAGATTGCCCATTCCGGCATGAACCATCAGGCTGAACAGCAGCCACAGGCCGGTGAAGACCAGCAGGGCCAGCGCCGCCATGGCGAACACGATCAGGGCAAACAACACCGCCAGAGCGCCCAGAAGCGCCTGAATATGCGGTTTCACCGAATGCATCCGGTGCCGTGTGAGAAGAAGATCGACGACCTGAGCGACAAGCGACATCATATTGCCCCGTTTGAAACGACAGCGGGCGAAGTCCGCTAAGACTTCGCCCGCATCAGAAAGCGTAGGTCAGGCTTAACGCTTGATCAGCATGCCGAGCAGAACCCCGGCACCCAGCGCAATCAGGCCCGTGCGGACCGGATTGTCATGCACTTCCTTGTTCAGGCGGCCACCGGCGGTGTTCAGATGACCCTGAGCGTCGTCGAAAAAGGTGCGCACCTTGGCCCCGGCTTCGCTGGCGCGATGGGTCAGGTCTTCGATGACCTTGTGCGCACCGTCCTCGGCCTTGTTCAGCGCGCGCTCGGCGTCCGAACGGACATCATGTTCGGCCAGAACCTTGGTGACACCGGCGGCGGCTTTGGTAGCGGGGGACAACATGGTGACTCTCCTGTCGTGAATTTGAATGAATCGGGCTTCGGGGGAGGGGAGAAAGGGGTGTCACATCCACACGGATCGCGGGGCGGGGGGATGTCTGACACGGAGGGCTGTGTGTGGACTGCGCAAAACGAGGATGGGGGGTGTCTCGTCTTGTCCGTGTCGGCTGATCCGTGTGGATGTGATGATTTGAAGTTACCGGCGGCTATTTAAGGATGCCATGCCCTTGCGCGGGCGCAAAAATAAGCGCGGAATAAAGGTTTTCGCGGCCGTTCGATCCTGACGGCATACTTACGCCAAACCCTTGGCAAACCAAGCGAAACCTGACGTTTCTCCTGTCAGTATGAAGGCGTCAGTCGCCTGCATCTCAGGGTGTTACGGGGCTGCTCACATTCACCCAAATCAGGAGTAAACACATGAGCAATTTTAAGGGTTCGATCAAGGAAACTGCCGGTGCCGCCGAAGAAGAACTGGGCGAAGCCATCGGCAATGACAAGATGGCCGTCGACGGCCGCAAGCTGCGTAACGAAGGCCGTATCGAAAAGGGCAAGCTGCCTAAGGTCAATCCGGTCGGTTCTGAAAAGCCGTAAGGTTTAACGGCACGACGCCTGGCAACAAAAACACCCCCGGTCACTAACCGGGGGTGTTTTTGTCATTTTTAACATCCTTCCCCGTTTATTGGGAAGGTGGTGGACAAACGCGAAGCGATTGGACGTCGGAAGGTGGAAGCGGTGCTTCAAATAAATCTGACAGTGTTAGGGGGCGCGACGGTTTACCCCTTCCGTCAGTTCAGCCTGACGGCTGCCCTGCCACCTTCCCCGTAAACGGGGAAGGATGTAAGCGTCTGTGGCCCGGCAAAGCTGGGCAGAAGTGAGGGTTTTACAACCGTACGACTTTGGCGGCTTGTGAAGCGGTCTCAGACGGCGT